>NZ_JACHGY010000001.1:0-1200000 GCF_014207595.1 Algisphaera agarilytica
AAAACAACTCCACACTGAAAAAGAATTGACCTGGATAACAGCGGCGAAGCATCACGCGGAGGGATCACCAAAAGGCGACAGAGCGTGGGGCGGGAGAAACTAAAAGCGATGTTGTTGATTGTTACCAATCAGGGGATTCTTAATACTTTAACTGCAAAAATGAGTTAATCCAAGTCTTTTCCGGCAAGTATTGACGCATATTGCTGCGCTGCTCAACGTTGGATCGATCCCACGCAGAGACAAACACCCATGCTGCGAAAATGCGCATAGCTGGATAGAAGACACAGCAAACTACTGCACCAGTATTGATACGTCGAAGAATCGTCACTCCGATCGCCCGTAGCACCTCAAGCAATACCTAAGTGTCTTCTCGACATATGCCTATAACGAGAGTCGCGGATTATCCCGCGACCTTTTGGCGTCCGGGCTTGGTTCAAGTCAAAAGACGACGAACCCAAGTCCGCAAAGACAAACTCTTAAACGAGAGAGGCAACCTCCGACTCAGTCCACCATCTGGGACACCAGGACCCGAGCAAGTCGCTCCCGGACCGCCTTGGATTCAGCGGTGTCGTCTTCAGGAAGAATGGGCTGCTGCTCTAAGCGGTCGGCCTTTGTATCGAACAAACGGCCGTCGTCATACAGTTTCCAACGGCAGTCCCGTGCCGAGACGTGCAAACGAAAACGGTCTTTACCCATCCCGGGGCGTGGATCGTAATAGCTGTAAATCCACTCCCGAGGTTTCGAAACACCCGTTGCGCCAATCAACTCACCGTAGAAGCTATGCCCGTCCAGACCGTTGAACGCCACCCCGGGCTGGCCCGCGGCTTCGAGGAGGGTGGGGATGAAATCGGTTGAATCCACGAGCGTGTCACTCACGCCCGGCTTAACCGTTCCGATCCAACGGGCAATAGCGGGCACATGCGTTCCAGCTGCGGTGGTTAGCCCCTTCCCGCCTCTGACCGGCCCGCTGATGGTTTGGGAGGTGTGGCGTTGGTCGGTGCCGTTGTCGCTGTAGAAGAGGATCAAAGTGTTTTCGCCGAGCCCGAGTTCATCGACGTGGTCCACGATACGCCCGACGCAGACATCCATGTATTCGACCATGTCCTTGAAGTAGAGGTTGTCGGAATCAAGACGCTTCGCAGGGTCTGCCCAATCCTTGCTCAACGGAGTCGGCACCATCGGCCCGTGGGGAAGGGCCATCGGGTAGTACACGAAGAAAGGCCCGTCCTTCTCGCGTTCAATAAAAGCGTTGATGTAGTCGACCCATTCGTCAGGTCCGTAGGAACCGGGCTTATGGACCAATTCACCGTCCTGCAGGTAGGTCGGGTCTGCGAAACGCGAGCCCTTGTCTTCGGTGTGAAGTGAGTGAAACAGGCTGTAGTGATCAAAGCCGGCATCTTTGGGGTGCATGCCGATACCCCGGAGCTGATCCGCCAAGGGGTCTGTCGGCCGTTCATAGCTCTGGAGTTGCCACTTACCCGCGATGCAGCTGGTGTAGCCCGCCTCGGCCATAAAGTGGCCGATGGTTTTTGCGCCGGGATCCAGGATGCCGAACGCGATCCAGTTGCGGTTGTTGTGGAGCCCGGTCATCAACTGAAGACGGGTGTTGGTGCACAGCGGCTGGGCGTAGGCGTGATCGAAACGCAGCCCCTCTGCCGCCAGACGATCCAAGTTTGGAGTGGCATAACCGGTTCCGCCGTATACGCCCAGTCCGTCCACCCCGATATCGTCTGCCATGATGAGGATGATGTTGGGCCGATCGGGCTCGGCAGCGATCGCCGTGGCGGTCGAAGCAAATGAAAGGACGCCAAGCATCACGGCAAACACATTATTCATACCGAATCTTCCTATTCAGAGAAATGACTGATGCGATAGACAATAGGTAACTTGAATATGCTTAAGCCACCGTGCTGGCGGCCTCGGAATCGCTCCGCACACTCTTGCGATACTGGCTGGGCGTGGTGCCGGTGTAGTCTCGAAACACACGGCAGAAATGCTGAGCGGTGCTGAAGCCACACCCAAAAGCGACATCGATCACTTTAGCGTCACTCTCGGCCAACTGCTGCTGGGCCCGCTGAACCCGCAGGCGGTTCATGAGCATCAGCGGGGTGTCGCCGGTGTGCTTGCGTACCAGGTCGGTCAGCCGAGCCCGGCCGAGCCCGCAGGCACTGGCCATGGACTCGACCGACCACGGCTCGTGGCAGCGGCTTTCCATCTGCTTGATAAAAGCCAACACTCGGTGGTCGGTCTCGAGCACACGGCTACGCGGAGTCGCTTGGGACTGTGCAATCCGCGCGAGCTCAACGAGAGTCTGTCCCGCAAGCGCTCGCCGCACCACACCCGTGCCAAGCCCGTCCGCACCACGTTGCCCCGCGATGCCACGGACTAGGTGCACCAGGTTCTCGGTGAGCGGAAGCGAACGCGACGGAGAGTCAACGAGAGCTTTTCTGATCTGACGGCCCTCGGTCGCGGTGAACGGCAGCTCCGGGTGCCAACCGAATCGATTGTTCGCCGGACGCTTCCTATAGACGCGGTCTAGGCCGATAACCGCGAAGCTCAGCTCCAGGCCGGGCGCGGTTTCGCAGGTGCTGCCGTGCCATTCCCAGGGAAACGTAAAAAACACCGAACCCGCCGGGACGCGATAGGCGCGGTCGTCCACCGACCACTCCGCGGTGCCGCCGGTGACGCAAACCACCTCTAGCCCGACGTTGCGGTGCCACGACAGCTTCCGTTGTTTGCCAGGACGCCAGACGCCAGTGACATCGATCAAATTCATGCAATCATGGTAACCCAAAAATTTATCTAAAACACCAATCGCCAATCTTGGAAGACATCGAAAAATTTATCTGTAATTTGTTTCTTGTCCCAATATCACTTCCCGTTATCCCGGAGTCTGCCACATGAAAATCGGTTGTTTTGCGTTGATCGAACCTTTTTCCGATATGGCCCGCCAGTTCCAGGCCATCGCGGAGATGGGCATCCAGTACGCCGACCTGACCGACAGCCACGACGGTGCGAGCCTGGGCTCGGAGTTTGGCTTCGCCGCAACCATCAGCCTCGACGGCCACCCGCAAGCAATCCGCCACATGATCGGCGACACGGGCATCCAACTCACCGCCGTGTGCGCCCACGCCAACCTCCTCGACCCCCCTTCCCCCGAGGCCTACGGCACCCCGCAGATCATCAAAGCGATACAGCTCGCCCACTTCATGGGCATCAAGCAAGTGGTCACCACCGAGGGCGATCCGAAGACCGCTTTCGGCGAATCGTTGGCCCCCGAACAACGCATCTTTGCGATCCGCGAGAAACTGCATCACCCCATCGCATGGGCCAAGGAACTCGGCATCGAGCTGCTGCTCGAACCCCACGGCATCGTCACCGACGACATCGACGCGCTGGACGAACTGCTCAACCAACTCGGCGAACCCGAAACCGTGGGCCTGAACCTCGACACCGGAAACCTCTGGCTGGGCGGCGGTGACCCGCTGGCGTTTATCGAACGCTTCGGGCCGCGCATCAAGCACGTGCACTGGAAAGACATGCCCGAGGAATGGGTTGAGAAACGCGGCACGATGTACGGCTGCGGCATGGCGGTGATCCCGCTCGGCGACGGCGTTATCGCGGTCAAGGAAGCGGCGGAGGAGCTCGTCCGCATCGGGTTTGATGGGCCCACGACGCTCGAGATCGCGGGAGCCGATGCGGTGAAAACGTCGGCCGAGCGCCTGATGGAGTGGACTTCGTGAAAACGGCTGCGGTGATTGGTTGCGGACGTGCCTGTGACGGCAACAAGGAAGGCTGGGCGATCGGTCACGCCCACGCCCATGGATTTCGCGCAGCGTTCCCGGACGTCGAGCTCTACGGCGTGGACATCAACGCGGACAATCTCGCGGCGTTCGGCGAAACCTTTGGTGTGCCTGAAGACCGGCTGTTTAATTCGACCGAAGCGCTCTACGCGGCGCTAACGCCCGACTGCGTGAGCATCGCGACCTGGCCGGGCCTGCATCACTCACAGGTGCTCGAAGCCGCCAAGCACGGCGTCCGCGCGATCCTCTGCGAAAAACCAATGGCCCTGGACGGCAGCGAGATCGACGAGATGATCGCCGCCTGCGAGCAATCCAACACACGCCTCGCGATCGCCCACCAACGCCGACACGACCCGTGGTTCACCAAAGCCCGCCAGCTCTTGGCCGGGGGCGTGCTCGGGGAGAAGCTCGTACTCACCGCGCACGTCGGAGAGAACTGGGACATGCTCTCGTGGACCACCCACTGGTTAGACATGGCCAGTTATCTGCTCGACGACCAGCCCATAGCGGTGCTGGCGGGCGTCGACCACACCGGCCAACGGCGATACCAGCACGCCGTGGAAGACAGCTCGGTCGTTCAGATCGATTACGCCAAGGGGGCCAAGGGCGTCTTCCTCACCCTCGATGCCGCCGGGCCGTTTGGTTATGGCATCCATATCGTCGGCACGAACGGGTTGATGCAGATCAGCGAGGGGCGAAATGAAATCCACGTCATGACCCAGGACGGCTTCACCGCATACCCCGTCGACGCCGAGGCCGAGCCTACCAGTTACGCCGGGCTCTTCGGCGAGTTGTGGCGAGGTGTCGAAGATTCCTCGACCACCGTGCGCTGCGGGGTTGAACACGCCGCCATGGCGACACGCATCGCTTTTGCCGCCCATGAATCGGCGCGGACGATGCGCCGTATCGCGCTGCCGCCGCGTGATCTGGGGTTTGCCCCCTTGGAGATCGCACAACACCCGCCGCGTCGCAAGCCGTTCCTGAAAAAAGCGGTACTCCTCGCCGACCCGCACCACTGCGACGAGAACGGCGAAGGCGGACGCGACGGCCTGACCGATGCGCTGCTGGCCGAGGTCAGCGATCAGGTACACGTGGTCCCGGTTGAACAGCGCGAACCTGTCGCCCGTGATTTCGATGGGGCCGACCTGCTGGTGATCTACCACATAGAGATGACCAGTTCGCCCGAGGTCCGCGCATTGATCGGCGATTGGATCAAAGCGGGCAAGCCGACGGTGATCGCCCACTGCGGCATCGGCGCGTATGCCGACTGGCCGTGGTTCCGCGAGCAGATCGGGCGCTACTGGGTTTGGGGAGGCGAAGCGCTCCCGCCTTCCGGCCACCCGCACGTTCCCTACAAACTTCAAGTGGTCGAGGGCAGCGGTTTCGACCCGGGTTACGACACGGCCTGGCTGCCGCGTGACGAGGTGTACATGGGGCTGGGCCTGGCCGCCCCGGTTCGTGAGCTCGTCACCGCCGAGACCTCAAAGGGCGAGGCTTACATCGCCTGGCAAGCCGAGGGCGTCGACAACGTCGCCGTGTGGGCCCCCGGGCACCGCCGTGAGATTTGGGCGCTGCCCGCGATGCGTTCGGGGCTGCGTGCCACCGCTGAGCTGGTGTGCAGTGTTGGTTTACTTGCCGACGTCAGCCGGTGACGCCCACTGAAAACGGCTTCTTTCTATAGGTATTGATTATGAATCCTTCACTTTCGCCATCGCTACGGTCCGCCCTGTTTCTCGTCGCCGCCGCTGCTTTGTTCGGCTTTGTCTTTGGCGTCATTGTTCCGTGGAACGCGAATACGGTTCAAGCAGAAGCCCAAGCCACGGCAGAGCCGGACGACTCCAACGATTCTCTCGGCCACGTTGTCTTGTTCGGCTCCATCCACTCGCACCCCGGCGATCGTTCCAAGCACCCCACCGAATCCGGGCGTGACGGGGTGCGTCATGCCCTCGAGGCGATCGGCGCCGAGTCGGTGAATATGGTTGCGATTGAGCAGCGTGGCCTGACCGCCGAAGACCTTGCCGAGGCCGACCTGCTGGTCATTTACCACAATTACCGCAAATCCACCCCGCAAGTCCGCGAGTTGATCAGCGAATGGGTCGGCAACGGCCGACCGATGGTGGTTATTCATGCGGGTCTTGGCGCCTACTCCGATTGGCCCGAGTTCCGTAACTGGCTGGGCCGCTACTGGGTCTGGGCCGACGAAGACGGTAACCCCCACCCCAAGTCACAACACCCCATCACCTCTTGCACCCTAAACGTCGCTCCCGACTCGGACTTTGAGGCCGACATCGATGGCAAGACCCTGCCCGTCGACGAGCTGTTTACCCGTCTCGCCGAGGTCAGCCCAACCGAAGACTGGGTCACGGCCGAGTCACCCAAAGGCCACCAGGCCTACATGGCCTGGGGTTCTAAGGAAACGCCGAACGTCACGATGATGAACCCGGGACACAACCGCGTGATCTGGGACGAACCCGCGATGCATGCCATGCTCAAAGAAGTGATCCGGAAGGCCAAACGCTGAAATCCTGAATCCACTGCCGCCATCGGTTTAGCCGCCCCATCCACCAATACTTAATTGCTCTCAATCTCGAATGGAGAACACCATGACCAACATTTCCCGACGTACCTTCCTTAAATCATCCGCCGCCGGTGCCGCCGCAGTGGGTTTCCCGACCTTTGTCCCCGCCACCGCGCTGGGCAAAGACGGGGCGGCCGCCCCCAGTGAACGCGTCACCGTGGGCGTGATCGGCTGTGGCTCACGTTCGAATAGTTGCTGGGCATACAAGGCAAACCCGGGGGCTCAAGTGCTCGCTACCTGCGACCCTTTCCTGAACCGCCGAGTCGAGAAAGCCGAGGCCTGGGGGGCCGAGTCGCACTACGCCGACTTCCGTGAGCTGCTGGAGCGCGACGACATCGACGCGGTACACATCGTGACCCCCGACCACTGGCACGTGCCGATCTCAATCGCCGCGGCGCGTGCGGGCAAAGACGTCTACTGCGAAAAGCCGCTGGGTGTCAGCATCGAGCAGAACCTCGCGGCCCGCGAGATCGTCGAGAAACACAACCGCGTGTTCCAGTACGGCACGCAGCAACGCTCGATGGATTCCTGCCGGCTGGGACTGGAACTCGTGCTCAATGGCCACATCGGCGAGGTCCAGGAAATCTATGTCTGGGCACCCCAGGGCGGCACCGGAGGTGACCCGACGCCCCAACCCGTCCCGGCCAACTTCGACTACGACCTCTGGCTCGGCCCCGCGCCCGAGAAGCCCTACTGCGACGCCCGCGTCGCCAACACGGGCGCCTGGTTCATCTACGACTACGCCATCGGCTTCATCGCGGGCTGGGGCGCGCACCCGCTGGACATTCTCCAGTGGTGGGCGGACGAAAACGACATGGGCATCCCCGTTGAGTACACCACCACCGGCACCATACCAACCAAGGGCCTTTTCGATTCGGTCACCCACTGGTCGATGCAGGCCACCTACGCCAACGGCCTGAAGATGCACTTCCTCGATCGCTCCACCGCGGTGAAGGGTGACATGACCTTGCCCGAAGGCATGACCAAGAGCCTCGAAAAGATTGGCAACGGCACAATCTTCCTAGGCAGCGATGGTTGGGTCAGTATTTCGCGTGGCGTGTTCACCGCCTCCTCCGAAGAACTCCGCCGTAAAGCCAAAGACCCCGGCCCGATCCGCCTCCCGGTCAGCCGACAACACATGGACAACTTTGTGGACAGCGTCCGGAGCCGTGAGCAGCCGATCTCCAACCTCGAGTCCGGCATCAAGTCCGACATCATCTCGCACATGGGTGACCTGTGCATCCGCACTGGCGAAACGCTTCGCTGGGACCCGGTCAACGAAACCGTCGTTGGCAGCGATGACGCCGTCAAGATGATGCATCGGCCGATGCGTGGGCCGTGGACGCTGTAGGAAAGGGCGATACGGTTGCTGAAAGCCGTCATAGTTCTCGTATTTGCACTGACAACCTCCGCCACCATGAGCCAGCCCTCGATCAACATCGTCGAATCGCCCGATTCCACCACGCTGGAGTTCGACGGCAAGGCCTTATGGACCCTGGTGCACGACCCGGAACAGGGCAAGCCGTACATTCACCCCCTCGCGTCGACCGGGGGGGTGGTCTTCACCGACCTGCGCCCCGAAGACCACCCCTGGCACCGCGGCGTGTGGTTCTCGTGGAAGTTCATCAACGGCGTCAACTACTGGGAAGAGGACCGCACCACCGGCAAGTCCAAGGGCGAGACGCGCCTATTGCAGACCACGGTTGACGCCCAGGACGAAGCGGTTTCAATCGCCATCGATCTCGCCTACGCCCCGGCGGGCAGCGACGAGATCGTGATGCGCGAGCACCGAACGCTCCACATCACCCACCCCGACGACGAGGGCATCTACACGGTCCACTGGTCGAGCGCATTCACCGCACAGGACAACGACGTCCACCTCGACCGCACCCCGATCCCCGGCGAACCCGACGGCAGGAAGTACGGCGGCTACGCGGGCTGGTCGGTCCGCATGAACCCGCAGATGCGCAAGGGCACCTTCATCAACAGCGAAGCCCAGGTCCTTGGCAACCGCGAACCCGCGCGGTGGCAGGCCTACCACACCCCGCAGGGGGCGAGCCTGCTGTTCATGGACCACCCCGACAACCTCAACGCCCCCGCCAAGTGGTACCTGGCCAAGGGCATGCCGTACTTCAGCCCCGCGGTCATCCACGACGGGCCGTACACCCTCCAAGCGCACGAAACGTTGGAGCTGCAGTACGCCCTGGTCGTCCACCCCGGACAGCTACAGCCCGACGCGGCGGAGCGCCGCTGGAAACAATGGGTTGCTGAATGACCCCGGCCGGCCCCGGTTCGGTCTCAACGAATCGGCAGGCGGGTTAAATCAGACCACCGGGCAGCCGGCCGCGCGGAAAATCTCGATCGCGGCTTTGGCTTGATCTGGCGTCGCCGCGGGGGTGTCGGCCAGGGGATAATCCAGGTCCAGCTTCTTCCACTTGTCCCGCCCCATCTGGTGGAACGGAAGAACCTCGACCCGCTCAACATTCGACATCGGGGCGACGAACTCAGCGAGTGCCTCGATGTCTTCTGCACCATCCGTCAGCCCCGGCACCAAGACGTAGCGCACCCAGGCCGGGCGCTGGCGCTCGGCCAGCCGGCGGGCAAAGTTCAGGATGTCGGTGTTGTCGTGACCCGTGACCACGCGGTGGTGCTCGGCGTCGAACGCCTTGAGGTCCAGCAGAAACAGATCGACATCCTCGAGGTCTTCATCGCTGAGGCGATGCCCGAGGTAGCCGTTGGTATCCATCGCGACGTGCAGCCCCAACTCCGTCTTCATGGCACGCAGCAGCTCAATCGCAAACGGGGCCTGGACCAGGGGCTCCCCACCCGACACGGTGAACCCGCCCTTCGTCGCCTTCAGAAACTGAGCATACTTGGCGACGTCCGCCACGATCTGCTCGACGGTGTGGGGCTGGCCTCGATTGACAGGCCAGGTGTCGGGGTTGTGGCAGTACTGGCATCGCAGGTGGCAGCCCATGAGCCAGACGACGTAACGGAACCCCGGCCCATCCACCGTCGACGCGTTCTCGTAGCTGTGCAACAACCCGGTGCGCGGCGAAACGCCCCTGCCGGGCTGGAGCGGGGCGGGCTCTAGCGTCGGCAGGGGCACATGCGCAGCGTCGCCCTGGGTTTCGGATTGGGAGACGTCGTGCGGGTCGTTCATGGGTTCAAGCCGATTCAGCCCGTGGGGAGCGGCTTACAGCTTGTTGTGGAACGTGCGGTTGACCACGTCCTGCTGCTGTTCACGGGTCAGCTTGATGAAGTTTACCGCGTAGCCGCTCACGCGAACGGTCAGTTGCGGGTAGTTTTCGGGGTTCTCCATGGCATCGATCAACGTCTCGCGATCGAGCACGTTGACGTTCATGTGGAAGCCCGAGGCTCCGAAATACCCGTCCAGGCAGGCGGCGAGGTTGCGGATCTGGTCCTCACGGTTCGAGCCCAGAGCGCTTGGCAGGATGCTGTTGGTGAGGCTGATGCCGTCTTGAGCGGCCTCGTAGGGCAGCTTGGCCACCGAGAGCGCCGAGGCCACATAGCCGTTCTCGTCGCGGCCGTGCATCGGGTTGGCACCGGGGGCGAACGGCTCGCCGGTCTTACGCCCATCGGGGGTCGCGCCGGTGGACTGGCCGTAGACGACGTTGGACGTGATCGTGAGCACGCTCATGGTGTGGTCCGCGTTGCGGTACGTCGGGTGCTTGCGGAGTTTTTCCATGAAGGTCTCGACCAGCCAGGTGGCGTAGCCATCGACATCGTCGTGATTGTTGCCGAAGGCGGGGTAGTCGCCCTGGACCTCGTAGTCGACCACGAGGCCGGTGTCGTCGCGGACGACCTTGACGCCCGCGTTGCGGATGGCAGACAACGAGTCGGCGACGACCGAGAGCCCGGCGATGCCGAAGGCCATCGTGCGGCGCGGCGAGTAGTCGTGCAGCGCCATCTCGATGCGTTCGTAGGCGTACTTGTCGTGCATGAAGTGGATGCAGTTCATGGCGTTGACGTAGACACGGGCCAGCCAGTCCATCGCCTTGTCGTAGCGCTCCATGACCTGGTCGTAGTCGAGCACGTCGCCCTCGATGGGGTCGAACTCGGGCATGACCTGCTTGCCGGTGAGTTCATCCCGGCCGCCGTTGATCGCGTAGAGCAGGCACTTGGCCAGGTTGACGCGGGCGCCGAAGAACTGCATCTGCTTGCCGACTTCCATGCCGCTGACGCAACAGGCGATCGCGCTGTCGTCACCGCCGCCGTCCCGCAGCAGGTCGTCGTTTTCGTACTGGATGCTGGAGGTGTCGATACTGACCTTGGCGCAGAACTGCTTAAAGCTCTCGGGCAGCGCCGTCGACCAGAACACGGTCAGGTTCGGCTCGGGCGCGGGTCCGAGGTTGTACAGCGTCTGCAGGAAGCGGAACGAGTTCTTGGTGACCAGCGGCCGGCCGTCTTCACCGACGCCGCCGATAGATTCGGTGACCCAGGTCGGGTCGCCGCTGAACAGGTCGTTGTACTCCGGCGTCCGCAGGAAACGCACGATACGCAGCTTGATGACGAAGTCGTCGATCAGTTCCTGGGCTTGCTCTTCGGTGAGCTTGCCGGTTTCCAGGTCGCGCTGGATGTAGATGTCGAAGAAGGTGCTGACCCGGCCCAGCGACATGGCCGCGCCGTTCTGTTCTTTCACCGCGGCGAGGTAGGCGAAGTAGGTCCACTGCACGGCCTCGCGTGCATCCTTGGCGGGCTGGGAGATGTCGAAGCCGTAGGCCTCACCCATCTGCTTGAGTTCTTTCAGGGCCTTGATCTGCTCAGAGATTTCTTCGCGGTCGCGGATGACGTCCTCGGTCGAATGGAGCTCGGCAAGCTGGAGTTTCTCGGATTCTTTCGCTTGGATCAGACGATCCACGCCGTAGAGGGCTACGCGGCGGTAGTCACCGATGATCCGGCCGCGGCCGTAGGCGTCAGGTAGGCCAGTGACCAGGTGGGCGCTACGGGCCTTGCGGATCTCGGGGGTGTAGACATCGAAGACGCCGTCGTTGTGCGTCTTGCGGTAGTTGGTGAAGACCTTGGCGACCTCGGGATCGGGTTTGTAGCCATAGGCTTCGAGCGAGCCGACGACCATGCGCCAGCCGCCGTTGGGGAAGATCGCGCGTTTCAGCGGGGCGTCGGTCTGCAGGCCGACAATCAGCTCGAGGTCCTGGTCGATGTAGCCCGGCTCGTGGGCGGTGATGGACGAAGGGATCTGGCTGACATCCAGCACGCCCTTCTCACGCTCGATCTTAAAGAGCTCTGACAGCTTTTCCCAGACCTTCGTCGTGCGGGGCGTCGGACTGGCAAGGAAGGCCTCGGTGCCCGAGTACGGCGAGTAGTTACCACGGATGAAGTCGCGGACATCAATGGATTGCTGCCATGGGCCGGGCGTGAATCCGGTGTGCGGATCGAATGCACCGGAGCTGGCTTCGGGGTGAAGAGTGGTGGGTCGGGGCGGGATGGCGGTGCTCATGGCAAGTGCTTCCGGTAAAGAGGGCTGATCGTTTGGATTCTAATTTACGGATAAAAAGGGGTTTTAGTCTTCTTTTAAGATCCTAGCATCAATCCGCTCCTCCGTAAACCCATATCGGCAAGATGTGAATCTCGACTTTTCTATTATATCGGCAGTAATTTCATGCGAATTCGGTGAAATGTAGATCGCCAAAAATTTCACAATATTTCTTCTGGCCGGCCGTGGCGACGTGCCGATACTTTTGTTATTCTGGAGTTTTATATCCACTATTTAACAGCCGAGCGGCCACCGTGGTGTGCCCGGCCTCAGAGTTCTTTGAACGAGAAAGTGCCCCCATGAACACCTACTCCACGCAAGCAACTTCGGTACGTATCTACGATGGCGACGGCGACGCGCTGTTCCTGGAAACCGGGCTGGCCGACAAGCTGGTCCTGGCTCCGGAGGGTCGTCCGATTGGCAGTGCCGACAAACAACCCCGCCTCCGCCTGATGTGGGGCCAGTACCTGCTCGACGACCTGCTGGCGGGCCGTTACAGCTCGCTGGTGTGCGCCGCCAACGCCGAGGACAACACCGAGGGGATTCTGGGGCAACTCGCGACGATGCTGCCCGGCAGCCAGTGGACCCCCGAGAGCGTCACCGCCCACGCCCGGCAGTTCGCCCAACGCGACGACGTCACCGTTCTGAAATACGACATGGGACTGGTCGAGGTCCTCGCCCTGCTCCGCCCGTCGCATCGGGAGGTCATGACGATGGAAGACCTCAGCCACGGGTTTGAATTGGTGTCGCAACTCCTGCGTCACCACACCCAGTGGCGGCCGACCGCGACCGTGTCCTTCCTCGAAGGCCGGGCCAACCGGCTCGAAGATGCCGAAGGCAACGAGCCGAGCTTCGAATCGATCCTGCAGGTCATGCACGAAGCGGGCTACGACGGCGACGTGTATCCCTCCCCGGCGATGTTCGAAGCGGCACCCACCGCGGTGTTTAGCCGATACCCATTCCCCGACTCGCTGGAAGCGATGCGCAGCGGCGGCTTCTGATTCCGGGGCCACCTCGGTTCGAGCCGGCCGGGCGACCGTGGGGGGTAACGCCCGGCCGGCTTTCTTTTGTGCCACACCCCACCCGACGTCAGGAAAACCATGTCCGCAAACCGCAACCGTTGGCTCGTCGCCCTCTCCGGCGTCGGCATCCACATCTCAATCGGCTCGGTCTACGCCTACAGCGTGATGACCTTGCCCCTCAAAGAAGCCCTGGGCTGGCAGAAGTCCGACATCACCATGGCCTTCTCCGTGGCGATAGTCTGCCTGGGCCTCTCGGCCGCGTTTCTCGGGCACTTCGTCGAGAAGCACGGGCCGCGCGCTTCGGGGATGCTCGCAGCGATCTGCTACGGCCTGGGCACGATCGGGGCAGGCCTCGCGGTGCGGTTTGAATCGCTGCCGATGTTCATCGCGGCCTACGGCGTGCTCGGCGGCATCGGCCTGGGCGTGGGCTACATCACCCCCGTCTCCACGCTGGTCAAGTGGTTCCCCGACAAGCGCGGCCTGGCCACGGGCATGGCGATCATGGGCTTCGGTTTCGCGGCGATGATCTTCGGCCCGGTCATGCAGAAGCTCTTCTCCACCGTCGGCCCGTCGAACACCTTCTTGATCCTGGGCAGCGTTTACTTTGTGGTGATCTTCTGCAGCGCCCTCTACATCGCCCCGCCGCCCAAAGGCTGGAAGCCCGCCCAACTCGACGAAACCGAAGGCGTTTCCAAACCCAAGCGAGTTCAACGCGAAGACCTCGCGCAGCTCACCGTCTTCGAAGCCATCCGCACCAAGCGGTTCTACTTCATGTGGACGATGCTGTTCATCAACATCACCTGTGGGATTGCGTTGATTTCGGTGGCCTCGCCTATGGCCCAAGAGATGGCGGGCATGTCCGCCGCCGCCGCCGCTGCGATGGTCGGGTTCATGGGGCTGTTCAACGGCATCGGCCGGATCGGCTGGGCCTCGCTGTCGGACTACATCGGCCGACCCGCAACTTACGCCGCATTCTTCTCGATCCAGATCGTGGCATTCTTCCTGCTCACCAAGTCGCCAGCGCCCTGGCAGTTCCAGGCGCTGGTGCTTCTGATCCTCACCTGCTACGGCGGAGGATTCGCCTCCGTGCCCGCGTTCCTCGGTGACCTGTTCGGCACCAAGCAGCTCGGGGCGATCCACGGCTACACGCTGACCGCCTGGGCCGCCGCGGGCCTCGTCGGCCCGACACTGGTCACCCGCGTGCAGGAAGCCACCGGCAACTACGCCACGACGCTCTACGTCTTCGCCGGCCTCTTCGTCCTCGCCCTGGCCGTCACCGGCCTGATGGCCTTAGACATCCGGGCCAAGCGCGCAGCCATGGGCCACACACCCCCCACCGCAGGCCCCGGCGTGATGGGTCAACCCGCAGCGGGATGAGGCGTTTCACCCAACACCGCTCGGACGCTTAGCGCGTTGGCGTTTGGGTAAACACCCGCATGGTGACGGTGGTGAGGTGGCCGCCGGGCTTGTCGAACTCGACCTGCACCTCGTTCTCGGTTTTCATCAAGTCTTCGGGCACCGGGATTTCGAGGACGCCGAAGAAGCTCGCCCGGGTACGTTGGTCGATGCCTCGCCAGTCGTTGGGCACATCGAGCGGCTGACCGTTGAAGAGCACCGTGGGCTGCAGGGCCATGTCGTGTTCGCGCGAGATACCAATACGCAGCGAGCCGCTCGAACCGTCCTTGCCGGGAATCTTGAAGGTAAGCGGTTGCTCGCCGATTTCGTGCAGGTAGCTGTCGCTGTATTGCTTGGTTTCTTGCACCAAGGCTTTGGGCGAAGGGGCCTGGTCGTAGTGGAGTTCGAGGATGGCGGTGGCTTGCGCCCCGATCTCCAGCTCCGCGGGGACAGCATCGAGATCGATCTCATCGAAAACCGGCTTACCTTTGGGGGCGTGGAGGTGGCGGAGGGTGACTTTCTGCGGCTGGGCATCGACGGGCAGGTTGATCTGCACCGGCACCGGCTTGAGGTCGAGGCTGTTGACCACGAGGTGGATCGTGTTGCCATCCACAAACGCGGCGGTCTGGATGTCGGGGTCGCTGGCTTGGGTCCATAGGCGTTCGCCGTTGACACGCGACCACAGCTCGTAGAAGTGGGCGAGTTCGGTGTAGATCCATTCACCGTTTTCCTCACGCAGCAGGCGGGTGCGGTAGGGATTGCCGGCTTCGTGGTTCCACCACAGGGCCTTCATAATCATGAACGGCATGCTCTTCTCGACGATCTGAGGGCGTTCCATTAGTCCCATCGTGTAGCCCGAGTAGGCATTGAGCTTGTGCCAGTCGCGCTCGGGGCTCCACGCGTCCAGCCGGGAGTCGACACCGGTCATGCCAAACTCGGAGATGAGCAGCGGCTTGACTTCACCGAGCTCGATAAGCGATGCCTGTTCGAGCATGTCGAGGACGGCTTCCATGCGGGCCCCCTTGGTTCGGTACTGCAACCCGCGGTCCCAGCCCTTGTCATAGAAGTGAACCGCGAAGAAGTCCATGTTGTCCCCGGCGATCTCCATGAAGCTGCCCCAGGTGCGGTCCCACTCCTCGAAGTTGTCTTCTTCCGGGTCGGCCGAGGCCTGGCAGAATCCGCCGATTTTCATGTCCGTGCCGGGGTTGAGCTCCCGTACCTTGTCGGCGACCACGTTGTGGAAGCGGAAAATATCCTCGCGAGTGACATCCTCTTTGGCGTGAGCGGAATCAACGAGGTCCCAGAGCGGCTCGTTAAGGACTTCGAAGTACTCGGGCATCGGCGGGCCGGGCTGGTCTTCGGATTGTTGATAGAAGTGTTTGAAGTAATGCCCCGTAAACGTCGCACTGGCTTCCATGTTGGCGAAAGCCCAGCCCATATCCGTGGGCGTGCCATCGGGGAAGAACGGATGAGGGTGCATCGCAACGATCAGCTCGGTTCGATCTTCGTACTGGTGGATGGCGGTGTTTTCTTCGTAGGCTTCACGCAACTCCAAACCGAACTGTTCGATGTGTTCGACCGAGGGGTAGCCGGGTTTGTCTGGGTCTTCCGGGGTCTGGTCGACGTAGAGTCGCGGCTGACCCGCTTCCCGGCCGAGATAGACATCCCAGCCGTTGAGGAACTGGTCCATCATCTCCGGGCTGTCCCACTCGCCTTCGGTGGGCGAGGAGTGCATATTGATGTATTTGGAGCGTTCGAATCCGGTGACATCCCCGATGTGGTGGCGGACCGTCGGGTCAACTTCAACCACAACGGTGGATTGCTGAGCGCAAGACACCAAAACCGGAGACAAGACCATCAGCGAGCAAGCAGCGGACAGTTTGGGGCTTTGAAATGAGATCATTTTTTTCATGGGATATGCTTTCGATTCTGGATCACGGCCAAGGCGGCAGTACGAAATCGTTCAAAAAAACTGAGTTAACGGCAATACGAATCAATCAAACCAATCAGAGGACACCGCATCGCGTTGCAACTCGAGAAGCTCGTCGATCAGAGCATCCGTGTCGCCAACCGAATACGTCAGCGGGTCGGTCAACAGCGCCCGGCGAAGCAGGTCGCGGTCGGTGTGGAACGCGGCGGCGGCGGTGAGTTCGTGGGTGTCGAGCACCTGCTCGCAGAGCCCGCGGATGCCGCGGGGCATCTCGGGATACGGCAGCGGACGCGGGCCGTCCATATCGACCTCGCAGAGCAGCTCGAGGAAGGCGTCGTCCGCCATATTCGGCACCGCCCCACCGTTAGCGGTATTGATGTGCATGGACTTGCCCAGGCCCGCCCACATGTTTTCGATCAGGTCGGTCGCGGGGTCGGGGCCGAACTCGGTGTCGAACTCGGCGATATCAACGCTGCCCGAGACGTAGTCGTCCACACGTTGCCAGACCTCGTCGGTCCACTTCAAGCGATCAGGGACTTCGAAGATCTTCAGCGGCGGATGCGTGTCACGGCCGACGGTGCCGGGGCGTTGGTAGAAGCGGACGTATTCCTTGGTGTGGGCGATCACGGCGGGCAGGTAGCCGAAGGCGTCGTGCAGCTCGACCGCGATACCGTTGTTGAGCCAGCCCTTGGCCTGCGTGGCATAGCCTTGGGCCTGTTGGTTGAGGTCGTCGTCCGCGTTCTTTCGCACGTGGTCGACGATATCGGGCAGGATGTCTTTGCCGTCGTACGACGCTTCGAGCAGCCAGGTGAAGTGGTTCGGCCCGCCGCTGCGCAGCTTGAGCTTGTCGTCGAACGGGACGCCGGCGGCCTTGGCGTAGTTCTCGTGCAGCGTGAACTGCGCATCGCAGAGAGCCATTGACTTCAAGTCGGGGAAGAACCGGGCCAGGCCCATGCCGTGGACCGCAGCGGGGTTGATGTAGTTGATCACCCAGGCGTCCGGGCAGAGCTCGAGCACGTCGCGGGCGCTGCCGGCGATCTCCGGCCACTCACGCAGCGTGCGGAACACCCCGCCGGGCCCGATGGTGTCGCCCGAACACATGCGGATGCCGTACTTCACCGAGGTGTCGCAATCCACACCGCGGAAGTGAGCGTTACGGTCGGCAAACGAGAACACCACAAAGTCGGCGTCCTTGAGCACCTCGCGCCGATCGGTCGAGGCTTCGAGCTTCAGCGGCGCATCGTTGTGCGCGATGGCTTTCTCGGCCAGCGTCTTCATCTTCGCCAGGCGATCCGCATCGGTATCGACCAGGGCGAGCGTGCCGGTACGGAGGTGCGGGGAGTGGATCATCTGCCACACGGCCTTGCGGCCAAAGAACAGGCTGCCTGCTCCGAGGATGACGACTTTGGGGGAATGAGCCATGAAGGAATCTCTGGGGCGGGGGCGCAAAAGAGGGTTCGAGACAGATTGCAGGGACATGGTAGTTTGCTAATTGTCTACAATTTTGGCATTTCAGGCCAACGTCAACCTATTGTGTCCGGCTTGGATAAATCTCCGTTCAACTTTAAGAAGTAGCATGCGCGTAAGGGGTTAGTACTCGAAGAAATGCTTTGCACCGAGAAAGCATCCCCCCCGCCGTTTCACTTTCACCCCCCGGATAAACCCATGAACACCCTCCTCGTCGGCACCGGCGAATACACCACCGGCTACGTCCACGGCCAGGAAAGCCAATCCGACAAAGGCGCGGGCGTCATCGGCCTGAGCGCGTTTTACCAGCGTGCCCTCGGCCAGATCGACCGCGTCCTGATGGCGGGGACCAACGGCACCAAGTTCCCCGGCATCCGTGAACACCTGGGCCGGGTGCTCGGCGAACGCTACCGGGACCTCAGCACCGACTTCGAGAGCTTCCCCGCCGACGACTGTGCACGTGACCCCGAAGCCTATCTCAAGGCGATGGACGAGCTCTCACCCGGCGACACCGTGATGGTCTTCACCCCCGACGACACCCACTTCACCATCGGCATGGCCGCGGTCGAGCGTGGGCTTCACGTCTTGATCGCCAAGCCGATCGTGCAGACGGTCGCCGATCACAAGGCGTTGATCGAGGCGGGCGACCGCAAGGGCGTGCTCGTAGCGATGGAAGTTCACAAGCGTTGGGACCCGATCTACGCCGACGCCCGCGACAAGATCCGCGATCTGGGCGACTTCAGCTTCTACAACGCCTACATGAGCCAGCCCAAGTCACAGCTCGAGACGTTCCGCGCCTGGGCGGGCAAGTCCAGCGACATCAGCTACTACCTCAACGCCCACCACATCGACTTCCACAACTGGTCGGTCGGCCACCGCGCCCGGCCGGTGTCGGTGACGGCGCTCGGCGCGACCGGTGTGGCACAATCGAAAGACATCGACACCGAAGACACCATCACGCTGGCCGTCAAATGGGAAAATACCGAGAGCGGCAACCTCGGCACCGCGCTCTACACCTCGTCATGGATCGCCCCCAAGAGCGACGTCCACTCGCAGCAGCGCTTCCACTACATGGGCCACGAAGGCGAGATCCAGGTCGACCAGGCCCACCGCGGCTACCAGATGGCGACCGACGCCGACGGCTTCCGCTCACCGAACCCGCTTTTCATGAAGTACCTGCCCAACGACGAAGGCAAGTTCGCCGGGGCGTCGGGCTACGGCTACCTGAGCATCGAAGCGTTCATCCAGGCGGCCCACTCGGTCAACGACGGCAAGACCACCGCCGTCGACTGGGACGGCAAGCTGGCCACCGCCCGCCAGACCCTCCCCGTCACCGCGATCCTCGAAGCGGGCCGACGGAGCCTCGACGCCAACGGCGCAACGATCCAGATCGACGAGCTCTGAGGGTTGGTGATGGATTAGACTAAGCCGGTCGTCGCGATCACGAATCTTTTTTCGTAAGGCTTGTCTATGTCTGTTCACCTCAGCGCCGCTTCCAAACGCGCAGCGTCGTACCCCGCCCGCGGCCCGGAGTGGTCCACCAGCTTCAGCTTCCAGACCGTCACCGGCATCGGGCATGAGGCCGGGGTCAACCGACGCGACCCCAGCAGCATCCTCCGCATCGACGATCTTTACTACGTCTGGTACACCCGCTCCGAGGGGCCGAGCTCGTGGCGCAAGCCGGGCTATGACCCCGCCCAGCGGATCTTCTCCTGGGACATGGCCGAGATATGGTATGCCTCTTCACCCGACGGCTACGACTGGACCGAACAAGGCTGCGCCGTCGACCGCGGTGAAGCCGGGGCTTACGATAGCCGGACCGTGTGCACGCCGGACGTGATGCACCACGACGGGCGTTTCTATCTCGTTTACCAGGCGGCGACCGAGCCGTACGGCGGGAGCGAGGAAACCGTGGGTATGGCGGTGGCCGAGTCGGTCGATGGCCCGTGGGAGAAGACCCCCGAGCCGATCCTCCGGCCGATGAAAGGCGGCGAGTGGTTCGGCGACCCCGACAACTACAACAAGGGACACTTCCGCGGCCTGAACCACGACCCGATGCTCCTGTTTTTCAAAGGCAAGTACCACCTGTACTACAAGTGCGGCAGCTCGCATCATCCGGGTAAACCCAACGAGAAATACGCGGGACGTGACACACGCTGGGGCGTGGCGATCTCTGACAACCCCACCGGGCCCTACGATCACTCGCCCTACAACCCCGTCACCAACAGCGGCCACGAGACGCTGCTCTGGCCCTACAAAGACGGCCTCGCCGCCCTTCTCAACCGCGACGGCCCGGAACGCGACACCGTGCAGTACACCACCGACGGCGTGAACTTCGAGCCCATGGGCACCGCGTGGAACACCCCCTGGGCCGGGGGTGCCTGCCGTTGCGAAGATACGGACGCGCACCCGCTCAAGGGGATAGAGTGGGGCCTGGGCCATATCGACGAAGGCGGGTCGGAGTGGAACTACATCGTCCGCTTCGATGCCGATCCCCACAACAGCTCCACCTGCCCGTCGTACTACCCGCGCAAGCTGTAATGGCTAGGTGAAACCAACTCCCTGTATTCCCTGGATTCAGCCGTAGCTCAGACTGGTCTCGGAGAGTTGGAGGTCATCCTCTAACGCACGGCGCGGCGCGAGTCCGGCCTGGGTGAGCCGGTCGTGATACAACCGCACGGCTTCTTCGGGAGCTAAGCCTTCGCCCACAATCAGACGCAGGCATCGGATGAACTCCAAAGGCGCTTCCGCGTCCTTGATCTTCCGGCCGAACAAGGCCACGCGGGCACCGTATTTCTGCGCCTGCGACAGGAGCGTGAATGCGTCGCAAGTGGTGCCGCTGGACCCGCCGAGGACGCCGACGATCAGCGACGGGTCGTAGGCGACGAGTTCTTCTAGCGCCGCCGGCCCGAGGAAAGGTATTTTCAAGAACTGCGGCCGCTCATCCAGCGCCACGCCGGCCAGAGATCGGCAGATCATGTCGTTGACGTAGGCGGGGATCTGGTCGGCCGGGATACCGCAATCCACATTGGGCGCAAAGACCTCAAGGAAGTAATCGAAGTCGGCCTCGGCAGCCCGGGCGCGGAACGCGTGGAACGCTTCGAGGTTGGCCAGGTCGAGCTCAAGATTGTTATTGAAAGTAATCGAATACAGCCCGAGGTTCACCGCGGGCTTTGTGCCGAGCTCGGGGTGGAGCGTGCCGTACTGCGCCTCGGTGATGTAGCAGGAGCTGAAAGCGCGCGACGGCTGCTCGCAATACGAACCCCCGCGCACCGCCCAGACGTCGGTGGTGTCGTTGGCACGGATGGCGGGCGTAACGTTGCTGGACTCGAACAGTTGTTCCTGGTGCGCCAGCCGGCTCATCGCCGAGACGGACGAGAGCATGATGTCCACCTCGCCCTGCTCGACCACCTGTCGGACCTCGTCGAGGAACGTGGGCATCGAGCGATACGGCGTATCGTCGCCGCTGGGCCAGCCGCGGCCCGGGCTGGGCACGCCCCAAGCCATGTCGGCGTCCTTCGCATCGGCCAAGATGAATTCGCCGCACATCAGGTCGCCGCGCAGGGCTTCGAGCTTGTTCTTCAATCGTTCATGCATGGCAAGTGTTCCGCAGGTGGTTCAGTAAATCCGCCGAGGTTTTCGACAATTCCGACTCGGCCATTTCTTCTCGCGTGGGCAAGGCGGTACGTCCGCCGAGCTGAGTAGCGACGTGGGCCGCCACCAATGCGGCCATCTCCAAACGCAGCTCCAACGACAACCCGTCGAGCAACGCGCTGGCATAACCCGCGTGGAACGAGTCGCCGCAGCCCGTGGTGTCCACCGCCTCGACAAGAAACGCGGGCTGATGGATCACGCCCTTGGGTGTCAACGCCCAGCTGCCGTGCGTGCCGTCGGTCACAACCAACTGGCCGTCGGTCGATTGAGCAAGGCGGCGCATCGCGGCGTCTGGTTCGCTTTCACCGCTGAGTTGCTGTGCCGCGACCAGCGGCAGGATGCAGTCCGTGCCAAGCTCAATCATCTGGCGCATCACCGCGGGGTCACCCGCTTCGATGTCGAGCACGCTCTGCACCCCCGCTTCGCGTGCCGCTTCAAGACCACGCAGTCCAACGTCGGGCTCGTAACCATCGGTCAGCAGCAGCCGGGCGTTCTGAATCGCCTGGACCGGAACTTCATCGGGCTCCAAAGGAAGATAGCCTTCGAGCGAGTAGAACACCGTGCGTTCACCGTCGGCCGGGTCGATCTGCACCACCGCCGCGGCGGGCTGAGCGTCGGGGGTGTGGACGAACAGGTCGGGCTGAACGCCGTAACGCTGGAGGTCTGCCCGGGCGGTCGCGCTCAGGGCGTTGTCGCCCAGCCGTGTGGCGAAGCCGGTGCGCCAACCCAGCCGTGCCAGACCACACGCCGCGTTGCCGGCGGGCGCGCCGCCCTGGATGACCAACTCGTTGACTTGGTGTTTCTCACCAGCCTGAACCTCGCGTGGCAGACGTACCAGCACGTCGACGACGTTCAAGCCCAGCACCACGACATCCAGCGGTTTGGAGAGCGTTTCGGAGGTCATCGCGCTGCTCCGTTGGTATGCGCTTCAGCGGGGCCGAAACCCGAGAGGCGGTGGTGCTTGGAAACCTCCAGGGTCTGCACGCCCAGGAAGAAGTTGAGCATCGCCAGGTCTTCGTGCCAGTGGCCGTAGCCCAGCGACCAGTGGTGGTCGAGCCCGCCGCTGAGGATGGTGCCCATGATCTGCGACGCGGTGGCCCGGGCCTTGGGGATGAGTTCGCCATACACCCCGCGGAACGGCATGGTGCAATCCGCCATCTCGCCCTCGAACGCAAACATCCGCCCCGCGTCGGGAGACTGATACCGAACCAGCGTCGCTGGCCCGAGAGCTAACGGGAACTCGACCATCATGCCCACTGCGGTCTCGGGGTCAGCGTTTTCGAGGATGGAGTGCTTGCGCAGGTCGAAGTTGTGGCCCGCGTGCAGCAGCCGGGTGGGCGAAGCGCCGCAGTGCCAGATGCCGATGCGGTTGGCCTGCGGGTTGACCGCCGAGAGGTCCATCATCGTGGGGATCGCGTCGCCCTCGGAGAGCAGGTGCATCGTCAGCGACGAGATCAGCCCGTTCATCTCGCCTTCTTCGGTGGTGCACAGACCCCAGTCGTTGAGCATGGACACCGAGCCGTCGCAGGCGCAGCCGTACTGATTGAACAGCTCCGGCCAGCTCTTGATCGTGCAGCCGATGTATCCGCCCTCGGCGGCCATGTGCGCGATCGCAAGGCCCAGCCGCAGCGTCTGCATGGCCTGCTCGTCGGGGACATCATTGACCGCGCACCGCGACGACCGCGTGATCGATTCGAGAAGGCTGCGGATGGCGCGGTCGTCGAGTTTGCGCGAATAATCAAACGCCGCTTGGAGGTCGATGCGGTCGAAGCGTAAGCCGAACTGCCGGATGACCGAGAGTTCATCGGTCTCGCCGTCGTAAAACGCGATCACGCGCGAGCCGCCGACGTGCAGCGCCTTGCCGAACCGCAGTCGTTGCCGGGCGCGGGCCACCCGGCAGAAGCGGGCGATCTCTTCGGGCAGCGTGTCGGTGACTTCTTCGTGGAGCCAGGCGTAGCGGACGTCCAGCCGGTTGAGCATGTTCAGCAGAAAGTTCTGGCAGCACAAGCTGTTGGCGCTCAAACGCTCGGCGGGCGGGTCGGGGAACGACCAGCTCATCAGCGGCAGCCCCTGCTCGGTCAGCCAACGACCGAGGTACGCGCCGATCTCACCCGCGGTGTAGGCGGCGTGGAACAACAGCACGCCGTGAAGTTCGTGTTCGGATTCACGCGACAGGAAGCGGATCAGGGCGTCGGGATCTTCGAAGGGTTCATCAGCCCGGACGATCTCGAATTGTTCGGCCGGCAGGGCGCTGCCGAGCAGGTCTAGCACTTGCTCGTAACGCTGACAGGCCGGCTCCCAGGGGAAGTGGATATGAAGGCCACACGCCACGACCGCGATCCGGGTCGGCGCGGCTGTGGGCAGCGGCGGAGCCAATTCGCGGAGGATCTGGGTAGTGACCCCTTGATCAGGCAACGCTTGGGGGGGTGAAGGAGCAATCATCGCAGTGGTCTCCTAAAAAAGAGGGAGGCTTTGACTACGACGAAATTGTCCGACGACGAGCAATCCCGGACTACATCCAAGACCGCCATTATTGATACTATTATGATATAAAAAGGTCCCCATCCACCCAGGCTGGCATTATAAAACCATATGCAGCCCTCTTTCGAACATGTCGTATATCCCGAAGACGCCTCGTTCGCTGCCCTGCATTTTGACGGCGAGGCGTTCGATTGCCCCTATCACATCCATCCTGAAATCGAGTTGCTGTGGATCGAAAGCGGCCGGGGCCGGCGATTGGTCGGCGACCACGTGGGACGGTTCGAGGAGGGCGAGCTCTACCTCTTCGGCCCCGACCTGCCTCACATGTTTTACAGCGACCCGCCGCGCGACCAGGCGGTGCCAGCCAAGTCGCGTTACGCCCAGTTCCGCCCCGACTGCCTGGGCGAAGACTTCTTTGATCGTCCCGAAATGAAACGCCTCAGCGAATTGCTGAAGCGTGCCGATTCAGGAATCGTGTGGCCACGCCAAGCACACCAAGGCGTTGCCGAACGCCTCGGCGAGATCCAGGAAATGGATGCTGCGCCCCGCGTGGTTGCGTTGCTTGAGATGTTGATCCTCGTCGATGCGCAGTCCGCGAACGGGATCGCGTTGGCAAGCCGTGACTACACCGCACTCGCCACGGCCAACTCCGATCGGATCAGCCGGGCCATCGATTACGTCCACCGTCAACTGGAGGGCGAGGTCACGCTGGACGGCGCCGCCCGCGCCGCCAACCTTTCCCCCGGGGCTTTCAGCCGCTTCTTCCGCAAACGTACCGGGCAGCGATTTATCGACTTCGTCATCGACCAACGCCTCGGCGAAGCCTGCCGCCTGCTGGCCGAGAGCGACGAAGCGATCGGGCAGATCGCTTTGCAGGTGGGTTTCAACAACCTGTCCAACTTCAACCGCCAGTTTCTGAAGCGTAAAGGCCTGTCTCCATCGGTGTTTAGAAAAAACCTCGTGGAGGGCTGAAACACGGCCAAACCCTGGCTCACCCTCCCTGACGGGCGACCTAAATCAGCGTGTTGGCTTGGCCGATAACACTGGGGACTACCTATCCACCCATTCAGGGGAATCACGCATGATCGTCCACCCGCTCGCCTCGCCGTCGCTGACCTCCACCGTCCCGGTGATCTGCATGCCTGGGCCCGATGGGGACGGCCAAGCGATGCTCGACCGTGTCTTGCCCTACGCCAAGCGGCTCCTGGCTTTCCCCGCGTTGCTGGTGTGCCCGGATATGAGCAGCGTCGAGAAACCCAAAGTCTGGGCGCAGACATTGGCCGAGGCGGCACGCACCTACAACCTGGCCGAACGCGCCTTGGTGTTCGGCTACAACCACGGCGCGGACATGGCCTGCCGCTTCACGTTGGAATACCCCTCGGATGTGCAGGCGTGCGCTGCGTTGTCCGCACAGAATTGGTTCGAGCCCACCACCACGAACCTGGCGGCACTTTGCGAGGTCCCCTGGATGATTGGATGCGGCGACCAGGATGCGGAGTTCCTGATCCGTGATGCACGGGCGTTTCAGATTGGATTGGCCGAGCAGGGCTGCCAGGTCGACCTCCTGGATTGGGAAGGCGGCCACGACGACCTGCCCGAACACGCCCTCGAAAACGTGATGCACTTCTTCAACGACACGCAGAGCCAGCAGCGACTCGCCGCCTAAGACCGCCGAACCGGCAACACACGGTGCGATGGGCGAGTTGTTTGACCACGCCAAGAAACCTTGAGGCCCCCGGAAGATACCAAGGGCCAAGCCCAGGCAAATACGGCAGATGTCGTATAGGCCAGAATAATACGCGCATAAAACAAGGGATCTCGCTCACGCGGATCCCCAATCCAATACCCCAATATCCTTAGGCCCCCGGAAGATACCAAGCGAAAAGCCTTGGCGAATACGGCATATGTCGTATACTGTTCCAAGCTGATCCTCCTGGGATGCCAACACCTTGTCTGAACTTAATTTAGACCAATGGAATCAGGTCCACCGGGCCACCCAGGAGGTGGCACGGGTGGCCGAAGTTGACGATTTCCACCAGCATGCGATCGGTGCGGTGAAGATGCTGATGTCGCACACCCTGATCTCCTCGGAGCTGCACGACCTCTCGCTGATGCAGCTCGTCTCCTCTGCCCAGACCCGGGAAGACGACGAGTTCCAGTCACGGATGCCCGACTTCGCCGACCACCTCCACGAACACCCGTGTGTCGAAGCTGCCCTGAACACGCGGTCGCTGAACATCATGGGCGTGCTGGACAAGATGTCTTCCCGCGATTTCGAAAAGCTCGGGCTTTACAACGAGTTCTACCGCTACGTCGATATCCGCGACCAGATCATCATCGCCCGCTCGCAGGGCTTCCCCTCGCTGCTGGCCCTGGCGATCTCGCGCGACAAGCAGTTCTCCCCATCTGAACGCCAGATGTTGGAACTCTTCGCCCCGTCCCTGGCCAACGCCCACACGACCTGGCAGGCAATCCGGCGGGCCAAGGGGCACCACGCCTGGGCCCTGGGCGCTCTCGAACACCTGAACTGCGGCGCACTCCACGTCTCCACGGACGGACGCATCCTCGATCAGAACCCGTTGGCGAAGCGGCTCATCGAAGACTACTGGCCCGGCCGAAACTACGGCGACCGTCTCCCCCAAGCGTTGCATGCCTGGCTCAAGGTCAGCACCCAGGACCCGCTCAACAAACGACACCCGCTTGTGCGGCAGAGCCCGGCGGGCACGGTTTCGTTCCGGTTGGCCCAAGACATCGCCAGCGACGACTGGCTCATCCTCGGCCGAGAGAACCCCGCCGTGACCGACCTGACTCCCCTGCTGGAACTGGGCCTCACCGAAAAACAAGCCGAGGTCATCAACGTCGCCCGCCACGGCCTGACCTACTCTCAGATCGCCGAGCAACTCGGCAAGTCGGCGGGCACCGTCCGCAAGCAGATGGAGCAGATCATGGCCAAGCTCGATGTGCACGACAAAGCCGCCGCCGTCGCCAAGGCCACGCAAGCGCTAAACACCCCCGGGCTTTAACCCTCAACTCCCCGCTTCCGGGCAGACGTAATAACACCCAGCATCCTCCAAGGGATACTGGGCGCTCAAGGATATCGATGGGATTTAGAAGCTCACCACCGCGGAGAGTGTCCAGCGGTAGCCGAACAGGTCTTCATTGCTGGTGATGGGGAATTCGTAAGCGGCGCGTAACCCAACATTGCTCGCGGGCCGAACCTCGAAACCCGGAGCGAGAGTCACCACGTCTTCGCCTTCACCGCCGCCGATGTTGGCCACGTCCACCGCCGAGAACGGCAGCGGCGCGTTGTCGCCATCGTCCAGCGTCACGTATCCGTTGACCTCGGCCACGGCAGAGAACCACTCGCACAGCCAGTAGTCGGCGTGGAGGTGCCAGGTCAATCGATCCGAGTCCCCGAGGGCTTCTTCGTTGTCCGTGGGCAGCAGCAGGTTGATCGTGCCGCCCAAATGCAGGGCTTCGAAACCCTTGTTGAACGACGCCCAGAGACGCAGCTCGTCGTCGCCCTGCAGGACATCGTCGTCGCCGATGCCGAGTTGGTAACCCAGGCCGACCGCGGCGTGCATGTCGGTTTCAAAGTCCTGGAGGAACGCCCACTTCACACCCGCCGCGAGGTCGTTCCAGCCGTCGTCTTTCACAAGGCCCGAATCGAAGTCGGTGTAGCCGTCCTTGTAAGCGACGAACTGCAGCGACTCGGTCAACGCCGCGCGGATCTGCAGGGCGTAGACCTTGGCGTTGCCCCCGCCGATGGCGGACGACTTGGGGAAGTCGTGATACAGGAACCAAGCGCGGACATCGGTCGTGACGAACGAGTCTTCGTGGTAGTACGGCGAGGTCACCGGGTGCACCGCCTTACGCATCGGCTCGACCTCCGCGGCGGCGGGGTTGGGATCGCCGAACAACACGAGTCCCGCGTGCTGCGAAACGGCGGCGGGCGTCAACGCCGCCACACACAACACGGCCAATAGGGTCTTGAAACTGAGGTTCATCGAAACGGTCTCCTGAAACATGAGTCAGCGTCGACACGACGCTTTTTTAGATTTATGGATAGATTTATCTATTATTTGAGCATAGCAACGTCTCGCCGTCAATACGTGGCGAGGAAAAAGGATTGAGATCACCCGATCAGCGACGTTCGATCGGCATCAACCCGGGCGGGTCATGCTGTCGTAGTCCATCAGTTCCGCCAGGCGTTCTTCGGGCATCAGGTTCAGCTCGCCAACGAGCTGCTTGATGGTCTTGCCTTCCTTGTGGGCCTGCTTGGCGAGCGCGGCACACTTGTCGTAACCGACTTCGGGAGCGAGCGCGGTGATAGTCATGAGCGAGGCTTCGAGTAGTTCGGTGCAGCGTTCTTCATTGACTTCCAGGCCGTCGAGCAGCTTGTCGACGAAGACGTTGGAGACGTTGGCCAGGAGATCGACCGATTCGAGGAAGGCGTCGATCATCACGGGCATCGCGACGTTGAGCTCGAAGATCGACCCGACGCCGCCGAGCCCGGCGGTGGTCACGGTCGCGTCGTTGCCGATGACCCGGCAGCAGACCTGCATGACCGATTCACAAATCACGGGATTGACCTTGCCGGGCATGATCGACGACCCGGGCTGGATCGCGGGGAGGTTGAGCTCGCCGATGCCACAGCGCGGGCCCGAGCCGAGGTGGCGGATGTCGTTGGCGATCTTGGAGAGGGAGACGGCGATGGTTTTGAGGTCACCCGACGCATGGACGAACGAGTCTTTTGCCGCCTGGGCCTCGCAGCGGTCGCTGGCTTCTTTAAATGGCGTGGAGGAAAAACCGAGACGCTGGGTGAGCGTCTCGCAAACTTTGGCGGCAAACTCGGGGTGTGCGTTGATGCCGGTGCCAACGGCGGTGCCACCGATCGGCATATTTGCCACCATGTCGGAAAGCGCGTGTTTCGCACGGTGGATGCCGTGAGAGACCGCCGAGGCGTAGCCGGCAAAAACCTGCCCCAAACGGATCGGCGTAGCATCCATCAAGTGGGTGCGCCCCGTTTTTAGAATCTTGTCGTAGGCATCGACTTTGGTTTGCAGGGCTTCATGCAGATACGTCAGTGCCGGGATGAGCTGCCCGGCAATCGTTGCCCCCCCGCCGATGCACATCGCCGTGGGGAACGTGTCGTTGCTCGATTGCCCCATGTTGACGTGGTCGTTGGGGTGGACGCCGCCCTCAGCCTTGGTGGTCGCGCCGAGGCCGAGCTTCTCGTTGGCCACCGCGGCGATGACCTCGTTGGCGTTCATGTTGGTGCTGGTGCCGCTGCCGGTCTGGTAGACGTCGACGGGGAAGTGGGCGTCGTGCATGCCCTGAGCGACTTCATCGGCGGCGGCGATGATGGCGTCGGCGAGCTTGGCGTCGAGCTTGCCGAGGTCTTTGTTGGCCTCGGCGCAGGCGGCCTTGAGGTGGCCAAAGGCGTGGATGACCGCGGGGGGCAACGGGCGGTTGGCAATCGGGAAGTTGGCGACGGCCCGGGCGGTGGAGGCGCCGTAGAGGGCGTCGGCGGGGACGGGCATCTCGCCCATGGAGTCTTTTTCGATGCGGGTGGCCATGAGGGTCCTTCCGGGGTTGCGTTACAGCGTTGCAGATCACGAGGCTGGAGCGGGGAGCGTATAGCGCCCCGGGCGGGCGTGCCAGCGGGACCGGATGGGTGCGGATTTGCGAGGCGGCTTCATAGAGCTCATCAGCCGGTCGGCTACGCCGCCCCGGTCGCGCCTTGCAATAGACAGCCGCGACGCGTGGCGTCGCAGCGAGGTTCCGGAGTGTGTGGCGTTGCACTCGGGGATACGTCAAGCCGCGCGGCGGTCGGCGTCATCGACACTCGGGTCGTCCTGCAGCTTCGAGGCCGCAGCGGACATCTGATCCAAGAGCGTGGTGGCCCGGTCGCGCAGCTCCGTGAGGATCTGGTCCGCCTGGGACTCGAACAACTCGGCCAACCCCGTCATCGACTCGTCCAGCCGCTGAGCCCGGACCTGCATCTCGTTGTCGGCGGCATCGGTGAGGTTGTCCAGGAACTCGCGGTGCCGGCCCTGCTGATCATCGAGCTGAGCCTTGAACGCTTCCTGCGTTTCGTGAGCGTGGGACATAGCCTCAACGACCTGCTGACGGATGCGCTGCATCGCCGCGTCGGCCGCCGACTCGGTCCGGGCGAGGATGCCGTCGGCCTTCTCGTGGAGTGAGTGGGCGAGCTGATCAAACTTCTCCACGATCTCACGCTCGGCGACCGCGTGAGCCTCCGCAAGTTGCGTATCGAGTCGCATCCGTTGCTGGCCGAGCTCGGCCGACATCTCCCCGAGCATGGCCTCACGCATGGTCTCGAGCTGCTTCTCGAAGGTATCCCGCCCCGCCGACTGATACGCCGCGAGGTGGGCGTCAAAACGCTCGAGTTGCTCGGTGACGTGGTTTGCCAGCCCCTGCGCCTTCTCGGTCGCCTGCGCGAGGTCGCCATGGATCATCCGGCCATCGGCCAGGGCCTGGCCAAGCGGTTTCACGACCGCGGTCAGCTTGGCGTCGAGTTGTTCGAGGCGGGCGAGCTTCTCGTCGGTGATGGTGTTGACACGGTGGAGCTTGGCATCGATCTGAGCGTCGAGCGCTCCGAGCTTGGTAATCAACGCCTGAAGTTTCTGGGTGGTCTCGGCGGTGTTTCCCTCGGCTTCAACGGCCGGCGTCTCGGCCACGGTCATCGTGGTGGGCTCCGCCTCGGCCTGTGGCTTGGGCGGCTGGGTTTTCTTCAGCGTGACCTCGACCTCGGCGCGAGCTTCCTTCAGCATCTTCAGCAGGCGGAAACGCTCATCCCGGGCACGATCGAGCAGGCCGGACAGGTCGGCCTTGGTCGCCGCCGTCGGGGACGAGGCGCGAGAACTCGCGGAAGCAAACGGTTTGGCGGGGTTGATCATGCAGCTGCTCCAAGATGCGATGGAGGGATCCGAAGGGGCGTGTCCTGCGGACAAACGCACTTCAGGCGCAGGTTGGATATCGACGCTCTGCGCTCTTCGGGGAGAGGCGATGGTTATCGGGCCGCAGCAACCCGCCGGTTACATCCGATAAATTCCTGCTTCACCGGGCTGTTCAAAACGGTGGACTCCCTAGATTCGCACGCCCGCCACGTTGCCGTGAGCGATAAAAACCGCTAAAACGCTCGTCCTACATTCAGCAATTCACCGTGCAGGAGGCACCATGGCCCGTAGCAAGAACCCCGACGAACACTACTTCTTCACTTCCGAGTCCGTTTCGATGGGCCACCCCGACAAGGTCAGCGACGCGGTCAGCGACGCGGTCCTCGACAGCCTGCTGGCGGTGGACAACCGGGCTCGCGTGGCCTGCGAAACCATGTGCACCACGGGCCTGGTCGTGGTCGGCGGCGAGATCACCGTCCACAACCAGAAGGCCATCAACGCCCTGAACAACGCCGAAGAAACGATCCGCGACATCATCCGCAAGATCGGCTACACCGGCGACATCGGCATGAAGTTCGACGCCGACACCTGCGCCGTCATGCGGGTCATGCACAGCCAGTCCGATGACATCTCGATGGGTGTCAGCGAAGGCGAAGGCCTGCACAAGGAACAAGGCGCCGGCGACCAGGGCCTGATGTTCGGTTTCGCCTGCCGCGAGACACCTGACCTGATGCCGCTGCCGATCGACCTCTCCCACAAGCTGGTCGAGCGCCACGCCAAGGTCCGCCAGGACAACAAGCTCATCAAGGGCCTGCGTCCCGACGCCAAGTCGCAGGTCACCGTCGAATACGACATCAACAACAAGCCGGTGCGCATCGACACCGTCGTGCTCTCGACCCAGCACACCGAGGCGTGGAACGGCAAGGCCCAGCAGGCCAAGCTCAAGAAGGCGGTCATCAAGCACATCATCGAGCCGTGCATGCCCAAGAAGCTGTACGACCCCAAGAACGTCACCATCCACGTCAACCCCACCGGCCAGTTCGAGATCGGCGGCCCCCACGGCGACGTCGGCCTGACCGGCCGCAAGATCATCGTCGACACCTACGGCGGCCGCGGCCGTCACGGCGGCGGCGCATTCTCCGGCAAGGACCCGTCCAAGGTCGACCGCAGCGCCGCCTACATGGCCCGCTACATCGCCAAGAACCTCGTCGCGTCGCGCATCTGCGACGTCTGCGAAGTCCAGCTCTCCTACGCCATCGGCGTCGCCGAGCCGACCTCGATCCACGTGGACACCTACAAGACCGGCAAGCTCCCCGAGCCCGAGATCACCCAACTGGTCCGCGACATCTTCCCGCTGACGCCCGACGGTATCCTCAAGCACCTGAAGCTGCGCAACCCCATCTTCTCCCCCACCGCCAGCCACGGCCACTTCGGCCGCAAGCCCGGCAAGGTCAAGGTCAACGGCAAGAGCTACGAAACCTTCACCTGGGAAAAGACCGACCTCGCCGCGAAGATCAAGAAGGCCGCGGGTATCTGATTCGGCTTAACCCAAATCCCTCGAATGACTCGCAACGCCGCGGCCCCACCCGCGGCGTTGTGCTTTAACAATCGATAACCGTTTAGCGGTTATCCTATTCGTATGCTCGTGAAGAAAGGCATCGCGGTTTCGCCCGGCGTGGCGATCTATAAGGCGGTGGTCCTCGACAATGAGGACCGACCGGTGCCGCGCCGTACGATCCCCGTGGCGTTGATCGACCACCACATCCGGCGTGTCGATAGCGCATTGGAAGAATCGATCAAACAGATCACCGAGGTCCACCAGCAAACCACCGAGACGCTGGGCGAAGAGCTCGCCAAGATCTTCTCGTTCCACCTGGGCATGCTCGCCGACCCCGCGCTGACCGATCAGTTCCGGGCGATGGTGCGTAAGGAGCGGGTCACCGCCGAGTACGCCGTGTACTCGGTGATGACGACCTACGCCCAGACGTTTCTAGCCCACGAGAACAGCTACTTCCGCGACCGCGTCGGCGACATCTACGACCTCAAACGCCGTGTCCTGCGTCAGCTCATCACCTCGGGCACCAACGACCTGTCCAAGGTCGATGCGCCCTCGATCGTGATCGCCCAGGACCTCACGCCCAGCCAGACCGCGGCGCTCGACAAATCCAAGATCATGGGCCTGGCGACCGACGTCGGGGGCCGCACCAGCCACACCGCCATCCTCGCCCACGCCCTGGGCATCCCCGCCATCGTCGGCCTCGAAGACCTCACCCAACGCGTCGAATCCGGCGACACCGTCATCATCGACGGCCACCGCGGCGTCATCATCGTCGAACCCGACGCGGGACAGCTGCTCGAATACAAGCAGGAAGTCCGCCGGATCAAAAAGCTCGACGCCGAGCTTGGCAAGCTCCGCGACCTGCCGGCCGTCACCAAGGACGGCACCGAGATCTCGCTGCTGGGCAACATCGAGTTCCCCACCGAAGTCCCCGATGCCCTGGAAAAAGGTGCCGTGGGCATCGGGCTCTACCGCACCGAGTTCCTCTACCTCTCGGCCGAGCACGAACCCACCGAAGAGCAGCAATACGACAGCTACGTCGAAACGATCCGCAACCTCGGCGGCAAGCCGTTGACAATCCGCACCCTCGACCTCGGGGCCGACAAGATCCCCGAGAGCGCCGAGCTGGCTGCGCCCATGCTGAACGAACGCAACCCGTTTCTGGGCCTGCGTTCGATCCGGCTGTGCCTGCAAAACCTGCCGATGTTCCGCACCCAACTCCGCGCAATCCTGCGGGCGAGTGCCGAGGGGCCGGTGAAGATCATGTTCCCGCTGATCTCCAGTGTGATGGAGCTGCGGCAGGCGAAGATGATCCTCCAGGATGTGAAAGAAGACCTCGACGACCAGGACATCCCGTTCGCCGAGAACATCCCCGTCGGGATGATGATTGAGGTGCCCTCCGCGGCCCTCCAGGCCAAGACGTTCAGCAAGGAAGTCGACTTTTTCAGCATCGGGACCAACGACCTGATCCAGTACACCGTGGCCGTTGACCGGGCCAACGAGCGGATCGCCAACCTCTACTCCGCGGGCCACCCGGCGGTGATCCAGCTGCTCAAGGACGTGATCCGCGCAGCCGATAGAAGCGATACAGACGTCAGCCTCTGCGGCGAGATGGCGGGGCAGCCCGAATTCATTATGCTGTTGCTGGGTTTGGGGCTCCGCAGCTTCTCGATGACCCCCCCGGCGATCCCGGAGGTCAAGAGACTGATCCGGAGCGTCAGCCTCGACCAGTGCCGACGCGTGGCCCGAAAGGCCGTCGGCTTTGATTCCGACCGTGAAGTGTTGAACTACCTCAGGGATGAGGTCAACAAAGTCATGCCCAAGGCGTTCGATGGACGTTCCATCGGATTCTGACCTCGCCCCGCGAGCAGAACACGCCGAACATTAAAACTGCCAAGCGTTTCGATCGCCGGGCGAACCTGCCCGAGGCTCGAGCGAAACCAAGGCCCAAGACAAGGAAGTCGACGCGTTTCAGTGATGAATGAACAGTTCCGCGTGATTAGTAAAGATCATTCTGCGCTTGCGATGCAAATCGCGGTGTTATGTCTTTCCACTCGTCACTGATCACTGTTTACTCATCACTGGATCGCGTCGCGATCCCCGATGCCTACAACCGAAATGCTCATCAACTACGTCCCCGGCGAGGAGTGTCGCATCGCCATCGTCGAGGACGGCAAGCTCGAGGAGTTCTACCAGGAACGCGCCTCGACCGAGTCCCACGTCAGCAACATCTACAAGGGCCGGGTTACCAACGTTGAACCCGCCATCCAGGCCGCGTTTGTCGACTTCGGCCTCGAGCGCAACGGCTTCCTGCACATCTCCGACCTGCACCCGAAATACTTCCCCGGCAAAGACCGCGAAGAGTTCGAGAAGGTCGGCCACAAGACCGCCCGCCACGAACGCCCGCCCATCCAGAAGTGCCTCAAGCGCGGCCAGGAAGTCCTGGTCCAGGTCCTCAAAGAAGGCATCGGCACCAAAGGCCCCACCCTCACCAGCTACCTCTCCATCCCCGGACGCTTCCTGGTGATGATGCCCGACATGCAGCGTCTGGGCGTCTCCCGCAAAGTCGACGACGACGACGCCCGCAAGGAGATGCGCGACATCCTCAAAACGCTGAACCCGCCCAAGGAGTTCGGCTTCATCGTCCGCACCGCCGGCATCGGCCAGACCAAGACCGACCTCAAGCGCGACCTGTCGTACCTCCAGCGTCTGTGGAAGAACATCGAACGAAAGCGCAAGCAGCGCGGCAAGTACGGCGAACTCTACGCCGAGTCGGACCTGGTCATCCGCACCATCCGCGACGTGTTCAGCAGCGACATCGACCGCATCGTCTGCGACGACCTCACCGCCGCCCGCCGGGCGCGGGACTTCCTGGCCGTGGCCAACCCGCGGACCAAGTCCAAGGTGGTGCACTACGACGACCCCGTGCCGTTGTTCCACCGCATGGGCATCGAGGAACAGCTCGACAACATGAACTCACGCGAGGTGCCGCTGCCCTCGGGTGGTGCGCTGGTCATCGACCCGACCGAAGCTTTGGTCGCCATCGACGTGAACTCGGGCAAGTCCCGCGCGGCGAAAGATGCCGAGACCAACGCCTACAAGACCAACCTCGAAGCGGTCGACGAGATCGCCCGGCAACTCCGCCTGCGCGACCTCGGCGGGCTGGTGGTGCTCGACCTGATCGATATGCGGCCGATGAAAAACCGCAAGGCCGTCGAGTCGCGGTTCCGCAACAACCTCAAGAAAGACCGGGCCCGCACCCGCATCGGGCCGATCTCGCAGTTCGGCCTGCTGGAGATGACCCGCCAACGCATGCGGCCGTCGCTGGTAAAGTCGATCTACCAGGAGTGCAGCCATTGCAACGCCCGTGGCTACAGCATGAGCCCCGAATCGGTCATCCTCAGCGTGATGCGCCGCCTGGCCCTGGTCATGCACCGCGATGATGTGGCCAGCATCGAGCTGACGATCAGCCCGGACGTGGCCTTCCACATCCTCAACCGCAAACGCGGCGAGCTCGTCCAGCTCGAAGCAAAGTACGGCAAGACCGTGATGGTCCGCGTCGGCGGCAACACCGTGGACTTCGTCAAGATCACGGCGATGAACGAAAAAGGCGTCGTGCTCCCCACCGACCCCGAAACCTACAAGCAGCGGCTCAAGCCGACCACCGACACCAGCTTCCGCGAACTCGCCGAGGCCGAAGTGGTGGAGCTCGAAGAGTTCGAGGAACTTGAGGAAGAATCGGCAGAAGAATCCAACGCCGAGTCTGGCAAAGCTTCGACCGAGACCGAATCGGATGCCGCCGAGGAAGACGGCGAAAAGAAATCCTCCGGCAAGTCGTCCCGCCGGCGCCGCCGCGGCCGCAAGAAGAAATCAGAGCAAGCCGAGGAATCTACAGAGTCCGAAGCCCAGGCCGATACCCCAGTCGAAGCCGAGGCCGACGATTCAGCCGGTGAAGCGGGTGACGATTCGGATGGCGAAACCACCGAGAAGCCCAAGCGCCGACGCCGTCGTCGCCGCGGAGGCCGGGGACGGAACAAGAATAAGGACGCACAACCTTCCGCTGAAGACGACGCGCCGACGGAAGATGAAGCCGCCGAAACCTCAGAATCCGAGGCCGTAGCCGACGAGGCGGAACAGGCCAGCGAGTCCCAAGACGCCGAAGGTTCCGAAGAAGAAGCCGCGCCCAAGAAACGGCGTCGGCGTCGCTCGCGGGGCAAGAAAAAATCCGCTTCGACGGACGCCCAAGCCAATGAAGGCGACGAGGCGACTTCGGACGAAGACCAGCCCGACCCTCCGCAGCCGGACACCAATGAAAACGCTTCGGAAATCATGGTCGACGGCGAGCCCACCAAGAAAAAACGCAGCCGTCGAACCCGAAGCAAGAAATCCAGCAAGGCGAAAGAACCCGCGCTGCCCCTGGATGAATTCGGCGACGTCAACGGCAACGTGAAGGTCGCCGAGGATGGCAAGCCCGTCGCAGCCGCCTCCGAAGGCAACGCCAAGTCCAAGGGTTCGATGAAGTCCACCAAGAAGAAAAAACCCCTCAAGCCCGGCCGGGGTTACGCCAACCGTATCGTCAGCGGATAACTCCGCGTCCACGGTTGATCAACCGACAGCCCGTCGAAATCCAACACCCCTGATCCGTCAGCCCGGACCCGTATGGCCCAACCCCACCCGCCGACTTCTGCTCAGGACCCCCGCCCCGCCGACGCGTCCCCGCGTCGCGTGGTTGTGTTGGGCTCCACCGGCTCAATCGGCGTGAACACCCTGGCGGTCATCGAACACCTCACCCGCACCGGGCGGTGCCCGTTCGAAGTCGTCGGCCTCGCGGCGTCCCGCAACGCCAAGCAACTGGCCGAGCAGGCCCAGCAGTTCGGCTGCCCCGCGGTGGCCATCGCCGACCCGCTCAAAGCCTCGGCACTCTCCGCCGATCACGTCTTCGCCGGCGCCGACGCCGCTCAGCAACTCGTCGAGCACGCGAAGCCTGATCTGGTCGTCTCGGCGATCGTTGGGGCCGCAGGCCTGCCCGCAACCGTGGCCGCCATCAAGCAGGGCTGCACCGTCGCGCTGGCCAACAAGGAAACGCTGGTGGCCGCGGGTGACTGGGTGATGCCATTGGCCCGGGAGCACGACGCCGCCCTGCTGCCCATCGATTCCGAGCACTCGGCCATCTTCCAGGCCCTTGGTCAAACCACCGACACCACCGGCGTCCGCCGTGTGGTCCTCACCGCCTCGGGCGGCCCCTTCCGGGATTGGCCGGCCGAGAAGATGCGCGACGCTACACCCGAGCAGGCCCTGAACCACCCCACCTGGGACATGGGGCCGAAGATCACCATCGACTCGGCGACGATGATGAACAAGGCCCTGGAGATCATCGAGGCCCACCACCTCTTCGACCTGCCCCCGGAAAAAATCGAGGCGGTGATCCACCCCCAATCGGTCGTGCACAGCTTCGTCGAGTTTGCCGACCACAGCGTGCTGGCCCAGCTCGGCCCGCCGGATATGCGGACACCGATCCAGGTCGCCCTGACACACCCCGAACGTCTGGCCGGATGCTCGGACCAACTCGACTGGAACAAGCTCCGCCAACTCGACTTCCATCCCCCCGACGGCGAGCGATTTCCCGCCCTACCATTGGCTTACCAGTGCATCCGTGCAGGCGGTACCGCTGGAGCGGTGTTGAACGCCGCCAACGAAGTCGCGGTTCAGGCGTTTTTGGAACACCGCATCCGCTTTGGGCGTATCGTAGAGCTGGTTGGGGAAGCGTTAACCGCGATCCCCGCAGTGCCGATCAAGACCCTGACGGATGTGTTTCAGGCCGACCAGCAGGCCCGTGATTTCGTCTCCGAACAACTCAAGGCCCCCGCCACCTCCGATTCCTGATCCCCCACGCGACCCACCTCCATGATGAGCGCCATCTTCAGTAACAACATCACCGCCGTCATCGCCCTGATCCTGGGCTTCGGCTTCCTGATCTTCGTCCACGAACTGGGCCACTTCGCCGTCGCCAAGTGGGTCGGCATCCGTGCCACCCAGTTCGCCATCGGCTTCGGCAACGCGATCGTGTCGTACCGCAAAGGCATCGGCTTCCGTGCCGGCGGCACCGAGAAGGAATACATCGCCCGGGCGCTCGATGCGCTCAAAGAAGAAGGCAAGTCGATCGACGGACTAGACGAGCACAAACGCAACCAGATGATCATGGAGAAGGCCGACGAGCTCGGCCTGGGCGAAACCGAATACCGCTGGAACACCCTGCCCCTGGGCGGCTACGTGAAGATGCTCGGCCAGGAAGACATGGACCCCTCGGCCCAGTCCGACGACCCCCGATCGTTCAACCGCAAATCCATCGGCGCCCGCGCCGCGGTGATTTCCGCCGGCGTGATCATGAACCTGATCTTCGGGTTGATCTTCTTCATCATCTGCTTCCAGATGGGCGTGAAGTTCCCCGCTGCGGTGGTGGGCGGCGTTGAGATGGATAAGCCGGCCAACACCACCTATGCCGAGGGGCACGAAGGCGATCCGGCCTACCGTGGACTTGAGCCGGGCGACGTGATCACCCACATCAACGGCAAGCCGATCACCGACATGGCTGAGGTCCGCATCGCCACGGCCCTGGGCAAGGGCGGTAAGCCCGTCGAGATGACCGTGGACCGCGAGGGCGAAGCCGCACCATTGACCTTCAACATCACGGCTGTCGCTTCCGAAGCCAACGAAGGCCTGTTGTCGGCTGGAATCGTGCCAGCGGATACGCTCACCGTCGGCGAAAGCCGTGACTCAGATCGTGTCGGTGAAGCTGCCGTCACGAAGGGAAGTGTTTTCGATGGCATCGGCATTGAGCCGGGCATGGTCGTTGCATCGATCAACAGCCAACCGGTAGAAAACTACGGCCAGTTCCACCGGGCATTCCAAGGATTGGAGAGCCCGCAGGTCGAAATAGGCTTCGGGAATTCCGCGGGCAACGCGGTCGTGATGGCCAATACCTTGGCCCGTCCTTCGTTGGTCCGCACCAAGGTCGGTGAAGATCAGGTACGCAATCTGCTGGGATTGCGCCCCGTCACGAGTATTCCAGGCGTGTCCGATGACAAGCCCGCAAAGAAGGCCGGGGTTGAACCCGGCGACCAGCTAGCCCAACTCGGCTCACTAAACTGGCCCGCCGTTGAAGACATCGAGGATGTCGTGAAAGGCGCCAACGGCGAGGCGCTGGATATCGTGGTGCAGCGCGACGGAAAGCTCGTTGACCTCGGTCAGGTACAACCAAGACGCAACCTGATCGGTGTGAATTTAGCTCCTGCGACCAGCCTCCCGCGGGTTGCTTCGGTGATCCGTGGATCGGTTTTCGATCGTGCCGCAACGGACCGCCCGCTCCCACCCGGCTCGCGGCTGATCGCTGTGAACGACCGCGAGGTTGCAAACTGGACCGAGTTCCAACACGCCGTATCCGATTCGCTCCGCGCCGAGGGGCAACCGGCCAACATCGAACTGACTTTCGCGATCAACCTCGGCGACCAACAGTCGACCGAGACCTACAACCTCGCGCTCACCGAGACAGAACTCGGCACACTCCGTGAGACGCTCGCCTGGCTGCCCCCGAGCGGGTTCGCCCTCGAGCCGTTGATGACCACCGTCAAGGCAAGCAGCCCTATCGAGGCCACCCAGATCGGCATCGATAAAACCGGGCAGTTCATCCAGCAGACCTACATCACCCTGCTTCGCCTGATCCAGGGCACCATTGGCGTCAAGAACCTCCGCGGCCCGGTCGGCATCGTCGACGAGGGCTCCAAAGTCGCCAAGCAGGGCATGGCGTACTACCTGTTCTTCCTCGGGCTGATCAGCGTCAACCTCGCGGTGCTGAACTTCCTGCCGATCCCGATCGTGGACGGCGGGCTGATGGTGTTCCTGATGATCGAGAAGATCAAGGGGTCGCCGGCGAGCCCGAAGGTGCAGACCGCGGTGGCCCTGGTGGGCCTGGTCGGGCTGGCGTGCGTGTTTCTCTACGTCACGTTCAACGATATCTCGCGGATCGTGACCGGCTGAGACGCTCATTTCGGATTTCGGAGTGTGGATTTCCGACTAACCCGCCGCTCGTGGCCGGGCGCGGCTGTGAAATTCGCAATCCGAAATCCCAAATCCGAAATCGCTCCTCAGGTATACTGCCCCGCTTCACCAAGCTCCCCTGAGGTTTTGATTGATGAGACTGCTGGTCCCGATCGTTGCAATCCTGATTGGCCTCGCGTTCGCGTTTGCGATCGCCACCGGCCGCTCGGGCACCGACGCCCCGCCGATCCCCGCCGACGACGAAACGACCGAGCAGGTCGCGTCCGCCGAGGACGCCCCCGAAGCCGCCGATCAGCCGGAAGCCGACCCCGGCGACCAGCCGGAGCAGGCCGCGCCCACCGAAGGCGCGACACCCGACCCGGCGGTGGAACTGGCCGGACTCAAGGCCGTGCCGACCGACTCCCCGCAGGCCCCTGCGCTGGGCGCTACCAGCGACGAGAGCCCGTTCAAGTTCCGCATCGAGTTCACGTCCTACGGCGCGGGCCTCAAGAAGATCACGCTGACCGACTACGACCAATTCGTCGATCCGCCCAAGGAAGGCGAAGCCAAACCCGCCTACCACCTGATGGACGTCAACCAGGGCGTCGCGGAAGGCGCCGCCCCCGCGTTCTACCCCTACGCCGCCCAGGCCGTGACGATCAACGGCCAGAGCGTTCGCCTCGACGGCGTGCAGTGGGCCGCCGACGACGTGGTCCGTGGCGACGCCAGCCACTCGGTGACCTACCGCCTGCCCGTCGTGGGCGCCGACGACCAACTCGTCGCCGAGGTCGTCCGCACCTGGACCGCATCGGCCGACAGCTACGACCTGTCGCTCAAGCAGCAAATCCTTAACCACACCGACGCCCCGCTCGAGGTCAGCTTCCAGCAGTACGCTCAGGGCGATGTCCTGACCGACCTCGGGGCCTACCTAGGCGACCGCCGGATGTTCATCACCGGGCACTTCCGCGACGAGAAGCCGCCCAAGTTCGGCATCTACGTCGACGACAGCTTCATCCCCCGCAACGACCTGATCAAGCAGAAGCGCACGCTCTGGCCCAACGAAGACCTGCCGGTCCGCAAGAACCCCCGGCTGGCCTGGCTCGCCGCGGAGAACCGCTACTTCGCGGTGATCACCCACGCGCCCGTTCCCGAAAGCGCCACCGTCACCGCCGACGTGCCCGAACTCGACGGCACGTTCCCCGCGGTGTCCTACCGCGTGCTCGATCAAGAGATCGACATGCCCCAGGCCGACAAGCAGCGCATCGCGGTGCAGCTCGGCAGTGCGGCCCACACGGTCGCCCCCGGTTCGTCGCTCGCGCTGGACCTGGCGGTCTACGCCGGTCCGCGGAAGAAGGCCGTGCTCGACGAGGCGCCCTACAGCCTGATGCACTTCGACAAGCTCATCCGCTACGAGCTGGGCTGCACCTGGTGTACGTTCCAGTGGCTGGCCAAGGGGCTCTTGGGCTACCTCAAGGGCCTGAACTGGCTGGTCAAAGACTGGGGTATCGCGATCATCATCCTCGTGCTGACCGTGCGTCTGCTGCTGCACCCGATCACCAAGCGGGCGCAGACGAACATGATGAAGATGAGCAAACAGATGGGCAAGCTCCAGCCGGAGATGGCAACGCTCAAAGAGAAGTACAAAGACGACCCCACCGCGCTCAACCGCGAGACCATGAAGCTCTACCGCGAGGCAGGCATCAACCCCGCGAACATGCTCGGCTGCCTGCCGATGCTGCTCCAGACGCCGATCTGGATCGCGCTCTACGCCATGCTCTACTTCGCCATTGAGCTCCGCCACGAGCCGGCCTTCTACGGCGTCTTCCAGTCGATTTCCGGCGGTGCTTGGCACTTCCTTGAAGACCTGTCGGTGAGCGACAACTTCATCCGCTTCATCCCCCCCGAACAGCCCGCCTACAAGCTGACTTGGCTGCCCTTTATCGAGCCGGAGTTTCGTAGCCTCAACGTCCTGCCGCTGCTTATGGCCGTGGTCTTCTTCTTCCAGATGAAGCTCACCACCCCGCCGCCGCAAACCGATCAGCAGCGTCAGCAACAGATGATCATGAAGTTCATGCCCTTCATGTTCCCGATCTTCCTCTATTCAGCGCCGGCGGGCCTGACGCTGTACATCTGCTGCTCCACCTTTGCGGGCATCGTCGACAGCTACATCGTCCGCAAACACGTCCGCGAGCAGGAAGAGGCCGGCACGCTGTTCGAGAAGAAGCCGGTTAAGCCCGGCGGCTTCCGCGACCGCATGCAGAAACGCTTCGAGATGGCCGCCCAAATGGCCGCCGAGCGCCAGGCCGAGATCGAGAAGCAGAAGAAAGCCAGCGGCGGCGGTAACAAGAACTACAAGAAGCGGAAGTAACGGCGGCCTTTGGCCTTCAGTGATGAGTGAATAGTAAACAGTGATGAGTACGCAGCCGACTAAGGCCAATGATTCTGGCTCCCAGCGACTTCACTCGTCACTCGTCACTCGTCACTCGTCACTCTCGAACGACACCATCGTCGCAGTGAGCTCGCCGCCCGGGCGCTCGCCCCGGGGACTGGTCCGTCTCGCGGGACCCGAGGCGCTTGCGCTGTTAGAACAGTTGATCGGCTCGCTGCCCGAGCCCCGGCGTATTGCGTCACAGACTCTCAGCCACGCTGATCTGCCCGCAATCCCCGTAATGGCCATGACTTTTCCCGGGCCACACAGCTACACCGGCGGCGATGTCGCCGAGCTGCAACTGCCCGGCCACCCCGCCCTGCTCGACCGTGTGATCCATTCGGCGCTCGGCCTGGGCGCTCGCCTTGCCGAGCCGGGCGAGTTCACCTTCCGGGCCTACGCCGCCGGCAGACTGGACCTGACCCAGGCCGAGGGCGTCGCCGCGACGATCAACGCCATCAGCGACGGCCAACTCGCCGCCGCCACCCACCTCCGTGAGGGCGAGCTGGCACGGTTCTCCACGAAGCACGTCGATCGGCTGGGCAATCTCCTGGCTCTGGTCGAAGCGGGCATCGATTTCGTCGACCAGGAAGACGTGGTCCCGATTGCGCCGCGTGATCTGGCCCGACACCTCGGCGAACTGCAAACCGAACTTTCAAGCTTGCTGCAGCAAAGCCGATCGTGGGGCGCAGTCGAAGCGCTGCCGCGCGTCGTGTTGGTCGGCCCGCCGAGCGCGGGCAAGTCCACCCTGTTCAACTCCCTCTTGGGCCACCCCCGCGCGGTGATCGACGCCGATCCGGGCACCACGCGCGATGTGCTGGCCGAGCCGATGGACCTTGGCGGTAGCGAAGTGATGCTGGTCGATGTCGCCGGGCTGGAGTCGGCCGAGTCGTCGCTGGATCGCGATGTGCAGCAGCAGGCCCGAGACGCCATCCGCACCGCCGACCTGCTGCTTGTCGTGGGCGAGGCTGCGGAACTGGACCACGCGAACTGCCCGCAACTGAGGATTCAAACCAAGTGCGACCTCTCCCCCGAACCGATCTCCGGCAGACCAGACACGGACATGCTCCGTGTCAGCGGCATGACCGGCGAAGGTCTCGATGCGCTGCGACAGGCGATCCAACAACGCCTCGGCGAACGGGCGGTTAGTGTGCAGGCCAACATCCTCGCACTCCAGCCACGTCATGAGTCCGCGCTACGTGACGCGCTCGCCGGGCTCGAAGATGCGCTCCTGCACGTCGCTCCTGAAGCCCACGCGCTCGACGAGATCGAACTCGTCGCCGGCTCGATGCGGCAGGCCCTCGACCTGCTCGCAGGCCTCGGCGGACAGCTCACGCCCGACGACGTCATCGGCCGGGTGTTCTCAACGTTCTGCGTCGGGAAGTAACCCAATCCTCTTGTTCCCGCTCAAGGTAACGATGTTTCGGGGGCGGGTTGTTCTTCTAGCAACCAAAGCACCGCTTCTTCCAATTTCTCGGGGTGTAGCCCCACCGCGCGGATGACACCTTTGCGATCGACCAACGCATAAGTGGGCATCCACATCACACGCCACCACTCACCAAACGCGCCCGAAGGGTCCCGCGCCGTGGGGTAGTCCATCGGGTGCTGGTTCAGCACCTGGTCATATTTGTCCTGGCCCCGCTTTGATCCGCAAACACCCACGATCATCACGCCTTGATCGCCGTACTTCGCCAAGAGCGCATGGCGTTTAGGCAGCGATTCGAAGCACGGCACGCACCACGTCGCCCAGAAATCCACCAGCACAATCTTGCCTTGAAGGTCTTCCAGCGTCGGCTCGCCGTTCCGCCAGTCCTCAACCCACAGCGGCGGCATCGGCTGGCCCACCAACTCGTCCTGCAAGGCTCGTTGCTTCTCCGTCCCAAAGAAAAACGCTTGGGGCATCGACTCGACCGCGATCGGCGTCACCAACGCAGGCATCGTGGGGGTTTGTGGTGAGGGCTCCTCACACCCCGGCATCAGAAACAACACCAGGAAAATCAAGATCGTGACACGGCTCATCATGCGTAAGCGGATCGTAGCAGGCCGAACCTGTCTCCGGTGATTTGGTCCATCCTCAGGCTCCCCCTACACTCCTGCCATGCCTCTTGAACTCCTCTTTCTCGGCTCGGGCACCAGCGCGGGCATCCCCATGATCGGCTGCGGCTGCGCGGTCTGCCGGTCCGACGACCCGCGTGACAAGCGGGACCGCCCCAGCGTGCTGATCCGCTACGACGACCCGTCGCTGACCGTCGAAGACACCCACACCGAATTCAACCCCAAACAGACCGGCCGACGTCAGATCCTCATCGACACCGCCCCGGACATGCGGCAGCAGATGATGCGCGAGTCCATCAGCCGACTCGACGCCGTGATCTTCACCCACGCCCACGCCGACCACACGTTCGGCCTCGACGACCTGCGCCGCTTCAACGCCGTGATGAACACCGCCCTCGATGTCTACGCCGAGCCCGACGTCATCCATCAGCTCCAATCCACGTTCCGCTACATCTTCGAGCCGCACACCAACGTCAACAAATCCTTCATCGCCAACCTCATCGCCCACCCGATCGACGAACACGAGCCGCTGAACTTCTTCGGTGCGACCTGGACGCCCCTGCGCCTGATGCACGGCAGGCTCCCGGTGCTCGGCTATCGCATCGACTTCGCCGGACGCTCGATCGCGTACTGCACCGACGTCTCGACCATTCCCCCCGACACCTACCCGAAACTGCAGAACCTGGACGTCCTCGTCCTCGACGCCCTCCGCTACCGCCACCACCCCACCCACCTCACCGTTGACCGCGCGGTTGAGATCATCGAAGAGCTCCAACCCAAGCAGGCGTATCTCACACACATCGCCCACGACATCTCCCACGCCGAGCTGTCGCCGCGGTTACCGGAAGGCATCCAACTCGCTTTCGATGGGTTGTCGGTCCAACTCGATTAGGTGGATTCCCATCTTTGACAAAGTCGGTTCATCCTTCGAACTGAGGTGAGTGCCATCCCGTAACACGAGTGGGCAACACGCCGTACTTCAAGTTGTTGAACAGCTCAGATCACTCCGCCACGCCCACGCCGTGGGCGCGATGGTTATAGCCTTCCAACACCAGGGGCTCACATGCAAGTCAAGATGATTCTTCCGGCACTGACCGAAGCCAAGAGCCCGTACTGGCGGCCCATCAAATACTCGCTGTTTCCCCCGTTGGGTCTGGCAACCCTCGCCGCTTTCCTCGATGAAGAAGATGAAATCACTCTGATCGATGAACACGTCGAAACGCTGACGTTGGACGACGAACCCGACCTGGTCGTCATTCAGGTCTACATCACCAACGCGTTTCGCAGCTACGCCATCGCCGATCACTACCGATCCAAAGGGATCCACGTCTGCCTCGGCGGGTTGCACGTTACGTCGTTGCCCGATGAAGCCGCCGCCCATGCCGACACGATCTTCCTCGGGCCGGGGGACCACACGTTCGCCGAGTTTCTCAAGGACTTTGGTGCCGGACATCCGTTTCCTCGCTACGAAGACCGCCGGCGTTCGATCGTGGAGCTTCCTCCGATCCGCCGGGACCTGATCAAGCGATCGCGGTACCTCGTGCCCAACTCCATCGTGGTCACCCGCGGCTGTCCGCACCACTGCGAGTTCTGCTACAAGGACGCGTTCTACCGGGGCGGACGATCGTTTTACACCCAGACCGTGGACGATGCGTTGGCGGAGATCGATCGCCTGCCGGGTCGGCACCTCTACTTCCTCGACGACCATCTTCTGGGCCATCCCAAGTTCGCCCGGGAACTGTTCGAGGGGATGCGTGGGATGAATCGGGTGTTTCAGGGGGCCGCCACGGTCGACTCGATCCTGCGCGGCGACCTCATCGAGCGGGCCGCCGACGCGGGGTTGCGCAGCCTGTTCGTCGGGTTCGAAACGATCAACGAAAGCAATCTGCACCTGAGCAACAAGCGGCAGAACCTCGGCCGGGACTACGACGCCGCGATCCGTCGACTCGACAGCCTGGGCATTATGGTGAATGCGAGTTTCGTCTTCGGTTTGGATGACGACGGGCCGGACGTCTTCGACCGCACCGTGGATTGGGCAGTCAGCCAAGGTGTCACCACCAGCACCTTCCACATCCAGACGCCTTACCCCGGCACCGATCTTTTCGCTCGCATGGAGCGCGAAGGCCGAATCTTGCACCGCGAGTGGGACCGTTACGACACCCGCGAAGTGGTGTACGAAACCCGGGGCATGTCTGCGGAAAAACTCAAAGCCGGTTACGACCGGGCCTACCGCGACTTCTACAACCTGCCCAACATCTGGGAGGCCAGCCGACACCACGCCACGCTCAAGCACCGCGCCAAGCACTTTGCTTATGCCGCGGGGTGGAAACGTTTTGAGTGGTTCTGGAATTTCCTGATCAAGACCGGCACCGTCGGTGCGATGCGACCGGCGTTGGAAGGCGTGCTGTCGGCCGTTCGGCGGGACGGCAAAACGCCAGCCGTTCCGATCCGCGACCTGGTGCAACTCACGGTCAGCCGATGACGGCCGCCCTCGTTAGGCCGACTCGCCGATGAGTTCTCGGAGGGCTTCTCCGACATCGGGCTGACGCATGAGGTGCTCGCCCACCAGCACGCGGTGGACGCCGGCCTCGGCGAGGCGTTGTATGTCCTCGTTGGTGCGGATGCCCGACTCGCTGACGAGGATGTCGGTGTTGGGGACTTCTTTGAGCAGCTCCATCGTGTGGCCGATGTCGGTGGTCATGGTCTTGAGGTTGCGATTATTAATGCCCAGGAGCTGGTAGCCCGGATGGGGGAAGCCGACGTGGGACTGGACCTGGATGAGCGACTCGTAGTCGTGGACCTCGACCAGCGCGGTGAGCTTGAGCTCGGTGGCGAGGATGAGCAGGTCGATCATCTGCGCCTCGCCCAGGCACTCGGCGATCAGCAGAATCGCGTCGGCACCGGCGGCGCGGGCTTCGTAGATCTGATACGGGTCGACGATGAAGTCCTTCCGCAGAACGGGCAGCGGGACCACCTTCTTGATCTGCTGGATGTATTCGAGCTTACCCTGGAAATACTTCTCGTCGGTCAGGCAGGAAAGCGCCGCCGCTCCGTTCTCGTGGTAGGCCCGGGCGATGGCGACCGGGTCGAAGTCCTCGCGGATCACGCCGGCCGAGGGGCTGGCTTTCTTGACCTCGGCGATGACGCGGAGCTTACCCTTGGGGCGGGTCACGGCGGCGAAGAAGTTGCGCGGCGGTGCGGCGTCCTGGGCCGCGGCCTTGACGTCTTCCAGCGGGCGGGACCGGCGGGTGGTCTCGACTTCGAGGCGTTTGTCGTTGACGATCTGGGACAGCATGTCACTCATGGGCCGCACAGGATAGCCGATCCCCGCCGGGCGATCTCCGATCCGGTATCTTCCACGGATGGCCAAAGCGAAATCCCAATTCATCTGCCGCAGCTGTGGCGCGATCTCCCCGCGATGGATGGGCAAATGCCCTGAATGCGGGGAGTGGGACGGCCTGGAGGAAGTCAAAGCCACCGGCAAGGGCGCCGGGCTGGACCCCCACCGCGGGATCGCCCCCGCCACGGACGGCGAGCAGGCCCAGGCCAAGCCGATCACCGACATCGTGGACGAGGACGAGGCGGGCCCGGGCCGGATCGCGACGGGCATCGGCGAGTTCGACCGCGTGCTGGGCGGGGCCGAGTCGATGCGGGGGATCGTCCCGGGCAGCGCGACGATGCTGGGCGGCGACCCGGGTATCGGCAAGTCCACCCTGATGCTGCAAGCCGCGATCGTCTTGGCCCGACGAGGCCAGACCGTGCTGTATGTCACCAGCGAGGAATCGGCGGGCCAGCTCCGTCTGCGGGCCGAGCGGTTGGCGGCGGCTCCCAGTGGCCGCGAGGGGGAAACCGGACTACCCCCCGAACTGTTTGTCCTGGCGGACACGAACCTCGCCCGCATCGCGGCGCAGGCTCAGAAGATCAAGCCCGCGTTGCTGGTGATCGACTCGATCCAGATGGTGTACAAGGGCGACCTACCCGCGGCCCCGGGGAGTGTGACGCAGCTTCGGGCGTGTTGCCTGGAGCTGGTGTATCACGCCAAGTCCACGGGCAGCGCGTTGATGCTGGTTGGTCATGTCACCAAACAGGGCGCTTTGGCTGGCCCACGCTTGCTCGAGCACATGGTCGACACTGTGCTCTACTTCGAGGGCGACCGCTACCACAGCCACCGTGTGATGCGCGGCGTGAAGAACCGCTTCGGCAGCACGCTGGAAGTCGGGCTCTTCGAGATGACCGACCGTGGCCTGATGGAAGTCCAGGACGGCGCGGGCCTGCTCGCGGCGGAGTACCAGCCACGCAGCGGCAGCGTCGTCTGCCCGGTGTTGTCGGGCACGCGTTGTCTGCTCATCGAGATGCAGGCCCTCACCGCCACGGGGTTCCTCGGCTCGGCCAAACGGAAGGTCTCCGGGCTCGACCGGTCGCGGCTGGACATGCTCATCGCAGTGCTCGAGAAACGCGGCGGGCTGCGGCTGGCGGACCAGGACGTCTTCGCCTCCAGCGTCGGCGGGGTCCGGGTGGGTGAGCCCGCAGCGGACCTGGCGGTCGCGCTCGCCATCGCCGGTGCCCACCTGGAACGGCAACTCGATCACGGCACGTGCGCCGTCGGGGAGATCGGCCTGGGCGGGGAGATACGCGGCGTGCAGCAGGCCGAGCGTCGCATCGTGGAGGCGACGCGGATGGGATTCAAACGGATTATCTGTCCGGACGCCCGTTGGCCGAAGGTAAAGGGAGCCGAGCTGGTGCCGGTGAAGACGCTGGACCACGCGTTGCAGCAGCTAAACTAATCCCGGCGATGATTCGCACCTAGACAGGGGCACGACGATCAGGAATCAGGCGAAGAATCGAGTTTGTGCGATGGGCTTGCTTGCGATGCTGGTGGGCTTGTGGTGCTTGCCGGTGGCGGGCCAGTTTGTGGCGGGCGATTGGGTTCAGCGTGGCGAAGCCCGTATCCAGAAGTACCGCATGACGCCGGTGTCGTTTCTGGTCTTCGACGCTCAGGGCAATCTCGCCCCGAAGGCCGAGATCCACATCGAGCAACTCCAGCACGCGTTCACGGTCGGCTTTGTTATCTACGATGGATACCCGGAGCACTACGACGCCGAGGCCGAGGGCTGGCGGGTGTTCAACGCGGTGTCGTTGGAGGGCATAACCTCGTGGCGGAAGATGCAGCCGACGGGGCCGGAAGGACTATTAACCGAATCGGTGGGCGAAGCGATCAAGGCGGCCCGGGACGCGGGGATGCATGTGCGTTGGGGGGCTTTGCTGTCGGCCGACGCGTTTGATCTGCCCGAGTGGGTGGTGCCGCTGCGTGGGGAAGCATTGTTTGAATCGGCCCGGCAATACCTGCAACAGGTCGCGGCGGCTTACGGCGAGACCTTGGACGACCTCGACATCGCTGAGGAAACCCTCGACCACGACCGGCTGACCCCGGCCATGCTCCGCGTTCTTGCGATGGACGCCCAGAACGTGTGGCCCGGCGTTGCGTCTCGCTTGCAATACGACGACGCGTTGTCCGGGCCGCGCACTTTCGACTTGGTCCGTGAGATGGATAGCGTGATCAAGCAGCAGCTGAATATCGCCGGCTTCACGATCAACCAAACTTTCCCGCCCCGCCCGATTCAGCAGGACCTGATGGAGCCCGCCCTGCAACGCCTGGCCAACCAGCATCAACCGCTGCTCATCGGCTCGCTGGAAATCGCAGGGTCTCACGCCATCGAAACCGCGGTAAATACCGAAACCGTCCTGCGGACGCTGTTTGCCCAGCCCATGGTTCAGGGCGTTTACTTCTCCGGCCTGTACGCCGACGACACCGCCGATCCCTCGGCTGCTTTGTTCGACGACGAACACCAGCCCACGCCCGTTTCTCGAACGGCCGATCGCTTGTTTCGTGACACCTGGTGGACCGACGTGACGGTCCGATCCGACGAGCTGGGCCAGGCCAAGGCACGCGTGTATCTCGGCAGCCACCGAGTCACCGCGACGCTGGCCGACGGCAGCAGCGTGAGCGTCACCATCGATCTGTCCGAGAGACGAGACGATGCGCCGCAGATCGTGCTTATGCCGATTGCGGAGTGAATGAGCGTTTCGTTGGGGTTCGCGGTGGGATCAAACCGCGTGGCTGCGAGCGTGGAAGATGGCATCGATGATTGCATCCAGGCCGTCCAGGTGCTTCACGCTGCCCATGACCAGCGGCCCCTCGCCACGCATCTTCACCGCGTCGCTACGCATCACCTCCAGGTCAGCCCCCACGGCCTCGGCGAGGTCGATCTTGTTGATGACCAAGAGGTCCGACTGCGTGATGCCCGGGCCGCCCTTACGGGGCACCTTGTCGCCGCCCGCGACGTCGATCACGTAGATCGTGAAGTCGGCGAGTTCCCGGCTGAAGTGGGCCGCGAGGTTGTCGCCGCCCGATTCGCAGAGCAGCAGTTCGGGGTCGTGCTCGGCGGTGAGCTGTTCGAGTGCGACCAGGTTGGGCGTCACGTCTTCACGGATCGCGGCGTGCGGGCAACCGCCGGTCTCCACCGCGCGGATGCGGTCGGCGGGGAGCGCGCCCTGCCGGACTAGGAACTCGGTGTCTTCGCGGGTGAAGATGTCGTTGGTCACCACCGCCATGTTGGTCCGCTCGCGCAACGCTTCGCAGAGCCGCCAGACCAACGCGGTCTTGCCCGAGCCCACCGGGCCGCCGATGCCCACGGTGAACGCCCGCTGGGTGAAGTCGCGGCCCGAGAGCGCGGCTTCGCGTTCCTCAAACCGGCCGGGGTAGTCCATGGGTTCGTGGGTGTGGTCGGCGTGCATGTGCATAGGAATCAACTTTCACTGAAAAGAGGCGGAGCAGGCGGTCAGCTCTGGAACAATCGAGAATACAACCGATCTTGCCCCGACTGCAACACGTCCAGCAGCGGGCTGGCCTGACACAGATCGTCCAGCGTCGCATCGAGCGAAGCCGACACCCTCGAACGTGCCTCGGAGATCAACGATTGCTGGATCGCCTGCGACTCGAGCGGGCCGATCGCCCCCAGCCGCACCGCGGCGGACAGCGCCGAGCGAACCGTCATGAACAGGAAGAGCTCGGCGGAACGCAGGCCGTCCATGCCCAGCATCTGCGCGAGGTAGCCGAACACCGAGGCAAAATGCCCGGGGGTCCGCTCCGCCCGGCAGGCCTTGACCCACTGGGCAACCTCGGCCTGTTCAAACACACGCGTCGATGCAGAAAGCAACGCCTGGCCCTGGGCCACACTGGCCCGGTGGGCGACGTGGTTGGTCAGGGTCGCTTCGAGGCGTTGCTCTGCCTCGTGGAACCGCTCCGGCTCGCTCGCCACCGTCAGCACCGCCGGCAAGGCTCCCACCACAGTTTGGTTGATCAACGCTTTAGTCGCGGACTCCAGACTCGCCCGGTCGCGGATCAGCCCGGCCTGCACCGCCGCCTCGAAACCCGAGGAGTGGGCGAACCCGCCTGCGGGGAACGCCGAGTCAGCCAGTTGCCAGGTCGTCCAGTCCAAGTCCAGCATGGATGAGGTTATACACGCAATCCGCTGGACAAATGAGGCGGGAGAATATTTTGCGGATGCGCTTTTTTTAGGCACTCATGGTCCGGGTAACAACCCCCTGCCTGAAATCAGGGCACAAAGTCTCTCCACCCCGTTCAGCTCTGAATATTCTTCAACAAAAACTAATCCGGAACCTCAAAACGAGAAAAATAGCTGCGCTTCATAGCTAATTCTGCGTTAACTGGTTTCATCGGCCATCCCCAAGCTCCGGATAAATCAACGCGTTATCGGCTCACACCTCGCAACTGGCACATGCTTTGCCATGTGTGAGTTACGCAGTGCTTCGTTGCAAGCCCAGCGTACCGCTAGATGTTGCGTGAGCACCGTGCCACGCACAGGTTTCGAGCTGTGACACAGAACGGTCTTTGGTTGGCCGGCCACAGCATTACACACACTTATTCGGTGTTTAGGAGAGTCTTTTAGATGGGTAATCAATCTCAATATCGCTTCGTGGGCAAGGGTCTGGCAGCTGCTGCCTTGTGTGTCTCGCCGATGGCTGTCGCTCAAGAGGCCCCCGAGTCGCGCGTGAGCGGCGTTGTGGGTGCCGACATCAACTCGCACTTCGTTTCGTACGGCTTGGACGTCTGGGCTGAAGGCGACGCCTTCTCGGGCTCGGATACCTTCAACCCCTACGCCGAAGTCTCCATCGACTTTGACGCCTTCAGCCTCACCGCGGGTGTTTGGGCCGACATCAACGACAACGCCGGCGGCGGCCTGGGTGGCGACATCCAGGAAATCGACGGCTACATCGGCGTCGGCTTCGGCTACGAAGCATTTAGCTTCGGCGTGACCTACCAAGAATGGGCCTTCGCCAGCCAAACCGAAGATATCCTCGATATCTCCATCGGCTACGACGACACCGGCCTGATCTCGGACGACTTCGCCCTGAGTCCCTCGATCGTGATCCACAACCGGGTCGACAACGGTCTGGGCCTCTCGAACGGCACCATCATCGTGGCCGGCATCGAGCCCGGCTTCACCATCGTCGATTCCGAAGAATTCGCCATCGACATGTCCGTGCCCGTTAACTTCGGCTTCGCCCTCGATGACGGCTACTTCATCGCCGGCGGCGACGACGGCTTCGGCTTCTTCTCCATCGGTGCTGCCTTCGGTATGCCCCTGGACATGATCCCCTCCGACTACGGTGCCTGGGCCCTCAACGCCGGCGTCACCCTCTACTCCACCGAGAGCGACGTCTACGCCAACCCCGATGACACCTTCGTCACCTACAACCTCGGCCTCAGCCTCGCATTCTAAATTTTTGCCTTACCGACGCCTGCCCCACACGGATGTTGTTTGAACGAGCTACGGCTTCCATTCAAAACAACGTTCCGTGTGGGGTTCGGCGTTATACGGGGGCCAAAGTTTCATCAACCGACAAGTTGAATCACGAGGGGAAAGGCTCCCACCACACATTTGATTTTAACCCCTGATGTCTCTGCGCCGGTGTGGCGTAGACATTGCAAGCCGGAATTTGAGCTCGGCATTCAGCTCAAAGCCATATATGTATCTGGAGAGATGACATGAAAAGCAATCGCATTAAATCCCTGGCCAAACGGGTTTCGACCCTGGCTGTTGCGGGCACCCTGGGCCTGCTCCCCGCCATGACCCAAGCCGAAGAGACCGTCAAGATCGGCGTGCTCCACTCGCTGTCGGGCACCATGGCGATCTCGGAGACCTCGCTGCGTGACGTGGTCCTGATGGCTTCCGAAGAAATCAACGCGGCCGGCGGCGTGAGCGTCGGCGGCAAGTCGTACATGATCGAGCCGGTCGTCGTCGACCCCGCCTCCAACTGGCCCCTCTTCGCCGAGAAGGCCAAGCAGCTGATCACCCAGGACGAAGTCGCCGTGACCTTCGGCTGCTGGACCTCGGTCAGCCGTAAGTCGGTCCTGCCGGTCTACGAAGAGTACAACGAGCTGCTGTTCTACCCCGTGCAATACGAAGGCGAAGAGCAGTCGCTCAACGTGTTCTACACCGCCGCTTCGCCCAACCAGCAGCTGGTGCCCGCCGCCCAGTACGCTCTGGACGAACTCGAAGCCAAGAAGTTCATCCTCCTCGGCACCGACTACGTCTTCCCCCGCACCGCCAACCGCGTGCTCAAGGCCTTCCTGCTGAAGAACGGCATCCCCGAAGAAAACATCTACGAGGACTACACCGACTTCGGTCACAAGGACTACCAAACCATCGTCAACAACATCAAGACCCTCGCCGCCAGCGGTGACGCGGTGGTGCTCTCGACCATCAACGGCGACTCGAACGTCCCGTTCTACACCGAGTTCGCCAACCAGGGCCTAACCTCTGACGACTGCCCCATCATCGCCTTCTCGGTCTCCGAAGACGAACTGCGTGCGATGGACACCTCCAAGCTCGTCGGCCACCTCGCGGCATGGAACTACTTCATGTCGGTGGATACCCCCGAGAACGCCGCTTTCGTCGAAGCGTTCCAGAAGTACTGCGCCGACAACAACCTGCCCGGTGGTTCGGCCCGTGTGACCTGTGACCCGATCGAAGCCGCCTACTACGGCGTGTATGTGTGGAAGGCCGCGGCTGAGAAGGCTGGCTCCTTCGACGTCGACGCGGTCCGCGAAGCTGTTTACGGCCTCGAGTTCGACGCCCCCGGCGGCAAGAAGAAGATGCACGAAACCAACCAGCACACCTACAAGCCGGTCTACATCGGCGAGATCCTCGAAGACGGTCAATTCGACATCGTCTGGGAATCCGAAGGCCTCGTCGAGCCCGACTCCTACAGCTCGCTGCTGTGGGAAGGCAAAGAGTTCCCCGCCCCCTCCGGCGGCCCCAAGTAAATCCACGACGGGACTCGGCCTCGGCTGAGTCCGACGTGTAAAGAACAACGCCGAGGTGTGGTTAACGCCGCACCTCGGCTTTCCCCGACCATCGCCCCACTGTTTCACTCTTGCCGGCACGCCGGCTCCACACGGATCACGATTTGAAGTTCTCCACGGCCCCCCACCGCCTTGCGACCCGGACCCACTCGCAACGCAAAGCTGGCGTCTATTCGCTGTTGCTCCTGCTCGTCGCAACCGCCCTGTTCGTGTTCAGCGGCACGTACTCACCGACCGCGACCGCGCAGGACACGCCCGCTGAAGAACCCGCTGCCGCCGAGGCGTCGACGGATGAACTCAGCGACGACGAGCTGCTCGAGCTCGCGGTTAACCTCGGCAGTAGCAAGCTCGCCTCCGAAACCGTCGAACAACTCATCGGCATGGGCGATGCCCGGGTGCTGCGGCTCTTTGAACGCCTGATGGCCAACGAGCTCCGCACCGTGGGCGACCGATTGGTCTGGGAGCCGCCCGCGTTGGAAGGTGAATCCCCCGCCGAGGCCGGGGCACCGCTGCTGCTCAACGCGGTGGCTGCCGAGCGTGAGCTGCTGGACCTGGAAACACTCAAAGTCGACGGCGAGCTGCCCAAGTCCAAGAGCTTCCGTGGCAACCGTAAGGCCCGGAAGGTCATCCAACAGCGTCTTTCACTGATGGGGCTCGACCTCAAAGACCCCGTGATCCGCGAAGAGTCGGCCCGCAACGTCGGCAACAAACGCCAGCTCGAAGCCCTGCCCAAGCTTCTCGAGCTGGCAGAGAACGATCCGGAAAAAGCCATCCGCCGTACCGCGGAAGAAAGCGCCAACCTCATCGTCGCCAGCGGCACCGACCCCGAAGCAGACGAAGCCACCCGCGTCGCCGCGATCGCGGGACTGGGCGAGCTCAAGAGCATCCGCGGCCTGGACGTGCTCAAGGAAGTCATCAACAGCGACGACTCCACCCCCGCCATGGTCGCGGCGGCCGAGAAATCCACCGACCAGATCAACCGCCACATCTCGGTGACGAACTGGATCAAGAACGCCTTCTTCGGCATGTCGGCCGGCTCGATTTTTGTCCTCGTCGCGCTCGGCCTGGCGATCACGTTCGGCCTGATGGGCGTGATCAACATGGCCCACGGCGAGATGCTCATGATCGGAGCCGTCGCGACCTGGGCCTGCTTCGAGTTCCTCAGCACCAACCCGTTCTGGAGCGGCGACCCGATGGCCGCCCTCGGCCTGAGCCCGAACTGGGCGTACGTCGTCGCGTTCTTCATGGCGTTTACCATCGCGGCGATCACGGGCCTGCTGGTCGAAGTCTCGATCGTCCGCTTCCTCTACAAACGGCCGCTCGACTCGCTGCTCGCCACCATCGGCGTGAGCTACATCCTCATCCAGCTCGTGCGGAACTGGAAAGGCGACAACCTGCCGCTCACCCGCCCCGACTGGTCGGCGGGCGGCTGGGAGGTCTATCCCGACATCGTGCTGGGCTACAGCCGGATGTTCATCATCGCCCTGACCGCTTTCTGCCTCGCGGCGGTGGTGGTCATCTTCCGCTTCACCAAGATCGGGCTCATGGTGCGGGCGACCGTGCAGAACCGGGCGATGGCCCAGACGCTGGGCGTCAATACGCGTGTCGTCGACATGTTCTGCTTTGCCTTCGGCGCCGGGCTGGCGGGGCTCGCGGGCTTTGGGGTCTATCTCATCGGCAACACCACCCCGCAGATGGGCCAGGGCTACATCGTCGATTCGTTCCTGGTCGTCGTGGTCGGCGGCGTCGGCAAGCTGCTTGGCGTGGTCATCTCCGGGTTGGGGCTCGGCACGCTCGAAAAAATCCTCGAGCCGATCGTGCTGATCGAAGAACCTATCCGCCTGTTCGATTCGACCTGGGCGAAGGTCGCGGTGCTGTTGCTAGTGGTGCTGTTCATTCAGCGCCGGCCGTCGGGCCTCTTCCCCGAGAAAGGGCGTGCAGCCAGCCAAGCCACCGGCAAAGACGACATGCCCTGGCTCGGCCGACCGACTTGGCGGACCGACGCGATCCTCGGCGGGCTGCTTGTCATCGTTGGCTTGGTCGTGATCCCGGCTCTGTATCTATCGGGGAACATGAGCATCGACACGCTCAACCGCTACGGCTACTTCACCTGTTTCGCCATCTGTGCGGTGGGCCTCGACTTGATCTGGGGCTACATGGGCGTATTGAGCCTGTGCCAGTTCCTGTTCTTCGCATTTGGCTCGTATTGCATGGGCTTCTATCTGATTAACATCGGGCCCAAAGACGTGAACGGCATCCCCGAATGCCTGGCCTACGTGATGTCCGATGTGGCCAACCCCACGCCGCCTTGGTACCTGGCGTATTTCCAAAACCTCGGCGTGTCGTTCCTTTTGGCGATGCTGCTCCCCGGATTGGTCGCGGCCGTCATTGGCGTGATGATGTTCCGCAGCCGGGTCAAGGGCGTCTACTTCGCCATCCTCACCCAGGCCATCACGGTGATCGCTTGGCGGGTGTTCCAGAAAAACGACTTGAAGATGGGCGGCACCAACGGCATCCGTGTCACCTTTAGCGAAGAGCTGTTCGGCAACCCGATCGCGTTCCAGGAAGGCCTGTCGCTGGCCTCGCAAACCCGATTCAAGCTGTACATCCTCTCGGTGATTGCTTTGATCGTGACGCTGATTGTCGCCAAGGCGATGGTGCGTTCGGGCTACGGCCGAATCTTGCTGGCGATCCGCGACGACGAGACGCGCCTGCGTTTTTCGGGCTATCAGCCGTGGGTCTACAAGGCGCTGACCTTTACGGTTGCGGGCATGATGGCCGGACTCGGCGGGGCGCTGTACTTCCCGCAGAAAGGCATCATCACGCCCACCGAGATGGAGCCGTCGTGGTCGATCCTCGTGGTGGCCTGGGTCGCCTTCGGCGGGCGTGGCACATTGTGGGGCGCGGTGCTCGGGGCGCTGGCGATCAGCCAGATCTACAACTTCATGACTTCCGAGGCTCCGGAGTATTGGATGTATGTCCTCGGCGGGTTGTTCATCCTCGTGCCGTTGCTGCTGCCCGGCGGGCTGATGAGCATCCCGACGCTGATCGGTAACGGGCTGTCGCGTTCCAAGCCGGGCGGCACGCCACCGCCACCCGCGGTGCCCGCCTCCAACACGGGAGGTGCCGCGTAATGCAAACCGCCACGCCCCCCGCCACCGATCCCCGCCAGTACGACTACGCGGTCGAAGGCCCGCGTCAGAGCCAGCTCTGGGCGCAGCGTTACATCCTGTTCCTGCAGGACGTCACCGCGGTGTTCGACGGGTTCAAGGCCCTGGACATCGCCGACCTGGGCATCGGGCACAACGAGCTCCGCGTCGTTGTCGGCCCCAACGGCGCGGGCAAGACCACGATGTGCGACGTCATCTCCGGCCTAACCAAACCCACCACCGGCAAGGTCTACTTCAACGGCGGAGAGATCACCGGCCAGGACGAAACCCTCATCGCCCAGCAGGGCGTCGGCCGAAAGTTCCAGATCCCTAACGTGTTCGACTCGCTGAGCGTCTGGGAGAACATGCTGCTGGCCTTGCCCAACCCCGCTCAGGGCATCGGCAGCAAAGACCACCTGCGCAAACTCGACCCGCGCATCTCCGGCCCCGGCGGCCTGGCGATGCTGCGCTTCTTTAAGCACTGCCAGACCGTCGGCGGCAAGGCCACCCCCGAAGCCCGCGACCGGATCCACGACATCCTCACCCGCGTCCGCCTCATCGACGACCTGCACACCCCCGCCAAGTCGCTCAGCCACGGCCAGCGTCAATGGCTCGCCATCAGCTCGCTCATCCTCGCCAGCCCGAAGCTGCTGCTGGTCGACGAACCCGCCGCCGGCCTGACCGACGCCGAGACCGCGCTGACCGCCGAGCTCTTGCTTGAACTCAAAGACGAACACACCATCATCTGCATCGAGCACGACATGGAGTTTGTCCGCCAGCTCGATTCGCGCGTGACCGTGCTCAACGAAGGCCAGGTCCTGGCCGAGGGCACGCTGGATCAGGTGCAGAGCGACGAGGCCGTGATCGAAGCGTATTTGGGAAGATAAGAATCAGCATGCTCAATCTCCGCAACATCGAATTCGCCTACGGCGGCGTCAAGGCCCTGGACGACGTCAACATGACCATGGCCCCGGGCAAGATGACCTGTGTCATGGGTCGCAACGGCGTGGGCAAGACCACCCTGATGCAAAACATCATCGGGCTGCTGCGCGGCAGCGGCTCGATCACGCTCGGCGACGAAGAGATCAGCGGGATGACCGCGCACCGTCGGGCACAGATGGGTGTCGCCCTCGTACCCCAGGGCCGGATGATCTTCCCCAAGCTGACCGTGGAAGAAAACCTGCGCATCGGCCTGCAGGCCCGACGCGACGGCGGCAAGTCGATCCCACACGAAGTCTTCGAGGTCTTCCCCATCCTCAAGGACTTCCTCAAACGCAACGGCGGCGACCTCTCCGGCGGGCAGCAGCAGCAGCTCGCCATCGCCCGGGCCATGGTCGGCGAGCCGCGCGTCATGCTGCTCGATGAACCGACCGAAGGCATCCAGCCCAACGTGATCCAGCAGATCGGCCACGTGCTCAAAAAGCTCATCGCCGAGAAGGGCATGACCATCGTACTCGTCGAGCAGTACCTCGATTTCGTCAAAGAGTTTGGCGACCACGTCTACATCATGAACCGTGGCACGGTGGTTGCAGAAACCTCAGCCAGCGACATGACCCCTGAACTCGTCAACGACCACCTCAGCGTTTAACCTCCCACGATGCTCAGCGCCACCGCCCCGCCCGATCACGACTCAACGCCCCGCGCGCTAGCCGAGGCGGACCTGTCGAAGCCGGGCCGGGGGCACGTCGCGTTCGAGCACGTGGCGGGCAAGACCGCGATCACGCGCTGCCGTGCCGCGGCGCCGCTGAAATTCCTCACGCCGTCGCGGCGCGGCGACGCCGCCTGGGCCTACGCCAACACGTTCGGCGGCGGGCTCGTGGCGGGCGACACGATCGACCTGTCGCTCGACGTCGGCGACCACGCCACCGCGGTGCTGACGACGCAGGCCTCGACCAAAGTCTTCCACCAGCAAGACGGGCTCGGCGCCCAGCAGCACCTCACCGCTACGCTCGGCGAACAGGCAAAACTGCTCGTGCTGCCCGATCCGTTGACATGCTTCGCCGACGCGATCTACCGCCAGACCCAGCGTTTTGAACTAACGTCTTCGTCCTCATTGGTGTTGCTCGACTGGTTCACCGCCGGGCGCAGCGCCTCGGGTGAGAGCTGGGAATTTGCGGACTACCGCAGTCTCAACACCGTGCATGTCGATGGCCGGGAGATCGTGTTCGACCAGACACGGCTGACCGCCGACACGCTCGCCGGCACCGGGCCGATGTGCGTCGGGCCTTATCAGGTGGTGGCAAACCTTTTCCTGGTCGGCCCCGGCGTGAGCGAAGGGATCGACCAACTCGAACAGTGGATCGACAAGCGGCCCATCCACGACGAGTCGCGCTACCTCGCGGGCTTCAGTAGCGCAGACTGGGGCGGGGTCTTGCGCTTGATCGGGCGAAGCACACAGACGTTAACCGGGCTGCTCAAACAACAGCTATACTTCACCCACCCCTGGATCGGTGGGAGTCCATGGGACCGCAAGTGGTAGACGAGGAGTGAACCGCGATGCATTTGACGCCGCGCGAGATCGAAAAACTGATGCTGCACAACGCGGGCTTCGTCGCCCAGAAGCGCCTCGCCCGCGGATGCAAGCTCAACCAGCCCGAGACGGTCGCGCTCATCGCCACGGTCGTGATGGAGTTGATCCGTGACGGCAAGCGTGTCGCCGAGTGCATGGACCTCGGCCGGCAGATGCTGGGGCGTCGCCAAGTGATGCCGGGCATCGCCGAGATGCTGCACGACGTGCAGGTCGAAGCGACTTTCCCCGACGGCAGCAAGCTCGTGACCGTGCACCACCCCATCGCCGCAGAAGACGGCAACCTCGAACTCGCGCTCTACGGCAGCTTCCTGCCGGTGCCCGATCTTTCCGTCTTCGGCAACGCGTCCACCGCCACCGACAGCGCCCCCGGCCAGGTCACCGCGCAGGCGGGCGACATCGAACTCAACGCTGGCCGTGAAACCGTATCGATCGACGTGACCAACACCGGCGACCGCCCGATCCAGGTCGGCAGCCACTACCACTTCATCGAGACCAACGCGGGGCTGACCTTCGACCGCAGCGCTTCGTACGGCAAACGGCTGGACATACCGGCCGGCACCGCGGTACGTTTCGAGCCGGGCGAGACCAAGACCGTCACCCTCGTCGCCATCGCCGGCGACCAGATTATCCGCGGCGGCAACAACCTTGCCGACGGTCAAGTCGACTCCGCCCAACAAAGTGAAGCCCTCAAACGTGTCGAAGCCCAGGGCTTCGGCAACGCAACCAACTAACCCCTGTTTATTTCCTCTTACCCCAAAGGTAAAACCATGCTTCAAGCTCTGACCACCCTCGCCCACGAAGGCCACGACCACAGCTACTTCCTCGGCGGTGAACTGCACCACTGGCTCTGGATCGCTGCAGGCGTCGCTGCCGTTGCTGTCCTTGTCGCGCCCGCAGTCCGCCGTTGGTTCGGCCGCTGAGTTGATGGACCGCCATGCGTAGGGCGGGCACCGCCCACCACGTGATTTCAAAACGGTCGCGGTGGGCAGTGCCCACCCTACAAGGCCCATGGTTAATTCCCAAAGGTTGTAACCCATGCCCTACAACATGCCCCGCGACGCCTACGCCCAGATGTTCGGCCCCACCACGGGCGATCTCATGCGGCTGGGCGACACCTCGCTCACCCTCCGCGTTGAGAAAGACCTCACGTCCTACGGCGATGAGTGCAAGTTCGGCGGCGGCAAGGTGCTCCGCGAAGGCATGGGCCAGCGGGCCGGCGGCGACCCCGATGAAGCGCTCGACTACGTCATCACCAACGCCCTCATCGTCGACTACACCGGCATCTACAAGGCCGACGTCGGCATCAAGGCGGGGATGATCACGGGCATCGGCAAGGCCGGCAACCCCGACGTCATGCCCGGCGTCACGCCCGGCATGGTCGTGGGCGTCACCACCGAAGCCATCGCCGGCGAGGGCCACATTCTCACCGCCGGCGGCCTGGACACTCACGTCCACTACATCTGCCCGCAGATCGCCGACGAAGCGATCGCCTCCGGCCTCACCACGCTTGTCGGCGGAGGCACCGGCCCGGCGACGGGCACCTGCGCCACCACCTGCACGCCCGGCGCGAACAACATCGCGATGATGATGCAGGCCGTGGACGACATCCCCATGAACTTCGGCTTCCTGGGCAAAGGCAACACCGCCCTGCCCCAGGGCCTGCCCGAGCAGATCGCCGCCGGCGCGATCGGGATGAAGCTCCACGAAGACTGGGGCACCACCCCCGCCGCGATCGACTGCTGCCTCGGCGTGGCCGACGACATGGACGTGCAGGTCTGCATCCACACCGACACACTCAACGAGTCGGGTTTCGTCGAAGCCTCGATCGCCGCGTTCAAGGGACGCACGATCCACACCTACCACACCGAAGGCGCCGGCGGCGGCCACGCCCCGGACATCATCAAGGTCTGTGGCGAAGCCAACGTCATCCCGTCCTCGACCAACCCCACCCGGCCGTACACCGTCAACACGATGGATGAGCACCTGGACATGCTCATGGTCTGCCACCACCTCGACAAGAACCTACCCGAGGATGTCGCCTTCGCCGAGTCGCGCATCCGTGGCGAGACGATCATGGCCGAGGACATCCTGCACGACCTGGGCGCGTTCTCGATCATGGGCAGCGACAGCCAGGCCATGGGCCGCGTCGGCGAAGTCATCACCCGCACCTGGCAGACCGCCAGCAAGATGAAAGACCAGCGTGGCACGCTCGGCGGCGACACCGAAGGCCAGGGCGACAACGAGCGCATCAAACGCTACGTCGCCAAGTACACCATCAACCCCGCGATCGCCCACGGCATGTCGCACCTCATCGGCAGCATCGAGGTCGGCAAGCTCGCCGACCTGGTGCTCTGGAAACCCGCGTTCTTCGGGGCCAAGCCCGAGATCGTGATCAAGGGCGGCCACATCGCCTGGGCCCAGATGGGTGATCCCAACGCCTCGATCCCCACGCCCCAGGCCGTGTACATGCGTCCGCAGTTCGCGGCGTTGGGTAAGGCGGTCGGCCACACCTCGTTCAGCTTCGTCAGCCAGGCCGCCCAGGACGCCGACGTCCGCGAGGCCTATGGCCTGTCCAAGCGGACCGCCGCGGTGAAAAACTGCCGCAACATCGGCAAGGCCGACATGAAGCTCAACAGCACCGCTCCGAATATCGAAGTTGACCCGGAGACCTACAAAGTCACCGCCGACGGCGAGTTCCTGCAGTGCGAGCCCGCCGAGTCGCTGCCGCTGGCTCAGAAATACTTCCTGTTCTGAGCCCAACAGAGTCCGTTGATCAAGCTTTGGACGCCGGCTAAGGCCTGCCTGCTTTTTGTGCGACCGGGCGATGGTTTCATGGCTTTGCGCGGTTCTTAGGCGAAATCCCACCCTGAATCGGCCCAGAACCCACTGGCCTGGTTTTTGTTGGATGTAGGGACTCATGAGTCCCCGATTCTCCATGTTCAAAATGCTCGGGCTTCCGGTCGCCGTGTGCGTCGTGGTTTCGATGGTCGGCTGCGGGATGACCCCGGCGGCCTCGAACACCACGGCGGTTCGGCAGCTCGTCAGGGACCACGGTGGCTGGTCGCATCAGCCGGCCCACCAAGCGCAAGCCGAAGCACTGCTGGCGAGTTTGGCGCCGTGTCTCGGAGAATCAACCGACTTCACCCCACGCATCCGGGTGATCGCTACCTCGGCCCCCGTGGCCTACGCGGTGGCACCGTGTGATGTGCTGGTCTCGGAAGGTTTGCTGGACTGGGCCACGCCCGATCAGGTCCGCGCCGCGGTCGCCCACGAACTGGGGCACCTCATCGAAGCGGAAGACGGCGTGGTGTCGGCGTTGCTCGGGCAGCCCGGCATGGAATGCCCCGAGGCCCGAGCCGACCACCTGGGCGTCGGGTTGTTGGACGCCGCGGGCTTCGACAGCTCGGCCATGGCCACGCTCCTCAGCGATCTGGCCAACCACCCCACAACCCGCCAGGCCGTGCAACTCCACCTCGAACATCGCCACGGCCTTCTCACGCAACACACGCACTAACTTGCCGATGTGATTGCGACGGCCCTTTTTCACCACAAACCAAAAGAGAAAGCCGCGGACCTTTTGGCCCACGGCTCTCTCAGGATGGTCTTTGATGACCGGGAGGGATGGTTGGATCAGCGGTTGGTGTTACGGCCGCCGTTGATCACGTTGGCGTAACGGTTGGTCGAGCGGTCGGCTTTCTTCACGGCCACGGTTTGGCCGGTGAGGGCGTAGACGTTTTGCTGCGACTGGGCGTTCTGGAAGGCGATCCGGGCGTTGTCGGCACCGCGGTGTTGGGTGCGGGCTTCGGCGGAGGTCGCAGTGGCGAAGGTCAGTGCGGCGGCCAGGGCGGTAAAGGCAAAGAGCTTGTTCATGGTTTCATCCTGCTTTCGTTGGGCGGTTGGGCCCGAGGTTTCTGGGTTGGGTCCCGCAACGTGCGGGGCTCTTCTGAGTCTGGCGATCCCGGCCGGGTGTCGCGTTCGATGTCTGCCCTATCAACCCCGGATCACCACGTTGTATTTCCGCGACGGAAAAAATCTGACGGCCAGGTACGAACAGCTTGCAAACCCGCGGGGCGAAATACGCCGCCTTTCGGGCTGCGCAGCGAATAGGCAATCTGACCGAAAATAGATACACCCGCGCGTTTATTATGCGGGAGACCGCGTCTATCGGCTCAAAAACGGCCTTCGGGCAGCTGGCATCCCTTTTGCCAAAGAGAGGGTTAGCACTTGTTTCACACCCCGCCCGGAAACCCTTTGGAGAGATTCTCGATGACCCGATTCAAATCGCTTATCCGCCGCGCTGCCGCTGCCGCCCTCACGGGTGTGTTGGCTGTTGCCCCGTTCACCTCGGCCCAGGCCGACCCGCTGAAAATCGGCTACTCCGACTGGCCCGGCTGGGTCGCGTGGGAGATCGCCATCCAGAAAGGCTGGTTCGATGAGGCTGGCGTCGAAGTCGAGTTCGCGTGGTTCGACTACGTCGCCTCGATGGACGCCTACGCCGCCGGCCAACTCGACGCCGTGTGCATGACCAACGGCGACGCCCTGGTCACCGGCACCGCCAAGCCCTCGGTCGCCATCATCATCAACGACTACTCCAACGGCAACGACATGCTCGTCGCCACCCCCGACATCAAGTCCGTCAAGGACCTCGAAGGCAAGAAGATCGGTGCCGAGCTCGGCTTCGTCGCCCACCTCCTGGCCATCACCGCTCTGGAAGAGAACGGTATCGCGGTCGACAGCGTCGAATGGGTCAACACCCCCACCGACAAGACCCCGGCCATGCTCTCCTCGGGCAACGTCTCGGCCATCGCGGCCTGGCAGCCCAACTCCGGCGAAGCCCTGAAGGCCGTCCCCGGTTCGACCCCGATCTTCACCTCGGCCGACGCCCCGGGCATCATCTACGACGTCCTGGCGGTCAGCCCCGAAAGCCTCGCCGAGAACCGCGCCGAGTGGGCCAAGGTCGTGGCCGTGTGGTACCGCGTCGTGGACTACCTCAAGGACGAAGACAACTGGGACGACGCGCTGGCCATCCTCGCCGCCCGCGTGCAGATCAGCCCCGCCGAATACGAGCCGTTCTTCCAAGGCACCTACATCCTCTCGCTTGAGGAAGCCCTGAAGGTCTGGGAAGAAGGCGACGGCCTGAGCTCCATCTACGGCTCGACCGACTACTCCAACAAGTTCAACGTGGAGTACGAAGCCTACGACTCGCCCCTGGAATACAAGACCTACCTCGACCCCAGCCTGACGCTGGAATACGCCAAGTCGGTCAAGTAATCCCTTTCTCACCCGAATACCTCCGCCCAAGCCCGGCCTAACCGCCGGGCATGGGATTTGACGGCCCGATTTTTCCACCACGCCCCGCGACGGTTCATCCATGAGTGAGACTCCCCCGCCCAAACCACCCCGCGACCCGTGGTTCCGGATCCGCACCAACCTGACCGGACGCCGACGAGCGGTCCTCATGATCCTCTCGTTCGTACTGCCGATCGCGATCTGGTCGCTGGCGACCTACCTCCCGGCCTTCCAGTCCGAGATCAAGTTCACGCTGGTCACCGAAAAGATCGGCAACTCGGCCGCGTTCTCCGTGGGCGACCGTATCGACAAAGAATATTTCTCGGTGTACCTCGACCAGGTCCGCGACGAAAACAAAGCCATCCTCGAGGCGAGGGAAGCGGGCGACGCCAAAGGTTCATCCCGGGCCAACAAGAAACGCCTCCGCCAACTCATGCCGCTCGCCGAGTCCATGGGCGTCATGGACGGCGTCCCCCAAGACGACTTCGCCGCGGTGGACGGCAAGCTGTTCAGCCTCTACGGCTCGTTGGCCGAGGGAACCGCGACGGTCTCCAATGACCAGCTCACCGCCGAGAACCTGGAGATCGTGAAAGCCAACTGGGAACTGCTCAAAGAGTTCGCCCCGTACGACAGCAAGAACTTCATCAAGACGCCGCTGCTGCACCTGTTGCCGCAGGGGGTATCGTCGTCGCCGGTCTTCCTGCCGCCGCCGCACGAGTGCCTGATCGCGGCTTGGGACGACTTCACCAAGGAACCCGCGAACCAGCAGCCGTGGATGTACGAACGCCTGCTGGGTTCGCTCAAGGTGGTGTTTGGGGCGTTCCTCTTGGCGTGCTTGATCGGTATCCCGATCGGCCTGCTCTGCGGCACATACGACTTCTTCGCCAAGCTGATCGAGCCTTTCACCGACTTCTTCCGCTACATGCCCGCCCCGACGTTCGGTCTGCTGCTGCAAGCCATCTTCGGCGTGGCCGGAGCGCCCAAGATCGCGATGGTCTTCATCGGCACGTTCCCCCACATGATCCTGATGCTCGGCAACACCACCCGCCAGCTCGACCGCGGCCTGCTCGAAGCGGCCCAGACCCTGGGGGCCAAGCCCCGCGCTTTGTTCACCAAGGTGATCGTGCCCGGCATCATGCCGCGCATGTACAACGATCTGCGGGTGCTGCTCGGTTGGGCGTGGACCTGGCTGGTCATCGCCGAGCTGATCGGCGAGAAGACCGGGCTCACCGCCTTCATCGATACCCAGGGCGGCAAGTACAACTTCGACCGCGTCTTCCCGGTCATCATCATGATCGGCATCATCGGCTTCCTCACCGACCAGATCCTGCAGTGGATCGCCCGCGGCCTGTTCCCCTGGGAATACAACACGCAGGGCGGATTTATCTCCAAGATCGTCGGGCTGCCCGGCCGTCTGCTCTCGAAGATCGGCAAGAAAGAAGAAGCGATCATCCCCGCCGAAACCGCCTAAGCGCACTCGCCACTCGAAAGGTTCAACGTGTCCACCGAACAACCCATCATGGAAGGCCCCGCGCCGATGCCGCCCGACGTGGCCGAGCGTTTCGAACGCATCAAGCAGCGCCCGGTGGTCTTCGACGTACAACACCTGGGCCGGGTCTTCACCAGCCCGCAGGGCGAAGCGATCCAAGCCATCGGCGACCTGTCGTTCCAGATCCGCCGCCGCGAGTTCATCACCGTCATCGGCCCGTCGGGCTGCGGCAAGTCGACGCTGATCCGCATCATCGCGGGCCTCGAAAAAGCCACCTCCGGCCAGATGCTGCTCGACGGACAACCCGTCACCGGACCCGGGGCCGACCGCTGCATGGTCTTCCAGTCGTACACACTCTTCCCCTGGCTGTCGGTGAAGAAGAACGTCATGTTCGGCCTCGAACAAGCGGGCCACAGCCCGACCGGCGCGGCCAACGAAGCGATGCAGTGGATCGAGATGGTCGGCCTCGGAGACTTCGCCGAGCACTACCCACACCAGCTGTCCGGCGGCATGAAGCAGCGCGTCGCGATCGCCCGCGCTCTGGCCAACAAGCCGCGTGTGTTGCTGATGGACGAGCCCTTCGGTGCCCTCGACCCGCAGACGCGCTGCACGATGCAGAAGTACCTGCTGCAGATCTGGCAGAACGTGGACGTCACCATCATCTTCATCACCCACGATATGGACGAAGCGATCTACCTCGCCGACCGCGTCATGGTGCTGGGCCGCAACCCCGGCCACCTCAAGACCATGGTCGAGGTACCCCTGCCCCGCCCGCGTCACCCCGATCAACTCGTCGACCCGCTGTTTGTGCAGACCAAGAAGTACATCGACGACCTGATCCACCCCCCCGGGGAAGAAGAAGACAAACCCCTGCCGATCTATCGGATGACCGAAGTCGGCGACGACGTGTTCTGATTTTTTTGGCTGCGTAATTTCTGTACTCCGTCACTTGATCTCGATTTCCCATGGGCCTGAACAACCGCGAAGACGCGGAGAAAACCCGACGCCGGATCATCGACGCCGCGCTCATGCTCTTCTCGAAGCGCGGCTACGGCCACACGTCGCTGGAGATGATCGCCAAGGAAGTCGGCATGACCCGCGGCGCGGTGTACGGCCACTTCAAGAACAAACTCGCTCTCTACAGCGAACTCATGCAGCTCTCGCAGACCCCGCTGTACGACATCATGGAGCGGGCGTTGTCCAACCCCGCCCCCCCGCTCACGGCCCTGCGCAGTTTCATGATCGAGTGGTTCGAGCTGCTGGAAAGCAACCCGCAGCACCGCGAGGCCTTCGAGATCCTGCTGAACAAAACCGAACTGACCGAAGAGCTCAGCGAATACCTCGAATCGGAGTATTCGCTGACGCAGGCCATGGTGGACGGCATGGGGCGGCTGATCCAGACGGGGGTGGAACAACAGGCGTTGCCCGCGGACACGGACGTGCGTTTCCAGGCGTTGTCGGCTTACAACCTGCTCATGGGCGCGACGCACACCTGGCTCTTCAACCCCCGACTGTTTGCGATCAACACCTACGGCCCCCAGCTGGTGGACCAGTTCTTCTTTGCCCTGAAACGTTCGCCGGAACACAGTGCCGCGGCGAAGATCGCCTGACTTTCTCACCCCCGTTACGATACGGCTCTCGCTAATCAACCCGGCCTACTGGCCGACGCCTCAACCTCGGAGAATCACGGATGCCCGACGAACCCCTGAAAGAACCGCTCGACCCCAAACAGATGAAGGGCTACCTTGCGGCGCTCAAAGAAGAGACGCTCACCGAAACCGCGACGATGGACAAGATCGCGCAAGACCTCGAGATGGGCCTGCCCGGTGCCGACTCGATCAGCGACCCGAACATCAGCACGTTCTCCCGCGGCGAGCTGCCCCACTACGCGGGCATCAACACGGTCATGAAGACCAAGTATCTCGAAGACGTCCGCCAGATCGGCAACTACGACGTCGCCTTCATGGGCATCCCCTTCGACATCGGCACCACCTACCGCTCGGGCACCCGCTTCGGCCCTCAGGCGATGCGTCGCATCTCGGCGCTGTACACCAGCTACTTCTACGAGCTGGGCGTGGACCTCGTCGAGAAGGTCAAGATCTGCGACGTCGGCGACGTGTTTACCATCGGCAACATCGAAAAGTCCTTCGACCAGGTCAGCCGGGCCGTCAGCCACATCTACGCGAACGGCTGCTTCCCCATGCTGATGGGCGGGGACCACTCCCTGGGCTACCCCAACGTCCGCGGCATCGCGCCGCACGTCGACGGCGATATCGGCATCATCCACATCGACCGACACATCGACACCCAGGAAAAAGACATGGACGAGCGGATGCACACCTGCCCGTGGTTCCATGCGACCAACATCCCCAACGCCCCCGCCAAGAACCTCGTGCAGGTCGGCATCGGCGGCTGGCAGGTCCCCCGCCCCGGCGTCAAAGTCGCCCGTGAACGCGGCAGCACCATCATCTCGATGGACGACGTGGATGACCACGGCATCGACAAGGTCGCCGAGATGGCCCTCGAAGCCGCCTGGAAGGGCAACGTCAAACAGGTCTATCTGTCCTTCGACATCGACAGCGTCGACTGCGGCTTCGTCCCCGGCACCGGCTGGCCCGAGCCCGGCGGCTTCCTACCCCGCGAAGTCCTTAAGCTGCTCAAGCTCGTCGCCAAGGAAGGCATCTGCGCCATGGAATGCGTCGAGGTCGCCCCGGCCTACGACACCTCAGACATCACCGCGCTCCTTGGCATCCGCGCGATGCTCGACGTGCTCGCCACGCTCGTCGACGAAGGCCACCTGCCCCGCCAGAAGAAGCACACCTCCGACGCGGGCATCGATGCGTGGAAAGGTACGTAAAAACGTGCCTTTCCGTTAACCCCGGGTCAATGACCCGGGGCCGCCGCGGCCTTCAACCATGACCGACTCCACCCCCGACTTCCGCCCCCCATCCCAAGGCCTCGACGCCGTCGCCCGTGAGGCTTCCCTGCCCACCGGCAAACGGGAAGCGGCCGACGCCCGTGCGTTGGAGATGGGATTGCCCGGGGCCGAGTCGATCACCGATCCGAACATTGGCACGTTCTCGCGGGGCCCGCTCCCGCTCTACGCGGGCATCCCGACGATGCTGAAACTGCCCTACGTCGAAGACGTTCGGCAAGCACATCAACACGACGTGTCGTTCATGGGCGTGCCCTTCGACATCGGCACCACCTTCCGCCCCGGCACCCGCTTCGGCCCGCAGGGCATGCGCCGCGCTTCGGTGCAGTACACCAGCTTCTACAGCTTTGAGATGGGCGTGGACCTCTTCGAATCGCTGAACATGTGCGACCTCGGCGACGTGTTCACCATCGGCAACATCGAAAAGTCCTTCGACCAGATCAGCCGCGCGGTCGGCCACGCCTACACGCAAGGCACGTTCCCCGTGATCATGGGCGGCGACCACAGCATCGGCTACCCCTGCGTCCGCGGCCTCGCCCCGCACATCCGTAAACCGGACGGTTCCCCCGGCAAGCTCGGCATCATCCACATCGACCGCCACCTCGACACGCTCGAGAAGGACATGGACGAGCGGATGCACACCTGCCCGTGGTTCCACGCCACCAATATCCCCAACGCCCCGTCGACCAACCTCGTGCAGATGGGCATCGGCGGCTGGCAGACCTCACGCGAGTGGGTCAAGGGCGCACGCGACAAAGGGACATATGTCCTGACCATGGACGACATCGAGACCATGGGCATCGAAAAGGCCGCCGAGGTCGCACTCGACATCGCTTGGAAGGACGCGGATGCGGTGTACCTGAGTTTCGACATCGACAGCGTCGAAGCGGGCCACGTCCCCGGCACCGGCTGGCCCCAGCCCGGCGGGTTCCAGCCTCGCGAAGTGCTCAAGCTCCTACGCCTCATCGCATCGCGCGGTTTGGCGGCGATGGAATGCGTCGAGGTCGCCCCGTGCTACGACATCGCCGACGTCACCTCGATCATGGCCGTGCACGCCACCATGGAAGTGCTCGGCTCCCTCGTCGACCACGGCCACCTACCCGACAAACGTGCTCCCATACTCGACGCCGACCTGAATGCATGGAAAGGAACCTGAACCTCCAACACCCCAGGAAGCTCAAATCAATCCCCACTGACTTGTCTTCGCGCCCTCCGCGCCTTCGCGGTTCACCCTCACCCCCATGCACGAACTCTCCGTCGCCATCTCGATCGTCCAGAGCATCACCGACGCCACCGCCGCGGAAGACCACGGCCAGATCGCCGCGGTGAACGTCCGCGTCGGCGCGATGTCCGGTGTCATCCCCGAAGCCCTCCAGTTCGCCTGGACCCCCGCCACCCGCGACACGCCGCTCCAGGGCAGCGAACTCCGCGTCGAATTCATCCCCGCTGCGATCTATTGCGAAAACTGCTCCGACACCGTCGAATTGCCCGGGCAACGCCTGGTGTGCCCGGTCTGCCAGACCCGTTCGCCGCGCCTCGTGCGCGGCCGAGAACTCGATATCCTGTCCGTTGAACTTCAACCCGAGTCCCAACATGCCTCCTGAATCACCCACGCCTGCTTCCGATTCCGCCGTCGCCAAGCCCCGCATCCTCGAGGTCCGCACCCAGATCCTCAAGAAGAACGACGAGTTGGCCCGCGACCTGCGCGACCGCTTCCGGGCGGCGGGCTGCTTTGTCGTCAGCCTCGTCTCCAGCCCCGGCACCGGCAAGACCGAGTTCCTCAAGCAAACCCTTATCCGCCTGCAAGAGCGCGGCGGCCTGAAGATCGCCGCCCTCGTCGGCGACCTGCGCACCGACAACGACGCCGCCCGCCTCGCCGAGTCGGGCGTTGATGTCCGCCAGATCGAGACCGGCACGATGTGCCACCTCGAGGCCGACATGGTCGAACGCGCGATCGAAGAAGCGTCGTGGGACTGCGACGACCTCGACCTGCTCTTCGTCGAAAACGTCGGCAACCTCGTCTGCCCTTCCGGTTTCGACCTGGGCGAAGACCTCCGCCTCGTCTTGGTTTCGACCACCGAAGGCGAAGACAAGCCGCTGAAGTACCCGACGATCTTCAACACCGCCGACGTCGCGGTGATCACGAAGATGGACCTCGCCGAGGTGCTTGAGTACGACGCCGAGAAAATGCAGAACAGCATCCAGGACGTCCGCCCCGGCATGCGTGCCTTCGAAGTCTCGGCCAAGTCCGGCCAAGGCATGGACGAATGGATCCAGTGGCTGACCGATCAAGCCTCTTGAGTTAGCCGTTCCCGCACCGCGGCCCGCACATCCTCGTCCAGATCGAACTTCAATAGCTCCAGGCTTGATGGCGGCAGTGTCGGATTGGCCACCGCCGCCAACCGGATGGCGGGGATAGCGTCGTGTAGAAGCTCACCAAGTGCCTCGGCCGAGACATCGGCGCGGTTGACCAAAGCCCAACGGACATCGTGCGCCACGTCGTGCACCATCGCATCCGCGACCCCGGCGGGTGTTGCAGAGTTCTTGGCCACCGCGACGCGGACCGCCATGTCATCGTCGCGTGACAGTTTTTCGAGTTGGGTTGTATTGGCTGAGCGTTGTCGGGCCGCGAGGCGTCGTGCCCAAGGGCCAAGCTTGGCGAGTCGGTCGATTGACGCAACCGGTAGCGATCGTGCTCCCCGCTCAAAGCCTTGGAGGTCGTCGCTGCTGCCCGCCGCCACGAGCAGATCGATCAGGTCACGCGGGCAGGCGGGGTGACGCAGCGCCACATCACGCAGCATCGGATCACCCGATGTCACCAACACAGCGAGAATGCGGCTGGGCGTCGCGGGGTGCCGGGCGGCCAGGCGTTGGCCCCAACCCCCGGCCGCCGCGAGTTCTTCTAGCGAAGCTTCATCCAACGCGGGATCTGGCTCGATGAATTGCTGCAGGTCGGGCGTGGTCCCGGCCGCCGTGAGCCAATCCCGGTCGGCTTGGGTCAACGCGGGGTGTGCCGAGACAAATTCGCGCACCGCCGAGGAACCGTCGAGCGCGAGTTGGCGCAGCAACGACGCGGGCGTGCCCGGGTTGCGGGCGATCTCCACGCGGATGCGGATGTCGGGTTCTTCCGCGAGTTGTTCCAAAGTCGCTGCGGGGGTTTGGGGGTGTCCTGCGACGCGCTGCCGGGTCTCGAATACGTCCAGTCCCGCAAGCTCTTCGAGCAACACACCTGCTGCTGCGGGGTTCTCCGCCACGGCTGCCCGAACGCGCCAGTCGGAATCTTGGGCCAGCTCCGCCAAAGTGTCGGGATCGATGCGTGGATGACGTGCCGCAAGTTGCTTGCTGTAGCTACCCGCCGCGATCAGCCCTTCCGTATCGATTTCTCCCGCGGGCACGTCTTCTGCCCAACCCGATAGATCCGGTCGGCTGCCCGCGGCTTCCAACATCGCCACGGTCTCGCGGGGCACGTTCGGATGCGCCGCGGCCGCTTGTCGGACCTGCGCATCCACGTCGCCGCAGAGCGTGCGCAACACCTCGGCCGGACACGCCGGGTGCGTGGCCACCGTACGCCGCAGTGCATTACCCCCCGACTCGGCCAAGTTTCGCAGCGTCGCCGGACCGGTGTCGGCGTGCTGCGCCGCCAGCAGACGCCCCCACTCGCCAAGGCCAACCAGCTCGGCAATCTCCTGGGCCGACAACGCATCCGCGCCGCCGCCAAACCCCATCAGGTCCGATGTTGCCCCCGCCCGCCCAAGCAGTTGCAACGTCGCGCTCGGCGTCGAAGGATTCTTCGCCGCAGCGCGACGGACGTGCAAGTTCCCGTCCGCCGCCAGCATGGCCAACACCCCCGGCGGGGTGTCGGGCGACGAAGCCAAGGCCTGGCGCTGCGGCGCGGATTCCATCTCAGACTCAGACAACATGACGCGGATGATGACGCCAAACGACTCTTGCGTCTACTCGCAGACTCAAGAGGGCCGCGCTATCCGCGCAAAACAAAACCCCGCAAAAGCAAACGCTCGTGCGGGGTTAAGTGGGATGGGACGCGAGGTCCCAGTGGAGCCGGGGGGATTCGAACCCCCGTGTCGGTACAGTCAATCGGTAGCTTCTTCACGCATAGTCGTTGATTTAATTTCGAACCGCAGACGGCCAGCGACAGCCTGCTGCTTATCTAGTGCCAGTGTTGTTTAATCCGCACCAGCTGAAACGCCTGGATTGGACGAGCCCGTTGTCATCCCCATGTTTGCCACGGGCCCAGCGCCCATGGGGGTTCGTTACCTAATCAAGATTAGGCAGCGAGTCGCATTTGGCCGAAGCCGATGCGACCAGCGATGTTTTCATCGTTGGCATTTATGGTTTTGTACGTGGTTTAACGAGGCCAACGTACACCTCGACGTGCGACCACCGACCTTCCCTGTCCGGTCGATACCAGTCGGCCCCAATTGTCAAAGAGCGATCCACCATTATACCCATCGGCCACCCCGGAGGCGAGGGTTACAGCAGCCCCAGTTCCACCGCGGCCATCGCCCCGAGGAAGAACGGCAGGCTCAGACCGATCGCGGCAAGGATCACAATGAATAGCCCGGCGAGGCAGCCGACGTTGGTACAGCGGAATGAGAGTTCCATGGCTCATATTTTGGGGCCAAGGCCTCTCTCCGGGCCGGGAAACCGTCACCCGTCGCCCCCAAGTTCGCAGTTCCAGAACACGTGGCGGAACTCAAGCTTGCCTGGGTATCCGCATCCCACATTCCGGGCAAGCTCCCTTCGAAGCTCTGAGGTCGTAGCCACACTTGCGGCAAACGCCTGGGACCTGCGGAGAATGGTCTGAGGTCAAAGCGATCGATATCCCGATCACCAGTGAAACAAAACAACCAGCAAGCGCAGAAATACCTCCGAGTGCCGCGACACCAAACAACTCACTGCTTTCGTCACCGTAGACACGCGCCGCAATCACCATTGCGGTGATCAGAAGCAGCACACAGCCCCCGCATCCTACGGCTATCGCCATCAGGCCCTTTCCGATGGCTCTGAGTCGGCTGTTCAAAAAATACCCCTGGGTTCATGAGTGGGTGAGGACGCGACTGATGTGTTCAACGCATCAATCTTTAGTTTACATACGAATGACCCCAGATCGCGTTACGAGCTAAGTTCGCAGCTCCAGAACTCGTACCCGGGCTCGAATCCGCTGGACGCGTACAAGCCCTTGGCCACGGCGTTGTCGGCGTGGACCTCGAGTGTGGCGTAGCAGCAGCCGCGTTGCCGGGCCTCGGCGAGTACTGCCGCCATAAGTGCTCGGCCGACGCCGCGGCCGCGTGCTTCGGGGGACACCGCCAGGTCGTGGAGGTTCAGCTTCGGCTGGGCCCGGAAGGTCGACAGCCCTTCGAAACACACCGCGACGCCGAGCGGCGCTGCATCGTGCGAGTCGTCCGCGTAGGCCAGGAACACGACGCAGCCCGGCGTATTGTGAAGTGCCTCGGGTAAGCGCTCGCGGACTTCGTCGGGAAGCGTCACGCCGCCCGCCAGCGGGTCGGTCGCGTACATCGCCACCATCTCGACCACCGATTTGGCGTCACGCGCATCGGTCAGGTCGGCTTCGCGGACGAGCAGTTCGGGATAAGCGGGGTCTTGGGGCATCGGTGAATCCTTTACATCGAAACATACACAGAAAAACAGGCCGAGTACGCTCGGCCTGGGAGAAACAACGAAAGAGTAAGCGTTGGTTACAGGCCGTAGATCGGCAGCAGTTTGTTTTCGAGTTGGCGCATCAGCGGGTCGGCCGAGAGGTCTTTCCCCGTGACGTGCTTGCACAGCTCGGCCGAGTGGTAGGTGTTGCCCGACGAGTGGATGTTCGTGCGCAGCCAATCGAGCAGCGGGGCAAATTCGCCGCGTTCGAACATTCCGTGGACCGTATCGCTCCCGCCGAGCGCTTCGCAAGCGGCCTCAAAGAACTGGGCGGAGTACAGGTTGCCCAGCGTGTAGGTCGGGAAGTAACCCAGGGCGCCCATCGACCAGTGGATGTCTTGGAGGCAGCCCTGCGCATCGCTGGGCACGTCGATGCCGAGGTAGTCGCGGTACTTCTGGTTCCAGGCCTCCGGGAGGTCGGCCGCCTTGATGTCGCCCTTCAACATGGCCCGCTCCAATTCGAAGCGGATCATGATGTGCAGGTTGTAGGTCGCTTCGTCCGCCTCGACACGGATCAGGCTCGGCTGCACGCGGTTGGCTGCGGCGTACACGGCGTCGGGCGAGAGTCCCCCCACCGCGTCGCCGAAGTACTGCGCGAGCTTCGGGAAGCACCACGTCCAGAACGCGCGGGACCGCCCCACCTGGTTTTCCCAGAGGCGGGACTGGCTCTCGTGGATCGATAGGCCCACCGCGTTGCCGCGCGGCGTGCCGAGATGCTCGGCAGGCAGCCCTTGCTCGTACAGGCCGTGGCCGGTCTCGTGCAGGGTCGAGCCCAGCGCGTCGTTGACGTTGTTCTTGGCGAACCGCGTGGTCAAGCGGATGTCGGCGTAGTGCGTGCCCGAGCAGAACGGGTGGGACGACACGTCCAGCCGACCCCGGCCGTAGTCGAACCCAACCGCGGCGCTGACCTCACGCACAAACGCTTCCTGCTGGGCGATGGGGAGTTCCAACTCGTTGAACCCGTTGTCGGGTTGCGCCCCAGCCCCCATCAGCCGATCCAACAAGCCCACAAGCCGATCGCGCAGCGGCGTGAACACCCCCTCGACATAAGCCGCGGTCATCCCGGCCTCGTAGCCCTCGGCCAGCGCATCCCACGGCTCGCCGTCGTCCGACCAGCCGTAGCACTCCGCTTGCTTGCGGGAAAGCTCAATGATCTTGTCCAGCCACGGCGCGAAGCGGGCGTACTCATCGGCCTTGCGTGCCTCGGCCCACTCGGCCTTGGCTTTGCTGGTGGTCTCGGACATCTCCACCACCAGCGCAGCCGGCAGCTTGGTGGAGCGGTCGTAGCCGCGCCGCCACTCGCGGACGTTTACCGCGGCATCGCTCAGCGGGTCTTTAGTCACCGAATCATCTGCCTCGCAGGCCGAGAGCCAATCGGCGATCCGCGGATCGGTCGAGCGGGCGTGCACCATCTGCGCGAGTTGGGCGAGCTGCCGGCTCCGGTGCTCCAGACCGCCGGGCGGCATCATCACTTCCTGGTCCCAGCCCAAGAGCGACGCGGTGGACGACAGCAGCGACGCATCGCGCTGATGGTCGAGGAGTTCGGTGTAGGCCTGCGATGTCGTGGCGGGTGAATCCATGCCGAGATTGTAGAGGTAACTGCCGCGCTTGCCTTGCCCGCTCTCCCTCCGGGGGAGGGTTGGGGTGAGGGGACGCGGTTGATTTACACGTCCAAAGCGTATTCCAGAGTTAAGTTCCCCCTCCGACCCGCGACGCGGGCCACCTCCCCCGATGGGGGAGGGGTTCAAGAAAACCATCGCGGGGTTACCAGCTATTGAATCAAGCCTGATCGGTCGGGTCGAACTCGAAATCCAGCAGCTTGGTGTGCGGCGGGGTCATCGGGCAGGAGGGGCCGGTTTGCTCTTCTTCTTTGGCGAGCTGATGTTCGAGCCGTGCCTTGGCGTCGGCGATCGGGGACATGCGGGGGTTGATCGCGAGTGCCCGGCGGTAGCAGTCGATGGCCTGGCGGAGTTGGCCGAGGTGGGCGTAGCAGTGGCCGAGCCCCGCCATCGCGCCGAAGTGGGTCGGCATCAGGGCCAAGACCTGACGGCAGGCCGAGACCGACGCCTCCCACTCGCTGCTGAGGTAGTGGGCGATGGCCAGCTGGTTGTAGGCCTCGGCGAAGGCGGGGTCCTGGTCGACCGCCGCGCGGAACGCCTCGATCGCGGCGGGGTAGTCGTCTTCGGTGAGAGCGGTGACGCCGGCCCGGAATTGGTCGGCCGCGGCGCATTTGCCGCTGCGGAACCAGATGGACCACAAGGCGTCCTCGGCGAAGTGGTGCACCTGCTCGTCGTCGTCGTGGAGGCAGCGGGTGAGGCAGCCCACCACCGAGACGTCGCCGGTGACGCCGAGGGTGACCACGGCCGTGCGGCGGACGTCGAGCTCTTTGTGGCGTAGCAGGCCGCAGAGGTCGTGGGGCTTCCACTGGTCGCTGACGACCTCGCGCAACGCCTCCACGTCCCCGCTGTTGAGCGCGGGGGTCACGGTGGCCAGGAACTCATTGGCGTTAATACAGCCCATCTTCCAAAGCATAGGCGAGGCGGAGCAGCGATGCCGCTAGGGGGATTTACCAAATCTAAACCCGATCACGCCGTTCCGCGTTCAAGTTTTTGAATATCGGTCACCGATGAGGGTATTGGGTCCGAAAAGCTCACCCCGGACGGACCTTGATTCAGATTTCGCCCGGAAGACGGGAAAGAGAAAAGAGCCCTCATGATCATGCCCATCCTGACCCGAGACCGACGACGCAGCCCCCGTGTGCCGTGCGAGAAGCCGGTGAAAGTCCGCTGCGGTGTGACGGGCAAGTACCTCTCGGGCGAGACCATCGATTTGTCCGACGGCGGCTGCCTGATGCGGCTGGACCGCCGGGTCATCGTCCAGGCCGGGCAGACCGTCCGGGTCGGCATCGCCCACCGCCCCCTGCAGTCGCTGATCCTGGCCGACCAGATGATCGAGGGCACCATCGTCCGACGCTTCGGCCACGGCGACGCCCAGCACGTCGCGGTGAGCTACGAGAGCACGACCTCGCTCGCCGAAGCGGGTTGATCCAATCCACGACCTTTGAATACGCAGCGGGTTAGCCGCGTCGCTTGACGACGCGCGGGGCCAAGCCCCGCGGCTAACGTGGTGATGGCATTTTGCAGTCGCTTGCGGCTACAATGCGCCGATGGCGATGACCGAGCTGTTTGCCAGAACCATTGACCACTACCTGGCGCCGATCCGGCCCTACCTCAGCGACTCCTCCGTCACCGAGGTGATGGTCAACGCGCCCGACGAGATCTACGTCGAGCGTGAGGGGCAGCTCGTCCTGACCGACGCCAAGTTCGACGACAAAGAGATCTACGAGGCGGCGGTCAACAATATCCTGCAATTCACCGGGAAATCGCTCGCCGACGAGGAAACGCTCATCGACGCCCGGCTGCCGGACGGCTCGAGGGTCCACGTCGCCAAGGCCCCCTGCGCCCGCCACGGCACGGTGATGAGCATCCGCAAGTTCAGCAAGATGATGCTCGACATCGACTGGCTGATCGAGCTGGGCTCGCTGACCACCGAGGCCCGCGACTACCTCAAGATGGCGGTGATCGCCGAGCAGAACGTGCTCGTTGCCGGGGGCACCAGCTCGGGCAAGACGTCGCTGCTCAACGCGATGTCCGCGTTCATCCCCTCCGGCGAGCGGCTGGTCGTGATCGAAGACTCGGCCGAGCTGCAGCTGCAAAAAGAACACCTGGTCTCCTTGGAATCCAAGCCCGCCGACACGTTCGGCCGGGGCGCGGTGGGCGTGCGTGAGCTGTTCCGCTCGTCGCTGCGTCTGCGTCCGGACCGCATCATCATCGGCGAGGTGCGCGGCGGCGAGGCGCTGGACATGATCCAGGCGATGACCTCCGGCCACGGCGGATCGATGGGCACCCTCCACGCCAACACGCCGGCCGACGCACTAAACCGCCTCGAGACCATGGCGCTGATGTCCAAGGTCGAACTCCCGCTGCACGCGCTGCGCAGCCAAGTCAGCTCGGCGATCGATCTGGTCGTGCAGATGTCCCGGCAGATCGGCGGCCGACGCCTGGTCACCCACATCAGCGAGGTCCTGCCGCTGGGCGACCAAAGCTACTACCAGCTCCGCGACATCTTCACGCTCCAGCAGATCGATGATGATGAGGGCGGCAAAGCGATGTGGCTGACCTGGACCGGCCAGCCCTCGGTCTTGGCCGGCCGACTCGACGCGGATCAGCAGGCCCAGGCCGCCCCCGCCGTCCGCCCGATTTTTGGTCTGGATTGATCACCCCGGTTCCGATAAAATAGAGAACTATGGACGAAAGCCGTTTGTCCACCACCCCCCGCTCCGGATCATGCAAACACCGTATTGTCGTGTATTTATCGCGTTTTCGTAGAAAATGGCGAAGAAACGGCGAGCGTGGAGCTACGATGTTGGAGTGGGTGCTGCTGCTCGCCGCAGTCGCGCTGCCCAGTTACTTTATAATTCAGACTGGTTTGGCGATCCTTTTCGCCCACTACCGTCTGGTCACCACGATCAACGGCCTGCCGCTCCCCTAGTGACGCCCGGATAGGTCCCCCCACCGGCCCCCGCCACCCACCGCCGACGTCCCTCGTCGGCGACGCGCAGACCGTCGCCCGCATCCCCCGAGGCCCTCGCCATGAAAAAACTGCTTCCCCTGGTTCAGAAATCCCGGAGCGTCCTCTCGAAACTGCACCGCGACGAACGCGGCGCCGAAGGACTGGAAAAGCTCTTGATTGTTGCCGCGATCGTCCTGCCCCTGCTGGGCCTGCTGATCATCTTCCGCCAGACGCTGGGCGACTGGGTCGTCGGCGAATGGGACGATGTCCGAGATGCCGCGGACAGCGACCTGAGCGGCCCGAGCAACAGCGAGTAACGTCCACACCCGTTTGGACGGCCCGCCGTCCAACCCCGCCCCCCTCCTTCCGCGACGAGTGACAATATTTGGCTGTAACCGCGTGGATCATGTATTCGCTGTTGATGATCGTCGTCGCGGTGGCCGCGGTTATTGACTGGCGGACCCAGCGGGTCCCCAACCGCCTGACCTACCCCGCGATCCTGGCGGGCCTGATCATCTGGCCGATCGCCGGGGCCGTCCTCGGCGGGGGCGAACTGGCCCTCGAACTGGGCCGGGCGTCGTGGATCGGCATGCTTTGCGGGTTGATCCCGTTCGCCCTGCTGGTGATGACCGCGGGGCTCGGAGGAGGAGACATGAAACTCATGGCCGCCGTCGGTTCCCTGTCTGCTTCGTGGGAGGTCGTGCTGAGCACGACGATCTACGCGTTGGTGGTGGCGGTGGTGATGGCGGTGGTCGTGATGGTCCGCAAGGGCGTGGTGAAAGAAACGCTCAGCCGGGTGTTCTCCGCGGCCCTGCTCGCCTCGGCGAAGGTCAAGGCCGAGCTGCCCGAGGACGGGCCGAAGGTCGCCTTCGCGGCGGCCGTGGCGGTCGGGGCGGCGATCGCGGGGGCCGAGCAGATGCTGGGCCTGGCCACGCCCTGGCGCGGATTCAGCCCGTAACGCCCCTTTCGGGGGACCGAATTGTTCCTTGTTGCAATACCCCGCACGATTTACGCGTATTGCGGGTAAAATAAAAGGCCCCATGCCCGACCCCTCCACCCCCGGCAATCCGAACCCCGCCGTCACCACCCTAAGCCTCAAACCGGGCGACAAGGTGGACGCCTTCACCGTGGTCGACACCATCGCCACCACCGGCTCTGCGGTCGTCTACAAAGCCCACGACGACCTGCTCGATCGCCACGTCGCCATCAAGCAGATCATCCTCGGTCAGGAAGACTCCGACGAGGCCCTGCGCAAACGCATCCGCGAAGAAGCCGCGATCCACAAACGCGTCTCGACATCGCAGCCCAAGCACCTGATTCAGTTCATCGATGCCGTGGACGACCCGCGCGGCCTGATGCTGGTGGGCGAGTACTACCCGTCCACCTCGCTCGAAGACCTGCTCCAGAAAACCGACGCGCCGCTCGACGAACGCCAGGCCCTGGGCATCGTCGCCGCCACCGCCAAGGGGCTCGAAGCCATCCACGGCATGGGCGTCGTCCACCGCGACCTCAAGCCCAGCAACATCCTGCTCGGCGACGACGGCGGTCTGAAGATCTGCGACTTCGGGCTCTCCGCTCTCATCGAATCCCAAGACTCGCTCTCGCTCGGATCGGTCCGCTACATGGCCCCCGAGCTGCTCAAGTCCGAACCCGCCGACGGCCGGGCCGACCTCTACTCGCTGGGCATCATCGCCTACGAGATGCTCGCGGGCCGGGGCAACTTCGACGTGGCTTTCCGCAACGTCCTCCGCGACCAGCGCAACCAGGCGATGCGATGGATGAAGTGGCACACCAACCTGCGTGTGTCCGCCCCGCTGCTCGACGAATACCTGCCCGACCTGCCGACGCACCTGGTGCAGCTCGTGTCGCGGATGATGGACAAGGACCAGGCCCGCCGCGTGGGCTCGGCCGAAGACGTGGTCGAAGCGATCCGGCGCCACTTCACCGGCGACGGGCCCGACCTCGACCTTGCGCCCAGCCGATCCATCGACCACCCCGCCATCACCACCAGCACCCCCGGCGACACCACCGCCCTGCCCAGCCGCAGCAAGCTGCCCCTGCTCCTGGGCAGCTTCCTCCTGTTCTGGGTTGTCGTGTTCGGCGTCCTGTTTGCGATCAACGACTACAAGAAGACCGCGGCCTACGAACAGAAGCTCGCCGCCGCAACGACGTCGATGGACCAGGGCAACACGCTGTACCAGGAAGGCGACTTCGCCGGGTCGCTTGAGAGCTACGAATCCGTGGTCGCGGACTGGCCCGCCGAGAGCGACATGGCCCAGCGGGCGACGCGCGGCAAGCTCAAAGCCATGGGCCGGATCGCGTTTGCCGAAGCGCGTTACGACGACGCCGTGGACGTCTTCGAGCAGTACAAAGATGCTGGCGGCAACCCCGCCAACGTGGACGGCCTGATTCTCGAAGCGAAAGACAACGAAGCCTTCGCCCAGATCGATCTGACCATCCAGAACGACGTCGAAAACGCCGACTTCACGGCCGCGCAGGACACCCTGAAGAAAGCCCGCGAGCGTGACTGGAACGACGGGCAGAACGCCCGGCTGGATGCGCTCGAAACCCTGATCGAAGAACGCCGGGCCGAGGCCCTCGCCGCCCAGCGGATCGAAGACGCCCGCCGGCTGGTCAACGAAGGCGACCGCCCCGCCGCGATCGCCACCCTCGAAGACCTGGCCAACCTCCCCGAAGAGGGCCAGACCCTGCTCGAAACCCTCAAGGCCGACCAGGCCTACGACGACGCCATCGCCAAAGGCGAGGAAGCCATCCGCACCGGTCGGCTCGGCGAAGCCGTCGACTCGCTCAACGCCGCCCTCGCCCTCCGCCCCGACTCCGAACTGCAAGCCCGCATTATCAAACTCGACGCTCGGCGACTGGCTGCCGAGGCCGCCGCGCTGTTCGACGACGGCGAAGTGGGGGCCGCCAAACTCCGTATCGCCGCGGCGCTCGAAAAAGACCCCGAGAACCCCGACGCGCTGCGCCTTCAGAAACAGATCGCGGTGAAGACCGAGCTGACGCAGATCGAGCAACGGGGCGACGCCGCACTCGCCGCGGGCAACCTCGACGCTGCGATCACCGCGTTTGAAGAAGCCCTCGCGCTGGCCCCGGGCGACACCGCCCTCGCCGGCAAGCTCAACCGCACCCGCGTCCGACGCGGGCTCGATCAGGCCCGTGCCGCGATCGACGCCGACGAACTGACCCAGGCCGAGGCCCTACTCAAAGACGCCCAGCTCCTCGATCCCGACAGCGAAGACATCCTGGGCCTCCTCGCGCAAATCGAAACCCAACGCGGCTACGACACCTTCGTCCAGCAGGGCGACCGGGCCAAAGAAGCGGGCGACTTCGGACGCGCCAAACGCTTCTACCGCCAGGCCAAGGAGCTCATCCCCGGCAAGGAAATCGATCAACTGCTCGAAGACCTCGACTACGCCCAGTACCTCACCCAAGCCAGGGACTTCATCGCCAAGGGCGAGTTCGCCGCCGCCCGCGCCATGCTGCTGCAAGCACAACGCATCCGCTCAACGCCCGAGATCGAAGAGCTGATCAAGAAGACCGAAAGCCAGACCCCACCCGAGGGCGAAAGCCCGCCCCCCGCGGACGAGTGACCCCCACTCGTGAGCACCGCCCGATCCCGGCCTCGGCCGCGTCGGCCATCAACCCCACGCCCCGGACCGATACCCGGAACCGCCCCCCGGAACCCTTGCCATGAGTCAAATGCCCGGTTCGCCCACCGTTCCACTGCCCAAAAAACCCGGCAACCTCGGCGTCTCCAACCCCGGCCCCGCGCCCGCCAGCCCCAAGCTCGTGGGCCTTGCGCTGCTCATCGCGCTGATCGCCGTGGTACTGGTCAACCTCTACATCATCGGGATCAAGAAGGCCGCTCAGGAAGGCGAGTTCCGCTTCTTCCGTCTGGTTGTCGCCAAGGACGTCGGGCAAACGCTCGAGCTCGAAGACGTCCGCCTCGTGGGTGTGCCCGAGAGCTTCCGCGACGCGTTCCGCGACGTGGTCGAATCCAACAGCCAGGGCCAACCGCTGCGGCTGGGCGACCCGTTCACCCGCCGGGCCGAGGTCGGCGAGCCGCTCACCACCCGCATGTTCGACGACCTCACCGGCGACGAAGCCCGTCGGCTCATCACCCAGGGCTACCGCGGCGTCTCGCTGCCGGTGGTCTCCAAGACCCTGCCCGACCCGCTCAAGTCCGAGATGCGTGTCGACATCCTCGCCCCGGTGCGTGCCCCCGGCGGCCGACAAGAGATCCTGCCGGTCATGGAAAACGTCCGCGTGGTGAGCGTGGGCTCCCGCACGATCGTCGATGAAAAATCCGGCGGCCGCGCCTCGTCCAACTTTGAAACCCTCACGGTCGAAGTCCGACCCGACGAAGCCGTGTTGTTTGAAGCCATCACCCAGGAAGTACAGAAGACCGGCGTGTACCGCGTCCTGCTCCGCTCGCCCGACGATCAACGCCAGGCCTACATCACCGAAGGCGGCCTCAACCCCGAAATCCTCGAACGTTTCGGACTTAGCGCCGCTTCGCGGCAGTGATGAGTTAACAGTGAACAGTGATGAGTGAGAGTCACTGGAATCTGTAGAAAGCTCGTGCCTTTACTCATCACTGTTCACTCGTCACTCATCACTCTGACTTGATATGCAATTCTGGCTCTACGACCACAGCAACAACCTCCGTCACACCCTCGAGGCCGAGGGCGACCCGATCCATATCGGGCGTGACGACGGCTGTGACATCGTGCTCAAGAGCCCCTTCGTCGCCCCCCGCCACGCCCGCATCCTGCGCAAGGGCAACCGCATGGTCGTCGAAGCCCTCAGCCAGGCCGGTACCCGTGTGGCCAACCGCGAGGTGCAAAAAGGCACCCCGCTCTACGTGGACTTCGGCGACGAGATCCAGATCGGCCAGTTCACCATCGCGATGGTCGGACGCAACGGCGACGCCGTCGACTCCCGCACCGCCGACGACGAACTGCTCCAGGCCCGGCTCATGGAGCTCGAGCAAGAGGTCCACGCCGAGCTGCTCGAGCGGATGAACCTCCGCGTCACCGGCAGCATCCGCAAAGACGACTCGGCCTTCCTCAACGAAGTCCTGTTCCACCTCGACGAGGTCTTGCAGAGCCGCATCAACGCCCTCGACTCCGACATCATCCGCCTCGCCTGCCGACACCACCTCGAGCGCCTCGTGACCGCCGAGGTCGTCCGCCAGTGCCAGGGCAAAGTCCAGACCGAATACAAGTCCGGCGACGACCGGCTGCTCGACCCCGCTCAGGAAACCAAGATCACCGAGCTGGTCACGTCGCTCGTCGACATGATGCCGCTGCTGTTCGACCCGTCGAGCGTCAGCGAAGACCTGGCCGTGGCGGAAGACTCGTTCGACGAGTTATTCGACAACGAATACCCCACGCTCGACCACGAGGTGACTCGCTACATCGTCCAGCGCACCGTCGCCAAGGACATCCAGGACATCATGCTCGGCCTCGGCCCGCTGCAGGACCTCCTGGAGATGCCCTCGGTCAGCGAGATCATGGTCGTCGGCAAAGACCGCATCTACATCGAGAAGAACGGCATCATCCAGCCCACCACCCGTACGTTCTTCTCCGACGACGTGCTGCTGTCGATCATCGAGCGCATCCTCGCGCCCGTCGGCCGACGCGTGGACACCTCCGTGCCGCTGGTCGATGCGCGTCTGGCGGACGGCAGCCGCGTCAACGTGGTGATCCACCCGCTCTCGCTGGTCGGGCCGTGCCTGACGATCCGCAAGTTCGGCTGGGTGCCGTTCACCATGGACGACCTGGTCGAACGCGAGGCGCTGAGCGCCAACGTCGCCAGCTTCCTGCAGGGCTGCATCATCGGCCGCTCCAACATCGTCATCGCCGGCGGCACCGGCTCGGGTAAGACCACCCTGCTCAACGTGCTCGGCGCCTACGCCCGCCCCAACGAACGCATCATCACCGTCGAAGAGTCGGCCGAGCTGCAACTGCCCCAGCCCCACGTCGTGAAACTCGAAGGCCGTCCCGCCAACATCGAGGGCAAAGGGGCCTACACCATCCGCGAGCTGGTGCGCAACAGTCTGCGGATGCGCCCCGACCGCATCATCGTCGGCGAGGTCCGCGGCCCCGAAGCCATGGACATGCTCCAGGCCATGAACACCGGCCACGACGGCTCGCTCTCCACCGTCCACGCCAACAACCCCCACGACGCGATGAAGCGCCTCGAAGCCCTCGTTCTCATGGCCGTCGAGATGCCCATCCGCGCGATCCGCGAACAGATCGTCACCGCCGTCGACCTCGTCGTGCAGGTCACCCGCTTCGCCTCCGGCCACCGCCGCGTGACCGCGATCTCCGAAGTGACCTCCATCGACCCCGAGACCGGCCAGGTCCGCCTCGAAGACATCTTCACCCTCAAGAACCCTAAACAACCCACCCTCCGCCACACGGGATACATCCCCACCTTCGCGGAAGAGATGGTGGAGCGCGGCGACTTCGACGTCGACGTTTTTCTCTGACCCATGTTTAATCCTCCGCTCTTCATCCTGCTCAACCTCTGCGTGTTCGCCGCCGCGTACCTGCTGGTGCGCTACGGCAAAGAGCCCGCGGTGCAGTTCCGGGCGCGGCAGGAGTTGGCGTACGACCGCGTGCTGCGGCGACAGCTGATGATGGACGTCGAACCCAGCCAGGCGTTCTGGATGGCGGTGTCGGGGGTGGGGGTGGCGTTCCTGTTTTCGTTTTTCCTGACGTTCAACCTGTTCGTCGCGGTGGTGTGCGGCATCGCGGCCTACTTCATGCCGGCCATCGTGATCCGCCACCTCGAACAGAAACGCCGCCAGCAACTCGAGTCGCAACTGGTGGACGGGCTCACCACGATCTCGGCGGGCGTGAAGGCGGGGCTCAACCTCGTGCAGTCGATGGAGATGCTCGTCGATAACCAGACCGGCCCGATCAAGCAGGAGTTCGAGCAGCTGCTGCGTGAGTACAACATGGGGCGCGACCTCAACCAGGCGATGCGGGCGGCGAGCAACCGCATCGGCTCGCCGTTGTACCGGCTGACGTTCACCGCGATCGAGATGCACCGAGTGCGCGGCGGCGACACCGGCGAAAGCATGGACCGCCTGGCCGATGCGGTGCGTGAGATCAAGAAGCTCGAAGGCAAGCTCGACGCGATAACGGCCCAGAGCCGATCGCAGGCATCGATGATGGCGGTGATGCCGTTCGTGTTCGTGTTCATCCTGTGGATCATAGACCCCGAAGGCATCCGTCTGTTGTTCACCGAAACCATCGGCCGGGTGCTGCTGTTGATCTGCGGAGCGCTGATCCTCGGCGCGTTCCTGTGGATCCGAAAAATCATGGCGGTGGACGTGTGATGGACCTCGAACTGATCCTCATCTCGGTTATCGTTTTCGTCGGTGTGTTCCTGCCGATCTACGCGATCTTCCGCTACCCGGTGCCCGCCGCCCCGCCGGTGAACCGACGGATCGCGCGGGCGATGGGGGCCGACCGCGCGACGATCTTCGAGCTGCCCGCGCTCGCGCCGGTGCTGAACGCGGTCGTCGCGATCGCCAACCGGTTGAACCTGCCGAAGATCCGCGCCGACATCCGGCAGGACCTCGACGCCTCGGGCAACGCGTCGGGCTACAGCGTCGAGCAGTACCTGGCGTTGTGCGTGCTGTCGGCGTTGAGCGTGGCCTTCCTCGCGGGGCTCGGCGAGCTGTGGCTAGGCGGCGGCCTGCTGCTGGTGGTGCTGCCGCTGGGGGCGGCCGGCGGGTTCTACGTCCCGCTCATCCTCCTGCACGGGGCCCGCAACCGCCGCGTGATCCGCATCGCCAAGCAGCTGCCCTACACCCTCGACCTGATCGCGCTGGTCATGGCGGCGGGTTCGAGCTTCGGTGAAGCGATCCAAACGCTCATCCGCGACAACCCCGAAGACGAACTCAACCAGGAACTCAAGATCGCCTTGTCCGAGATCGAGTTCGGCGCGACGCGGGCCACGGCCCTGAAGAACCTGGCCCAACGCATCCCGCTGGAGAGCCTGCGCAGCGTCATCGCGTCGGTGAACCAGAGCGAAAAGCTCGGCACGCCCATGGCGGCGGTGCTGAAGGTCCAGGCCGACATGCTCCGGGCCCAGCGTGGCGTGATCGCCGAAAAAAAATCCGCCTCGGCGAGCCTGCGCATCCTCGTTCCTTCCATGATGATTATGATCGCGGTGGTGCTCATCGTGTTCTCGCCGATGATCATCCGTTTCATCAAGGGTGAACTGTTTTGAATCAGCATCTGCTCGAAATCACGATCACCGCCGGCCCGAGCGCGGGCCAACGCGTGCGGGTCAACCACTCCCCCGCCACGTTCGGCCGGGGCATGGACAACGCGCTGGTCATCGACCTGCAGACCGTCTCGCGCGTCCACGGCGAAATCCGATACGAGGACGATCGCTGGGTCGTGGCCAACCTCTCGAAGAACGGCACCAGGCTCAACCGCCGGGTCATCGGCCGTAAGCCCCGCCCGCTGAGCGACAACGACCAGATCGTCGTGGGCAATCAGCCGGTGATGACCGTGGCGCTGCGTGAGGGCGAGGGCGACGGGCCGACCGTAGCCGCCGCCGAAACCAAAGACGTGGGCACGGCCAACGCCGCGCCGCCCCGCCCGGGCATGAGCCCGCGGACCAAGCTCTGGCTGGCGATCCTGGGGTTCTGGGTGACTGTATTCGGCGTGGCGTTTTTTGTTTCGAGCGGGGCCGACAGCGGCGCGACCCGGACCGGGCCGAGCGTGCCCATGCTGACCGATCAGGAGATCGCCAAGGCCATCCGTGCCCCTCTGCCCAAGCAGGAGGCCTCGCCCCGCACCGCGGCGAATCACTTCGACGAGGCCGAGGCGTTCTACGGCATGATCAACGCCGACCCGCAAAACGCCTTCCGCGCCCTGTTCGCCTACAAGACCGCCCTGTCCTTCGCCTACAGCGACGACTTCATCGACGACCGCGACGACTGGGGCGGCAAACCCGTGGCCGACCTCGCCGTCGCCCAGAAGAACTACATCGAACTCGAAGCCCAGCTCATCGACGACGTCCAGCGTCTCTACAAAGACGCCCACGGCAAGCTGATGGACCGACGCCACGGTGAGGCTAAACTAGCTTTTGAGAAAGTCTTCAAACTCTACAACGACCCGCAGAACCCGATCTACAAAAACGCGCTCAAGCAGCGCGACCTCGCCCGGCAACGCCAGGACGCCAAAAAATAATCGCCCCTCGGAATGATCCCCGGGCCCGAAAGAACCCCATGAACCAGTCCGCCACCGAATCCGCTCTCCCCGCCGCCCCGTCGGTCCCCGACGAGTTGGGCCACTACGGCCCGTTCGGCGGCAGCTTCATCCCCGAGACGCTCCACAAAGCCGTCGCCGAGCTCGGCGAGGTTTACGAGGTCGCCAAGGACGACCCCGAGTTCCAGAAGCAGATGGCCGAACTCAACCGCGACTACATCGGCCGGGCCACGCCGCTGCAGTTCGCCCCCCGCCTCACCGAGCACGCAGGCGGCGCTCAGATCTGGATCAAACGCGAAGACCTCGCCCACACCGGCGCCCACAAGATCAACAACGCCATCGGCCAATGCCTGCTCACCATCCGTATGGGCAAGAAGCGCATCATCGCCGAGACCGGCGCTGGCCAACACGGCGTCGCCACCGCCACCGCCGCCGCGAAGTTTGGCCTCGACTGCGAAGTCTTCATGGGCACCGAAGACATGCGCCGCCAACGCCCCAACGTCCTGCGCATGCAGCTCATGGGCGCGAAAGTAACCGGCGTCGAGTCCGGCAGCAAAACCCTGAAAGACGCCACCAACGCCGCCATGCGCGACTGGATGGCCACCAGCGAAACCACCCACTACACCATCGGCAGCGTCGTCGGCCCCCACCCCTTCCCCATGATCGTCCGCGACTTCCAGTCGGTCATCGGTAAGGAAACCTACGAGCAGAGCCTCGCCCAGCTCGGCAGACTTCCCGACTGCATCACCGCGTGCGTCGGCGGCGGGTCCAACGCTGCGGGCATGTTCCACCCCTTCGCCGTGCGTGAAGAAGCCAAGGACGTCCGCCTCGTCGGCGTCGAGCCCGGCGGCGTCGGCACGGAGTTCGGCAAACACGCCGCGTCCCTCTCCCAGGGCAGCCCCGGCGTACTCCACGGCTCGCTCTCCTACGTCCTCCAGGACGACGACGGCCAAACCGCCCCCGTCCACTCCGTCTCCGCCGGCCTGGACTACCCCGGCGTCGGCCCCGAACACGCCTACTGGAAAGACTCCGGCCGCGTGTCCTACGCCAGCGTCACCGACACCGAAGCGCTCGACGCCTTCCAGCTCATGTCCAAGCTCGAAGGCATCCTCCCCGCCCTCGAGTGCAGCCACGCCATGGCCCACACCCTCAAGCTCGCCGCCGAGATGCCCAAGGACGAAATCATCGTCATGAACCTGAGTGGCCGCGGCGACAAAGACCTCGACGAAGTCGTCCGCGTCCTCAAGTTGTAATAAGCCGCTTGCGGCTCAGCGCTCCCCACCCCCACGAAGCGTCGCGGCTCCGCCGCGCTAACGCGGCCAAGCCGCGTCGCTTTCATGTAATGCCCCCATCCCGAAACACCTACTTACGGAAAAATCGCGTCCAAAATCGGTGTCCGCCAAACCATCACCACAACCGTCGCGCCACACAGGTACGGCCCGTAAGGGATCACGCGCACTTTGCCTTTAACCAGCGCCGCCACCCCCGCCATCACGACCGCCGCAACGATGCCGAAGAACGGCGCAATGAAAAACGCCAGCGTCGTGTCCCGCCAACCGATCACCGCGCCGACCGCCGCCATCAGGTGCACATCACCCAAGCCCATCGCTTCCTTGCCGAAGCCCAGCGTGCCGAGCACCCGGGTCGCCCAGACGATGCCGCCGCCCGCGAGGTAACCCAGCTGCACCCCGCCGATGACCTGCCATAACGGACTTATGGATTCATCGATCAGTTCGGGCGGTGCCGTCCGTCCAGCGGCAGCCAACGCTTCGCCAACAAAAAATCCTATCGCCGCGCCCACGATCGGGAAGATCAAAAACAACATCTCCTTGCCGATCTCACGCCGCGGGTGCGGGTGCACCAAAATCAGATTCGGGTCGTCCGGGTCCGCGCTCTCGGGCAGCGGGATTTCCTCCGCGAAACTCAGCGGCAGCTTTTTCAGCCGCAGCAACACGATCGCCACGATCAGCCCCACCGTGCCGCCGATCGCCAGGCCGACTTGATCCGTCACCGGGATCAACATCTCGTACGAATCGCCCACAACCAGCAAATCTTCCGGCACCCAACCCGCCGCCACCACAATCGGCAACCCGCCCACCGCGACGCCGGTGATGAGCCAGGTGATCCCCAGCGGGATGATGTACAGCTTCGCATCAATCATCGTCGCCGCGATCATGCACGACAGCAGCACCAAATGCACCGCCAGCACCGGCCACGTGTCCACCACGCCCGGCACCGCAAACACCTCACGCAAATCCGTGAAGTAGTACGCATACGTCAGCCCGAAGAACAACAACCCCGTCACCGCTTCGACCAGCGGGTACTGGATGCTGATCTTCATCTTGCAATACCGGCACTTGCCCCGCAGCCACAGCCAACCCAGCACGGGCACGTTGTCGTAGATCGCCAGCTTCTTCTCACACCCCGGGCAACGCGACGGCGGCGAGATCACGCTCAGCCCCGCCGGCACGCGGTAGATCACCACGTTCAGAAAACTGCCCACACAGGCGCCCCAAATGGTCAACAGGATGAGGGCAAAGACTTCGATGGGCATGGGGGTGGGGATTTCGGATTGGGGATTTGGGATTTCGGGAAGCTAGACGCTGGTATATCGGCTAGGAACGCGGACCATCCGAAATCCGCAATCCGAAATCGAGCTTCATTCGGCGTCTGAATCGCCTTCAGCCTCGCCATCCGCGGTCAGTTCCCCGATCTTCTTCTCCGCCGAGTCGAGGATCGATCGGCAGCGTTGGATGAGCTTGGTTCCGTCTTCGTAGCGCTTCAGCGCGTCTTCCAGGCCGATCTCGCCGGACTCGATCTGCTCGATGAGCTCTTCGAGTTGGTCGATGGCTTGCTCAAAACTCGGGGCCTTCTTGGTCATGGGCAGCATTATCGCGATTCGGGCGTGTTGTGCGTTCTCCCGGTCTCCGCCTCGGGTATCGGTGAGCCCAGGCATATGTGATCAGGCCCGCATTCTATTGCTCACATCGGTTAAGACCAATGCGACACTTTCCGAGGCCGTGCCACGCTGCGGCGTTGACTGCCGGATGGGGGCAAGCACGACGACAAGCGCTGTCTTGATCGATGGCGCAGAAGTGATCAAAACACAGCGGCTTTTATGTCAATCAACCGCTTTATTGCATTCATACTTAGGCCATGGCAGCAATTGCCTCGTCCCTCGCGGATGGTTGAGTTTCTTTTTTTGTTTCTATTCTGGAGCCCACACAATGAAATCGCGGTTTGGAATTTCTATCTGGGGTATCGCTGCGCTCGTGGCCATGCCATCCCTCGGTGGTCAGGCTTCGGCCCAGGATGTTTACCTTGAAAAAGACGGGCTACTAGTGCTCGAGGCCGAAGCCGCCGACGTTCCCAGCAACCACTGGCAAGTCGAGAGTGCCGTTGCGGGCGCTTCGGGCGGGACCTACCTGCGGGCCAAGACCAATTCATTCGGAACCCCGGGTATGGGCATCATCGATTACCACTTCGAAACCACCACCACCGGCACCTTCCAATTCAACTACCGCACCCGCATCGGCCAGGGCAGCAGCAGCACCGATCACAACGATACCTGGGTCCGCCTGGTGGATGACAACAGCAACCCGGTGGTGCCCGTGGTGAACAACAACGACATCCGCACGGGGCAGTGGATGAAGGCGTACCGCAATGGCGATATTACTCAGTGGATATCCCAAGCCTCGAATCTCGACAACGTCGGCCGATCGATTTCGTGGTCGCTGGAAGAAGGGATGCGCTACTCGCTACAGATCTCAAGTCGATCGGCCGGGCACCTGGTCGATCGACTTTATCTATGGGATAAGTCGCAATACAACTTCGCCGACAAGGATCGCGGCTTCGGAGCCAACGAGAACGCCCTGAATGCTTTTGGCAATTCCCAGCTGGTCCCCGAGCCGGGCACCGCGGTGCTCACGCTTGGCGTGGTAGGTGCCGTACTGTTGGGCCGCCGAAGATTCGGGACATCGGCTTAAACTGATCCGGTCTTTCCTCCGGACAACCGGCACGCTTTCGCGAAGTATCTCCAGGCTTTCACCGCTCGCCCCGAATCGCAAGGCTATTCACGCAAACAATGTCGGCTCGCCATCCTCGCCCTTCAGGGGTTTGGCCTTCCGGGGCGTGCGTGGTTTACGGGGCTTGGGGGCTGGCGTTTCGCCGTTGACCGTCGACACCACCTTTCCATCCGCCAATACGGTCGTCAGCTCGCTCCCGGCCGCGGCGTCATCGGCGTTTCGCAACAACTTCCCGCCCACCAGCGTGTAGCTGTACCCACGCTTGAGCACGTTCGTCGGCGAGACCGCATCGAGCGTCCGAGCCATCGCGTCCAGTCGCTTGCGTTCGTCGCCCACCCGACGGGGTAGGGAGGCGGCGAGTTGTTCGCCAAGCCGGTCGACGCGTTGGCGGGCGTCGTCAACAAACCGCTGGGGTTGGCTGAACAGCGGGTGACGGGCCGCGGCGTCGAGTCGGTGGCGGGCGACCTCGGCCCGGCGTTGCAACGCCAAGCTCATACGCCGAGCCAGTTGATCGACCTGCTGCTCAAGCACCGCACGGTCGGGCACCAGCGTCATCGCGGCTTGCGTCGGCGTGGCGCAGCGCAAGTCAGCAACCAACTCGGCGACGGTCGTATCGGTCTCGTGGCCGATGGCCGCGATGATGGGCAGCGAGCAGTCGTACACCGCGTCCGCCACGATGCGTTCGTTGAACGCCCAGAGGTCCTCGATGCTGCCGCCGCCGCGGGTGAGGATGATCGCGTCGATGCCTTGCTTGGTCCCGTTCTGCGACAGGTCTTCGAGCGCGGCGGCGATCTGCGGGGCCGCCTCATCACCCTGCACCCGAACGTCAACGAGCACGAGTTCGCAGCCCGCCCAACGCTGCTGAGCGGTGTTGATCACGTCCTGCAGGGCTGCGGCCGAGCGCGAGGTGACCACCGCGATCTTGCGCGGCACGGCCGGCAGCGGCTTCTTGTGTTCGAGGTCGAAATACCCCAGGCCACGCAGCTCCTGGATCATCGCTCGGAGCGCGAGTTCGCGGGCCCCCTCGCCGACGGGTTCGAGCTTGTCGACGTAGAGCTGGACGCTGCCCTGGGCGTCGTAGAAATCGATCCGGCCGGTGGCGACGACTTCGAGGCCGTCGCGGACCGGGAAGCCGACCTTGCGGGCCGCCGAGGCGAACATGACGCTGCGGATGGAGGCGTCCTGATCCTTGAGGCTGAAGAACCAGTGGTTGCGGTCCGAGAGGTTCGACACCTCGCCGACGACGCGGACCCGCCGGGGGAGGTTATCGGTGAGCGCCGCCTTGATCTGCCCCGCCAACTCCCCGACGGACCACGGGCGGTCGGCGGATTCATCGGGTTCGTTGCGATCTGAATACAAACTGGACATGGGGTCAGTGTAGCGGGTCGGCACCGTTCGCCGCGTCGCTTGACGACGCGCGTCCGGGGCGCTTACCGAGTCGTGGTCCAACACCCACGCGCGGGGACAAGCCCCGCGGCTAACGGATCGAACGCGCGCACAACACGTCGCATTGGCACAACGAAAACACGGCCCGTGTCAAAAAATTTTGTTTCTTGTCCGCACACAGTTTATGGGGAACGCCAAGTCCATCACGACCCCACAGTGCGCACCATGCCGACGCCCCGCCCCTCATTGACGACACCCCCGGAACGCGCTCTTTGACAACCGCATAGCTCACACCCCGCCGATGTTCGGCGGCTTGCCACTGGTCTGGTCTAATGGTGGTCTAACCGCAGACCAGACCACCAGACCAAAACCGGACCACTTCCGGACCCTCAGGCCGTGGGCAGTTCGCGGTTGAGCGTGACGCCGTTGCCGTGGGCAGCCGCGCCTTCGGGGAAGATCGCGACGCCGTCGGTGCCGAGCTTCACCCCGTCGGCCGGGTCGCTCCCGGGGGCGAGCAGCAGAGCCCCGTCCATATCGACGTAGTCGAGCAGCGGCAGGAACTGGGCCACCGCGCTGATGCCCACGGTCGTCTCGGTCATGCAGCCCATCATGACCTTGAGGTCGAGCTCACGAGCCTTAGCAATCATCCGCCGGGCGGGCGTCATGCCGCCGCACTTGCTGAGTTTGATGTTGATGCCGTGGAAGAGGCCCGCGCACTTCTCGACGTCGCTCTCGGTCTGACACGACTCATCCGCCATGATCGGCAGGTCGCTGCCGAAGTACACCGCCTCGTGCTCGCTCCGCGGCGCATCGGGCGGCAGCGGCTGCTCGATGAACTCGACGTCCAGGTCTCGCAGCGGGCCCGACGCGCGGATCGTTTGCTCCGCATCCCACCCCGTGTTCGCATCCACCCGGAACACCGCATGCGTCTCCTCCCGCAGCCGACGCAGCACCGCCAGGTCGACCTCCAGTCCACCATCCGCCTCCGGCCGACCGAGCTTGATCTTGTAACTCGGAAAGTCGGGGTACTCGCGGAGCTTGGCGACCATCACCTCGGGGGCGTCCATGCCGAGGGTGTAGTTGGAGAGGAGCGAATTTTGATGGTCAAGGTGGAGTAACTCGCCAGTTGAGATATCGCGGTTCTTGGCACAGAGATCATGAGCCGCTTGATCAATCGCGCATATCGCAAATTTAATCTGGGTTTCAAAACCGTCTGCGTAACCAGAAGGAAAGAAAGGTGGTTCATCCTGGCCGTACAACCCCCAATCGTCTTCCACAACGCCTGGCTCAGGTATGCCTGTGATGTAATTCAGAGTAGATGTTGGTCGTACTCCTTCAAACCATGCCACCATCTTTTCAACCGTCACCCCCATGTACGGAATCGCCGGTGCTTCGCCGTAGCCGGTGTGGCCGGTTTCGGGGTCGTGCAGGGCGACGATGAGGTTGCGTTGGACGGTGCGGGTGCCGTGGGCGATGGTCCAGGCGTGACGCAGGGGGAGTTCGACGGGGTGGAGGGTGAGTTGGAGCATCGCTTTGTTTTTGCCGCAGATTTCGCAGATGACGCAGATTCCGTTTCGAATTTAATCGGTGCAATCTGCGAAATCTGCGGCTAACTGCCTTTCCCAAGTTCAGCCTTCAACGCCAGCACCGCGTCCACCAACCGCCCCGGGCCTTCGCGGTAGACATCGCACACGGGCAAACCCAATTCGTCTTCAACGCGCTGGCGTTCGGCTTCCACGGCTGCGTCATCGGGTAACCGTCGGCTGTTGAGCGCGACGCCGATGAACTTGCACGGCTTTTCGAGGTTAGCGACGTGTTCGTAGAGTGGTTTGATCGTGGCGAGGGGCGTGAGCGGGAGGTGGGGTCGGCCGTGCATGTGGGGGCGGTCGGCCTCGTAGCAGAGGATCAGGCCGTCCGGCAGGGTGCCGTGGAGCAGGCCATAGGTCACGCTGGAGTAGCTGGGGTGGACGAGCGTGGCCTGGCCTTCGATGACGAGGATGTCGTGGTGCTGGTTGCGTTTGATGAGGCGCTCGGAGGCACCGTTGATGAAGTCGGCGACGACGCAGTCGATCGGGCTGCCACCCGCCGTCGGATCGTTTCGTTCCTCGTCGGTCATCTCGATCGCTTCGTTGATCCCGGGGGCGACCAGGATGCCCGTCTGCCCGGTGGCGACGAACTTGGCGTCCTGCCCGGCCCGCTGCAGCCCCAACGCCACCTCCACCGACGCGACCATCTTGCCACACGAACAGTCCTGCCCAACCGTGTGGATCTTCAAACACTCGGCCCGCAGGTCTTTGCGGTCCGCCACCACCCGCTCGTCGTTCTTCCGCACATCCCACAGCGTCGCCCCGCCCCGCTCGGCCGCCGCCACGATGCCCGGGTCATCGGCCAGGAACTGGTGCAGCCCGGCCGTGACATCGATGCCCCGGGCCGCGGCATGCAGGATCACGCTCCGCATCGCCCCGGGCAGCCGGCCGCCGGGCGGGGCGACGCCGACGATCAACTCCTCAGGCCACCCACCACTCTGTTCCAGTTGTTCCAACCCCGCCACGATCGGCGTGTCGCCACCACAACCCAGTAGAGCCTGGGCCGTACTCCCCGCTTGCTCGCTGTCGATCAACGCCACCACCTCGTCCCCGCGGTAGCGCAGCAGGCTTACGGCGGTCTTGGCGGACAACGGGTTGGTCTGTCCCTCGGTGAGGACGGCGAGACGGCGGGGCAAAGCGGGCTCCTGAAGGGGTTTGGACCTCGTTATAGGATACCGCCGAAGCCCGGCGGAGAGTGTCGTAAACACTTGTGATTCCGCACGTTTCTCGTCTTATTAACACGTCGGATTTGACACTAGGACTTAAATGCCTAGTGTGTCTGCTCACGCGCTGCCTGCGACGGCGGCCGAGGCTCACCGCCTCATCTCCCACCCCTCATTTTGGAGTATTAGAGCAATGGCGCTCAAAATCGGTATCAACGGATTCGGACGCATCGGCCGCCTCGTCTTCCGCGCCGCCCAGGCCACCGAAGGCGTCGAAGTCGTCGCCATCAACGACCTGTTCGACAACGACGCCCTGGCCTACCTGCTGAAGTACGACTCGGTCCACGGCCGATTCGACGGCGAAGTGTCGTCCGACGACGAGAACCTCTACGTCAACGGCAAGACCATCCGCTCCACCGCCGAGCGCGACCCCGCCAACCTCAAGTGGGACGCGGTCGGCGTCGACTACGTCGTCGACTCCACCGGCTTCTTCACCGACTACGACGGCTGCGTTAAGCACATCGCCGCCGGTGCCAAGCGTGCCGTGATCTCGGCCCCCACCAAGAGCCCCGACCAGGTGCCCACCATCGTCATGGGCGTCAACCACGAGTCGCTCGACGCCTCCGCCAAGGTCGTCTCCAACGCGTCCTGCACCACCAACTGCCTCGCCCCGATCGCCAAGGTCATCAACGATGAGTTCGGCATCGCCAAGGGCCTGATGACCACCGTCCACGCCATCACCGCCACCCAGCCCACCCAAGACGGTCCTTCCAAGAAGGACTGGCGCGGCGGCCGTGCCGCGGGCGTGAACTGCATCCCCGCCTCGACCGGCGCCGCCAAGGCCGTGGGCCTGGCCCTGCCCGAGCTCAAGGGCAAGCTCACCGGCATGGCGTTCCGTATGCCGACCATCGACGTCTCGGTCGTCGACCTCACCGTCGTCACCGAAAAAGAGACCAGCTACCAAGCCATCTCCGACGCCATGAAGGCCGCGGCTGAAGGCCCCATGAAGGGCTACCTCGCCTGGACCGACGACCAGGTCGTCTCCACCGACTTCATCCACGACCCCCACTCCTCGACCTTCGACCACGGCGCGGGCATCGAGCTCGACTCGACCTTCTTCAAGGTCGTCTCCTGGTACGACAACGAATGGGGCTACTCCAACCGCGTCATCGACCTGATGAAGTACATGGCCACCCAAGACGGCATCAGCTAAGACCGCCGCAACAACTTAAAGCCCAAAGCCCACACGTGATCTCAGATCATGTGTGGGCTTTTTTACAACGCCAGAGCGCAAGCGTTTCTTTTGCGGCGTCCCCGAATCTACATGGGAGGGCGAGGCTCTGCCGAGCCGTGAAATTTCGGCGACACCCGGCTCGGAAGGAGCCTCGCCCTCCCGTCAAACCGTTATGCATCCATCGGTTCCGCGATAAGCTATCGCTCATGGCCCGCCCCACGAAAACCGCCCAAGCCCTGATCGACGCCGCCCGCGAATTGTCCGATGCGTGCGACCGCCTGTCGTTTTCCGACCCGGTCACCCACGTCTACAACCCGCTCGCCTATGCCCGGCCAATGCACGAGCAGTACCTCTCGCGCTTCGGCCGATCACGCAAACGCATCCTCATGCTCGGCATGAACCCCGGGCCCTGGGGCATGGCCCAGACCGGCGTGCCCTTCGGCGAGGTCGCCGCCGTCCGCGACTGGATGAAGATCACCCAACAGCTCGACAACCCGCCCACCCCCGACACCGGCCAACACCCCAAGCGCCCCGTCGAAGGGTTGGCGTGTTCACGTTCCGAAGTCTCCGGCCGCCGCGTCTGGGAACTCATGCAGCGGCGCTACGGCCAACCCGAAGCATTCTTCAAAGAACACTTCATCACCAACTACTGCCCGCTCGTGTTCATGGAGCAAGGCGGCAAGAACCGCACCCCCGACAAGCTGCCCGCCAGCGAACGCGAGCCGCTCGAAGCCGTGTGCAACGCGCACCTCCAGCAGATCGTCGAGATACTCAAGCCCGCCTGCATCGTGGGCATCGGCAAGTTCGCCGAGCAAAAAGCCCGGACGGTACTCGGCGAAACCGATGCGATGAAGATCACCACGATCCTCCACCCCAGCCCCGCCAGCCCCCTGGCCAACCGCGGCTGGGCCGAACGCGCCACCCAGCAAATGATCGAAGCCGGTCTTTGGTCCGCCTAGCTCAAACCATTCCCGGTGATACAACAGATTGACCAAACCCCGAAATGTTTGATGAAATTTAGAAAGCGGGTGACCGGATTCGAACCGGCGACATTCAGCTTGGGAAGCTGACGCTCTACCAACTGAGCTACACCCGCATTTTGATCACAAGCCGTTGTTGGCAAGGGGCTTGCGAAGCCGAAATCCGTTAGGCGCATGGCCGCTCGGAGGGTTTCCAACCATGGTTCTAACCAAAACTTGGTTGAAGTGCCGAGTGTACCACCCTTGACGCCCGGCGACCACAGGTGGCTTGCAGATGCACTACAGGTGACGAGGCAGTGGTATGTCTCTCGATCGACCTAAGAGGTCGCATCGAAGGTTCCAGGAAAGTGCTTCAATTGTTCCCCTGGCTGGAGTTCCAAAACGGCGGTCGCATCCACTATATACCTGATCGGGGTCGACGGGCCAGGGCTATAGCACCTGATAGAAAGAGTACAGAGAAAGCACCTGGCTCCGGAATGTAACTGGTAATCCAATCCCCAGCATGTGACAGTCGCACGACGCCAACCATATCTGTGTAGCTTGAGTTGTTACTTCCATCCCATGCGAGGTTCATACTAATCGTTCCGATCAATACCGAGTCACCGTTAATTTCGGCAAAAACACCGCCTCCGCTATCACCGATCGTAGGAAGCATCTCTAGCGCCAACGGATCAGCCGCGCCCATGCGGTTGATTCTCCGATCGCCAGCCAAGATCGTTGGAATAGCGGTATCGCCGAACGCGGAGTTTGCAGGCAAGGCCAGTTCAAGCGGATATGGGTAATCAAAATCAGCCATCAAGAGACTGTCGTCTAGCAAGAACCAGAAATCCGAACCTACTTCATCGAGGGTGTTATGCCCCGCAATCTTCTGGCCAAAATTGCTAGTCGGTCCCGACAAGCCATGACCTGTGCGGCCGAAACCAACAAAAGTCGTGACTTCACCCAAGACTTGAGCCGAAACATCAATGACCGCAGGATTCACACCAACCACAGGACGGTCGAGATGCACCAGCGCCAGGTCATTGCCACGGAACACACTTCCGCTCCAGTCTGGATGGATCACTACGCGGTCGGCGTCGTAGATCACACCATCGATCAGAAAGTGGTTCCGCGAGCCAACAATTGTATGAGCGGCGGTCAGTACCCATCGGCTGCCAATCAGGGTGCCTGAACTGTATTGCCCTGAGCCCCCATCTTCAGCGCCCGACCAGATGCGTCCGACCGAAGGGTATTGCTCCGCGAGCTCACGATAATACTGATCAGATGTGTCGTGGCGAACAATGCCTGCAACTGTTGACCCACTCGTAACGGTCAAAAGAAGAAACACAAATGAGAACAAAATACAGAAAAGGTCAACTCTATTATCCATATCGATACTCCACTCAGTTATTTCACAAGGACCGGTGACGTCCACCTATACCCGCCAAAAGGCCAAGAATCGCCAATCCCGCAGTCCCCGGCTCCGGAATCACTCCGGGTGCGGTGAAGATGTGGGTATCACTTAAGGCCTGCGATTGGATAGCCCATACACAAAAGATCTGGTCATTAAAATCATCGTCGCTGGCATATCCATAGCCGTTCAATTCAGCTGTCGTTCGATGCAGGTCCTCAATACCCATCACAATGCTCTCACGCGACTCATTTGCAAACAGCATTGCCACATGTCGTGAATCCGCAAGCATGCTGTCGGTATCTAAACCTGCATTCGCTTCATTCTCAGGATTCAGCATATCCAGAGTGTAGAACACTAAGGGGTCTTCTTGGTCACCACCGAAACCGGCTACGTGGTCACCGGTCCACCCAGACTGGACCAGAAAAAAGCCAATCCGAGTGCCCGGATCAAATTCAGTACCATCGCCCAGCAGAACCGTATCACCATGAAGCAACCGCCCGCCTTTTCCTTGGGCGGCAGCTTTCGCAAAAACCATCCCGGTCTCGACGCCATCGATTGCACTGAGCTCAGAAATTGAAACCCCTTGAGTTAAATCAAGGTTGATGTCACCATGAGTTAGTGACTCAAAAGTACTTTCTTGATAAGTGAAATAACCCAGGCTATTTTGATATGAAGCGCCTTCATCGTTGAAAGTCACTGCAATCTGGGTTCTCGCCCCCACCACAAGATTAGGATCGTATTCCGGATTCAAGAATTCCGCTTGAACATTCGTTCGCTCAGGCAAATACTCACTGATGGCGTTTCGTGAATGCTCACAAACATCCACTTGAAATAAATTCGTAGGCCGATCAGATAATGATTGGATCGCAGTCGGAATCTGCGTATTAAAAAGCGCCTCGATTGGGTTTGAAGACACAAGGAACACTGCGTCATTGAAGTCTTCATCACTAGGAGCACGTTGGGGGCTATAGTTGGTACCCGTGCGTTTGAGATCTTCAAACCCCATAATGATCGACTCACGCTCCTGCCCGGCAAACAACATGGCAACGTGCCGCGAGTACGCCTCATTACTTGGGGTATTGATGGTAGCTTCAGGCCGATTTTCTGGATTTAGCATGTCAAGGGAGTAGAACGTTAGGGCGTCACCTGCGTCATCCGAATACCCTTTAACCACTCCACCAGCCCAGGCATTTTGCAACAGGAAGAAACCAACTTCCGTACCCGCATCAAATACGCGATTATCTGCTATCGCAACACTGTCTCCAGCAACCAACTGCCCCCCTCCGTTTAATCGCGATGAGTTGGGGAAGACAAGACCGTAATCAACGCCACCTACTTGTGATAACTCGTCGAGAGAAATCCCTCCACGACGATCCAGATCAATATCGCCATAGGTCAAAAAATCAAACGCACCGGTAGGATATGAGAAGTAACCTAGCGAATTACGGAAACCCGCACCTTCATCAAGAAACGTAACACTAATTTGCGCATCTTGGGACAAAAAGAGATTGGGCGAGTAACTCGGATCAAGAAAATTGGCATTGACTGCCGCACGCTCCGGGAGTTCGCGTCGTACAGTTGATACAAGTTCAGGCGACACCTCCTCCTGACTTATACCAATAGGAATTTCGTCTATAGACCCATGCGCATAGCAAGAGATAATCGACAAACAGGGTAAAAGTAATACGACAGGCAATGATTCTTTAATAACCACTTACAATCTCCCACAAAGATAGAAATAAATACATAATGTGATAATGGCAAGAACCGTGCCATATCACAGATTTGTTGTTTTTTCGTATGAAGAGATACTTATTCTCATAATGAGAATCAATCTGAAATAACTATATTTGTTTGTTTCAAAGTGACTCAATCGCTTGGCAAATAATGTCCAGCGATAATAAGTTTTTTAAAATATACAATTCATTACAGTTTTACTATTTTTGACTTACCTGTACGCGTAGAAGTACGCTGCCACAGAAGACATGCACTGCTATAAAGCAAACTCATAAGACGTGGTCGAAATCACACAGCATTTCGCAGAAGTCGCGACAGCTCTTCGACGCTTCGCCGAATATTCTCGATATTAGAATTACTTCGTATTAAGTCTTCACAAAGACCGGCGGCCTCTGTAATTTCCGGGAAGCCATGACTTGTCCCGGTACCCCTTAGGCGATGAGCAAGAGCTTGAACACTACCCCAATCACCGTTAGCAACAAACTCACTCATACTCGTTAGAGATGCCTGGAGTGATTCGAGATATGCCTCTAAAAGTGGCCTAAACTTCGCATTGTCAGCCATGGTACTAACGAGTGGCTCATACCCCCCCCCATCCAAGCCAACTACGTCTTGATCAGGCTGCAAGTCATCCTTGCTTATGAGCTTCGCGAGCGAACGGTAGAGGTTGTCCGGTACAATAGGCTTGCTCACATAATCATTGCAGCCAACGATTAGACAACGCGCTTTATCTTCAGCCATAGCATGAGCGGTTAACGCAATGATTGGAACCTGAACTCCATTTTCGCGCATGAGCCGCGTAGCGGAATACCCATCAAGGACGGGCATCTGGATATCCATCAGGACTGCATCAAATGCCTGATTAAGAGACGGATTAAGGATGATATCAACCGCTTCTTGGCCGTTCATCGCTGGGGTAACAGCAATATTCATTTCATCTAGAAGGAAACGAATGATCCGCTGATTGTCAGGGTTATCATCAACAACAAGGACATGAGCTTGATCAAGGCTTGCGTAGTCGCTTGTTTCGCCAATAGTCACCGAACAGTCATCTTCGGCATCTAAATATGAGGGCCCTTTGCAAAGAATATCAAATGCAAATTCACTACCTCCCTGCTCACCATTTCGCGCGGAGAGCTTTCCGCCAAGCATACCCACCAAATGGCGACATATCGTCAAGCCTAACCCAACTCCCCCGCCAGAGCTGGGCTGAGATTGCTTAATCTGATTAAAAGGCCGAAAAATCTCATCTAGTTTCTCTGCCGGTATACCCACGCCTGTATCTAAAACGGAGAAGCACATCCGGGACCCATTACTTTGGGAGTCGCCCACCACAACTTCCTCCACACATATTGTAACCGACCCGTGATCAGTAAATTTGAGAGCGTTGTGCACCAAGTTGATGAGTACCTGTCGCAAACGCGTCGGATCACTATGAAGCTTGCGATCTGTAGAGAACGACTTCACAACCCTTAGATCCAGCATCTTCTCCATGGCCAGAGGGCGAAGCAATGACGTTACATCATCGACAACATCATTCAATGAAAACGACTCATGGGAAATCGTTAGCTCACCTGCTTCAATCTTCGATAAATCAAGAATATCGTTTAACAACCCCAGCAAGTGCTCTGCACTGCGACGGGTTTGAGTGGCCCATTCTTGCTGCTCCTCGCCCGAAATATTTGGCCGAGTGAGCATATCGGCATAACCTAAAATAGCCGTCATGGGAGTACGAATCTCGTGGCTCATATTTGCCAAAAAACTACTTTTGGCTTTATTCGCAATTGTTTCTCGCTGAAGCGACTCACTAAGTTCGATGCGATGTTGCTCTTGGGCACGCTCAGCTATGTGACGCTCAATTGTACGAGACAAACTCTCAACTACGGTTAGTAACAGCGAGACCTCTTCATCCATCCACTCACGAGGGTACGTAGTTTCATCAAAACCCAATAGCCCGGTCAGCTTGCCATTGAGAATAATCGGCACGGCAAGTACTGCTCTTGTCTGATAGCGGCGCAGGGCTGCACAAATCCGGTCGGGCAAAACGGTTTCGTCCAGGTCTTGAATCACGATCGGCTTGCCGGTACTCAGTTCATCAATCCACCATCCGAACTCACTGATAGGAACATCTTGAAAACGGGAAGACTGGCTGGGGAAACCATCTGAAGTCCACTCGTGAGTATTGTAAACCAATTGTTCGCCATCGCGAAAACGCATAAAGTACGCGCGAGAAACGTCGAGGTGTTTCCCCATTTCGCTAAGGATATAGTTAATTGCTTGAGTTAAATCCTGAGATTTAACGAGATAGTGTGTTAAATCCTGAACAACTCGATTAAGCGCTGAAACACGATCTCGACGTGATCTCTGAGCGACACGCTCGCTAATGTCCCTCGCAAAAACACAGTTATATTCAATCCCATCCACCTTGATGTAGTTAGCCGACACCTCGACGGGAAAATGCTCACCCGATCTACTGACGTGTACTGATTCGATGGTGAGCGACTTCTTTTCACACAACTCGTTCCAGTGACCTGCCCAGTCAGAAGACATCATTTCGGCATCAAGATCAAATACACGCAGCTCTGCTATTTCTGCACGCGTGTAACCTGCGGCCCTACAAGCCGCATCGTTTGCATAGATAAAATTAGCGTCGGAATCCACCCAGTACACTGCATCGGCACACCGGTCGACCGCAAACTGTGTAATGCGCAGCTTGTCTTGCGCGTCTTGGCGCTGCTGCATTTCATCGCGCAGCCTAGCGTTTGCATCAGCCAGCTCCGCAACACGTGACTTCACTCGATCTTCTAGCGTTGCGTTTAGTGCATTGGCTATTTGATTTGCGTTGTATAGCTCGAGGCTTTTCGCCTCAAGTAGTTGTTCCGCAACCTCGCGAGCCTTGCGTTCACGGATTGCGCGCCGTTCCCAAGCTGACTCGGTCACATCACGCTCCGTAAGGTAAAGCGGACATAAGATCCTTTCGGATCTGCCAAATCTTCGCCATCTATGCTGACGTTTTCATTGAAGTGATTAAAGCAACCTTTCATAAGCCCTACTGCCAGGCCGGCAAAGCAACGCGAGGACCTATAGTCCAGAATGAGTATTGTAGGCTTCGGCTGCGAATATGAAAATGATGGCAACTCGGCATCAGGATAGAGCTTGCGCACTTCCACGTGTATCACGTCCTCGATTTGTTTTATAAACGTGAATGAATCCTCGATTCCGTCAAAGAAAGATGGGTATTTTTGCGCCAAAGAAGCAAACAAAGACACTCCAAATCCTTCGATCAGCTGATCGATATCGATGCCTGTCCGCTTGTGAAGGTAGCTGACCATCATCAGCAGCTCTTTGTGATCGTACGTCCCAACAGCGGTATATGCCCCGCCGTCGGTTAGGTTATTCGCCGCGATCATATCCTCACATATCTCGACACCAAGCTGGCTGGTTACGTGATCAAGAAACTCGGTAAAGATGATTCCTTTCATTCGGTCTATCTCCGTGTCTTTTCTAAGATCGCTTCCTGGTAGGCATTGATACCCGTATTTCGATGTCCACTATCGGAAATACTGCTAAAGTTAAAATCATTCACCGGCTCACCGATTTGCGTGGCAATTAGGCCTAGCTCAGCCGCACGACGAGCTATCATTAGTGTATCGGCAAGTTCGGCTCCAAATGTACGACTTGGTGCTTCACGCGGGACCAGAACGACGTCGCCGGGATGCAGACGAGCAGATAACCTAAGCTGATTTTGTCCTTTTTGTGCTAAGCTTTCCACGTTGCCGTCGGCCCTGATCACATAGACTTGGTCTTGATCTGCCAAATCGGTCGTACCGCCTACACGGTCTAACGCCTGCATTACTGTGAGCCCGTCTTCAGCAACAAAGCTGTTGGGTGTGAATACACAGCCGATGACTGCCACAGTTTCCTGGCGACGAGGTACCACCAGCCGATCCCCGGGTTCGAGAGCTAAGTTGTAGGGGCTGGACGGGAAGTCGGGGGTATTGAACGGGATTACGATCCGACCGTTGCTGTCCTGCCTGCGCATGCGATCTACCAATTGTTCGGTGTCCTGAAGTGCAAGCTTTGCTGCCAGCCCCTCTTGTGGACGCCCCGATTGAACCATACTACGAAGTGAGTCTTCAAAGAGTCGTTGAGTGCGTTCACTCAGATGGTTGAAACGCGAATTCTGAAGCTGCTTCACACTCTCGCGGCTAAAGACGGCGGCACGTAGGTCCGCGTTATCCGCTAACCCTCCTGCGGCTGCGATCAGGTCCGTAATTTTTGCGTCAGCCGGGAATACATACTCACCAGGAAATCGAACCTGTCCTTCAATACGCGCTTTGATCTCGGCCTTACGCATCTTGCGGATAACCAAGCGATCGCCGTTCTTCAATAGCGGGTCGTGCTTTCCACCGAGATCTAACGCATCTCTTAGATTAAACCGGTAGCGCTTTACATCCAAGTGGTTATCCGAATCGTCATTAACACGGCGAATCAGCTCCGCCTCGTCGTAGTAGACATCCGGGGTGACATTGTCGGCCAGTGCGATCAACTCAGAAACGCGAAGCCCCACCGTCAATTCGTATGCTCCCGGCTTTTGTACCGCTCCCATGATCTCCACAATCGGACTCACCGTAGCGCTGGAACGGGGGCGAATAGACAGATGGTCCAGAGGTAACAATTCCAGATCGTGTGCAGCGTCCTGAGCAAGAGCTTTTTCTAGGTCCACTACAATCACTCGCCTACTCGAAGCCAAACTCTTCCGGCCAGCGACAAGCTCGATCGATCCAGGAGTACCAACCTGCCGTGAAATAAAGGCTTGAGGCAAGAAAGCATCAATGGTGAGGCCGTCGGCGAGCGTGATGAGCTCACTAACGCGTAGCCCCGAGCGATATTGGAATTCACCGGGTCGTACGACTTCCCCCGAAACCTGCACAATCGGTTGCAGGCGATCGTCTACCGCGCCGATTATCAGGATTTCACCGTCGTGGATCAGCCTTTGGCGTGAAGCGTCGTCAAGAAGCACATCGACCGTTTCACGGCCACGCCCCTCAGAGGTACGCTCAATCTGTAGATACGGCGTAAACGTGAAAGGGGTCGTACCACCGGCGAGACGCAACGCCTCATCCAGGTTAACGACTTCTGACATTTCATAAATCCCCGGCCGTTGGACATAACCTGCGACTCCGATCGTTTTCCCAATCGGCGGAACATGTATGACATCTCCCGCCAGAACGACGTTCCGCGGGGGCTCCTCAACACCGACAAGAAAATCGTACAGGTCAATGCTTGTCTCAGCGCGGCCGTCTCGCTTCCATGAGATGTTACGTAGGCTGCCCGTTTTTTTCGGCCCACCTACAGAAGCGAGGACATCCAGGATGTTGGCACGTGCACTGATCTCAATCATGCCGGGACGGGCTACTTCACCAACCACGTGGACCCGGATACTACGGATACGTCCAAGGCTGACGCTGAGTTGGTATCCCTTACGCACTTGCTTAAGCGCTAGGTCAATCGTGTCTGCCAGCTGGTCGTACCGCAGGTCCGCAACCGGGATAGCACCGACATCAGGGATCACCACGGTACCTTCTCTACTGACCTCGAGGCGGTAGTACGCCTCGAAGCTCCCGGTAACCGCGATCAATATCTCATCTCCTGCACCGAGACGATAATCTGCCGGAACCGGGCCCGAAGCCGCTGGCGTGTGTTGATTCTGGAAATAGTCATATCCAAATTGAACCAGGTTACGCGAGGCATTTCTTTCGTACTCACCGCGATACAAACGCTCGAGCGGTGCAACAAATGCTTCCGGGGCCAGCGTTGGCTCGGATGCAGCGTTGCTTTCATCACGATGAATATTCACGATGACTCGATGATCCGCGTTCCGTGCAGATTGTTGAGATCGGGAAAGACTCGCCGTATCACGGAGGTTGGATGCTGGACGACTAACAGGACCGGTAAGGTCACGAGGGAGACCACGGGGCGTGACGTTTGAACCAGAGCTGAAAGAGGAGGGGGAGGTCACCTCGTGTGAACTCAAGTCTTCACTAGCTGGGATTAGCTCGACCGGCTCACTGATCGCCACAGCCCAGGCCGGTACTTGTCGTCCATTACCCTCTTGCGAACTTGGTGTTTGCGGGGTCGAGCAGCCTATGGCGATCATAGCGGTCGTAACGGTTGAGAGGATGATACTGATTTTCATTGCGGCTTCCATATTGGGGCAAGGACACCACTTGAAAGGCAAGCCCTGTGCCAGTCGTTGAGAGCAGTGAAGTGCTTTCAATCTGACTCATTCTGATAGTCGTTCAGCGGTCACTCTCTCATCTTGACCACCAATATCAATCAAATCTCGCGAAAGGGTGGGCGTTTAGTGCGAAATCGTATTGGCACAGGCATTGCCTTTACCAATACGTAAGCCAACAGCGACTAGCAAAAGGAGCAATTCGTGCATCTCATCTACTCAGCATTGATCGTTGACGACGACCCGATCGCGTGTGCATTTATGAAGTGGTTCCTCGAAGACCGCTTTCCGTATCTTCGTGTTGTTACGAGTACCGAGCCTAAGGCTGTACACGGTTTTAGTCTCTATTTCCTCGATAACGACTTCGAGGGAGATGAGCGAGCGGTTGATCTGGTCCAAAAGATTCGAGGCGAAGCTAAAAACGCGTTCATCTCGGTATTCTCGGCACGCTTGGATACTGCCGCGTTTAAGCAGCTGCTCAATGCAGGCTGCGACGGAGCATTTGAAAAAGGAAAACCAGGCGAGCTTTCGGTTCTGGAGAGCAAAATTCGCGCGTACCTATATCAGCGTGAACTACGGGCTTCTCAGGTTGTAGATCGAGGGTTCACTTCAACCTTCAAGGCAATGACCGGCCTGGTCACCGGCTGGAACCAAAGACTGAATGCTACCGTCACCCATAAAGGAGGGAACTGATGGAGACGACAACCGACCGCAGCATTTGGCAGTTCCTCCAGCAAGTTTTAGCGGCTCTCGCTCTACTTCTGCTTATTCCACTACTAGCTTGTCTATATGTGATCGTACGGCTGGAATCAAAAGGTGCATTTCTATTCAAGCAAGAGCGCCGTGGGTTTCACGGCAAGCCCTTCCGGATTGTTAAGGTCCGCACGATGGCGGTGGCAGCTGAGTCGGCAACTCGATTGGGGACAACTCAGAATGGCCCTTATGTGACACGTGTTGGAAAAGTCCTACGAATTCTCAAGCTGGATGAGATTCCTCAACTGTGGAATATCGCCCGTGGTGACATGGCGCTAGTCGGACCACGACCACTCCCTATCGCGCTAAGTGATTACCTCGAGCAGAATATACCGGGGTTTGAGGTTCGCTACAGTATTCGCCCAGGCCTCACGAACCTCGGACAAGTGTGCGTTACCGATAACGACCTTGATGAACAGTTGTTAGTGGATTGGGGCACCCGATTTGAAGCCGAGCTGCACTACTTACAGCATAAATCGGTCCGTTACGACATAGTCCTAATCGCATTGACAGTCCTTTATGTGCTGCGAAGCTTTACCTCGCACGCACCGGCGATCTGCCAAAGCAATCACTGCGACAAGCCTGTGGCCGATGCTACGCGAATTGTCACGACCCCTATTTCCAACCTCAACTATCAAGGCGTTATCTCGCATATTCGTTCTGCGGTTACTTCAAGCCAAGCAAACTACGTATGCGTCGTCCCGGTGCACAGCATCATTGTTGCACTATGGAATCGAACCCACCGTGCTGTACTCAAGGGTGCCTCGATCTGCACCGCTGACGGGATGCCGGTTGTATGGATTCAGCGCTTGTTGGGCTATCGCTCGGCAACACGGGTCTACGGCCCCACTCTGATGAGTAAGGTCTTAATGGAAGCTCAAGATAAACAATGGCGTGTGGCATTCGTAGGTGGTAGTGAGCAGACCCTGGCAAAACTCGCGAACAACGTCCAGGACGAATACCCCTCGTTACAACTTGTGGAGGCATACAGTCCACCGTTTCGCCCTCTGACTCAAGCCGAGGACGACGAATTAGTCGAACGCCTGAAGAGAAAGCAAGCGCAGATCATCTTCGTGGGGCTCGGGTGCCCCAAGCAAGAACGGTGGATGTCCGAGCATAGCTCAAAGCTACAAGCCACAATGTTAGGTGTTGGTGCGGCCTTCGACTTCCACGCAGGATCTCTTCGGCAATCACCACCCGTTCTGCAGAAATTAGGGCTGGAATGGGCCTTTCGCTTAGCAATGGAGCCGCGGCGTCTATGGAAACGGTACGCCACAACGAATCCCACGTATGTCTTGTGCGCTGGAGCACAGGTATTTGCCAGCGTCGTTCTGGGTAGAAACTATCAGCTCAAAACAAACGCTGCTGAAGGAGGTCGGCCGTGAAGTATCGCTTGGCGATCTGTATCGCGACCTATCAACGCCGCTCCTTGCTCGCGGACACACTTAGGAGCCTGTTAACCACGCGTCTTAATGGGATCGATATTGAGCTACGCGTGGTTGATAATGATCGAGAAGCTAGCGCATACTCCATCGTTACCAAGTACGCGTCGATGATGCCCTTCCCCGTCCGTTATGCGATTGAACCGATTCAAAATATCGCGATGGCACGCAATCGGGCACTGGATATGGGGCCGGCTGATTACGTTGCGTTCATAGACGATGACGAGATCGCACGCCCAGGCTGGCTTCGTACGCTAGTTGAGGCCATCCAGCAGTCTAGAGCTGACGCGGTATTTGGATCTGTCGACGCGGTCCTGGTCGGTGACCAGCAAGTGCGGGGTAAGCAAACGCGGTGGTTTAACAAGCCTATGGCTGACACCGCGAAACGTCTGGATTGGACTCAGACCCGAACAAGCAACACCCTGGTTCGTGGCGAATGGTTCTACCGCTATGGATTTCGTTTTGATGCCAGCTACGGGCGATCGGGTGGCTCAGATACCGCACTGTTTGCTCACATGGGGGTGAGTGGGGCAAGGTATCACTCGGCACCACGAGCGGTAGTAACCGAGATTGTTGATCCCGAACGGTTGAGCTTGGGTTGGTTGCTGCGACGCCGTTTTCGCGGCGGAGTGGTTTACCACCGTATATCCGAAGAGATTGGCGGCACCCATCCGATGCTGGTGGCTGCACGACGCACGGCACGCGCCATTGGCCTACTCACCGTTGCGGCGATCAAATTGCCCGCTCTACGCACAGAGAAATTAACTGAAGCCCTGCTGTGCCTGGGCGTGTTGTCAGGCGGAGTTTACGCCTGGGCTTTCCCCAATCGCGGGAAATCATATGTTGAATATCACACCAAAACCACCGAAAGGACGTTATGCGCGTAGCCTTCTTAACCAATATCGTCAGCCCCTATCGCCTCCCCGTTTTCCAACGACTCGCACAAACACCCGACTGGGATTTTCGGGTCATGGTTAACGCCATGTCGGAGTTTGACCGGTCGTGGGCAGTAAGCCACAACGCCTGCCCTGTCCGAAAGTCGAAGACTTGGTCGTTACGGAGAACCGTACACAGCGATGTCCCTGTACCCTTCGACCAGACGATCACACTTCACTTTCCCGTTGGACTGTGGGGCGATCTCCGACGCTTTCGCCCGCAAGTTGTGATTAGCCATGAATTAGGTCCGCGGACCATGCTTGCCGCCGCCTACTGCAAAGCCTACGGCATCCCACTAGTGATCTGGTCCTATCAATCTCTGGTCAGTGCTACCCAAGGCAGCGGTTTAAAACAGATCGTCCGCCGACGCCTGATCAGCCAAGCCTCTTGCCTGATCGGGATGGGCGGTCAAGCACGAGATGTACTGCGTGGCTGGGGAGCGTCTGATGAAAATATTATTGATGCACCGAACACCGCGGACAACGAAACACTCATCAGGCGTTACGCCGACGCTGCTTCTAAGAACGCAGCACAAAAGCTTCGCTGGGAGTTCGGCAAAGGTCGCAAGATCGCGACGGTCATTGGTCGGCTGGTTCCACTTAAAGGAACCGCGGCCTTACTGGAGCAGTGGTCTGCCTTGCCCCAATCGATAAGAGATCAATGGCGACTTGTCTTTGTGGGGGAAGGCCCGTTGGCCAAGCTAGTCCAGGACTCGGAGGATGACAGCGTTTACCACGCCGGCCAAGCGGACGCAACACTTATGGCCGATTGGTACCAGGCAAGCGACCTGCACATCTTCCCTACCTTAGGCGATGTGTGGGGCTTGGTCGTTAATGAGGCCATGCTCTGCGGCACACCAACGCTCTGCTCAGTACACGCGGGGTGTAGCACCGATATGATTCATGATGGATGCAACGGCTTTACTTACGATCCCACCGTATCCGACGCAGCGAGTCGACTGCACGCTGCCCTTACCCATCCACAATTGGGCCGCGTAGGCGAACAGGCTCGTCGAACCGCAAATCAATTCACGCCTGACCGATTGGCGCACGGTTTTCGTGAAGCGGTTAATAAAGTTACTCGCATCACCGAATATGAAGAACTCATACCTGCGGTTGCTTGACTCGTTCACGGTCTGCACCCCACCATCGCAGGTAAACGGCAAACATGAGCACGAGCTCAAGGCCAGCCATCACCGTTATAGCCCCTTCCGTCCCCCAGTAGGAGCAGGCCGGCCACATCAGCAGCAGCGACATGACGGAATGGAGAAGCCTGGCCTTCGCAACAAATTTAGACCCCACATTAGACTGGACCTGTAGCGCAGTTACCAAGAATGAGGTTACACCGGCAATAGTAGCATAGCAGGTGTATAAGACCAGCGGTTTAGACGCGTGAACGTACCACCCCCCAAGCAATTCGGTCCCCAACCAGTCTCCTACGACCACAAAGAGCATCGCCATGGTTAAGCCGAGACCAATGACCGATGCACAGACTAATAACATCAATCTACGAACCTTAGCGATGTCGGCTTGATGATAGTACAAGCCAAATCTAGGTCGAACGACTCCGGAGATCGCCATCCCTAACATGCGCAGCGGACCAACAAGTGCTGCCGCCCCACCGAATCGCGCCACCTCAACCGAAGTCGCTACAAGCGCGAGGATGATCGGCTGCAGCCTCGATCCCGCGGAGTAAGCCAAAGAGCCGTATAGGATCGGCCGCCCCTTAGTCTTGAGCAGTAGCCGCAACCTCTCATCTGGATACTGACCGCTGAAGAATCGGCGCCTGTCGAAGCAGATAATTGCTAAGCCGGCCAGCAAATTAGCGAGAACCATCGCCCACCAAAAACACCACAGTACCGAGTCTGCCCCCAGCCAAAACCACCCAGCCAATGCCCCCAAGATCGGGATTCCAACGCTGAATAGATCAGACCAAAACACATGCCAGGTCTCAAACGATAGGTTTCGCCAACTGCGGAGCGCGGCCAGCAGCCCCTGCAGCAGTGTTGCAACTGCGAATCCCAATGCGACAAGTCCACTCAACCCCGAGAATCCGACGAGAGCCCACAGGATGAAGGCGGGTATCCCAACGAACAGGGATACCCGCAGTACCTGGGTTGCTACATAACGAGACAACCCATCGCGTTGAGCTTGATGCAAGCCCGGAGCCATATGCAGAAGCGGGGTGACCAGACCCGCCCCCAAGAGAGTGGTCCAGATCACCTCGATAGACACCAAGATGACAAACGTCCCGTAAACATCCGCCCCGCAAAGACTCGCAATCAACAGATTCACCGCGAGACGAGCGACAGATCGCGTTGCGGTATTCAAGAGTGAGAAATACTTATCGTTTGATCCTCGGTGAAGCAAGGATAGGTATCGCATCATGGAGAGCGCCTCAGTCATTTAGTCATCGGCCACTTGATGCCAGATAATTTACCCGGAGGAGAATAGATGATCACAGACGATTCTGGCATTGTGTTCCCATGAGAAACGGTTCGAAATAAATTCGATCGCCGCTCTGCTTCTTGCCGCCAATTTATGTGGGCATTCCACCACTTCCCGAAGTGCTTGTGTTAGCGCAGCTGAATCATCTACGGGTACGATCCAGGCGGGTGATACACCGTCGATTCTTGCAGAATTGATCTCGTCAGCCATTCCGCAATCTTCGGTCATTAACACGGGCGTTCCGCGGGACATAGCTTCTGCGTAAACGAGGCCGAAGGCCTCGCGCCGCGAGGGAAGCACAAATGCACTTGCCTTCGACATCCAACCCATCAACTCCTGCCGCGAGCAAGGCGGGACAACCTGCAGCCTCGATGACAAACCAAAGGTATCAATCATTTGCCGAAGCGACTCGGGCGCCTCAGTGATAATGACCAGCGATGCATCTACCTGGGCCTTAACGAGCTCTGCAAAAGCTTGCACAAGCTCTTCAAAACCTTTTCGTTGGTAGTAGTGGCCGGCCGACAGAAATAGAGGCTTGTTCTTGGCCGCGTTGAACATACTGGGATTCTGCAATATGTCGTAGTGAGATAAACCGTTCGTACACAGAACTAATCGCGAACTACCAATACTACTCTCGAGATGTCGAAGCATTGGCCTGCTCACAACAAAGACCGATTTCGCCTTATCCGCTACGTTTGTGTAACAAGCAGCCATCGGACTATTCGGCTGGATGCGCAGGACATCACCTGCGGAGTGCTCGATCACAGCAAAAGGAATACCGCACTCCTCCGTAACCCGTTCAGCGACCTTACCCCAAGGAAACATCCCGTGGACCAAAACCCCTTCCGCATTAGTACGTTCTATAGCGCGCTTGAGGCATTTCGATAGGCCCGCCACACACCACCGGTTCACCCCATATGGGTATTTTGGAACCCACTGCTCTCGCATCATCCGCGGAAAACTAAATGGTACACGTGGAGAGTGAATCGTAACACCGTTAATCTCGTAGCTTTTGGGGCGGGCGTTATGCCTTGCAGCCCAAGAAGATAGTTTTCCTGCCCAAGTAGGGATCAGCGGGGCTGGACTAAGGATCTGCGTATCGACACCCATACGATTTAACGCGATAGCCTGGTCAACGTGATAAAGCCCTTGTGTGGGACGGTCCGGCCACGGCACCGTCATCGAACATAGCAGCAGCCGCTTACGATCAGGCAACACAGGCATGTTCAGCATGACGCACCTCCTCGAAAACACTTAGTAAACCCTCAAGATGGGCATCAGGACAATAGTGTTCCTCGTAGTAGTTACGGGCCATACGACCCATAAGTCGGGTACGTGAAGCACTTCCCAGAATGGATGCAGCTGCTGCAGGTAAGTATGCATAATCTTTGGTTTCAAGATGAATACCTGACTGACCGGACACATTGATGCTACCCGGAGCCCCTGGCCCAACGGTAATTACCGGGCGCCCGCACGACATCGCCTCTATCACACCCAGCCCAAAGGGTTCGAGCCAAAGACTCGGAAACAAAGCAAGATGAGAATCGCGAAGTACTTGAATTGCCTTGTCGTGAGGCATTTGGCCATGAAAACAGATGTTGGTGTGATTGCAATACTGCGAGCGGAGTTCGCGCTCAAGTGATCCAGTACCAACGACATTAAGCTTCCACGGGGACTCACGCCAGACTTCGAGTAATCGCGAGATGCCCTTCTCCGGCTCCAGACGGCCAATGAACACCGCCTCGGAGTCACCCGTCGGCGGCGGAGTGAAACCCGCATCCAGGCAGCCGTTAGGAACAACACGGAGCAGGTGTTTCGCAACCCCCATCTTCACGTGCAAGTCAGCAACTATGTTGGAGGGAGCGATATAGGCGTCAACGAGATTGTTAAAGACGCCCGCCACTCGGTTGGATTGCATCGTCCGATACCAGGCAGCCGATTGCACCCGCGACCCACGGTAACAGCCACGACGGACAGCCCGAGCCAGGTCGCCATCCAGGCAATCGGTACAAACTTCGTCATCAAGCCAGCATGTCCCACTTCCACAGAATAATCGGTAGTTATGAAGCGTCTGAATCACAGGCACACCCGACAATCGGTGAGCCTGGTAGATCGATGGGCTAAACAAAGGAAACCAGTTATGCACATGCCCAACATCGGGCTTAAAGTCCTCTAAAAACTCTTGGACGGCCCGCATTGCATTGCGATCCCACCGACATCGTGCTGCAGTCAAGGCGGCGCCGCAAAGAGTTGCCAGCTTCCCTCCGCCAAAGGCGGAAGTGTTGCTGACCTCAAACCTTCGGACCTCGTGCCCGGCATCTTCAAGCACGCGGTGCTCAAACTCCACAGCCACATCTTCACCGCCGGGCTGTTTGTAACGATTATGGAAAATAGCAATTTTCATGGATACACCTCATTGGGGGACGAGGTGTATATATGCAGAATCGATGCCAATGAATTTCGGGCTACCAAGGGTGTCTTAATGAGAATAATCCATCTTATTTTCTCATTCTGCGATCGCAATTCTCGATGTTATGCGGCAGTGTCCCTTAGCTTCATGTGGCATAGCTTTTGTATTGATGAATCACATGAAACCCTCACCTGTCAATCCCCAAGGGCCCGTAACGATCGGCTGGCAAGCCCCGCTGATCGACGCCTGTCTTGCTTTAGTTAGGCGAAAATTTACAGTTCTACTGTGCATAATCGCTTGCCTGGGGATAGGAGGATTGAAATACCTCTCAACACCCAACACCTATCGATCCTCCGCCGTGGCCATCTTGCTACCACGCGAGAAGCCGGTATTCGATGTCGCGGTTGATTCGGGCAACCTCGAAACGAGCGAAGATGCCGCGAAACGGGAAGACACGGGCGCGCTCATGCTCCCCGCTAACCCTGATCTATATACCACGCTCATCAGGTCTCGCTCCGTACTTCAGGAAGTCGCAGCGATGTACCAAGATCAACTGGTCCTAGGAGTACCGGGGCGAACGCGAAGCGAAGAACTCATCGGCAAACTCCGAAGTATGATCGTAGTTGAGTCAACCGAGCAAGGGATGATGACGGTAACGGTCACCTCGAGCTCTCCAGATTTAAGCGCGGAACTGGCGAACGCCTTGGTCGGCGTCGGAGAAGCAGCCAGCAAGGACATCGAGAAGCAGCTTGTACTTCAGCAAGCTATATATATCGATGAATCACTCGTACTGGCCAAAAACAAACTAAAACACCTGACGGATCATTTAAAAGAGTTTACCGGATCGAAGAGCATTATCGACCCCCGCAATCAGGCCAACGACTTCTTACGTCAGCGACGTGAACTTACCCTGAAGCTCAATGATCTGGAACGCGAATTAGCTGCGCGTCGACTTTCGTGGACGGATGCTGACCCTGAGGTACAACGCCTGATACTTGAAGTTCACCTCTGCAAAGATCAGATCTCAGCACTGCAGGACGCGGTCGCCGGTAATGTAGGCAGTGCTGAGTACGCCCCGTTTATGGTGGACTATGAGGAACTTTCCAGCAAAGTTCGCCTGCAGAGCGATTTGGTTGTGTCACTATCAGCAAAGTCTGATGTCTTGCATATCCGGGCTGAGCAGCCCGCAGGGAGTATCGCGGTGGTGCGTCCCGCCACTGCTTCGCACCGGCCGGTGGGTCCAAGTCGCAAGGTATTCCTGATGATGAGCCTGGGTCTGGGCATGATTTCGGGCCTGGGGCTGGCGCTTCTGCAAGAGCAGTGGGCACAAGCAAAACAAGAGCCATATGTTGCCGAGCGTCTAGCGCAGCTTCCAAAACTCAACACTCCCGGTGTGATACTTCGGCGTTTCTCGACTTCGCAAGGGCTTCAGTCGTGAACGCACTCAGTCACAACCAACTGGCCGATCCTTACAGCTTGACGTCTGCTTGGGCGAAGCTTTCTGCCGATCCCTGGCGTTGGTTGCTGGCGATTGCGGTCATCGCATGGATGAACGCGGGTATTCACGGCTTTCGCATGCCTTGGCAACCACTGGTGGTAAGTGACTCAAACTCTGGCGGGGGCATGCGTCAATTAATCTTCGGCACGGCAGGCCTATTGGCGATAACGCGAATGATCTGTACAAGATCCCTTGGCGCGGCATGCGTACGCCAGCTGCCGTGGTGCCTAGTCGCGATCCTATTGCTTTCATCAACCAGTTGGTCATCCAATACAACCCTCACTGTGAAGCGTGCGGGGATCTTCACCCTCGGTCTCATGCTCATTATTTCTCTGGTCCACAGCACCGACAAGCCGGTATTGCTGATGAAGCGATGCGTGGTGTACACCGTCGGCTTATGTGCCTGGATATCCATAGCAATGATGTTCATCTTCCCGGCAGAGTGTAGTAGCATTGCGTCACGGCCAGGTCTGGCTGGACTGGCTAGCCACCCCAATACACTGGGAGCCGTGATGTTTACGGGGTGGATTGTGGCCCTAGGCTGGCCTCCCAGCGTCCGCCTAGAGATGTGGGCCGTACGACTATCGCAACTCGGTATTGTCGCGGCTCTTTTCTGGACAGGATCGATTACGGCGATTCTTGTCGCTGCCGCGGGGACCATGGCATACATGATCCTAATCGCCCCGCCTTATCAGAGAGGGGTTTTGATTCTTCTGGCTGTTGTGTTTCTGGCGACGGCCGCGGTCATCGGTCCAGATAACCTTAAGACATGGTTCTTCGACACAGTCCAGCGTGACGAGAGCTTATCGGGACGGGATGTCCTCTGGGCGGAGGTGTATCGCGAAGGTAGCAAGCAGCCTGTATTCGGCGGCGGATTCGGTGCGTTCTGGCATGAAGGACGTGGACGCGAGTTGACGGGGACTTGGAACCCCCGTCAAGCACACAACACCTACTTGGATGTCTTTGTTGACCTTGGCTGGGTTGGCCTGCTGGGCATAAGTGGGCTGATACTTGGGGTGCTGTATAGCGCAGTCCACGGGGTTATCGGACGTCCCGGCACGCCGCAGCGAGCTGCGGTTGCATCTCTTATCGCACTAGCTATCGCAAGTCTGGGAGTCTATGGATGGAGCCAAAGCTTTCTGCTTCGGCTCGATCAACTCATCATGTTGGTGTTATTGTGGTCCTTGATGCTAATCGTCAATCGTGACGGAAACAGGATTCAAGAAGAGTTCGTCATCGATTCCGCCGCGTAGAATGTCGATGAACACAACATACGGTGAAGCGACTTCTCCCTCTTCCTGCACTGAATATGGCAAATCCCAGCAACGCCTACGTCTTAGTGGTCGACGATGACGCAGATTTCTTGCGTGTCTCGCAATGGATGCTTGAGCAAGCAGGTTATTCCGTGCTCACCGCCACCGACCACGATCAAGCGATCGGCCGAATCTTAGAACATGAGCCCGACGTCATCTTGCTCGACCGCCACTTGGGGGAAGAGGATGGCCTGAACTTGATAGCCCCGCTTCAAGCACGCGTTCCTGAGGCAGCAATCATCCTTATGACAGCCCAAAGCACCACCGAGCTAGCTGTTCAGGCAATCAAGGTGGGGGCGTTCGATTTTATCGTGAAGCCGTTAGATGAAGCCCGCCTCATGACGGTGCTCCAACATGCAATTGAACGAGGGGACTTACTCGAAAAACTTGGCCCAGCCCCGGACGACGAGTTAGGATTTGAAGGCATCATCGGCCAATCAACCGCCATGCGTGCTGTGTTTGGTGCGATCGAAAATGTCGCGCCCACCTCTGTAAATGTTATGGTCCGTGGTGAGTCAGGAACCGGCAAAGAACTGGTCGCCGCCGCCATCCACAGCCGTGGAGCCAAGCCAGAGGGCCCTTTTGTTCCTATCAACATGGCAACACTGCCAGCCGAGTTGGTGGAGTCCACGCTCTTTGGTCACGAAAAAGGCTCGTTCACGGGAGCTGAAAAGCAACGCATCGGTGCATGCGAAGAAGCTCAAGGCGGCACGCTTTTTCTTGATGAAATCACAGAAATGCCAATTGAGTTGCAGCCCAAACTTCTGCGATTCCTGCAGGAAAAATGCTTCCGCCGTGTAGGCGGGTCAAAAGACATCCCCTCCGATGCCCGTATTGTCAGCGCGAGTAACAGAAATCCCCTCGAAGCGATAAAGCAAGGAAAACTCCGAGAAGACTTGTACTACCGGCTCAATGTCATACCAGTTGAATTACCTCCACTCCGAGAACGCGGGAATGACATCGTTTTACTTGCCGAGCACTGGCTCAGCGAGTTCAGCGCAAGGTACAGCAAAGAGTTTCGAACACTCAGTGCCGAAGTAACCCAAAGTTTGGTCAGCCACCCCTGGCCAGGAAATGTTCGTCAACTTCAAAATACAATCGAACGGATTGTTGTTCTCTGCAATGGGATTGAAGTTTCAGAAGACATGTTGAATCGCGAGCTTGAGAGCGTCGATGTTCCAACTGTTGAGCAGAAGAACTTACCGACAGACGATCAAGCTCAGCAAGCAACACCATCGAACTTACCTTCACGTGACAAACCTTCGCTTTTTTCGGACGATCAGATCTATCCGCTAGCAGATCTTGAAAAGTGGGCAATCGAGCATGCCCTGAAGTTGTGTGATGGTTCTCCTGCTAAGGCATGTAGGCAATTAGGCATATCGCCTGCAACTATTTACCGCAAGATCAAGCGTTACGAGATATCCTGACCATTCTGGAGGCGCTCAACTCACCGATTTCGTGTAAATTGATCCCTGTTCCAACCGCTTTCCAACCAAACTCAGTCTGGTAGATGACTAGTAGGTGACAAGCAGGCGCCTTAAAGGTGCCCAGATCATCGAGACAAGCCCTTGTACAATCAGCGCTCGACTAGCGTAAGTCTAGAATCAAAAGTTGTTTAAAGCACGACCCAGAACTCATTGGGAAGCTGACGCTCTACAACTGAGCTACACCCGCATTTTGTCACAAGCTCTTGTTGGCGAATACTTGTGAGGCGTGATTCTATGATGTGCATGGCTGAACAAAAAGTTGTCTAACCACGCCCAACTCTAATACGGTTGGAAACGAGAAAATACCATCCTGGAGCACGCCATACCACAGATGGCCCCCGGCACCCCACTGACTGCTGGAACGATAAAGCGGATTCGGTTCGACAAAGTGAGTATCGAGGAAGCACCCGTCGCCCTAATCGATCTACTCCATCTCGAGCCCTAATCCTTCAGAAACATTTCGTTCTTTCAATTCCTCGAACGGATCACGATTGTCCTGAAGGTCTACGGGTCGCCCGCTGATCCGCCCCCACCATTCCTCGATCGCATCCAGATACTCGAACCCCTGCTCACGGCTGGGTTCTACCGCGGTGCCCTCCTGCCAATCGTTCCAGGTGACGATTTGAATCAGCTCGGGCTGGCCGATGGTGGACATCGCCATGGTCTGCTGCAACAGATCCAGCCCGTTCCTTGCCAGGATCCGAGGCTGGCCACCCCCCCAGCCCGACACCCCACTGTCATCAAATCCGGGCGAAACGAAGCCCATAAAGAAATCCAGGCTGCCCGAAGCGTAGAGCGACTCTGCTCGCCCCGCGAAGAAGGTGTAGTCCTTGATCCAGGCGGGGTCGGGCTTGATCCACATGTAGGCCGAGCGGATGGTCGGGTGCATCTCGAGCCGGTCGAGGTTCTGCCTGCAGTAGTAGATCGATGTCGGCAGATGATCAAACACCGCTTGAAACTCATGAGCTTGGAGATACCGAGGCCCAAACTCGTCTTGCCCCCAGTAATTGAATTGCGCAACGAACGGCTTGCCTTCCCGGCGGAGGTAGGCGGGGTGATCGCCGTATTGTTCGAGGATGTAGCGCAGGTCCGACTCGAAACTGTCAACGATGTCCTGCCGACTCTCGGGCTGACGGTAAGGCGGCCAATTCACTTTTTCTTCGTAGCAGATCGCGATCCGCATACCGGCCGCTTCGGCCTCGTCCAACATCATGGGCAAGTGAACGTCGGAGTCTACGGTGTTCGGGCCGTACCAGAGAACAAGGAAAATACTGATCCCAGCGGACTTGGCGGTTTCCAGGTGGTAGCGGAAGACATCGCGATCGTGGCTGCTGTAGGGGCCGATGAGCGGATAGTAAGCGGTCGCGAGATCGCGCTGACCGTTAGGTAGGATGGTATTGGGGTCGTGCCTGTTACCCGGGCCGTCCCACTTCCAGTGCTGCCAGTGGGGTTGATCCGGGGCGTCTGCAGGCGCCACCTCGAACCAAGGCAGGAAGTGGGCCATGAGGTAAGGCGGCTCGCCGGGCAGGTTGTACAACCCCGATTCGGTGCTGACTTCTTTCGTTTCAGCCGCGGCGCAACCGGTTAGGGCGAGCACCGTGGTCGCAAGCAGAAGGCGAAGTGTCGGGCTACCGGGTCGAGACATACGAATCACTTCCATCTCCAGGGGTCGCCGGCAAGCAGCTGCGTGTGGTCGGCAGGGTCATAGATATCGACGTCTTCGAAGAGCTCGAAGGCGGCGTGTCCGTCGACGTAACCGTAGTTGCCGCCCCCCGCTTGGTGTTGATCTGCCGCGAAGAAGAACATGGATTCGTTTTCCGGGACCGTCACGAACGATCGGTTTCCCGGTCCGGTGTTTTGTTCGATATAACGGTAGTTTTCGCCGACCAGAAAGATGTCGCTGGGGATCGCGTAAATCCGCTCAACCTTCGTCCCCGCAACCGGGGTCTTGGCCACGTTGTCGTATTCAGGCCAAGGGAAACGGTAGCCATTGCCGCGCAGAGCGGCCTGGTTAAACCGCATGTCATTCACCCCGTAGCTGCGGATGCTGTATTCATCTGCCGGCAGGGGCAGCCCGGCTGTGGATCGGGCGATATCGTCCTCCGGGCAAGCGTAGACCGCGGCATCGCTCACGTAGTCTCGAACCAACAAAATGCCGGACCAATCGTTGAAGCCAAGGTCGGAGGGCGGCGCGGTGACCATCGGAACGAGGTAGCCATCGTAATCCACGGTATAGGTGGTGTGAGCGACAATCGTCTGACGGACGTTTGAGCCGCACGCGATCTGCCTCGCCGAGGCACGCGCAGACGCCAGGGCGGGCAAAAGGATGCCAATCAAAAGCGCGATAATCGAAATGACCACCAAAAGCTCGATGAGCGTGAAAGCTTTTTCGCACGGGCGGGTCATGGGGCATCCCTTTTTTGAAGAAACTAAGGGGCAAATGTCTTGAGTGAATGCCGTGGCCGCGCGTTAACGCAGCCACGGCCTGTATCTGGAGCGTCAGCACGCGCGTTTCCGGCGAAGCATGCATAACCCACCGGCCGCCAGCAAGGCGAGGGATGCGGGCTCGGGCACCGCTTGAATCGAGTCGAAGGTGTAAGACGCGGATTCGCTGCTGAAAGGCAAGATGCGGATCTGCAGCACGTACGACTCGGCGTTGATATCGGCCGAGGAACTCACGTCGAAGCTGATCGGCGAGTCGGTGTTGGTGTCGGTCACAACCGTGGCCTGGCTGGTGAAGACGCCGGCACCATCGAAGTACTGGGCGGTAACGTTGATGAAGTCTTCGTTCGCAACCGCAGGATTAATCGTGACCGCGCTGTCGGCAAGATCGATCTTGAAACCGGCGTTGTTCCACACGATGCCCGAATCGACATTCGCGCCGCTGGATTTGGTCAGCGTGACGGTCCCGTCGAGATTATCGACAACCGATGCGGCACCGAATGCACCGCTGAAAAACGTGGTGTCGTCCATGTTGTCGATCACCGCTGCACTGGCGGGCAGCGATGCGATCACGGACGTGACGGCGAGAGCGGTTGAACATAACAGATGGCGAAACATATGGGTCCTCCTGGGGTAATAGAACTCGATTCGTGAAAGCATCCCCCGAGCGTCACGGTTTATTTGGGTTCCGATGCGGTGTTGCGGGTCGCTGTGATCTGGTCGAAGACAAACCCTGCGCCTTCCTTCCCGACGGGATTGATCCGTATCCGCAGACGGTATTTCGAAGCCCCATCGACACCCTGACTCTCCGCAAAAGCGGCGACGCTCTTGAGCACCTGCGGCGCGACTCGGCTCGTGTCTTCAAGCCAGGTCTTCTCGGCGATAAATGTTCCGTCGGCCTTGAAGAAGAGAAGCGAGGTGACGTAGTAACCGCCCCCAACCGCTGAATTCGGGGTTAGGGTCAGCACATCATGATCCGCGTCGAGCGGGATGTCGGTTTCCCCGCCAATCAACCAATCCACCCCGGCGTCCTGATCGCCGGCCTGACGGGTGAGCGTCGCTAGTCCATCGCCCTCGCCACTTGCCTGGACCTGCAGGGGGCCAAACGGCTTCGCAAAATTCTCGTCGGTGAGCAGCGGATCATCGATATGAGCCGTCGCGGTAACTGCTATCAATGAAAGCAAAGCTGATGCAAGTGAGAAATGTTGATGCATGGTGAACCTATTGAAAAAGCAGGGCGTTTGCGGTGGTCGGTCAATCGTCTTGACGAATCCGGGCTACCGAATCGCGGGTGATGAGTTCTGTAGGCAGGCAGCAATCCAGCGGCGCGAATGAGTCCGTGGAATTGCACGCCTGAATCATGTGATCGACCGCGATCCGGGCCAGTTGTTCCAGCGGCTGCCGGATAACGGTTTGGGGCGGGCTGAGGTATTGCCCGACAGGCAAATCTTCGAGCGTAATCGTCGAGATGTCTCGGCCGAGTTGGAGCCCGAGCACGTTGCTGAGAATATGCAGGACCTCCATGCAGGCGTCTTCGCTGAAGTTGAGGATGGCGGAAACGCCCTGCTGCTTCCAGCGCGACAAGGTGTCGTACACCGGTTGAGCCGACGTGTACTTCACACGGTCGAGCTCCGGGGTGATGCCGTGCTTGGCGAGGGTGTCTTGATAACCACGCAAGCGCTCGTTGCTCCCCCACTCGTCGGGCTGGATCGCCAGGAAAGCGATGTCGCGGTGGCCATGTTCGATAAGGTGCTCGGTTGCAAGCACAGCTTGTTGATAGTGATCGGCGTAGACGCTCGACACCCCCTGCTTGGACATGGGGTGGTTGATGCTCACCACGGGCAGGGAAGGGATGTCGGTCAGCTCGGCGAGTCGTTCATCGAAGATGATGCCGATGACGCCGTCGACATGCGTCTCGTAGACAAGGTCCAGGCTCTCGATATCGATGAGCTCGACCAGCATGCGTTTATCACTGAGCATGCGCGACACCAGCGAAGACATGATGCCGACGTAGCCCACGGGGAACGATGGGCTGTGCCGGCCCGTCACGATGCCGATGCATTTGTGCGCGATCTTGGGCGAAAAGCCCAACTGCCGACTGCTGGTCAAGACGCGCCGCCGCAGGTCGGAATTGACCGCGGGGTGGCGGTTAAACACGCGAGACACCGTGCCCGCCGAAACCTCGGCGTGCTGCGCTACGTCAAGAACCGAAATTGAAGTGTTCGATCGTGCCAAGGGGACGCCATCCAAAGAGTCGTGAAAGCTGGACCGTTCGAAAGAAACTTTGAGACTACTTAATCATGATACAGGACTAAATGAAAAATTCAATTGACAAATGAAATATTTCATTATAATTTGCTGAGCACTGTCAATTCTTGACTTACGAGCACCGCTTCAGCGATTTATCCGCCATGGACCGCCCCAAACCCACCATCTCATTCACCACCCGTGACTCGACCGAGCCGCTCGCCCTGCCCGCGGTTCTGGGGCATTTCTTGCCTTGGTACACACTCCAGGGCTCGAGCTTCCCGCTCGCAGCCGAAGACGCCGCAACCATTACACACCCGCCCACGATCGAAAACGATCGGCACTGGCGTGATCCCCGAGCTGTGTACCGACGCACGCATCACCATATGCCCGAGATCGGGCGATACGACTCGCGCGACCCCGAAACCCTCGGCTGGCAATTCGGCTGCATGGTGGATGCGGGCCTGACCGGCTTCATCATCAATTGGAATGGCCAGAACTCGGTCGAGAACACCATCACCCTGGCGGTGCTGGAAGCCCTGGAAGCCTGGAACCAAGCCAACCCCGACACCCCACTGGCCTACTGCCTTTCGATCGACTCCCAGGCACAGCTGCCCACCGAAGGGAAGACGCCGGCTCCATTGGCTGAAGACGTCGCATATATCAAGACGCACCTGTTGCGCTCGGCGTATCTGCACCGCGATGGCCGGCCGGTGTTTACCTGCTTTCCGTATGAAGACAACCTCCCCGATTGGCTCGAGGCATTCGACCAGCAGTTTGGCTCCGGAGGCTATGACTTCCTCTGGTCCAACGTGGCAAAAGGCCAAGGCGAAACCGGTTGCTTCCTCTGGGTCGAGCCCAGCGAATCATCAACCGATTACTCCAACGCCTATCCGTGGCTTGATCCCGAAGATTCCGGCGAAGGACGCGCTCGGGAACGCTACGCCCAATGGTCTGATCCCAAGCACCGCCACCTCTACGGGATGGCGGGAGTTTGGCCTGGCTTCGACGACAGCCTAGTGGCATGGGCCTGGAAGCCGAAGGAACAACACGACCGCGTCCGGCCCCGAATCATTGCGCGGCAAAACCAGAAGGGAAGCTGCTACCAGCAACTGTGGCAGTCTTACCTCGACGAACTTGATCGGGCCGAAAGCCTGCCGCTGCCGCTGGTACAGATCGTGACCTGGAACGATTGGGCCGAGGCCACCACGATCGAACCCGCCCGGGACTACGGCAGATCGCTGCTGGAGGAGACCCGGCAATACGTTGCCCTGGCCCGCGAACGATGGAAGAGTAAATGCCCACACTAGCCCCACTCATCACCGAACGCCGCCTGATTCTTCAAGCTCAGGCAGATTGCCCGTGGGCCAACCAGATGGTGCTCAACCCCGGCGTGATCCGCGACCCCGAATCCGGGCGGCTTCAAATGCTCTTTCGCGCTACCGGGAACGGGCAACCCCGCAATGCTCCGGCCGCTGCGGATTGGCCGTTCCCGATCTACCTGGGCTATGCCTACAGCGATAATTACGGGCACCAATGGAACGCCGACTTCTCGAAGCCTGCGCTGAGCCCCAACTTATCCCTGGCACAGGATGAGTTGTATATAGAGGACAGCCGGGGGCGCAGGTCCCTCAACTACGCCAATGGCTGCATCGAAGACCCCCGCCTGTACTGGTATGAAGGCAAGTGCCACCTCATTGTGGCGTGCCGTGTCTTTCCGCCCGGCGCGTACTGGGAGAAAGACGACCCCATGCAATGCGCTCCAGCATGGGCACAAGACACCGACCACGGCCTTGGTCGCGCGGTTCGCGAGAACGTGACGGTCAACCTGCTCTACGAAGTTGACCTGCAAGCCCTGGAGCGGGGCCAATATGACAACGCGTTTCGGTACATCACGCATCTAACCAACCCCGAATTCGGCGAGAACCGCGACGTTCTGCTCTTTCCGCGGAAGCTCCTGATCAACGGCCAGCCAAAAATTGTGGCCCTGCATCGTCCCTGGGAAAGCCATCATTACCCCGGACATCAGCAGGTAACCGCCCCATCGATTTGGTACGCGATGGCCGACTCAATCGATCAGCTCAAAACCCCGGATGCGAAGCATCGGCTACTCGCTTCGCCCACGTTCGCTTGGGAGAGTAATCGTATCGGCGCCAGCGCTCCTCCCCTTGAGGTGGAACCGGGACTCTGGCTCGTGAGTTACCACGGAAAGCAAGACCGCGATATTGGGTACACCCAATCGTTCATGCTGCTTCAAGAAACCGGCAACTCGTTGCCAACGGTTGCGCACCGTTGTTCAGACAGGCTGATGATTCCATCGGAGGCGTGGGAGCAGCCCGGCCGGTTCAAGACCCCATGCATTTTCACCACTGCGCTTGTCCCCCTCGAAGACGATCAACTCATGATTGTCTACGGCGCAGCGGACGAGAAAATCGGTGCCGCCACCACCAAGCTGTCGTCCTTGGTGGAACACGTCCGACGATATGATCCGAGCGGAAAGTGCGTGTGACGAGCAAAACGCGAATGAAACGGCAGGCGCCTCACACCACGCCTAGAGGACCGAGAAGTCCGCGAAGATGGCATAGATGGTCAGCACCAACACCAGCAAGACCGCAGCCATGAGTTTGGCCCCCTTCCAAGGCGTTAGATCGACGTCGCCGGTGGCTTCGTGAACCCACAGCTCTTTTCGGGGGGACAGGTCACCGATGACGAGCATGATCAGAACCAAGTAAGCGAACACGATGCCCAGGAAGTGGAACTCGTGGATGTAGTCGGGGGCGAAGTAGGTCGAAACCGTCGTGGTCTCGATGAACTCGGTATAGACAACAGGGGCCGGGCCTTCGCCGGATTCGCCTTGCCAACCCGTTTTCACTTGGGTGGGCTGGACGGTCACCTCTTGCACATACGTGATGGAACGGCCCTGGGCTTCGGCGTTGGCAAGTTCGGTTTGCTGGTGAGCCGCGGGCACAAAATAGGTCGTGCTCGCCTCACGCGAACCCAGGGGGATGAAGTATCCCGCCAAGAGCGTAACGAGGCCGACAACCACCGCGATGTTGGCGGCCTTGGCGGGCACGTGTCGAGTCAGCATGCCCACGAGAACCACCGAGAAGATCGGCACGGCATAGATGCCGTTCATCTTTTGCAGGTAGCCGAAGATGCTGCCCACATCCGCGAGCATCGGGGCGATGATCATGGCAAGCACGGCAATCATCCAGCCAACCCACTTGCCCGAGCGAACGGTCTGTTCTTCGGAGGCCTGTTGATTGATGAAGTTTTTGTAGATGCCAAGTGAAAACAGGGTGCAGGTGGAGTTCAACGCCGAGTTGAACGAACTCAGGATCGCACCCACCAGGACCGCCGCGAAGAAACCCGCGAGGTAAGGCGGCATCACCGCACGTACCAGCGATCCATAGCCTTGATCGCTCTTGAAGCCGACATCGTTGGAAAAGAGAATAAACGCCATGATCCCGGGCAGGACCAGGTAGAGCGGGCCAAGTAGCTTGAGCAAGGCGCAAAGCAGCAGGCCCTTCTGGCCCTCCCGGAGGTTTTTGGCACCAAACGTCCGCTGAATGATCTGCTGATTGGTGCACCAATAGAAGAGGTTGAGTAGCGCAATCCCCGTGAAGATGGTCCCCATCGGCACGCCGGTCTCCTGGCTGCCGATGGAGTTGAATGTCTTGTGTTCGACCCCCCGGTCCTGCATCACCGAAAAGCCGTTCAGGATGCCGGTCCCGTCTCCGAATGTACGGCTGATGGCGTCGAGCCCGAAGAACGTGATCATCAAGCCGCCGATGAGCAGTCCCACGCCGTTGAGCGTGTCGGAGACGGCAACCGTACGTAAACCGCCGAACAGCGCGTAACAGGAGCCGATCAGGCCGACGACCCACACGGTCGACCACAGCACGAACGTATCCGCGTTAAACGTGGCCCCCAGGATCGACACCTCGTCTTGATCGGGCGCCAAGCCGATGAGCTGTTTGACGCTGATGATGTCCACCAATCCGAGGGCACCGCTGTAGAGGATGATGGGCAGCAGCAGGAACGCATAGGCGGAAAGAAAGATCGCATCGGTCATGGTCCGGGTGGTCGCGTCGAAACGATTCTCCAGAAACTGGGGGACCGTGGCGATGCCGCTGCGCAGGTACTTGGGCAGGAAAAACAGCGCCATGCAGATCAAGGCGATGACCGCCACCACCTCCCAAACCATCACCGCGAGGCCGTCTTTGAAAGCCGCCCCGTTCAGCCCAACCATCTGCTCGGTCGACAGGTTGGTGAGTAGCAACGAGCCCGCGATGACGATTCCGCCCAGAGAACGACCACCGAGGAAATAGCCCGACGACGAATCGTGGTCGTCTTTGCGTGTTAAGAAAAAAGTCAGGACCGCCACCATCGCGGTGACCAGGAGAAAGGAAATTAGGACCATGAAACCTCTCCAATGAGATCGTTAGCCTGGACTTGCCGAGTCGCCTCAAGCGATCGCGACCGTAGCTGAGAGATGTATAGACAAGACGGATCGACACCCGCAAGACTGAAACATGTAGGCGGTGATGACATGACGGACACCACTACGCCATAACAATAATCCATCAGCAACGGATTCATCAAGGGTTTCGAGCGCGGAGACTAGAAACCCGGTGCGATTGCTCTAATCAAGCCCCGGCTTCACCTCACACCAAAGCGCACTCGTCGGCTGGATCAGCCGCGACTTGCCCGATGAGACGCCGGGGATCAATGGTGATTCGCAAGGAGATTTCACGGGGAAACCATCCGGGACAAACAAGTCATACCAAGCGTAGGCTAATTACTCGAATCGTTATTCAGCCACCATCACCTGACTTGAATCTGCAAGATCGATTCGAACAACCGCAACCTTCGCCATCGCGTTTACCTCAGGGGAATCGAGGTGCAAGCGGACCGAATTTCGACCTTCCTGTAGGGCACCCGCGGGAATCGCCAAGCGGATGGGAGCGATCACGTCTCGGCTGCCTTCGGAAAGGTCCAGAGTGATCGATGATTGGTAGTCATTGATCCAGGCCTCGAGCTGAGTGCCGGGTTTGAAGCTCGTGGGCGACGAGATGCTGGCGACGAGATGCGCTTGACTATCGGCACCAACCTCGGGCAGATCGATTTCAAAACGCGCTGCGCGATCCGCTTGGTTGCCGAGGGGTTGCAGTGTCGCGTTTGCGTAAAACCGGTAAACCGCTTGTGACCGTGACGCCTGGCTGGTGGCGAGCCCGACTTGCACAATCACGGTTTCGGCTGGGCCGAGCTGGATGTTCGAAAGGCTGACGGACTCGCGGGCCTCCTGATCGATCTGCCAATGGCCTTCACCGACTTGGGTGAAATGGCCGGGCGCTTCGCCGACCCACTTCATCCTGGCGATACGTGCCTCACCGACGGTTTCCGTGGCTCCGAGATCGAGGTTCAGCGTGGTCTGTTTTGCAGGAGCGTTGTGCAGCAGTACCCAGAGCTGATCCTTATCACGCGCCGCGATCTGGAACAGCCCCAGCGATTCGGCGGGGGTGATGCCTTCCCACCGGCTAACCACACGCTCGCCCTTGAGGTTCTTAAAGAACCCGTAGAAGTCGATGAACCGGGTGGGTTCGGTCGAAAGGTCGTCGGGCGCATTCGGCCGGGTGTAGAGGGCTTGCCCCCGTTGCATCCCGTAGCCCCGATCACTCTCCGGCAAAATGAAGGGGACCGTCAGATCGACCTCGGGGCGATCCATGAACGTCATCCAGAGCCGTGTGATCGTATTGCCGTAGAGGTGGTGGAGGTATTCGCTCGCCCAAGGGCCCAACTGAGGTGTAATACCCTGACGGCCGAACTCGGTGATCAGAACCGGGAGCGAAGGTTCGCCCCAAGTCGCCTGGTGGTGTGCATAGACCAGATCGAGGTAGGCTTCCGCCTTGCCGAAGTCCCACACGTAGATGTTGCCCTGCTTGAACTGGTCATGCATGTTCGGCGAATCCAGCTTATTCGCAGGGGGTTCCGCGCCCGGATCCATGCTGCCGTGGGCCCAGTATTCCTTGGTGTAGATGTGGAAGTCGTACGCATCCGAGACGTCGCCCACTTGCTCGATGTACTTCTTCTCCCAACCCGAGTTATCCGCGGCCCACCGACGCCAATCGCCCAGCGGGTGCCCCCACGCCGTACAGGGGCCCGCGATTTTCACCTCGGGGAATTGGCTCTTGACCTCGATGGCCAACATCCGTGAAAAGTCCAGGAAGTCCTGAACGGGAACCGGCGTGTTGTCCCAGTTGGCATCGGGCTCATTGAGCGCCGAGAAATAGGTCGGCAGCGGACCGCCATGCTTACGGATCCCAGCCAACCATTGGTTGATCAGGTCGATCGCAGATTCAAAATCTTCGGGCTGCACCCCTTTACGGTTGCCCCGGATCATCGTGTCGTCGGCCTGAGCTTCGCTGGTGCGTTTGGTCGAACGCTCCGATTCGGGGTAATTGCCCCCGGCAATCGCGTGTTCGATCTCTCCGTAACGCGCTTCAGCGCGTTTGTATAGCTTCGCAAAGTTCTTCGATTGCCGATCAAGCATCTCGGAATAGCCGGCCCGGTACTTGTCACCGCCCGGCCCTTTGAGATAAGGGCCGGTACCCCGTGCGGGCGAAACCCCCAACGCCTTCAGCTCGGCGACCAACTCATCATTGAACATCCCCGGGATGTGGTAGGTTCGGAAGTAGCGCTCGCGATCAACATCGGCAACGCTGTGCGGACCGGCTTTTTGTTCCAGCAGAATGTCTGGGTTCACGTGCAGGGTGATGTCTTGCGCCGAAGCCGAGCGCATCGGGGCCGCAAAGAGCAGCAAAGCCAAAACCATCACACTCAATCGCTCGAACTTCATCATCGGGACGCTTCTTTCACGTAAGTCAATCGAAAACATTGAATCGGATCAGTGCGTTGATCTTCGCGCAAGCCTGTAACAGATGCCCAGGATGAGCCCCGCCAACAACAGCATGATTAGGCCAAAGGTAATCAGCACCCCCCTGCCTTGGGTATCGCTGGTGAAGACCGCAAGGATCAGCATCAATAAGCTCAGGAACACAACGGTGTAGCCGCAGATCTCAGCGGGGAGAGTTGATCTTCCGCTCTGACCATTATCTTCGGGCTGCTTTGCATACGCCGCGGTAATCGCAGAAACCCGCGACCAACCAACGTAATCTCGGCTCGAGGTCAACTCGGCGATACACAACCCAACCAGCGTCACCGACGAGCCGACGACCAAGTCGGTCACCCGCGGGTTAATGGTCGCCAAGTCGTGAAGCCACGCGGTCCCGGGCACCCCCACCAGAAACTCCGGCCCGCTGAGCAGGCCGAACCGAGCCAACACCGCCGACAAACCGCCCACGATCGTGACGATCCAGACCGCAGACAGGCTCAGCTTTTTCGAGAACAAACCCCAGATCGTGGGCAAGACCAACGGCCCGGTCAGCATCGCGGTGACCGCGAGGATGAAACCGACGTAGGTTCCCAATCGCGGGATGAGGATCGCACCGGACAGGACGATGACACCCAGGACTACGGTCATGACCCTGCCCACACGTACCAACTCTTTCTGGTTGGCGTGGGGCCGGACGAGTTTCTGGTAGAACTCGGCCGTCAAGGCCCCCGCGTAGACGTTGAGTTGCGTCGTGGCCATGCTTGCTGTGGCGGACGCCATCGCGGCGACCAGCAAACCGACCATCCCCGCCGGCAGCACGAACTCACACGCCCGGATGTAGGCCTGCTCACTCAGCTGGTTGATCTCCGCGGCGGACAGGCCCTCGGGGATCGGCTCGATCACCCGGTAGATCATCGGGGGCAACATCCAGAAGATCGGGCTGATCAGGTACATGACCCCGAAGATGTACGCGGACTTCCGCGCGTCTTTGGGTGTCCGCACGCAGGTGTAGCGTTGAACAAAAGCCCATTCGCCACCGACTTTGAAGTAATGGACCGCCACCCACCCCAATAGGAACCACCAGGTGAAATCTGCAGCAACAGGTTTAAGAAACCCCTCCGGGGCTTGCGAAGCAAACGCGTTGAACCCTCCCACCTGATCAAGGATCAGCGGGACAACAAACATAACCGACACCGTAAGCACAATGAACTGCAGCACATCCGTCATGAGCACAGCCCACAGCCCGCCGGCAAAAGTGATCACGACCACCAGGATGCACAACGCGATCGACAAGTACGTGACCGACAGGTGCCCGGTATCGGCGTCGGCTAGAAAAGCCAGCGAAGACTCGGGAGAGATCGGCACGAGCGCCGCAACAATCACGCTCAGCCCGTAGACCGCCAGCCCCATCGAAAACATCCCGAAAGTGCCGTTCAGCCAGATGTAAAACTGCACGATCGAGGGACCAAACCGCCGGTCCAGGAATTCGGAAGCCGAGGAAACGCCCAGCCTCCGCCAGTAGCCCGCCAGCGTCCAACCGACCAGAAGCGCCGCGACGCCGTAGCACATGCTGATCGACACCGCGACCAACCCGTACCGATAGGCAACCCCGCCCCACACCACAAAAGTCCCGGCGGAAAACATCGTCATGAAGCCACTGAGCCCACTCATCCACCACGGCGACTGCCCCCCGGCGGAGAACATGTCGGACGTGTTCTTCACCCGAGTCGCGAAGTACACGGTGATGGCCAGAAGGCCGATCACATACAGGAGCAGGACAAGGTAATCGGGGAAAGACATAAACTAAACTTCGTCGACGGTGAATCAATCGGTCAGCATAAAAACGCGTCGGCAATTCATTCCGGCTCGTCGGTGTCATCTGATTTGGGCTGGTAATACCGAACCCAATCGACTTTCATGCTGGTGCCATCGATCGCATCCGTGACGGGGCCGTCCCATTTGATAATCGCCAGGCTCAACCAGATCGGGGATTCGCTGAACGCAAACTCGTTGCGCTCACGCCGGATCTCCTTGCGATCCAGATAGAAAACGATCTCGTCTTCGGTCCACTTCAAGCCGAAGGTGTGGTAATCGGTGCCGAAATTAGAGGAGGTGGTCACGTCCAGGCTGGTGATGTCGACCCAGTCCTTGCCGTCGTGGTACTGAATCTTGAAATCGGAAGCCATCCCAACCCATTTGTCGCTTTTCGTGTCGTTCCACCCGTTGATGAACTGGATACATCCAACAGTAATGTCCGAGGGCCACTCGAACTCGATCCATTTCTGTCCCTTAGGCTGCGTGATCCAGCTCGTGGCGACATCCCCATCAACCGCGAATTCGTCTTTCGTTTGACGGTTGTAGGAGCCGCTTGAGGTGATTATGAGTTTGGGGTCTTTGGCGTAGTCGACAAGGCCGGCAAGTCTGCGATCGGCCGCTTTCGACATCGGCGGGGGATACTTGCCGCGTTTCTCGCTGAACACACGGAATTCACGCACGTGGAAATGTGGGCCGTTGTTCGAAACCATCCTGATCTTCCGGGTGGTGACGGGGATCTCGAGCGGGAAGCTGTAGTCGTGGCGGGTGCCATAGGTATAACTCTTCGAATCCGAGGGGTGGGTCTGCTTCCCGTTCGGAAGCGTCCGGATGTCGCTCCAGTTGTGGATGTTGGTATTCACCTCGTTGGGATAATGCCCTTCATTGATGTCGATCTCAAAGCGCTTACCCTCCTTTGGGTCGGCCCCTCGCGTCATCAACCAAAAGGAATTATTCGTTCCGTTGGCCTCGGCGTAGCGGTAGCGACACTCGAAGTAGCCGTACTTAAACTTCTTCTTGGTCCAGATGCTTCCAGACGTCCAATCTTGCCCACCCCGGCGCTCCTTCCGGTTCACCAGCTCAAGGATCCCGTTGGAAACCACCGCATTTTCCCGCCAACGGCTGCAAAGAATGTGCCCGCTGGGCCCATTTTGAGATTCCCAGTACTTATCCAATTCACGGTCTGCGTAGTCGAACTCATCCGACCAGGCTAACTCCCACTCGGACAGATCGATATCAATGTCCGCATGTGTTTTGTCATGCTCTTGCATTCTCGGCGTGGCTCCGGCCCATGGTTGGTGGACCACAATAGATAAGCACAACAGGGCTACAAAATAAACAATGTTCAGTTTCATAGAAATGTTCAATTAATGAATGGATGACTAAGCAGCTCGTTTCGTAGGCCAAAACTACAACCTACAATCAAGGAACCGCCAGAACCGGGTACTCACCAGAATCACACTTTGAGAGTGCAGGCTGACGGATGCGAATCGCAGCGGGTGATTGCTCAGGTATCCAACTTTGCCCGGTGAGATCGCTGAGTAACAGTGCTTGAGTGAGGTCAATCCCTCCCTCAACAGATTCGTTAGCTAGGGCGTCCAACACGCCATCGGAATAACGCGTCACGGAGGTCAACCTTGCCCCGACTTCGGCGAGATCCTCGGCTGTCATGCCCGTATTGATCTCAGATGGATCACCACAGGTGTAGATTTGAGCATAAACCCCAGCCCCCCCAGGGCTGAGGTCGGGGTAATCAAAAGTTCCCGATCCGGTGTCAAACGGAGGGAGCTGCTCCGCTCTCGCTTTGACAATTTTGCCGGTATTGAGGTCATACCCCCACTGGGTGACCAGCCCACCGGCATCCTGGCCGCTCGAGGCGTTGTAAACCAAGAACCCCGCAAGAACCAGCACTACGACAGCGCCGATGGCACCGTACAACGGTTTGTCTTGCAAAACACTACGAATAGACATGGTGAATTCATCCAGAGAGAGTGATTTCGGCCGCCCGCATTACTAGCCTGATTCGGCGTGCAAGATCGGTTCAGGCGATCAGGTAAGAAGAAATTGACCGAGAACTCGTAAAGCAGCGCCTCAGACGGAAGTTCGACCTCGTGTACTTATTGAAACGCGTCCCACATTGAGCCTCTGAAATCAAATCCGGCACGATTGTTGGCGTCTTCAACCGTGGCAATGTTGCTCAACGATTCAACGTGGCCATCCGTAAAGAGGTAGTTCGGGCTATATTCACTGGCGTTATCCGCAAAACCGTTAGACCCCTTGGCGTGGTGAAAAATCCGGATCCGAACAAAACTGCTGGCCAGCGGATCGTGGAAGCTGGGGGCGATGGGCGAGTCGGAGAGAGCCCCGACTACGTTTCTTGCGAACGCCCCCCCGCTAGCAATGTCCAGCGTCACCGCTTCCGCAAGCATGATGGTGCGGGACCCTTGGGTGACATCGCTATAACGCAACGAACGGAAATTGCCCGAAACACCCCGGACGGAGTTGGTGGGGGATATTTCTGCGGTATCTTCGGTCAGTGCGCCACCTGAGCTCACCACATTGATGCGGTTGATTGAGTAGGTTCGGGCCGGATAGAAGGCACCTTGCGCGATCGCCGCTCCGGATGGCTGACGACGCTCAACGGTATCCAGTGGACACGCCCAAAGCGGAGCTTCACCGGTCACCCCGTCAAAACCAACCGCCTGAAAGCCGGTGTTGCGGACAAAACTTGCGGGGCTACGGCCGTCGTAGCCGTCCATACCGAGCAGGTCGTCGTAGCTGAGTTGGCCTGCCGTGGCCACACGATTCGACACTAGTGGGGTGATGTAATCGTCGTAGTCCACTGAATATGTTGCTTGGGCCCGCCCGATTTGCTGAAGCTGTGTACCACAAGCAAGCGAGCGTGAAGCAAAACGAGCACCACTTAATGCGGGAAGTAGAATACCAATAAGCAGTGCGATAATACTTATAACCACAAGCAATTCAATTAATGTAAAACCTTTGCGGCAGGTGGCATGGTCAGTTGTTAGCTTTTCTTGCATGAGATAGATCCCAATGTGATGGGTTAGCGAAATGGCATGGACCATCGATACCTGAAGATGGGCAACGATCCGCTACAAGCCGGCACATGCCGGGCAATGATCCATATAAATAAAATACGTCCGTTTTTTACGTTGAATAGGCACTGTTTCAACAATAATATGGACAAATGCGACACCGATGACGCTTGAGTGAATCCACCCCAGGCTTACCAATTCCGTTCAAAACCACGGGGCATACCAAAACTGATTACAACCAATGCGATTAAATCTGGATGAACCTACCCAAATGACCAAGATCATCTTTGGGCTTCATGGCTTGATTGGCTGAGATTAATTTCGCAAATTACATCACGAACTATATTGACGAATCGTTTCTATATTTTTACATATATTGTCAAATCACTACAAACAATTTATTAAGATAGTGACATGGATACCATCAATCCACGCGTCGGCGTATTACTTGAGACGGATACAGCTTGGGCTCGACATCTAATCGAAGGCATCATTCTGTACTCAAGATCTCATTCGCCTTGGGATCTGTACCTTGACCCTTTACCGATCGATAGCAGTTGGCACATCCCAGGCGATTGGAAAGGCGATGGGATTATCGCGCGTGTTTCCTCGCCCTACGTATTAAATAATTTACGTAGCCTGGGCCTGCCGGTCGTGAATGTATCGGGTAACCAAGTCGAGGGGTGCGACTACCCCCGTGTGATGACTTCACCCAGTTCGCAAGCCGAGCTCGCGTACGATGCGTTCCGGTCTCGAGGTTTCGAACAGTTTGCGTATGTCGGCCCGGTCAACCACGCCCATGTCCAACAGCACTGCGACGCCTACAAACAATGCCTTGAACAGCACGGCTATGAACTTATGGTGCATCAGCCGCAATCGTCTGATGCGCTAAAACAATGGCTGCGCTCTGCCCCTAAACCTATGGCGGTGTTTTGCTGGGGATCCCATTGGGGCGGCCGGATCATCAACGCATGTGCCGCAGATAAAATAAGTGTTCCTCACGATGTCGCGGTCCTCGGTTCGAACTACGACGAGATCTACAACGAAGCTTCTTTCCCACCACAGGCCGGCATCGAAATGAACCCACGGCACATCGGTGAGCTTGCGGCATCGGTGCTGGACCGCCTGATGAAGGGGCAAGAGGTTGAAAAGTTGGAGTGGTTCCTCGAACCGGTTAAAGTCGTTGAGAAGCCCTCGATTGACACCTTTGCGGTTGCCGACGAGCGGGTTCGCCAAGCCATCGATTTTCTGAATCAGAATGCGCTTAATCCGATTTCGGTTGATGATGTGGTTGAGGTGGTCCCTATCCCCCGGCGCACCCTTGAACGGCGTTTCCGCAAATGCACCGGCCACTCCATCCGCGACTACACACGACAACTCCGGGTCAACCACGCCAGGGAGCTGCTGGCCAATACCGATCAGACCATGGTCGCGATCTCAGATGAATGTGGTTTTTCATCCTACAACTACTTCAACCGGGTATTCAAACAGATGGTCGGGGTGTCGCCCAGTCGATATCGCCGAGACTGGAAAGAATCGGCCAACCGATAACGGTCATCCATTATTTATATACTCGAACTATCGAATAATCATGTCGACATCACGGCATGCGTCGTTTTCTACTTATAGCCAGATCACCCTCAAGTTAATACTACTCTTATCATAAAAAAAACCCGGCCTTTCGGCCGGGCTATTGAATCGGGTTAGTTCCCGACCGAGGAGGTATTTCGATTTTCTACTTGCGGCGCTTGCCGAGCAGAGCGAGGCTACCCAGGCCAAGCAGTGCGAGGCTCGCGGGCTCAGGAATCACCGCTAAACCTACAAGATTTGGATCAAAAGAATTGACGTTACCGTTGGGCCCGAGGTCTTCGCCTGGGACTATGAAGCCCGCGATGAGAGAAGCATCCGCGACACCGAAACTGGCAACATCAATAGTTACCCCCCCTAGCGGGCGACCGGACAGAGTAGATGCGCCAACACGTTCGGCGGTATAAGTCGTAAACTCATCACCAAAGACAGTGGTACCCGAAGCATCAGAAGTTCCCAGAGCATTTCCGCCCGCATCAATCGCGGTAATCAAACCAGGCCCTTGATAAAAGACTGTCGTGCCTGCGTTAAAAATAACAAACAGCACGTCCGAAACTCCAACATTCCCAGCTCCGAAATCAAACGTCGCGCCAGACCCAGCACCAATTGTGCCGGTACCCGGTGATTGATCTGATATGGCCGCGCTCGCTGTTGCAGGGGGCGTGGTTCCGGTTGGATAAAGGATTTGGCTACTGCCAGTGGTGCCGGTAGAGAACAACAGGTCGCTAAAGGAATCCGTCGCAGTGGTGAATGAAACTAAGTTACCGTCAAGAGTGCCGTTGTCGGTTGTAACACCAGTGATGATGTCCGCGTTGGCATTTACGGTCATCAATCCGCTCAAAGCAAGACCGGTGAGAGTAAAGAGCGATTTTTTAATCATTATCCTATGCCTCCAGTAAGAAGTATGAATCCAATACATTTCGATCCAAGAGATGAAATTGATGGGACGCAACGGGCGGTACCCATCTGACACTCAAAATGTATCCCGCCATTCATTTTTGAATACTGGATTTCAGAATAAAGACATGAACTTTTACGACACGCCTATCGCGCCCGACATGTCGCAATCGTTCATGTTTATGGCGCAATAACCGGTTTCGATCCCGCCCGGGCTTGTGCTATGGTTGTTCCTGCAATGAACGCGTTGACGTTTTTGCGGGAGAAATCGATAGCCGTGGTATGTGTTGCCCGGAATGAAATTATCCGTTTGCTTTGATGCCGCGCCCGCCGATTGCCGACAGCCTCTCATTGGCAGGAATATGACGCTTGTCATTGCAGTCATCAAACTCAAGTATTTAATGGTTATTTGTTATGCGTGATTCAATGTTCGTGTCTCAAGCTCATAGTTCCATCGGCACCGGCGACTTCCTGAAACCCGTGCCCAATCGCGCTCGGTTTCAAAATGAAGACTACTACATCTGGGGAGCGTCGGTCGTCCGCCACGAAAACACGTTCTACATGCTCTATGCCCGGTGGCCCCGCAAGATGGGTCACGATGCCTGGGTCACGCATTCCGAGCTCGCTTACGCCACCGCGGATGACCAGCTGGGCCCGTATACCCATGGCGATGTTGTGATGCCTGAGCGCGGGAATCCCTATTGGGACGGGCTGTGCACGCATAACCCCACCGTCCACGCCTTCGAGGGCCGGTACTACCTCTATTACATGGGGACGCGGGGCACGAGTAAGCCGCGTGAATACTGGAACTTCCGCAATAACCAGAGCATCGGCGTCGCGGTCGCTGATCACCCGGCCGGGCCGTGGGAACGTTTCGATCAGCCGATCATCGACGGGCGATCCGAGGTGGAGAACACCGTTTGCTGCGCGAACCCAACGGTGACGCGTCGCCCCGACGGCAAGTACCTGATGATTTACAAGGCGGTCCGGAAAGACAATACGCCGCCGTTCTACGGCCCCGTGGTCCACTTTGCCGCGGTCGCCGAAACACCAACGGGCCCCTTTATCACCCGGTCCGGCACGGTGTTCGACGCCCAGGGTGTCGACTTCCCCGCGGAAGACCCGTTCATCTGGTACCAAGACCAGCGGTACCACGCCATCGTCAAGGACAACAACGGATCATTCACCCCACACGGGCTGGCCTTGGTCCGTTTCGTTTCCGACGACGGGTTTGACTGGTCGCTATCCGACGAGCCGTTCATTACGACTCCCCGTGTTGTGTGGGAAGACGGCCGTGTCCAAGAACTGCTACACCTCGAACGGCCCCAAATCTATTTCGAGGGCGACCGACCCGCGGTGCTGTTCTGTGCCGCAGATACCGAAGAAGGCCGTCACCACAGCTTTAACGTACACATTCCACTCGGGTAGCCGCAAACCCCCGAAGATTCAGTTTATTTGAACCGTTAACTCACGCTCTGTGATCGCTTCTGGGTTTCCTGCTGCGTCCCAACGGCCTATGCTGTCACTTTCCCAGGAGTGACCCGCCATGAACAACCGTTATTCACCAGCCTTTTCCAAGGCTATACCTCTATTCGCAACTGCAGCCATGCTGCCTTGGATCGCGACGACTCCCGCAGTTGCCGAGCCGCCTTCTTTAGACGTCGGTGCTGCGGTGCTGCGGATCACACACGCCGTGGATAACGTGCAGCGTTCGAATTACGGCAAGAACTCTTTCACCGTGATCAACACAGGAGGGAAGGCGATCACAGGGTTCACGCTCGACGTGACCGGCGCACTATATCCCGACTGCGTGTTCGATCCCGAGGGTTTGGCGGGAGACAGCGTCGCCAAGCCGCTCAACATCGACACGCCCGGGGGCACGGGGCTTGTGGCTCCCATCGACATGCAAGACTCGCCTTACGTCGGCGAGGGCGGAGCGAAGGGGTATCGGGGACTCCAGCTGGTATTCGATCCCGAAGTCGATGGCGGCTTCAGCCCCGATGAATCCGTGGGCTTCTCCATCGACATGGACCCCAACTCCATCGCTGGCACGAACAAGAAACCGCTCGACCAGGGCACGACCCCCAAGTGGGACGTCGGCGGGGTCTCGGGCGCCGAACTCATCGGCTCCACGTTTACTGTCACGTTCGCCGACGGCAGCCAGGCCCAGGGCCAGCTCCACGGCACCACCAAACAGGCGGGTTCGCATGGTTTGGCGTCGCAGGACCTGCCCGGCCACGACGTGACGCTCACCGTCAACGGCCTCGCGCCCGGTGAGGTGGGGACCTACTCCGACGAGGGAATCCAGGTCGTCGTCAACGGCCCAGCAGGCCTCACCGCCCGCGTTGTCTTGACCCACGGGTTGATCCAGCCCGTGACCCCCTACGCAGACTTCCTCACCGAGCAACTTGAAGTCCTCGCAGCCGCTGACTTCCCGGCGAACAACGCCGCCTGGTTCCAAACCCTTGACGTCATGCTCACCGGCGAAGACCAGGACATCACCGAAGCATTGACCAACGCGCCCCGCCCCACCTACGACTTCACCGTCCACCCCGACAAGCCGTTCAGCCTCGACGCCGACAAGCTGCCCGTCGGCGTGGTCGCCGCGGTGGTCGATCCCGCAAACGATGCTCTGCCTATGGGGCCGGTCACCGAACCGATCTACCTGAAGTATGAATGAGCTAACCCAGCCGTGCGGCGATCGCCTCGGCCACTTCAGTGGTGGAGGCCGTTCCGCCGAGGTCGCCGGTTAGCACTTGCCCTTCCTCCAAGACCTGCGCGACCGCGCTTTCGATCTTGACCGCGGCATCGAGGCAGAGCTTGTCGTCGTGCTTGTCACCGAGCCAGTCGAACATCATGCCGGCCGAGAGGATGGTGGCCATGGGGTTGGCGACGTTCTGGCCCGCGAGCTGCGGCGCGGTGCCGTGCGAAGGCTGGAAGAGGGCGTGGTCTTCGCCGATCTCGCCGGACGGGCCGAGGCCTAGGCCACCGACCAAACCTGCGCCGAGGTCCGAGAGGATGTCGCCGAACTGGTTCTCCATGACCAGCACGTCGAAGTCCCAGGGGTTCTGCACCATGTACAGGCTCATCGCGTCGACGTAGACCGCGTTGCTCTCGATGTCGGGGTAGTTCTTGGCAACGTCGAAGAACACCTCGCGGAAAAAGGCGAAGCTGCGGAAGACATTGGCCTTGTCGACACTGGTGACCATCTTCTTGCCGTCGCTCGGTCGGCCGTTGCGGCGCTGCGCTAAGCGGAAGGCGAAGTCGGTGACCTGCGAGGTGCCTTTGCGGGTGACCACGAGCGTGTCGGTCGCGACTTCATCACCGACGCGGCTGCCGCCGTTGAAGGAGGCGAAGAGGCCTTCGAGGTTTTCGCGGATGACGACGAAGTCGATCCCCGGGCCGGTGTCTTTCAGGGCGCAGGGCGAACCGGGGTAGAGCTTCACCGGACGGATGGCTGAGTGGACGCCGAGCGCCCGGCGGAGGCCGACCATCATGGTGGGCTGGACTTCGGTGCCGTCGGGTTGGCGCACATCCGGTAGGCCGATCGCCGATAGCAGCACCGCGTCGGCGTCGAGGCAATCATCCAGCACGGCTTGGGGCAGCGTTTCGCCGGTCTTGCGGTAGAGCTCGGCCCCGGCTTCGTGCGAGGTGTAGGACAGATCAAGCGCCGTGAACACCTCGCCCAAACGGTCGAGGACGATACGAGTGGCGGCCATGCATTCCGGGCCGATGCCGTCGCCGGGGAGCAGTGCGATGCGATAGGAACTCATTGAAAACCTTGTGAGTTGATGGGAAAACGTGGGTTCAGGACGCGGGGGTTTCCAGCCAGACGTGCACCGTCTTGCCGGTCACCCAGTCGGCAACAGTCTCGGAAAACGTCTTGAAGTGGTCACTCGCCAAGTGCACATCAAACGCGGCACGGTCGGTGTACTTCTCGTAGAGGAAGCATTTGCCGGGGTCCTCGGCATCGAAACACACATCGAACTGGTGACAGCCGGGCTCGAGCTTCAGCGAGTTCTCCGCCTGTTTGAGCATCTCGGGGCGGAACGAGTCGACGTGCTCGGGGGCGACTTCAAACAAGACCGTGACGACATACATGGACATGGGCGGAGTGTATCCGGGAACGGGGTTAGCTGGGGAAACGCTCGTGAAGGTCGGCGACCTGGGCGTCGGTGAGGTAACGCGTCTGCTCGCCTCGCAGCAGCAAGAAAAGCTTGGCGGTTTCTTCGAGTTCTTCCACGGCGTAGACAGCGGCGTCGAGGCTCTTGCCTGCGACCACCGGGCCGTGGTTAGAAAGCAGCACTGCATGGGACAGCGTTGCGGCACGCTCAACCGCCTCGGCGAGACGTTCGTCGCCCGGCGCGAAATAAGGCACGAGGGGCAGCTTACCAACACGCATCACGTGATACGCAGTGATCGGCGGCAGTACGTTTTCGGGGTCGATGCCGTCTATCACCGACACGGCGACCGAATGGGTCGAGTGGAGGTGCACGATCGACTGTTCGTTCGGCCGGGCCTGGTACATCGAGTGGTGGAGAAAGGCTTCTTTGGATGGCTTGTCCCCGGCGAGGACGTTGCCGTTGTGGTCGAGCTTGGATATGCGGTCGGGGTCGAGTCGGCCGAGGCAGGAGTTGGTCGGCGTGACCAGCATGCCGTCGGGCAGCCGGACGCTGAGATTGCCCGAGCTCCCGGCGGTCAGGCCGCGGTCGAAGAGCGACTTGCCGTGCATCGCGATGCGTTCGCGGAGGTCGCGTTCACTCATGGCAACATCTCTAGGGCGGTGGTAAAGAAATGTTCGTCCCCGAAGTTGCCGGATTTGAACGCGATCGCCATCGCGGGCTCTTGCCCCAGCGTCAGGGTCCACGGAACGCCGGGGCAGATCTCCGGGCCGATGCGCAGCGCTTTGACATCGAGTGCTTTCGCCACCGCGCCCGATGTTTCTCCACCCGCGACGACAAGCCGCCGCACGCCCAGTAACTCGGTCATCTCGCATACCGCTCGGCCGAGGAACGCTTCGATGGTGGCGGCCACCGCGGCACCACCATGCTCGGCCTGGAGTTGGGACACCTTGTCCGGGGAGGTGGTCGAAGCGACAAGGATCGGCTGCGTCTCGGGCTGTGTTTTCGCCCACTCGAGCAGACGTACCAGCTCGGTTTCAGCATCTGCCATCAGGGCGGGCACGTCCACCGACCACACCGCCATGGATTCGCTGGCCCGTTTCACCTGGGCCTGGGTGGCGGTCGAGCAACTGCCCGCGATCACCAGGCTCCGGCCCGACACGTTTGGCAACTCCGGCTCACTGGGTGTTGCGGCCAAACGGCCTTCGCTGCGATAGACCTCGGGCAAGAAGCGAGCGAGACCCGACCCGCCCGTGACCAACGGCATCGACGCCACAGACCCAGCCAAAGTTGCCAGGTGTTCGTCGCTGCAAGCGTCGGTAATCACATGAGCCACGCCGTTTGTGTCAAGCGTCTGTAGTGCCGCGGTAGCCGTCTCACTCCCTGCTGACACCGCCTCGTAACCCAGCAAACCCAGCGGCCGAGACGTCTGTGCCGATAGCACCCGCACCAGGTCGGCGTCGGTCATCGGGTTGAGCGGGTGGTTCTGCATGCCCGACTCGTGCAGCAGCTTGTCACCCACATACAGGTGTCCGCGGTAGACGGTACGGCCCGCGCGGGGGAACGCCGGGCAGAAGACGGTTTGGGAGACGCCGAGCGTGTCCATCAACGCCTCGGCAACGGGGCCGATATTTCCCTCGGGCGTGGAGTCGAAGGTGGAGCAGTACTTGAAGTAGAAACGCTCGACCCCAATGGCCTGCAACGCAGCGAGCGATTGCAGCGACTCGTCGATGGCGTCCTGCTTCGGGATCGACCGGGTTTTGAGCGCGACCACGATGGCGTCGGCGCTTTGCGTAAGGGCGAGCGTTGTCGGCGTCGGGATGCCGAGCACCTGCACCACGCGCATGCCGCCCTGCACGAGGTTGATCGCCAGGTCGGTCGCGCCGGTCACGTCGTCGGCGATGCAGCCGAGGAGGGGCGCTGCTTCGGAAGATGTAGGTTGGTCTTCAGCCATTCATCAAATCTCAGCGTTCGATCGCGATCGCACGGACCGGCGAGCCATCGCCGCCGTTGATCTTCAGGGGTAACGCGGTGAACTCCACGGCGGTCGATTCGAGTTGATCCAGATACGCCAGGCCCTCGACGATCAGCACGCCGCCGCGGAACAGCGTTTGGTGGACCTCGGTGAGCTCTTCCATGTTGTTCACGTCCGCGACCGATGGCGGCTCGACGCCGATCATGGCGACCTGGTGCTCGACCAGCCAGTGGGCTAGTTCGAGCGAGATACGGGGGAGTTCGTCGCGGTAGGCGTCGGTGCCGTAGCGTTTGTACCAGTCGGTTCGGAAGAGCAGGCGTGCGCCGGTCTCGATACTACCAGCGAGTCCACCCAAGTCTTCCACGGTGATGAGCTGCTTCGGCTCGGCGGGCGCAAGGTTGATCACCGTCGCGGGGCCCACGCAGACCGACAGGTCTTGCTGGTCGAGGGTTGCGCCGCCGGGCAGGAAGTGATGCGGGGCGTCCATGTGCGTGCCGCTGTGGGAGTAGAGTGACAGGGTGGTGGCGTTCCACCCCTCGACTTCGAGGCGACGGGCGACGGAGATGTCCACGCCGCGCATCGTGTCGTCCACCGGCAGGGTCAGGTCGATCACCCGCATCACACGCCCCCTTCCAGGAGGTTGCGCTCAGGCAGTCCCGACTCGGCCGAGCGATACACCGCTTCGACCACGGCGAGCGATTTGAGATACTCCGTGCCGCTGGTCTCGAACGGCTGACCATCACGGAGGCGATCGACAAAGTGCTGCTGCGTGGCGAACACACAGTCGCCCGCAAACCCCCGGTTCTCGCAGGGGTAGTCGAGGTCTTGCTCGGGCTGGCCGAGGGGCTGGAGCGTGAGGAGCCCGTTGCCGTAGAGCCGCAGCGAACCGCCTCGGCCTTCGACGAGCGCTTCGCCAAACGTGAACCGCGCGTCCGGCGAGGTCGGTTCGTTGTAGCGGTTGCCGTCCCAGATGCCCTTCGCGCCCGAGCCGAACTCGAACATCAGCGTCGCGGCGTCTTCCCCGGCGATGTCGGGATTGAGCTTGCGCAGCGAGGCGTAGATGCCGTCGATTTCGCCGCCGAGGTAGCGGTAGGTGTCGATGAAGTGCACGCCGGTCTCGAAGATCAGCAGGCGTGGCATCTCGCGGAAGTAGGGCTGCCGGGCGAGGTACGCGTCGTGCTGCCAGCCGTCGCCCATCCGGCAGCGAAACGACACACTGTGCAACTCGCCGATCGCCCCCGCATCGACCTGCTTGCTGATCTCGCGGTACCACGGCTGAAACCGAAAATTCTCGTGCACCATCAACCGTACGCCCGCCTGCTCGGCCACGGCGACGATCTCCTTCGCTTCGTCAAACGTCGGGGCGAGCGCCTTCTGACACATGATGTCGATGCCACGCTCGGCGGCGAGCTTCACCAAGGCCAGGTGCGAATCCGGCCGGGTGATGATGTCGACGAAGTCGGGCTTCTCCGCATCAAGCATCGTGTCGACATCTTCGTAGGTGGTCGCGATGCCGTACTCAGACGCCGCGGCTTGCGCCGCCTCGCCGTTGACGTCACAGACCGCCGCCAGGTCCACGCCCTCGATCCTCGACCAAGCGTCGAAATGGAATTGGCTGAAATAGCCCGCGCCGACCGCGACGCCTTTGAGACTGCTCATCCGTACTACCTCTACCCGTGCAGCAAATCAAAAACGACATCTAAGGGGTTCAATCGAACATCCACAAGTATGCCTGAGGGAATCTAACGTGGATCACGATCGCCACCACCACGAGAATCATCAGGGCAAAGAACGTCAAGCGGGCTTTCAGTGCGCCGGGCGAGATTTCTTTCATCTCCCGCCGCGGGTTCATGAAGACCCAGGCAACACAGGCCGCCACGTTGAGGGCCGCCGCCAGCACAAAGAACGAGTTGGCCGTGCCCGTTTCCGGGGCGAAGAACGGCAGCGTCACGCTGGAAACAAAGATCGGGAACACGATCGCGCTGACCGCGGCACCCATGTTGCCCATCATGTTCATCGCCGCCGACACAGCGCCGGAGCGCGAACCGCCGATGTCGATGCAGAACGCCCAGCTCGGGCTCAACGTCATCTCCACACCGAACAGAGCCAGCGAGTAGCTGAGGATCAAGACCCAGACCGAATTCATCTCGACCGCTTGAGTCGTGAGCAGCAGACCGATCGCACCCAACGCGAAGCCGATCATCGCGGGCAGCCGACGCGAGAGGACGGGCATGCCGCGCTTGTGCAGGGCCGTGACCATGTAACCCGAAAGCCACAGCGCCACCGCCCCGCTCAGCAAAGGCAGTGATGCCATCCAGGCTTTGTCTTCTCCATAAGTCTCGCTGACGTAGGGCTGCATCCAGGAGATGCTGATGAAAAACGTGAAGTTGCTGGCGATGTATTGGAACATCGCCAAGAGCACGTTGCCCGAGGTGACCACCTGGATATACGGCACGGTGGATTCAGTGGCCTTCTCTTCCTCGATGCCCTTCTCGATCAGGTCCGCCTCAGCATCATTCACCAAGGGGTGATCACGCGGGTCATCGCGGTACCAGAACCACCACGCCAAGCCCCAGACCACGCCGATCAAGGCGTTGGCGACAAACGTCATCCGCCAGCCGATCAGGTCGATCAGCATCGGCATCAAGACCAGGCAAACTGCCGCCCCCACCCGGGCCCCCGAGTGAAAGATGCCCAGCCCCAGACCGCGTTCACGGGCGGGCAGCCAGCTGTACATCGCCCGCGCGGCTCCGGGATACGCCCCCGCCTCGCCCACGCCGAACAGAAAACGCACGACGATCAGCGCGATCGCGGTGTACACAAACCCGGTCCACGCGGTGAAGATACTCCACGCAATGACCACAATGGTCAGCGCCAACCGCGGGCCGGCCTTGTCGCTGAACCAGCCCGCCGGGATCTGGAACAAGGCGTAACCCACCGCGAAAATGCCGAAGGCGAGTCCCATCCGCTCGTCGGTCAGCCCCGAGATGTCTTCCTGCATGTCCAGCTTCGCCGACGAGATCGCCACGCGGTCCATGTAGGTGTTCATCGTGTGGAGGAACAGCAGAAATACAAGCAGGAACCGTTGACGCGTCACAAAGGTATGAGACATAGAACTACTTTCGATTCGGGAGAGATGAGCGAAGCTAAAATACTGCACCTCACAGCAAATGCAATAGCGGTGCGCGCAATTGACCGGATTTGATGTTCGGGATGAGGCGGTAGGTCAGGCCTTCGACCTGACAGCTGCATCGTATGAAATGCGCATCAGGTCGAAGACCTGACCTACTTCAGCGGCCCTCGCTTACGCTTCGGGCTCGGAGTCCGGATGGCGGGTGGACTTAATCCGAGCGTGAAGCGTCAGCGTCGTAGGTCAGGCATGCTTGCCTGACATCGAGTGATAGAAACTCCGTGTCAGGCAGGCATGCCTGACCTACATCTCCGCATCAGAGGGATGCGAGCCGCTGCGCGCGGTCCTCGGCAATAAGGGCTTCGATCAATTCATCCAGCGCCCCGGACATGTGCGTCTGCAGGTTGAAGTTACGCCCCAGGCGGTGGTCGACCACCATGTTGTCCTTCCAGCGATACGTCCGCACACGTTCGCTGCGGCCGCCGGTGCCGATCATCTTGCTGCGTTCCTCGGCGTACTCCGCGTCCTTCTCGGCCTGCATACGTTCGTACACCCGAGCCCGCATGAGCTGCATCGCCTTCTGGCGGTTCTGGGCCTGGCTCTTGGATTCCTGCATCCGCACCTCGATGCCGGTGGGCTTGTGGATCATGTGGACGGCGGTGGCGACCTTGTTGACGTTCTGTCCGCCGGGGCCCTGGGCGGTGGTGACGTGGACCTCGAGATCGCTGTCGGGGATATCCACCTCGACTTCTTCCGGCTCGGGGAGCACCGCCACGGTCGCGGTGCTCGTGTGCACCCGGCCCTGGGTCTCGGTCGCCGGGACACGCTTCACGCAGTGCACCCCGCCCTCGTAGCCAAGCCCCTGCCAGACGCCCTCGCCACCCACGGTCGCGGTCGCGTGACGCACCCCGCCCTGCTCACCCGCGGCGAGGTCAACGACCTCCATCTTCCAGCCGCGCGACTTGGCGAAGTTCTGGTAGACCTCGACGAGTTCGCCCGCAAACAGCGCCGCCTCCGCCCCGCCGGTGCCCGCGCGGACTTCGAGGATCACGCTGCCGATCGCCGCGTCGTCGGCCGTGACCAGTTCGTTGCTGATCTCTTCCATCAGCGCCGCCGAGCGCTCCTGCAAGTCGGGAAGCTCGGCCTCGGCCATCTCGACAAGTTCCGCATCGCGGTCGTCGCCGGTCGCCTCGATGATCTGTTTCGCCTCGTCCGCCTCGGCGTCGAGTTGTTGAAGCTCGCGGTACTTGCCCACAATCCCCGCGATTGCGGAACGCTTGGTGCCCAGCACGCGGAGTTGCTGGTGGTCCGACACGACCTCGGGGTCGGCGAGCTGGCGTTCGAGCTCGTCAAACTGCGCCGCGACTTCGTCGAGCTTCTGGCGGATCGCGTCGAGGGTGGAGGGATTCAGAGCCATCGGGGCAAGATACCACAGCCCGGAAAGAAAAAGGCTGTGCGTTCAAGCACAGCCTTGGGAAAAGCAGGATGGAAGCTCCGACGATCAGGCCTTGCGACGGCGGCGGAGGCCCAGCAGCGACAGGCCGCCGAGCATCACAGCCGACATCGGCTCGGGGATGATGGTGATGGCGATGTCATCGAAGGTGAAGTCGATACCCTCGAGGTTGACCAGCACCAGCGAGAAGCCGTCCTCCGCAGCGAGCGGAGCGATGAAACCGTCGGGGATGACGCTGTCTTCGATGGAGTTGGAGTCCGAGCCGACACTCACCGTGGCGGTGGTGCTCGAACCGTCGCCGGTGATCACGAAGTCGACGACAAAGTTGCTGGTACCCGCTTGGTTGGTCACGGCGTTGCCGTTGGTTTCGGGGGCGGTAAATGCATCACCCGCGTTAGCGCTGACCAACACCTGGGGGGAACTGCCCGAACCGATCTCATCGACTTCGCCGCCGTACTCCACGGTGCCGTCGGTGATCAGGAACAAGGCGTCGAAGTTGAGGTCGCCGGTAAAGTCGAAGGTCATGGTGCCTTCGATCGTGTAGCTGTCGGTCGAACCGATCACACCCGCCCCGAGGAGCGAGAAGGTTTGTTCGGAGTTGGCGGCGATCACACGGTTCGAATCGGTGTAGTTGACCAACGAACCGAAGGCCTGGGTCGATCCGAGACCACAGACAGCAGTGGCAGCGAGAGCGGCCGAGAGAACTGAGAAACGCAAGACTATCTCCTCTCCAAAGAAAACGGTACATCCCAAGACCGACCCCGGATGGTCGATGCATGATTAAACCGGAAATCGGCTCTTGGAACAACCCTGAAACTTTAAGGATATCCCCGAAAAACAGCGTTCACCGGCGCGGGGCCGATGAACGCTGGATTGGATTCGAGTTGGAAGCGTCGTGGGTTTACTTCTTGCCGAAGTAGTTGCCCGCGAACTTCTTTTGGAACTTCTCGACGCGGCCGGCCGTGTCGACGAACTTCTGCTTACCGGTGAAGAAGGGGTGGCTGGCGCTGGAGATGTCCACCTTGACCAGGGGATACTCGTTGCCGTCTTCCCACTTGATCGTTTCCTTGGAGGTCGCGGTCGAGCGGGTGATGAACATCTCGTCGGCCGAGACGTCACGGAAGACTACGGTGCGGTACTCGGGGTGGATGTCGTTCTTCATGGCGTATTTGGGGGTTAGGTGTTGGGGGCTTAGGGGCTTGGATCGAATATCCGGGACCCTTGGGGCCGCCCGATTTTTCGAGTCGAATACTATACACTTTGCCGCCCGATCCGCAACCACCCCTTGCCCAGAAAGCTCGCCATTTCCAGCCCAAGCCCCCAACCGCCAAGCCCCCAAGCCCCCCCCGACATCTACCTCAACGGGCGGATGGTTCCCGCCTCGGAAGCCTCGATTTCGGTCTCCGATGCCGGTTTTCAGCATGCGGTGGGGCTTTTTGAGACGTTTCAGGTCCACCAGGGCCGAGCGTTCCGCCTCCAGCAGCACCTGGATCGGCTCGCGGGCTCGGCCCGAGAACTGGGCCTGGTCGACGAATTCCACACCGAACCCCTGGCCGAGGCGGTCCAGAAAACCATCGAGCACAACCAGCTGGTCCGGGCCCGCGTCCGCCTGACGCTCACCGCCGGGACGCTCTCCATGCTGCAAACCGCCGCGGACGGCAAACCCGAGATCGAGGTGCAGCGCACCCTCGCCATCGTGCCGACCGAGCCCACCGCCTACGCCCCGGAGTACTACACCCAGGGCATCACCGCCCGCATCCACGGCCCCGCCGCGAGCCCCTTCGACGACAACGCCGGGCACAAAACGCTCAACTACTGGTCGCGTCTGCGATCGCTCCGCCGGGCCGCCGCCGCGGGGGCAGGCGAGGCGATCTGGCTAAACATCACCAATCACCTCGCGTCCGGTGCAGTGAGCAACCTGCTGCTGGTGAAGGACGGGAAACTGCTGACCCCGTTCGCGCGGGGCGAAGAAGTGCCCGAAGCCCTGCGGGCGCCGGTGCTCCCGGGCGTGACGCGGGCGGCGGTGATCGAGCTTGCCCATCAACAGAGCATCGACGTCGTGCGGAAGATGCTGACCGTGGAGGACCTGCTTGAGGCGGACGAGGTGATGCTGACCAACTCGGGGTGGGGCGTTTTGCCGGTCACCAAGGTCGAGCAACGAGAGATCGCGGACGGCAAAGTCGGCGAGATGACCACGACGCTGCGCGAAGGGCTCAACGCAATGTTTGTCGCCGAAACCTCGGGCGATTGAACCGCGAGAACTAGAAAACGAATTATTTCTGTTTCTTGTACTTCTGGCTGAACATCTCGCGCATGAGTTGATTCATCTGCGAGTCGCCGTTGGCCATGCGGTCGCTGATGTGGTCGCGTAGCCGATCGGCCCTTTCGGCCTGCTCTTCGGCAGAAGGTTCGGGACGATCACCGCCCGGCCGGTTCCCACGGAACCGCGACGCCAGTTCCTCACGCTCTTCGGGCGGCATATCCGCCAGCCCCACCAGCATGGAGCGGAACTGGATCATCCGTGCATCACGCATCGCCTCGGCGAGTTTTTCGTCTTCCGCGCGGAGTTGTTTGCGGGTCTCGGGGTCAAGCGATCCGTACTGCTCGCGGATCACGTCGTAGTACGGCTGCTTGGCTTCCTTCGACAACCGGTCAAACCGCGGCGACTGAACCAACGCTTGGGCCTCTTCGATGGTCTCGGGCATCGCGGGCGGGGTGAGGTACCAGGACGCACCACCGACCACGGCCACCACCACCGCCCCGCCGATCACCAGGCTTCCCCGGCGTAGCAAGGCTTTTCGCCGTTCGGCTTTGACATCGACTTCTTGAACTGAGAGTTTTCCGGGCATGATCGGGTCCACGCAAAAAGGTGTGATTACTTGACGACGATATCGACGTGGCCGTCGCCGAAGAGGATGTTGCGTTTGAAGTGGCGTTTGGGAACCAGGACCGTATCGCCGCCGATGAGATTGAACTCGGTGCCGCCCTCTTCGCCGTCGAAGTCGCTGGCGATCTCGATCTGGGCGTCGGTCCAGCCCATCCGCTGCACGAACGTGCGGGCAAGCAGATTGTTCATACTCGTGCCCGCCACCGCGGGGCTGTAGACGTAGCTCATCCCCGCGAGCGGGTAGACCGTGTCGTCATCGGGACAGAGATACAGCGGGTTGGTCTCGGGGGCGGGTCCGGATTTCACATAGCTGTCCAGGATTTCGTAGAGCGGCGGATCGCCACTGATAGCCACGAACGGCTCGGGGATCGGCCGGGCGAGCGGATAGACCTCGTCGTGGTCGATCAGGTAGCTACCCAAGACCAGGCCGATCTGGCGGAGGTTGCTGGAGCAGGTCACCCGTTGGGCCGACTTACGAGCTCCGCTGAGCGCCGGCAGCAGCAGGCCAACGAGCAGGGCGACGATCGAGATCACCACCAATAATTCGATGATGCTAAAGCCTCGTCGAGGCTGGAGCCTGGGTGGGTGCTGGTTAGTTAGCCGAGCCATAAACCTAAATCCAAAGGCAAATACTATTGTCAATTGCTGCGTTAGAGACACTCGTATTACGCATGACTGTAGGCCATAGTTACCGCTTAAGCTCAATAATAATCAAGAACCACTCTTTTGCTGGGCTTCTTTCTGTTTACGGCGTTCGGCCCGCATCTCACCGCGAAGCTGGCTGCTCTGGGCGCTTCCATTGGTGACCCGGTCGTTAACCCGCTCGTTGCTGGGGCCGTCGCCACGACCACCACCATCGCCGCCGCCCCGGCCGGGCTCCCCGCCCCGCTCGCCACGACGCTCCTCCCGTTCCTCCATCATTTCCTGGCGTTCTTCAGGCGTAGCCAGCACATACGCCTTGGTGTAAGCGTCTCGCTCGGCGTCACGAGATTCACGCAACGCAGCACGCATCGCCTCGTTCTCCCGGATCATCGCCTGACGTAAGTCTCGGTCCACCGAGCCGAACTGCTCTCGGATCACATCGAGGTACGGCTGCTTGGCTTCCTTCGAAAGACGCTGGTACCGGGGCGACTCGACCACGGCTTGGGCTTGTTCAAAAGTCTCGGGCATGGCGGGCGGGGTCAGATACCAAGCCATCCCCGAAGCTCCGGCCACAACCAAGACAGCCCCCAACGTGCCCCCCCAGACTTTCAGCCGACGTTGACGTCGCTCGGCTTTTACATCCACTTCAGTTACGGTCATCCGTCCAGCCATGGCACTTTTCCATTCTTTGGGTTAATGGGTGTTAAATTTAACGAGGGGAATCACTATTTTTTCTAAGAACATCCGAGCCCGTAACGGTTTAGATGCCCGGCAGATTGATATCGACGTGGCCATCGGCGAACAGCAGGTTGCGTTTGAAGTGACGCTTGGGCACGAACAAGTCGCTGCCGTCTTCGAGGAAGAACATCGAGCCGCCCTCGTCGCTGTCCTCGCCGTCGAAGTCGCTGAGGATGCGGATGTAGGACGCATCCCAGCCCATGCGTTCAACAAAACCGCGCGAGAGGATGTCCGGCAGGGTCGCTCCGGCGACGTGGATTTCGTACTTGTAGCTCATGCCCGACAGCGGATAGACCGTGTCGTCATCGGGGCATTGGTACACACGGTTGGTGTCGGGGGCCTCGCCGATCTGGACGTAATACGCCAGGACTTCGTGCAGCGGCGGGTCGGTGCTGAGGCTGGGGAAGGGAGAAGGGATCGGCCGGGCAACGGGGAAGTAGCCATCGAAGTCCTGGGTGTAGGACTCCATGATGACCCCGAGCTGGCGGAGGTTGCTTGAACAGGTCACACGCTGGGCGGACTTGCGGGCCCCGGCCAACGCGGGAAGCAGCAGGCCGATGAGCAGGGCGATGATCGAGATCACCACCAGCAATTCGATGATCGTGAAACCGGAGCGGCTGTCGGGGCGGGTTGGGTTGGACATGGGAGGCGTTCCGTTGGTTCGTGCAGCAGGTTGGGACTGCGGTACAACGTCGGCCTCGGGGGTTTATTGCGGCGGCGCAGGCTCGAATTTCATCACCAGATCAAACACCTCGGCATCCAACGCCTCGGCCACGCCGGTGTCTTTGAGCATCGCTAACTTCAACGTGTCGCACGTCATGCGCGCCGAAAGGTTGGTCTCCACCGCCCGCCCCATGCCTTCGAGCACCACCAGGTCCACCCCAGCCGCCTCGACCGCTTCGGCCAACTCAGAGCTGACCCGCGTCAGGTCGATCAACGGGGCGTTGTTCCCGCTGGCCACGAGGGTCAGCCGCCCCGCCGCGCGGGCATCCCGCAAGACCGGGTCGAACGCCGCGATGCGGGCAACCAGCTCGCCCAACTCGTCGTGGGTCACATCGTTCAGCGACGGATAGGTATTGGCTGTGAGGATCACCTCGGTGCCCCGCTTGAGCAGCTCCCGGGCAAACGGCAGCATCCCCAGCGTCACATCCGGCCCGGCGTTGTCCACGAACAGCACCGCGGCTTGGTGCGGCGGGCCGTCGAGACGCTCCAGCCACTGGTCCAACGCATCGAACCGCCAGGGACGAGGACGCAGCTTGGCCCGCACCGCGTGGAAGTCGACCCGCTGGTCGGTGAACATCGCCGCCGTCTCGGTGGCGCCGAGGTCGTAGATGTTGCCCGTGAAGACGCCCTGGATGATCGCCACGCGACGCTCGGCCTCGGGCATGGCGTCCAACTGCTGCAGCAAGTCGGGCAGCAACGCCAGGGCGTGCTCAGTGTCGGTGTGCTTGGCCAGGCGGTAAGCATCATCGATGCCCGCGGCCCGCAGGGCACGTTCCCGGGCGTAACAGATCTTCAGGATGTCCAGCGAGCCGAAGGCCGCGGGGTCTTGCCCGAGGATGTCGAGGTAGCCGTTGAACCGGTCGAGCGCTTCGCCGATCGCCCGCTCCACTTGCTCGGCGTCTTCGCCGCGGTCGTCGGCCTCTTTGCGGTACGCCTCGAGCAGCGTCGGGAAGTGCCGACGAAACAGGTCCAGCCAATACGCGCAACGCTCGGCGTTTTCGATCAGATCCCATTCGCACGGCCGATACCCCTCCGGGTCGGCTAGGCGCGGAAAGACCGCGGTGTCGGTTGAGGCGCTCGCGTCCATGCCGTTTCCCTTCAGCGGGCTTACATCGCCGAGAAATTCTTGAGGATCTGCAGGCCCACCCGCTGGGACTTCTCGGGGTGGAACTGGGTCGCCCAGACGTTGTCGCGGTGCAGCGCTGCACAGAACGGCGCGCCGTAGTCGGCCGTCGCGGCGACGACCGCGTCGTCCTCGGGCACGCAGTAGTAGCCGTGCACGAAGTAGACGTAGGCTTCGTCGTCCAGTCCGGCAAAGAGCGGGCTATCACCACACACATCCAGCCGGTTCCAGCCCATTTGGGGGACCTTCAGCCGCGGCTGGTCGGGGCCCTGGCCTTCCTGGAAGCGGAGCACCGTGCCCTTCACCACACCCAGCCCGGGCACCGGGTCGTCCTCGGCGTCTTCGGTCGAGCTGTCCAGCAGCAACTGCATCCCCATGCAGATGCCCATGAGCGGTCGGCCCGAGTCGATGAAGTCGTGCACGGGCTGCGTGAACCCGCGGTCGTGCAGATGTGCCATCCCGTCGGCGAAGTTGCCCACGCCGGGCAGGATCAGCTTCTCGCAGCCGGTGATTTCGTTCGGGTCGGACACAACCACCGCCCGCGTTCCGCCCAGATGCTCAAACGCCTTCTGGACCGACCGGAGATTTCCCATGCCGTAATCGAGGATGCCAATCATTGGTCTAGTGATAAGGGGTGAGGATTGAGGGATGAGCAAAAAGGGGTGAGTTTATCTCAGGCCTCACGACTCAAGCCTCACTGCTTCCCGATCACTCTCCCGAAAGCAGCACCACGATTTCGACGCGGCGGCTGAGCTTCTTGGTTTCCTTGGCCTTCTGGGCACCGAAACCGGCGGCGTACATCAGCTCGGCGGGGAGGCCTTGCTCTTCGAGGTAGCGGTAGACCGCAGCCGAGCGCTCGAGGCTGAGCTGGAGGTTGTCGACCCAGCCCGACTTCTTGATCGGGTCGGTGTCGGTGTAGCCTTCCACACGGACCCGGCGGCCGGGGTACTCGGCGTCGATGATGCTGGCGATGCTCGACAGCGTGCTCTTGGAGGTGTTGTTGAGGGCGACTTTGCCCGGGGCGAACAGCAGGTCGCCGGGGACACTGACGGTGATCGCCTGGTCGGTTGCACTCGCGGTGACGCCGCCGCCGACGTTGTCGAAGGCCGTCTCATCAACCGCGGTCGAGGCTCCAGCCAGATCGCTGCGGAGCGTCGAGTTCTCCATGTTGAGGGCGTCGTTGGCCCGACGCAGGTCGTCGATGAGGTTCTGGGCTTCCTGGTTCTGCTCGAACAGGGCGTTGCGTTCGTCACGCAGACGCTTCATCTCGGGGCCGCAGCCGGTGGCGACGATGGCGAAGACCAGGAGGCCCAGGCCGAATACCTTGCTTTTGTGTTGACCGATCATTGCCGTTCCTTTCGCCTTGGGCGTTGTGTGGGAGTCCGTTCCAGACCGCCCCTCCAGAGCGACAAGATAGCAAAATCCCGGTTCATCGGCGAAGCGAGTTGTACGGGTTCGCCAAGGATCGGGCTGCCGTAAACTGTATTTTGGGCTCGACGCCCCACCCGACCCATGCCCCCCGATGTCGCCACCAGCCCGTTCGAAGAAGTCCTGCGTTCCGCAGTGCGGGGCGAGGTTTATTCCGACCCCGCCACCCGGGGCCTCTACGCCACCGACGCCAGCCACTATCAGCAGCAGCCCCGGGTTGTGGCCGTGCCCCGAGACGAGGCGGACGTGGTCACGGCATTGAAGATTGCCCACGAGCACCGCGTGCCCACGACCGCGCGAGGCGGAGGCACCGCCCTGTCCGGCCAATCCTTCGGCCCGGGGATGGTGATCGACTGCTCCAAGTTCATGAACCAGGTCCTGGAGATCAACGCCGAGGAAGGCTGGGCCCGCGTGCAGCCAGGCGTGGTGCGGGATCAACTCAACGCCGAGCTCAAACCACTGGGCCTGCACTTCGCCCCCGACCCTGCCACGTCCAGCCGTGCCACCGTCGGCGGGATGATCGGCAACAACTCCTCGGGCACCCGCTCGATGGTCTACGGCAAAACGATCGACCACACGTTGTCTTGCCGCGTCGCACTGGCGGACGGGACCGTACTGGAATGCGGGCCGATGGACGACGAGGCTTGGCAACGCCGGGCTGCGGGTGGCGATGGGGTCGATCCGCGGGAGGCCGAGGTGTACCGCGGCGTGCGTGATCTGGTGAACCGACATCAAGATGCGATCACCGCGAAGTTCCCACGGGTGATGCGCCGGGTGTCGGGCTACAACCTCGACGAGTTTGTCGACGGCGCGGGCTACTGCGGGCCGATCGGGCCGCGGGCGGATGCCATCGCCCCCGACGCTCACAGGACATGGAACCTGTCGAACCTCATCGTCGGCAGCGAGGGCACGCTCGGCGTGCTACTCGAAGCCAAGCTCAGGCTCACGCCCCTGCCGCACGCCACGGCCGTGTGCGTCGTCCACTTCGACGACGACCTTGCCTCGCTCGCGGCGGTTCCAACCATCAACACGCATAACCCCTCAGCAGTCGAACTGCTCGACCGCAGCGTGCTGCGCGAAGCCAAGGTCAACCCCGCCACCAAAGACATGGCGACCTGGATCAAGGGCGACCCCGCCGCGGTGCTGCTCACCGAGTTCTTCGGCGACACGCCGGAAGACGTCGCAACCAAGGCCCGCACTTTTGCCGATGCGATGCGTAACCAAAAAGTCGGCTACGCCCACCCGCTGCTGCTCGAACACAGCCAACAACACGACGCGTGGGAAACCCGAAAGCTCGGTCTCGGCCTGATCTCTAACGTCAAAGGTCCGGTGAAGGGCCAGGCCTTCGTCGAGGACGCGTGCGTACCCGTCGAAGTATTGCCCGAGTACATCGGCGGGCTGCAGGCGAAGTGTTGCGAGCTCGGCATCGGCTACTCCATGTACGCCCACGCCTCGGTCGGCGTGATCCACTTCCGCCCCGCCATCGACCTGCACCGCGATGACCACCGCGAGGCGATGCAACAGATCGCAGAATACGCCTTCACCCAAGTGCAAAAGCACGGCGGCGTCTTCGCCGGAGAACACGGCGACGGCATCGTCCGCGGCGGGTTCATCCCCCGCACCTTCGGCCCCGAGCTCTACGACGCCTTCGTCCGGCTCAAAACCCTCTTCGACCCCCGCCACCTCATGAACCCCGGCAAAATCATCGACAGCCCGTCGATGACCGACCCCAAGCTCCTGCGCTACGGTAGCCAATACCGCGTCGCGGAAGTCTCCTCGCAGTTCCACTACCGCGATCAGGGCGGATTCCGTTTGGCGGTCGAGCAGTGCAACGGTGTCGGGGCCTGCCGCAAGCTCGGGAGCGGGACGATGTGTCCGTCGTACATGGCCACGCGGGATGAGAAAGACACCACCCGCGGCCGGGCCAACGCGCTGCGGCTGGCGATGTCGGGGCAGATGGGCGGCGATACCGCGGATGACGATTCCGAGTTGACGGTTCAAGCGATGACCACGGCGCTCGGCGGCGATGCCGTGCACGAGGTGCTGGACCTGTGCCTATCGTGCAAGGCCTGCAAGAGCGAATGCCCCAACGCCGTGGACATGGCCAAGCTCAAGGCCGAGGCGACACAGATGCGCCACAACCAACACGGCATCCCACTCGGGGCCAAGCTCATCGGCCGGATGCCCGACGCCTCGCGTTTCATGTTCGGCCCATTCGCGTGGATCGGCAAAACGCTCGACCGCCTCCCTCCTTACCGCGTGCTCTTCGAAAAACTCACGGGTATCGACCGCCGCCGTCCGTTGCCCGCGTTCGCATCCCTACACCTGCATTCGTTGCTCAAGCAACGCCCAGCCCAAGAACCTGCTGCGGGCGCGAAGACCGTCGTGCTGTTCAACGACACCTACACCAACACCATGGAGCCGCACCTCGGCCTCGCCGCGATCGATCTGCTCGAAGGCTGCGGCTACCGCGTCGTGCTCGCCAACGCGGGCTGCTGCCAAAGGCCGAGGCTTTCCAAGGGCCTGCTCAAAGAAGCGAAGATACTTGGGCAACATACGCTGCGTAACCTCGACGTTTACGCTCAGCAAGGCTGGCCCATCGTGTGCCTCGAACCCTCGTGCGCCTCGGCCCTGAAAGACGACCTGCCCGACCTCATCGAAGACGAAGCGTTGGGACGCCGCGTCGCGGAGTACGTCACGATGATCGACGTTTTCCTCCAAGCCGAGGGCGTCCAGCTCCGCAGCAAATACCCCGATGTCCTGCTCCACGGCCACTGCCACCAAAAAGCCCTCTTCGGCACCAAGGCGATTCGCCAACTCGCCGACGCGATGCCTAACACCACCTGCGAAGAAGTCGATGCGGGCTGCTGCGGCATGGCGGGCTCCTTCGGCTACGAACACCACGACCTCTCGGAACAAATCGGCGAAGACCGCCTCTTCCCCGCCGTCCGTGACGCGGTGGCGCAAGGTAAAACCGTCGTGGCGTGTGGCATTTCGTGTCGACACCAGCTCCACGATTTCTTGGACGTAGAGGCCAAGCACTGGGTGGAAACCGTCGAACCCGCCCCCGAAAGCGAATAGCCCGCAAGCGGCTCACCGATGCCAAACATTACCGCGTCAACGGCCGGTACTTGATCCGGTGCGGTTGGTCGGCATCGTCGCCCTTGCGTTTACGCAGGTCCGCGGCGTAAGCCTCGTAATTGCCCTCGAAGAACTTGACCTGGCTGTCGCCCTCGAAGGCGAGGATGTGGGTCGCCACGCGGTCGAGGAACCAGCGGTCGTGGCTGATGATCACGGCACAGCCGGGGAAATTCTCTAACGCTTCTTCGAGTGAGCGGATCGTGTTGACGTCCAGGTCGTTGGTAGGTTCGTCGAGCAGCAGCACGTTGAACTCGGTGGTGAGCATGCGGGCGAGGTTGACACGGTTGCGTTGGCCGCCGGAGAGCGAGCCGACGAGTTGTTGTTGGTCGCTGCCCGAGAAATTGAAGCGGGCGACGTAGGCCCGGCTGTTCATTTCGAGGTCGCCGAGCTTGACGTTTTCCTTGCCGCCGCTGATGGACTGCCAGACAGAGTGGTCGTCTTCGAGGCTTTCGCGCATCTGCTCGACGTAGGCGAGCTTGACGGTGTCGCCGAGTTCGAGGGCGCCCGAGTCGGGCTGGTCCTGGCCGACGATCATCTTGAAGAGTGTGGTCTTGCCCGCGCCGTTGGGCCCGATGATGCCGACGATGCCGCCGGGGGGGAGGTCGAAGCTGACGTCGTCGAGCAGGAGCTTGTCGCCGTAGCCCTTGGAGACGTTGCGGACCTGGAGCACCTTGTCGCCGAGGCGTGGGCCGGGGGCGAGGTAGATCTGCACGTCCTTGGCCCGCTTGCGGTGCTCGGCGTCGTAGAGCGCTTCGTAGCGGGCGACACGGGCTTTGTTTTTCGCTTGCCGTGCGGCGGGGGATTGGCCGATCCACTCGGCTTCGCGTTTGAGTTCCTTGGCCCGCTTGGCGTCGTGCTTGGCTTCGAGCTCGAGGCGTTTCTGTTTCTGGTCCAGCCAGGACGAGTAGTTGCCCTTCCACGGGATGCCTCGGCCGTGGTCGAGCTCGAGCATCCAGCCCGCGACGTTGTCGAGGAAGTAGCGGTCGTGGGTCACCGCGATCACGGTGCCGGGGTATTGCTGCAGGTGCTTCTCAAGCCAGGCGATGCTCTGGGCGTCGAGGTGGTTGGTGGGTTCATCGAGGAGCAACACATCCGGTTGTTCGAGCAGTAGACGGCAGAGCGCGACACGCCGCTTCTCACCGCCAGAGAGTGGGCCGATCACCGCATCGCTCGGCGGGCAACGCAGCGCGTCCATCGCCATCTCGAGTTTGCTGTCGATCTCCCAGGCACCCATCGCGTCTAGCTTTTCCTGCACGACGCCCATGCGTTCGAGCAGCTTCTCCATGTCTTCGGGCGACATCTCCTCGCCGAACTTCTCGTTGATCGCGTCGTATTCGGCCATGAGCTCGGTGACGGGCTTCACGGCTTCGCGGACGACTTCGATCACGGTTTTATCGTCGGGCAGCGGCGGCTCCTGGGGGAGGTAGCCGACGGTCGTGCCGGGCTGGGCCTGGATCTTGCCCTCGAAGTCGGTGTCGGTCCCGGCGAGGATGCGCAGGAGCGTCGACTTGCCCGCGCCGTTGAGCCCGAGCACGCCGATCTTCGCGCCGTAGTAGTAGGACAGGCTGACGTCGTTGAGCACGACATTGCGGTCGTACCGCTTGGTCACGCCCATCATGGAGTAGATGATTTTGGTTTCGTCGGTCGTGGACATGGGCGGCAGTTTAACGGTTGGAAAGCTTGAAGCAGCGCTTCGCTGATCGCGGAGCTTGTGAGACGCGGAGGCGCGGAGGCGCGGAGTAAGACAACGCAATGCGTGGGAGCCAGCCCGATCGATCCTTCGGCGGCAGTCTCTATTACTGGAGCACCGGGGTTTCCTCCGCGCCTCCGCGTCTCACAAGCTCCGCGATCGCCTTGGACGTACCAGATAAGCTCACCCCCTACCCCACAAAAGAAGCCTCCGGCGGTTAGGCCGAAGGCTTCTTAATCGGGGCGACAGGATTTGAACCTGCGACCTCCACACCCCCAGTATGGCGCGCTACCAAGCTGCGCTACGCCCCGATAAGGAGTAAGTATTGAGTTTTCAGCAGATTGCAGAGCGTGGCCGTGAGGGCCGAATCTGGAATCTGTCCCGTTTGGGGCGTGGCACATGGCCAATCCCGGTTTGGGGAGCCGCACACTATAGCAATTCGGGGGCACTCACGCTAGGGCGTGTGTGGCCCTCCTATCGAACCGCCCTGCCGTGCTACGGCAGGGCATTGGTCACGCATCAGAGCGAGCCCTTGGTGGAGGGGATGTCGTCGTGGGTGACTTGGATCGCCATCCGCAGGGCCCGGCCGAAGGCCTTGAACAAGCCCTCGGCGATGTGGTGGTTGTTGTCGCCCCACGGCACCTCGAGGTGCAGGTTCATCTTGGCGTTGTTCATCACAGCGTTGAAGAACTCTTTGACGAGTTGGACATCGAAGGGTTGGATGTTGGAGCCGACGATTTTGGGATCCGGGGCTTTGTCGCTGCGCTCCGCAGCCTCCGGCTTGATGGCGTAGTGGGTCCAGTCGACTTTGAAGACGAAGGCCGGGCGGCCCGAGAGGTCCAGGGCGCAGCGGGCGAGGGTTTCGTCCATGGGGACGGCGGAGTGGCCGTAGCGCTCGATGCCGCGTTTGTCGCCGAGGGCTTGGTCGAGGGCTTGGCCCAGCGCGATGCCGACGTCTTCGACGGTGTGGTGGTCGTCGATGTGGGTATCGCCGCCGCAGGAGACGGCGAGAGCGAGTCGGCCGTGCTTGGCGACGTGGGTGAGCATGTGGTCGAAGAAGCCGACGCCGGTGTTGATGTCGTCGGGCGAGCCGGTGCGGTCGAGGTCGATGCTGACCTTGATCTTGGTCTCGTTGGTGTCGCGTTGGATGGAGGCGGATCGGGTCATGGCGAAATGGAGTCCAGGATGGCCAGGAGTTTGTCGTTCTGCTCGGGCGTGCCCACGGTGATGCGGAGCTTGTCGGTGAGGCCGGGCTTGCTGAAGTAGCGGATGAGGATGTTTTGTTGTTTGAGGGTTTCGTAGATGGTTTTCGCTTGGTCCGGGGCTTCGCTTTGCTCAGCCCTCGGCTTGGGGACCTGGGCCAGGATGAAGTTGGTGTGGCTTTCGGGGACGGTGAAGCCGCGTTCGAGGAGGGCCGTGGTCAGGCGGGTGCGCTCGGCGACGGTGCGGTCCCACGTGGACTTCGCGTATTCTTGATCGCGCAGGGCCGCGGTCGCGGCGGCCTGGCTGAGGATGTCGGTGTTGTAGGAATCGCGGGCTTTGTCGAGGGCTTCGATGATTGCCGGGGAAGCGAGGCCGTAGCCGTAGCGTAGGCCCGCCAGCGAGTAGCCCTTGCTGAGGCTCCGGAGGATGACGACGTTCTCGATGCCTTCCTGCAGCAGTGGCAGCGCGTTGTGCGGGGCGAAGTCGGTGTAGGCTTCGTCGATCACGAGGATGCCCGCGAACTCGTTGGCGAGCTGACGCAGGGTGTCGAGCGATTCGAGCTGGCCGGTCGGGGCGTGGGGGTTGACGATGAATCCGAGCTGGCAGCCTGCGGCGTTGAGCTGGTCGGCGTAGTCGGCGGGGAGCTTGAAGTCTTCGCCGGTGCGCTGCACAACCGTGACGGGTGTGTCCTGGATGTTGGCGAGAACGGGATAGAGCGTGTAGCTCGGATCGGTCATGCCAATGCCGCCGCCCACGGACCTGGACGTATCCGGGGCTTTCTCGCCCCCTGGCGGGGGCTCGGCAGCCCTCGGCTTGGGGGTGAGTGGGTCGCAGAAGACGGTGATGAGCATTCTTAGCAACTCGTCGCCGCCGTTGGTGGCGATGACGTGCTGGGCGGAGAGGCCGTGGAGTTCGCCCGCTACTTGGCGGAACTCCGCGGCGTCGGCTGGGGGATAGAGCCGCAGGGCTTCGGGGCTCAGCCCGCGGATGGCCTCCATGACCGAGTCCGACGGCGGATAGGGGTTTTCGTTGGTGTTGAGCTTGACGATGCCCTCGCCGAAGTCGCCGCCGCCGAGCGTTTCGCGGTAGCCGGGCTGCTCGCCGGGGACGTAGGCGTGGAGCTTCTGGATGTTGGAGCGTTCGTAAGGCATGGCAAGCGGGCTATCGTCGCAGAGCGGGCCGGGGCGGTCAAAAGCCTAGGCTCCCACGGCGTGTCCCTGCCGACCTACACTATGGAAGATGCGACTTTCACGATCAGGGATGAGACGTGGCCGAGCCCTCGGGGCCGTGCTCTGTAGCGCGGGCCTGCTCGCCTTGAGCGTGCCCGAGACCGCGGCCGCCGAGACACGATCCGCTCCCACCTCTGAAGATTCGCCCGTCCCACCATCGTCCACCCCCGCCCTGGTCCCCGACCGCGAGACGACCCAGCAGGCCATCCTGTTGTTCAACGACGCGGTCACGGTCCAGGCCGACGGCCGGCACAACCGCCTGCTCCGCGCCCTGCGCCACCTCGAGGCCCCCGAGCTGGGTCCGCTGTTTGTGGGGTTGTCGCGTGCGGACCACCCGTCGCTGCGCGTCCACGGCATGCTCGGCATCGCCGAACTGAATCAGCCGCGTGGCCTGACGCCCTCCGACATCGCCACAGTTCCCCGGCCCGACGTCCAGGCCGAACTCATCAGCGCCGCGCTCGACGGCGAGCTCATCGACCCGCCAACACGTCTCGCCCTCCTCGGTTGGCAGGGACTGGACCCGGGCGTGAAGCTTTTGCTTTCGTCACCGCTGGTGGCTGCGGGAGACTTCGACAAGGATTCGCCGGGGTATGCCGATCTGCTCGAAGCGCTGGACGACCCCGCCTTAGGCAAAAAGGGTTTGGCCGGTTTGCTCCTCACACAACTGGGCAATGATCAGGGCAAGCAGGTGCTGGCCGATCTCCGCCGATCGACCCACCCTTCCGCCCAAGCGGCCCAGGCGACACTTCTGGAAACCGCGTGGTCGCACGGGCTCAACGGCTGTGCCGATTGGGCCTACTCGATCGCGACCACGCCCGACCTGCCGCCCCGCCTGGAGATGCTCGCCCTGAAAGTCGCGATCCGTTTCGGCGACCGGCGTGCTGACGCATGGTGGTCCGAGCGTTGGTCAAACAGCGAGGACATCACCTTCCAAACACGCCTCGCCTGGGTTGGCCTGGAGGCCGCGCCCTGGATGGATGCCGAGCGGTTTGAACCGCTGATTGATTCGGAGGATGAGCTTGTCGCGCAGCTAGGCCGAACCGCCCAGGCGATTTCTATGTCCCGCAACGACACGGCCGAGTTCCCCGAAGTTGAGACGCGTGTCATCAATCTCATCGAAACCAATCACCCGTTGGCCTGCCGATGGGCGACGCGCTACGCCCAGGACATCGGCTCGGCCGAGTTTGCCTCCGCCGTGGTGCTCAGGACCGAGCCCGGCGAACCGCGTGGACGGGCCCGCCGACTCGACGCGGTGGTCCGCAGCACGCAGACCCTGATCGAGCTCGAACCCATCCAAGCCAAGACGCTGATCGTCACCGCCCTGCAATCCGAAACCGTGGAACCCGCCTGGCAGCGTGGGGTGTTGCTCGGGCTGATCCGTAGCCGGAGCGACGAGGCCCGCGAGATCGTGCAGGAGCTTCCCGCGTTTTCCGATTTGGACACGCAAGCCCTGGCACTGGTGCTCCGTCTGCAGAGCCCCGAGCCGCTCACCGAGGAGCAGACCCAAACGCTGTCGCGCGTCATCCGGGGCGGGGCCGAGCTCGACGACTCGCTACGGATTCAATTGGCGTGGACCTATCTCCAGCAGACCGGCCAGGGGCAAGAGGCGATCGCGGCGGTTTTGGCCCAGCCGTGAGAAGAGCCACAAACCGTGGCGGCCGTGAGGCTTACGCGATACGCTGTTGCCCCGAATCGACCGAGTCGCACGACTCCCCCGCCGACCGACCCCACCGATCATGAGCGACATCCCCCTGAGCCAACCCGACATCACCGACCGCGAGATCGACGCCGTGGTCCAAACCCTGCGCAGCGGCCGACTCAGCATCGGCCCCAAGCTCGAAGAGTTTGAAGACGAGGTTGCTCGTCGATCCCAACGCCGCGAAGGCATCGGCGTCTCCTCCGGCACGTCCGGCCTGCACCTGGTCCTGCTCGCCCTGGGCATCGGCCCCGGGGACGAAGTGATCACCACGCCCTTCAGCTTTGTCGCCTCGGCCAACTGCATCCTGATGGTCGGCGCGACGCCGGTGTTCGTGGACATCTGCCCCAAGTCGCTGAACATGGACCCGGCCAAGGTCGAAGCGGCCGTGACCGACAAGACCAAGGCCATCATCGCCGTCGAAGTCTTCGGCAACACCACGCACATGGCCGCGCTCGAAGGCCTGGCCCGCAAGCACGAAGTGGCGCTCATCGAAGACTGCTGCGAGGCGCTAGGCGGGACCGCGTCCTGCGGACGCGCCGCGGGCTCCTTCGGCCGGGCGGGCGTCTTCGGCTTCTATCCCAACAAGCAGATCACCACCGGCGAAGGCGGCATGATCGTGACGGATGACGACCACCTCGCCGAGCGTTGTCGCAGCCTCCGCAACCAGGGCCGGGCGACGGGCGCTCACGTCGGCACCGACAAGAACGCCGGGTCGTGGCTCGCCCACGAACGATTGGGCTACAACTACCGCCTGTCTGAAATCAACGCGGCGCTGGGTCTGGTGCAGATGCAGCGTCTCGACGAGATGCTCGAGGCCCGCCGCACCGTCGCCGGGCTGTACATGCGTCGGCTGATGGACTGGGACGACCTGGTCCTGCCCACCATCGAGCCCGGGGCCGAGGCGACGATGTCGTGGTTCGTCTTCGTCCTCCGCCTCACCGCCAACTACGGCCACACCGAACGCGACCGCATCATCCAGGGCATGAAACGCCACGAGATCGGCGCGTCCAACTACTTCCCCTGCATCCACCTCCAGCCGTTCTACCGCCAGCAGTTCGGCTTCCAGAAAGGCGACTTCCCCATCGCCGAGTCGATCAGCGAACGGACCATCGCCCTGCCGTTCTTCAACAGCCTCGATGCCACGCAGGTCGAGCTGGTCTGCCACACGCTCAAGGTCATGATCCAACGCGAGCAGCTGCTCAAGCGTGACTGAGCCCAGACAGCGGATCTATTTCGTAGGTCAGGCATGCTTGCCTGACGGGTGTCGTCGAAATATCCGTGTCAGGCAAGCATGCCTGACCTACCTCGCCGCCCCATCCACACGCAATAACCCCGTTTCTGCGGCGTTGCACCCCGAAACGATGCTTCCCCTGCGCGCTTGGTTGATTTACAATTTGGGTGAAGTTTCCCCGCATTCCAAAGGTGGTTCTCTTGGCCAAAGCCCATGTCGATCCGGATGACCTCGTGAAGTTCGCCAAGTCGCTGAACCAGTTCAATCGCACCATGCAAGAGATGACCGCCAGCCTCAAGGGGCAGATGCGGCGTCTCGAAACCACCTGGCAGGACCAGGAACAAGCCAAGTTCTCGCAGGAGTTTTTCGATGCCCTGCGTTTCATCGACCGCTTTGTCGATACCAACGACCAGCACGCCCAGCTGCTGGTCAAGAAGGCCCGCCTGATTGAAGCCTACCTCGACGCCTGACGGCTACCCGTCGGGTACCCGCCCTCCTCCTCCCCGCTTCCCGCCTCAACCGTTTCCCTCGCTCGCTCCGCCCAACCCAAGGATGTTCATGGCCAAAGGTGCACGGGTCCAATCGATCCAGCAACTCAGCGAGTTCCGAGCCTTCCTCGTGAAATTCGCCGAGGGCGTGCGCCACGGCACCAGCCTGGGCGAAAGCGAAGTGCAGAGCACCGCGCGTTGGCTCAAAGACGAACACCCCCAACGCCTCCTGACCGAGCGCCGCAAGGCCGAGCGTGCGTTGCAGAACGCGACGGATGACCTACGCCGTAAACGCCTCCAGCCCACCGCCACCGGCGACCCGCCCTCGACCGTCACCGAGCAAAAAGCCCTGGCCAAAGCCAAGGCCAAGATGCAGTGGCTCGAAGAAAAACTCTCCGCCACCCAGCGGTGGAACCGGCAGTTCGACAAGGAAGCCATCCAATTCCAGTCCGGCCTCCAGCCCGCCCAAAGCCTGCCCGAAGCGGTCATCCCCCGCGCCCTGGCCCGCCTCGAAGGCCACCTGATCGCCCTCGAAAACTACCTCGAAGCCCAGTCGTCCCAAGCCTCCCCATCCGCGCCCGGCGCACCTGAAACTGGCGGCGTGAGCCGTGTCGTTTCGGACGATACCGACAAAGCCCAAGACGACATATCCCCCGCCAACGAAGACGACACCGAGCCCCAAGCCGAGGAGGCCGTATGAGCCTGGGCGTCGGCGCTTCAACCCTGAACGATGCCCGCAAGGCGCTCAACGCCCGGTGGGACGAGCTGTGCCGATCGTGGGACGACGCCGCCGCCCGCAAGTTTGAGCAGGAGTTCATCCGCCCGATGGACCAGGACCTCAAGCAGGCCATCGACGCGATGATCCAGGCCCAACAGTCCGTCCAACGGGCCCGACAGGAGTGCACATGACCCAAGGCAACCCCTCCAGCAACGATCCCAAAGCCGCCACCTCCGCCGCGTCGCCCGTGCCGTTGTCGTCCATCGGCCGACGCCAGCTCGCGGCGCTCGCCGACCTGATCGACCTGTCCAACACCAGCGACCGAACCGAACGCCTGCTCGAGGCAGACGCCCAACAACGCCAGGACTTCATCACAAAGCGCTTCGAGCAGACCCAGGACCGTGTCTCGACCCGCCACCGCACGAACCGTCACCGCCTCGAAAAAGCCCACGCCAAGCAGGACGCCGCGATCCAGGCCGACTACCAACAGCGTAAGGCCAAGCTCGACGCCGACGCGCAGAAGCTGCACAAAAAGCTGCAAGGCCAAACCCAGGACGCCCAGAAGAAAACCGAGTCCGAGCAGACTCACGAGAAGTGGGTCGCCGACAGCATGCTCGAGGGCCGGATCAACGAACTCAAAGCCGAGTACGAGCGCGACCTGGCTCAACTCGACTCGATGCAGCAGCAGGCCCAGGGCGTTGACGGACAGGCCGTGGACACGCTCAAGCGATACCGCCACCGCGACCTGCAATTGCCCGAGCACGTCTCGCCGAATGAAGACGACCTTGCGGAAACCCCCGCCGACCCCGAGGCCGCGTTCAACGAACTGCTCGATCGGTACCCCTCGCAAGACGCCGAGCTGAAGTCGTCCCTACGGCAACTCAAGAAACTCATGCTGCCGACGCTGTTCGTCAGCTTCGTGCCCTATCTGCTTTGGTTCATCCTGACCGCGGGCCTCACCGCCGGGGCGCTCTACCTCGGCCAGCAACTCGCCTGGGAGTGGACGCCCATCTACACCGGCATCGGTGCCTTCGTCGTCGGCGGAGCTATCGTCTGGGGACTGGGGCGCTTACTGTTCGGCATGGGCACCAAGAAAGTCGCCAACGCGCTCGCCGGATACCGCCAACAACGCGAAGCGCATCTGGACTACCTCGACGAGCTCAGTGCAGCCGCAAAGGTTAAGCGTGACGTGCGCGCTGACGCCGCCCGCCAGGAACGCGACGCCGCCCACGAGAAAACCCACGCCAAGTTCGCCCCCTACTTCGAGAAGATCACCACCCGCAGCCAGCAGTCCATCGCCGAGCTCAACGAGAAGGTCCAAAGCAAAGCCACCCTGCTCGACGAACACCACCAGCAACAGACCGCCACGTTCAAGGCCGAGTCCGCCGCGGCGATCAAGCAGATCGACGACCGTCGCAACCGCCGACTCGACATCATCACCCGCCGCCGCGAACGCGACCAACTTGCCCTCGACACCGAGCACGGCAGCAGCGCCGCGTCGCTCCAACAACGCTGGGAAGCGGGCCGTGACCGCCTGCTCCACAGCCTCGACGAGATGCGTCGGCTCGAGGAAACCTCCAACCTCCCCTGGGCCGACCCCGAGTGGACCAACTGGGTCCCGCCCACCACGCCCGCCCCCGCCGTCCGCTTCGGCTCGATTACGCTCGACACCGAGAACCTCCTAGACGAGCAGGCCGCCGGGGGCCGGTTCGACCTGAACCTGCCGCCCTCACTTTCTGTGCCCGCCCTCCTCTCCGGGCCGGACCAGCGCTCGCTCTACCTCGGCACCACGCCCGAGCAGCGCCCCGCGGCGCTCGCGCTCATGCAATCGGTCATGCTCCGCCTGCTCACCACCATGCCGCCCGGGCAAGTGAAGTTCACCCTCGTCGACCCCATCGGCCTGGGCGAATCCTTCGGCGGGTTCATGCACCTGGCCGACCACGAAGAATCCCTCGTCAACGGCCGGGTCTGGTCCGAGCCCGCGCACATCGACCGACGCCTCACCGACCTGACCGACCACATGGGGCAGATGATCCAGAAGTATCTGCGCAACGATTACGCCTCGATCGACGAATACAACGAGCAGGCCGGGGAGCTCGCCGAGCCGTACCGCTTCCTCGTCGTGGCCGACTACCCGCAGGGCTTCTCGACCGACGCCGCGGCCCGGCTCAACAGCCTCGCCGCCAGCGGCGCGCGATGCGGCGTCTTCGTCCTCGTGCTCCACGACCAACGCACCAACCCGCCCACCGGCGAGATCGACGACCTCCGCCGACACTGCACCGTCGCATCGTTCGATCAGGACACCGGCTGGCGTTGGCGGCACGCCGTCACCGAGCGGTTCCCCTTCTTCCCCGACACGCCGCCGAGCGAAGAACTCGTCAGCCAAATCGTCGGCAAGGTCGGCCGGGCCGCGATCGAAGCGGGCCGCGTCCAGGTCCCCTTCTCCACCATCACCCCCGCACCCGGCAGCGGCGACTTCTGGTCCCGCAGCGCCTCGGAAGACCTCGAAGTCCCCATCGGCCGCGCGGGCGCGACGCGCCTCCAATCCTTCCGCGTCGGGCGGGGCGTCGCGCAGCACGCGCTCGTTGCCGGTAAGACCGGATCGGGTAAGTCGTCGCTGCTGCACACGCTCATCACCAACCTCTGCCTCTGGTACCCCCCCGACCAGCTCGAGCTATACCTGATTGACTTCAAGAAGGGCGTCGAGTTCAAGCCCTACGTCAGCCACCGCCCGCCGCACCTCCGCGCCATCGCGATCGAGTCCGACCGCGAGTTCGGCCTGTCCATCCTCAAACGCCTGGACGCCATGCTCGACGAGCGCGGCGAACGCTTCCGTGAGACCGGCGTCGCCAACCTCGCCGGGTACCACAAGGCCGAGCCCGACAAGCCCATGCCCCGCGTCATGCTCATCGTCGACGAGTTCCAGGAGCTCTTCGGCCAGGACGACGCGATCAGCCAGGCTGCCACGCAACTGCTCGACCGTTTGGTGCGCCAGGGCCGGGCGTTCGGCATGCACGCCTTCCTCGGCTCGCAATCCCTCAGCGGCGCTGCCGGATTGCCTCGCGGCACGATGGGGCAGATGGCCGTGCGCATCGCGCTGCAGTGCTCGGAGAACGACAGCCAGCTCATCCTCGGCGACGAAAACTCCGCCGCCCGCCTGCTCACCCGCCCCGGCGAAGCGATCTACAACGACCAGAACGGCACCCTCGAAGCCAACAGCCTCTTCCAGGTCGCCTGGCTGCCCGACCACGAGCTGCGCGACAACCTGCGCAACATCACCGAACGTGCCGCCGAGCGCAGCGTCGAGTCCGAGGGCTGCTTCGTCTTCGAGGGCAACGCCCCGGCGAGCCTCGCCGACAACCAGCCGCTGAGCGAACTGCTCGCCCTGCCCGATTGGCCCAAGCCCGATGCCCGCGGCCTGCACGCCACCTCGGCCTACCTCGGCGAGCCCATCGCCATCGACGCCCCCACCGCCATCACCTTCCCCAAGCTCAACGGCGCCAACGCCCTGGTCCTCGGGCAAAACGCCGACAACACCCTCGGCCTGCTCTGCTCGTCCCTCCTCGGCCTCGCCGCGGCCCACCATCCCGACGCCGCCCGCTTTGTCGTCTTCAACGGCTCAACCGAGCCCCAACACGACGAGCAGATCCGCCAGACCCTCGACACCCTGCCGCACGGCGTCGCCCAGGTGCCCTTCCGTGATGTCGACTCGACCCTCGCCGAGCTCCACGCCGAACTGCAGCGCCGCATCGAAGACGGCGGCACGGAGGCCCCCACCACCTTCATCGCCGTGTTCGGCCTCCAACGCTTCCGCCAGTTCCGCAAGTCCGACGACGGCTTCTCGTTCTCTTTGGACGATGACGCCGGTAGCTCCGCCAAGCCCGACGAGCAGTTGCTGGACCTATTACGCGACGGCCCGGTCGTGGGCATGCACCTGATCGTCGTCGCTGACCGCGCTGCGTCCATCGAACCGGTGTTCGACCGCCGGGCCCTGCGCGAGTTCGACAACCGCGTGATGTTCCAGATGTCCGCCACCGACTCGGCCCAGATCATCGACAGTAGCGAAGCCAACGACCTCGGCCCCTACCGGGCACTGCTGTACCGTGAAGACCGCGGCACGATCACACGGTTCCGGCCTTACGGAATGCCGTCGGAAGATGATCTCAAGCGGTTTGAGCTTTCGCTTACCCGGCCGTATCGCGGCAATAAGGCATCGAATGCTTGAAAACCAAATTCCGAATCTTGTGCTTACCTACAAATCAGACTCTGCCATCAAGTCTGTCTTATCCTGTTCGAAGTGGACGTAGTAGCTCGTCCAACAGTCTGAAACCTCAGTTGCTACTTCAGCGCCACACTTACCGCACAGCTGATTAGGCATGCCTGCAGATGGACCACAGCAGCCCACCCACCTCTCTGATTCGGGGTGGTTGGTCAAGTTCAATCGATCATCCAGATGAATTAGAATTTGTCCCTCTAGATTTACCATCCCATCATCTACGATCCAATATTTACCTTGCGGAATGACATTTTCGCCGTCTTTCCACTCGGGGTCGAAGTCGGATGAAACAAGCTCCAACCAAGTCGTCAAAGGATTACCACATAACGTGCATTTAACGCGGTGTTTCATTTGTAGCCTCCAGAATTTAAGACTCTCCGCCCACACGGCTCATTGGCAACTTGAATGGCCTATACAAGCTTGAAAGCGTGTAGCGTAGAAACAGTCCACAGCGTAGCTGTGGAAACTTCATAGTAGGAAAAGCCGATCCTAACCACTACATATCTGGTTCATGCCCCCGTCAGGAAGTGGCAGATATCGCCATCCTGCACAACGTACGCCTTACCCTCCGCCCGCAGCTTGCCCGCGTCGCGGATGGCTTTTTCTTCTTTGTGTTGGACCAGGTCGTCCAGCGTGTAGACCTCGGCGCGGATGAACTTGGCTTCGAAGTCGGTGTGGATGACGCCCGCGGCCTGGGGGGCGGTGGCACCGATGGGGATGGTCCAGGCGCGGACCTCTTTTTCCCCGGCGGTGAAGTAGCTCTGGTAGCCCAGCAGCTTGTACGCGGCGCGGGCCAGCGCGGCGAGGGCGGGCTCTTCGAGGCCGACGCTCTCGAGCATCTCGTCGCGGTCGGCGTCGTCCAGCTCGGCGAGCTCGCTCTCGAGCTTCGCACACACCGGCACGACCGCGCCGCCCTCTTCCTCGGCCCGGGCGCGGACCCGGCTGACGAGCTCGCCTTCGCCGTGGAGGTCGTCCTCGTCGACGTTGGCGACGTAGAGCACCTGCTTGGCGGTGATGAAGCCGAAGCTCTTGAGGGCCTTGAGCTCTTCGGGGTCGAGCGAGCCGGAGGCGATGAGGTTGCGGATGGGTTTGCCTTCAGCCAGGACGGGCTGGCATTTCTGCAGGAGCGCGAGGCGGGCCTTGGCGTCCTTGTCGCCGGACTTGGCGTTACGGGCGGCTTTTTGGAGGGCGCTGTCGACGGTGGCGAGGTCCGAGAGCATCAGCTCGGTGTCGATGACCTCGATATCGCGGATGGGGTCGACGCTGCCGTCGACGTGGGTGATGTCGTCGTCTTCGAAACAGCGGACCACGTGCAGGATCGCGTCGACCGAGCGGATGTGGCTGAGGAACTTGTTGCCCAGGCCCTCGCCCTCGGAAGCGCCCTTGACGATGCCCGCGATGTCCACGAGGCGGAGCGCCGCGGGGATGACTTTTTGGGGCGGGATGTACTGGGTGATGGTGTCCAGTCGGCCGTCGGGCACGGGGACGACGCCGACGTTGGGCTCGATGGTGCAGAACGGGAAGTTCTCGCTGGGGATGCCCGCGCTGGTGAGGGCGTTGAAGAGTGTGGATTTACCCACGTTCGGTAGGCCGACGATTCCTGCTTCCATGGGCGGCATGATAACGACGACGCCCCGCCCCTGCCGGAGGTCACTCGGCGGGGGCGGGGCAAGGTGTTTTCAGTCGGATTGGCGTGGGAAAGGTGTCCCCATGGTCCGCGTTATTCGCTTGAGTTGAAAGGCAGGTCCTTGGCGTCAACGCCGATCTTGACCGAGAGGTCGCCGAAGACGACGGTGTAGCCCGGGGTTTCGGTGGGGTTCCAGGCACAGAGCATCGCCTCGCCGTCGCCCTGCTTCACACCGCGGCCCAGCCAGTGGTAGTCGAGGTCCTGCAGGAAGCTGAGGTACAAGCCGGTGCGGCCAACGATCTCGCCGATCTTCTGCCCCTCGGCCTGCATCTGTTGTTGGTCGAGGCCGGTCTTGCCGGTGACCTCTTCGATGAGCCCGGCCCAGTATCGGCCCATGCCCTCGTCGTCGAGCCCGTCGGGGTGCATCACTTTGCCCACGGCGAAGTAGGACAGTGCATCAAACTGATCGGGGTAGACACCGTTGTTGGCATAGGCGAAGAGCTGCAAGACGATCTTGAGGTCTTCGACGCCGTCCTGCTGCACACTGATCTCGTGTGTGCGGTAGCCCTCGGGTACTTTCAGCTCGAACAGCGACGCATCCAGGGCCGGGTTCCAGACGAACTGATCGATCACCAAGCCGGTTTTACTGTCGGCCGTCGCTTCGCGATGGACCATCTCCGAACGGACCGGCAGGTTGGTGCTGGGGTCTACCCACATGCTGCCTTCGTACTCCCCCTGGGAAAAGTCGTAGCGGAGCAGCAAGACGCCGTCGATCTCTTCCTCGCCGATCAGCACAGAGTTGCCATCGGAGATGTTTCGGAATTCTTCGACGATGTCATCGGGGATCTGGCCTTCGGGCAAACCGGACATGTCGGCAAACGAGGCGAGCCGATCGGCTTCAACGAGCGACATGATGCGCTGCTCAGAGAAGTCAATCACGCTGATGATGTCCTGGCCAAACATGGTCAGCTTCTGCCGCATGTGGCCGGGGCTTTTCACCCAGCAATCAACGGCGATCTCGCCCTGATCGCTGTTCATGGTCATGGTGAAGGTGGCGGTCTGGATGGCGTTGAGCTGTTCGCGGACCTGGGCGTAGGCCGGGCTGGGCGCAGCGCCGAGGAAGACGATCGAGAGCATCACGGCCAAGCCCGCTACAGCGGCGGCCGAAAGTGGAGCAATAAATTTCATCGCGGGTCTCCGGTAAAACGGGAGCGGACGCGGAGCCGACGGGGACGAAGACGAAGCGGCTTCGAGGGCCGCGACCGTCTGGGCGACCTCCGGCATCGGCGGGACCTCCACGCCGTCAAACGCCGTGACGACGTCTTGAATCAACGCATCGTGCTCGGGTTGAGGGTGTTCTTGGGTCATCGCGGAACTCCGGAGGTGAAGTCGTTGTTCTGGCGGACAGAGGCGGGCAGGTCTTGCTGAAGGCGGGCCACCGCGCGGTGGATGAGGACGCTGACGTTGCGGGGCGTGGTTCCGAGCCGATCGGCGATTTCGGGGTTGTCCATCTGCTCGAAGTGCCGCAACGCAAACGCCTCGGCCTGGCGATCGGGGATGCGTGCCAACACGTCCCGGACCGCGTCGACCAATTCAAGGTGCACGATTTGGGAACCTTGCCCCGGAGCATGGCTCGTCACCACGTGCTCGGGGTCGACCCCGCTGTGCTCACGCGACCGGGCTCGCACCCGGGCCCGCAGCGCATCGATGGCCTTGCGTGTGCCTATCGTCCGCAGCATCGCCTGCCAGTTCTCGACCGGGGCCGATTCAGACATCTTCATCGCCGCCAGGAAGGTCTCCTGGTAGCAGTCCCGTGCCAAGTCCGCGTCGCCCAGCAGACGGTAAACCGTCTTCCAGACCACGGGGCCGTGCTCGGTCACGATGTTGTGCCAATCGGTCAAACAGTCGGCTCCTGACGGCCGGGGAACGTCCCCAGCCACCAGAGTAGTCGTGGGGCTCGGCGAAACGTTGCGCGCGTCACAAGAAATTCCTGAAATCGCACAAAAAGTGTGTTCATTGAAGCGTTTAGCGGAGTGTCTATGGTGGGGCCATGCATGGAAGGAACGCCCCGCGTTACGCCTTGTCTGACGCCGCGCACAGCCCGCTGCTCGTGTTCTACGAGGTCACGCGGGCCTGCGATTTGGCTTGCCGCCACTGCCGCGCCCGGGCCATGCCCCACGCCCACCCGCACGAGCTCTCGACCGCCGGTTCGCTGTCGCTTCTCGAAGACCTCGCCAACTTTCCGAAGCCGCCGATGCTCGTGCTGACGGGCGGCGACCCGTTTGCGCGAGCCGACCTTTTCACGCTGATCGAGTATGCGGTGTCTTTGGGGCTGCACACCTCGCTCGCGCCGTCCGCCACGCCGCGGGTGAGCGGGCCGTTGCTGCGTGAAGCTCAACGGTGTGGCGTGCAACGGTTGTCGATCTCGATCGACTCGGCCGACGCGGATTGGCACGACCGGTTCCGCGGCGAGGCGGGCACGTTTAACGATGGGCTACGCATCCTGCGCGACTGCCAGGCGATGGGCCTGTCCACACAGGTCAACACCACGGTGATGCCGGGCAACCTGGATCAGCTCACCGCGATCGCCGACCTGGTCGAATCGGTCGGTGCGGCGATGTGGTCGGTGTTCTTCCTTGTGCCGACCGGGCGGGCGTATCGGGAAGACCGACTTTCGGGCAACCAGACGGATGAGGTCTTCGATCTACTGTGGCGTCTGGCGAAGACCCGGCCGTTTGCGATCAAGACCACCGAAGCCCCGTTCTACCGCCGGTTTGTGAAACAACGGATGGGCGACCCGATGCGGCCGCAACCTGGCAAGGCCGACGGGCCACGACCGCCCGCCCGCTCGCCGCTGGGCATCAACGACGGCAAGGGCATCTGCTTCATCAGCCATCGCGGCGAGGTGCAGCCGTCGGGCTTCCTGCCGTTGGTGGCCGGACGTTTCCCCGAGCAGTCCGTCGTGGATGTGTATCAGCACCACCCGACCTTCGTCGCGCTGCGCGACCCCGAACAGCTCAAGGGCAAGTGCGGCCGATGCGGATACAAATCAATCTGCGGCGGATCGCGTGCCCGGGCCTATGCCGTGAGCCGCGACTACCTGGGTGAGGAACCCGACTGCCCGTACCAACCCGACCTTGATCCCGAAGCGACTCCCGCTTCGATCCCTTTGGAGATTCGTCATGTTTAGTGTGAGCAACATCCTCTGCAACCATCAGGCCGGCAACGAAAAACTGCGCTACGGCCACCGCAAGGCCGACCGCGCCCCGGGCGACAACGCGCCCCGGCCGGTCGTGGTCTGGGCGGTGACCCGGGCGTGCAACCTCAAGTGTGTCCACTGCTACGCCAACGCCGACGCCAGCGCCGCGCCCAACGAGCTGACCTACCGCGAGGGCTGCGAGCTGCTTGACCAACTCAAGGAGTTTGGTGCCCCGGCGGTCCTGTTCTCAGGCGGCGAACCCCTGGTCCGCGACGACACGCTCGACCTCATGGCCTACGCCCGCCAACTCGGCCTGCCCTGCACGCTCTCGACCAACGGCCTGCTCATCGACAGCATCACCGCGGCCCGCCTCGCCGAACTCGGCGTGAAATACGTCGGCATCTCGCTCGACGGCATCGGCAAAACCCACGACAAGCTCCGCGGGCAACGCGGCGCGTTCGAGAAAACCCTCAACGCCATCCGCCGGTGCCAACGCCACGGCCTGAAGGTCGGCGTGCGCTTCACCGTCCACCGCTTCAACCTCGACCACCTCGACCAGATCTTCGAGCTCTGCGTCCGCGAGAACATCGGCCGCCTCTGCGTCTACCACCTCGCCTATGCGGGACGTGGTGGCAAGATGCAGCTCGCCGACCTGACCAAGGATCAGACCCGGCATGCGGTGGACCGCATCTTCGAACTGACCCAGCAGTTCCATGATCGCGGCACGCCTTTGGAGGTGCTGACCGTGGGCAACCACGCCGACGCGGCCTACGCCGTGATGGCCCTGGAGCAGACCGACCCGGCCCGCGCTGCGGCCATCGCCAAGCGTCTCTCGGCCACGGGCGGCAACCGCTCGGGGGCCAACATCTGCTCGGTCAGCCCCGAGGGCGATGTGCACTACGACCAGTTCTCCTGGCACTACCCCGTGGGCAACGTCCGCGAACAGACCTTCCGCGAGATCTGGGGCGAGCAGCCGACCGACGTCCGACTCAATCAACTCCGCACCCGCCCCGAGGGCCTGCCCCAGCGCTGCAGCGATTGCCGGTTCCTGAAACTGTGCAACGGCAACCTCCGCACCCGGGCCGAGGCCGCCACCGGCGACTGGATGGGCGTCGACCCGTCGTGCTACCTGGATGAATACGAGATCGCCCACCGTGAAGTCCACTGCGGCGAGCTGCTCACGGCCAGCCGTTCGGGGCCCTCGATCGGAGCACGTTTCCAGGCGGATTGGGACGGCTGAAAACAGCTCATCGGGCTGAGTCCGGAGGACGCTGGACGGCGGCAGAGACGGCTTGATTCGGGTACAATTAGGGCTTGATCCACGGGCGAAAACCGCCCCGTGAAGCCCCTTGTTGGAACCCTTGATTCATGGCCGAAACGCCCCCCACCGACCTGCCCGAAGACGATCAGAACCCCGACGAAACCCCCGCTGAGGGCATCGGCGACGGCCCCGTGATCGGCGGCAAGGTCCAGGACCTCGCGATCGAGCGCGAGCTGGCCGACAGCTACCTGACTTATGCGATGTCGACCATCGTGGACCGGGCGTTGCCGGACGTGCGCGACGGGCTCAAACCGTCGCTGCGCCGCATCCTCGTGGCGATGAACGACCTCAATCTCCGCCCCGGCAGCAAGCACCGGAAGTGCGCCAAGATCGTCGGCGACACCACCGGCAACTACCACCCCCACGGCGACCAATCCGTCTACGCCGCCCTCGTCGGCATGGCCCAGGACTGGAAGATGCGCCACCCCATGGTTGACCCGCAGGGCAACTTCGGCAGCGTCGACCCCGACCCCCCCGCCGCGATGCGTTACACCGAGGCCCGCATGGCCGCGCCCGCCGCGGACATGCTCGAAGACCTCAAGCTCGACACCGTCGACTGGCAGGACAACTACGACGGCGTCATGCAGGAGCCCACCGTCCTGCCCGGCAAGTTCCCGAACCTCTTGGTCAACGGCAGCCTGGGCATCGCCGTGGGCATGGCCACCAGCCTCGCCCCGCACAACCTCGGCGAGGTGTGTGACGCGATCACCGCCGTGGTGAACAACCCCGACATCGAACTGCCCGAGCTGATGCAGATCATCCCCGGGCCCGACTTCCCCACCGGCGGCACGATCATGGGCCGAGCGGGCATCGCTGCGTCGTACCGCACGGGCCGCGGCCGTGTCACCGTCCGCTCGAAGATCCACCACGAGACCGTGGGCAAGCAGGACCGCTTGGTCGTCACCGAATTGCCTTACCAGGTGAGCAAGGTCAACGGCGTGATCGACAAGATCGTGGCGATGAACAAGGCCGGGCGTCTGGAAGACGTGGCCGACATCGTCGACGAGTCGTCGAACCGCGGCGGCATGCGGATGGTCATCAAGCTTAAGCGCGGCGCCTCCCCCGAGGCCGTCGAAAACCAGCTTTACGCCCTCACCCCGCTGCAGTCGACCTTCAGCATGATCAACATCGCGCTGGTTAAAGGCCAACCGCGGACGCTGAGCCTGCGTCAGATGATCGACTGCTACCTCGACCACCGAGTCGAGGTCATCCGCCGCAAGACCGCGTTCTTGCTCAACAAGGCCCAGCAGGAAGCCCACCGCATCGAGGGCTTGATCTACGCCGTCTGCGACATCGACGAAGTCATCCGGCTGATCCGCGAGTCGACGACCCGCGACGAGGCGATCGAAAAATTAATGGCCCGCGGCTTCCAGATCCCCTCCAGCCACCCGTATGCCCCGAAGATCCCCCAGCGGCTGCTGGAGGTGACGGCGGAGAACGAAACCGTCTTGACCCGCGTCCAAGCCGAGGCCATCGGCCGCCTGCAACTGATCCAGTTGGTCGGCCTCGAAATCGAAAAACTCGTCAACGACTACACCAAGCTCGTCGGCGAGATCGAAGACCTCGAAGACATCCTGGCCAACCCCAAGCGGGTCGAGGCGATCATCCTCGAACAGATCGCCGATCTCAAAGCCAAACACGCCAACCCCCGCCGCACGATCATCGAAGACGGCGAAGCCAACGACCTCGACATGGCCGCGCTCACGCCGGTCGAGCAGGTCGTGGTGACCATCACCCACTCGGGCTACGTCAAGCGTCTACCCTCGGCCGAGTACAAGACTCAGGGCCGCGGAGGCAAGGGCGTCATCGGTTCGAAATCGAAGGAAGACGACTTCACCGAAGAAGTCTTCGTCGCCAGCACGCACGACGACCTGCTCTGCTTCACCAACACCGGCCGGGTCTTCAAGCTCAAGGTGTTCAACATCCCCGAGGCCGGGCGCACCAGCCGCGGCCGGGCGATCGTGAACATGATCAAGCTGCAGGACGGCGAGCGGGTGGTCGAGTTCATGCCGATCGCCGACTTCGAGAAGGGCGAAGACTTCCTGCTGTTCGCCACCGCCAACGGCCTGGTGAAGCGCACCGCCCTGGCGGACTACCGCAACGTCAACAGCTCGGGCCTGATCGCGCTGAACCTCCGCGACGGCGACTCGCTCGTCGGCGTGAAGTGGGTCAGCGAAGACGACCACATCCTCCTCGGCACCGCGTCGGGCATGGCCATCCGCTTCCAGGCCGAGGACGCACGGGCGATGGGCCGTAACGCCAGCGGCGTGAAGGGCATCGACCTGTCCAAGGACGACAAGGTCGTCGGCGTCATCCGCTGTGCCCCCGAGAACAACGCGGCCGACCTACTGACCGTTACCGAAAACGGCTACGGCAAGCGGACCCCGCTGATCGAGTACCTCGTCCAATCCGAAGACGGCAGCACCCGGCCGCAGGGACGCGGCGGCAAGGGCCGACGCGACATCCAGACCACCGCCCGCAACGGCAACGTGGTCGCTCTGCGTCGCATTACCGAGGCCGACGACCTGATGCTGATCACGGTCAACGGCATGATCGTCCGCATCAACGCCGGGACCGTCCGCCAGACCAAACGTGCCTCGGCGGGTGTCCGCGTCATCAGCCTGGCCTCCGGCGACAAGCTCGTCGGTGTGGCCCGGGTCAAAGACGAAGACAACCAGGACGACTCCGGGCCTTCCGACAACGGCTCAGCTTCTACCGAAGACACCGAGTCCACCGACGAATAGTTCCCCTCACCCACCGACCCGTTTGAATGAGGAATCCGTATGCCGCTGCAAAAATGGTCTGATCAGATCTGGGTGAGCCAGATGTCACAGGAACCTTCGTTCTCCGAAGAGATCGAAGTCCTCAAAACCCAATACGCCGCCGCGGACGAACCACCGCATGTGGTGATCGACCTGTCCCAAGTGCCGGTTCTGAACAGCTCGAATATCTCGCAGATGCTGGAGATCCGAAAGCTCGCCACCGATCAGGGCCGGAAGGTCAAAATCGCCGGTCCGACCGATGCGGTGTGGTCGGTCTTCCTGACGGCGAGCCTGGACAAGGTGTTCGAGTTTTCCCAAGACACCTCGATCGCACTGGCGGAGCTGCAGATCCTCGGGTGATCACGCCGACTGACAGCGAACACTTAACACATAAACAAAACCGGCGGCGAGTCATGGCTCGCCGCCGGTTGTCGTTTGTCTTGAATGGCACCGGTGATTAGTTGAGCTGGTCGCCATAGGTACGGAAGGCCTGGGCCAAGCCCTGGGTGGCCTGCCCGACGACGTCTTCGCCGGTCATTTCTTCGGTTTGAGCGAGGCCGTCGGTGATGACTTCGCGGGCCTGCTTGGCGAGCTCGGCGGCCTGGTTGGCGTACTGGTCGCGTTTGCTCTGGAACTCGGCCGCAGCCGGTGCGCCTGCCACCGCGGGGCTTTCGAGGACCGAGGCCAGCATCTGGCTGAAGTCACCGGCGTAGTTGGCGTGGCGGCTGAGCACACCCGCCAACTCGGCCTTGGCACCGAGTTGTTCAAAACGCAGCGTCTTCCTGTCGGCCGCGTCCGCAAAGCGGATGGCGGAATCGAGCTGGGAGATCGCATCGTTCATGCCCGCCGTCGCAGCAGCGAGGTTGGCATCGACATTATCGTTGTAGAGCCCGACCAGCAGGTCGACACCCTCGGCGACGTTGGTCATGCCCAGCACACGCTCGCCCCCAGCCGAATCCAGGTCACGCGCGGCCGCAGCGCCTTCTGCTTCGACCCGCTTCTTGAGCTCGGTCAACTGGGCGGACATCTTGTCCCAAAGCTCGATTTCTTTTTTCAGCGAAGCGATCTGCTCCGAAACGAGCTTGGCGGTGATTTCTTGTTCTTGGGCCAGGCGTTGTGCTTCCTGGGCGTCGATCTCAGCCGAGTACGCCTTGGTGAAGACTTCCTGCTTGACCTCGTCGTTGGGCGCGACGCGCGATTGCTCTTCGAACTCCTGGGCCCGCGTCAGGTGGCTGGCCGCCTGGCCGTTGAACTTCTCGGCGTTGAGCGTGGCCGCCTCACGTTGCACAGAGAGCTCGGCGAGGCTGGCGTTGACCGCGGCCTTGCTCTGCTTGATGAGGCCTTGGCCCTCGTCGAGGGCTGCGATGATTTCGCCGCCGTCACCGGTGCGAGACACGATCAGAGCGTTGATCCGCTGAACGGTCCCGAGCTGGTTGAACAACCCGGCGCTCTGGCCGTTGATCTGGGTGAAGCCTTTGGCGGCCTTGTCGATCGAGGCGTTGGCCTTGGACGAACTCACGCCCGCCAGGAGGCGGTGTGCACCGGACTTGGCCAGCTGGTCCACGTCCTGAGCGATCACGGCCTTGAGCTTGGACTCGGCCTCAGACAACAGGTCCATCCGGGCCTTGCTGTAGTCGCCTTCGCCGTACGCGAAGCCCTGCTCGGCCTCGTCGAGGACGGTAATCGCTTCGCCCAACTCGGCACGGGCCTTGGCGGTCTGAGCGATCTGTTCATCGCACCCCACCATCGCCCCGGTCAGCGAAATCGATCCGGCCAGCATCAAAAATTTCAGTCGGGTCACGCGGCAAGCCCTTTCGTACGAATCAGATGAAACAAGACTGCAGAGGGTTAATCGTTGGAACGTCATAGGATAACGCATCACGCCCCCCCGCAACAGCCCAGCCGTCATTTCCCCGCCGAATCCCTAACCGCGTCGCGCCTGGCCCGCCGAGACGCCCAAAACCCGCTCGCCAGCCCCGGAATCCGAGATATTTCACCACGGCCACGGGAGCGGGGCCAACGCGTAATTATCAGCCCTAGGTTCACTCCAATTCGTCGGACAGAGCCGGCGTGATGCCGTAGTCGAGGTCTTCCTTGAAGAGGGAATCGATCCAGTCGACGTAACGCTGGTACTCCGTGTCGTCGGTCGAGCTGAAGGCGGGCTTCCAGCCCGGGATGTCGGGGGCGGGGAAACGGGCCGACTCGCGGGCCAGGCCCCACTGCAGCATCAGCGACAGCTTGGGGTTGGCCCGGTCGATCATGGGGGTGCCCTCGTAGCGGAACTGGGTCAGGCGGTAGAAGTTGGTGTACGCCTCGGCCTCGTCTTCGGGGCGTTTGTTGAACAGCGACAGGCCGGGGATCTCGCCGTGCCCGAAGGTCGGCGCGAAATAGCGTGCGACGTATTGCGGGTTCACGGTGCGTCGGAACCGAGCGAGCGGCGTCGGCTCCTGCCGGACGTCCACCTGGTCGTAGAGGTCGCGGGCCTGGACCCGGAACATCAGGTCGAGCTGCTCGTGGCCGTCCAGCCGTTTGAACGCCCCGCGGTCTCGACGCCCGGTGGGCACCAAGCGGTTGTCGCTGTATTTCTGGAAGAACGAATCGAGGGTTTCGTCGGAGATAACGATCCTCGGCTCGGTCGAGAGGTCCACCTCGTAGACCTTGATCAGGTTGATCTGCCGAGACGAAAGAAACTCATCCCCCTCGACCTCGCCGCGTCGCTCGGGGCGTCGGGGCAGGTCTCGGCGAGGATTATCTGCGTCGTCGGCCCGGGTCTGTGCCAGCCGCTGATGGGCTTCCACGATCGCGAGCTCGTCACGCACCACCGGGTGCTCCGGGAAATCGCGGTCCAGCGACATCAACTCCAGCTTGGCCCAACGTAAGGCGTCGAGGTCCCGCATCTCTCGCGCAAGAGCCAGTCGGCCGGCAAGGTCATCCTTTGCCAATTCCGCACGTCGGCGTTGGTAAAGCTGCTCCGGGCTTTCGAGGATTTCGAATACCGCGATGTCTTCCTGGTCGAACGAGGCGTCGATGCCTTCCACGTTGAGCACCACCACCTCGGCGGTCTGCCGGATCAACTCCCCGCGGTAGACATTGCCGTCGTCGGTCTGGAGTCGGACGAGGGTCACCTCGGCGTTCGCCGATCCACTCACGGCCAACAGCCCAACCAAGCAGGCAGCCAACAACCACTTGGCAACACGATCGCGGATCGGAATGGGAAGCATGGCGGGCTCCGGACGTCGGGGGATGAATCGCTTGCCCCAAGCGATCCGATGGCTTGAGGGATAAACGATTATAAACCGCAGGGTCACCCCCCGGAAGACAATCGATAACGCCTCGGACGCGGAGGGGCGTCCTGAGTGTTCAAAAGTTGGAGGGCGGAATTAACGGTCGGGGCTGTATCGAGCTACCGGTCAAGCCGACTTGGCGGGGATCAATCGCCGCCGAGCAGGTCTTCGGCGAGGGTGATCAGGCGTTCGAGCCGAACGGGCTTGAGCAGGTAGCCGTCCACTTCGAGGTTCTCGGCGTACTGCTGGTGGCGCTTGCCCTCGTTGGCGGTGACCATGATCACGCGGGGTGCCGACTCGAACTTCTTGACCTTTTCGAGGACCAGGAAGCCCGAGCGCTTGGGCAGCATCATGTCCAGCACCACCAGGTCCGGCGGGTCGCCTTCACAGATACGGACCGCGGAGTTGCCGTCGCCGCAGACCTGGGTCAGGGCGCCTTCGGCTTGCAGGGCGTGGTCGATCGCGGCGCGGATCTCCGGGTCGTCGTCGACCACCAGGATCTTCTTGTCTTTCAGGCGCAGCGGTTCGTCTTGGTCGCTCATGGTGAATCTCTTTCTGTCGTGCCCTTGTGTGGCACGCTCAATCGGGGGGCGGGATCGGGACCCGGTCGGTCCGCACCCGGCACGGAAACGATACCCCCGATGCCGTACCGGAAAAACCCGCGGACGCCGGATTATGCCCAGCTCCCTGCCCCGGTCAAGCCGGGCAGGAAAAATCCCCGAGTCGTCCCGCCGCCGCGCCGGTTCAGGCCGTGTATTCCGGGGGCGGGTTTTCGAGCTGCCGCATGAGGTCGTCGGTCATCCACGGCAGACCTTCAAGGTTGGTCCGCAACGCCCGGGGGATGGGCTGGCCCTTCTTCTCGTGGCGGGGGCGGCTCTTCCACCGGCGGTGGCTCCAGAGGAACTGGTCGGGGCGGTCGCGGACCATGGTCTCAAACGCCCGGCAGTACCGCGCGGTGATGTAATAGAGCGGGTTGGGCTGGGCCTCCCAGTCTTCCGGGCGGATGATGTCGGTGATGCCCATCTCGAACTTGAAGTCTTGGCCGATGCGGTGGGCGTAGCCGCAGACGATCGGCGCGTTGTGGGTCATCGCCAACAGCCCGATGGATTTATAGGTGCTCGCAAAACGCCCGAAGAACGGCACGAAGATGCCCTTGTCCCCCGCGTTCTGGTCGGCGGTAAACGCCAACGCCCCGCCCTGCTCGAGGACCGAGACCATCCGCTCCGTAGCGTCGAACTTGGTCACGATCCGCATCCCCTGCTTCTCGCGGATGCCCAGCAGCCAATCATTGATCAGCTTGTTATCCAACGGCCGGGCGATCGTGTCCATGTCGTAGCCCAGGAGGGCCAAAAGATAGCCCAGGACTTCCCAGTTGCCCTGGTGCCCGGTGAGCAGGATGGTCGGGCCATCGGAATTGAGCAGATCGATCGCTTGGCCGAGGTTGACCATCTTGATGTGGTTCGGCCAGGAGTCGGCGTTGAGCACCTTCGGGGTGTGGAGGGTCTCGAACGCGAGCTGGATCAGGTGCTGCGTCGACTTCTTGGCACAGAGCCGGACCTGATCATCGGTCCAGTCGGGGAAGCACAGACGGATGTTGTGCTGAGCCCGCTTGCGGTGTTTAACGTCGAAGCGGTCGAGCTGCGCCCCGATGAACCGGGCGGTCTTCTGGCTCTGCTCGACCTCGAACCCGGTGACGGCAGTCGCCAGCAGACGGGCGAGGAGGTATTCGACCTTTTCGTAGACCGGTCCCCTCTGGGCCATGGAATCAGTCCCTGAGGCGGGCCGGTGTCAGGCACCCGCGCCGCGTGGCTTCAGCGTTCGAAGTAACCGATCAGGTCGAGGAAGCGGTTCTGGTTGAGCACCGGCACACCCAATTCGCGGGCCTTGGAGATCAGGTCTTGGTAGGCCTGATAGTTTTCCAGGGCGGTGCGGAACTCACGCATCTTGATGAGGTCGAGTTCGTCCTCGGGGCGATCGGGCAGCACGGGCTCGATGCCCAGCACCAGGTAGTCGGTGGCGTAGTCGAGTTCCTCGGAGATCAGGCCGTCGAAACGGGTCACCAGGCTACGGACCTTGTCGTTGCCGTTCTCATCGAGGTCGCCGTCGTAGTTCAGGTCGAACTGGCCGAAAACATGGAACGAATAGAGGCGGTTCGGGTCGTAGACGACGTTGACCAGGATGTCGCCGTCGTTCACGACCGCACGGGGCTTGCGTTGCACGATGCGGGCGATGGCGCTGTTGGAGTTGATGTTGATCACCTCAACGACCGCCTTGCCTTCGGCTTGGGGGTCTTCGATCTTGACCACGTCGCCAGCATCATAGACCTGGAAGGCCATGCCCAAACGTAGGTTCGCGTCGCGGCCGATGTCGAGATAGATCTTGTTCTGGTCGGGGATCTGGGCCACGACGGTGGCGTCGGCCAGGGTCACGGGGATGTCTTCGGGACGTTTGCCACGCAGGACTTCGATGGTTTCACGCAGCTCGATGACCGTCCGCTCGCTGGCGGATGCCTCGGCCTGAGCATCGCTGGTCCGTTTCTTCCACTCGTTGATCTGGGCGTCGTAGTTATCGACCACATCTTCGATCGAGGAATCGATCAGCGACTTGAGGTTGGTGTTCTCTTGGGAAATCGCGCTGACCGTGGATTCCAGGGCGGTCACCTGAGCGGTGAGCTGTTTGGCTTGGGCGTCCTTCGCATCAACGGTCTGCTGGAGGTCGGCCTGGGCCTTCTGGGTGGCCTCGGTCTGGGTCTGAAGCTGGGCCTCGGCCGCGTTCCGGGCATTCGTCTGGGCCCCGAGATCGCTCTGCAGGACACCGATCTGGGTGTCACGCTCGCCGACGGCGTTAAGCAGCTTGCGGACGGCCGTCCCCGAGCCTTCCGCAGTCAGCGCGGTGTAGGCGGGGTCGTTGCTGTCGGCACTATTGCGGACCGAATTCAACTCTGATTGGGCCGCTTCTGCGGCTTGTTCAGCGGCTTCAACCTTCGTATAGAACACGATGGCGAGGATCATGGAGATGAAGAAGCCAGCCCCAAAAAGGACCAAGCCCCAGATCGATCCGGTGCTGCCTCCGCCTGAACGTGCGCGTGCCATATGCAAACTCCTGAGAAACCAAAGGGGGCAACCCGCCGAACGCGGTGCCGGGAAGTTGTAAGTGTCTCCCCCGGATCGGTTTTCGTCAAGCCTCGCCCGTCCGAAGCCCCGGATTTACCGGACGCAGCGGGCGGGCCCGGAAAACGGGTCCCCAGACGCGGAGGACCCCGAGCCGCCGGGCGTGACGGATCAGTCCATCTCGAAACGGTCGTCGAAGAGCTCGACGGTCATCTCGATCTCGACCGGGGCGTCCAGCGGCAGCGAGACGCAGCCCACCGCGGAGCGGGCGTGGTTGCCCTTCGGGCCCAGGACCTCCTGCAGCAGGCTGCTGGCGGCGTCGGCCACGAGGTGCTGATCCGTAAACTCCGGCGTGCTGGCGACAAACACGCCCACGCGGACCACCTGCTGGAACTTGCCCGTCAGGTGCCCGCTGAGCTCCGATTCGATCGCCGACAGGGCGTTGAGCACGCACTGCCGGGCACACTGCTTGGCGGTGTCCAGATCGACTTCGCCACCGACCTTGCCGGTCGCCAGCAGGCTCCCGTCGTCGGTCTTGGGCAGCTGGCCGCTGATGTACAGGGTGAAGTGGCTCTCGTTGGTGACGCGGTAGTTCGCGACCGCCGCGGGCACAGGCGGGAGTGTGAGGCCGAGTTGTTGGATCTTGGGTTGCAGGCTCATGCCGATAGTGTGGCCGGGCTAGGGGGTGGTGTCGAGTGTTAGTTTTCCCGTAACCCTACTCTGAGTTGGTCAGTCACCGCATCGCAACCTCACCCCAGGCCTTGGCACGCTCGATCGCGTCGGCCACCTGATCGATGGTGTAGAAGTCGGCCTTGAACACCTCGTTGCCCTGTCCGTCCAGCACCACCAGCAGCGGGATCGTTACGCGCCCCATCTTCTTGAGCAGGTTGTTCCCGTCGACGTTACGGCGGGATGTGATATCGACCTTCACCGGAGCAACACCAGGCTCGCGAAGCAACGCGGTAATCCGATCGCTTTCGAGCACGGCTTTTTCCAGAGCTTTGCAGTTGAGGCACCACTCGGCGGTGAAGTCGAGTAGTACGACACGCCCCGCGTCTTGCTGCTCGGCGAGCCGGTCCGGGGTGTAATAAATCCACGGGATCCCTTCATCAAGCAATTCGTCGCCCGCTGCGCTCCCCCGTGCCGTATCTGGCCAGGCATTTGCGGCACCAAGCCAAACCCCAGAGGCGATCAACAACAGACCGGAAACCGACACGAAACGCCGCCCACCCGAGGTCTGGCAGACCTTCGTCACCCCCCGCAGGATTAGCCAAATCCCCGCCGCCGCCACCAAAGCCCCCACGAACCACCAATGCAGTTGGCTGTTGGCTTGCGTGCCGTCGGAGGTCAAGGCGACAATGCCCACGCCTAAAAAGAATGCCGCGGCCGCGAGCATCAGGATGCCCATGGTCTGCTTGAGCAGTTCGCTTCCCGCCCCGGCCCTGGGCATCTTGTTGACGAGTTCAGGAAACAGCGTCAGCAAGAGATATGGCAAAGCCATACCAAGGCCCAAAGCCGCAAACACCAAGAGCACGGTCACGACACCCTGCAGTGTTGCCCACGCGACCGCAGCCCCCATCAAAGGGCCGGCACAGGGTGTCGCCAGCACGGCGGTCATGATCCCAAAACCAAAAGATCCCGTCACCGTATCTCCGGTTGGGTTTATCTGGTAGACCGCACGCGGCAGATTGATCGTGAACACACCCAGCATCGAGACGGCCAAAACCGCAATCACAACCCCCACAGCAAGATTAAATTCGGGGTTCTGAAAAAGCTTGCTGATGGTGTCAAATTGTTTGAAAACCACCATCGCCCCACCGATCACCAGCCAGAAGCCGATGATGCCTGACGCCATGACCAGCGCCAGCAGAATCGTTCGTTTACGCCCCCCGGCGGCGTTGCCGTGCTGCGCAAGGCTCATCACTTTCAGGGGCACCACCGGCAAGACGCAAGGCGTAAAATTTAAAATAAAACCCGCAGCCAACGCCACCGCCAATTTCTGAAAGAGAAACAGAGCCAACCATCCGCTGGGCATCGATTGATCCGACGGCTCAGCCGAGTTATCTTCGATTACTTGCGTTGGTTCTGGCACATCAAGGGGCTCACCTATCGCCGCCCAACCCGCCGGATCAAAACCAGCGAAAAGGTCCTGAGTCGCTTGATCAGATTCAGCGAGCTCGGTACCAACGGGTAACACCTCGATCGACGTCGAAAGCTCAATCACCTCCGGCATCAGACACACCTTCGGGTCACAAGCCTGCACCTCGAGCTCAAGCTTGAAATCCAACGTCCCCGCCTCGACCTCCGGGCTCAGCAGCAGCGGGACGTAGAGCACCACCTGGCCCTCGTAGACCAGGATGTCCTGGTCGGCGTACTCCACCGCGTAGGGCTTGGGCTCGGGGTATTGCACCTGGCCGACCTGAACGCCCGCCGGGGGATCGATCAGTTTCAGGGTTGTGGGGTATTGCCCGGGGAACCACGTGGGGCCGCTGCGGGGCGGATCGGGGTTAATGTGGTATTTGTCGGCGATGTCGATCACCACCGCAATCGCTGTGGGGCTGCCGGTGTGGGTCTGGCCCGCGATCATCACCGCCTCGGCGGTCACAGGCTGGCTCGGCTCGAGGAGCCCAAAGTCCAGGGTCTGGCCGGACGTGTTTGCTCCGCCGAAACCGAGCAGAAGAAGCACGGCGAGGCAGAAGATGAATCGGGAGTGATAGTTCATGGCAAGCCTTCTTCCCATCCTAGCCCACCCCGACCCGGTGCAGTGAATTCGAGTCCGCCCAAAACGCGCCGCCGGGGGCTACCCCGACGGGCGAGATCGATGTCGTGTGGGTTTACGCCGACGGCATGGCTTCGTTGATGGCCTTGACCATGTCCTTGAAACCCATGTCTTTGGTGAGCTTGGCCGCGACGCTCATGTCTTTGGGGTTGATCACGAGGATGAAGCCGGTCTTTCCGCCGAATTCGTCCCAGACCTCGCCGCCGCCCATGGCGTTCATGAGGTAGCCCGCCTGCTCTCGGCCGGGCGTCGTCGTCTGGTCGAGGTTCACGAACAACACCGGCTCGCTGTCGAGCTTGGTGGTGAGGTCCTCGAAGGTGTCGCCCATCGCCTTGCACGAGCCGCACCAGTCCGCGTGGAACTTGACCACGACCAGCTCGGCCTTAGCGCTCTTCTTCTCATCCGCGTCGCCCGCCACCGCCGTCGACACGTTCAACGCGCCCACCACGATCATCGCCAAGGCCAACATCCCGATTGCACTGATCCGCTTCATCTTGAGTCTCCAGAAAAAGGTTGAAAGAAGTACGAGTCAAAAATTCATCGCGAGCGGGCCAGGCCCATGACCAGCCCGGCCTCGGTCCAGAGTTCGACGTCGACGCCGTCGACCGTCGCGGTTGCGGGGTCGAGCTGGGCCAGGCGCTCATCGGGGCGGACCTGGTAGAGCGTGTACGCCCCGCCGTCGGCATCCACCACGCGGAGCTGCGCGGCCATGCACCCCTGCACCGAGCAGTAACGCCCGCCCTGGAGGCTCAGGCCGCGCTCGGCGAGCGAGGCGGGCTCGATCGGGGTGAAGCCGAGCTTGTCGCTCATGAGCGAGAGGTCGGAAAAGACCACGGCTTCGTAATCGGGTTTGAGCGTCTTATTGTGGTTCAGCGCAATCTCCTGGGCGACCACACGGGTCAACCCCTCGCCGCCGGGCCACGCGAATACACCGCCGAGGACCAACGCCAGCAGCAAACCCGCCGCCAGGGCCATGCCCCTGGGCGACCCCGCCCAGAATGCCAGACCACGGGCAGCCCCCCCAGGCCGCCCGCGTCCGGGCGATGTCGCTTCGATGTCCCCGAGAATCTGGTTCAACTTCTCGGGGCGTAGCGTCTGCGATTCGTAGTAGGCGCGGACCTCGTCGCGGACGTCGGATTGGCGTTCATGATCGTTCATTGTTCCGCCTTTCTTCTGCTGGAGGTCTGGAGGTCGGATGCGGCCGGCTCACCCAAGCGGTCGCGGAGTTTCTTGCGGGCCCGGTGCAGCAGGCTGAGCACCGTGCCGCGTGGTCGGCCGAGCTGCTTGGCGGTCTCTCGGGCGGTGTACCCCTCGACCCAGGCCAGGAGGACCGCTTCGCGTTCGTCGTCGCTCAGGCAACGCAGCGCCGCCTCGACTGAGTCGGTCTGCACCAGCGTGGCCAGGACCCCGCCCTGGGCGTCCTCAGCGAACCGATACGCCTCGTCGCCCGTCTGCGTCTGGGGTCGGCGCTGCTGCTGGCGGTAGGCGTCGATGAACCGGTGCTTGATCGCCCGGAACAGCAGCCGACGCTTCCACGGGCCATCGGTCTTGGCCAGCGACAGGCACGCCTCGTGGAGCACGTCCTCCGCCGCCTCACGCTGGCGGGTCAACGCCAGGGCGTAGCGGTACCCGCTCTGGAGCAGGTCCTGCAGGTCTTCGGGTTCACGCGACATCGCCTTCACACCCTCACCAACGCCGATCGGGGCCGATTTGATTGCACGAATCCGAAAAAATCCGGATTTGCAGACGATCACGCCCGTTGCCCGATAAAACCGTGTTGAGACTGCGCTTGCGTTAAGCCCTCCCGACGAGGCCCGCAGCGGTTTTTGAGACGAAACGAATGGCAGAAGTCCTTGACCAGAATGAAGTTGACGCCCTGCTGGCCGCCGTGGATGCCGACGAGAGCGCTGCGGAAGCGTCCAACGAGGCGAAGGTGTTTTCCACCCGCCGCCGCCCCGGCGACGAAGACCTCGAAATCCGCAGCTACGACTTCAAACGCCCCGAACGGGTCTCCAAGGACCAGATGCGGGCCCTGGAAAACCTCCACGAGGCGTTCAGCCGGAACTTCGGGGCCGCCCTCTCAGGCTTCCTCCGCACGATTATGGAGGTCAAGGTCGCCAACATCGAGCAGATGACCTTCAGCGAGTTCACCCACTCGCTGCCCAACCCGACCTGCTTCAATCTGCTGTCCTGCGATCCGCTGGAGGGCAACATCTGCTTCGAGATCAGCCCGCTGATCATCTACCCCGTCATCGACCGCCTGCTGGGCGGGTCCAACGCCGAGCTGTTCATCCCCCAGCGTCCGCTGACCGCGATCGAAAACCGCCTGGTCAGTCAGATCCTGGCCCGGGCGATGACCGCGTTGCACGAGGCCTGGGCCAACATCATCGAGGCCGACTTCAAGCTCGAAGAGACCGAGTCCAACCCCGCGCTGGTCCAGATCGTCCCGCCCAACGAGGTGGTCGTCGTGGTGGGCTTCGAGCTGAAGATGGGCAGCCGGGCGGGCACGATGAGCCTGTGCATCCCATATGCCGTGATCGAGCCGGTCGTGGACAAGCTCAGCAGCCAATCCTGGTCGAGCTACAAGAAGCTCACCCGCGACGATCAGCTCCGCGAACGCATGGCCGGGTCGCTCGACTCGGCGCAAGTCGATGTCTCCGCCGTCATGGCCAACACCACCATGACCCTCCACGACCTGGTCAACCTCCAGGTCGGCGACCTCATCCTCACCGACAAACCCGCCACTTCGCCGCTCGCGCTGACCGTCGAAGGCAAACGCAAGTTCATCGGCCAGCTAGGCCAACACCGCGGCAACCGCGCGTACAAGGTGACGCGATCGATCCAGCCGAAGGACCGGGTGTGAGGGAGTAGGGAGTAGGGAGTAGGGAGTAGGGAGTAGGGAATCGTATTTCGAAAGCCCGCCGCTGCGTAGCTGCGGCGCGGCTCCTACCATCGCGTATGCCCCCCACCTTCGCGATCGACCTCGGCAGCAAACTCGCGGGGACCACCGTCGTGGTCCAAGGCGACCCCGAAACCCAGACGCCCCTGTCCTTCCACGCCTCAGCGAAGAAGCAGGACGCCGACGCGATGATCGCGTCGCTGTTGAGCGCTCACCCCGCCGCCACGGTCTACCTCGACGCCCCGCTCTCGCTGCCGGGCGTCTACCGCCAACTCGACGGCTTCGACGACTTCCACCTCCGCCGAGGCGACCGCGAACTCACCGCGATGTCCCCCATGTTCCTCGGCGGACTCACCGCCCGGGCCATGCGGCTCTCTGCGACGCACTCGCACTGCGTGTGGCACGAGGTCTACCCCGCCGCGCAAGCCAAACGCCTGGAACTTCCAAAGGATCAGTACAAAAAATCTACCGACGCGTTGCCTGAAATGACGCAGCAACTCGCCTCCTTGATCGGTGCCCCGTTTGATCGTCAAGTCGTCGCGACCTGGCACCACTTCGACGCCCTGCTCGCCTGGCTCACCGCCGAACGCCACGCAACAGGCGAAGCCCAAAGCTACGGGCACCCCGACGAAGGCGTCATCCTCGTCTAAGCTGATTCACCCCGCGACCAGCGCATCCGCCCGCTCGCGGATCGGCACCACACGTGCGTGGCTCACCAGCAAGATCGGGCTCATCACGATCGTCCCGATCGCGTACGCATCCGCCCCCGCCGCTTGGTATTCGTCGAGCTCGGCCGCGCTGCGGATCCCGCCGCCGCCGATGATCGCTACGTCTTGCCCCCACGGCAGGTCGCGGATCGCACGGATGCACTGCAACGCCACGGGCTTGAGCGGGTACCCGCTCATCCCCCCCGCCGGGACCGGCAGCGTGTTGCAGCAGTGAAACACCCGCACGCCCTGGTCGTAGGCCATCTGCGCCATCGCCTCATAATTCACCGGCGGCAGCTTCACGATCACCGGCACGCCCGTCGCCACCGCCCGCGTAAACAGATCCTCGGGCCAGTCGATGTGCCCGACATTCGGGCAGCTCATGTTCAACTCCATGCCCATCGGCTTCATCGCGGACAGCCGCTCGATCAGGTCGAACCACTCGCCGTCGTTGAAGCCGTGGATCGACACCAGCTTGTCAGAGAGGTCGAGCTTGCCCGTGGCGACCTTCTTCTCGACCCAGCCGATGCCGGGGTTGCGCAGCCCGATCTTGTTGATCCACGCGCGGGCCCGGGGGTAGTAGCGGACGGTCTTGAGGATCCGCCACACCCGGCCGGGCCGGTCCTCAACCGTAAACGTGCCCAGCGTGGCGGTGCAGCCCGAGGGCCGAATGTAGTTGCCGAACGGGGCCGAGACCGACAACGGCCTGATCCCGGGGACGACGGCTTGCAGGCGAGAAACTTGATCGGGGGATTCGCTCATGATCGGCTGGCGAGTATAACGAGACGTATGCAACGGGTGTCCGGGTACCTGAAAAGCGTGTTGGACGAGGTGATGCCCCGCGGGGTGGCGGTCGCGTTGGACCAGGCCGAGGACTGGTCGGCCGACGCCGCCGAGCGGTATTGCCCGCGGTGTGGGGCCTCGGCCGGGCCGGGCGCGGTGACCGCCCGGGGATGTCCGTTCTGCCTCGACCAGACGATCCACTGGCACCGCCTCACCCGGCTCTCGGCCTACGCCGACCCGCTCGACGGCTGGATCAAGGCGATGAAGTTCGGCAAGCAGTGGAGCTGGGCGAGGTGGTTCGGCGAACAACTTGCCCAGCAACTCGGCAAGCCGCTGGATGAAAACAAACTCGTGGTCTGCCCGGTGCCGATGCCTTGGATGCGGCGGTGGTCGCGCGGGTTCAACCAGTCGCGGCTGATGGCCGAGGCGTTGGCGGATGTGCGCGGCTACCCGTGTCTCGAAGCGCTCAAACGCACCCGCCACACCGCGCCGCAGACGACGGTCGCGGCGTCACAACGCCCCGCGAACGTGCGCGGCTCGCTGGCGATGCGGCCCATCGACCTTACGGGATACGACGTGATTCTCGTCGACGACATCAAGACCACTGGATCGACGCTCAACGCTTGTGCGCGGCTACTCAAACAGGCCGGAGCCCGCAGCGTGCACGCCGCTGTCGCCGCGGTGGCGGACCCGAAAGGACAGCACTTCAAATCTTTGTAGTCATTAGCCGCTTGCGGCTTAGCGCTAAGCCGCAAGCGGCTACGCGGTTACCACACCACCTCCACCTTGCGCCCCGCGTCGGCACTCTCCACCGCCGCGAGCACCATCGCCAGACTCTTGATGTTGTCCTCGTACGGGCATTCGACCGACACCGCCCCATCCGACAGCACGTGCTCGGCAAACTGGCGAATCAGATAGCCGTGGCCCTCGTCGGCCATCTCGATAAGCGGGATGTCGACCTGCGTCTTCTCGCGGATGAACCCCTCAGTCTGGCCGGGCGTCACGACCTCGCACTTCATCGCGTCGGCCCCGTCCCAGGTGATCGTGCCCTTGGCCCCCACGATCCGCCAGTCGGCTTCCCACGTCGTGTCGCAGCCCTCGTTGCACCACGAACCGCGGTAGGTGTAGACGACGCCGTCGGTCATCTCGAAGATCGCCGTGGCACAGGCATGCCCGTCGTACCACGAGTGCTTGGGGTTCCACGCGTGGCAGTAGACGCTCACCGGATCGGCCCCCGAAACCTGCCGGGCGTTGTCGAACGTGTGGATCGCCATATCCAGCACCAGCGGGTGGGCCATCGCGTCGCGGAAGCCGCCGAAGTGGGCGCCGATGTAGAAATCGCTGTGCAGCTCCGCGAGATCACCGATCCCGTCCGCCGCGACAAACTTTTCGAGTGACTTGAACCCCACAAGCGGCCGACGCGTCTGCGTCACCGCGTAGGTCTTGCCCGAGGCCTTTGCCGCCGCGACCATCGCCCGGGCTTTATCGAGCGTGTCGCTCATCGGCTTCTCGCCCAGTACGTGACACCCCAACTCAAGCGCCTCGATCGTCACCTTGTCGTGAGCCACGGGCACCGTCACGTCGAACACCGCGTCCGCGCCGGTCGCCTCGACCGCGGCCTTGAGCGAGTCGAAGACCAGATCGTGCGAAAGCTCGAACCAGTCCGCCATCGCGACCGCCGCGTCGCGGTTCAGATCGACCAGTCCAACCAATTCGATCGTGTCGAGTTCCACCGCGTGCTTGACCCACTCACGGGCCATGCCGCCGCAGCCGACCACCACCGTCTTCATCTTCGACGCCATCGCAACTCCTGGGCGGGAATATTCAACGTAGGGTGGGCACCGCCCACCACCAAGCATTTCGAAACTCTGCAGTGGGCGGTGCCACCCTACCGCAACGGCCCGAAGCTCAGCCGCGCAGCTCGGCCCCGACCGCTTCGGTCAGCGACTTGAGCACCGCTGCGACCTGCGGGTCGACCTGATCGTGACGCAAGGTCGTGGCGGGATCACGGAACGCCATCCGCAGACTCACGCTCTTCTTGCCCTTGGCGATGGGCTTGCCGCGGTACACGCCGATGAACGCGAGGTCTTCCATCATCTCCGGCTTCGCCGCGACGACGGCCGACTCGACCTGCGACCACGACACACCCTCATCAACGATCACCGACAAATCACGCTCAATGCCCGGGAACTTCGGCAGCGCCCCCACCTCACGCACCGGCGGGAACAACGCCAGGAGCGCCGCCAAATCCAACTCGGCTGCGACCTGGGCCGTCTGCACATCGAACCGGTCGCGTGTCTTGTCGCCGATCAGGCCCATGACGCCCACCGCTGTGTCGCCGACGAAGACCGTACCCGCCGCGGAGAACTCGCCGCCATTTTCGATCGGCTCGACGCGGACCGTGCCCAAGGCTTTCGCCCCGCCCAGCGCTTCGACGACCTCGTCGATACCACCACGCAGTTCACGCAACGCCTCATCGACATCTTCCGCGTCACGCAGCATCGCCAGCATCACCGTCTCGACGGTTTGGCCGTCCACGACCTTCCACGTCGATGCGGTCTCGAACAGGCGGACGCCGTGGTTGCCCGCATCCTGGTTCAGCTTCCGGCAGGACAGCAAGCTCGGCAGCGCCGACGGCCGGAGCATCGGCTCGTCTTTCTTGTGGTCGCCTTCGAGCATCAATGGTTCGGCCCCGTCGGGCAGGAACGGCTTGGCCAACTTCGGCCGGATGAAGCTGAAGGTGATCGTCTCGTGGTAGCCGTGGGCGACCATGACGTCGCCGATGGCCCTCTTCGCCTGCACGGTGGCCTGCGGCGGCTTGGCGATGAGCTCGAGCTTGGGCTTGATCGGGATCGCGTCCATGCCGTGGAGGCGGGCGATCTCTTCGATCAGGTCGACTTCACGTAACAGGTCGAGACGGAACGTCGGGATCATCGCGGTGACGGTTTCGCCGTCGGCCGCGGCGTTGAGCCCGATACGGTTGAGGTAGTCTGCCTGCTGCTCGGCCGAGAGGTCCAGCCCCAGCAGCTGCCGGCAACGCTCGGCCCGCAGCGACAGCATGGCGGGCTCGTTCTCCTGGTCCGCCAACGGCCCGACGCGGATCACGCCGTCCGCCAGCGTGCCGCCCGCGAGTTCAACGATCAGTGCGGCAGCGCGTCGGCTGGCGGTGCCCACGCCGACCGGATCCACGCCACGCTCGAAGCGGAAACTCGAATCGCTGGCGAGCTTGAGCGCCCGGCTGGTCTTGCGGACCTGAAGCGGCTCGAAGATCGCCGACTCCAGCAAGATGTCGGTCGTCTCCTCGCCGACCTCCGAATCCAGCCCGCCCATCACGCCCGCCACGGCCTGGGGTTTCTCGGCGTCAGCAATCACCAGCATGCCTTCACGCAGCTCGTGCTTCGTGCCGTCGATCGCGTTGAACTTTTCGCCCTTGGTCGCGCCACGCACGACGACTTTCCGGCCCGCCAATTTGCCCATGTCGAAAGCGTGCAGCGGCTGGCCGAGTTCGAGCAGCAAGAGGTTGGTCACGTCCACGACGTTGTTCACGCTGCGGAGCCCGACCGCTTCGAGCTTGGCGACCAGCCAATCCGGGCTCGGGCCGACCTTCACGCCGGTGATCACGCGGGCGGTGTACAGCGGGCAGGCCTCGGGCTGGGTGCTGTGATCCACGCTGGTCAACGACTCGACCGATTCGCTGCCCGCGTCCGGCAGCTCGGCCGGGGGACGCTTGAGCTCGGCCCCGGTCGCCGCCGCGACCTCACGGGCCACGCCGACGTGGCTGAGGCAGTCGCCGCGGTTGGAAGTGACCTCGACATCGAACATGACATCGCCCTTGGCCGGGCCCTCGTCGATCTCGATGGTGTCTTCGATCGGGAAGCCGTGGCCGGTCAAGAGGTCGTCCACCGCGTCATGGGCGACGGGGGTGCCGAGGTAGTCGTTGAGCCAGTTCAGACTGATTTTCATAGGGCCGAGAGTTTACCCGCCCCCGCCCGGCATCGCAGGGCAACCCACTTTCACACGCTTCACCGCTAACATGCGGGATCATGCTACTCCGCCGCCCCACTGCCCTATCGCCCGCCTGGCTCACCGCGGTGCTGCTGTGCGCGGGCGTGCTGGGTTTGGTCGGCTGTGAATCGGCCGAGCGGCAGGCCGTGATCGAGGCCACCGCCTACCCACCGGACTTCACGCTCGAATTCTTCGTGCAGTCCCAGCCCTGGCCCGGCGAAACCCCCGCCCCCGACGAGCGACCCGCCCAGCACACCGTGACCCCCGACCGTACGCTCCGTGCCGCCCTGGGCCCGGGCGTCTCCCCGAAATTCCACCCGCCCGCCACCGCCACGCTCTCGCCCACCGACATGGCCGGGCTCTACCGGTTGGCCGAGCAAGCCGCGGCCCACGAGGCCACGCTGGTCCCCATGTCCGGGTCGTCCCACCCCGAGGTCGTCTACCGCCTGTCAATCACCGCCCGCGACCAAACCACCGACCTCCGCACCACCCCCGACCGCAATCCCCCCGCCAAACAGCTCCTGGACCGCCTGATCGAGCTCCGCGGCGGACGTTGACGGTTTTCCGGGATTTGCCTACAATCTTGGATTCCCTCAACCCTCACCCGGCCCATCGGCCCAGGCCCCGGAGTCCCCCATGATCGAAGCTCTCAAAGACGACACCGTGATCAACGCCCTCGGCGGACGCTTCAAGTTCACCTCGCTGGTCCAGCACCGCGTCCGTGAACTCATGGACGGCGACCGCCCGCTGGTCGAACGCAACGGCCGCACCGACTTCGAAGTCGCCGTGCAGGAAGTCGTCGAAGGTAAGATCACCCTCGAGCTCCCCGCCGAAGACGAAGAGTAAACCTCTTCCCTCAACCGAATTCCATGAAGCCCACCGGTGAAATCATCGGTGGGCTTTTTCGTTGCTCTACAATGGTGGCATGCCCGAAGACGCCTCCAACCTCGCCGGCCGCAAGATTCTCGTCGCCCTCACCGGCGGGATCGCCGCGTACAAGACCGCCACGCTCGTCAGCCGCCTCGCCCAAGCCGGGGCCGAGGTCCGCGTGATCATGACCGAGGCGGCCACGAAGTTCATCACCCCACTCACGCTCCAGTCCCTGTCGGGCCACCCCGTACTCACCAGCATGTGGCAACACGACGACCGCCCCGACTCCCAACACGTCGGCCTCGCCCGCTGGTGCGACCAGATGGTCATCGCCCCCTGCTCCGCCGACATGCTCGCCAAGCTCGCCGCCGGACTCACCCCCGACTTGGTCAGCCTCACCGTCTGCGCCCTGCCCAGCGACACCCCGCTGCTCGTCGCCCCCGCGATGAACGCCGACATGTGGGACTCACCGATCGTGCAACGCAATCTGCAAACCCTGCGCGACCTCCTGCCCAACTTCAACGAAGTCGGCCCCGCCAAGGGTTGGCAGGCCTGTCGCACGAGTGGGAGCGGGCGGATGAGCGAGGCCGATGAAATCAAGCGAAGCCTAGTCGATATATCCATCGGTACTGATGAATGAGCGATGCAACAACTCAACCAGCAACGCCTCATTCGTTCTGGTTGCGCGTTGCTTTCCAACCGGCCAGCCTCGAATACGCTGTTCTATATCTGCTCGCTGGAACGATCCTGATCATCGCATCGGATGCCACGGTTCCTGCCTCATGGTCGATCTTTATTGGATCGAGCATGGTCTTTAGTGCTTGGTATCTCGCAGCAAGACTTGGCGTATTTTTCTTCGTTGCCGTACGCAAAAAAAGTAATGTTTTTTCTTATCTACCAAACTGGCTCGTTGCCATATTGCCACTGGTATTGATGTTAACTGCTTCTACTACAGATCTAGATCTCAAGGTCCGTCTTTGGCTATGCCAGAGTTCAATTCAAAAGGACGCAGAATGGATCATGGACCTACAAGAACACCAACAATTATATTTTGTTGAAAACAGCGGCCTACGCACTACCGGATTTTGGAGCTTGTTCACCGGGACGGTGTTTCATGCCGATAGCAAATCGGTCTGGTACAAAACGTCAAGGGGCGATTGGCTTGTAGGACGCGGTTCTATCTTCGGTGGAATCATCTACAGCCCGGATAATGAACCACATTTACCTGGCGACCTAGCTTGGAACCATCTATATGGCCCGTGGTGGGTTTGGCGCTGTACTGACTGAGCAAACACTATCGCTGCAGCCGTAGATCCCCCCGCTCGTTGAACGGGTCGGACCACTTCTCGTCGGTGTAGACGTTGCTGCCGGTGAGGGTTTCGAGGAAGGCGATGAGGTCATGGCGTTCCTGGCGGGTGGCGTCGAGCAGCTGGGGTAGGCCGTCCTTGATCATGCGGGGGTCGAGGTTGGTGTTGTCGTCGTTGGGCTGGCGGAAGTCGTAGTGGGCGAAAAGCGCATTGATGTTCGTCGCGGCACCGGCGTGGAACATGCCGCCGTTGAGGTCCCCATCAGGATGGACGAGGTCACGCAGGGTGGGCGAGCGGGTCACGTTCAGGTCCACCGGATTGCCCCGGCCCGGCGGCGAAGGGCGCACAAAGCCGTTGTTCAGCGAGTCCGGCACGATCGCGAACTCGGGCGGCACGTGGCATTCGGCACAGTTGAACCCGCCGCCGACCCGCCGGGCCGCGAGGAAAGAATCGGTGCTGGCGTTACGGGCGTTCGGCCTCCGCCGTGGCGTATGCTCGTCCTCGACCCACTCGAAGTCTTCGAAGAACAGCCGCTTGCCGTTGTTCTCCGAGGCGGTGAAGTTCGGGAAGTCGTCCAGCTCCGAGTCGACCTGGGCCCGCCCCTCGTCGTACTTCGAGTCGAACGACTGGATGCTCCGGACAAACTGGGCTAGCGCCAACTGCATCCGCTCTTCGGTGATCTGGCTGTCGCCGAACGCCATCTTGAAGAGCTTGGGGTAGTAGCGGGTGTCTTCCATCTTCTCGATGAGTTCATCGAAGCCGGGGCCGCCGTCTTCACCGCTGTACCCCATCTCGGCCTGGTTCCGGATGGGCAGGGTCATCTGCGCCTCAAGCGACTCGGCCGACTCGTCCCAGCGGAACTTTGTTTCGTCCCCGAATCGGACATTGACCAAACGCATCGAATGACGGTTGGTGAGTTGGCCGTCGATGCCTTCGCTGCGCTCGGCCGTGTCGGAGAAGGCGTGCTCCTGCTGATGGCAACTCGCACACGAGATCGAGTTGTCCGCCGAGAGTCGTTTGTCGTAGAACAGCACCCGGCCGAGGGTCGCGCCTTCGTCGGTGATCGGGTTGTTCAGAGGCGTGTTGTCTTGGGTGATGTAGGACGGGATGTCCTGGTCTGCGTAATTGAAAAGACGCGTGATGGTGATCACGCCCGTGACCTTCGACAGGGCCGGGCTCGCCGCGAACGCCAAGACCAATAGAACCAATAACAGAGCAACCGGCGGGTATCTCATGGCCGTAGAACGCCACCAGCCCCCTGCTATTGCATCCAATTCAGCTCAGCGTTTTCTCGACCTTCCAGCCAAACCCCTTGCGGTTGTCGATCCAGCGGAGCCAGGTCGGGCGGAAACGATAAAAACTCTGCTGTTCTGCAGCCGAGCGGAGCTGAGGCATCGAATTCACAAACTCGAACTTGCCGGTGTACAGCTCCCAGACGTGGTTCCACTCGGCTTGACCGTGGGAGATGGCGAGGTCGACGGTGCCGTGGATCTGAAGGCCGTGGATGAGCTCGGGGACGTCCTGGTGGGCGTAGATGGTGACCGCGGCGCGGGGATTCTCAATCAGGTGCTGGCTGTGCTTGGAGTCGGTCGAGCTGATCCAGTGCAGGCACCAGTTGGCGTCGTGGGCGTATTGGAGGTTGGCGGCGTGGGGCTGGCCATCCGAGCCGAAGGTCGCGAGGCTCGCGGTCCGGCAGGTGGCGAGGAAGAGTTCGATTTCCTGATTGAAGGCGAGGTCGTCCGTCATGGGGGCAGTATAAAGCCGCGGCCGACCGCGGGGTGCGGTCGGCCGGGAGGTTCGTTGCGATTGGGGAGCACAGGCACCCCGGGTCATTGCCCCGGGGCTAACGTTTTTACACAGCCAGCTTGGCGCCGATGCGTTGGAGCGCTTCTTCGACGTTTTCACGGCTGTTGAAGGCGCTGATGCGGAAGTAGCCTTCGCCGGATGCGCCGAAGCCGCTACCGGGGGTGCCGACGACGTGGGCTTCGTTGAGAAGCTGGTCGAAGAAGTCCCAGGAGCTAACGCCGTCGGGGGTCTTGACCCAGACGTACGGGGCGTTGATCCCGCCGAACACGGTCATGCCCGCGGCGATCAGCCCTTCGCGGATCAGGCGGGCGTTTTCCATGTAGAAGCCGACCAGCTCTTCGATCTGGGCCTTTCCTTCTTCGCTGTAGGCCGCCTCGGCCCCGCGCTGGACGATGTAGGACACGCCGTTGAACTTGGTGGACTGACGGCGGTTCCACAGGCCGTGGATCTCCACGTCGCTGCCGTCGCTGGCCTTGCCGGTCAGGCCCTTGGGCACGACGGTGAAGGCGCAACGCGTGCCGGTGAAGCCCGCGTTCTTCGAGAAGCTGCGGAACTCAATCGCGCACTTGCGAGCGCCTTCGATCTCGTAGATCGAGTGCGGCACGTCTTCATCGGTGATGAACGCGTGGTAGGCCGCATCGAACAGGATCAGCGTGTTGTTCGCCAGGGCGTAGTCGACCCACGCCTTGAGCGTCTCACGGCTGGCGGTCGCGCCGGTGGGGTTGTTGGGGTAGCAGAGGTACACCACGTCCACAGGCGACTCGGGCAACGCGGGCTCGAAGCTGTTCGCATCGGTCATCGGCAGGTAGACCAGGCCTTCGTAACGCCCGTCTTCGTTGGCCCCGCCGGTGTGGCCGGCCATGACGTTGGTGTCGACATACACCGGGTAGACCGGGTCGCACACAGCGATGGTGTTATCGTGGCCGAGGATGTCTAGGATGTTGCCGCTGTCGCATTTGCTGCCGTCGGACACAAAGATCTCCGAGGCATCGATTTCGCAGCCGCGGGCCTTGTAGTCGTGGTCGGCGATGGCTTCACGCAGCCAGGCATAACCCTGCTCGGGGCCGTAGCCGTGGAAGGACTCGCTCTTGCCCATCTCGTTGACGGCGCGGATCATCGCGGTGCGGATCGCTTCGGGCAAAGGCTCGGTCACGTCACCGATGCCGAGCTTGATGAGCTTGGCCTCGGGGTTGGCTTCGGCAAAGGCGTTGACGCGGCGTGCGATCTCCGGGAAGAGGTAGCCGGCGGCGAGCTTGAGGTAATTGTCGTTGATACGGGCCATGGTTAAATCCAATCATGTTGCCGCAGATTTCGCAGATGAACACAGATTAAAACCTGGTCATGCTGTTTCGAAAATCTGCGTAAATCTGTGAAATCTGTGGCTAAGCGGTTTTCTCGTTTGCGAACTGTTTCGCGGCTTCGAGGGCGTCGGGGAGTTTAGCAGGGTCTTTGCCGCCGGCCTGGGCCATGTCGGGTCGGCCGCCGCCGCCGCCGCCCACGATGGGGGCGACGTGTTTGATCCAGTCGCCGGCCTTGAAGCCGCCTTCGATCATCGGCTTGGGCACCGAGGCGATCATCGCGACCTTGCCCGACTCGGCGTCGGCGGTGGCGAGGAACAACGCGCTCTCGCCGTGCTTCTTGCGGACGACATCCATCGCCGAGCGGAGCGTCTTGCCATCGGCCCCGGGGACCTCCGCCACGATGACCCCCCCGGAATGTTCCTCGGCAATGGCTTGCGCCGCGGCAACGACGCCTTGCTCGGCCTGGTTGCCCTGCTGCTTCTGGTAGGCCTTCACCTTCTCGCCGAGCTCGCCGAGGCCCAGACGGATCGCGTGGGTGGCGGACAACGGCAACGTCGCGGCCTCGGCCGACTTGGTGATGGTTTCGATCTGCTGAGCCAGCGATTCGACCGGCGCATCTTTGAGCATCTCGACTCTGCTGGCGAGTTGCTGTCCCGTGGCCACGGCTTTGTGGGCCGCGGGCCCGGTGAGTGCGGTCACACGACGTACACCCTTGCTGACCGATTCCTGCGACACGATGCAGAAGCCCTCGGCGTCGCCGGTCTTGGCGAGGTGCGTACCGCCGCAGAACTCGATGCTGTAGCCGGGCCAGTCGGCGTTGTCGGGGTCGCTGATCAGATCGTTCACGGGGACGCCGATCGACACGACGCGGACCATCGGCGGGTACTTCTCGCCGAAGACTGCACGAAGGCCGTTGATCTTCAGCGCGTCTTCCTGCGGCACGACCTGGGCGTACACCGGCAGGTCCTTGGCGATGTCGTCGTTGACCTGCTTCTCCACCGCAGCGATCTCTTCGGGCGACAGCGCGTTGCCGTGGGAGAAGTCGAAGCGGAGCTTTTCGTCGTCGACCAGCGAACCCTTCTGGTTCGCCTCGTCGTTGACGTGGTCCCGCAGGGCACGGTTCATGACGTGGGTGGTCGTGTGGTTGTTCTGGGTGAGGGCACGGCGTTTAGCGTCGACGGCCAGGGCGACTGAAGTCGCCCCGCCCTGCAGCGTCCCTGCGAGGACTTCACCGAGGTGGAACGTGACGTCGCCGACCTTGACGGTGTCGGTGACTTTGACGCGAGCACCGTTGGTGAACTGCAGCGAGCCGGTGTCCCCCACCTGGCCGCCGGCCTCGGCGTAGAACGGGGTCTGGCCCAGCACGACCGCACACGGCTTACCCGCCTCGACCTGCTCGGCCACCTTGTACAGTCCGCAGTTGGTGCCGACGCGGAAGACGTGGACCGAAGTCTCAACGCCCATCGCTTCGGTCTGGCCGTAGCCGGTGAAGTCGGTCTTGGGCAGGTCGTTCTGTTGCACGAGTTCGACGAGCGACGCCTTGGCGTCGGCCCCGCCGCCTTCGCCCTTGGAAATCTCGGCGTGCTTGGCTTTGGCTTGGTCGTAGCCCGCTTGATCCACGGTCAGGCCGCGTTCATCCGCCATGACCTGGGTCAGGCTGAACGGGAAGCCGTAGGTCGCTTCCATGTCGAAGGCGGTCTCGCCGTCGAGCGTCTGACCAGACGACAAGCCTTCGAGGGCCTTGTCGAAAATCACGATGCCTCTTTCGAGTGTCGCGCGGAACGCGATCTCTTCTTCTTCGAGTTCTTTCGCCACGGCTTCCGCAGCCGGGCCGATCTCGGGGAAGACATCGCCCATCAACTCGACCACTGCCGGCACGAGCTTGTAGAAGAACGGCTCGGTCACGCCCAGCGTCTGGTGGCCGAAGCGCACCGCGCGACGCAAAATCGTCCGCAACACCGCGTCGCGCCCCTTGTTGCCGCAGTGGGCGCCGTCGGACAACGCAAAAGTCAACGCACGGATGTGGTCAGCGATAACGCGGTAGGCGGTGTCGATCGGATTGCTGAGCGTGTCTTCGCCGCCGTCGTAGGGCTTGGCCCCGGTGACCTTCTGGATCGCCGCGAAGATCGGGGTGAACACGTCGGTGTCGTAGTTGCTGGTCTTGCCTTGCAGCACACGGACGATGCGTTCGAAGCCCATGCCGGTGTCGACGTGCTTGGCGGGCAGCGGGACGAGGCCGCCGGACTGCTGGCGGTTGAACTGGATGAACACGAGGTTCCAGATCTCGACGACCGTGTCCTGGCCGTCGGCGTTGACGAGGCTGCCGCCGGATTTGTCGGGGCTGCGGTCGTAGTGCAGCTCGGAACACGGGCCGCAGGGGCCGGTGTCGCCCATCTCCCAGAAGTTGTCTTTCTTGTTGCCGGGGTGGACGTGGTCGGCGGGCAGGTGCTTCAGCCACATGTCGCGGGCTTCGAGGTCGGGGTCGAGGCCTTCGCTTGCGTCGCCTTCGAAGTAAGTCGCGTGCAGACGCTCGGGGTCGAGGCCCCACCACTCCTCGGAAGTCAGCAGTTCCCAGGCCCAGTCGATGGCTTCCTGCTTGAAGTAGTCGCCAAACGACCAGTTGCCCAGCATCTCGAAGAAGGTGTGGTGGTAGGAATCCTTGCCCACATCGTCGAGGTCGTTGTGCTTACCGCCGGCCCGGATGCACTTCTGTGTGTCGACCGCGCGGGTGTAGTCCCGGCTGCCGGTGCCCAGGAACACATCCTTGAATTGGTTCATGCCCGCGTTGGTGAACAGCAGCGTCGGGTCGTCGTGGGGGACGACGGGCGACGAGGGCACCGCGGCGTGGCCGGCCTTCTGGACGAAGAAGTCGATGAACTGCTGGCGGATCTGGTTGGCGGAGTTTCCGGGGGCTGGGTTGGGCATAACGTTAAGTTTCTGGAGCGTAGGGCAGACGCGGAACGGGGTGCCGTCCGAGAACGCCGTGGGAATCGCGGAGTATAGCTGATCGACCACGCCGGGCGTGCTAGGCTTAGTCGCCATGATCGAACAGCCCACCGATCCGGATCGCCCCAACCTCGTCGTCATAGGCGGCGGTTTCGCGGGCCTGGCGTTCTGCCAGAACTGCAAGGTGCCCACCCGGCCCAACGCCCCGGCCCCCGAGATCATCCTGATCGACAAGCAGAACCACCACCTGTTCCAGCCGCTGCTGTACCAGGTCGCCATGGCGGGACTGGCCGCGACCGAGATCGCCGCCCCGCTGCGGGCCGTGCTGGGCAAACGCCAAGACATCACCTGCCTGATGGACGAGGCCACGTCGATCGACCCCGTCAACAAGAAAGTCGTCATGGGCGACCGCGAGATCGCCTACGACTACCTCGTCCTCGCCGCGGGCGGCCGGACCAGCTACTTCGGCAACGACCATTGGGAAAAACACGCCCCTGGGCTCAAGACGCTGCACGACGCCCTGCGTATCCGCCGCCGGGTGCTGACCGCGTTCGAGAAGGCCGAAACGATTCTCGACACCGCCGAGCAGGAACGGCTGATGACCATCGTCGTGGTCGGCGGCGGGCCGACGGGCGTCGAGCTTGCCGGGGCGATGGGCGAGCTCGTGCAAAAAGTCTTCCACCGCGACTTCCGCCGGATCGATGTGCGGACCGCCCGCGTGATCCTGATCGAAAGCAACGAGCGCCTGCTCAAGGTCTACCCCGAAGAACTCTCCGCCAGCGCCCAGCGCCAGCTCGAGCAGCTTGGCGTCGAAGTCCGGCTCGGGGTCCGCGTCAGCAACGTCCACGACACCCACGTCGAGCTCAACGACGGCACCTCGATCCAGACCCGCAACGTGCTCTGGGGCGCGGGCGTCGCCGCCAGCCCGTTGACCGCCGCCTTCGCCGACTCGGCCGAGCTCGACCGCGGCGGGCGGATCAAGGTCAACCCCGACCTCTCGGTGCCGGGCCATCCTGAGGTGTTTGCCGTGGGTGACCTCGTGAACCTCACCACCAAAGACGGCGACCCCGTGCCCGGCGTCGCGCCCGCGGCGCTACAGATGGGCAAGCACGTCGCCAAGCTCGTGGAACACGAGTTCAAGCACGGCAAGCAGCCGCCCGAAGCCCGCGAGGCCTTCGAGTATTGGGACAAAGGCTCCATGGCGACCATCGGCCGAAAGCGTGCGGTGGCGTGGGTGGGCAAGCTCAAGATCAGCGGCTTCTTCGCCTGGGTGGCGTGGCTGGGCATCCACCTGATGTTCCTCGTGACCTTCCGCAACAAGGTCAGCGTGCTGGTGCAGTGGTGCTATTCCTACCTCGCGTTCCGCCGCGGAGCCCGGATCATCATCCCGAAAAACGACGACAAACCCGACCAGCCCGGGGTAAGGGATTAACCGCCATCGCGGGCCACACGTTCGCGTTAAGATGATGCCGCATGACCGCCGTCAACCTTTACTTCCAGATTCACCAGCCCCACCGCCTGCGACGGTACAGCGTCTTCGATGCCAGCTCCCACTACTTCGACGACGACGCCAACGAACAGATCCTGCGCAAAGTCGCGGCCAAGTGTTACCTCCCCGCGACCCGCATCCTGCTCCAGCAGGTCAAACGACACGCCGGCGACTTCCGCCTCGCGTTTTCCATCACCGGCTGCGTGCTCGATCAGCTCCGCCAACACTCCCCGGATGTAGTCGACAACTTCCGCAAGCTCTCTCAGACCGGCTGCGTCGAGTTTCTCTCCGAGACCTACGACCACTCGCTGGCGTCGATCTATAACCACGACGAATTCATCAGCCAGGTGCTCCGCCACTCCGAGGTGATCGACGACCTGTTCGGCCAGACGCCGGTGGTCTTCCGCAACACCGAACTGATCTACAGCAACGCGTTGGCGAGCCTGGTGGACCACGCCGAGCCTTTCCGCGGCCGGTTCCGCGGCGTGCTGACCGAGGGGGCCGACCAGGTCCTGGCCGGCCGCTCGCCCAACCGGGTGTACGGCTCGCCCGAGGGCCTTCCCCTTCTGCTGAAAAACTACGAGCTCAGCGACGACATCGCGTTCCGCTTCACCAACCCGATCTCACCGGGCGTGAAGCTCAAAGCCACGCGGTACGCCGCGAAAATCGCTTCGCTGGAAGAGCAGGAAGCCGCGAAAACCGGCGGGGACATCTCCGAGAGCGTGTGCAACCTCTTCATGGACTTCGAGACGTTCGGCGAACACCAGTGGAAAGACACCGGCATCCTCGACTTCCTCGCCGAACTCCCCGGCGCAATACTTTCCTCGGGACAGCGTTTCCTGACCCCCCGTGAATCGATCGACGAGTTTGAGCCGGTGGACACGTTCGACTGCCCGCAGTCGATCAGCTGGGCCGACAGTGAACGCGACCTCTCGGCCTGGGCGGGCAACGCGATGCAGGCCTCGGCCCTGAACGAGCTGTACAAGCTCCGCGAATCCGCCATCAACTGCTCCGACCCCGAGGCCTACCGCGACTGGCGTCGGCTGAGCACTTCCGACCACTTCTACTACATGTGCACCAAGTACTACGCCGACGGCGACGTGCACCAGTATTTCAGCCCGTACGAATCGCCGTACGACAGCTACATCAATTTCATGAACGTGCTCGACAACCTGCGGGCGCGCTGCGACGCCTCGGCCGCTCTGGCGTAAGCCGCTTGCGGCTTAGCGCAACTCACAGCGACCCGCTAAGCCGCAAGCGGCTACGGGCAGCGAATCCGTAAACAACGAGATGTTCATTTCCCGGCCGCCGGGTTCGCCACGTCGACGCCCATCTCGGTTTTCATGCGGTCCAACACGCCGGGCAGGAGGATGAACGCGGTGTAGTGGTTGCCGTTCAGCCAGACGTGGTGGGAGTCTTCGAGGCCGATGGCTTGAGACAGCAGTTCCGCGTTTTTTGCGGGCACCACCGTGTCGTCTTTCGCGTTGAACATCCAGGTCGATTTCGGGTCCAGGCGGTGGGCGATGTGCAGGGGTTCCACCGGATCGATGAGAGCGCGGAGCTTATCGCCGGAGTAGCCGTAGTGCTGCAAGGCCCCCCGGACGTGGAACGCGTCTTTCTGGCCGTTCTCGAGGATGTCCACACCGTCGCCGCCCGACAGGAAGAGGAATGTCTGGTTGAAGCAGCCGTCGAGCGCCGCGGCCGAGGTCGCAATAAAGCTGCCCAGGCTCGTGCCCTGGATGGCGATGCGGTCGTTGTCGATGTCCGCCAAGCCCGCTTCGTCGAAAGCGCAGATCACATCGTACGCCCGTCGGCAGTCGCCCACCGCCTGAGCCGCGTTAACCAGCGTGGTCACCCCGGTGAACTTCCGGTCTTCTTCCACCCGGCTGGCGTACCCGGGCAGTTCGATGACAAAGGCGTGCACGCCGCGCTGCTTCAAACCTCTGGCAAGTAACGTCGCTACCGGCAGGTCGGGGTGGAGCGTGTGGACCAACAGTACGGCCGGGCTCTTGGGCCCTTGGGCATCAGGCCCCCGTCCATCATCCGCCTGAGCTTCTGCGGGGCGATACCAACGCAGCACCGCCGTATCGATCCCCTCATCCCCGCTGGGTTTGGGCGAAGCGAATGTGACCACCGCATCGAATTCCTGGCGCGGGGTCTCGTGGACTTCGAACGCAAACGGCCCGCCCTCCCACGCCAGCGTCGCCAACACGTCCCCGGCCTGAGCCTGACCGTCCACCACTTCGCCTAGACTATCGACCGCCTCGAACGCCCGAGGCGTGTCCTGCGACCACGCGGGCACCGCCGCGGCCGACCACACCACCAGGGCCAAAAGGAGAATTCGCATCATCCAAACATGATATCGACCGTTTGGGCGATTCGATCCCTCGGTTGCGGTTCGGGTTGAAGCGAACCGACGCGCGGGGTCAAGCCCCGCGGCTAACGCGTGTTACGCAATCTGGAGCTTCACACCCGGTCGAACGCGCTGCTCGCCCGCTTCTCGGCACCGCAGTAAATGCATCGCATGTGCCGTTCGGACATCGGGCGTGAGCACTTGTGGCACTTGACCACGCCGACCTTGGTGGCCTTGCCGTCCGCCTGCCCGTCCATCAGATCGATGGTTTGCACGCGATCGAGCAGGTCTTGCTCCGTCAGATTGGTCTTGTCCTGGAGTAGCGACCACATCGCCATGCAGACCAGAGACAAACGCTCGAAGCGGTCTTCGAGGAACTGCACATCGCGCTGGGTCCGCCGGGAAGCACCGGCCTCGCGGACCTTGTCTTTCATGCGTCGCTGGCTCTCGCCACTCGAGCTGCTACCACTATGGGTCGAGTAACCGAACATTGCTGAATCCAACATGGTGTCTCCTCGTTGGGGCCCCACGGCCGATGATCACGGTTCTTTGTTGGCCCTAGGTTAACACCCCACCAAAGTTCAAGAATGGGAAAACACCCCCCGTTTCCCCCAGCTTCACCTTGGGTTACGTCGTTTTCTCGAGGTTATTCACGTTTTTCTCATGCGGTCTGCATCAACGGCTCACACATGCCGCCGATAGTTCTGCGCCAAGGATGGGTTATCCCACACTTGGCCCCGGGCAAGGACGCGCGGGCGAGTGGTGTGACCCCACGGAGACGCAGGATGACGCTCGACTACCGAACGGTATTTATCAGTGACACGCACCTGGGCAGCCGCGGATGCCAGGCGGCCGCCCTCTCGAAATTCATTAAGTACGTCCGCTGCGATCGGCTGTACCTGGTCGGCGATATCGTCGACATGTGGCGGCTCAAGCAGCGCTGGTACTGGCCCGGCGAACACAACAACGTGCTCCGCCGCATCCTCAACCAGACCAAGCACCACACCGACGTCGTCCTCGTCCCCGGCAACCACGACGAGGCCGCCCGGCAGTTCCTCCACTCGGACTTCGGCGGCATCCGCGTGCTGCCGTACGCCGTGCACGTCACCGCCGACGACCGCCGCCTGCTGGTGATCCACGGCGACCAGTTCGACCTGGTCGTCAAGCACTCCCGCTTCGTCTCCATGCTCGGCGGCAAGGCCTACGAAGCGCTCATCGCCTTCAACCGCCGCTACAACCAGGCGCGCGTCAAGCTCGGCCTGCCCTACCAATCGCTGTCCAAGACGATCAAGGGCAAGGTCAAATCGGCCTGCATGTTCATCAGCAAATTCGAAGAAACCCTTGCTCAAGAAGCCGAGAAACGCGGCCTCGACGGCGTGGTCTGCGGCCACATCCACGAGCCCGCCGCCCGCGAAGCGAACTCCGAGCACCCCACGTCGTATTACAACTGCGGCGACTGGGTCGAAAGCTGCACCGCCATGGTCGAGCACCACGACGGCCGCATGGAAGTGATCGACGGCATCAAGGCCGTCGAAGACATGCTCGCCCGTGACCAGGCCGCTCTGGGCCAACCCGACCCGCCCTCGCTCCACGAGCTGATCCGCAGCGACCGGGGCCTTGATCTGGGTGAACAATGGCGCGTAACGATGGGACACAACCGGAGCCGCCGCCGTCCGGAGACGGCGCAAGCCCAGGCGAGCGAAGCAGAACTGGTGATCCCCTCGGCGACGACCAACGGAAAACACCAATGAAAATCGCATTGCTGACCGACGCTTGGGAACCACAGGTCAACGGGGTCGTGCGCACCTGGCAGCACGTCATCGCCGAATCCGAAAAGCGTGGCCACGAGTTCACCATCATCCACCCCGGGATGTTCAAGACCGTCGGCGCCCCGAAGTACCCCGAGATCCGCCTGGCGATCTGGCCCTACGGCAAGACGTACAAAACCCTCGACGAGTACCAGCCCGACGCGATCCACATCGCCACCGAGGGACCCATCGGCCGGGCCGGTCGGCGGTACTGCCTCCGCAACAAGCTGCCATTCACCACCAGCTACCACACGCAGTTCCCCCACTACCTCAAGGCCTACTTCGGCATCCCCAAATTCGCCACCTACAAATTCATCCGCTGGTTCCACGGCAAGGCCCACGCCACCCTCGCCCCCACCCAGACCGTCGTCGATGAGCTCCACGCCAACGGCCTGCCCACCGCCAAGACCTGGTCCCGCGGGGCCGACACCAAGCTGTTCCGCATGCAGGAGAAGACGCTCTTCGAAGACCTGCCCCGGCCGATCTTTCTGAACGCGGGTCGTGTTGCGGTGGAGAAAAACATCGAAGCCTTTCTTGAGCTCGACCTGCCCGGCACGAAAGTCGTCGTTGGTGACGGGCCCGTAAAAGCCAAGCTCGAAAAGCAGTACCCCGATGTGCATTGGACCGGCTACCAGTTCGGCGAAGACCTCGCCCGCCACTACGCCAGCGCGGATGTGTTCGTCTTCCCCAGCCTGACCGACACCTTCGGCGTGGTCATGCTCGAAGCCAACGCCAGCGGCCTCCCAGTCGCCGCCTACCCCGTCACCGGCCCCATCGACGTCGTCGAGCCCGGCGTCACCGGCGTGCTCAACCAAGACCTCCGCCAAGCCTGCCTCGACGCGGTCCACCTCAACCCCCAGGACTGCCGCGACTACGCCCTGCAAAATTCCTGGGGCCGTTGTGCGGAGATCGTGCTCGAGACGGTGCAACGCATTGAACGACCTGCATCACAGACCGCGGTCGCGGCCTCGGCATAAAACATGGTTTTCGTAGGTCAGGCATGCTTGCCTGACACCGATTCACAGTGACTCCCCGTCAGGCAGGCATGCCTGACCTACGGACTTGGGCTTAACAAATACAGCTCATTTACGAGTCAATGCCTCAAGTAAGGATTTTCTGTAATCAATATCCTTCTCATTCCAATATACGAGGCGGTTCTTTAAATCGACATTTAGAAAAGATTCGTAGTAGGCCTCTTCATCAAGAGGCTCTCCGCCTTTACCAAAAAGCTTCAACTTCACGCACATATTTGAAAAATCTAAATCACCTTGGTGAAGCGCAATCGCAGTAAAGCTTTCTCGATCGACCATTCCATTGAGATCTGAGCCCATTCCGTATAGATGGCCTATCGCAGAGATCAGGCGATCGCTCTCAGCACCAGACCTAATGAAGCTCACACCTTTTCGATAGACGTGTGCGTTGATCAGATTCATATCATTGTCAAACCCGCTCTCGATCGTGCGGTCAAAGGTAATTTCCATACCGAGTACTTCATCGCAATACGATGCAGCTAGGCTCAAGGAATAGAAGTCACCTTCATCCGCAAGCCTTGTGATCTGAAAAGTTAAATCGACATAGCCGTCAGCACTAAATTGGTCTAGCACAGGATAGCCATCAACCCCGAGTTTTAAATTCATGTGATCCCTAACCTTCCGGTCGCTAGACGATATCACTAATCAATACAGAGCCATGTTACGAACCAACTAAAAAGATCGAAAGGCTGAACACTTCAGTGCTGCGATGCCTCTAACACGCCACCCAACAACAACCCCGCCACAATCACCGCGATGGCGATGCGGTAGTAGCCGAAGACTTCCATGCCGTGCTTCTTGAGGTAGGCGACCATCCAGGTCACTGCCGCCACGGCCGAGGCCCAGGCGGCGACGCTGCCGATGATCATGTTCGCCCAGCCGTACTGCTCGGCCATCGCCAAGACCATCATCATCTCCTGCGGTTGGCCGTCGACCATGACGACCGCCGTGTCGAGCACCGCCTTGTACACCGTCGCGGCGCACAGCGTAATGACGCCCAGCAGGAAGCTGAACTCCACCGCCGAGGCGAGCGACATACCCACGAGCACGCCGCCGACGATCGTTACCAGCGATCGGCTCGTGCCCGGCCACATCGCGATGCACTGGATCAACCCGATCGCCAGCGCCATCCGCCAGGTCATCGCGTCGAGGCCCTGGCCCTTTTCGCCGGTGTCGCCCTTGCGTTTCTTCCACCACACCGTGGCGAGGATCGCGACGCCGCCGACAAACCACGCGATCACGATCGGCCACATGCCGAACAGCTTCTCTTCGATCCAGTCGTCAAACAGCAGGCCGATCACCGCCGCGGGCATGAACGCCACGAGCATGTTCAGCCCGATGCGGAAGCCCGCCTCGTCGCCACGGCCGACGCCGACCTTGCCCGCCCAGCCGATCGAACACTGCTTGACCCGCCGCCAGTACAGCCCGAGCACGGCGATGATCGCCCCGCCCTGGATACAGATCGCGTACGCATTCGCCGCCGCGTTGGCCTCGGCCGACTCGGTCCCGATGCCCAGGAGGGCCTGCACCACCAGCAGGTGCCCGGTCGAGCTCACCGGCAGATACTCGGTCAGCCCCTCCACCACGCCGAGAATGATCGCTTGCCACCATGTCATAAAATGGGTTTCCTGTGTCCTGATCGCGGTTTTCGGCCCGCCGGGGCCGAACTGGGCCAAGCGTACCACCGTTTCGCCCCGCCGCCAGAGGCATCGGTTAATAACTTGTTGGGACTACACTTGAAACCCCAAACACATCGTATATCATTTCATCCGGATAATAGGATGAATTAACCGCCAGCCGCCCCCCGGCCGAGAAACCCGCACATGAGCCTCTTCACCCAACAACTGCAGAAACGCGTCCTCTTCCTCGACGGCGCGATGGGCACCTCGATCCACAACATCGAGGACCTGGACCTCGAGCGTGACTACCTCGGCCGGGAGAACTGCACCGAGGTCCTGCTGCTCACCCGACCCGAGGTGATCCAGGGCATCCACGAGTCGTTCCTCGAAGCGGGCAGCGACGCGGTCGAGACCGACTCGTTCAACGCCCAGCTCCACACCATGGAAGACCAGGACCTGGTCGACGAGGTGTACAAGCTCAACGTCCTCGCCGCCCAGGTCGCCCGCAAGGCCTGCGACAAATACGCCACACCCGAACGCCCCAAGTTCGTCGTCGGCTCGATGGGCCCGGGCACCAAACTCGTCACCCTCGGCAACATCGGCTGGGACGAGATGCTCAAGTCCTACGAAGAGCAGGTCCGCGGCCTGCTCGACGGCGGCGCCGACGTTTTATTGCTCGAAACCGCGCAGGACATCCTGCAGGTCAAATGTGCCCTCAACGCGGCGCTCAACGTGCTGGAAGAAAAAGGCCTGAAGCCCGACACCGGCACGCCCGAAAGCATCGCCGACGAAACCTCCATCCCAATCATGGTGCAGGTCACCATCGAGCAGTTCGGCACCACGCTCGTCGGCACCGACATGGCGGGCGTCGTTGCGGCGTTGCGTGACTACCCGATCTACTCGCTGGGCATGAACTGCGCGACCGGCCCGGTCGAGATGGCCGAGCACGTCAACTACCTCGCCAAGAACTGGGACCGCGGCATCAGCCTGCTGCCCAACGCGGGTCTGCCCACGCTGGTCGAGGGCAAGACGATCTTCCCGCTGCAGCCCGAGCCGTTCGCCGAGAAGATGGCCGACTTCGTGAAGACCGCCGGACTCAACGTCGTTGGCGGATGCTGCGGCACCACGCCCGGCCACATCAAGGCCCTCACCGAACACGTCGGCCTCGACACCCCGCCCGCCGAGGTCGAGAAGAAGCCCTGGAAGCCTCAGATCGCCTCACTCATGGGCGCGGTCGAGTACCGCCAGGACAACTCGATCCTCAACGTCGGCGAGCGCACCAACGCCTCGGGCTCGCGCAAGTTCAAACGCCTGCTCGAAGAGGAAAACTGGGACGAGATCATGTCGCTGGCCAAGGAGATGGTCCGCGAAGGTTCGCACGTGATCGACGTCAACGTCGACTACGCCGGGCGTGACAACGTCGCGGACATGCAGAAAATCGTCGGCCTGCTCGTGCAGCAGGTCAACGCCCCGCTCATGCTCGACTCGACCCAACCCGCCACCATCGAAGCGGGCCTCAAGGCCGCGGGCGGCAAATGCCTCATTAACTCCGGCAACCTCGAAGACGGCGAAGAGAAGTTCGCCGTGATGTGCAACCTCGCCAAGCAGTACGGCGCAGGCCTCGTGCTCGGCTGCATCGACGAAGACCCCGAAGAAGCAATGGCGCGGACGCGCGAGCGCAAGCTGTCGATCGCCGAGCGGATGCACAAGCTCGCCACCGAGAAGTACGGCCTCAAAGAAGAAGACCTGATGTTCGACCCGTTGGTCCTGCCGGTCTCCACCGGCATGGAGCAGGACAAACACTCGGGCCTCGAAACCATCGAAGGCACCCGCCTCATCAGCGAGCGCTTCCCCAACTGCCAGATCACCTGCGGCCTGTCGAACATCAGCTTCGGCCTCAAGCCCGCGGCCCGGCAGGTGCTCAACAGCGTGTTCCTCTACGAACTGGTCCAGGCCGGCATGACCAGCGCGATCCTGCACGTCAGCAAGATCCTGCCCAAAAACCGCATCCCTGAAGAGCAGTGGGACGCAGCGCTGGATGTGCTCTATGCCCGGGACGCCGCGTCGCCCGTCACGCTCGAAGACGGCAGCGAGACCACCGACCCGCTGCAGATCTTCATCAACCTGTATCCCGACGGAGCCGAAGTGCAGTCGACCAAGGTCGATCTCGCCGACCTCCCACTGGAAGAACGGCTGCGCAAGCACATCATCGACGGCGAAAAGCAGGGCCTCGAAGAAACCCTCGACGAAGCCCGTGAGAAATACCCCCCGCTGGACATCGTCAACGACCACCTTCTCGACGGCATGCGCGTCGTGGGCGACCTGTTCGGCAGCGGCCAGATGCAGCTGCCGTTCGTGCTGCAGTCCGCCCAGGTCATGAAGGCCGCCGTGGCCTGCCTCGAACCCTACATGGAAAAAACAGACGACGCGGGTAAGGGCACCATGCTGCTCGCCACCGTCCGCGGCGACGTCCACGACATCGGGAAGAACCTCGTCGACATCATCCTGACCAACAACGGCTACACCGTGCACAACATCGGCATCAAGGTGCCGATCAACGAGATCGTCGCCAAGTACCACGAGACCAAGCCTGACGCGATCGGCTTGTCGGGCCTGCTCGTGAAGTCCGTCAACGTGATGGAAGAAAACCTCAAGGAACTTAACAGCCTCGGCATCCAGGTCCCCATGATCCTCGGCGGCGCTGCGCTGCAACGCTCCTACTGCGAAGGCCACCTCCGCGACACCTACGAAGGCAAGACCTACCACGGCACCGACGCCTTCGAAGGCCTTCGCCTCATGGACTACGTCTGCGCCAACCGCTTCGACGAACTCGAAGCCGAGATCGAAGAACGTAAGACCAAGCGTGAGGTGAAAGAAGAAAAGGTCGCCGAGCTCCAGGCCCGAGCCGACGAGCGCAAGGCCGCCGACGGCGGTGTCGCCACCCTCCCTGCCCGCTCCGACACCAAGATCCTCGACGACGTCCCCACGCCGCCCTTCTACGGCAGCCGGGTCGTCGAAGACATCGACCTCGACCAGATCTACCCCTACGTCAACGAGACCGCCCTCTTTAAGACTCAATGGCAGTTCGTCCGTGGCAGCAAGTCCTCGGCCGAGTACGACGCCCAGCTCGAAGACGAGGTCCGCCCGATCTTCGACCGCTACAAGCGGGACATGAAAGCGCAGAACATCCTGCAGGGCAAAGTGGTTTATGGCTTCTGGCCGTGTAACGCCGACGGCGATGACCTGGTGATCTACGACCCCGAAGACCACGACAAGGAAATCGAACGCTTCACCAACTTCCCCCGCCAACACGAGCGCAAACGCCTGTGCATCTCCGACTTCTTCCTGCCCGTGGACTCGGGCAAGAAGGATGTGCTACCGCTGCAGTGCGTCACCATGGGCCAAGAGATCAGCCGCGTCGCCAAGGAGTACTTCGACGCCGACAACTACACCGAGTACCTCTACGCTCACGGCATGGGCGTCGAATGCGCCGAGGCCCTCGCCGAACTGTGGCACAAACGCATCCGCGCCGAGCTGGGCATCGGCAACGACGACAGCCCGAAGATCAAACAACTCTTCACTCAGAAGTATCGCGGCAGTCGCTACAGCTTCGGCTACCCCTCGTGTCCGGAAATGCAGGACCAGGAAATCCTCTTCCGCCTCCTCAAGCCCGAACGCATCGGCTGCGAACTCACCGAGAACTGGCAGATCGACCCCGAGCAATCCACGAGCGCCATCGTCGTCCACCACCCGGATGCGAAGTACTTCAATCTTTAGGCTTCACGACAATGTCGCTTACTCGCTCACCGCTTCATCTATCACTTTCTCAACTCGCTCGAGGACCAGTGTTTTTTCTCCAATAAATAACGCCCAGCGTTACCCCTAGCACGAATATCATTAGTCCAAGTAATAACCCGCCATACACTGACGTCATAATATGTGGCTCGAACGGATCGGCTGGGGTGTGATTAAACACAGACTCGGCCATCCAAGATACGCCAAGGACAACTCCAATTGGAGTCACCGCCGCCAAGAGTGTCATTAGAAACACAATCCATATTGCTACGAGCGTAGTTTTGGTTCGTTATTCCATATCAATAAGTTTACTTAGCCGGCGAGGAATGTCTCGAAGCAAAGTAAATTGCGATTCTATTTTCACATTCTATTGCGCCCTATCGAACAACCACCGCCCCGGGGCGGGGCTGGGGGAGTCGGCCACAAGGAGCATCAAGAAGCGCAGCTCGCCCAGCGCCCGCCTCGGGGCGGGATGTTCCCTGATCGAATTGGCCCGTCGTTCCGGCTTAAACCGACGGGAAGGTGAGTCGGCCGACGTTGCCGTTGAGGTCGACCCAGTACATGAAGCCGTCCACGCCCATGGTCATCTCGACCACGTTGCCGGGGGTGTCGGCGGCGGTCACCTCGCGGTCAAACGTGCCGTCGGCGTTGAACAGCGCAGCCTGGATGGTGGGCTTCTGGTAGTCGAGGAAGAACAAGGCGTTTTCGTAGCCGGTGTAGGTGCTGCCGGTGTTGAAGTCGCCCAGGATGATGGCTCGGGCGCCGTCGCTGTGGGACTTGGCCCAGAACGGCGCGGTGACATCGGGGTTGGAGGCGTAGAAGGCCTGGGCCTCGCTGAGGTTCTGGTAGCCGGTGACCTGCTGCAGGCTCACCCCGTTGCCGCCCTCGTAGTACGGCCAGCCGAAGTTCTCGCCGCCGCCCGCGCCGCCGAGGCCGACCGGAGCCGAAGCGACGTTGATTTCTTCCCAGCGGTTCCAGCCGACGTCGCCGATGTAGAGCTCGCCGGTGTTGGGGTTGATGGCGTTGCGGTAGGGGTTACGCAGGCCGAAGGCGTAGACCTTCGAGCGGTTGCTGTCGGGGTCGCCATCGTAGAACGGGTTGTCGCTCAGGCCCTGGCCGGTAAGCGGATCGACGCGGAGGACCTTGCCCGAGAGGTTATCGATGTCCTGGACGCGGGTGGTGCGTGGGTCGACGTTGCCGTAGGACGTGCCGTCGCCGATGGTGACGTAGAGGCTGCCGTCGAGGCCGAAGTCCAGGCCGCCGATGGTGTGGCTCTGGCTGTCGGTGGCGATGAAGTCGCGGATGGGGTCGCCGTTTTCGTCGTAGCCGGACGGGGGCAGGCTGAAGTTTCCGGTGGAGTCGAGGTCGGGCCGGACGATGTTGTCCCAGGTTGAGTTGGTGCCGAGGATCACGAGTTCGCTGCCCGCGACGGCGGTGGTGTAGCCGGTGCTGGCGTCGGCGGTGAACCGGCTGACGCGGGCGCCGCGGTTGCCGAACTGATCCGGCGCGGCCAAGCCGGACTGCCCGACGGTCTCGGGCGGGTCATAGGTGTAGGCCATGTAGATGTAGGGCGTGTTCGGGAAGTCGGGGTGGAGCGCCAGGCCCAGCGCCCCGCGGTCCCGCACGTTGTTCACCGCGGCGCGGTGGTCGACGAACAGCGTCGGCGTCGAGCCGCCCGGGGCCACGGTGTAGACCCGGCCGTCCTTCTGCAGGATGAACATGGTGCCGTCGGCGGTGAACTCGATCGCGGTGGGCTGGCTCAGCCCGGACACGACGACCTCGGTTTCTAGCCTGGTCAACTGCTCGACCGGCACCGCCGTCTCGCTAAAGAGCGCTGCGGTCGGGACGAGCTCTTCCACCTGGCTGGCGCTCGACCAGAACAGCTCCATCACCGCGGCGCCGCCGGCCTCGAAGTATTCGATCTCGATGTCAACCTTCTCGCCCGCCACGAGATCGATCGAGCCGGTGTGCGAGGTCGCCCCTTGTAGGATGAACTTGTCAATGACGGTTTGGCCGTTGACCTTCAGGCGGACGCCGTCGTCGCTCACGGTGCGGAAGGTGTAGGTCTCGGTGAACTCGGCCTGGACCTGGCCCGTCCAGCGGATGCTGAACGTGTCGGCCCCGAGCACCGGGTCGGGCGAGCCGCCGCCCCAGTTGAAGTTGATCGTCGGGTCGTTGCGACGCAGCGCGATGTTGGTGAAGTTCTGGTTGTCGAAGTACTCGCCCAGCAGGCCGTTGCCGACGATGGGCTGTTCATCGTCTTCGATGTTGATCAGGGCCGTGCGTGGTGCGCCGAGCCCCGCTCCGCCGCCGACGCGGTCGAGCGACACGCCGAAGGACTCGGTGCCCTCGATGTCGGTGTCGTTGATCAGGTCGATGCGGATTTCGGCGACGGTCTGTCCGTCTTCAAACACCACGGTGCCCGAGGCCGCGACGTAGTCCGCGCCCGCCAGCGCGGTGCCGTCGATCACGACGAAGTCGGCTTCGACCCGCCCGTCCGATCCGCCGGTGCGCCGGACGGGGATGACCACCTGGGCGTCGGTTTCTACGACGTCAAAGCTCGATCCGCCGAGGGCAAGCGTGCCACGGTTCACGGCCTCGACGGTCACCGCGACGTTGGCCGTGGCGGTCGCGCCGTTGGCGTCGATGATCGTATAGGTGAAGCTGTCCGCTCCGCTGAAGCCCGCTTGCGGGGTGTAGAGCAGGTCAGAGCCGCTGATGGCGACTGAGCCGTTTGCACCTTGCGTGACCGAGTCGATCGAGATCGCATCGCCGCCGGGGTCCGAGTCGTTGGCCAGCACGCCGACCGACGCGGTGCCCGAGTCCTGCTCAAGGGTGAGCGTGTCGTCCACGGCGGTGGGCGGGGTGTTGCGGAGGGTGATGTTGACGTTGGCCGAGTCGAACCCGCCCCGGCCGTCGGTGATCTGCACGATGAACGGGTCGTCGCCGAGGATGCCATCCGGCGCGGTGTAGTAGACCAGACCGTTCTCGATGCGGGCCGAGCCCGCGCCTGGTGCGAGGAGGATCTGCGAGGCGGACAGGTTGTCGCCGTCGTCGTCGCTGTCGTTGAGGGTGACGTCGATGACGATCTCGCCAAGGCCCTGGTCGACGATCACATCGTCGGGGTTGGCATACGGCGTGGCGTTGGCCGTGCCGGGAGCGACCTGGATCACCGAGTAGGCGATGTCGGTACCGCCGCGGCCGTCGGACAGTTCGTAGACATAGAAGTCCTGCCCGGTGAATCCGGTCGCGGGGGTGTAGACGGTGTTGCCGTTGACAATCTCGACCGAGCCGCTTTGCACCTCGAGGATGGCCGAGACGAACAGCGGGTCGCCGTCCGGGTCCGAGTCGTTGGCGAGCACGTCCAGCGCGATTGGCGTGCCGTTGTTCTCGACGTTGAACGCGTCCTGGTCGGCGTAGGGCGTGTTGTTCGATCCCGCCGCGAGCGTGATGTCGAGGACGACGTAGGCGATGTTGGTCCCGCCGTTGCCGTCGGACAGCGTGTAGATGAAGAAGTCCAGATCGGTCTGGCCGACCTGCGGGGTGAACCGCACGTTCTGGCCGTCGTTGATGATCTCGGCGGTGGCGAACTGCGGGTCGGTGATTGATTCGATACGCAGCGGGTCGCCATCCGCGTCGGTGTCGTTGCTCAAGAGGTCGAGCACCACCGCCGCGCCGTTGTCGTTGATGATGCTGATGTTGTCCTGGTCGGCGTAGGGTGAGGCGTTGAACAACACCCTCGGCTCCATCGCTTCAAACTGCGGCATGCCCTCGCACTCCACAAACCTATCGATAGCACGCGTAAAGAAATGCATCTTCCCTCTCCTGAAAACTAGATGTGCTCCACCGACCACCCGGTCCTGCGGAATTTGCGAATCGATATCGAGTATAGCGAAATGAACAGCGCACAAAACCCGCGATCACGCGGTTTGCGCTAGGTGTTTACAGCAGACGACTCAGATTGCCCAAAGACCCTAGATTCAAATCCTCTCGGATCAGCCCGCGCCCATCGCCGCGATGAATTCGTCCGCCTCGGCGATGCTCTGGTTCATCTCGGCGATCAACGCCTCGATGCCGTCGACCAGCTCATCCGCGTTTTCTTGCAGCGTCGCCAAAGCCTGAGCGTTGAGCGAACTCTTGAGGAAGATCACCCGCCCCTTAAAACTCTCGAGCACCGGGTCCATCTTGTCGGCCGCCTCGTCCATCTTGGCGACCATCGCATCGAAGGACGCCTGGGTGTCGTCACGCTGCTTGATCATGGCCTTCTTGTATTCGGGGACGGTCTGCTCCTCGATGTCGCTTTCCCACTCCTTGAAGAACACGGCACCCAGTCGTTTGACCCCGCCGATCTCGTCGCGGAAGTCGTCCGCCTGGGCGTAGCAGCGGTCATAGCTCTTCTGCAGTTTCTTGTACGCGTCTTCGAGTTCGCCGCCATCAAATTCATACGTCGCGCGGAACTGATCCAACGCGCTGGTGAACTCCACCTTGGCCGCTTCTTGTCGAGAGCGGGTGTCCTGCACCTGATCGACCAGCAGATCACGCGACTCCCAGCCGAGCTGTTTCCACGCCGCGACGTAGGTTGAGGTGCAACCGCTGCCCACCAGCAACCCCGCCATCACCACCAACACACCAACGTTTCGAGCTGTGAATAACATCGCGTTCTCCTGATCAAAAAAAGTTCCCCGATTGCTCCAGAGCTTGCATCATACCAGCCGGTCGAGTAACGCCCGACACTGCGATTCATATCCGCCGCCGAAGTGCCAGAGGTGGCTGAGCAGGTGGTGGAGGCGGTAGATCTCGACGCGCCGCTCCCAGCCGTCCTGAAGCGGCCAGACTTCCCGATACGCCGCCTCGAAGCGCGACCCGAAGCCAAACAGCCGGGTCATGCCGAACTCGACTTCGCGGTTCGTGTAGCTGCACGCCGGGTCGTAGATCCACACCCGGCCGTCGCGGTCGGCACACGCGTTGCCCGACCACAAATCGCCGTGGATCAACACCGGGGGCTCATCCGAACCGGCCAAGACGTCTTCCAACCGATCCGCCAAACGCCGCCCCCGATCAACCACCTGCGGATAGGCCGACAAACGCTCGATCAAAGGCAACAGCCGACGCTCACGCCAGAACGTGATGTAACCTTCCGACATCGTGTTGCCCTGGGGCAGCCGCCCAAGGTAATTGTCGGCTTCGAAACCAAAACCCTCGTCACGCTGTGATCGCTGGTGCAACTGTGCCAATCCGTGTCCGAGCTTCTCCTCGAAATCGGCCGACTTCCCCCCGATGTCGATTAACTCCAGCACCAGATAATCCCGCCCCACCGCCAACACCTCGGGGACTCCGAGCGCCCCGGCCGCGTTTCTCAACGCATCCAACCCCGCCGCCTCCGCTTCGAACAAGCCCGGAAGCGTCCCCGCATTCGTATTGGTCTTCACGAACACCCCGCGCCCATCGCTGAGCTCCCACGCCGCGGCCTGATTGATATCGCCGCCACCAACCGCAGAACGCTGGGTCACGCTTGCGCCCAGCTCACGCTCGATCTGGCGCTGGGTGTCGGGGTTCACGCGGCGTCGCTTTCGCCGGTGAGGTGTTCAAGGATCGCCGGGCAGGCCGACTCGATCATGTCGAGCACTTCCTCGAAGCCCGCCGCCCCGCCGTAGTACGGGTCGGGCACGCTGCGCACTTCGTCGCGGTCGCTCCAAGACACGCCCGGCAAGAACTCGCCCAGCATTTTGATCCGGCCGAGCTGCTCGTCGTTGATCGTCATGGCCGCGAGGTCGTCGTAGTTCGCCCGGTCCATCGCGACGATCAGCGTGAACGACTCGATGTCGTTCTGCGTGACCTTGCGGGCTCTGCTCGTCAGACGGTAGCCCCGCTTCTCCGCCGCCGTCTGCATGCGTTGGTCGGCGGGGTTGCCCGTGTGATAGCCGATCGTGCCCGCCGAGTCGACGACGATGTCCCGGCTAAGCCCACGCTCATCGACCAGCCCCTGGAACACCCCCTCGCCCGTGGGCGATCGGCAGATGTTGCCCATGCACACAAACAGCACGCTCTTGGAATCCTGAGTCATGCGGGCATGATAGCCCGGCGAACTCACGCGGGTTCGAAGACGAGGTGGCAGGTGTAGATAAGCGTATCGTTCGTCGGTGCGTCGCCGGGCGGGCCCTCGATGCCGAACGGGTCGAGCAGGCGGACCTCCCATCGGCCGTCGATCGACAGCCGCGGCTTGCCGTCCTCACCGAGGAACGCCTCGATGCTCGCCGGCACGGAGAGCGGGATCGTGATCCCCTTCATCGTGAACTGGCCGTGCATCACCGCCGCGGCGACCGTGCCGAAGGCGGGCTGGTCGAACTCGGTCTCGATCTTCTCGATCACGAAGAACGACTCGGGGTGCGAATCGACCTCGAGCATCGTGGTGTGGATCGAATCGTCCAGGTCTTCCTCGCCCATCGTCACCGTCGACGGGTCGGCCACAAATCGGCCGCGCATGCCTTCGAGCGACAACCCCTCGCCCAGCGTCAACTCGCCGCTCACGGAAGTCACTTCGCCGGCATACGCATCGAGCGGTGCGGGGAACTTGAACTGCACCGCCGGCCGCATGTTCTGCGCCAACTCATCAACCACCCACTCGCGCACGATCTCCACGTTCGCCAACGCCTCGGCCGACGCGCCTTCGGGCTTGGGCGGCAGCGGCAAACCCAGCTCTTCCCAAGACACCACGGGCGTGCCGCTGGGCACCACGTCAAACCCATCGCCCAGCCGCGACTCGCCGAGCTGGCGTGCGATCTCGTCGGCCAAGATTTTTGCGCCACGCGCAAACACCTCGTCCGCTTGATCGATCGGCCCCTTGAGCGAGCCGTCCATCAGCGTGAACACCGGCTCGTGGCAATGGAACTGCGAGTACAGCCCGAGGCTGAGGTAAAGCGTGCCGTCCGCCGCTAGGTAGGGGTAGTAGTCGGTGTAGAACATCCGGTCGCTACGCCCGAGATCGACACGGTCCTGCCAGACGAATCGCTCGTCCGCCGAACCGATCGCCTCGGCCATCGACGCGGCGGTGATTTCCACGCCCTTCGCCGACGCCCCTTCACCCAACACCAGATCGGTCACCTTGATCGGCGTGGCCACCTTGGCGTTACCCAGATCCCACACCGGCAGCGACTCACGCACCAGCGTCGCGCCCTCCTGCGGCAGGAAACGAGACGTGCGGATGAAGTTCCGCACCCGGTCCGGCGTCGCGTAACGCCCCTGGTAAATCGATCGCCCCAGATGGTTCTGGTACGCGATCAACGGCGTGATCCCCACCCCCTCGGGAACACCCGCCGACTCACCCACTTCCAGGACGGTCAGCGCGGTACCCGATGCCTTGGCCAACTTCTCGAGCTCGGGCAGGTCGTTGCTGGCAAAGCGTTCTGCCAACTCCGACGCGCCGGGCTGCACAAAGACGATCAGCTGCTCCGCAGGTGTTTCCGGCGTCTCGTCCGCCATCGCGGAACCGCCGCCGAGCAACACCAACGCGGTCAAGACCGCCAGCCGCTGACACCATCGGGGGGTGGGAAAGAGCCGATTCATTTCGAGTACCCAGCGATCGGCACCATGACCGTGATTTTTTCGCCGACCTTATCGGTGGGAGCGTTTTCGTTGATGCCCAGGTCCAGGCGGCTGATGTTGAACATCGAACGCAGCACCAGCAGGTCGCCGGACTTTGCCCCTCCGCGTTTCTCCGCGCCGTCGGCCACATGGGTCACTTCGATCATGACCGACAGCGGCAGCTCTTTCCCGCCGAACGACATGGTGCCGTGTACGTCGAGCATGTGGCCCTCGTCGTCGGTCGGCTCGGCGCTGACCACTTTGTCGAAGGTCAGCGTGGCGGGGAATTCGCCGGAGAAGTTCATCCATTTGGCGCCCTTGAGGGCTTTGGTCATGCCATCATGGATAAACGAGATCTCACCGATATCGACGGTGATTTCGCCGTCGAACGAAGTGGGGTCGGCCGGGTCGTAGCTGACCACGCCCGCCACGCCACCGATCATGCCGGTGATGGGTTCGAGCTCGGAGTCGACCACGAACACGATGCCGTTGACACCTTTGGGGTCCTTGAAGTCGAACTCGACCGGCTCAGCCGAGGCCGCCAGGCCCGCGCCAAGGGTGATTGCCGCCGCCGTCATCGCCGCCAAGGTCCGCTGTGTGAATCGCATCATCGTTGAGGTCTCCTGAGTATCCGAAAGGGTTTGAAACGGCCGCGGCCGCGTGACATAGACGTTCGAACAAGTATAGCCCCCCACTCCGCCGTTTCCCGTTCGCCAAACGAGAACTTTTCGCTACACTGTGCATCCCTGCAGGGGCCATAGCTCAGTTGGGAGAGCGCCTGCTTTGCAAGCAGGAAGTCGCCGGTTCGAGCCCGGCTGGCTCCATTCGCAAAACTACTGGTCAGACGTGTAGTTAAACACGTACCCGCCTCAGGCGGCGCTGACCGGAACGCAACTCACCATGCGGTCATTACCGCAATGCGTTTCGGAGAGTGTCACGCCTACAACGCCACAACCCATGCATCGATTGCATCGCCCCAGAAGAAAGGCTGTGGTCATTCTTTCTGATAGGCCTGATCACGCGCAGCGTTGGGAATAATAAACAGAGATTATCCCACTTATTCCCCGCCCCAATCCGGACCAACATCGTCATACGTAAGTGGCGATTCAAGTACCGCAAGGCCGGTGTCGGATTTCGGCGCTAATGGCTCAAGTGAATCCGCAGACAGATTCGCCCCGACCCGGCCAAATGCAGGGCTGCCCGATATCCGCCACAAGCCATCGCTTCCCACCACACCATCCAACTCAACCTCTTGCACCCCCTCACGCGGCGAAATCCCTAACGGGGCTCCATAGACCACATTGTTGATCCATTTCCAGTCCGTATCGATTCCGCCTTCGAAAATCGGAGCATGAGTTGAGTACAACATGTTGTTGGCGATAACCAAGGCTTCAGGCAAAAGTGAGCGGTTTCGTTCACCAATCCCCCAATCAAAGGTAATCGCAGCACCCTTGACGTCAATGATGGTGTTGTTTTCAATCCGGACACGTTTGACCTGTTCGTACCCGTTGTCTTTCGTGTTGACGATACCCGCCGCAAAAGAGATAGCACCGTCCATGCGATCATCGATCTGGGCTATGTAGTTGTTCCTGATGACATGGTCTTCACCGATGATGCGGATCCCACCCGAGCGTGGCTTTTCGTTACCAAGAAAGTAGTTCTGCTCAACCAGAGCTCTGTGCCCGTGACGCAAGGTCAATGTGCCGGCTGACTCGCGGAAGGTGTTCGCGCGGAACACGTTGTCACAGGCCTTATTTGAAATGATCTCGATTTCGCCGTCGACACGTTCGAAGAGATTTCTTTCCACCAACACCGCGGTGCTGGTCTCGTGGTATGTGCTTGTCCCGATGCGGATCGTTTCGAACCCGTTTCCGTCGCCCGGCGGACGGTCAAGAAAATGGTTGTTGTCGATACGGTGGTGGGTGGTGATCTGATCACTGACCCATACACACACGGTCACACCCGAGTGGTTCTGGCCTTTGAATCGGCAGTGATCCACGCGATTATGCTGGCCGTATAGCGACACCCAGAAATAGCGGGTCTTGGGGTCTTCGGGGTTGTATTCCTTGATTTGCGTGTTCGTCAGCCGGCAGTGGACGGCGTCTCCCAACGGCCCGCGGAATTGGATCACGTGACTCAGATCACCGGGTGCGCCGCCGACAAAATTGAGGCCGCTGACCATCAAATGACTGCCAGAGATTGAAAGGTTGGACCGGCCGGTTAGCGTGACGCCGCCAGGGGTCTGGGCTCGTAAGGTGATCGGGTCCGTCTTGGTACCGTGTCCGGCAAAGACAAGTTCGGCGTCGGTCCAAACCCCGTCGGACATCACCACCGTATCGCCCGGCCGGATCGATTCCATTGCGGCCTCGAGTTCTTCAATATTCTGGACCACAACCTCTGTCGCATGGCTCAAGGAAAGCGGGCAAAGGAAAAGCAGTAGGACGAATAATCTCATATCGATGACCTCAGTTTCTGTTCGGTTCTTGAGAAAAGCTGCGGTAGCACCAGGATCAACACCGCCAAACCACCCGGCTCGGGGATCTGCAATTGCCCACTGATATTGGTTCCACCGGCGCCAAAATTGTCCGCCCAAACGGTGTAGTCCGCCGCATCGACCACGCCGTTTCCGTTGCCGTCTGCGGCGAGGTTGGTGGTTGAACCGAAGCTGTCGGCCCAGACGGTGTAGTCCGCCGCGTCTACCGTTCCGTTTAGGTTGTAATCCCCGGAGATGACCATTGCTTCCAGCAACGCATCGAGTTCACCGGAAGTAAGATCACTATCCATGTGAAATATAAACGCATCAAGCTGCGCATCACGCTCTCGGCGGCCCAAACGAAACTCCAGGGGCATACCGACGTTGGACTCGCTGATGACAAACGTCTCGCCCGTTACCCAATCAAATAGACCATCGCTAGACAACGTCTCGGTGACGCTTGGGTCTGCATCGAACCCGTCAGGAGAATAAAAAGAATCGGTCGAGCTACTGAATCCGCGCGCCCGGTAGTAAGCGGTATACACCCCCGCGTTGCTAAACAACAGGTCATAAACGGCGAGGGTTTCGTGGGAAACGCTCAGATCAGTACGGGACCCGGAGGGGGATTCGAGGGCTGCACCGTTCGAAGCCGCGACATCCTGAACGGCGGTCCACACGTCGCCGTCGCTGTCGGGGTCAAGGATGTGCGAGTAATCCTCGGCCTCAATCACGAGGTACGGCCCACTCGGTGCCGTGGGGATGCCGAGAATCCAATCCGCGCCGACGTCATCAGTGGTCAACGGCTTACGGACGATCTGCGCGGTTGAAAATTCATCGGCTCCGATGTCGACCACACCGATACGGGCCTGGCCATCCATATCGGTGGTGATCGAACTGAGAGCGATTCCGCCTTCGATCGCGGGGCTGCTGGAAGACAGCCGCCACAAGCCATCGCCCCCCACCTCGAGCAACGGATCGACTTCGTTGATGCCTGGGCGTGAGGGAATACCAAGGCTTGTGCCGTAGGCGATGTTGTTCTGCCAGGTCCATCCACTGCCTTCATTACCATCGAACAGCGGGTCTTGGGAGGAGTAGATCAGGTTGTTGGCGAGGGTCACGTATTCGGCCAAAACAGTACGGTCGCTTGTGCCCAGGCCATGGTCGAGCTTGATGGCAGCACCATCGACATCAACAATCGTGTTGTTGGCGATCAGGGCGTTCTTGACCTGCTGATATCCGTTTGCGGGTGTATTTTCGACACCCGCAGATATCGAGATTGCGCCATCGGCCCGGCCGTCGGTGTTGGCGATGTAGTTATTGATGATGACGTGATCTTCACCGATCACGCGGATGCCTCCGGTACCGGCCTTGTCTTCCCCGAGAAAGAAATTGCCTTCTACGGTGGCACGATGGCCGTGGCGAAGGGTGAGGGTGCCGGCCGCTTCGCGAAAGGTGTTGTATTGAAAAGTATTCTCGTTCGACTTGTTCGAGATGATCTCGATCTCACCGTCGGTACGCTCGAAGAGGTTATTTTCGACGACAATGTTGGCGTTGGTGCTGCCGAAGGCACTGGTTCCCAACCGGATAGTTTCATAGCCGTTCTCCGGTCCCTGAGGTCGATCGGCGAAGTAGTTTGAGTCGATTCGGTGGTTGGCCGTACTGCCGTCGAGCCAGGCGACCAAGGTGACACCCGAATGGCTTTGACCGGAAAAGGTTGAGTGATCGACTCGGTTGTTTTGGCCGTAGAGCGAAACCCAGAAGTACCGCGTGCCCGAGTCGCTGGGGTTGTAGTCTTTGATCTGGGTATTGGTGACACGGCTGTAGCTGGCGTTGCCCTCCGAGCCACGGAATTGGATGACGTGATCACCTTCGCCAAGCGATCCATTCTCGAAATTCAGTCCATCCACGACAAGGTGGCTACCGGAGATGGCAAGCATGGAGGTGCCGGTGAGCGTGACACCCCCGGGCGTCTGGGCGCGAAGCGTGATCTCGCTGCCAGTCGTACCAAAGCCCGCAAAGTCGATTTGCTGGTCCACCCATGTGCCGTTGGTCATCACCAGCGTGTCGCCGGGCTGGGCCGTCTGCATCGCGGCCGAGATATCCGCGGCAGAAGAGACCGCGATCTCAGCCGCACTAAGCGGCATTGCCATACAGAGCCAGGTAGATGAAAAACCTACCGACACCTGTATGAACAGTGCTTTTGAAAAACTAGATACCAAAACCGTATTCCAATTCAAAGCAAGCGAAATGCATTCAACTCAACCCATTCCATTTAGCCCTAACGGACACTCACCGGCTGTCCTGGGTAATGCCTTCCCAGTCATCGGTACGGAACGGCGAAGCAGGAAGGCCCTCCGCGTTAATCAGATTGGCCCAGTACGGGTTGTCCGCCCAGGCATAGCGCACCGCCAACGGCGTCTTGACCTTGGCTTCAGAGACGACCAACCGATCACCTTCAACCACGGCTTTGGCCCAGCGGAACTTGCGGTCCGATCCGGCGATCACAAAGCCTTTGATGGGGCCTCCTCCTCGAGCTTCGAGGCCAGACCCGATGTTCTCGAACTCGAGATAAACCTTGTCGTCAACAATCTCATAACCGGTGTAGATCGGCCCGCTGTGGATGAGGTCATTACCATACGCCTCGGACAGGGCCCAACGCGCCAGCCGTTTGCCGATGGGCTCTTTATCAACCGGGTGGATGTCGGTGGGATCGCCGATATCGATCGTGACCGCAAGCCCAACTTCGTCTAACTCCTGCGAGACATGCAGCTGTGCCTCCCGCAGTTCCGCCCAGCTATAGACACCAGGCGGAACGCGCGGCGGGACTTCGTAATTGGGCAGCTGCACCACACCAAATGGCAGAGAGCCCTGCCCCCAATGATCGCGCCATGAGTGAATCATCTCGCCGAGCAGTGGCTCGTACTGCATCGCCCGCCAAGTGTTCGACTCGCCTTGGTACCACACCGCCCCGCGCACCGCGTAGGGAATCAGCGGGTGGACCATCGCGTTGAACAAACCACCAGGAGCGTAGCGAGCCGGAGGCTCTGAAGGCTTCTTGGCCTGAGGATCACCTGCAGCGACCGCGGATTCGTAGGCTTTTAGATCCGCTTTGTACTTTGCGATACGAGCTTCCCAACGCTCGGGTATGGGGCTGAGTTCGGGATTGGCCGAGAGACGGCTCAGTGGTGTCCACGCTTCCGCGGGCGTGCCGCCATAGGCAGTGTGGATCAAGCCAACCGTCACACCGAGCTCACGCTGCAACTCCGCCCCCATAAAGTAGGCCACGGCACTGAACATCCGTGCCTCGGACGGCTCACATTCAGCCCAGCGGGCATCGACATCATCCTGAGGCTCGTCCGCGATAGCCCGATCAACACGGAACAGCCGGAGCCCTTCACGTTGTAGATCACGCTCGATTCTCTCATCGTCCCAAATCTTGATCAGGCGCATATCCATATTGGATTGCCCCGAGCAGAGCCATACCTCGCCGACCATGACGTCCACGAGTTTCAGGTCGGTGTTTCCCGAGTTCACTTTCAACTCGTAGGGACCACCCGCGGGCATCGACTGAAACGCCGCCTTCCATCGCCCTTCCGCATCCGCCCGGGTTGTCACGGTTTGTCCATTGAAAACCAGCGACACTTCCTGCTGCGGCTCAGCCCATCCCCAAATGGGCACTTCCTTATCGCGTTGCAGCACCATGTGGTCGGCGAACACAGCTGGCAGCCTGAGCGATTGCGACATCGCGCTTGTCACACAAAAAAGCAGGATCAGCCACAAGCCATGAGTAGCGAGTAAACCACGGCTTTGCATTACTCGGGCTCCGCAGAGTCAGCGGCCTCATCGGCAACTGCAAGAGGCTCGGGCTTATCAAATGTATCGAGGAATACGAGGGATTCGAACTCGACCTTAGACGTGCCCGGGTCTTGGTTGTACACCCCAGCCTTGAAGTAGCTCGGCAAACCATTCCAGTAATTCACATCCATATCGACTTTGGTCTCGCCTTCAATCGTTACAACCATCCGCCCTTGGTGGATCACGATCTCCGCATCGAAGAACCCATCGGGACGCGGGCCAAGGTCAATGTTCTTCGTCGCCAGGTTATCGAGCGAGATCGGCTTGCTGGGGTCTTGGGGGATGCGGATCGCAGCCCAGAGGTGATCCTGGGTCTTGCGGTAATCGCCTCGCCGTGTGATACGTAGCAGGGGCTTGTTGAGTCCGTCGTCACCGCTCTTCTTGTCATGAATCTGAAGGAAGGTGAACTGCTCAAGGCCAGGCGTTTCTGGGACATGGACGCGGACCCTGGCGAGCAGGCGTTGAGGTGTTTGGGTAGCGGTATCCCAATCACCGGTCATCTGGCGCAGCTCGGAACGCTTGCTATCGCCGGTGACCGTAAAGGTCATGTAACGCTTCGATTCATCGAGGAAGAAGTATTCGTTGGCTGCACCCCTGAACTTTCCCTGGTTGATCTTGGTGGGCGAACTCGTCGGGGCCTGGAGCTTCGAGTCATCCAACACCGATCGGAATTGCTCCAAGTCGTACGGCACAGCCTGGCTAGACGCGGGTTGCAACCCGACCATCAATACCACTGCCACGAATAATCGCATCTGTAATCGCAAGACCATGCCTCCATTTGAGTTGTTTATTTGCTATTCAAAAGCGAGGAATCACGAGGGCTCTGCAGCAGTTTCAATCCCCATCGCCTCGGGCTTAGGTTGCGGTGCGCGCGAGCCCGCCCAATACAACAGGCCGCCGATTACCCCCACGAATCCGCCTACAAATAGGATGCCCAGCCGGCCCTCGAGCGGATTTGGCAGCACAATCAAGCAGCAGATGAACCCACCGATCACGATGGCGAAACTACCCATGATTTTCAATTGACTCAGATCATTGCCCTCGCCGACCTCGGCCTTGAAGTCGATCGGTCGATGCATCTTCTCGAAGAATTCATCGACCTGGCCTTGGTACGCAGGTGAAGCTGTCGGCCAGAACGGGATGGTCAACAAAAACCCGACCGCTCCCGCCGCGGAATTCGCAAAGACAACTGTCGCAAACGCCCAGGTAGTTCCAAATAGCGCTTCGCTGTAGAACCCCATGGCCGAAACCGTGAATCCCAGCGTAATCGAAGCGATCGCGGACCAGGCTGGGGCGCGGCGGATCAACAACGCCAGAAGCATCGGGATCGCCATAGGCAAGGCTAACATCGCGCCAACGTCAAGCATCAGGTCAAATACGCCCTTGCCATCCTGGGCCACAAAATACAACGTCAAGCCGATGATGGAGAGACCAAAACCCAGCGACGCGATCTGCGCCATACGCAATCGCGGTTTGGCATGATCCATCTTGACGCCAAACAGGCGAGCAAGCGCGGGAATGATGTCGCGAACCAACATGGCAGCGTTCTTGTTCAGGCCGCTGTCCATCGAGCTCATCGTTGCGGAAAGCATCGCAACCACCATCAGCCCGGTCATGCCGACCGGCAAGAGGTTCATGCTGGCCACGGCGTAAGACGCTTCTTTACGCTTGTCTTCCGCCATCCCCAATACGCCCATGACATCGGCCTCAAACAACAACCGCCCGGTCATCGGGGGGATGAACCAGATCACAGACCCCATGACCATTAAAAGCCCGGCGAGCAAAGCCGCTTTACGGGCGTCCAGGCCGGTCTTCACCGCGTAGTAGCGTTGCGACGCCATGACCGTATTCATCTTGACGATCTGTGCCAGGAAGATTGCCGACGCCCAAATCCAGGTGTACGTGTTTTTACCGGTGAATCGCCCTTCCTTGTTGATCACCGCGTAGTCATCGGTCAAGCCTTTGGAGTCGATCTGTGAGAACAAACCGCCAACGCCCCCGAGTTCCCGGAGGCAGAGGTAAGCCATCAGGATCGTGATCGGAATCAGAATCAGCGTCTGAAGGAAATCGGTCGCCATCACCGCCCAGCTGCCGCCGACGGTCGAGTAGATGAGCACGATAACCCCGATAACAATCACGACGTGCTCGACTTTGTAGCCAAAAACCGCCGAGCAGAAGATGGAGAGTCCAAAGAGCCATAACGAGGCATACGCAAGGCCAAGGACCACAAAAATCCAGGCGTAAAGTTGCTGAGTCGCCGGACCAAACCGCGCGCGGATGGCTTCGGGAACCGTCACCACGCGCAACTGACGGAACCAGGGGGCAAAGATCACCCCCGCCACAAGATATCCCGCAGCGTTGGCCATGAAGATGATCATGACCGACCACCCCGCCTCGTAGGCCGCCCCAGCCGCCCCGGTAAACGTCCACGCGCTGAACTGGACCATAAACGCACTGGCCCCGACCAACCACCACGTGCCCTTACAGCCGTTACGGAAGTAATCGCTATCGTCTTTGTTGAACCGCTTGACGACTGCGCCGATCGCGATCAGCAAGACGAGGTAGACGCCAATGACGGAATATTCAATCCAACCGTTGGACAATGTTCGCTCGCAGTAGCAAAGAATATCAGTGCGGGAAGAGGAAAAACAGAGTGTGCGTTTTACCGCTCACCCTATTAATTTGAGAGTTGTATCCGGAGTGTGCCAATGAATTATTGATGGCCGCCGTAGTCATACCCACGAGTCCCAAGGGGATCCCGTAGAGTAACCGCCGCCTCATCGGTTGTAACCGAAGCCGCATGGCCATCGACATAAACATAATTGGCTCGCGCATCGAATTCATCGAAGTCCAAACCGCTGTGGCGATCCGGCTCGCCGCCGCGGAAGCGGCGATTGATGTCGGGATTAAGACGCCAGAACACGCTTCCGCTCGAAATCGTGGGCTTCAAACCATACGGTTCAAAACTATCACCATTAATGATCCAATTCGAGGGGCCGGTCATTTGATCATACTTGAACCAACCTGTAGTCGAATCGCCCGTACTGCTCGAGTCGTGTGGAGTTGGATCGTATTCAGGCCAATTCAAAGTAGTAGGGGTGGGTGTGCCGTTCAAAATTTGAGGGACTGATCCCTGGATCAAGTAGGGGCTCATACCATATCCCGTTTTTGAATCCCCAGTGCCAGTCGCTTCGGTACGCGACAGGTCAAACTCAGGGCATGTGAAGTTTTCGCTGATGAATTTATCACGATCGCCAGTTGCAATATCTCGTTTGGCCTGATTCATGGTGTAAGCCAATACTTCGTACCAGAACACATTGTTGCTGCCTGCACCGCTAGGATCTAGGTTGGTAAGAGACGTTAGCTGCTGGCCAGGTACGATTACATCCTTGTAGTCATTCCCATAGACCGCATGAGCTTGTCCAATACCGCGAAGATTGCTTAAACACGCCATATCGCGAGCTGCTTTTCGTGCTGCCCCCAGTGCAGGAAGCAAAATCCCAATCAGCAAAGCAATAATAGAAATCACCACTAAAAGTTCAATCAGGGTAAAAGCGTGACGTTTCATGGGACATCTCCGAGTGGAGTAAAGGTGTTCAGATAAGAAAAGCAGGGAAACTCCCGACGCCGCCTCTCGGCGACATCGGATAGGAGGGGATTCGACTTATTTGCTCGACCGACGACGCAGCAGGGCTAGACCACCCAGGCTGATCAGAGCCATCGAGCCGGGCTCGGGAATTGGGTTGTACACGACGTTGACGCGGGTCAGGTCGATACCGTTGTCCATCTCACCAGGGGTATTCGACGTGCCGAATGCATTGGTGGACGCCCCGAAGGCGAGCATGCCGAAATCGAACGATACCGGGCTGTCGTCAGTATCGCTGTGGGTGACACCCAGAAAGGTCGAGGAGATATCCAGTTCATCCGCGAGGGTACGCTCGATGGTGATACTGAGTGTATACGCGGTGTTGGGGGCGAAGACGTAGCCCATGTCAGCACTGCTGCTCAACGAGCTGATCCCCGTGTTCGTACCCAGTAGACGGCCGGAGGTCGACGGGTCGGACCGGCGTATCTGGATGTCCGTAGCAGGGTCTGACGGCTCGACGTCCAGCTCGACCATAAAGCCGGGCAGTCCGCTGTAGTCGGCGTTGGGACTAGCCGTGCTGTAAGACGTGTTCTGGGCGAGCTGGCTCGCATTATCACGGCCGAGGTGATCAAACACCCCAAACTTGAAGTCATCACCGCCGGTGGTACTGATCGAAGTTGGGGTGGTGAAATCGATGGTGGCGACAAGGCTCTCGCCCTGAGCGAGACTAACGGTGTCAAACAGGGCGTGCATTTGACGGCCCGAGGGGCCGGTGACCAGGCCGATGGAGTTCGCGTTGAACTCGATGGCGGTGGAGCTTGACGAGCCGAAGTACGCAGCATCGGTCGAAACCGTGCCGTCCACGGCGAAGTTGTCGTCAACCACGACCACTTGGCCGACTGCGGGCAACGAAAGCGCTGCAGAGGCAACAGCCAACGCTGCGACATGCTTGAGTTCAACAACGGCTAGTGAGTTCGACATAATCAATTCCTCCAATGATGAGCGAAGAAGCATCAGAAAATGAAACAAGAAGAGAGAACGGTTTAACCAAAGCGCCCGAGGCCAAGCCGGCTTAGTCGACATCCACGAGATCCACGAGCGTGGGCTCGACCAGAATGTTGGCACGGGCGTAGATCTCGGGCTTATCGATACGCTGCATCAGCTGTTCAACCGCGAGGGTGCCGATACGGTCCGGGCGGATGTCGATGGTGGCGATCTGAGGCGACAGGCCCGCCAGCATGGGGTCGTTGTCACACGCCACGACTGTGACGTCACGGCCCGGCTCGATAACACGGCTACGTAAAGCCTCAAACACCATGGGCGTCATCTGACCACGCGGGACAAACAACCCCGTCGGCGGCTCGGGCAAAGCGGCAAGACGGTCGATCAAGCTGTTGATAAATTCACGCTTGGCCCGGAAGTCGCCCGCTGCGAAGCTGGGCGATTCCTGGTCACGAATGATTTCACAGGCCACACCAGCGTCTTCAGCCGCCTGGGCGAATGACTCGGCCCGAACAGGGAAGCCTAGGTGAGTCGCATCGACATAAAGAAAAGCCACGCGGCGGTGGCCCCGGTCGATGAGATACTCCGCCGCAAGCCGGCCGATGGCGTCGTTGTCGGTGACCACGCGGTCACCCCAATAGCCCGAGCGCGATCGTGCACTCATTACCCAGACTGCCGGAAAACGACGAAGCTTTTCAGCAAACTCACCCCGAGGGGCGTTGCCGTGCAGGATCAGGCCGTCGATCTCACCCCGATCAACCACCGAAGGCAGCCGGGTGTTATCACGGACCTGGCCAAGCGTCATGCTGTAGCCCTGATCGCCGAGCGCGGTTTCAACCGCATGGATCGCTGCCGCAGAAGCCGGGGCGATCAGGGGCGTCGCCTCGGTCCCAATCATCAAGACCGCCACATTTCCGGTTCGTGCCGCCCGGCCCGATTTGGGCTGAGGGCCGCGACGCTTGACCGGCGGGACATAGCTGAGCTTTCGCATCGCAGCCTGAACCCGAGACGCCACCTCGACCGAGACACCGGGCTTTTGGTTGATGACCCTCGACACGGTGGTGTGTGAACACCCGGCAAGTTTGGCGACCTCGACAATTGACATGCCTCACAGTGTAACAGGACAAAACCGCAAGTCAATGGAAATTCAAAGAAATTAAAATTAAATCAACACACTTTAATTACATGTTTTTATTGTACTTAAGACTTTTATGTCATATTTTCACAATTTATCATGTTAAATACTTGCACATAAATCTGCGGACTGTTATCGTGTTTTCTTAACCTTATCCCCTCACATACAACTCTCGACCACGATGGAATTCACATCATGAATCAAGCCTCTCCACTTAAAACAGGACTATGTGCCGCCGGCCTTTTCTTTGGGCTCACGACTGCAGCCTGCAACGCCGCCCCACCCCAAGAGCTTCCCGAGGTATATCTGACCGATCCTGCCCGACTGGCCGAGGTCCAGGCTCGCGTCCAAGCAGGCGACCCCGCGCTCGAACCCGCTGTAGCCGCGCTCATCGAAATCGCTGAAGAGACCATGGAACTCCCCATGGTGTCGATCGCCGACAAGCCTTCGACGCCTCCCAGCGGCAACAAGAACGACTACGTCAGCCTCTCCCCTTATTGGTGGCCCAACCCCGACACCGAGGACGGACTGCCCTACGTTCGACGTGACGGCGAAATCAACCCCGAACGTGATCTCTATGACGTCAACAAACTCGGCGACTTCGGCAAGGTCGTGAGCTGGTGCGGCTTCGCCTACTACTTCACCGGTGATGAACGCTTCGCAGAAGAAGCGGTGAAGCGTATCGAACATTTCCTGATCGATCCCGAAACCCGGATGACGCCCCGGATGCAGTACGGCCAGTTCGTTCCCGGCGTGAACAACGGCCGGAAGTACGGCGTCATCGAAACACTCCGACTCCGTTGGGTGCCCGACGCGATCAGCCTCCTCGAAGGCTCTGAAGCGATGACCCCCGAGGTCATGTCCGGCGCGAGGCAATGGTTTGCCGATTACGCCATCTGGTTGAACACCAGCGAGTTCGGTACCGGCGAGCGAGACGGACCGAACAACCACGGCACCTGGGCGGAAGCTCAGATCGCCTACTACTCCGCTTTCGCGGGGGACTGGGACACCGTCAAAGAAATGGCCGATCGCGTGCCCGAACGGATCGCTCACCAGTTCGAGCCCAATGGCGAACAGCCCATTGAGATCGAACGGACCAAAGGCCTGGACTACACCGAGTTCAATCTCCGCGCGATGACCGAACTGGCGGTCTTGGCCGAGCGCGTTGGCGTGGATCTATGGTCTTTCCAGACCGATGACGGCCGGAGCATCCGCCAGGGCTTCGACTTTGCTATGCCCTACTTCGCCAGCGAAGCCGATTGGCCCTATAAGCAAATCACCCCGCATCAGAAGAAACACGACTGGTATGTGCAGTCGCTGCGGCGGGCCTCGATCGCCTATGACGACCCTCGCTTTGAAGAAGTCATCTCCAAACTCGACGGCATCACCGGCAAAGGCATCGTCTTCCGCGACCTGATCATCTCGCTTCCGGCTGAATCCGAGTAAATCCGCCGCCGATTCACCAACCCTTTTTACTGACTCAGATAAGCATCTCCAAGGAGTAAAACCCGATGAAGTACGCACGGCTCGGCGAGACCGACATCAAAGTCTCAAAGATCGCATTCGGATGTATGTCCACGGTCGCCAACCCGACCTACGATGGCCTCGAAGACGCCGAGGGTATTGCCACGATCCGCTCGGCCCTCGACCACGGCATCAACTTCTTCGACACCGCACCCGCCTACGGCGATGGCGCGTCCGAAGACCTGCTCGGCCGAGCGTTGCAGGACGTCCGGGACCAAGTCATTATCGCCAACAAGGTCAGCAGCCAGGTGATGTCAGCAAAAGAGGTCGTTGAAGAGTGCGAGAAGAGCCTCAAACTCCTCCGCACCGACTATATGGACCTCTACCAGATCCACTGGCCTCGCCGTCAAGTGCCCCTCGAAGAAACGCTCAAGGCGATGGACGACCTGCTCAAGCAGGGCAAGGTCCGTTCCCTGGGGGTGTGCAACTTCGGCATCGAAGACCTGACCGAAGCGTTAGGAAGCGATGTGCCGTTGGTGTCCAACCAGATCGCTTACAGCCTGCTATCTCGGGCTGTGGAATTCGAGGTAGAAGGGTTGTGCGAACGATACGGGATCGGGTTCCTGTGCTACTCGCCACTCGCCCAGGCTTTGCTGGCCGGCAAGTATGAGTCCGCCGACGACGTTCCCCCGGAACGGGCACGAACACGTATGTTCTCAAAGGATCGCCCCCAGTCCCGTCACGACGAAGACGGCTGCGAAGAACAAGTCTTCGCCGCGATCGCCGCGATCCGAAAGATCAGCCATCGCGTGGGCCGCTCCATGGCCGATGTTTCTCTTGCATGGCTGCTACACCAAGATTCGGTGACATCCATTCTCGTCGGCGCCAGTCGGCCAGACCAGGTCGCGCGGAACGCCGCTTCGGCCCAGGTCCAACTGTCCCAGGACGACTTGGACGAACTGGATGCGGTGACCCAACCCGTGAAGTTGGCTATGGGCGGCAGCCTCGATATGTGGGCAACCCCGTCGCGCATCCGCTGATTCAGCGTCCAGCGCTTAATGTCCTCTTGAGAGCCCATCATGATTAGCGAAGCAAGCCAACCTGTTCACCCGATCCGCACCGGTATTGTTGGCCTGGGACGCAGCGGATGGAACATCCACGCCAAGACCCTGGCGGCACTACCCAAACACTTCCGGGTTTCGGCCGTGACCGATCCCGAATCCGAGCGCTGCCTCGAAGCCCGGCAGGGATTGGGGTGTCGAATCTACAACGACTTCGCAGAAATCATCAATGACGACGCACTCGACCTGATCGTCATCGCCAGCCCGAACCATCTGCATACCGACCAAGCGATCCAAGCGATGGCAGCGGGCAAGCATGTCGTATGCGAGAAGCCGTTCGCACTGAGTATTGAAGATGCCGACCGTGCAATAGCCGCCGCCGAAGCTTACGACCGCGTACTCAGCCCCTTCCAACACAGGCGGTACGAGTCACACTTCCTCAAGGTGCAAGAGATCATCGAATCGGGCGCACTGGGCCGTATCGTGCAGGTGCGTATGGTCTGGCACCAGTTCACCCGCCGATGGGACTGGCAGACCCTGCGTCGCTTTGGCGGTGGGCTACTCAACAACAACGGCTCGCACCTGATGGACCACGCTTTGCAGCTCCTACCCCCCGATGTCGAGCCCGACGTGTGTGCGGACCTCAAGCAGGTGCTGACGCTGGGCGATACCGAAGACCACATCAAGATTGTGATGAAGGCCGAAGGCTGCCCGACATTGGATGTCGAACTTAGCAACGCCGTGGCGTACCCCCAAGACCGCTGGCTGATCAAAGGGGATCGCGGCGGTTTGCGTGGAACGCCCGAACACCTGCAGTGGCGCACGATGGATTGGGACGCTCTCCCCCCACGCCGGCTTGAAACCGCCGCCGCGACCGGACGTGAGTACAGCAAAGACGACATCACTTGGACCGAACATACTTGGTCCCCCCCCGCCGACGAACCCTCGGCCTACGAACGTTACTACCAAGACCTGTATACAACGATCCGAACCGGACAACCTCTGGCAATCCAACCACAAAGCGTCCGCCGACTGATCCGAGTGCTTGAACGCTGCTACGAACAATGCGACGTCATGCCCGCGTCACCAACCTCGCTTTGAACCTATCCCTCGAACAAGCTCTCGGAGGCCCTTCGAAGATGTACCCCAGCCTGATGCCCGATCTCATCGGCATCGACCTCAAACCCCATCAATCGATCGAGCTTGCCGCCAAGCACGGCTTCGCCGGAGTTGATCTCCGGCTCACGCGTCACTTGGCCTGGATTGAGGCGTATGGCCCCGAGGCCCTCGCCGATCTCATGGACGAACACGGAATCCGTGCGGGTTACGCCTCTATGCTGACAAGGACGCTCTCGGCTTCGCCTCCCGAATGGAACGAAACCCTCGAACTGCTCCCACGGATATGCCGCTGCGCCGAATCACTCGGCTACACCCGCGCGGGTGTGGTGGTCTTGCCTTACGACGATCGGTTGGACTTCCCCGCTAATCGCAAGCACCACCTTGATCGTCTGGCCCAAGTCGCGCCGATCATGAACGACCACGGGATCCGTATTGGGCTCGAATACGTTTCACCCAAAACCCGCCGTGCCGACGCCACGTTCACGTTCATCCACAATATGAACATGATGCTGGAGCTGCTGGCTGACGCCCGCCAACCCAACCTCGGCCTGATGCTCGACAGCTTCCACTGGCACGCCGCGAGTGAATCAACGCAGAACATTTCACAACTCAACCGCGAGCAAGTCGTGGTCGTCCATGTTAACGACGCCCCACGCGACACCCCGGTAGAACAACTCGACATCCGTGAACGAGAGCTACCCGGACAGACCGGAGTGATCAATCTCAACGGCTTTATCCAAGCCCTGGCAGAACTCGGCTACGACGGACCCGTTACGTCGGAACCCACCAATGATCGCTGGCCGAGCACTCCGGCAGATATCGCCGCCAACCAGACCTACCAGTCCATTCACAACATGATTGCATCTGCCCGGTCTAACACGAACAACAGGGCGTCATCTTGATAACGATCCGTGACATCCGCGTCATTCTTACCGCACCAATGGGTAGAAACTTGTTGGTCGTCAAAGTCGAAACCTCCGAGCCCGGACTCTACGGCCTGGGCTGCGGCACGTTTACCCAACGATACTTGCCTGTGCGTTCAGCCGTGTTGGACTATCTCCGCCCCTTGCTGGTTGGCCGTGATATCGCCCGGATCGAGGAGCTATGGCGGCTCATGATGTTCAACAGCTATTGGCGTAACGGCCCTGTATTGAACAACGCGGTGAGTGGCGTCGACATGGCGCTGTGGGACCTCAAAGGCAAACTCGCTAAGATGCCGCTTTATGACCTATGGGGCGGAAAATGCAGAGAGGCTGCTGCCGTTTATCAACACGCCGACGGTGAGACACTCGAGGAGCTCTCGGACCACGTGCAACAACAACTCGACCAGGGCATGCGCCATGTCCGCATCCGATTCGGAGGCAGCGCTGCCGGAACCCGCGCAAGCGGAGAAACCGGCGGCTTGGCTTACGGCGGGCCCTCCGACTCACCCGCCCGACGCCCCGACGGAGCATTGGAAGGCGCCTACTTCGACCCGCGCCACTACACCCTCTCCACGCTCAAAGCGTTGCAGCACGTCCGCGAACGATTCGGTGATCAAATCGAACTGCTCCACGATGTGCACGAACGACTCACACCGATCGATGCGATCGGCTTCGCCAAAGACTGCGAAGAGTTCAAGCTGTTCTTCCTGGAGGACGCCTTGTCACCTGAGGATGGAGCGTGGTTCGAGAAGATGCGTTCCGCGACCACCACACCCATCGCCGTCGGCGAGCTGTTCAATCATCCGAATGAATGGATGCCGCTGATCGAAAACCGCTGGATCGATTTCATCCGGATGCACGTTAGTCAGATGGGCGGATTGACCCCTGCCCGCAAAGTCACCGCGACCGCCGAATCCTTCGGCATACGCACCGCCTGGCACGGCCCCGGCGACGTTTCTCCGGTGGGTCATGCCGCCAACCTTCACCTCAACCTCACCGCCCCGAACTTCGGCATCCAGGAGCTGCAGCCGTTCACCGGCCCTACCCCAGAGGTCTTCCCCGGATGCCCGGAATACCGCGACGGCTATTTCTACCCAAACACCAAGCCCGGCATCGGTGTCGATCTGAACGAAGCTCTCGCCGAAAAATATCCGTGCGATCCATCCGTTATCCAGTGGACGCAAGCTCGGCTACCCGATGGAACTTTGGTTAAGCCATAGCCAACCGCTCCCCCACCCAGTAGCGATTGTGTGATCGCTTGAATCGCATCAACTACACCTTCTCCTCCGCTGCTGCGTAGCGGATGGGGGCCGGTTAGCGCACGCGCTGAGCTTTCTTCCACTGCTTATCAAGCCGTTTGTCTGACACCGGGATCGAGGTGCCCAGCTCCTGAGCAAACAGCGACACCCGCCACTCCTCGAGCATCCAGCGGTAGGTCGTGAGTTCGTCGTTGCCCGGCTTCGCGTCCGCGGCAAAACGACGATAAGGGTCGAGACGTGAGGCGAGTTGGGCCGCCAAAGTCTGGTCACGATCGACTTTTCCTTCGTCGAGCTTGCGCAGCCGGGCCTGTGCTGCGCTCAGGTAACGTGGCAGGTGCGCAAGCCATTCGGCCGGGGTCTGCTTCACGAAGCCCGGGGGCAGGAGTTCGTGCAGCTGCTCCTGCGTCTGCCGGATCGCAGGCTCCCAGCCCGGCGGGCAATTCGCGGCCAGTTTGTCGAGTTCCAGTTTTAGCTGTTGAGCCCTCTGCAACACGGACAGCGTGAGCGACACGCCACGGGTAAGCGCTGCGTCCAACTCATCCCGCCCTGCAGCGAGCAACGCCTCGAACGCCGCCGACGATCGCGGCGGGTAGTCGGCGATGCGCTGGCGATAAACCTCGCTCACCGCATGCTCAGCGAGTTGTTGCGACAAATCGTCATAGCTCCCCATCGGGCTGTACAGCAGCCGGAGCTGGTCGGCCTCGGGGGCATACTTAATCTGATCCCGCAGTATCGGCTCCTGCACCAGCGTCGCCAAACGCAACACCCCGGCGCGGTGCATCGCCTCGGCTCGCTCGGGCGTCTCCACCGTACTCAGCCCGATCGTGCTTCCCTCGTCGATCAGCGTGGGATACGCCAGCAGCGTGTAGCCCGCGGGGTTGATCTCGACCTGCACCGGCAACTCGTCGATGTCCGGCCACTCGCGCAACCCCTCGCGTTGCCACGCCGGGTCGCTGAGGTTCGCCGCGGCCTGCCCCGCTTCTGCGCCGAGGTCGTCTTGCAGCTTGCCAACGTCGCGCCCCTGCTCGAGCACCTTACCGGACTCGTCGACCACCGCGATGTTCATCTGGTGATGCGCTTCGATCTTCGAGAGATCGAACAACGCCGGGTCCAGCCGTTCCCCGGCGATATCACTGAGCGCCTCCGCCACCGCCTCGAGAAACTCGCCCTCACCAAACGCGATACGTTCCACCGCCTCGGCGGCCGAGGTCGGCGCGGGGACCAGAGGCTTGCGGTACTGCTTGGGCAGGCTGCGGATCAGCGCCGCGATGCGTTCGGCCAGCAGACCGGGCACACACCAATCCACCACCGTCGGCTGCAGCCGCCCCAGCGCGTGCAGGGGAACCTGAAGCGTCACGCCGTCGTCCGCTGCACCCGAGTCGTACTTGTAATCCAGCGAAAGTTTCATCCCCGCCGCCGCCAGGTGATCCGGCCGGCCGTCGTCTTCCGGCGCGTCACCCGCAAGCAGGTCCGACTCCTGCATGAACAACACCTGCGGGTCGTCGCGCTCGGCCTGCTTGCGGAAGCGGTTGAGCTCGGCCACGCCGAACACGTCCGCGGGCAAACGTTTGTCGTAGAACTCGAAACGCGCCTCGGCGTCGGCGATCAGATCGAACCGCCGCTGCTTGGCCTGCATCTTCTCAATGCGTTCGCGGAGCTGGCGGTTGTGATCGAAGAACGGGGCGCGGATGTCGGCGTCCTGCTCAACCAACGCCTCCTGAATGAACATCTGCCGGGCGAGCGCGGGCTCAACCTTGGCAAAACGGATACGGCGTTTGGGCACCAGCACCAGCCCAAACAGCGACGCCTTCTCGAACGCCGCCACGAAACCGCCCCGCCTCACCCAGTGCGGCTCGCGGTGCGTCAGCTTCACCAGCGAACCCGCGATCGGCTCGACCCAGTCCGGGTTGATCTGGGCACACGTCCTCGCAAACTGCTGCGAGGTCACCACGATCTCGGCGCACACGATCCAACGCGGCTTGTTCTTGTTCTTCGCCAGTGCCGAGCCCGGCCAGAGCTTGAGCTTGGTGTTGTGAGCCCCGGTGTATTCATACACATCGGTCTTGAGCGCGACGTTCGACAACAAACCCGCGAGCAACGCTCGGTGCACCGCGTCGCTCATCTTGTCGATGCCGTCTTCACCCGTGACCCGCCGGGACGATTTAAGCCCGGCCTGCTTGGAGAGGTCCACGAGCTGCCGGTGTAGGTCGAACCACTCGCGCAGCCGTGGGTAGCTGATGAAGTGTTTCTGGCAGCTCTTGCGGAACTGGTTGTTGGACAGCCGGGCCTTCTCTTCGTGGACGAAGTCCCAGAGCTTGAGCAGCGACAGGAAATCGCTGGCCGGATGAATAAACGCGGCGTGAGCCTGATCGGCGGCCTGGGCGTGTTCGTTCGGACGCAGCCTCGGGTCCTGGCCCTCTAGGGCCGAGGCGATGATGAGTACCTCCGCGAGGCTGCCTTCGTCCGCTGCGGCGAGCACCATCCGCCCCACCCGCGGGTCGATCGGCAGCTTGGCGAGTTGCTTGCCGATGGGTGTGAGCCGTCCGTCCGGATGGATCGCCCCGAGCTCACGCAGGGTCTGCGTGCCTTCACGGATCGCCGCGGCCTTGGGGGGTTCGAGGAAGGGGAACGTCTCGATGTCGCCCAGGCGCAGCGCCGCCATGCGCAGGATGACCGCGGCCAAACTGGTGCGCAAAATCTCGGGGGTGGTAAACGCATCGCGCTCGGCAAACTGCTCTTCGCTGCACAACCGGATGCACACACCCGGCGCGACGCGTCCGCAACGCCCCGCCCGCTGATTGGCCGAGGCCTGCGACACCGCTTCGATGGGCAGGCGCTGCATGCGTGTGCGCGGCGAGTAGCGGCTGATGCGAGCGGTGCCGGGGTCGATCACCGCGGTGATGTTGGGCACCGTGACCGACGACTCGGCCACGTTGGTTGCGATCACCACGCGGCGGGTGTTGCCCTTGGGGTTGAACACCTTCTGCTGCTCGGCATTCGACAGGCGGGCGTAGAGCGGCAGGATTTCGATGGGCTTGCCGCGCGAGAGATGCGGGCTGTGCTGCACGTGGCTGCGCAGGGCTTTGGCGGCCTGGCTGATCGCACGTTCGGTGGGCATGAACACCAGCACGTCGCCGTCGGTGGCGCTGGTGACTTCGTCGAGTGATTCGCAGAGTGCGCGGTCGAGCGCGGGGCCGTCGAGCGCCGCGTCGGCGTCTTCCGCGTCGATGGTGTGGTACCGCATCTCCACCGGGTAGGTTCGGCCGGAGACCTCGATGATCGGCGCGGGCTTGAATTCGCCCTCCACCTTCTGGCCGAAGTAGTCGGCGAAACGCTGCGGGTCGATCGTGGCGGAGGTGATGACGAGCTTCAGGTCGGGTCGTCGCGGCAGCAGGCGTTTGAGGTAGCCCAACAGGAAGTCGATGTTCAGCGACCGTTCGTGCGCTTCGTCGATGATGATCGCGTCGTACGCCAACAAGTCCGGGTCGCGCCCGAGCTCGGCGAGCAGCAGGCCGTCGGTGAGGTAACGGATGTGCGTGAGCGGGCTGGACTGATCGTTGAACCGTACGGCATAACCCACCGAATCGCCGAGCCTCACGCCGAGCTCCTCCGCCACTCGGCTGGCCAGCGTGCGGGCGGCGATCCGGCGGGGCTGGGTGTGGGCGATCATGCCGCCGACGCCGTGCCCGAGGTCGAGCAGGATCTTGGGGAGCTGCGTGCTCTTGCCCGACCCCGTCTCGCCGCAAACAACCGTGACCTGATGGTTGCGGATCAGCTCGGCGATGTCGTCACGCTTCTGCGAGATCGGCAGCTCATCGGGATACGACACCGTGGGCTTCGCGGCTTCACGCTGACCGCGCCGTTCGACCGAGGCGTCGAGCTGTTCGTGCAGACGCTTGAGGTTGCGGTCGTGGGGCTTGTTGGCCTTGCGGGCGTCGCGGATCTTCTTCGCCAAACGCTTGAGCGCCGCCTGGTCCGACACCATCGCCTGAGCGTAGCGCTTACGGCCGGGCAGGTCAGCGGATTGGTGGTCGTTCTCGCGGTTCACGGGGCGATATGTTAGCTGGTGAAAAAACCCGGGTGACGGATCGGGGTTAGGCAAAGACCTTCAGCATGCAGCGGAACGCTCAGCTCTTGTGCTTGCGGTGCCCGCGGTGATTGAGCAGCGAGAAACGCGGGGGTTCGTAGTGACGTTCCGCGGTGAACGGCTCGAGGAAGTGATCGCCCAAGTCTTCCTGCCTCACGAAGAACGCGTTCGCCCCCAGGTACTCACAGCCCACCAGCGACATGCCCGCTTCTCGGCTGATGCGCTCCAACGTTTTCAGCCCCGCACCGAAGTAGTTGCTGCCATCGGTCCACTGCCCCGCCGGGTCGTACGGCACCTGCCAATCCACGCTCGGCGGGACCGACGCGTTGTATTCCACACACGCCACCCGCGGCTGGTAACCCGCCTGCAACAACGCCTCCCAGACGTGCCCGGTATTCATGTCGATGTCCAGCGAAACAAAGTCGAACGCCTCGGGCACCTCAGCACCGCGTAGCACGTCCGCCACGTTCTCCCGGGTCACGGCGGTCGATACGATCTTCAGCCGGCCATCCGCGAGCTCTTCGGAAAAGTGTTGCCGGGCCTGAGCCACCGCGGATTCATCCGCCTCGATCCAGACGCCACGCCAGCCGATTTGCAGGAGCAACCTTGTGTTATTTTCCAGGCCGTCGCCCACGCCGATTTCGACGAAGAAGCGATCGCTCGTGCCGACGCGTCGAAAGACCTCGGCGATGATGCCGTCTTCGCCGTTCTGGCTGAACATCTGGGTCTGGTGCGGCACCAGACACTTCGGGTCGGCGTAACGCGGCGCGGTCATGATCGCCACGTCCTGCGCCTGGATGATGCCCGCTTCTTTATCGATCCACGTGTGCACACGGATCGATTCGACCTTTTCATTCAACCGCGAGACTTCTTCCCGCAAGCCGTTGATCGCCTGTTCGAGATCGCGCCCCGAGTGGGCCGGGGTGTTTGGATCTCGCAGCTTGCTCAACCAGCGTCGAAGCACGGCGGGCCTTTCGGGATGGGACGCAGACGCCGGGTCAGGTGGCCGACAGCTCGAGCATGCTCATCGCTTGCTGCACGATGTGCTCGGAGCTGAGGTTGCAGTAACGCAGCAGCTCGTCGGGCGACTGCCCGGACTTGGGCAGGTGCTTCACGTGCATCTGGTTGATGGTGAAGCCGTCGCCCGTGGCGGACAGGGCGTCGGCGACGGCCGAGCCCATGGCGTTGCCGTAGTTGTCTTCGAGCGTGAGGACCATGCCGTTGTTCTCGTTGGCGAGGTCGGCGATGGCTTCTTCGTCGAACGGCAGGCTGTACATGTCGACAAGCGTGGCGTCGATGCCCGCTTCGTCGAGCTGCTCCAAGGCGCGGTTGGCTTCGTGCACCATGTAGCCGCTGGCGAGGATTAAGAGGTCACGGCCTTCGATCAGCAGCTCGTGTCCGCCGAGGACAAACTCGTCTTCGGGGCCGTAGAGGAACTCGGTGTCGGGACGCAGCGTGCGGAGGTAGGCGAAGCCTTCGTACTCGGCCATCTGCTGCACCAAGGCGTAGCACTGATACGCATCGGACGGCGTCAGCACGACCATGCCGGGATGTCCGGTCTGGGTCCGCATCGTGGCGAAGCTGCGAGCGAAAGCGACGTCACACAACGCCATCTGCGAGGGGCCATCCGCGCCGAGCGTCGCCCCGGCGTGGCTGCCCACGAGCTTGATCGGCTTGCCCGAGAGGATCGCCATCTCGATCTGGTCGTAGGCCCGCACCATGAATTTGCCGAACGTCGAAACGAACGGCACCTTGCCCGCGGCGGACATCCCCAGCGCGGCGCTGAGCATGTTCTGCTCGGCGATCTTGCATTCCACGAAGCGCGAGGCCAAGGCGTCGTCTTTCTTGAACGCATCGGCGCCGGTCGAGTTGCTGACCTCGGCGTCGAGGGCGACGACGTTGGAGTGGGCGTGGCCCGCGGCGCGGAGGGCGATGCCGTAGGCCTTGCGGGTGGCGAGCTTGCCTTTTTCCAGCACGCTTTCCATGCCGAAGGCTTTGAGGGCGTCGTCGAAGGACTTCACGGCGTGGTGCGTGGCGGCTTCGGGCTTGTCGGCCGGGAGCATCGGGATCTTCAGGGGCGTGTCGGCCGCGGCGCCGATCTGACGCTCGGTGGCGGAGAGTTCTTCGAGCACGGCATCCAGGGCTTCGCCCGTCGGCGCGGTGCCGTGGTGGCCGTTGCCTTGCTGCGAGGCGCTGCCCCAGCCCTTGACGGTGCGGGCGACGATCGCGACGGGTGCGGCTTCGGGGTCGTGTTGTTTCTGGGCGTGGGTCGACAGGGCTTCGACGATGGCCGAGGGCTGGTGGCCGTCGATGTCGAGGACTTCGTAGCCCGCGGCTTCGAGCTTCTTGACCAAGGTGTCGGCCGACTGCTGCGGCGAGACTTCAGAGGTTTGGCCAAACGCGTTGGCGTTGAAGATCGGGCACACGGCCTTGAGGTCGTGGTCACGGATGAAGTCGACCGCTTCCCAAATCTGACCTTCGCGCGACTCGCCGTCACCCATAATGCAGAAGATGCGTTTGTCCAGGCCGTCGAGCTTGGCGGCGACCGCGAGGCCTGCGGCGACCGAGAGGCCCTGGCCCAGCGAGCCGGTGGCGGCGTCGAAGAACGGCATGCCGAGCGCGGGGTTGGGGTGGCCGTCGATCGGCGAATCGAGCTGACGCAGGGTCATCGCCAAGTCACGGGTCACCGGCTTGAGGTCGTTGTTCGCGTCGCGGTAGTGGATGCCCAGGTCCGCCATCGCGGCGTAGACGACGGGCACGGCGTGTCCTTCGGAGAGCACCAAACGGTCGGCCGAGGGGTGCCCGGGGTTGGCCGGCTCGTGCCGCATGTGGGTGTAGAGCAAAGCCGAGATGAGGTGCACCAGCGAGGCCCCGGTCGAGGGGTGGCCCGAGCCCGCCGACCCGGTGATCTGATAGGTCAGCTTGGCGAGGTCCACGGATTTTTGGTGCAGGGTCGAATCGAGGGACATCGCGGCGGGTTCCTTCCGGGAAAATGGCAAAAATCGGGTCGGGGCTCGGCATCCAGCCTCAAGCCCACACAGCTCCAAAATCGAGCAAGCGGGGATTATACGGGCGATCCACAACCCGCGCGGGCTAGAAAATCATGGGTGGATTAATGTTGAAATCGCCTCGGACCGCGGTATGATACACGTCAGTTTAACCGGTTAACCTCGGCGTTTTCACTTCTAACTGCCACATTTTCCGCCGTTTCCAGCCTCTCGCCCCACCCCACTCACACGCCTGCCCCGGAGTCCCCATGCCTGCCACTCCAAAACGTCTTTCCCACCTCCCCCGATTGCTTGCCCTCCTGGGCACCGTGGTGACCGCCACCCTGAGCCAAGCCGCTCCCCCCGCTGAACGCCTCGCCGAGCGGATCAAACCCGCCGATCTCGACGCCCAATCCGTCCTGATCCTGCACTACCACCGGCCCGACGGAGACTACGACCGCTGGAACGCCTGGGTCTGGACCGACTCGGGCGAAGGCAAGTCCTACGCCTTCGAGCAGGAGACCGACTTCGGCCGAGTCGCCATCATCCCCGTGGATCACCACCCCGACCGCTACGGCTTCATCGTCCGCCGGGGCAACTGGGTACTCAAAGACATCGACCGCGACCGCTTTGTCTCCCCCGACAAGACCAATACCAAACGCCGTGTCACCGAAGTCTGGGTCAACTCCGGCGACCCCGAGGTCTACGTGGATGGACAGGCCATCGACCTCTCGCCCAAACTCATCGCTGCGTTCCTCGATTCACCTAAGCAGCTCGCCTTGGCCAGCACCACGCCGCTCAAATCCCGTGATCTGATCGAAGCAGTTTTACAAACCGAAGCCGGCGACATCGCCCTGGGTTCGATCCAGCGATCTAAAACGCCGTCGCCCGGTTCGGTCGCCTACACCGTCCGGCTCAAATCGGAAGTCGACGCCGCAAGCCTCAACGCCCCGCTCACCCTCGCCATCCCCGACTACGACCCGATGACCGTCTACGCCCGGGCCGTGCTCGACGATCCTTCGCTTGCGCCGCTCGATGTTGAACTCGGGCCCGTGACCAACGCCGAGCAAACCACGTTCACGACGTGGTCGCCCGTCGCCTCGTCGGTTGACCTCCTGATTTACGAAGACGGCATCGACAGCAAACCTTCGCAAACCCTTGCGCTGGAACGAAAATCGGACCACGGCGTCTGGCAAGCGACCGTGGCCGGCGATCTGCACAACGTGCCTTACCAGTTCCGCTTCACGTCCTACGGCCAGCAGCGCACCGTGGCCGACATCCACTGCAAAGCCGCTCTGCCCGGCAGCGACTTCTCGGTCGCCGTCGATCTCGACCGCACCAACCCCGAGGGCTGGGACACGCATCAACCGCCCCGCCTCGCCCAGCCCACCGATGAAGTCATCTACGAAATCCACGTCCGAGATTTCAGCATGACCGATCCCAATACCCCGGAACATCATAAAGGTAAGTATCTGGGACTAATCACGCCCGGCGTCACGGAACCCGGCGAAGAAAGCGTCACCACCGGCATCGCCCACCTCAAAGAACTCGGCGTCACCGCGGTGCACCTCCTGCCGATCCACGACTTCGGCAACGACCGCCACAACTACAACTGGGGCTACTGGACCAGCCTGTTCAACGTCCCCGAGTCCGACTATTCCACCACCCCCGACGACCCGGCCAACACCATCCGCGAACTCAAGACCGCGATCAAAGTCCTTCAGGACAGCGATATCCGCGTGATCCTCGACGTCGTGTACAACCACACCTCGAGCAGCTTCGAGTACTCGCCGTTCGACCAAACCATCCCCAACTACTTCTTCCGCACCAACCCGGACGGCAGCCTCCGCAACGACGCGGGTGTGGGCAATTCAGTGGCGGATGAACGGCTGATGGTCCGCAAATACATCGTGGACTCGCTGAAGTACTGGGTCACGGAATATAAAATCGATGGCGTGCGTTTCGACCTTCTGGGCACGCACCACCCCGAAACCGTACAAAACATTTCGGACGAGCTGTATGCCCTGCGTCCGGACCTGACGATCTACGGCGAGCCGTGGACCGGCGGCGGCCCGATCTACTTCGGCAAGGGCGCTCAGCGCGGTATGGGTGTGGCGGTGTTCAACGACCACCTGCGCAACGCGGTCCGCGGCGACCTCGACGGCACCGCCACGGGGTTCGCCACCGGGCCCAACGGCGACACCCACGCGATCCGCAACGGCGTCGCCGGGGCGATCGACGACTTCTCCGATTCGCCGACCGAGAGCATCAACTACGTCTCTGCCCACGACAACCGCACGCTCTGGGACAAGATCGAGTACACCCACCCCAACGCCAGCGAAGAAGAAAAACGCGCGATGCACAAGCTGAGCCTCGGCATCGTGCTCACCAGCCAGGGCATCCCGTTCCTGCACGGCGGCGTCGACATGGCCCGCACCAAAGGCGGTCACCACAACTCCTACAACCAGGGCGATGAAGTCAACGCGTTCGGCTGGGACCGCAAGGAGCAATACCGCGACGTCCACGAGTACGTGGCCGGCCTGATCGAGTTGCGTCGCGAGCACCCTGCGCTGCGTTTGACCACGCGGGCCCAAGTCCGCAACAACCTGAAGTTCCTGAAAAACACGCCGGAAGGTGTCGTGGCCTACACGCTCAACGGCCAGAACGTCGGCGACGATTGGGACAAAATCCTGATCATCTACAACGGCCAACCCACCGCCGAAAGCGTCAAGCTCCCGCCCGCCGCTTGGCGGGTTGTGGTCGATGCCCATACCGCGGGCACCGAAACACTGGCCGAAGCCCGTGGCAATCAGGAACTGCCGCCCTACTCGATGATGGTGCTGCACCAGTAACACGGGTCGGCTGAATCATTCGGTTTTCAAAGAGGGAGTTTCAGACTCCCCGCCGCACCTCGATCCCCGTCCGTCTCCGGATGCGGGGCACGCTGTGGCATACGTGGTGCGGCGGGTGGGAGCTTGTTCGCCACAGATTTCACAGATTTCGCGGATTCAAGACAAGCAGCATCCACAGATAAGCACGATAAACATGATGAAAGCCAATTTATCAATCATGCTTATCGTGCCTATCTGTGGATTCATCGCTTTAATCAATCTGCTTCATCTGCGAAATCTGCGGCAAAACAAAACATCCCGAATCCAAACCCACGACCGCCTTCCCGTCACGGCTCCGACCCATGGGGTTCCCGGCAAGGTGGTACCCATGGCATCGCCACGTCCGCTCGGGCCATCAGCCCGGAGTCCTCGGGTATGGGCGTGCTTGGCGCCTTGCCTGTGCAACCTTCACACCTGGAATGCCACCGAGGTCCGACACTAGGGGACGAGGCGAATATTCGGTGCGCACGCACACGTCGTTATTACCCATGGCGTCGATGTAAGCGAGGCATTGACACCGCGATAAATTTTTTGGTGCTGTCCTGTTTTATGTTGGCGACGAGTGTCACCTTGTGCGCATATACGTGCCGTAGTACCGTTCGGCCGTGTAATTAAACGGACTGGAACGCCGCCTGCAGCTTGATTCAATCGTGATCCCAACACGACGCTTTCCAAGCATTCGGCGGCCCCGTGCCAGACGACCGTGGGCTTATCGCACGCAAGTTTGTCGCTCTTATGAAACATGCCGAGGGTAAAGGAAATTCCCGAGGCTTAACCCGACATATTCAACTGCAGGATGCTACGATTTGGTGTTCCAGGCCATCCTATGGTCAGCGCTATGCCTTCCAGTATCACGAATCAGTTTTTCGCCTTTAACGCCAAGCTTCGCAAGTGGACGCGGACGCCCCGTAACTGGACCAAAAAGCCAGTCATCGGCACGCTGGCTTTTACCTTGGGGTGGGTCTACCACGGCTGGATGACTCTGGTGTGGTGGACCAGCCGGGTTGACGTCACGGGGTTGGACGAAATCGAGCGGTCGCTGGACGAGGAGCGCGGGGTGGTTGCCGCGTTGTATCACGAGAGCATCCTGATCGGGCCGTACACCGTCCGGCACCTCAATTCGATCACCATCGTGAACCGCTCGGAGTCGGGCAACCTGATCGCGGGCATCCTCCGCCGTATGAATTTCACCGTGATCCGGGGCGGTTCGTCGCGCGGCAAGTCGCGCCACAAGGAAGTCATGGGCGACCTGGCCGCCCGTCTCAAGCAGGAACGCCGCGAACCGGTGTTCATCGCGGTCGATGGTTCGCACGGCCCGGCCCGCGTCGTGAAGCCCGGCATCGTCGCGCTGGCCAAACGGGTCGATGCGCCGCTGTTTATTTTTCACGGCGCGTCGAGTCTCGCGGTCCGGCTGCCGTCGTGGGACCGCACACTGATCCCCCTGCCCTTCTCTCGGATCATCGTGAGATTCCACGGCCCCATCGAACCCCGTGAAGCGGGTCGACGCATCCCCACGGAAGTGCTTCATCAACGGATGCAGCATGAGATCGACCAACTGGTCCAGCAGACCTCCGAGGACCTGAAGGCCAAGCGATAGATTGATCTTGCAGACCAGCAATTAAGGTTTGGTTGAGATCAGCCGTTCTTGTCGGGATCGACTTGTGCGCCGGGGCCAAACGTGATGGCGTTTTTGCCTTGCTGTTTGGATTGCATGGCCATGGTGTCGGCGGCTTCGAGCAGGTCTTCGGGGGTGCGGCCGTCCCAGGGGAAGCCGGCGAGGCCGCCGGAGATGGTGAGGGTGCCGTGGGCCTTATCCAGGAGCTTGGGGAAGCGGTGGTCGCAGACGGCTTTCTGGAAACGCTTGGCGGCGTTGAGCACGTCGTCGGGGTGCTTGGAGTGGGCTTTGCGCGGCTCTTCGCCGGCGTCCCAGAAGATGACGGCGAACTCGTCGCCGCCGATGCGGGCGACCACGTCGTGTTCGCGGACAGAAGACTTCATGAGGTTGGCGACGCCGACGAGGATTTCGTCGCCCGCGGCGTGGCCGTAGGCGTCGTTGTAGAGCTTGAAGTCGTCGATGTCGAAGAGCAGCAGCGTGACCTGTTGTCGGCCGGCGGCGGCGCGGTCGAGGATCTTCTTGAGGAAGTGGTTGAAGTAGCGCCGGTTCCACACGCCGGTGAGCTCGTCCTTCATCGCCAGATCGCGGAGGCGGTTGAACTGCGCTTCGAGGCGGAGCCAGTGGACGAGCCAGTCGGCCCAGACGGTGAGCTGCGGGCCGGCGTCGGGATCGGAGCTGGTGAGGCAGCCGAAGGTCTGGTCGCACTGGGCGACGGGTGCGGAGCTGTTGGCGAAGCCTTCGGGGACCTGGTTGGCGGGGTAGAAGTTGACGTCGGACAGGCCGGACTGGGCGCGGATCATGGCCAGGGCTGTGGACTTCATGCCGCCCTCGCCGCGGAGGATGAGGTTGACCAGGTCGGTGTCGCCGAGGCTGGCGTCGCCGGACTGATCGGAGGGCTGCGAGGTGATCGGCGTGACCGGCGGCGGGTCCTGCATGTCGGGCGGCAGCGCGGCATCGAGGGTGGCCTGGTAGGACGGCGGGTTGATCGCTTCCTGCAGCGCCGCGGTGCCGGGCCGCTGGTTGGATCGGTCGGCAGTGGGCGTGGCGGGGCCGAGGTCGAGGGTGGACAGGTCGTGGGGGTCGGCGCGGCGGAGCGCGGGTTCACGCGTCTCGCTGGCCGGGACCGGCAGGTCGAGCGCCTGGGCGAGGACCGAGAGCTCGGGGTCGCTGGGCAGGGCGTAATCGAAGCCGGCCTCGAGGGCGAGGCGGGCGTCTTCGTCCTCGGCACGGGCGTGGGGGTGGCCCGAGGCGGCGGGTTGGATCAGGATCAGCCGGGCGTGGGGCGCGAGCTTGCGGAGCGACTCGGCGGTGGAGGCGGCCATGCCCGAGAGGGCGCGGACCGGGCCGAGCACGGCGGCGAGGTCGGTACGGGCGGCTTCGCCCAGGGCGCTGAGGAAGCTGGGCACGCGTAGGACTTTTTCGGGCAGCGGCTTGGGCGATTGGGGATCGCTAGCCAGCGCGGCGTCCACGAGCGTCTGGATCTGGTCGGCCAGTTCGGGGTTGCCGACCACGACGATCGGGTTCGGGGCCGCGAGGGGGTCCAGAAACACAGGTTCGAGCCCATCGCCGGGGGCGGCAGGGGACGGGTGACCGGCGGAGGTCCGCGGGGGATTCCGGGGGTCGGAACGGGATGTGCGCTGGCCCGGGGTGGGCACGGGGCTACTCTCTTTCTCCGTCGGGATGGCGCGAATCGGGGCTGATCCCCAGCTTGGCCTTGTTTTGGGCGTCTGCTGACGGGTCCCCCGCCGGGTCGTTTCCGGGGGCAGGGGCGGGATCGGGGCCGAGCAGCATCGCCAACTCTTCCTCGCTGACCAACGGCCCCTGGTCCTGGGGCTGCGGGTCGTCAACTTGTACCACCAGCGACCTCAGCCGTTGGCGTGCTCCTTTTACGCGGCCGGGCTCGGCCGAGATCGAGGAATCGTGTTCTGAATTATGGTTTGTATTGGCACCCGAGTCCACAAAATCTTGCGTGGAGATCGTGACCGTGCGGTCGAACGATGGGATCGCCGGGTCTGGGGCTTCGGCGGGTTTTTCGAGGGGTGGGTCCAGGGCATCCAGGAGCGGTCGGCCCTCGGGGCCGTGGGCCTGGTAACGCCAGCAACGCACCGCGGGGTAGTACGCGGCGATGGCGGCCCGCAGCTCGTCGACCCGGGGCTGCTGCTGCGGCTCGACCACCACGACCGACAGGTCGGGCGTCGGGGGCGTGGGCTGGTCGCGGGGCGCGTCTTGTGGCTCGGGTTTCACGGCGAGCTCGAGCATCACCCGCGGCGGTTGGCGGACGATCACGATGTCCAGCCCGCGGCGGTCGAGCGCCCCGACCAGGCTCGACGGGACCGCGCTCGACTCCCCAACGAGGAGCACGCAACGCGGAACAGCTTGTGCATTGGCGGGCGACCCCGACGGTTGTTGCATCGCTGTAGTTTAGCTTATGGGACGCGGCGCGAGGGGTGGATGTTGGGGGCTTGGGGGAAACTCTCAGCGTGGGAGAGGGGCTCGGTGTCTTAGAAGTGGATCGGGCGTAGGGGGAAAACCCGGGAATGAAATGGAGCAAACCGAAAAGCTCCGCTACAGTGACCCAAGTCAAAGTGCGATTGGGATTTGTTTCATGATGCTACCGCTCCCCACCCTTGCTGCCGGCGCTCTCTCTTACGAGCAGATCACGGTGTTCCTGCTCGCTTTCGGCGTGCTGCTGGGCACAGCCCGGCTGTTCGGGGAGATCGCGCGGAAGTTCGGCCAGCCGACCGTGCTGGGCGAGATCCTGGCGGGTGTCGTGCTGGGCGCGACCGTCCTGGGCAACCCCGCGATCCTCGGCGAGGACGGGGTGAACGTTCAGTTTTATGAGTGGTTGTTTCCGACGTATGAGTTGGAAGCGGATGGGGACCCGGTTGAGTACATCACGTTAGATCAGGCCGATGTTGAGTCGGACAACATCCGTTCGAGCGCTATCGAAACAGATCCGCCGACCTACACGCTGGATGAACGCGATGTCGCGGGTGCAAAACAAAAATACGACGGCGGCTTCCTCTCGATGTCCATGTTCCTCAACCTCGCAGCGGTGTTCCTGCTGCTGGTCGCGGGGCTCGAGGTCGATTTGTCGATCGTGTGGAAGCAGGGCAAGGCGGCGCTGTGGGTCAGTTTGATGGGGATGGTCGTGCCGTTCGCGTTTGGCTTCGGGCTGGCGTACGCGATCCCCGAAGTCATCGGCTACGACCCCGCGTCCGATCTGCAGTTCCCGTTTGCGCTATTCCTGGGCATCGCGATGTCGATCACCGCCCTGCCCGTGATCGCGAAGATCCTGATGGACCTGAACATGTTCCGCTCAGACATGGGCATGCTCATCATGAGCTCGGCGATGGTCAACGACCTGCTCGGCTGGGTGGGCTTTGCGATGGTGTTGGCGCTTGTCGCGGGAGCCGCCACCGTTGGGGCGGACGCGGCCGGTGCGGCGGCCGGTGGCAGCGCGACGACCGACCTCTTGGTCACCGTCGGCTGGACGCTGCTGTTTGTCGGCGGCATGCTCACGGTGGGGCGTTGGCTGATCCACAAGGTGCTGCCGACGATCCAGGCCAACACGTCCTGGCCGGGCGGGGTGCTGGGCTTCGTGCTCACGGTGGCGTTGATCAGCGCCGCGGCGACCGAGGCGATCGGCATCCACTCGATCTTCGGGGCGTTTATCGCCGGCGTCGCCATCGGCGACTCGAAGCACCTGCGGGCCAAGACGCGCGAGACGATCGAGCAGTTCATCAACAACATCTTCGCCCCTCTGTTCTTCGCGGGCATCGGCCTGCGGGTGAACTTCATCGAGGGCTTTGACTTCGCGGCGGTCGCCATCGTGCTGGTCATCGCGATCCTGGGCAAGGTCATCGGCTGCTACTTCGGGGCGCTCTGGGCTGGCCTGTCCAAACGGGAGTCGGCGGCGATCGGCATGGGCATGTCCGCCCGCGGCGCGATGGAGATCATCCTCGGCCAGCTCGCGTTGAACCACGGCCTGATCACCGAAAAACTCTTCGTCGCCATCGTCGTCATGGCGATCGCGACCTCGCTCATCGCCGGGCCCGCGATGCAGGTCATCCTGCGTCAGAAACAGAAGCGCCGCCTCGAAGCGTTCCTCAGCGACAAGAACTTCGCCGGCCAGCTCAAGAGCTCGACCCGCAAGGCCGCGATCCGGGAACTCTCGGAAATCGCGGCGGCCTCCAGCGGGCTGGGCGTTGAACAGATCAACCACGAGGTCTGGCAGCGCGAGCTGATGATGTCCACGGGCCTGCCCCACGGCGTCGCGGTCCCGCACGCCCGGATGGCGGGGCTGGACAAGCCCATCGTGGTGATCGGCCAGTCCAATGCCGGGGTCGACTTCGACTCGTCCGACGGCCAACTCGCGGAGATCATCTGCCTGATCCTCACCCCCGAGGAAGACGGCGAGGTCCAGCTCGAACTCCTCTCGGCCGTCGCGGAAGCGTTCTCCACCGAGGGGGCCCGGCGGGAATGCCTCGAAGCGGTTAACTTCACGGAGTTCAAAGCCGCTTTGATCACCAACACCGACCACCACGCCGCGCACTGATTCGATCCCGCCCGGCGTCCCGCGACTACTCCATGACCCCATCCCCCACCGCCTCGAAAAAGCTCAAGAAGGACCTGGGCCTTTGGGACGTCTACGCGATCAGCACCGGCGCGATGTTCAGCTCGGGCTTCTTCCTGCTGCCCGGGTTGGCCACGGCGTACGCGGGGCCCAGCACGGTGCTGGCCTATCTCGTCGCGGGGTTCCTGATGATCCCGGCGATGCTGAGCATGAGCGAGCTCTCCACCGCCCTGCCCCGTGCGGGCGGAACCTACTACTTCCTGGACCGCAGCCTCGGCCCGGGCGCGGGCACCATCGGCGGGCTGGGCACCTGGCTCGCGCTCGTCCTCAAGTCGGCCTTCGCGCTGCTGGGCATGGGGGCGTATCTCGCGATCGCGCCCGGCGTCGCATCGTTCCTGCCGGGCGATCCGGCGCTGCAGCTGTGGGTGATCAAGGGCCTGGCCGTGGCGCTCACGGTGGGCTTCGCGGCGCTCAACATCTTCGGCGCAAAAGAAACGACACGGCTGCAGGGCTTCCTCGTCATCGCGCTGCTCAGCGTGCTGTCGTTCTTCGTCGTGATCGGCCTGGGACACGTGCTGTTCAATGTCTCGGGCGATGAGATCAAGCAGCAGTACACGCCATTCATGTCGCAGGAAAAAGGCCTGAGCGGGTTCTTCGCGACCGTGGGTTTGGTCTTCGTCTCCTACGCGGGCCTGACGAAGGTCGCCAGCGTGAGCGAAGAAGTGAAACGCCCCGAGCGCAACCTGCCGCTGGGCATGATCCTGTCGCTGACCACCGCCACGACGATCTACGTCATCGGCGTGTTCATCATCATCGCCACGGTCGACAACGAACCGCTCAAGACCGACTACACCCCCGTCGCCACCTCGGCGGCGCAGTTTTTCGACTGGCTGCCCGGGCAGACGGGGCTGATCATGATCGTCATCGCGGCGCTCGCGGCGTTTGCCTCCACGGGCAACGCGGGCATCCTCTCGGCCAGCCGATACCCGCTGGCCATGGGGCGCGACCGCTTGCTCCCCGCGAAGTTCAACGAGCTCGGCCGGTTCGGCACGCCGACACTCGGCATCGTGGTCACCGCGGGGCTCATGATCTTCTTCATCCTCGCGCTCTCGGCCGAGGGCGTGGCTAAGGTCGCCAGCGCGTTCAACCTGTTCGTGTTCGGGCTGATGAACGTCTCGGTCATCGTGATGCGCGAGAGCAAGATCGAGAGCTACGACCCCGGCTTCCGCAGCCCGTTCTACCCGTGGACGCAATTGCTGGGCGTGGCCATCGCCGCAGGGCTGATCATGGAGATGGGCCCGGTGGCGGTGATCGCCTCGTTCATCCTCGGCAGCCTCGGCGCGGCGTGGTACTGGTACTACGCCCGCAACAAGGTCGTCCGCGACGGCGCGATCTACCATGTGTTCTCGCGCCTGGGCCAACGACGATTCGAAGAGCTCGACCGCGAGTTCCGGCAGATCATCAAGGAGAAGGGCCTGCGGGAGAACGACCCGTTCAACGACCTGGTCGCCCGGGCGGGCCTGATCGACGCGGCCCCGGGGTCGACCTACGACCAGATCGCCGACGAGGCCGCCAACTACCTCGCCCGGCAGGACGGGGCGCTGAGCTACGAGGAGACCCGCCAGCGCATCGCCGACCCATACCACGACCCCAACACCGTGCTCAGCCACCAGGCCATGCTCCCGCACTTCCGGCTCAAGGGGCTGCAGGAGCCCGAGCTCGTCCTGGTGCGGTGCAGCACGGGCCTGGCGATTCCCGTCAACCCCAAGCCCTTGCCCGAGAAAGCGGACGCCGACGCCGCCACCCGGCGGGTCCAACGCCGTGAAGAGGAACAACGCGAACGCCAGAGCGAGGCCCCCGATGAGGTCACCGTCCGCGCGATCTTCTTCCTCATCAGCCCTGGCGATGCGCCGGGCCTGCACCTGCGTGTCCTCGCGCAGATCGCCACCCGCCTGGAGTCCGAGGGGTTCATGGAATCCTGGTGCACCGCCCCCAACGAGCAGAAGCTCAAGGAAACGCTGCTGCACCACGAGCGCTACGTCGCGATCCGCATCCAGTCCAACGCCCCCAGCGGCGCGTTGCTAGGCACCGTGCTGGCCGACTTCGATCTGCCCGACGACACGCTGGTCGCGATGATCCACCGCGACGGCCGCACCGTCGCGCCCCACGGCCGGATGATCCTCCAGGAGCAGGACCGCTTGACCATCATCGGGGACACCGAAGGCATCGCCAAACTCCGCGACCGCTTCGGCGGCGATGGGGAAAGTCTGGACTACCTGCTGCCGGACGCGACGGGCTAAGAGTCGGTTACACTGGCACCCGTCTGCTCCCCGACTCACGCCCGGAACATGTTGCCTATGTCACTGCTTGCGGCCGGACCGCTCGAAGTATCGGAAATCACCCGCCTGCTTCTGGCGATGGCGGTGCTGCTGGGGCTCGCTCGGTTCATGGGCGAACTCGCCCGGCAGTTCGGACAACCCACCGTGCTCGGCGAGATCCTCGCGGGCATCCTCCTCGGGCAGACCGTCTTCGGCGCGATCATGCCGGGCAGCTACGAGTGGCTTTTCCCGAGCAACCCCGAGAGCGCGATCGCGGTGGCCGAGGAAGGCTTTATCGTGATGTCCGCCACGCTGCTGCTGCTCGTGGTCGGGCTCGAGGTCGACCTTTCGACCGTGTGGCGGCAGGGCAAGGCGATGGTGCTGGTCTCGGCCTTCGGCATCGTGATCCCGATGGGGATCGGCTCGTCGCTGGGGTGGTTTGCGCCCGACATACTGGGCGGTGTTGAAGACAACATGAAGGTGCCGTTCGCGATCTTCGTGGGGATCGCGCTATCGATTACCGCCCTGCCCGTGATCGCGAAAATCCTGATGGACCTGAACCTGGCCAAGTCGGACATGGGCATGCTGGTGATCAGCTCGGCGATGCTCAACGACCTGGTCGGCTGGATCGGGTTTGCGGTGGTGCTGGCGCTCCTTCCCGCGGCCGCCCCTGAGGTCGTCGAGGGCGTGGTCCATGCTGCGGAGCACGCGGTCGAGGCCACCGGCGGGGGCGACGTGGCCATCACCATCGTGCTGACGCTGCTATTCCTGGCGTTCATGCTGACCGTGGGACGTTTCCTCGCCCACAAAGCGATGCCCTACATCCAGTCGCGGTGGAGCTACCCCGGCGGCGTGTTGGGCTTCGTGTTTGTGATCGCCCTGCTGTGTGCGGCGTTGACCGAGCACCTGGGCATCCACTCGATCTTCGGGGCGTTCATCGCCGGCGTCGCCATCGGCGACTCGCACCACCTGCGCGAACGCACCCGCGACACGATCCACCAATTTGTGACCAACATCTTCGCCCCGATCTTCTTTGCGTCCATCGGACTGCGGATCAACTTCGTGCAGGCCTTCGACCCCGCCGCGGTGTTCCTGGTGTTCACCGTGGCGATGATCGGCAAGGTCGGCGGCTGCTACTTCGGGGCCAAGATCGCGGGCCTCTCGAAACGCGAGTCGTGGGGCGTGGGCTTCGGCATGGCGGCGCAGGGCGCAGTCGGCATCATCCTCGGCACCCTCGCTCAGCAGGCCGGGCTGATCTCCGAAGAACTGCTGGTCGCCATCGTCATCATGGCGCTCGGCACCTCGCTCATCGCCGGGCCCGCGATGCAGAAGGTCCTGCAACTCAAAACTCAGAAGCAGCTCCACACCGTACTCAGCGACAAGCACATCATCATCGACAGCCCCGCCAAGACGATCCACGCGGTGCTGGGCGAACTGTCCAAACGAGCGGCGGAGGTCACGGCGATCACCGACGACAAGCTCATCTTCCGCGAGGTCTGGTCACGCGAGCAGGTCATGCATACCGCCCTGCCCAACGGCCTTGCGGTGCCGCACGCCCGCCTGCCCGAGCTGGGCAAGCCCCACGTGTTCATCGCCCGCAGCCGGGACGGCATCGACTTCGACGCGGCCGACGGCCAACTCTCCCGACTGATCTGCCTGATCCTCACCCCCACCGAGCAGCCCGACACGCAGATCGAGATGCTGGCGTTGATCGCCAAGGCGTTCGAGTCGGCGGACGTCCGCGCCCGGTGCATGGCCGCGAAGAGCCCCGCAGAGTTCCGTGCGGTGTTGAACCAAGCGGCGAGCGACGCCGGGGCCGACCTCACGCCGCACGACTCGGCGACGTTGGGGATGGAGTGAGGTTTAGGCGCTAGGCGCTCGGGATTAGGCGCTAGGAAATGATGGCGAGCGAAGAACGCTACCCGCGATTTCCTAGCGCCTAACGCCTAATCCCTAGCGCCTACCCTCACCCCGCCTCGAAGAACCGGTTGTTGGTGCCGCCCGGGCCGATCATCGCCTTGACCGGGGACCCGCACTTGGGGCAGCGGCCTTCGTAGGCGTCGCCCCGGCGGTTGCGGTACACCCGGCTATAGACCGAGCAGCAGCGCCACTTCACCGACAGCCACGGCCGGTTCTGGAATGAGGGCGGCGTCGAGCTGGCCTGGGGCTCGGTTTTGAGCCCGTCGATCTCCACGATGAAATCCGGCGAATCGCGATTCATACCTCACTTTTTCGGCGAACCACCCGGCCGAGCGCAAGTTAATCCAGAAAAAATATCTCCGAAATCCCGCCTTTGCCCTTCACTCCCCCGATCGTCCTGCCGATGGGGCCAAAACAGGGCAATAACCTCGCCTCCGTGGGCAGATTTATTTGAAAGGCAGGCATCCGGTGGGATTACCCAAGACCTCAATCAGCACCCCCAAAGAGTCCATCCGCTTGTCGGATGCCGCTTGGAACAGCATCGTCGAAAAGCTCAACGAGCACGGCTCCCGTGCCCTGTCTCAAGTCGATCCCAACCAGGGCATCCACGACCGCAGACGCTTCACCATCGTGAGCCGCTGCGTGATCCGACTCAAACGAGACGGCAACCCCGCCTCGATCTTGCAGGTGCGTACCCGCAACCTCTCGCAAGGCGGGTTGGCCTTCTTCGGCGGCAACTACGTCTTCCCCGAAACGCCCTGCCACCTAGCGCTCATGGACCGCGAAGGCAACGGCCAACTGATCTCCGGCAGGGTGCGTTGGTGCCGACACATCGACGGCAACCTCCACGAGTGCGGCGTGGAGTTCGATGAACGGATCGACGTCGAGCAGTTCCTCGATCCCGAAGTTACACCCTGCGATTAATCTTGATACAGCCCGTGTTCCTGGATGTAGTCGGCAACGCCGGGATGCACCCAGCCGTCTAAAGACTGTCCCGCCGCGACGCGTTCGCGCACCGCAGTCGAGCTGACGTCGGTGATGGGCACCTCGACGACACGCTGCCGCCAATCCTCGGGCAGGTCGCGCGGCGTCTCGGGCGGCCGCATCATCACCACGGGCTCGGCCAACTCGATCACCCGCTCCCACTGGTACCACTTCTCGAAGATCGCCACCTGGTCCGTCCCGATGAGCAGCCGCATCTCGGCGTCGGGGTGGAGGCGTTGCTTGAGCGCTTCGAGGGTGTCCACGGTGTAGCTCGGCCGACCGTCCGCGACACGGTCCAGCTCGTCGGTCAGCACTAAGATATGGGGTTCTTCCGCCAACGCTAGCCGCAGCATCGCCAAGCGGTGGGCGGGGTCGGTCTGTTGCTTGTCGAGCTTGTGCGGGGCTTTGCCCGCGGGGATGTAGGCCACCACGTCCGCACCGATCGCTGAGGCCACCCGTCGCGGCAGGTCCACGTGGGCCACGTGCGGCGGGTCGAAGCTGCCACCGAAGATCAGCAGGCGGCGATAGGGCGTGAGATCGGGAGACGCGGATTCGGGCATCACGAAATGGTAACGGCTGCGAGCCCACCGTATCATGCACCGATGCAAGTCATCCTCGATGAACAGACGGTCGAACTCGACGGGCCCAGCCTGGGCGAGCTGCTGCACGCGGCCCGCAAGCGGCTGGCTGACGGCGGCCGGGTCGTGGTCGAGATCGCGGTGGACGGCCACAAACTCGACGACAAGCAGATCACTGATCGCCAGGGCGAAGACGTGAGTGCGATGTCGGTCGCCTTCACCTCGGCCGACCCCAAGGCTCTGGCGGTCGAAACGCTGGAACAGGTGCGCAGCCGACTCACCGACGCCGAGGAAGACCAGAAGGAAGCCGCCGACCTGCTCCAACGCGATCAGAAGCAGAACGCGTTGCAAAAAGTCGGCTCGTCGATCGAGGCCTGGCTCCAGGTCCAACAAGCCGTCCTACAGTCCACTGTGTTGCTGGGCATCAACCTGGACGACCTCTCGGTCGACGGCGAGCCCGCCCACGCCCTGACGACCCAGGCCGTCGAACGGCTCAACGACGTCAAGGAATTCATCCAGGCCGACGACACCGTCGCCCTGGCCGACTCGCTCGAATACGAGTGGCCCGAAACCACCGCCAAGTGGCACACGCTGATTGATGAACTGATCAAAGCCATCACCGCCTGAACCCGCACAACCATGCCTACCCTCGACCACCCCACCCTCGAATTCATCAAGGCCGACTTCACCCAGGACGGCAAGCGCCAACTCTTCGCCACCGAGTTCCGCGGCCTGACCACGATCGTCGTTGGCAAGGACGACCTGCACGACCTGCTGGCGTTCCTCAAGACCGACGAGCGTTGCCAGTACGACTTCCTCAGCGACATCGCGGGCATCGACTACCTCAACTACCCCCGCAACAAGGACGACCAGGCCCCCGCCGGACGTTTCGCGGTGGTGTACAACCTCGAGTCGACCACGAACAACACCCGGCTGATCATCAAGGTGTTGCTCGATCCGACGCTCGACACCAAGGGCATCGAAGACGACCCCGCGCTGCACCTGCCGACCTGCACCGACCTCTGGGCCGGGGCCGAGTGGCTTGAGCGTGAGGTGTTCGACATGCTGGGCATCCGTTTCGACGGCCACCCCGACCTCCGCCGCATCCTCACCTGGGAAAGCTACCCCGCCCACCCCCACCGCAAGGACTACCCCGTGCGTGGACGCGGCGAGCGCGAGGACTACCGCGTGGTGGAGCGCGACGACGCATGATGTTTTTATCCACAGATTTGCAGGATTAATATGATGACAAGGCAAGAAGTAGCCACTTGCTACTCTCGTCTTTATCCATCATCTTCATCGTGTAATTCTGTGGATCAACACTGCCTTGTCGGCTTCTTACTCACACAGATTCTTTCGTTAGCGCCGATGCCACCAACGACTCGAGCCGCGACAGCGTCCGATCGACCTGGGCCCGGATCAGGTTGTAAGGCAACAGCGTGATCAACGCGACCACCAACCCCGCGGCCGTTGTGATCAGCGCCTCGGCAATCCCGCGGCCCACGAGCGAAGGGTCGCGGGTGGTGGACTGTTCGCCCAGGACTTCGAAGCTGTCAATGATGCCCAGCACCGTGCCGAGGATGCCCAGCATCGGGGCGGCGGTGATGATCGTCGAAAGGATCGGCAGGAAACGTTCGAGTCGGCGGCGCTGGGCCTCGAGCGCATCGGTCGCGGCGGCCTCGGTGACTTTCTCATCGAGCAAGCGTCGCACGGTGTCGCCGTAGACGCTGGCGTCGGTGTCGGCGAGTTGCTTGGCGCCGTCTTGGTCGCCGGCCCGGAGGCGTTTGCCCATCGTCTGCACCCGGTCCAGCCGGCCCGGGGCGTTGGTCCGCAGGAAGAACGCCCCGCGTTCGAGCAGCAACGCCACCGCCAGCACGCTCAGCGCCAGGATCGGCCACATTACCACGCCGCCCCGATCGATCAGGTCGGCCGCTCCGGCCCAGATTGCGATGGTCTGCACTTCAAACATCCGCTCAGGATAACAGAGTCGGCCCGTCGATTAATCCCGCCGATCACTCGGCTTGCGTTAGAATGCAGCTATTCATGATCCGTTCTCCGTTCCGCACCGCCTGATACCCGCGAGACCCACCCATGGCCGAAGAACCCGACACCTACGAACTGGTTGACCCCGACGACGACCCGCAGCCGTCAGCCGAGGAGGCGGCCCCGGCCAAGCCGCCCAAGCCCATCACCCCCGAGCCCGAAACGTTCGACCTGGAAGAGCCGGAATTCAACGACCCGCGGGCCAAGAACACCGCGTCGCGTCCGCCCAAGCCGCCGGTGAACCCCACGCCGGACGTCGAGGACGATCAGCCCGAAGAACCGGTTGCCGTCAGCCCCGCCCGCGCCCAGGCCAACCGTGAAGAGCAGCGCATCCGCGCTGCCCAGGAGCAGGCCGAAACGGATGCCCGCAAAAAGAAAATGATCTTCCTTGTCGTCGGCTCGATCGTCGGTTTGGTGATCGCCGGATTGATCGTCATGAAGATTCTGGGCTGAGCCTGTTTCGGCTCCGACAACTCCGCAAAGTAAAAACGGCCCGACGCAAAGTCGGGCCGTTTTACATGGTGTTCAGCTCTATGCGGTCGGGACTACTCAGTCCGTCTCGAGGTCGTCGGCATTGACCACACGCACCGTGGTCATCTGGTCGCCCTTGCGGATCGCGTCGACAACGTTCTGGCCCTGAATCACCCGGCCGAACACGGCGTGTTTGCCGTTGAGGTGGGGCGTGGCGCGGTGGGTGATGAAGAACTGGCTGCCGTTGGTGTTTTTGCCGGCGTTGGCCATGCTCAGGATGCCCGGGCCGTCGTGCTTGAGGTCGAGGGCGGATTGTTCGTCGTCCCATTTGTAGCCCGGGCCGCCGCGGCCGGTGCCCGTGGGGTCGCCGCCCTGGATCATGAAGTCGGGGATGACGCGGTGGAAGGTGATGCCGTCGTAGAACTCGGCATCGGCGAGGTTCTTGAAGTTGGCGACGGTCAACGGCGCGTCGTCGGTGTAGAGCTCGAGGATGATCCGGCCCTTGGTGGTTTCGAACACGGCGTAGAGGGCCTGGCCCTTGACCGCCTCGGCGTCTTCCTGGGTGGGCGGGCCGGCCTTGAACGCCTCGGCCGAGGGCCGCTCGCGATCGGCGGCCGCTTCGCCGGCGAGGCCGGGGTGGGCGAGCGTGCTCTGCATCGAGATGAACAGCAGCAGGCTCAGGACCGCGAGGGTGAGTAACAAACGTGGCAACATCAAACAACTCCGTGTAGTGATACCGAGAAACGAATCGCGTTCACCAGAACGCTCGGGCGGCCTCCATGCCGCCCGCGATGGTTACAATCGGCCCGATGCCATCCGACTCTCCAAACTCCGCCCCCAATCCGTCCGCCGACCACGACCAGACGCTGTACCTCATCGACGGCCACGCCCAGATGTTCCGCGCCTACCACGCCATCCGCGGCGGCATGACCAGCCCTATCACCGGCGAACCCACCAACGCCACCTTCGCCTTCGCCGGGCTGCTGCTTAAATTGTTCACGCAGTACAAGCCCCGCTACGTCGCCATGGCGATCGACAGCAAGGGCGACACGTTCCGCCACTCGATCTACCCCGAGTACAAGGCCAACCGCGGCGACCCGCCGGAGGACTTCGCGCCGCAGATCCCGCGCATGATCGAGGTCGCCGAGCTGATGGGCATCCCCGTCCTGGCGGTGCCCGGCGACGAGGCGGACGACATCATGGCCACCCTCGCCGTCCGCCTAACGTCCGAAGACGACCAGACCAAAGTCCGCCTCGTCGCCAAGGACAAAGACCTCGAACAGGTCATGTCCGACCGCGTCACACTCTTCGATGCCCACACCGATGTCGAGTTCGACATCCCCGCCCTCCAGGAAAAGCGCGGCATCACCCCCGAGCAGGTCATCGACTACCAGACCCTCCTGGGCGACAGCACCGACAACATCCCCGGCGTCAAAGGCATCGGCCCGAAGACCGCCAGCAAACTCCTCGACCAGTTCGGTAGTGTCGTGAACTTGCTGGACAACCTCGACCAGCTCAAGGGCAAGCAGAAAGAGAACCTCGAAAACGCCAAGGCCGACGGCAGCATCGACGTGACCCGCCAACTCGTCACGCTCAAACGCGACACCGAGATCGACTTCGAGATGGATCACGCCAAGGTGGACCTGTCGAAGATCGATGCGGCGAAGCTCGACGAGTTGTTCCAGCAACTCGGGTTCAACCGTCACCGGGCCGACCTGAAGAAACTTGTGGCGGTGCCCGAACCGAAGAAGGCCAAACCCGCGAAGAAGGAATCGACCGCGGGCATGGGCGGGTTGTTCGATCAGCCCGCCGACGACGAGGGCGAAGACGACACCGCCGCGACGACGCGCCTGCTCGACGAGATCGACGGCGACTACTCCGCCATCACGACCAAGAAACAGCTCGCCGACCTCGTGAAGACACTGAAGAAGCAGCCCATCATCGCCGTGGACACCGAAACCGTCGGCCTGGGTCACACCGCCGAGCTGTGCGGGATTTGCCTCGCGTGGGAGACCGGCAAGGCGGTGTACGTGCCGACCAAATCGCCCGAGCCGAAGGATCACCTCGATCAGGACACCGTGATCGAAGCGTTGCGTCCGGTGTTCGAAGACGCGTCGCTGCCCAAGGTCGGCCACAACATCAAGTACGACTGGCTCGTCCTAAAGCACGCCGGGGTCGAGCTCAAGGGTGTTACGTTTGACACGATGATCGCGGCGTTTCTGTGCGGGGCGCCAGGTCTGGGGATGGATCACCTGGCGTTGTCCGAGTTCGGCCGAACAATGGTGCCGATCAGCCGACTCATCGGCGAGAAGCCGCGCCGCAAAGCCGACCCGCCGCAGAAGACCATGGATCAGGTCCCGCTGGACCTCTGCACCGCGTACTCCGCGGAGGACGCGGATGTGACCTTGCAGTTGTACGAACTCTTCCGGGGTCGGCTGGACGAGTTCGAGATGACCGACCTCGCGGCCGAGGTCGAGATGCCGCTGGTCGAAGTGCTTTCCACCATGGAAGCGAACGGCATCCGCGTCGATCCCAACGAGCTCGACCGGCAGAAGGCCGAGCTCGAGGTGCGCATCGAAGAGCTGCGGGCCCAGGTACTCGACGCCGCGCGAGTCGACTTCAACCCCGACAGCCCCAAACAGCTCGGCGATGTGCTGTTCAACCAGCTCGGCTTCCCCGTGCAGAAGAAGACCAAAACCGGCTACTCCACCGACGCCGAGGTGTTGGAGAAGCTCGCCGACCTGCCCGCGGATGAGCTCGAAAAAGTCGCCGAGCACGCCCGGCCGATCCCCAAGCTCATCGTCGAATACCGCATGCTCACCAAGTTGGTCGGCACGTACTTCGGCAACCTCGTCGAAGCGATCTCGTCCAAAGACGACCGTATCCACGCCAGCTTCCACCAGACCGGCGCCGCGACGGGCCGACTGAGTTCATCCAACCCCAACCTGCAGAACATCCCCATCCGCACCGAGGTCGGCAGGCGCATCCGCAAGGCGTTCGTCGCCGAGCAAGACCACATCCTCATCGCGGCCGACTACTCGCAGATCGAGCTGCGCATGCTCGCCCACCTCTCGGAAGACCCCGCGCTCATCGAAGCGTTCCGGGAAGACCGCGACATCCACACCGCCGTCGCCGCGCAGGTCTACGGCGTCGGCCTCGACGATGTCACCAGCGAGCAACGCGGCCACGCCAAGACGATCAACTTCGGCATCATCTACGGCGTCACGCCCTTCGGCCTGGCCCGCCGCATCGAAGGCCTCGACATGGCCGGGGCGACCAAGCTCATCGACGACTACAAGACCACATACGCCGGGATCAACCGCTTCCTCGACGACTGCGTCGAGCAGGCCGTGGCCCAAGGGTACGTCACCACCATCCTCGGCCGACGCCGCTGGATCGACCAGGTCAACTCGTCGAACCCCAACCAGCGTGCCCTAGGCGAACGCCTCGCGATCAACTCCGTCGTTCAAGGCAGCGCCGCCGACCTCATCAAGGTCGCCATGGTTAATCTCCACCGCACGCTGCTCGACGACAGCGTGCCCGCCAAAATGCTGCTGCAGATCCACGACGAACTCGTCATCGAATGCCCCGCCTCCGAACAAGACGCGGTGTCGAAGGTCGTCGTCGACGCGATGGAGTCGGCGATGCAGCTCAAAGTTCCTCTCAAAGTCGAACCCGGCATCGGCACGGATTGGTTTGAGGCGAAATGAGTAATTAGGCTATAAGTTCAATCCAGAATTTTTTTGGCCCGACCAATATTTTCTGGCAAAACCCCGAGGCTCGAATCACATCGCACAAAACTCGATTAATGACCTTTGAATTGTGCTTCCGAAAGGTCATCTAAGATCGCATACCTTTCGATATCTGAGTGCACAAAGAGCCATGTCGTTATCTCTGCTCCACGCGGCACTTCTGTGCGTATCTTCCGAGTGCGAACGGATAGCAGAGGAGTCATCCAGTCATGATTAAAGTCACTGATCTGAAACGCGTGATTCATTTCTGCAATCATGCGTTCAAGCCCGTACAGTTCGCGCCAAGTCGATGTAACTACCAGTTTGGCTTGAGCAAACTGGACCAACTCTTTGACAAGTTCAATCTTCTCAGAATTGAAACGAAATGATTTTGGACTGGGCGGCCCATCGGACAGGCGAATCACTCCATCAAAATCTAAAAAGACAATCTTCAAGCTCGTTACCTGCCAGCAACCAAGGAAGTGTTCATCCCCATTAGGCGATATAAGTGATTTTGGCTTACCCCAACTGTGCCAGGATGTCCTGCGTCAGTTCCCAGAACCTTGTCTCGCGGAAGGGGGTGGCGGTGCCGGGGGCGCTGCCGTGGCGTTGGGTGTGGTGGTTCCAGTGGGACTGGGCGTCGAAAAGCTTGTGGCGGGTGGCCTCGGCGTCGGCGGGGTTTTTGCTCGACTGGTAGCGGCGGAAGGCCACGAGGCCCGCGAGCAGATCACGCAGCGCTTCGAAGAGCGACTCGGTGTAGAGCAGGCCGTTGACGAGCTTTTCGAGTTGCCGGTTCGGGTTTTCGGAGAGCAGGACCTGCAGGTCGTGCCGGGCGTTGGCGATGCTGCGGACCGCGGATTCTTTCTCGGCCACGACGTCGTCGAGTTGGTCTTCCTTGAGGCGCTGCACCATGCGCCAGGCCGAGGCGGCGTCGAGGACGTCGTCCTGGATCCAGTCGGCGGCGGGGTGCCAGGGGCTGGCCTTGTCCTTGGCGAAGGGGCCGATGTAGAACGCCTGGCGGACCATCTCCGGGGAGTCTTCGAGGATGCGGACCAACACGTCCGCCGTCTCGGGGTTCTCGACGCCCAGGCGTTCGGTCACCCAGTCCCGCGCGAGCTGGGTCGGATCGAGGTCGAAGTCATCCGCCAGGCGGGACACGGCGTAGGCGTTGGCGTCGATCCAGGCCTCGTCTTTCACGAACGGCCCGCCCCACCCGCCGCCGCGCACCCAAGCGAACACGCCCACGACGTTCGCTTCGCGTGACGCATCGGCCAGGCCACGCACCAACGAACGATCGGCGGTCTCGGGGTAGCCGTCACGCCAGAGCGGCACCTGCCAATTGGGGACGCCGCCCTTGCCTTCGAACTCGCGCTGGCATTGCAGCTCGTAGATGATCGGCCGACCCCCACAGGCGAGGCTCGCGTCGTTCCACGGCTGATAGCGCCAGAAGTCGGTCTGCGTGAACTTGAAGGACAGGACAAAGCGGTCGTCCTCGGGCTCGCCGGGCAGGCGGTCGACGATGCGTCCGACCAGCTCGGCCGAGTCGTGCATGCCGTTGGGCCGAACGTTCCACGCGCGGGCGATGAGGCGTTTGTTGTGTTTCTCTACGACGGTCTGGTGGGCCTGCTTGAGGACGTGGACCACGCGGTCGGCCCGGCCGAACTGGCTGCAGCGTGGGCAGTGCGGGCTGTAGATGTCGTTGCCCATGAGGTGGGGCAGACGCTGGGCGTCGGTATCGCCGAAGCGCAGCACGATGCCCGCGATGTCGGGCCACCGGCGGATCATCGCGTCGAGCCCGTCGAACGAGAGCTTGAACGCGGCATCGGATGCCGGGCAGAGGCTGTCGGGTCGGTTCTTGCAGGTCAGGCCGGAGATGTTGCGTTGGACCTGGTCACGGGCCAGGACCATGACGTCGTAGAAGAGGTAGACATCCAGTCCCGCGGCACGGCTTTCCTCGATCGTGCGGGTGACGCCGTCGATGGTCTGCTGCACGAACCGGCGGAGTTCGCCGTCGAGGATGGCATCGGGGTTGGGCACGCCGGACAAGCCTGTCGTTTCGAACAGGACACGGGAGTCGAACCCCAAGGCCTTGAGCTCAACCGGATCGAGGTAGCGCGATTCGACGTCGGGCTCGCCGGGGTTTTTAATCGTCGTAGCGAGTTTGAACATAGATTGTCTTGATTCGTGAGTCGAGGCCGGAGTACTGCAGGCAGGTCAATGCATGATAGTAGATTGGCTACGACAGGTGGTATCTCATTCCACTGAAGCTTTTTTATCCGTATCCCAGACGGTCCAGGTCGTCTTCATCCAGACCGAAATGGTGCCCGATCTCGTGCAGCAGCGTGATGTGGATCTGCCGCTGGAGTTCGGCGTCGTAGGACGCCCCCTGCTCACTCGCGATCTCTTGGGCCAACCGCTGGATCGGGCCGCGAAACAGCATGATCTGCCCGGGCATGTCGAACCCCTGCTCGACGCTCTGCTCGGTGTAGGGGGTCGCGTCGTGGAGACCGCAGAGCTCGTCGTCGGGCTGCATGCCCAGGCTCTTGAGCAGGTCGGCCGTGGGCTCGTCGTCCACGATCAACGGCACCTCCTCGAGCAGCTCCAGCAGGTGTTCGGGCAGCGACTCCACCTGGGTGTCGAGTAGCCGATCGAATTCGTCGCGTTGCTGCCGGGAGACCATGACGACCAGTGTAGCCGCCCCGCCCTCAAGCTCCCGCAGCCAGCACGTACAATGCTTCCGCATGCCCGACGACCGCCCCCATTTTTTCGACCACACGCCCGACACCCTCGGCGAGCTGTTTCAGACCTGGGGCCTGGCCCGCTTCCGCGCGAAGCAGGTGATGGACTGGGTTTACGCCAAGGGCGTCGCCGACCCGCAGCAGATGACCAACCTCGCGGCCAAGGACCGGGACCTCTTGGCCGAGAAGATGCGTTTCCTCGACGGCGCGGTCATCCAGCACCAGCGGGCCACCGACGGCACGCAGAAACTCTTGGTCGACTGGTCGCTCGACGCCCGGGCGTCCCACACTGGCACCTCGCTCACCGTGCTCGGCTCAAGCGAAACCCAGACCGAGTGCGTCATGATCCCATCGACCAGCCAGAAGTCGGGCCGGACCCGCCGGACCGCGTGCATCTCCAGCCAGGTCGGCTGTCCGGTGGGTTGCAAGTTCTGCGCCTCGGGCCTCGGCGGGCTCGACGGCAACCTCACCACCGGCCAGATCGTCCAGCAGGCGTGGCAACTCAGCTGGGAGTTGGGAGATGGGGATTGGGAAGTGGGGAACAACAAGGCGGTCGTCCCTAAATCCAAAACCCCAAATCCTAAATCCCAAAACATCTCCAACATCGTCTTCATGGGTATGGGTGAACCGATGGCGAACCTGCGCAACGTGCTGCCAGCTGTGCGCACCCTTGCCGCCGACTGGGGCATGGGTTTGTCTGCCCGCAAGATCACCGTCAGCACGGTCGGCGTCCCCGCAGGCATCCGCAAACTCGCCGACCTCGAGCTGCCCGTCACCCTCGCGATCAGCCTGCACGCCCCCAACGATGAGATCCGCAAACGCATCATCCCCTGGGCCGAGTTCGTCAGCATCGAGCAGCTCACCGACGCCGGCCGCGACTACTTCAACAAGACCGGCCGGGAGATCACCCTCGAGTACATCCTCCTGGGCGGCCTCAACGACCAGCCCGAACACGCCCACGAACTCGTCGGCGTCACCCGCAAGCTCCGCAGCAACGTCAACCTCATCCGCTACAACGAAGTCGCCGGCCTGCCCTTCCTCCGCCCTTCCGACGGCGACGTCCACACCTTCCAAAACATCCTGCAGCAGGCGGGCGTCAACACGCACATTCGAGCCAGCCGCGGCCGCGATATCGCCGCGGCGTGTGGCCAGTTGCGGCACGAAGCGACCAACGTGTAAAATGCCCCGTCCCTGGTCGCGTAGCTCAGTTGGATAGAGCGGCTGTTTCCGGAGCAGCAGGTCGCAGGTTCGAGCCCTGCCGCGATCATTCCTCATTCATCGAAAACGTGAACCGCGAAGGCGCGAAGGACGCGAAGGGATTCCCTTTCGTGTTTTATTTTGGTTCCAGGATTTGTCGGATTGCCTTCGTATCCTTCGCGCCTTCGCGGTTCATACTCTGCCTCTCATCCACGCCTCACCACAAAGCGTTACCCTGCACCGATGTCCGAGACTTCTCGTGAAGACATCCTGCTGAATTACCTCGACCAACTTCCATTCGAGCCGTACCCGGTGCAGGAAGAAGCGTTGATGCGTTACTTCGAGCGAGACGAACCCGGCGGCGGTGTGCTGGCGTGCGCCCCTACCGGCACGGGCAAGACGGTCATCGGGGAAGCGGCGCTGTACGAAGCCCTGGTCACCGGCAGCACCGCGTACTACACCACGCCGCTCATCGCGCTCACCGAGCAGAAGTTCACTGAGTTGCAGGACGCCGCGGAACGCTGGGGGTTCAGCCGTGACCAGATCGGGCTGGTTACGGGCAACCGGTCGGTGAACTCCAAGGCGAACGTGTTGGTCGTCGTGGCGGAGATCCTGCTCAACCGCCTGCTACATCCCGAGGCGTTCGACTTCACGGGCGTGTCGGCCGTGGTGATGGACGAGTTCCACAGCTTCGCCGAGCCGGAGCGGGGCATCGTGTGGGAACTCTCGTTGTCGCTGCTGCCCGAACACGTCCGACTGATGCTGCTCTCGGCGACGGTCGGCAACGCGAGCCTGTTCCTGTCGTGGCTCCGCCAGCAGCACGGCCGAGACCTCACACTTGTGCAAGGCAACGAACGCCGGGTGCCGCTCGAGTACCACTGGATCGGCGAAGAACTGCTGCCCGACCAGCTCGCCGAGATGGTACGGGGTGATGAAGACTCGCGGAAGACACCTGCCCTCGTGTTCTGCTTCGACCGGGCCAAGTGCTGGGCGACGGCGGACCTCTTGCGCGGCCGGGACATGCTGGTCGAAGGGCAACAAGCCACGCTCGCCGAGAAGATCGATGCCTTGGCCTCCGATGGGTTCTTCGATCACGGCGCGGGGCCGAAGCTCAAACGCATCCTGCTGCGCGGCGTCGGCGTACACCACGCGGGACTGCTGCCCAAGTACCGGCGACTCGTCGAGGAGTTGTTCCAAGAGAAGCTGCTGAGCTTCTGCGTCTGCACCGAGACCCTGGCGGCAGGCATGAACCTGCCCGCGCGGTCGGTGGTGCTGACCGAACTGCTCAAAGGCCCCAAAGGCAAGAAGAAGCTGATCGCCGCGAGCAACGCCCACCAGATGTTCGGCCGGGCGGGGCGTCCGCAGTTCGACACGCAGGGCCACGTCTTCGCCATCGCCCACGAAGACGATGTGAAGATCCACCGCCACAAGCTGAAGATCGAGCAGATCCCCGAGGACACCAAAGACCCCAAGCTCATGACCGCCCGGAAGAAGCTGGTCAAGAAAACGCCCAAGCGACGCGAGGGCGTGCAGTATTGGTCCGAGCCGCAGTTCGAGAGCCTGCAGACCGCCGAGCCGGGCAAGCTGGTGAGCAAAGGCCATCTGCCGTGGCGGCTGCTCGCGTTTCTGCTGGACAACGACAGCGACGTGTCGCTGCTACGCGACGCGGCGAGTAAACGGCTGATGCCCGAACCCGACATCGCCGCCGCTCAGCGTCACCTGACCAAGCAGCTTGTCACGCTGCACGAAGAGGGTTACGTCGCCCTCGATCCCGCCCCGCCGAGCAAAGCCAAGCCCGGTGATGCGGGTGATGATGCGCAAGAGCAACCCAAGGACGACGAACCGGCCGCGGTCGCCGAGGACAACCCGCTCGCGGGCCTCACGCTGGGCGGCGGGTTGAACCTTGGCGGTGCCCCCACGGGCAAGCCCAAGCCGGCGCCCGAGAAGAGCCCCAAGAAGAAAAAAACATCCGAGGACGAAACCGAGACCAAGGAAACCTACGCCCCGCTTACCGCCACCAAGACCGACAAGCTCGACCTGCTCCTGAAGTTCCGCGCCGTCCCGCCGTTGTACGGCGTGTTCCTGCTGGACTACCTCGGTCAGGCCGAGCACCACGAACGACTGCAGATCTTCGAGTCGCTCCTGGAGATGCCCGGCTCGGTCGCCCGCAGCGTCCGCGTGCCCTGGCCCCAAGACCTGCCCCCCGGCGCGATGACACTCGAGGCGGTCGACCCCGCGTTGATCCAGGCGGGCCTGTTCACGCAGGACGACATGTACCCGCCCCCGCCGCACGAGCAGGACCGCCCCTTCGGCGAGCCGCCCCGCTTCCCCATCACGCTCGGCGAAAAACTCCATCTGCTCTTCCAACACCGCGTCTCCAACGCGGGCAGCTTCCGCATCACGCCCGTCTGGGTCGCGGGGGACCTGCTGGACTTTGGCGGCGACTTCAACAAGTACATCACCGGCCGCGAGTTGCAGACGCAAGAAGGCATGATCTTCCGCCACCTGCTGCGGCTGATCCTCTTGTGTAATGAGTTCGCCGCGGTGACGCCGCTGGGCGTGGTGGAGTCGACCTGGCAGCAGGAGTTGAAGAATCTGGCTGAATCGTTAACCGCGTCCTGCCGGGCCATCGACCCGCAGTCCACCGATCAGGTGCTGACCACCGGGGCGTAGGGCCAGCGCATCCGGCCAGGCATTCGACAGCCCCACGGCCGAGAGTTTATTGTTTACATACGTTTCATCCCCCCGCTGGGCATGTTGTTGTACGCCCATTGAGAAAGCCCCATGAACACCCGAATGTCATCGTTGATCCGCTTTGCAGCGGTGCTGCTGCTTGGCCACCTCTTGTGGGTGAGCACCAGTGAAGCCCAGAACGCGTTCTTCAAACGCCTGGAAAAAGAGCGGGTCGAGTCGGCGGGTTTTATCGAGTGGGAGCAGGTCGGCCCCGGCAACGCGGGCTTCGCCAACCTCATGCGCTACCACCCCACCATCCCGGGCAAGGTGATGCAGTGCCCGGACATGTGGAACGCCTATCAGTCCGACGACAACGGCAAGCGCTGGTACGCCATCACCGACTCCGACGGCGACGCCTCTCTCTACCACATCCACGACCTCTACTACTCCATGAGCGACCCCGACTTCGGGCTGGCGATCAACATGTCCGAGTTGTGGATGTCCAAGGACGGGGGAAAGAACTGGCGGGTCGTGAAGAACTGCCCGTGGTACAAGATCGACGAAGAGGGGCGAGACAAAGAAGGCTGGCGGAAGAAGGTCGCGTCGCTGGCGATCCACCCCACGCAGAAGAACATGTGGTTTGTCGGAGGCGGCGGCAACGTGCGCGGCCAGATGTGGAAGTCGTGCTACAACGGCGTCACCGCCAAGAACCACCGCGGAAAGGAAGCGCTCAACGAGGGCAAGCTCTGGCGCACCACCAACGGCGGACGCAAGTGGGAACTGGTCAACGAAGGCCTGCACCCCAAGGCGCAGGTCGGCCGGATCATCGTCAACCCCAGCAAACCCAAGCAGGTGTTCGCCTCCTCGAACTACGGCGTCTACCGCTCCAACGACGCGGGCAAGACCTGGAACCACGTCTCCAAGGGCAAGCTCGACAACGACACCATCATGGACATGGACTACTACCACGACCCCGAGTCGGGTAAGTTCATCCTCTACGTCCTCGATCAGGTCCACTACCTCCCGGCCGGCAAAACCACCAAGTGCACCGGCGGCGTCTTCCGCTCGGACGACGGCGGCCAGACCTGGACCAACCTCAGCGCGGGGCTCACACTCGACCTCAACCGCCTCACCGGGGGCGTGCCGAAGAACTACTACAAGTACATCGCCAAGTGGCTGGACATCTCGGAAGGCGATGCGCGTAAGACCTACCCGCAGCTGCCCAAACAGGCGTTGCAATACTTCAACATGATCAGCGCCGATCCTTCACGCGAGGGCACGGTCTACGCGGGTTTCGCCGACCCGCAGGTGCAGGACTCGATCATGCCCGGCCGGTTGTGGGCGACCCACAACGACGGCAAGAAATGGATCAGCACCGCCCGGCTCTACGCCGACGCCTGGAAGAAAGACCGCGCCTACTGGTCGTCCCGAGGCAACCCGACCAGCCAGAACATGCGCGTCGGCCACTCCTCGCCCCACATGCGTTTCGGCAATGACTACGCCCTGCGTTCGATGCGCGGGATCGATGTCGGCGCCGACGGCAGCGTGATGATCATCTCCGACCACAGCACCATGCTCAGCACCAACCGCGGCAAGACCTGGACCCAGGTCGATGAAGACCGCACGCCTTCGGGCGCACTCGTCGGCCGCGGCAACAGCAACCTACCCGCGCTCACCACCGCCCAGGACCGCCGGGAGAACACCACCCTGCTGGGCTCGGGCGAGCACAACCTCTGGATCCCCACCGACGACAGCCCGAACCAGTACCAGGCGCTTAAGTTCATCGACAGCACCCAGGAAACCGTGCGGTGCATCGCTTACGACCCCTACGACGTCAACATTGTCTACGCCACGTCCAGCCGGCAGGCCCACAAACAGAACATCTTCCGCTCCACCGACCGTGGGCGGAAGTGGTCTAACTACGGCGTCGCCACCCCGGCGACCAACAAATGGCTGGACGACTTCTACACCAACAGCCTGATGATCGACCCGATCAACAACCAGTACATGTACCACGGGATCACGCGGGTCATCGACCCCAATAAGAGCACCCAGGGCGGCTTCTTCGTCTCCAAGGACAAGGGCAAGACCTTCCAGCAGAGCAACAAGGGCCTGCCGTCCCCGGCCCGAATCATGGACCTGGAGTTAGACCCGCGGGACAACAGCCGCAAGTCGCTCTTCGCCGCCGCTCAGTTCAACGAGCACAACTATAAGTCGGCCTTGCCCATCGCCAAGGTGGGTGGGCTCTACCATTCGTCCGACCGCGGGGCGTCGTGGAAGAAAATCAAAATCCCTGCGTCGATCAAGGGGATCAACCAGATCACCTTCGACCACCTCAACCGCATATACATCACCACCGGCTACCGAGGCGGCGGTTCGGGCGTGTGGCACAGCGACGACTACGGCAAGACCTGGAACCAGACGTTCAAATACCCCGGCGCGTTTGCCTTCGACGTCTCGCCCTACGACAGCGACCTGATCGCCGTGAGCGTGAAATTCATGTCGCGTAACCCCGGCATCTACTTCAGCCGCAACCGCGGCAAGACCTGGGCCAAAGGCAACACCGGCATCGCCAACCCCCACCGCCTCGAAGAGATCAAGTTCGACCTCTTCGACCCCGGCAAGGTCTGGATCGCCACGCTCGGCTGCGGGTTCTACATCGGACGGCTCGACACCGAGATCTACGCCCAGGTCGTCGAGGCCAAACCCGACGTTGTCGAGCACAAGAAGAGCGGCCCGATCCAGATGGAGGCGACCATCGTCAACGACAAGTACGCAGACGCGAAGATTGTCTGGAAATCCGACAACCCCGGCGTGGCCACGGTGGACGCCAACGGCAAGGTCACGCCCGTCGGCCGAGGCCAGGTCAAGATCTGGGCGACCACCGAGGACGGACGCTTCACCGACTTCTCGGTGGTGACGATCCACAAAGCCCCGAAAGGCAAGAAACCCGAAACGGCCGAGCCTTCCTAACGCAACTTTGCCTCACCGCCTTGCGTCGTTCCACCGACTGCGACTGTCCGGACGGTAAAATCTCGGCATGCGATGGGCACGCCGAATCTGGGAGGACTTCAACGGGCTGGTGACCCCCGCCGACCTCATGGGCGTCGTCGGACTGTGGCTGTACAAGGGCACCGCACGACGCACGATGGCGGTCGCGCTCACCTTCGCCGGCCTCCTGGTGCTGCGTAAGAAAGTCGACACCGGGGTCTCGCTCGGCTCGGCCGTCTCGGGCACGGGGCTGATCCTCCTGGTCAGCTTCCTCGGCGGGATCGCGCTCATGGTGCTCAGCGGATCGGTCGCCCGGCGTGACCTGAAGCTCGCCGAGGCCAAGGGCTCGAACCTGCTGGAAAACATGAAGAAGTCCCGGGCGTCGATCCACGCCGACGTCCTGTGGGACCACGTGTTCAAGTACGAGCAGGACCTCGCGGGCCCCGAAGACATCGCGGCCGAGAAGCAGGCCCTGGCCCTCCACCGCGACGCGATCGAGGAGATGATGGCGGACGTCTTCCGCTGCGGCACCCACCCGCCGAGGGTCTTCCAGGGGCTGGGGCTCACTGAAGAAGGGTTCCACCTGGCGTTCGACTTCGGCGTCCGCGCCCCGCTGTCCCGCAGCGTGCTCCGCCGGCAGTTGCGTTACGACTTCTCCAAGGTCTCGCACTGGTACGACGGAGCCCCCTTCCACCACACCGACACCAAGCTCGAAGAGCAGTTTCAGGCGGGCGACGAGCTGGGCGACGCTCAGCGGATGGCGGGCATGAACTGGTTCGACTCGCTCCGGCAGACCCGGCTGCGTTCGACCCAGATGATGTGGATGCGATTCATCTCGCGGGCGATCCAGATCCGGGTTGCGCAGGCCTGCCGGAGCCTGGACGAGGACTACCCCGGCTTCGACTTCCTGCCGGACCACTTCCTCTGGCCGAACGCCATGGCGGAACAAACCGTTAAATCGACGCTGGGCGAAGAAGCCCTGGTGGCGTTGATCGACACGCGCCGCCGGGTGTTTCAGCGGGTCTTCAACCGCGAGCCGGAGCTGGCGAAGAACCTGATGAAAAAAGCGGTATACCCGAACTTCGAACTGGCGACCGAGCTGCGCCGGCGGTTCGACCCGGAGTATGTCGTAGGTGCGTTGGACCAGTCCTGGCAAGACGGGCTGTGTCGATTTGGACGCGCGATCCCGGCGGAGTCGCGGAGGATGCGGAAGGTCCAGGCGTTCATCGAATCCACACGCCGCGGACTCGAAGAGCTCGACCAACGCCCCGAGGGCGAAGCGGTGCGGGGGCTGACGCCGTTGGAGCAAAGGGCTGTGCGGATCGCCCACCATTGCGGACAGGACGCCGCGATTTCGGCGGTGTTGCCCAAGGCCCGGCGGATCAATCGTCTGCTGCTGGCGGTTCGCGTCCATCACACGCTCGCCCAGCTGGAGATGATGGACTATGAGTTCTATCTGGATGAGATTTTGAATTAACGGAACTAAGGCATGTGGACTGAAGTCCGCACGCCAAAAAAAAATAAGCGACGCGAGGGATCGCGTCGCTTCGTGAAGAAATCGTGGGTTTGTCGATCAGTAGCGGATCTTCTTGGTCGCGCCTTCTTTGGCCGCCTCGACGGCGGTAAGGATCACCTGCAAGGCACGGTAGCCTTCGTCGCCATCGATGGCGGGCTTGCGGCGGTTGATGATGCACTCGGTAAACGCGTCCGAGACGCCGGAGCTGACCTGCTTGTCGTTGGTCGCCACTTCGCCGACGGCGTAGCGGTCTTTGGACCCGTCGGCGTAGTCGACCATGACGCCGTACTCGGGGTCCATGCCGATGCGCATCACGCCGTTGGTGCAGTGCAGGACGGTGCCGTTGTCTTCGATGCCGGCGTAGTTCGTCCAGGAGATGTGGATCGAGCCGATGGTGCCGGCATCGGTCTTGAGGGTGAGGTAAGCGTTGTCGTCCACGGCGATGAGCTTGCCGTTGGGGTACTTCTTGTCGAGGGTGGCGATGAAGCCGCCGACGTGGGTGAACTCTTCGCCGAGCAGGAAGCGCATCAGGTCGGCCTTGTGGATGCCCAGGTCGCCGTTGACGCCGAGGACCGCGAGGTTCTTCTTGAAGAACCAGGACGCCGCGCCATCGACGGACCAGTGGTCGGCGCCGCTGTGCTTGAAGTTGGTTTCGAACGCCAGGATCTTGCCGAGCTTGCCCTGATCCAAGACTTCACGGGCCTTGACGTGCGGGGGCATGAGGCGTTGGTTCATGCCGATCATGAGGTACTTCTTCGCCTTCTTGGAGGCGGCGATCATGGCCTTGGCTTCCTGCTTGGTGGTGGCCATGGGCTTTTCGACCAGCACATGCAGGCCGGCCTTGAAGGCGTCGATGGACTGCGGGGCGTGCAGCGCGTTGGGGCCGGCGACCACCACGGCGTCGAGGTCGGCCTGCTCCAGCATCTTCTTGTGGCTGGTGAAGGCCTGAGCGCCGTAGCACTCGGCCACGCTGTGGGCTCGATCCTTCACGGGGTCGACCACGGCGGCGACGACCGATTGCTCGTTGGCGTGGATTTCAGGGATGTGGCGGCGTTGGCTAATCGCACCGGCGCCGATGATTCCGTACTTGACGATCTTGGGCATTGTGAGTCCTTGAGAGATGGACAGAATACATCCGAGGCTTTGTCGCTTTGCTCCGCAGCCCTCGGCTTGGAGATGAATGGGTTACTTGATCTCGGAGAGCTTCACCGGGGTGCGGTGCTTGGCGGATTGGACCACGGCTTCGAGCACACGCTGGGTCTCGTACGCATCGGCGAAGTCGGGGATGGGAACCAGCGGCTTGCGGTTGCTCACGGCCTTGACCATGTCGGCGGCCTGGTTGATGAAGCCGTGCTCGTACCCGATGGAGTGGGCGGTGGGCCACCACGCCTCGGCGTAGGGGTGGCCGGCGTCGCCGTTGCTGACGTTGATGGTGGACCAGCCCTGCTCGCGTTCGGGCAGCGTGGCGTCGTACCACTCGAGCTCGCACATGCGTTCGAAGTTGAACTTGATCGCGCCCTTCTCGCCGTGGACTTCGAGCTTGTTGCCGTTCTTGTCGCCGGTGGACAGGCGGGTCGCTTCGAAGGTGGCGACGGCGCCGCCCTTGAACTCGGCGGTGAACAGCGCGGCGTCGTCCACGGTGGACTTGGCCTTCTTGGCTTTCTTGGTCTTCGCGCCGCGGCCGGAGATCTCACCACCCGCGCCGCCTTCGAGCACGGTGCGTTCTTTGATGAAGGTCTTGAGGATCGCGCCGTTGACGTTGGCGAACTCGTCGCCGGTGACGAAGCGGGCCGCGTCGATCGAGTGGGCACACAGGTCACCGAGCGAACCGCTGCCGGCTTCCTTGCCGCTGAAGCGCCAGAGCATCGGCGTGTCGGGGCCGGCCCAGTCCTGGAGGTAGAAGCCGCGGACGTGGTAGATGCGGCCGAGCTTGCCGTCTTTCACGAGCTGGTGAGCCAGCGCCAGCGCGGGGCAACGACGGTAGTTGTACCAGACGAAGGTCTTCTGCTTCTTGGCCTTCTTGGCGGCCTGCACCATCTCGCGGGCGGCGTCGAGCGTGTTGGCCAGCGGCTTTTCGCAGGCGACGTGCTTGCCGGCCTCGAGCGCGGCGAGCGCTTGGTCGTGGTGGACGTGGTTGGGCGTGCCGATATCGATCAGGTCGATCTCGGGGTTGTTGACCATCGCCTTCCAGTCGTCGCTGGCGTTGTGCCAGCCCCAGCGGTCGGCGAAGGCCTGGGTTTCTTCGAGGTTGCGCGCGGCGATCGTGTGCATGATCGGCAGGCGGGGTAGGTCAAAGAACTTCGCGGCCTTAAGGTAGGCGTTGGAGTGGGTACGGCCCATGAATTTGGAGCCGATCAGACCGATGTTGAGGGGACGGGGCATCGCAGACCTCCGGGGGTGATCGTGGTGTAGGGCGGGCACCGCCCACCTCGGTGAAAAAATACTCAGTAGTGGTCGTCGACCACCCTACATTCCGTGGCCCCGAACGTCACATGGGCATGCCTTTGATCGTCGCTTCGAAGACCAGGTTGCCATCGACCAGCCCCTGCGCGAGGCAGGTGCAACGGCGGCGGCGGTGTTCGGTTTCATGGATCAGGATGACCAGCCGGTCGCCGGGCTTGACCTGGCCGCGGAACTTGACGGCGTCGACGCCGGCAAATCCCATGAAGGATTCGCCGGTCATCTTCTGCAGGGTGATGAAGCTGGACAGCTGGGCTGCGGCCTCGATCATCAGCACGCCGGGGAAGATCGGACGGCCGGGGATGTGGCCCTCGACCCAGAATTCATCCTCCCCGATGTCGTAGTAGGCGACGTAATCGACCTTGTCGTCAGACTCGTAGACGATGCCATCGAGCAGCCGCATGGCCCCGCGGTGGGGGTTGACGGCTTCGATGGCGGCGGTGTCGTAGAGGTCCTTGGACCAGTCGATGCCGCTGATGTCGAACAAGAGGGTGGGTGCCATACGGGTCTTTCGGCTAGGCAAAGGCCGCCGCAAGCCTCGGGGCATGCGGCGGCTAAGTTTATTTCTCAAAACGATTTAAATCAGGACGATTCGCCTTCGCGGGCCTCGAGAATCTTCTTCCGCAGGTCCTGAGCGATGTTTTTGACCTCTTGCATCTCTTTGCGGACGCGGGTCCCGGCGGCACGGTTGCCACCAGCGGCCTTCTTGATGTCGTCTTCGATGGACACAATCAGGGCCTTGAGCGATTCGTAGGTTTCGAGCATATCGATCTCCTTGATGATGATCTATGGAAAGGCCGCACGCGGCGGGGCTAGCAAAATAGCCTACACAACCCCGTAAAACCCGGCAAACGCTGAATTCCGGAAGGCCCCCGGCGCCCGAAACCACAACCCCGGGCTCGCGCTCAATCACGCGACTGGATGATCCCCCGCAATTCTCGAAACAGCGGCGAGTTGGCGTCGCCCAACAGCTCAAACAACACCGACTCCACCGTCGTCGGCAACACGCCGGCCTGGATCATGCGGTCCACCGCGGCCTTCTTGTCGATCGGCCGACGCGAGCTGACCGCATCCTCACACAACGCCACCGTGTAGCCCCGCTCCAACAGGTCCAGGCAGGTCTGCAGCACGCACACGTGCGTCTCGATGCCCGCGACCACCACGTCCTTGATGTCGAACTTCTCCAACAGTCGTATGACCGACTCCGAACACGCCGAGAATCGCGTCTTCTCGTCGATGCACACCGCGCCGTCGAGTTGCTTGGCGATCGAGCTCACCGTGCGTCCCAGGCCCTTGGGGTACTGCTCGGTCAGCAGCACCGGCACCTTCATCAGGTTGGCCCCCTGGATCAACCGCCCCGCCCGTCGCTCGACGGTCGTCTTTTCGTGCATCACCGGCAGGAGTTTGTCCTGAAGGTCCACGAGCAGTACGGCAGAGCGTTTGGGGTCAAGTCGGGAAACGGTCATCGGGAAGCTCCGGAACAAACAAATGAAATCAAGATACGGATTCGGCGGACGCCACCGCCTCGACTAGCGACGCGACGCTGGCGGTCTCCGATTCGACGGTCACCTCAAGGCCCAGCTCCCGCATCGTCTGCGTGGTGATCGGGCCGATGGACGCGGTCTTCACGCCGTGCAACAGAGCACGCTCTTCGCCCAGAAGCTCGAGCAGATTCCGCACGGTGGACGAACTGGTAAACGTCGCCCAGTCCACGCCCTCGCGCAGCGCGTCCAGCACGCCCTCGGGGAGCGATTCGGGCACACGGGTCTGGTAAGCCACGACCTCGTTCACGATGGCCCCGGCCTCCACCAAAAGCTTCGGCAACGCCGGCCGGGCGATGTCGGCCCGCAGCAGCAGGCAACGCCGACCCTCGACCGCTTGTTCCTCGATGAACTGCTTGGCCATCGCCTCGCCGGAGAAGCTGTCGGGTACGAAATCGCTGCGCAGCCGCAGCCGATCCCACAGCGCCGCGGTGGTCGCGTCGCCGACCGCGGCGATCTGCACCCGGCCGAGCTGGCGAACGTCCCGCCCCGCCGCTTCCAGCCGCTGGGCCAACACGTTGGCCGCATTCGCGCTGGTGAGCAGCACCCAGTCGTTTTCGTCGATCCGATCGATCGCGTCGTTCAGCCGTGCTTCGTCGTCGGCCGAGGGGGCAACGAGTTCGATCGTGGGGGCTTCGATGACCTCCGCGCCGAGTTCCGCAAGCTCACGCCGAAGGTCCGAGGCCTGCTGGCGGGTGCGGGTGACGAGGATGCGCTGTCCAAACAGCGGACGATCGGTGAAGTAGTCGAGCCCGGGTTCGTCGATCGCTGCGACCTCGCCGACGACGATGATCGCGGGAGACGAAACACCCAGCCGATCGACCTCGGCCTTGATGGTGTCGAGCGTGCCCTTGGCCGTGCGCTGGCGCGGAAGGGTGCCCCACTGCACCACGGCGGCGGGGGTGCTGAGCCCTAAGCCGCAAGCGGCGAGCGAGTCGGCGATCTGTTGGAGCCGGCCGACGCCCATGTAGAAGCAGGCCGTCCCACCGCGGTCGATGAGCTTGGCCAGGCCGTCGTAATCGACCGAGGTTTCTCCCTTGGTCGGGTCTTCGTGGCCGGTGACGATGGTGATGGTGGAAGCGACCTTGCGGTGGGTCACGGGGATGCCCGCGGTGGCGGGCGCGGCGATGCCGGAGGTAACCCCGGGGACGACCTCGCAATAGACGCCGTGTTTGGTCAGGAACGCGCACTCTTCCGCCCCCCGGCCGAACAGATACGGGTCGCCGCCCTTCAGCCGGACGACGTCTTTGCCCTCACGGGCCAGATCGACCAGCAGCTGGTTGGTCTGGTCTTGGGTGAGTTTGTGGTTCTTCGCACGTTTGCCCACGTCGATGCGTTGCGCGTTATCGGGCGCTTCGGCGAGCAGGGCCGGGTTCGCCAGGGCGTCAAAGACCACCACATCGCATCCGCGCAGCCGATTGAGTCCGGTAACCGTGATCAGGCCGGGGTCTCCGGGGCCCGCGCCGACGAGGCAAACTTTTCCGATTGAGTTTTTTGCTTTGTCGTTCACAGATCATAAACCTTAACGATTATCCGGCCGATGGTCTCGGTAGGTCGCCCCGAACGACCGATCCAGGAGCCCCATCATGTCGAATTCAGAACTCCGCCTCGTGACCGAAACCGACCGCGTGCCCGACTCGTTCAAGTTTGAACAACGCCGGGAGCCCCGCCACAAACTGTACGCACGGGTCACCGCCCTGGCCGAGAACCCCGTTGACGACCGCGACGACCGCAGCCCCGGGCAGATCTGCTCGCTGGAGCTCACGGACCAGTCGGCCTCGGGCCTGGGGGCCTGGTCGATCGAGCCGGTCGCCATCGGCGCCCGCGTAACGGTGTTCTTCCCCGCCCACGGCAGTGAGCCGGGCTTCAACAGCGTCGGCCGGGTCGTGCGTTGCAACCAGCGCGAAGGCGGCTACAGCATCGGCCTGCTGCTCGAATCGCAGATGGTCGCGGCGTAAGCAGCAAGATGATTCACGTTTAGCGGGTGACGCGAAGCGTCCCGCTCGATCATGATCCATTTTCCGCGGGACGCTTCGCGTCACCCGCTAAACACAGACAATCACACCAACTCCCCCACCGCATCCTTCAGCATGCGGTAGCTCGCGTCGAGCGCTTGCGGGATCACGCGCACGCCGCCGACGACATCCACAAAGTTTGTATCGCCGGTCCAGCGTGGCACGAGGTGCCAGTGCAGGTGGCCGGGCACGCCCGCGCCCGCGGCGCGTCCGAGGTTCAGCCCGACATTGATGCCTTGGGGATTGACGACCTGCTTGAGCAAGCGTGTTCCGAGTTCACACAACTCCATCAGCCCCCCGCGGTCTTCTTTAGACAAGTCCGACAGCTCCGGCACATGCTGTAGCGGCGCAACCAGCAGATGGCCGTTGGTGTAGGGGTATCGGTTGAGCAGCAGCACACCGTGGTCGTCGCGGTGCAGGACCAGGCGTTCTTTTTGGGTTGCCTCATCGAGCCCGGCTTCGCCCGCCGCACAGAGGAAACAATCCTTGGCCCCCGGGGCGTGTCCGGGCGGCTGGCTGCTGCCGAGGTCTTGCAAGTAGTCGATTCGCCACGGGGCCCAGAGGTTCGGCTTACTCATGGCCATAGGGTAACTGGACGCCGAGACGGGGGGCGGCCGATAAGTCCTTCGAACAGGAACGCTTGTCGTTCTCGGCGGTTGCCGCGCCATTCGAGTGCCCCCCAAGCGGCGGCCGATAGCAGAAACACCACCCCCAGATTCAGGTGGTGATCGAGAGAGTGCATATGGATTCGTCTTGGCTTTTGTTGTTAGCGGTACTGGCTCCGGGAGTGGCTGGTCTGTTGACGCTGTGGCTGCCCAAGGCGTGGCTCGCCCCGCGGGTGTTGCTCGCGGTCAGCGGACCCGCGCTGGCGTTTGTGCTGGTGCTGTCGCACCTGGGTGCCCACGGCATCGAGGGTGGGCTGACCCACATTGAGGGCGGGCACCACGACGAACACGTCGAACACGCCGACGAGAAGCACCACGACGAAACGGCTGACCACGGCGAGAAAACCGACGCCGAGTACGACAAGGCCAAAGACAAGTCTCACGATGCGCCCGCGCTGACCCACGAAGCGCCCCAGGGCACCGCCGCGATCTCCTGGATCCCGTCGATGAACCTGAACCTCGCCTTCCTCGCCGACGGGCTCGGCGGGTTCTTCGCGCTGCTCGTCTCGGGCATCGGCGTGCTCATCGTGCTCTACGCCCGCGGCTACTTCGGCAACACCGAAGAAGCCCAGCGCGACCTCTACCGGTTCTACCCCACGCTCGGCTTCTTCGCCACGGCGATGATGGGGGTGGTCCTGGCCGACTACACCCTGCTCACGCTGGTCTTCTGGGAACTCACCTCGATCAGCAGCTTCCTGCTCATCGGCTGGGACCGCTACGACAAACACGCGATCAAGCTCGCCAAGCAAGCCTTCTTCACCACCGGCCTCGGCGGGATGGGCCTGCTCGGTGGCATCGCCCTGTTCGGTTACGAGACCGGCATCTGGCGTTGGAGCGACATGATCGCCCAGGCCGGGGAGATCGACTTCGGCTCGGCGGGCGTGCTGTGGAGTTTTGTGCTCATGTTCATCGGCGCGGGCAGCAAGAGCGCCCAGTGGCCGCTGCACTACTGGCTGCCCGGCGCGATGGCGGCCCCTACGCCGGTCTCGGCGTACCTGCACTCGGCGACGATGGTCAAGGCGGGCGTGTTCCTAGTGGGACGCCTTCTGCCGGTCTTCGCGCCGGGTGTGTACGCCGGGCAAGCGGCGGACACGGGCCTGGACATCTGGCCCTACGTCATCACCTGGTTCGGCGCGGTCACGATGCTCTACGGCGGCATCACCGCGGTCAACCAACACGACCTCAAACGCATCTTCGCCTACACCACCGTGTCGCAGCTCGGCCTGCTCATGGCGATGTACGGCCTGGCGGGTTTCAGCTACCACGACCTGCCCACGATCGACTTCGACATCACCCAGATCGCAAACCACGCGTTCTACAAAGCCCCGCTGTTCATCACCGCCGGGGCCATCGGCCACGTCGCCTCGCGGTCGCTGCCCGAGCTCTTCGGCGCGTTCCACAAACACAAAGCGATCTGCCTCACGATGCTGCTGGCCGGCTACGCCCTCGCGGCGGGCCCCGGCACGATCAGCTTCGCCGCGAAAGAACTGTTCCTCTACGCGATCGTCCACGCCGCAAAGTACGAGCCCTGGCTCTGGCTGATCCTGGTGATGACCATCGTCACCGCGGCGTGCAACGTGGCGATCTTCGTCCGCCTGCTCACCACGCTGATGGGCTGGAAGTTCGGCCTCCAAGGCGACGACGGCAAAGAAGACGACCACGCCCACCACGACCATCACCCCCACGAACACGGCTTCTGGGGCGCCCTGATCTGGCTGCCCGCGGTGCCCCTGGTGGCGCTGCAATACCTCGGCGGGATCATCACGCCGCTGTGGAACGCGATCTTCCTGCCGTTCGAGAAATACGCGTTCTACGAAGGCTTCCACGGGCACGTGCCCTCGCTGCTGCACGCCCTGCTTCACCCGGGCCTGCCGCTGATGTTCTCGCTGCTGGCGATCATCCTGGGAGTGGGCCTGGGCCTGAGCAAACTGCTGCGTGGCCAACACACCGACATCAACGACTCAATCTACCCCGCGGTCGAATCGCTCTGCGTCCGCTGCGGCCGCTCTCTGTTTGCTTTGCTGCAGAACGGGAACCTGCGTTACTACATCCTGCTGGTGCTGGTCACGCTGAGCGCGACATTTGTACTCACCGTGAATCACGACCGGGCGATGATCGACGTGGTCGGCACCGAAGCGGCCAAGGCATTCGAGTTCGCGCCCGGGGTCATCCTGGGTGTCCTGATCTGCGCCAGCGCCCTGCTGCTGCCCGTGTTGAGCCAGCGGGTGATCCGCGTGCTGCTGCTGGGTTCGTGCGGCTTCACCGTGGTGGCGATGTACATCATCTATCAAGCCCCCGACCTCGCGCTGACGCAGTTGATGGTCGAGATTATCTCGGTCTTGCTGTTTGTGTTGGTGCTGCGTCTGCTGCCGGACGATCCTGAGCACAAGCGGCGCGTCGGGCGTTCCTGGCGTGCGGCGGTGGCGATCGTGGCCGGTTTGATCTTCGGCTGGATGACGCTGGTCGCGGCGACGGGCGACCCCGCCCAACAGCTCGGCGAGTGGTTCGTTCAGAACTCGTACCACGGCGAGAAGCTTGCCGACGGGACCTACGGCCGGGGCGGCGGCGGCTTCAATGTGGTCAACGTGATCCTCGTGGACTTCCGCGGGTTCGACACGCTGGGTGAGGTCACCGTGCTGGCGCTCGCGGCGCTGGGCGTCTGGTCGATGCTGCCCGGACGGCGGAAGGAGTTGGAAAACCTATGAGCTCGGTCCTGCTGCGTACCGCAGTCAAACTCATCTTCCCCCTCGTGATCATGTTCGCGGCCTACACCGCGCTCAAGGGCCACAACGCGCCCGGCGGCGGGTTCATCGGCGGCCTCATGGCGGCGGTCGCGTTCCTGCTTTACCGCATGGCCAACGGTCGAAAGGCCCTGGTCAAACTCATGCCGTTCCACCCCCGCCTGCTGGTGTCCGCCGGCCTGGGGATCGCGCTGGCCACGGCGATCGCGCCGCTCTTCTTCGGCCGGCCCATGCTGACTTCACTCGTGATCGACGAGCTGCCGATCGGGTTCGGCCAATCTATCCACTTTGCCTCGGCGGTGTTTTTCGACGCCGGGGTGCTGATGGTGGTGGTCGGCGTGTCGGTGGGCATGATCCAGCGGCTCAATGAAGAAATCGATGTGCGTGAGCTTCGTGCCGAGGCGGAGCGCGAAGCGAAACAGGAGGCTGCGACATGACTTTCGTCCTCGCGGCATGCGTCGCGGTATGTTTTGGTGTGAGCGTTTACCTGCTCCTGGGGCGAGACCTCAAGGGCGTCGCGATGGGTGTGTTCCTCATCGGCCACGCGGCGAACATGAGCATCCTCGCGATGAGCGGATCTCCCGTCCCCACCGAACAGGAAATCACCAGCGGTGTCGCCATCGCCGAACTTAAAGAAGCGCCGCTGTCGGCCTACGACACGCCTTCGCCCGCGCTGGGCGGCATGGTCGACCCCCTGCCCCAGGCGCTGATCCTGACCGCGATCGTCATCGGCTTCGCGGTCATGGGCTTCCTGCTCACGCTGCTGGTCATCACCGCCCGCTCGGCGGGCACGCTGGAGCTGGGTGAGCTCGCCAAGGACGACGACGCGGAAGAGCCAACCGCCGACGCGACCGCAGCCCCGGGAGGTGCGGCGTGAGCGACCCAACCAACAACCTGCTGATCCTGACGGTGGCGGTGCCCGTGGTCATGGGCCTGCTGTGCGTGCCGCTGGTCAACCTGCCCAAGCTCTGCCGCGGCATCAGCCTGCTGAGCTTCGCGGCGACGTTCATCATCTCGGTGGTGCTGCTGGGGCAGCTCGGCTCGTGGGGCGATCCCGAGACCGGCGGGATCATGGTCTCGCAGATGGGCGACTGGGCGGCGCCGTACGGCATCACGCTCGTCTTCGATTCGATGTCGGGGCTGATGCTCGCCGGGGCGTCGCTCGTCGCGCTGTGCACGACGCTGTTCGCCATCGGCTCGCTGCCCGCCCGCACCGAACGCCGCTACTTCCACCCGCTGGTCAACTTCCTCATGCTGGGGGTCAACCTCAGCTTCCTCACCGGCGACCTGTTCAACCTCTTCGTCGCGTTCGAGATCATGCTCATGGCCAGCTACGGCCTGCTGGTCATCGGCGGCGGCAAAGACCAGCTGCGCCAGGCGTACAAATACGTCGTGATGAACCTGCTCGCCTCGAGCGTCTTCGTGATCGCGGCGGGCATGACCTACGGCATGTTCGGCACACTGAATATGGCCGACCTCGGCCGACTGACCACGGAGCTCTCGGCCCGCGGCGAGCTGCCCACCGGGTTCACCGCCCTGGGCGTGTTGTTCCTGTTTGTGTTCACCCTCAAGGCGGGCGTGTTCCCGCTGTGGTTCTGGCTGCCCGATACGTACCCGACCCTGCCGATCTCGATCGCGGGGTTGTTTGGCGGGGTGCTGACCAAGGTCGGGCTGTACGCGATCGCCCGGACGTTCTCGCTGGTTTTCCTGGCGGGCGAAGCCGGTGCGGTGATCATTCCGATCCTCGCGGTGGGTGCCGCCCTGACGATGTTCGTGGGCGTGCTCGGGGCGTTGGCCTACACCAGCATGCGACGCGTGCTGAGCATGATGCTGATCGTCGGCGTGGGCTACTCGCTCTTTGGCATCGTGATCATGACCGAAGGCTCGCTCCAGGGCGCCGCGTTCTACATGGTCCAATCCATGGTGGTCATGGCGGCGGTCTTCCTCTGCTGCGGCCTGATCGAACGGGCCACCGGCACCGACGACATCGGACGCATGGGGGCGCTGTTGCAACAGCCCAAGCTCATCGGGCTGGGTGTGATGGTCTTCATCGGCCTGCTGAGCATCGTCGGCCTACCGCCGACCTCCGGCTTCCACGGCAAACTCATCATCATCCGCGAAGGCCTGACCGACATGTTCTGGGTCGTCGGCGTCACCGCCCTGCTGGTCGGCGGGCTGAGCCTGCTCGCGGCGCTTCGGGTTTGGGGTTCGTCTTTCTGGGGCCCCGCCCCCAACACGGCCGACACGCCCGAGGGCGACGACCACGCACAAATCCAAAGCTTCCCCCGCAGCGAGCGCGTCGGAGCCTGGGGCCTGATCGTGGCTTCGCTGCTGATCGGCTTTGCCGCCGAGCCATTGCTGAACACCGCGGGCCGGGCCGGCCAACAACTCGCCGAGCCGCAGGCGTACGTCGATGCGGTGCTCAACAACCCGCGTTACGCCGCGGACGCCGTGGCCAAAGCCAAGCCCGGCGATGAGAAATCGGAATACGACACCTACGCGAAGCCGAGCAAGGCCGAGGAGGAACACCATTGATTAACAAGTTCCTGCTCAACCTGTTCCTGATGGTCGTGTACATCGCGCTCTCGGGCGACGTCTCGTTCCTCAGCGCCCTGGCGGGCTTCATCATCGGTCTGTTGATCGTCACGGTGATCGGCCAAGACACGGGCAAGGGCGGCTACATCCGCCGGGTCTGGGGCGCATTCCGCTTCGGCATCTACTTCATCTACATCCTGCTTAAAGCCAACGTCGGGGTGGCCAAGGAAGTGCTGACCCCGGGCTTCAGCATGACGCCCCGCATCATCCGCTACCCGGTCGACGGGCTGTCGGAAGTCGAGGTCACCACGCTGGCCAACGCCATCACCCTGACCCCCGGCACGCTGTCGGCCGACATCACCGAAGACGGCAAGACGCTGTACATCCACGCCATGTACGCCGAGAGCCGCGAGGAAGCGATCGCGGAGCTGGACGAGCTGAAGGTCTGGTTGCTGCGGGAGGTGTTTGATCATGAGCTTTGAACTGCTGACCGACCTCTTCAACTCGTATTGGCCCGCGGTGCTCGCGGCCGGCCAGGACGCGGCCCAGGCGGCCGAGGACGACCTGCCCGAGCGGGGTGAGATGATCCCGTTCCTCGAGTTCGCCGTGATCACCGGGGTGTACGTGCTGTGCGCGGGCATGGCCCTGTGCCTGTGCCGATTGGTCAAAGGCCCCGAGCTGGCCGACCGCGTCCTGGCGGCGGACCTGCTCTCGCTGCACGTGGTGGGGCTGGTTGTGCTGCTGACGATCTACGTCGGCAACCTGGTGTTCTTCGACGCGGCCCTGGTCGTGGCGATCATCGGGTTTGTCAGCACGCTGGGCTTTGCCCAATACATCTTCGCCACCGCCCCGCGGACCATCGACCCCGATGCGCCGCGTGTGCCCCAGGCTTCGGACAACCCGCCGGTTGGAGACCCCTCGTGAACACCATGACCGACATCATCGCCGGCTGCTTCGTGCTGATCGGCCTGTTCTTCTTCCTGGTCGGCGCGGTGGGCATCATCCGCATGCCCGACACCTACCACCGTCTGCACGCCGCGACCAAGTCGTCCACGCTGGGCCTGATCGGCCTGCTCGTGGGCGTGATCTTCCACATCGGCACCGGGGCGGTCGACGCCAAGGTCATCACCGTGATCATCTTCGCCTTCGTCGCCGGCCCCGTCGGATCGCACATGCTCGCCAAGGCCGCGCTCCGCGTCGGCGACCGGCAATGGGAAGGCACGCTCTCGGACGAACACGCCGAAGACGGCCTGAGCTGACCTCTTTCCGACACGCCGACAACCCGCACGAAATTCACGCTTGGTCCGATGGCAGAGCGCCCTAAATCGGCCTAGGCTATGCCGATGTTGTGGACGGTGTTGGGTATTTTTGCGCTGGCGGGGATTTCTCCCCTGATGATCAAGCGCCTGGGCGACCGGGCGGGTTGGTTGTTGGCGCTGGGCCCTTTGGCCGTGCTGGCCTACTGGATCTTCCACTGGCCGGACGTGACCGGCGGGCAGATGGTCCAGACCCTGCCTTGGGCCGAGTCGCTGGGCGTCGAGCTCGCCCTCGTCGGCGACGGGCTGGCCGGGGCGATGTCCATGCTGATCAGCGGGATCGGGGCGCTCATCGTCATCTACGCCTCGGGCTACCTCCACGGCGACCCACGGCTCGGCAAGTTCTACAGCTACCTCTTCATCTTCATGGGCGCGATGCTCGGGATGGTGATCAGCGACAACCTGATCACGCTGTTTGTGTTCTGGGAGATGACGAGCGTCAGCTCGTACCTGCTCATCGGGTTCAACCACAAGAAGCTCGACAACCGCGACGCGGCCCTCAAGGCCCTGCTGGTCACCGGCGGCGGCGGGCTGGCGTTGCTGGCGGGCATCATCATGCTCGGGTTCATCGGCACGTCGCTGGGCTTGTCGTTCGGTGAGGCGCTGCGGGTCTCGACACTGATCGATCACGCCGAGGGTATCCAGGGGCATTCGCTGTTTGCCCCGATGCTGATCCTGGTGCTGCTGGGGTGTTTCACGAAGAGCGCCCAGTTCCCCTTCCACTTCTGGCTGCCCACCGCGATGGCGGGGCCCACGCCGGTGTCGGCGTATCTGCACTCGGCGACTATGGTCAAGGCCGGGGTGTTCCTGCTAGGGCGGATGCACCCGGTGCTCGGCAACAACACGCTCTGGATCGCCGTGGTCACGACCGTGGGCGCGATGACGATGCTCGTGGGTGCGGTCCTGGCGGTGGGCCAGCGCGACATGAAGGGCATCCTCGCCTACACCACCATCAGCGTGCTGGGCACGCTCGTGATGCTGCTGGGCGTCGGGACCGACCGGGCGATCGAAGCGGCGGTCGCCTTCCTCTTTGCCCACGGCCTGTACAAAGCCGCCCTGTTCATGGCGGCGGGCAACGTCGACCACGCCACCGGCACCCGCGACGTCACGCAGCTCAGCGGCCTCCGCCGCCTCATGCCCTGGACCGCCGCTGCGGCGCTCATCGCGGCGCTGAGCAAGGCGGGTGCTCCGCCGATGTTCGGCTACCTCGGCAAGAAACTGCTGCTGGAAGCCAAGCTCAACATCGAGATGCTCAGCCTCTACCTCACCGCGGCGGCGGTGATCGCCAACATCTGCATGGTCGCGGTCGCGCTGCTGCTGGTGCTCAAGCCGTTCTGGGGCGAGCTGCGGGAGACGCCACGCAAGGCCCACGAGTTGCCGCTTTCGATGAACCTGGGGCCGATGCTCCTGGCGGGGCTGGGGCTGTTCGTCGGCCTGATCCCCAAGGCATTCGACGAAACGCTGGGCGAGGCGATGGCGTCGTCGATCCGCGGCGAGCCGCTGGAGATGAAACTCAAGCTGCTGTTTGGCCTGAGCATCGAATCGTTGATCGTGGTCGGACTGAGCTTCGGGGCGCTGGGGCTCGGGTATCTGTTGTACCGTTTCCTCCGGCCGGGGCCGACGTTCTGGGCGCCGCTGCGACAGATGGGCCAGCTCGGGCCCAACCGCGGGTACCAGGTGTTGATGGCGGGCCTGCTCAAGTTTGCGGCGGGCCATACCCGGCTGGTGCAGTCGGGCTTCCTGCGGCGTTACCTGATGGTGGTGGTCTCCGTGTTCGCCCTGGCGGCGGGCCCGTTGGCGTACGTGGCATTCGGAAACGGACGCGACGTCTCGACGTTTGGCGTGGTCAAGATGCACGAGCTGCTGCTGGTGTTGCTCGTGATTTCCGGGGCGGTCTACGGCGTGCTCTCGCGCTCTCGACTCGCGGCCGTCGCGGCGATCGGCGGGTCGGGCATCGGGCTGGCGGTGTTGTTTGCGGTGTACGGCTCGGTCGACCTGGCGATCACCCAGCTCATGGTCGAAACGCTGATGGTGGTCATCCTGGTGATGGTCCTGCTGCGGCTGCCCCAACTCACCAAGACCTCGAAGCTGGCCCACCGCGGGCGCGACCTGCTCATCGCCGCGGCGGGCGGGACGACCGTGACGCTCATGGTGCTGGCCACCGCCACGGTCGAGATGCCCGCGAGCGTGTCGGCGTATTACCTGAACAACGCCGCGCCCGAAGCGTTTGGGCGCAACGTGGTCAACGTGATCCTGGTGGACTTCCGGGCCCTGGACACGCTGGGCGAAATCGTCGTCGTCGCGGTGGCGGGTATCGGCGTGGCGTCGCTGATCTGGCTCAGCCACGGCCGACGCACCGCGGCGCCGCCCCGCCGCAAGCGCAAGCCATCCGCAGCGCCGCCCCAAACGCAAACGGGAGGTGACGCATGAACGCCCCCGTGCTCCAAACCACCGCCAAGCTGCTGGTCTTGCTGCTGGCCGTCTTCTCGATCCTCGTGCTGATCCGCGGCCACAACGAGCCCGGCGGCGGGTTCATCGGCGGCCTGCTGTGTGCCCTCGCGTTCGCGACCCACGCCCTGTCGTTCGGCATCCGCAGCACGCGACGGCTGCTCCGCGTGGATCCGCACCGCTTGCTGGGCATCGGCTTAATCCTTGCGCTGGGCAGCGGCGTGGCCTCCATGGTGCTGGGCCAACCCTTCATGACCGGTCAATGGCTCGGCGAGGTGCCGGGCATCGGCAAGGTGGGGTCGGTCCTCGTGTTCGACGTCGGCGTCTACCTCGTCGTGCTGGGCACGGCCACGATGATCCTGGTCGGCTTGATGGGAGAACGCGACTGATGTTTCTGTTCCTCGCGATCACGGTCGGCGTGCTGTTCACTTGCGGGTTGTATCTCATGATGCGGCGCAGCCTATGGAAGCTGATCCTCGGCCTGATTCTGCTCAGCCACGGCGCGAACCTCGCGGTCTTTGTCAGCGCGGGGCTCACACGCTCGCCCGCTCCGCTGGTCGCCCTCGGCGATAAAGCTCCCCCGGACGGCGCCGCCGACCCGCTGCCCCAAGCGCTGGTGCTCACGGCGATCGTGATCGGATTCGCGGTGGTCTCGTTCACCGCGGTCCTGGTCCGCCGGGCGACCCACGCCGTGTCGAGCGACGACCCCGACCGCATGCGGAGCACCGACACATGACGATGCTCCCGGTCCTGCCCATCCTGATCCCCCTGCTCGCGGCGGCGGCGTGTCTGTTGTCGTGGCGCTCGGTGCTGTGGCAACGCGTGGCCTCGACCATCGGCGCGGTGGGCTTACTGGGCAGCGCGATCGCCCTGCTCATCACGGCCGACCGCCACGACATCGTGACCGTTCAGATCGGCAGCTGGTCTGCACCGTTCGGGATCACACTCGTGGCCGACCGGTTCAGCGCGATCATGGTCCTACTCGCAGGCACGATGGGCCTACTGGTCTGTTTGTTCAGCCTGTTCGAAGCGACACGGCGGGACGTCCACCGCGGGTTCTTCCCGCTGCTGCTCATCCTGCTGGCCGGGGTGTGCGGGGCGTTCCTGACCGGCGACTTGTTCAACCTGTACGTGTGGTTCGAGGTGCTGCTCATCGCCAGCTTCGTCTTGCTGGGTTTGGTCGGCGGGCGGGCCAACATCGAAGGCGCGGTGAAATACGTCGCGCTCAATCTCGTGGGCTCAATGCTGTTCCTCACCGCCACAGGGGTGCTGTACGGCGTCACCAAGACCCTGAACATGGCCGACCTCCACGGCGCACTGCGAGAGGTACAGGCTCAGAACCCGACGCTGGTGCTGACGCTGGCCGCGACCTTTGCGGTGGCGTTTGGGCTCAAGGCCGCGCTGTTCCCGCTGTTCTTCTGGCTGCCGGCGAGCTACCACGTCCCGCCCGCTGCGGTCTGTGCGGTGTTTGCGGCGCTGCTGACGAAGGTCGGGGTGTACGCGTTGGTGCGTGTGTTCACGCTGGTGTTCCCGGACGCCGAGCCGGTGCTCTGGGTGATCCTGATCCTCGCGGCGATCACGATGGTCAGCGGCGTACTGGGCGCGGTCACGCAATACGAATTCAAGCGCATCCTCGCGTGGCACAGCATCAGCCAGGTCGGCTACATCGTGGCAGGCGTCGGGCTGCTGGCCGTGCCGGACCCCGAAGTCCAAGCCTTGGGCTTGGCCGCCGCCGTGGTGTTCCTGGTGCATCACGGCACGATCAAGCCGGCGCTCTTCCTGGTCGCGGGCTTGGTGAAATGGCGAGAAGGCACCACCGAGCTGAGGCAGCTCGGCGGCTTGGCCGGCGCGACGCCGTGGCTGGCGGCGCTGTTCCTACTGGCGGCCCTGAGCCTGGCCGGGCTTCCGCCCTCTTCGGGTTTCTGGGCGAAGCTGGCGGTGCTGCGGGCGTTGGTGGTTGCGCAGGAGTGGTGGGTCCTCGCCGCGGCGTTGGCGGCGGGCCTGCTGACGCTGATGAGCATGATGAAGATCTGGAACGAAGCGTTCTGGAAAGACCGCCCCCTGGCTGAAAAAGTTCAGGGCCTGGAGGGCGACCCGGCACTGCCCAAGCCCCACGCGATCCCCAAAGCATTCGCCGCCCCGGTGGTGGCCCTGATCGTCCTGGTGACCGCGATCGGTCTGTGGCCCCAGCCGCTGTTGGGCTACGCCGACCGCGCCGCGGCTCAGCTCCTGACGCCGTCGGCCTACGTCGAGGCGGTGGGCGTGCCTCCGCGTGAGATCAACACGACGCCCGACGACGTATCGTCGGTCATTCTCGATGTCGAGGAGCCACAGCCATGATCCTCTTCCTCACCAACCTGCTGCTCGCCCTGGCGTGGATGGCGATGGCCGGCTCTGCCGGTTGGGCGTCGTTCCTGATGGGCTTTGCGGTGTCTTACGCCGTGATCGCCTGGCTGGGCTCACTGATCGGACAGACCGGCTACACCCGCAAACTCCCGCAGGCGATCGGCTTCGTGTTTTTCATCCTCTGGCAGCTGATCCTCTCGAACCTGCGCGTGGCTTACGACGTGATCACCCCCGCAGCCAATCGTAGCCCCGCCGTGATCGGTGTGCCGTTGGATGTCACCACCGACGCCCAGATCACGCTGCTGGCCAACCTCATCACGCTGACCCCGGGCACGCTGAGCCTGGATTTATCCGAGGACCGCAAGACGCTCTACATCCACGCGATGTTCGCCGAGGATCGCGAGGCGTTTTGCCGGGAGATCAAAGACGGTTTTGAACGGCGGGTGTTGGAGCTCTTGCGATGAGTGGGATCGATCTAGCCGACTATCCCTGGGCCGTGGGCGTGGTGCATGTCTTGCTGAGCGTGCTGGGACTGAGCATGGTGTGTGCCGCGATCCGGCTGCTGCGTGGACCGAGCCTGCCGGACCGTGTCGTGGCGTTAGACCTGCTGGTCGTGGCGGCCGTCGCGGTCGTGGCGTTGCTGGCGTGGGTCTATCGCCAGCCGTCCCTGATCGACCTGGCGGTGCTGCTGGCGCTGACGGCGTTTATCAGCACGGTCGCTTTGGCGTGGTACGTCGAAAGGAGCAAGCGGTGATGGCGGAGCTTTGGCTGGTTCTGGCGTTGATCGTGGCGGCTTTGGGGTGCCTGCTGATCCTTCTGGCTTCGGTGGGTCTGCTGCGCATGCCGGACGTGTACATGCGGATGCAGGTCGCCAGCAAGGCCTCGACGCTGGGCGCAGCGCTGGTGCTGGGCGGCGGCGCGATGGGTCTGGGCGATCCGCCGTCGGTAGTGCGGACGGTGGTGGCGATCGTGTTCCTGGCGATCACGATGCCGGTGGCGGCCCACCTGCTCGGCCGAGCCGCGGCGCGGACCGGCGTGCGGTTCAGCAGCGAGACCCGCTCGATCGAGCTGCCCCGCGACGAGTCCTGACCGGCGTGGTATAACGACGCGCTATGAGCGACTCCACCAAGAAGCAGGCCCTGATCGTCTTCGGCGGTTGGGACGGACACACCCCCCAAGCCTCGGCCGAGGTCTTCGCGCCCCTGCTCGACGAAGCGGGCTACGACGTGCACATGAAGGACACGCTCGACGCCTACGCCGACGCCGAGCTCATGAGCGACCTCGACCTGATCGTGCCCATCTGGACGATGGACAAGATCAGCAACGAGCAGTGGGCCGGCCTCAACAACGCGGTGCAGTCCGGAACCGGACTCGCGGGCTTCCACGGCGGCATGATCGACGCCTTCCGCGAGAACACCGAGTACCAGTGGATGACCGGGGCCCAGTGGGTCGCCCACCCCGGCAACCTCATGGAACGCTACACCGTCTACATCGAAGACGATTCGCACCCCATCACCTCGGGCATAGGCGACTTCGAACTCAAGAACACCGAGCAGTACTACTGCCACCACGACCCGGGCAACAACGTCCTGGCCACCACCGTGTTCGACCAGGCTCAGGGTGATCCCTCGCTTTACACGCAGAACGCCGTGCTGCCCTACGCCTGGACCAAGACCTGGGGCCGGGGCCGCGTCTTCGGTGCCGCCTGGGGCCACACCGACAAGGACTTCGATGTCCCCGAGGCCAAGGAAATCGTCCGCCGCGGGATGCTTTGGGCCAGCCGCTGAGCCCACGAGGCGAAGTAAAAAATCCATAAATCTTTCCCGCCTCGGCACCCCCGCCCGTGCCCGAGTGGATATAACTGCGTCTTAGCCTTCCCATTCCAAAGTCACTGGTGACACCTATGCTCAGCCCGGAACACGCCCGCATCCGCTCGTTCGAAGTCGTCCCCGCGCTCCCCGACGCGCTGGCCCCCCTGATCGACATCGCCAACAACATCTGGTGGTCGTGGCAGCCCCAGGCGGTCGACCTGTTCAAGCGCCTCGACTCCGAGCTCTGGGAGTCCACCGGGCACAACCCCGTCAAGCTGCTGGGCACGGTGCAGCAGACCAAGCTCGACGCCGCGGTGAACGACCCGGAATTCCTCCACGCGATCAACACGGTCAAGCAGGACCTCGAACGCGACAACGCCCGCACCCCCTGGCACATCCAATCCGGCCATGAGCTGCCCGAGGGCTCGACCGTCGCCTACTTCTGTGCCGAGTTCGGCATGGCCGAGTGCTTCAACATCTACTCCGGCGGCCTGGGCTGCCTCGCGGGGGACCACCTCAAGTCCGCCAGCGAACTGGGCATCCCGCTCATTGCCCTGGGCCTGCTCTACCGCCACGGCTACTTCCAGCAGTACCTCTCGGCCGACGGCTGGCAGCAGGAAACCACACCCGACCTCGACTTCGCCAACCTCCCCGTGGAACAAGTCAAGACCGCCGACGGCCAGCAGGTCACCGTCCACGTCGACCTGCCCGGGCGCTCGGTCGCCGTGGGCCTGTGGAAGTCGACCGTCGGCCGCATCCCGCTGTACCTGCTCGACACCAACCTCGAAGCCAACCGCCCCGACGACCGAGCCATCACCGGCCAGCTTTACGGCGGCGACATGGAGACCCGCATCAAGCAGGAGATCGTCCTGGGCATCGGCGGCGTCCGCGCCCTCGAAGCGATCGGGATCCGCCCGGACGTTTGCCACATGAACGAAGGCCACTCCGCCTTCCTCGCCCTCGAGCGCATCCGCCGGCTGATCGAAGACCACGACCTGACCTTCGACGAAGCCCGCGCTCAGGCCGCCGCGTCCCACGTCTTCACGACCCACACGCCCGTGCCCGCCGGCATCGACCGCTTCCCCTCGGACATGGTCAAGACCTACCTCCAGTCGTTCGCGCCGTCGCTGCGGCTCGACATGGAAGGCGTCCTCGCGCTGGGCCGTGACGATGTGTCGAACAAGAACGAGCCGTTCTCCATGGCCACCCTGGCGATCCGCACGTCCGACGCCTGCAACGGCGTGTCGAAGCTCCACGGCGTGGTCTCCCGCGACATGTGGCAGGCCGTCTGGCCCCACGTCCCCCACGAAGAAGTGCCGATCACCCACGTGACCAACGGCGTCCACGCCCGCACCTGGCTCTGCGATGAACTCCTGGGCCTGCTCAACACGCAGCTCGGCGACCACTGGCGCGACCACCCCGCCGACCACGGCATCTGGGACGCCATCCACCGCGTGTCCGACGAAGACCTCTGGAAGATGCACCAGAACCAACGCCGGTCGCTCATGGCCTGGGTCCGCACCACGCTGACCCGGCAGCTCGCCGACCGTGGCGTGTCGCTGCCCAAGATCAAAGAGTGCGTCGACGGCCTGTCCGACGACGCGCTGACCATCGGCTTCGCCCGCCGCTTCGCCACGTACAAGCGCGGCAACCTGATCCTGCGCGACGCCGAGCGTCTGAAGCGCATCCTCATGCACGCCGACCGCCCGGTGCAGATCCTCATCGCCGGCAAGGCCCACCCCGCCGACGGCGGCGGCAAAGACCTGATCCGTCAGCTCGTGCACTTCGGCCTCGAGTCCGAAGCCGGGCACAAGGTCGTCTTCATCGAGAACTACGACATGCACGTCGCCCGCCACCTCGTGCAGGGCTGCGACATCTGGCTCAACACGCCCAAGCGCGGCATGGAAGCGTCCGGCACGTCCGGCATGAAGGCCGCCATCAACGGCGTACTCAACTGCTCCATCCTCGACGGCTGGTGGGACGAGGCCTTCGAATCCGAGGTCGGCTGGGCCATCGGCCGACGCGAGAACTACCCCAGCCAGGACATCGCCGACGACATCGAGTCCAACTCGCTCTACGAATTGCTCGAGCACCAGATCGGCCCGCTGTTCTACGAGCGCGACGAGCAAGGCCTGCCCCGCGAGTGGATCGCACGCATGAAGCAGTGCATCGCCAAGCTCGCCCCGTTCTTCAACACCAACCGCATGGTCCAGCAGTACGCCGAGGAGCTCTACTTCCCCGCGCTGGTCCGGGCCCACACGCTCAAGCAGGACGACCTGTCCCCCGCCCGCGACCTGGCCCACCAGACCACCCGTCTGCGGCACGCCTGGAGCAAGCTGGCCGTCACCGACGTGTCCGCCGAGACCGACTCGCCGCTGGGCGTCAGCGAGCCCCGGCCGCTCTCGGTCGAGGTCGACCTCGCGGGCCTGTCCCCCGAAGAAGTCCGCGTCCAGGTCTACATCGGCGAGCTCGACAACGACGGCCGTGTCGCCCAGGGCCACGCCACCAACCTCGGCCACCACGAATCGCTCGGCGACGGCAAGCACCGCTACACCGGCCAACTCACCGCCCAGGGCAGCGGCCGCCACGGCTTCGCCATCCGCATCCTCCCCGGCGGCGAACTGTTCGAGCCGCTGACCATCCCCGGCCTGATCCACTGGGAAACCTACGCCCCCAAGCCCAAGGCCGAACCCGCCAAGGCTGTGGCCGCGGCGAAGTAACCCGCCGATGACCGACGCGCTGTTCCCGATCAACGACGACGAGCTGCTCATCAACGTGTACCAGAAGCAGGGCCGCACCCTCGACGACCTGCCCTACACCGATGAGTTCGAGACGCTCTACGCCGCGATGTACGGCCCCGACGGCCGCGACGCCCCCAACCCCACCGAGCAAACCCGGGCCAAGGTGTTCCACCGCCTGCACAACCTCCGCAAGGCCGGCAAACTCCCCAAGCTCGGCCGAGCCAAGTCGTCGCCCCCGCGCATCGAACCCGAGCAGGAACAACAACTCGTCGCCATCGTCGAAGAGCACATCGGCCAGATCTCCAAGCGTGACCAACTGCTCTACCAACCAACGTTTGATCAGATCGTTGACACCTTCAACGCCGATACCGGCCTGTCACTCTCGCCTCACGACCTTTGGCGGATCATCGCCAAGCTCGCTAAGTAGCCTCATACAAAGCCGCCGATGCCATCGGCGGTCTTGTTGCTGTTCGGGGCAATAGGCAGTGGGGTGTGGGCAATGGGGTATACATCCCACGCAACCCCCCGCCACCGCTTGCGCCCCACTCCCCAACCCCCACTGCCCACTGCCCATGCAATTCCAAACCGACTACCCCGGTGCCGTTGCCGCCTTCAAGGGCGAGGCCTGTTTCACCCTTGACTACTCTCGTGACCGCCTGCTGCACTGTCTCAAGCAGCTCGACGCCGAACAAATCTGGCAGCGCCCCCACCCCGCCATGAACGCCGTCGGCAACATCGTCCTGCACGTTTCTGGCAACCTCCGCCAATGGATCACCGTCGGCTGCGACCCGATGGAATCCATGCCCGACGATCGCGACCGCCCCGCCGAGTTCGCCGCCGCCCGCGACAACCCTGTGGCGAGTACGCCCACCGAACTCGCCGACCATCTCCGCGTTGCGGTCGATGACGCCAAAGACATCATCGAATCCCTCAACAAAGACAACCTGCTCGAACCCCGCAACATCCAGGGCTTCGACGTCACCGGCATGGGCGCGGTCTGGCACAGCGTCAGCCACCTGGAAGGCCACGCCCAGGAAACCATCTTCGCCACCCGCCTCCTGCTCGGCGACGCCTATCGGTTCAAAGACCAGTATTGATTCCCTCCTACGAAAGCCCGCCACTGCGAAGCTGTGGCGCGGCTCTCCCCCGCACGCATCCCCTACAATCGCATCATGCGAGAAAACGATCTCCTCCAACACGTCTACGCCGGGAACACGGCGTTGCCCGATGCGGTGACAATCCCGCCGGGGGACGACATGGGGGCGATCACCTTCGGCGACCGCTCGCTGCTGGTCGCGGTGGATCAGGTCGCCGACGGCGTGCACTTCGACCTCGCCAACACGCCCTTGGCCAAGGTCGGCCGGAAGGCCATCACCCGTAACCTCTCGGACATCGCCGCGATGGCGGCCAAGCCCACCGCCGCCGTGGTCGCGGCCTGCCTGCCGCGTGACTTCGGCGAGGCCAACGCCACCGCCCTGTTCAACGCCATGCGCGACACCGCCCAGACCTACAGCTGCCCGCTCATCGGCGGCGACACCGCGATCTGGGACGGCAAGCTGCTGCTCAGCGTCACCGTCTTCGCCGAGCCTTGGCGCGATGCGGAAGATCAGCCCATCGCCCCCGTCGAACGCACGGGTGCCCAACCGGGCGACGCGATCTACGTCACCGGCGAGCTCGGCCACTCCTTCCCCACCGGCCACCACCTCGACTTCGAACCCCGCATCGAGCTTGCCCGCGAACTCGTACTCGCTTCCGGGGGCGCGACCCGCCCCACCGCGATGATCGATCTGTCTGATGGCATCGCCCAGGACCTGCCCCGCCTCGTCGAACACGCCGAGCTGCAGATGCGCATCCTGCCGCTGCGTCAGGGAGAATCCGTCGACGGCCGTGAGCCCTGGCAACACGCTCTCGGCGACGGCGAAGACTACGAACTGCTCTTCACCGCCCCCGCCGACGCCGTCATCCCCCACGCCTTCGGCCACGACGAAGACGAATCGAAACACGTCCTCATCACCCGCATCGGCACCGTCACCGACGCCGGCGGTATCGTCGTCGTCACCCCCGAAGGCGAATCGCTCGCGCTCGATCAAGCCGACGCGAAAGGCTGGGAGCACACCGCGTGATCGAACTGCTCTCGACCAACCTCGACGACACCGTCGCCCTCGGCAGGCGCCTCGGCGAACTCGCCCAGCCCGGCGACGTCCTCGCACTTGATGGCGAACTCGGGGCCGGCAAAACCCAGCTCGTCCGCGGCCTCGCCCAGGGCATGGGCCTCGACCCCACTCACGTCAGCAGCCCGACCTTCGTCTTCATGCACGAATACACCCCCGAAGACGAGCACGGCCACCCCATCGACGACGACCCCACACGCCCCGTCCTGGTCCACATCGACGCCTACCGCGTCACCAGCGCCAGCGACCTCGCCACCCTAGGCTACGACGACGAGACGCGCGACACATCCGTCACCGCTGTCGAATGGGCGAAGCTGATCGCCGCCGCCCCCGGCAACCCGCTGGGTGATGACCGCCTGCACCTCGACATCCAACACGTCGGCGACGACCGCCGCCAGATCATCCTCGTCCCCCACGGCCGATGGGTGCCGCGACTATCGACATTCTCGATGCCCGCTGATTCAAACACCCCTTTGCCATAGCTGCGACGCCATGCGTCGCTGCACCTTGTCAACCATCACAACCAGCGACGCGTGGCGTCGCAGCTAAATCCAACCCTCAACCTCAAACGCCATGACCGACCGCAATCTCTCCCCAAAAACCTCGCCCTGCCCCACGTGCAAAACCCCGGTCACCGAAAACGCCAAAACCTTCCCCTTCTGCAGCGCCCGCTGCCAAACCATCGACCTGGGCCGCTGGTTCGGCAAGTCCTACAAAGTCAGCCGCCCGATCGAGCAGTCGGATATCGAAGAAGGCGACTAAAACCAATCAGACGTCGATCTGTCTCAAAAATTCTGCGATGTCATCAGCGCCGAGGATTCGCGCTTCATGGACTCGCTCGCCACTTCGCAATTCGTACAGCTCGACGTAATGCGATGTGTCGAAGACCAGCTCGTATCCATTCTTTTTGAATACAAATGCCCCTGCTTCTACCCAGCCTTGATCAGCAAGGATGAGCAGCACCCGTTGCTGTTCCGGATCGATGAATTTCGATTCATAAGGAACCGGTCTACTCAAAAGCACTTTGCATAGACGGAATAACCCACGGGACAACATTTAGAAATTACGCGTCCTTAGCTGTCTGAATCGGCTTGCTCAGCCTGCTCCGCCTTCTGCGCCTCCGGCGACACCCCATACACCACAAACCGGTGGCTCACGGGATCGAACCCATTCTCTTCACAGATGCGTTGCATGAGCGCATCCAGCTCGGCCGTGGGGAACTCGACGATGCGCTGCGTCTCGACGCACACGAGGTGCCCCTTGGGTGCTTTGCCGAACGACAGCTCGTAGTGGGCCTTGTTCGAGTCGATCAGCACCTCTCGGATGATGCCCGCTTCGAGCAGGTGCTTGAGCGTGCGGTAGACCGTGGCCCGGCTCACGCGGTGGCCGGCCGACTTCATCTCGTCGAGCAGCTCGTCCGCCTCGAAGACACGTTCTTTGCCCAGCACGACGTCGAGCGTCTGGGCGCGTTCGGTGGTGAACTTCAGGCCCTGGCGTTTGAGGAACCGGCGGAAGATCGCGCAGATCGGCGTGATCAGCAGGTCATCCGCGGGCACGGCGGGCGAAGCGGCGGCGTTGGGGGCGGGGGTCTCACTCACGCAGGTAGTGTAGCCGCGCATGCGGGCGACTGGTATCCTGCTCCGCTCCGTTCACCCGATTTCCCGGCCCCGGCCGACCGCTTTAGGAGTTTGAATCGATGTCGCAGCAACCCCTCTCCGTCGCCATGATCGGCTACGGCACCGTCGGCCGCGGCGTGGCCCAACTGCTGCACGAACAGGCCGAGCTCTACACCCAACGCACCGGCCGGGCGATCACCCTCGCCAAAGTCCTGGTCCGCGACACCGCCAAGGCCCTCGCCGCGGGCGGCATCGATGAATCGCTGCTCACCAACGATGCCGACGAATTCTTCGCCACCGACGCCGAGGTCGTCATCGAAGTCGCCGGCGGGATCGACCCGGTGGGTGGTTTCGTCCGCCGGGCACTCGAGGCCGGCAAGCACGTCATCACCGCCAACAAATCGCTGCTGGCCAAAGACGGCCCCGCCCTCTTCGCCCTCGCCCGGCAGCACAACGTGTCGATCGCCTTCGAAGCGTCCATCGGCGGCGGCATCCCCTGCGTCACCGCCCTCACCGCTGGGCTCATGGCCAACGAGATCTCCGGCCTCTTCGGCATCCTCAACGGCACCTGCAACTACATCCTCACCCAGATGACCCAGCACGGCGAGTCCTATGCCGACGCCCTCCAAGGCGCTAAAGAAAAAGGTTACGCCGAGGCCGACGAAACCCTCGACGTGTCCGGCGCCGACGCCGCCCAAAAACTCGCCGTACTCGCCTCGCTCGCCTACGGCGTGAACATCGGCGAAGACGACGTGCCCTGCCACGGCATCGACACCCTCGACCTCGACGATGTCCGCTTCGGCGACGAGCTGGGCTTCGACATCAAGCTCATCGCCTCGGCCGAGCGTTGGCCCGGCCAGCCCTACATCGCGCTCAACACCGCCCCGTGCTTCATCCCCAAGGCCGAGCAACTTGCCCAGGTGCACGGCTCGTTCAACGCGTTGTCCGTCGTCGGCCACGCCGTGGGCCACACCATGTTCTACGGCCGCGGCGCCGGCCAAGGCCCGACCGCCTCGGCCATCGTCAGCGACCTGCTCAACGTCGCCTGCGGCGCCTACCCGCTCGCCTTCGCCAACCTCCAGCTCACCCCCGACCTGCACGACCCCGCCCCGCTCGTCGAGCCCGGCGACCTCGAGAGCCGCTGGTACCTCCGCGTCAACGCCCTGGACGTCCCCGGCGTCATGGCCAGGCTCACCGACGCCCTCGGCTCCCGCGGCATCAGCCTCTCCTCGCTGCTCCAGCACGACGCCCTCGACGGCCAAGACACCGTCCCCGTCGTCATCGCCACCCACGAAGCCCGCCGCGGCGACCTCCAAGCCGCCGCCGACGTGATCGAGAACCTCCCGGAAGTGCACGGTAAACCTGTGATCTACCGGATTCTCGATCTGCCGAGCTGATTCATCGTTTCACATCACTCGAAACGTTTAGCGGGCGATCGCAGATCGCCGTGTGCCATCCAACGTGATGTGTATGTGGCGACCTATCGCCTACGCGGCGGGCGGTCAGGGCTTCGCCCCGACACCCCATACAACCTAATCCGATTCAATGTCGGACCGGTCAATTGGCTTGTCTGGGGTAATCATTGGGGAAAGCGTATCGAATTCATGGCTGCATACCCTGCAGCGATAACGTATCACATTCCCCAACTCTTCGATTAACCCAAGAAATTCAAATTCACCCTCTTTCAGGTCCTGATCACAACCTGGACAATAAACAATATTTCTTTCGAATGGTGTCTCGCCGCTCATTATTTAGAATCCCCTGATTGTCAATCGCTATGAAAACCCCACCTACCACACTGGCTGCCTTATCGGGGTGCAGGGGCAGAGCCCCCGCCGCTCGCCGCGCAGGCGATCCGTAACGAATCGGCCACAAACCCATCCACGTAAAACAACATCGACGCTATGAACCTTTAGTCTTCTTTAGCTTCTCGAAATTTTCTTCCGTAAACGGCAACGCCGTACCCGACTCCCCGTCGAACAGATCGCGCTCGACCTGCGTCAACGGACCGAGGTACACGTGCAGCGCATCGCTCGGCTGATCGCCCACGGCCGTCACCGCGTGGATCGCGTCTTCACCGATCGCCACGACGTCCCCGGGGTGGATCGTGCGGGTGCCGATTTCGTGGAGGCCGTCCTCGTCACGCCGGTAGAAGATGTTTTGCTCGGCCCCGGAGATCACACCGATCCACACCGGCATCTTGTGTTCGTGCGGCGGGATCACCACGTTCGGCTGGAACCGGCAGTTCCAGATCGACACCGTGCCGTCCTCGAACAGGTGCACCTCGTCTTCCTCACGCGGCGGGATCGCGGCCGCCACCGCTGCGGGGTCGGCGAGTGTTTCGCGCAGTAACTGAGCCACCGCTTCGCCGGGGCGCTCTTGCGTGACCGCGTCGCGGACCGCCTGCACAAAGCCGTCGTAGGTAAACGCCATGGCTCAGCTCCCGTGTTGGGTGATCAGTTCGGGCAGTTGGGTTGTGAACGCGCCGCGGGCCATCGACAGGTGTGCCCCCGCTCGCTCGGCCCCGGCCAGGGCATCGACCATCACGTGCGGGCCGAACGCGATCACTTGCGGTTGGGCGTCGTGGGTTGCAGCGAGCTTGATCAAGTCGAACGCGAACTCGCCGAGCTCGAGGTCGACCATGACGCACGTCACCGGGCCGTTGGCTTTGCCATCCTCGACCTGGTCGAGCCGGGCTTGGAGCATGTCGAGGTTGCGGGCCGGGCGTGAATCGATCTGCAACACCTCGGCGGTGCTGCGGATCTTGGTGGCAAAAATCAGGTCACTACAGGAATAAACAAGCATGGTCCGCCCATTGTAATCAGTGTGCATCCGCCGCCGTATTCAATGATGCCAGCACGCGTCGTGGTCGATAATATCTTTAGGCCACGCCACCTCGCCCCCCGGCCGACCGCTCCGCTCCGTCCCGTCAACCAAGGTCCTGCATGCCCAACTCCCCCGCCCGCATCCTCGCCGACCTCGGCTTCCGCTACGACCCCGCCAACGTATACCAGCAGGTCATCACCCAGGTGCTCGAGGCCGGCCACCGGCTCAACCTGCCGCGCCACCTTCAGCTCATCATGGCCGAGCCCAAGTCCGAGGTGATGGTGCACTTCCCCGTGGAGATGGACGACGGCAGCTTCAAACTTTTCAAGGGCTACCGCGTCCAGCACAACAACATCCTCGGCCCGTACAAAGGCGGCATCCGCTACCACCACGGCGTCAGCCTCGACCACGTCAAAGCGTTGTCGGTGCTGATGACCATGAAGTGCTCGCTCGCCGGGCTGCCGCTGGGCGGCGGCAAGGGCGGCGTGCAGGTCAACCCGCGTGAACTCTCGCAAGACGAACTCATGCGGCTGACCCGCCGGTTCACTGCGGCGCTGGGCGACAACATCGGGCCCAACCACGACATCCCCGCCCCCGACGTCGGCACCAACGCCCAGGTCATGGCATGGATGGCCGACACCTACATCAACTTCAACAACGCCACCCACCACGGCAGCGGCGCCGCCGTCGTCACCGGCAAGCCCGTCGCCTTCGGCGGATCGGTCGGCCGCGAAAAAGCCACCGGCCAGGGCGTCGTCTACGTCATCGAAGACCTCCTGCCCGAGATGATCAGCAAGCCGCTGGCCGACACGACCTACTCCGTCGTCGGCTACGGCAACGTGGGCTCGTGGACCGGCAAACTCATGGCCGCCCACGGCAGCAAACTCCTCGCCGTGATGGACCACACCGGCGCGATCGCCCCGAACGATGTCGCGGAGGGCCTGGACGCCATTGCGCTTGCCGACTACGTCACCGAGACGGGCGGCGTCGCGAACTTCCCCGGCTCCAAGCCGATCAGCGAAGAAGCGTTCTACACCACCAAGGTCGACTTGTTTGTCCCCGCTGCCCTCGAGCAGATGATCGGGACCAAAGAGGCGCAGATGCTCAACTGCCGCGTCATCGCCGAGGCCGCCAACGCCCCGACCACGCCCGAAGGTGAGAAGGTCCTGGCCGAGCGCGGCATCGACGTCTTGCCCGCGATCCTGTGCAACTGCGGCGGCGTAGTCGTGAGCTACTTCGAGTGGATGCAGAACCGCCAGAGCGAGATCTGGGAGCTCGATCGGGTGGACGCCGAACTACGCAAACACATGCGCAGCGCCGCCGCCAAAGTCCTCGCCGCCCGCACCGAACTCGATTGCGACATGCGCACCGCCGCCTTCGCCGCCGCCCTCAAGCACGTGGCCGAGGTGTATCGCTTGCGGGGTATTTTTCCCTAATCAGCGATCCCGTTTTCCGTAGGGTGGGCACCGCCCACCGCCACATCCATACACTCTCCAAGGTGGGCAATGCCCACCCTACGCCTCACCACTCTGGTCTTCGAAATCATCAAACGAACCCGGCGACGGCATCCATGAAGGCGGGTAATGCCCGTCCTTTACAAACTTGGCGAAACTCGAATACGGCCAATCAATCGGTCGCTCACAATATCCATGCTTCACCGGATTGAAATGGATGTAATCCAAACGACCCGAAAGTTCGTCTTCATCACGAATCATCCGGTCGTAGAACCGGCGCTGCCAGACGTCAGTTTCACGATGTCGTTGGCGTGAGGCAGAGGATGTCGAACATCCAGCTTTGAGCATACTGCTGAATTTTGCCTTGCAAAGCCCTACTCGCTTTGACAAATCACCTTCACATGCCGGCAAGCTAATTAACAGGTGAACATGGTTGGGCAAGACCACCCCCGCAAGAACGTCAAAAGGGAAAACCTGTTGTGATTGCCGAATCGCCTCTCGCCAAAGTTGGACGGACGAGTCATTGGAGAAGATGGCACGCCGCTGGTGCGTCATAATCGTGACAAAATACGTAACGCCCGGAATCCATAGACGTCGATAATTCGGCATCTTGCCCCCGTATTGGGCATGTTGCCCCGTAGGGTGGGCAACGCCCACCACGCACATCAGAAAACACCGCCGGTGGGCAGTGCCCACCCTACATTACTATTCCGCCTTATCTTCAACTGCTTGCAGCCCAATCAGCTCACCCTCCCACTTGCTCGTGTGGAGAAACAAATGTTTCTCGTGGGTATACGTGAAAGCCAGACCGACCTGATTAGAACTGGGGGTCAAGATCTTGCCACCCACTTGTATCCCAAGCTGCTTGCCCTCACGATCCAACTGAACATCGACAGCGTCGAATACATCCCCACGAAAAACCACATCGCCATCACGTGTGATCTCCGCAATCGAGGATTTGATGCCATCGACGTTTATCTCGCCATAAAGGTCATCGCCTTGAATTGACTCAACAATCACCACGGTGTCGGGCTCTTCTACTTCGGCATACACCCAGGTACAACACAAACCCAAAGCGACAAGGCCAACGAACACGCCAGTCGATTTGATTCGCATACAACACACTTTTCAGTTGATTGTGTACGGATATCAAACTAATTGTATTGCTCAATTCAGGCAGATCAGCCTGAAAACCATGCCGGAAAATTCTAAAACTCGGTCTTCGAGCGCATCCAGCAAAACCCCGGGCCATTGGCCCGGGGCTAAAGTTTGCTTGGCTTAGATGTCCTCGGGAGCGTCGAGGGGTTCTTCGTCGGGTGGGGTTTCGCCGACGGGGATGACGCCTTTCTTTTCGAGGACCAGTTTTTTGATCTCGTCGAAGAGGTCTTTGTTTTCGCGGATGAAGGTCTTGCTGTTTTCGCGGCCCTGGCCGAGACGGACTTCGCCGAAGCTGAACCAGGCGCCGGACTTCTGGACGACTTCTTCTTCGACGGCCATGTCGAGCAGGTCGCCGGAGGCGGAGATGCCTTCGTTGAACATGATGTCGAACTCGGCCTGGCGGAACGGCGGGGCGATCTTGTTCTTCACGACACGGGCGCGGGTGCGGTTGCCCACGGCCTTGTCGCCGTCTTTGATCGAGGCGGTGCGGCGGATGTCGATGCGGACCGAGGAGTAGAACTTCAAGGCGCGTCCGCCTGGGGTGGTTTCGGGGTTGCCGAACATCACGCCGATCTTCTCGCGGATCTGGTTGATGAAGATGACGGTGGTCTTGGAGCGGGCGATGGCACCGGTGAGCTTCCGCATGGCCTGCGACATGAGGCGGGCCTGGAGGCCGACGTGGCTGTCGCCCATCTCGCCTTCGATCTCGGCCCGGGGAATCAACGCCGCGACCGAGTCGACCACGATCAGGTCGACCGCGTTGGACTGGACCAGCAGCTCGCAGATCTCCAGGCCCTGCTCGCCGGTGTCGGGCTGGGAAACGAGCAGTTCTTCGAGGTTGACGCCCAGGCGGCGGGCCCAGGAGGGGTCGAGGGCGTGCTCGGCGTCGATGAAGGCGGCGACGCCGCCGGTCTTCTGGACCTCGGCGATGGTGTGGAGGGTGAGGGTGGTTTTACCCGACGATTCTGGGCCGTAGACCTCGACGATACGGCCGCGGGGGATGCCCCGGCCGCCCAGGGCGAGGTCGAGGGAGATCGAGCCGGTGGAGATGCCCTCGGGGAGGTTGGAGGGGTCGTCGTCCAGCCGCATGATCGAGCCCTTGCCGAAGGAACGCTCGATCTGCGTGACGGCCTGGGAGAGGGCTTTTTCGCGGTTGGCGTCGGTGACGGGGGCGGAATCGGCGGATCGAGAAGATTTGGACTTGGCCATGGATTTGGATTTCTTGCCGTTGAGGGAGGAAGCGGGTTTGCTGAGGGTTGCGACCATGGTAGGGCTCCGGGGGCTGGCGTCAATGTTTGGGGTTTGGCAGGATAGGACTAGGTTAGGACATGTTCGGGTTGTGTCAAGGGGTTGGTTTAATTTTTATGGCAAGTATGTACTTAGCTAAAACGAACCGTAAGCCCATACAAGAAAAGGCGTTGCCGATAAATACAACGCCAAACACAATATTTACATCCAAAAAAGTTTTCGGAAATTCCCGCAATACGACCTAACAAGCTGCTCTTAAGCCGAGATCAATCGGCGTCATCATCCCCGCCGCTTTGTTCAACATCTTCAGGCCAACCCTCTTCGGGCTTCGGCTTGTTCAGAGCCTTCTGAACCGCAGATTCCCAGTCCTCATCTATCTTCAGTCGGTCGGCTTCTGGGCCGGGCGAAGATTCTTTCTTTTCGTCAGACATCTGTAAGTCCCTTTGCATTCAATAGTTAACAAAAGCGCTGAAAATTACCGCAATAAACAGCTTTATTAAACGCTTGGCGCTGCGGGTATGGCGCCTATAATCTTCTTATGACCAGCACCGACTACTCCACTTTGACGGAACTCAAGAACCGTTATTCCGCACGCGAATCGCTGATTTCAGCCGTTCTCAACCATATTACCAGCGATCCCGAGTTTGGCGAAGAGCTTGCACAAGCATTGCTGGAAGCGGGATGTAAGACAGGCGCGGTGTCCGCACAAGGTAGCCGAAGGGGAACGCAAGCCGAGCAGATCATGGCTTACTTCAGGTCGCGGGGGAACGAGTGGGCTGAAGTATCGCAAATCCGCAAGGCTACCGATATCGGTCGCGGTGCAATCGCCAACGTTCTTTACAAAACCCACGTTCATCGTTTTGAACACCAACAGCACCCAAGCCACAAGTCGCGGAAAGTTTGGCGGCTCAAGCCCAAAAGCGAGCAGGAAAGGCTGCTCACACCCATTGGGGGTGATGAGCTAGATTTCAAGGACCAGGATTAAATGAAAGGAGGCACGGATGCCCCCTCCGTTACCAGCCTTATTAGCTGATGGGTTGGCCTGCTACGGCTGGCAACGCCAACCCCGCCGAAACGTAAAAGAACAGACCCGAGCTACCACTCAGGTCTGCATCTAGGCCGAAGCCGTTTAACCTTTTTGCCTCGATCCGCTTTGCGGCGGGTCTTGGCGTTTGCTCCTGTGGCGAAATTGGTAAACGCCGTGCGTCTGGGACGCACCGTCTGGCTGGACTTGCGGGTTCGAATCCCGCCAGGAGCATTGATAAAGCGTAGCGCGACTACGGCAATCGTGCAAGCACCAAATCCAAAGCAATGTATCGCGCGCGCGAGTAAGAATTTGCGGCAATTTATTTCTTTATACTTGACGTAAATATTTACTCAAGTAAAATGATGCAATGAACAACAAGGGAAGCAAAACCAAGGTCGGACAAGACAAAAGCGAGCTGGTCGCCAAGCTTCCAATGGCTTGCGCTGATGAGCGATCGGCCATTGAGTTCTTCGAGAAACAACGCTGGGGCGATACACCATGCTGCCCCGAGTGTGGCGACACCGATGTCTACCAAATGAAAGACCGCGATGGCAATCGCCAAAAGAACTGCCGTTGGCGGTGCCGTGGTTGCGGGAAGCAGTACACATGGCGCACCGGCACCGTTATGGAAGACAGCCGTATCCCCGCCCACAATTGGGCGTATGGCTTTTGGCGGGCCGCTACGTCGAAGAAAGGCGTTAGCGCTCTTGAGATCAAGCGTCACACCGGCCTGTCGTATAAGAGCGCGTTGTTCCTGATGCACCGCATCCGCTTTGCGATGGCCCCAACCGATGGTGGCCCCAAACTTACCGGCACCGTTGAAGCTGACGAAACATTTGTCGGCGGTAAACCCCGTAAACGCACGCCTCAAAAACCATTCGGCAAGCCCGGCCAAGAGCCCAGCAATGCGCAGACAATGAAAGATCGCAAGACACCCGTGTTTGGCGTGGTGTCCCGCGAGACTGGCGAGGTTCGCGCCCGCGTATTGCCCGACGTAAAAGCCCACAACCTCAAGGCCGCGTGCGATGAATTGATCGACAAATCGGCCAAGCTGATGACCGATGAGGCGATGGCCTACCGCACCATCGGCAAGGCGTATGCGGGCCACGAGACGGTTACCCACGGTCGGGGCGAGTACGTTCGGGGCGATGTAACCACTAACACTATCGAGGGCTTCTGGAGCCTTCTAAAGCGTGGCGTTTACGGCACGTTCCATAACGTCAGTCGGGCGCACCTGCAGCGCTACGTTGATGAGTTAGAGTTTCGGTACAACCACCGAAAGCTAGAAGACGGCCAGCGAACGCTTGCGGCGATCGCAGGGGGCGAGGGCAAGCGGCTTATGTACTGCGATCCAATTTAAGGTGGGCCACTACAAAAAAGTAGGCGACTCGATCTCTCGAAGTCGCCTGCAATAGACTCACGCCTTAGAAGGCGTTATCTGTTTTTATATCGTCAAATAGATCGCATCAATCTATTTTCTGTGTTCTATCGTAGACGCACGATCCGTCCGCGTCAAGATGCTGGGCGAGATATCCGGCTAGGTAGGTTTTATTTTCCGTACTCTTAAGCCTCTTTCCAGACTTCACTTGTGACTCAAGCTCAGGGTACTTCTGCCTGGCGAACGGGTCATCTCTCAGTCTGATTGTCGCGTTAAGTAAAAGGTCGCAACACTGGAGGCAGTCGTTGTTTCGGCTGTCAAGGTGGTAGCAGCGACGTATGCCCGATGTTCTCTGAATCGAATTTTGGATGTCGCTACGACTGTGTTCGTTATCAAAATCTAAGAAAGCGACAACGTCATACGGCTTACTAAGCTGCTTATTTCTCACGAACTCATCAAGGAATGACAGGATCTCGTATTCCTTAGTTCTTGAATCTTCCCACCGTTCCACAAAAAACTTGGTTCCCCGATGCTGGAAAGTTCGATAAATCCACTTCTCGGCCAACTCCCGACAATCGCCCCTGATGTTCGACCAGTGAACCTCGTGAGGACGAAAGGCTCCAGCTATATTTCTGCATAAGTGCAGCTTGTGCAGAAAGGAAGCGGTATTTGGAACCACTAGGAAGCCAAGCGCCCTGTCCCCCTTTACCTTTCTTTCATCGATGTAGATATCCCACGGAGTAGACATTCGTTCAGAATAGCGGATGGGCACCCGATATACCGCAATCTAATTTTACTCAAGTACATACTTGCCATTTTTATCGTATTTTGTTCGGATAGGTGTTTGTAGGTTTGGAAATGGGGTTTCGGAGCGCCTACGCGGCGGGCGGTCAGGGCTTTGCCCCGACACCCCCCCAAGGCAATTCGAGGCAATGAGGGATCTGAGGGCATCTGCTAAACGGGGCGAGGGGTTTGACTTGTGCTGCGGAAATGGGACATAACGCCCGGTTTGTTGCGGGGTTTATGCGAGGGTGGCGTTATGCTGGTGTCATGGCCCGGGCGTTGTTGCTGGGGCTGGAACATGTGAGCCTGCGGGGTGCCCCTGAGGGGTTGGCCCGTGATTGGAAAGGAAAGTACAGATGGAATCGATGATGAAGTTGTTGGCCTCGGCCTTCCTGGTGTGCGGCCTGGTGATGGGCGCGGGTCTGGTCACGGGTTGCGCGGAAGAAAGCTCGGACACCGGAGCCGCGATCGAAAGCGCAGCGAGCGACGCCAAGGACGCGGCGGAAGACGCGGCGAAGGAAGGCGAGAAGGCTGCGGAAGATGCGGCTGATGCGCTGAAAGACGCCACCGAGTAATCGGCGCGGCGGATAAGACTCATAGAGCACTGGGCCCACGCGGGAACGCGTGGGCCTATTTTTTTGGGGAGGGGGCGATACCAGACGCTTCGCCCCCGGAAGGGGCTCAGCGTCGGCGTAGGGTGGAGGTGGGGTCAGTTGGTTGGTGGGGCGAACCGCGCGGGGCCGAGCTTGTCTTGTGTGGGTGGGGGCGGGAGGTGGTCGGGGCGACGACGGACCAGGAAGTAGAGGACGATGCCCAGCCCCCAGAACACGGGCAACGCCAGGAGCACCGTGACGATCCACCAGCCCTTGGGCATATCGCTGGAGTAGCTGAATTGGTTGGCGACCGAGAATTGGATCGGCGTGAGGTTGGTCAGCCCCTGCGTGGGTTGAGCCTGGATGATCTGGAGCAGTTCGTCGGCCTCGGCGATGACTTCGGGCTTGGTGACGTCCACCCCGCCGGACTTCATCCACGCCAGCAGCACCGACTGATCCAACACCGCGGTCGCGGGCTGGCCGGGGTTGGACGGCGAGGTCGCGGGCACCGGGGGCGTGAAGCTGACGTAGGACGGGTCGTAGGTCATGTTGACCGCATCGACCTCGAGCCAGGCGTAGTTGTTGTTCTGTCCCTGCAGGCTGATGTCCAACACATCCAGGGACGGCGCACTCCCGGCGGGGATGAACCAGTACGCCCATGCCCCGATGGCGGAGTGGTCGTTGAGATCGATCGATACGTACTCCCCGGACTGCACGGGGTTGAGCGTCACGTTTTCGACCATGTCTTGGTGCTTGGGGCCGATGGAGATCATCACGACGGCCAAGGTCAGCGCGGGCACGGGGTAGCAGAGGGTCCAGAAGAGGATGAAGCCCACCGGGCCGAGGGGGCGTCGGCGTTGGGACGGGGTGACGATCCCCACCTCGCGGAGGTCGGCCCCGCACTCGGAGCATTCGAGGTTGACCGCCCCCCGCGTGGGGTAGCCGCAGGCTCCGCACTGAGCCAGGGCGTCACCCTTGGCCTTGATATCTCGTCGGTCGAGGCCGACACGCACCCAGATCCAGATCAGCCCGACGATCGAGGCGACCAGCAACATGCAGGGGATCAACGCGAATAACCCGAAAGCAATGCCCATGGGTTTATCTTCGGGATCGGGGGGTGGGCGTCAAGGGTTGGTGTGGGTTGGTAGGGATACCAGACGCTTTGCTCGCAGACTCGCTCAGCGTCGGCGTAGCTGGGAATGGCGTGCGTGTCAGCTGCTGGCGCTGGTGTAGTGGCGCAGGGCGAAGCGCCAGAACCACCGGGACAGGAGCAGCAGGCCCACCGCGACGCCGAGCGCAGCAAGCAAGGCGGTCGAGCCCGCGTCGCCGGTGACGAGTTGCGCGGGCACGGTGGTCATGAAGGCGACGGGCAGGATGAACGTGAAGAAGATGCGGTAGGCGTGGGGGTAGGCGGTCACGGGGTACCGCCCCGCTTCGAGCAGCGACTGCATCGCGATCGTGATGTTGTTGAGCTTCACGAACCAGATCGTCAGCGTCGAGAGCAGGTAGCCCAGGGCGTAGACGATCACGAAGCCGATGAGCATCGGGGGGATGAAACGCAGGAGGCCGAGGAAGCCGACCGACGGGTCGAGCTGCGACCAGGCGAACACCGCCAGCGCCACGCCCAGCACCAGGTTGGGCACGCCCCAGATCTTCACGTGGCGGACCGACAGCCAGAACTGCGTGTCGATGGGTTTGAGCAGGACGAAGTCGAGCGTGCCTTCGCGGACCATCTCGCCGACCTGTTGGCGGTTGGGCGCGAGCAGGGTGTTTTGCAAGCCGTCGAGCAGCGTGTAGGCCGCGACGACGAGCAGCGCCTCGGGCCAGGTCCACCCGCCGAGTTGGTAGCCGGTGCGAAAGAGCGACCAGAGCACGAAGACCGCGCCCGCCAGGCCGAGCGAGCTCTGGATCGCGGTGAGCACGAAGTTGGCGCGGTACTCCATCTCGGCGGAGACCGAGGTGGTCCAGAAGAGGCGGAGAGTTTGGGCGTAGCGTTTCATTTGGTGATTTTGTGATTTGGCGATTTAGTGATTGAATTGAAATCGCAAAATCACGAAATCACCCAATCGCCAAATGCCTACGCTCCCATCGCCGAGTAGTGTTTCAGACCCTTGCGCCACAGCCAGCGGTTGATGAGCCACAGCACCACGATCCACCCCGCCAGCGTCGCGAAGCCGCGCACCAGATCCACCTCGCCCCCGGCGATCAGCGTGGCGGGCAGCCAGACCATGTACGGGAATGGCGTCCAGAGCACCGCCTCCCGCGCCGCGTCCGGCATCACCTGCAACGGCACCACCAGCCCCGACAAAAACGTGTACGGGATCATCGTCAACGAATCGATCGCGCTGACCCGCTCCAACCAAAACGCCAGGAGCGCGATCGTGTACTGAAGCAGAAACCGCAGCAAGAACGCCGCGTAACACGCCACGACCGCCAGGATCACCCGCCACCACGCGGGCAACCACATGCCCGGGTCTTCCTCGCTGCCCCACAGCGCCTGCGGCTGGATGAAGAAGCACAAGCCCACCAGCAACACCCCGAACGGCCAACGCGCCATCTGCTCACCCAACAACTCCGTGATGTACCGCACCATCGGATCGATCGGGTGCAGCAGCAACGGCGAAAGCTTGCCGCTCACCACGTGATACTCAAACTCGTAGATCACCCACACAATCGTGAGCTGGCGGATCGCAAAGACCGCGATGAAGTACCGCGCCGCGTCCACCGCGGTGAACCCCGGGAACTGGCCGCTGTTCCCCGCTTCGACCCACACGCCCATCATGATCAGCGGCAGCGACGTCGCGATCGCCCACAGAAAAATCTCCGCCCGGTACTGGCACATGAACGCGTACCAGGTGGTCAAAAAGGTGCGGAGGGTGCGGGCGGTGTAGGCGGACATGAGGGGAAGGAGTTGGGAGTTAGGGGTTTGGAGTTGGGAGTTGGGACGAAGCGTCGCGGCTCTGCCGCGCGAAATTCAGGTCACCGCAGCGTCGGTCGCCTCGGGCGTCGTTTTCCCCGAATCAAACAGCCGCGCAATCACATCCTCGATCGGCGGGTCGGCAATCGTCAGGTCGGCAACCTCCAACTCGCCCAGCAGCCGCGTCACGGTGTCGGTCAATACCTCGCGTTGCACGAGCAGGCGGACCTGGTTGCCGTCGTTGGATTCGATCTCGCCGTAGGCAGACAGCACGTCATCAGCGACGGGCGCGCCGAGGTCCAGCCGGACCTCGCGCAGCGGCGCGAAGCGTTGGATCACGCCGTCGAGCGTGCCGTCGTAGAGGATCGTGCCTTTGTCGATCACCACGACACGTTCACACAGCGCGGTGATGTCGGCCATGTAGTGGCTGGTGAGCAAAATGCTCGCGCCGTGCTCGGCGTTGTACTGCTGCAAAAACTCACGCACCGCGGTCTGCGCGTTCACATCCAGCCCGAGCGTCGGCTCGTCCAGAAACAACACCTTGGGGTGGTGCAGCAACGCCGCGACGAGTTCGCACTTCATCCGCTGGCCCAGCGACAGCTTCCGCACCGGCTGGGTGAGTTCTTTGTCGAGCTCGAGCAGCGAGGCAAACGCCTTGATCCGCCGATCCGCTTCGTCTTCGGGGATCGCGTACACCGCGGCGTTCACGCGTAGCGAATCCATCGCGGGCAGGTCCCAGAGCAGTTGTTGCTTGTTGCCCATCACCAGCGTGATCTGCCGGAGGAAGTCCGCCCGGCGTTTGAACGGCTCGTGGTCGAGCACGCGCACCTGGCCCGCCGAGGGGTGGATCAGCCCGGTCAGCATCTTGATCGCGGTGGTCTTGCCCGCGCCGTTGGGGCCGAGGAACCCGACGATCTCGCCCGGCTGGATGTCGAACGAGATGTCGCGCACCGCTTCGATGTCGCGGTGCTTGCGTTTGACGAAGTGTTTGACGGTGCCCACGAAGCCCGGCTGCTTGTCCGCGACGCGGTAGGTCTTGCTGAGTTGCTGCACAGAAACGATGGGCATGGCGGGATTGTACTCAGGATGAATCGCCCGCCGACAGCTCGTTACAGATTATTGAGATTTCGATTGAGCGCCACGGAATTTATCCCCCTCCCTTGAGGGAGGGGCTAGGGGAGGGTGCCGAGTCATCGAACGTCAACGGAAACTCGGCACCCCCACCCGGCCTCCCCCTCAAGGGGGAGGAGTGAAGACATCATCAGCCGTTGCGCAACCGATGGGTTATGGAGATTTCACCGCACGGGCCGCGGCGAACCCGCTGCGGGCAGCGCCTTCCATCGTGGCGGGCCAACCCGTTGCGCACCAGTCGCCCGCCAACAGCAGATTCGCTATCGGGCCGCTCGTCTCCGGGCGCAGCGCATCCACCCCCGGCACGCACGAAAACGTCGCCCGGCGTTCCTTGATCACCCGCCCTTCCACCAACTCCGCCTCCGCACAGCCCGGCACAAGCCGGTGCAGTTCTTTCATCGCCACGTCGAGAATCTCTGCGTTGGGTTGGTCGACCAGATCGTGTGCCGCACTGACCACGCCGTGCAGGTGCTGCACGCCTCCATCGTCGGTGCCCTGGTCGAAGACCCAGTGCAACGGCGAACCCGTCAGCGCGATATGTGGCAGCGTCATCGTCGGCCCACCGCCGGGCGAACGCACCCACAGATGCAACCCCACAATCGGGCTGACTTCCAACTCACCCAACCGTTGCAGTCGCGGATCGTCCGTCTTCATCGCCTCGCCCACCACACGATCCAGCACGTCAAACGGCAACGCCGAGACATAGGTATCTGCCTCGAGCCGAGTCCCGTCGTTGAGCACCACGCCCCGTACCGTTTGCGATACCGCGTCGTAGTCCAACGACTTGGCCGATGCCTGCAACACCGTGCCGCCGTGCTTCGAGATGATCGTCTCGGCCGGGTCGTACAGCCCGACCAACGGCACGTCACTCAGCCCCATCTCGTAGCCGGAGTTCGTTTCGAGGAAGCCCTCGCGGAACACCTGCAGCGCATAACCCGCCGCGACACGATCCAGCGTTTCGTTGCACGCCCCCACCACCACCGGCTCCCAGAATCGCTCGATCGCACGCGCAGTCTGTTTACGTTTCGTCAACCAATCCGCAAAGCTCTCGGCGTTCACCCGATCGCGGTCCTCGGGTTTGGGCGGCGACCAAAACACCTCGTGCATCGCCCGGGCGATGCCGAACTTGTCGCGCAAGGACAGCCCTTTCAGTGTGAGGAACGGCAATGCGAAGTGCGTCGGCGCGGGCAGCCGGGTCGCTTGCAGCGACGCACGCGTGCCGTTGGCGTGCACAAAGTCGAACTTGCGATGCCAAACCATCCGCTCGGCCACGCCCAGCGTTTCATAGAGCTCCAGCAACGCGGTACAGCAGCGCATCACCACGTGTTGGCAGTTGTCCAGCATCTGCCCCGACGACGGATCGGGGATGCTCGTCGCCCGCCCGCCCAGGCGCGGCCGCATCTCCACCAGCGTCACCCGCACCCCCGCCTCGGCCAAGCGCACCGCCGCCGCGATCCCCGCGACCCCTCCGCCGAGGACGACGGCGGATTTCGGATTGGGGATTTCGGATGGCGGGGTTGTCATTTGAGGCCAAGTCTCCGCGGATGCTCGCATTGCGATATCCGAAATCATAAATCCGAAATCCGAAGTTGTTTTTTCACCCCCACGAACGCTTGAGCTTCGCCCCCGCCACCACCGCGAGCTTCGTGTGCAGCGGCAGGCTCACGCGTTTGTGCAGCACCTTCTCGGGGTTCTCGGCGATGCGGTCCAGCAGCACGCGGTAGGTCCGCATGATCGCCCAACACGTCGATCGGCAGTCAGGCTCGAGGTGGCGCTCGAGCGTGGCTGACATCTCGTAGTAGCTCCGGGCCCGCTCGAGTTGGAACTGCATCAGCCGGGTAAACGATTGGCCGCCCTCGCCCAGGCGGATCTGCTCCGGGGTCACGCCGAACCGCGTGAGGTCTTCCACGGGCAGGTAGCACCGGCCGCGCTCGGCATCCTCCGCCAGGTCACGCAGCACGTTGGTCAGTTGCAAGGCCACGCCGCGGTACTCCGCCAGCTTCGCGACCGCCGGATCGCCGTCGTCGCCCCACACCTTCACGCAGGTCAACCCCACCGTCGACGCCACGCGGTAGCAGTAGCGATACAAATCCTCAAACGTCTGGCACGACACCGGCTGCAGGTCGCTCCGCTGCCCGTCAAGCATGGTGTAGAGGTGCTCACCCGGCAGGGCATACGTCTCCACCGTGTCGCGGAACGCCGGCCAGATCGGGCCCGCCGGCAACGGCTGGGCGGGGTCCATCGCCGCAGCGGTCTCTTCGTGGAACACAGTGAGTTGATCCGCCGAATCGTCCCCCGGCTCACAGTCGTCGGCCAGGTCGTCGGCCGCCCGCATCCACGCATAAACCGCATAGATCGCCGAGCGTTTGGGCTCGGGCGTCAGACTCATGCCGCGGTAAAAATTCCCGGCGGCCCGCCGCGCCACGGCCCGGCAATGTTCATAGGAGGCAACCACTTCGGAGGAGACAGTCATAATCACACCGGTGAAGTCTAGGCCGAACACTACCGGCCGACATTCCGATCCGCAGGCCGTTACAGCGTACCCGGTTTCACGCCCCAACAACGCGCCCGCCAGCACTCGTAGGTCAGGCATGCTTGCCTGACATCGGGAAACAGAAGCACCGCGTCAGGCAGGCATGCCTGACCTACGGATCTCACCTCCGCTACCCGCCGAACACGCGTCCCGCCAGCACACGCAACATCAACTTCGCCTTGGTCAGGTTGCCGATCACCGGCCGCTGGGTCCACGTGTCGTAGCGCAGCCGTTCGATCTTCCGCAGCACCGTCTCCCCGCCCAGCGTGTAGAGCTTCAGGTCGCTGCGGACCCGCGGCCCCACCACCGGCCAGAGCTGCCTCCCTTCCTCAAACAACGGCCAGGTCTTCTGCACCAACGCGTGCAGCGTGGCGCGATACGCCGGCATCAATTCGCCCAACCCGCCCGAGGCCTTGCCCAGGCCCGAGTTGGCGAGGGCAGCGGTCCCGCACGCGGCGCAGCGCACCGCTTCGTCGAGGCGGGTGAGTCGGACCATCGCTTCGAGTTCCAGGCCGTGGACCGTCGCGAGGTCCGCCGGGATGTAGACCCGGTCGCGTTCGAGGATGTCGCGCCGAACGTCCTGCCAGAAGTTGGCCAGCTGCAAGGCGGTGCACGTCGCGTCGGCGAGTTGGTCCGCTTCGTCGTCGTGCGTGCCGTACAGCCGAAGCACCAGTCGGCCGACGGGGTTCGCGCTGCGCGTGCAGTAGTCCAGCACCTGGTCCCAGGTCTCGTAGCGTTTCTGGTACTGGTCCTGCGTGAACGCGGAGATCAGGTCCGCGAAGGGTTGCTGGGGCAGGTCGTGCTTCTGGATCGTTTCGTGCAGCGCAACGAACACCGGGTGGCGTGGCTCGCCCCGGTAACAGCGCTCCAGCTCGTCGGACCACCACTCGAGTAGCTCGATGCCGCGCGAAGGGTCGTCGCCCTCGGCCCGCTCATCGCCCAAGTCGTCCGCCCAGCGGCAGAAGGCGTAGACCGCGTGAAAATCGTCTCGCAGCTCGCGGGGCAGAAATCGGCTGGCGACGGAGAAATTCTCGTGGTTGGCCCGTGTCATGGCCTGGGTGTACTCGCGGGCCTGGGCCGGCGAGAGGGCGTCGCTGCGGTCCGGGCCGTAGGTCTCGAGTTCCTGGATGATCGGGCGTGGCATGGTAAAGACGGTCCGACCCATCATATCCACCCTGATAGCGGGGGCCCGGCCGATAACAGGCGGATGTGAGGGTTTGATGATGAATCCACCTAGGGAACATGCCGATGGTGAAGGGCCCGGAAATCTGGAGAATACTGACCGCTTGGGTCGGCAGGACCTGCCGCTTCCACCCGAGAGAAAGTCAAGAGCATGAAATCGATCAGCCCCCCCTTTTCCCCCGCGACGGCGTCGCTACGCCCGTTATCCCGTGAACGCGCCTCCTGGCGTTTCTCGGTCCAATGCCCCAAGGCCGAGCAGGTCATGCTCGTGACCGAGGACGAGGCGGGGATTAGCTCGTGGGCGCCGATGAACGCCGCCGACGACGGGGTGGGCACGTGGCACCTCGACATCCCCGAGAACAGCGTGATCGGCCCGGTGCGTTACTACACCATCGAGGCCGGCTCGGTGCTGAACTGCGGCACCGCCGGTCTCAGCGCCACCCGCGTGCCGGGTTACCCCAACGCCGACAGCACGCTCGCCGCCACGGCGTAAGACACTCCCGGACGCTTCATCTAGATGCAACGACGGCGGCTCCACGGCCGCCGTTATTTTTTGGGCGGGTCAGCCGCCCATGAGCTGATCCATGCCCGGCAGGTTCAGCCCGCCGGTGACCGAGGCCATTTCGTCCTTGATCATGAGTTGGGCTTTGGCCATCGCGGCGTTGGTGGCCGAGGCGATGAGTTCCTCGACCATGCCCTTGTCCGCTTCGGTGCCGCTGCCGACCAGCGCGGTGGTCATGGCGGGGTCGATGTGGACGCCGACGACGCGCAGGTGGCCGTTCACCGTCACCCGCACCGCACCCGCCCCGGCGTCGGCCTCGGCGGTCTTGTTCTCGAGCTCGGCCTGCATGGCTTCAAACTTGGCTTTGATCTCACCCGCGTTGCCCATGAGGCCGGCGAGCTGCTTGAGGTTTTTCATTTGGTCGAACATGGCGGATTGGGGGCTTGGGTGTTGGGGGCTTGGGCTTGTGTGTGGTGGGCATTGCCTACCACGTACGTCACTTGTCATCGGCGGTGGGCGGTGCCCACCCTACGTTACTCGGCTTGAGGGGGCGGGTCTTGTTTGCGGGTGTTGATCAGGGAGGCGTCGGGGAAGACTTCGAAGACGTCGCGCACCAGCGGCAGGTTCAGCGCCTCGCGTCGATCGACGGCGTTGCCACGCATCGAGTTGTCGGGGGCGCCGCCCTGCTGCGGGCCGCCTCTCTGGGATGTGTCGCCGGTGGCGGGGCGCTGGGTGTCGGCGAGTTGGGCCTGGGTGGCTCGGCCGATGATCTGGGTGATGGTGTCGGCAACGCGCTGGAGGCGTGGGCCGGTTGCCACGTTGGCCGCGCCGCCGGCGAAACTCATGGTCGACACCAGCGTCGCGACCGCGGGGTTGGACGAGGTGTCGATCGAATCGATGCGGAAGTGGTCCATCCACGCCGCGGCGTTGGACTGGCCGACGGTGTCGAGGACGGCCTGCCAGACGGCGGCGGGGTTGCTTGCGTCGGCGGTGGGCATCGCCCCTTGGGCAGTGGGCGGTGGGGTTTGGGCAGTGGGGTTGGGGGCGGCCGCTTGCGGCTTAGCGGGGGTCGCGTGTGATGGGGTCGTACCCGCGCGGGGGGTATCCGGGGCTTTGTCGCTGCGCTCCGCAGCCCTCGGCTTCGCCTGGGGGTTAGCGGTTAGCTTTTTTTTTTCGGCGATGGCAACGCCGCCGGACAGAACGGCGCTGACGTCGGCCATCTTCTCGGCGAGCGCCAAACGCACGATCGTCGCGTCGAGCAAAGCCCGGGGGTTGCTGCTGGCTTTGGCGTGGCGGTGCAGGTTTTCGCAGAGCGCGATCATGTGCACGAGGCCCGCGGCGTCGAAACGCTGGGACTGCTCAACCGCCTGAGGCTTGGCGTCCTCGGACAGCTCGATCAATTCGCTGTCGGGGCCGCACGCCGCGACGAGCATGAGTTGGCGTAGCCGTTCGATCAGCACCTCGACGAGTTGGTCCTGGCCGATGCCGCGACCGAGCAGGTCGGCCGTGGCGGTGAGGGAAGCCTTCACGTCTCCATTCGCCAACGCATCGATCAGCGCCGCGATCAGCTCGGCGTCCGGCAGCCCGAGCATGTCTTGCAACACCTTCGCGGTCAGCGGCGACTCACCCGTCGCCAGCAAGCGATCCATCAGCGACAGCGCATCCCGCATCGAGCCGTTGCCCAGCCGGGCGACCTGCCACACGACTTCGCTGTCGGCCTCGACGCTCTCGCCCTTGAGCACCTCGCTCAGGTGATCGGCGATCTTGCCCGTGGCGATGTTGCGGAAGTCGAACCGCTGGCAGCGCGACTGGATCGTCGGCGGCACCTTGTGCGGCTCGGTCGTGCACAGGATGAACTTCACGTGCGACGGCGGCTCTTCCATTGTCTTGAGCAGCGCGTTGAACGCGGCGCCCGAGAGCATGTGCACCTCGTCGATGATGTAGATCTTGTAGAGAGCGTTGGCTGTGGGCGAGAGCCCGGCATTCGCGATGAGTTGGCGGGCTTGGTCGACCGAGTTGTTGGACGCCCCGTCGATCTCGATGACGTTGAGGTCCTCGCCCTTCATGATGGCCTCGGCCATGCGCTGCTGGACGTCGTCCTCGGGGTACTCGGTGCCCTCGACCGCGGGGGCGTCGTCGATCGTGGCCGGGGCGTTGAGCGCCCGGGCGAAGATCCGCGCCATCGAGGTCTTGCCGACCCCGCGCGTGCCGCAGAACAGGTAGGCGTGGGCCACCCGCTCGGACTTGATCGCGTTGATCAGCGTCGACGCGATCGGCTCCTGGCCCACGACAGAGCCGAAGGACTGCGAGCGGTAGCGTCGGGCTAGAACCGTATAAGCCATGATTCAGTGACGAGTGATCAGTGAACAGTGATGAGTTCAACGCATGATACCGGCCAGGACGGTACAGCACTGTTCACTGGGTACTGTTCACTCATCACTGCGTTTCGCGGCTTCGCCGCAAACGCCCCGTGGAGAGACGGCCAGGACACCGACGGCACCGGGCCGACGACACTTAGGGCTGCTCCGGTCAAGGCCTGACCCGATTCGTGAGCCGTCCCGTGCATCGAGCCCAGCCGCCTCTCCAACAAGGCGTTCACGGCCCGAGATCACCTCAAGCCGAGCCACGAACAATAACCGCCCCGACGCCCCCCGGCAAACCCGCCACCCTCTCTTACCCAAAGCCCCAAACTACGCGCCCCGGCCCCCGACAAGGCCTGGCCTGAACCCGCCGGAGCCGCCCTCCGTCTACGCGACCGCAGCCAACTCTAGACACCCCGGGCAAAGGCTTTATGCTCTATAGGTATACATCTGTCGGCCGCATCCCCATCCATCCCCCGCCGACTCCGCTCTCAGGAATCTCGACATGATTTTGTTCATCCTCCGCGGCGCGTTTCTTGTCCTGGTCGCCGCTGTGATCTCACTTTTTGTGGGCAAAGAGTTTCAGGCCCAGGCCGGGCTGGGCTTCGGGCCAATCGCCGCGATCATCGGGATCGCGATCGCCGTGGCCGTGCTGGTCATCGGGCTGGACACCGGCACCAAGGACAAAAAACTGTCCTCGGTCTCGGGCGTGTTCCTCGGGTTGATCGCGGGCCTCATCGTGGCCTACGCCTTGTCCTTCGTCGTGGACCTCGTCGGCGCCTACACCGAACCCACGGTTGACGGCGTCAAACCCACCATCACCGAAACCGAGTTCCAGGCCCTCAACTCCGAAGAGGTCATCCTGTTCGAAGCCCGCGTGGCCGAGTATCAGGCCCAGCTCGACCGCGTCGAGGCCTTCGGCAACCTGCTCAGCGGCATCAAGGTCATCATCGGCCTGATCACCTGCTACGTCGCCATCTCGCTGGTCCTTCAAACCAAGAACGACTTCCGCTTCGTCATCCCCTACGTCGAGTTCGCCAAGGAAGTCCGCGGCAACCGGCCGACGCTGCTGGACACCTCGGTCATCGTCGACGGCCGGATCCTCGACATCATCGACACCAAACTGATGCAGGGCTCGCTCATCGTGCCCAAGTTCGTGCTCGACGAGCTGCAACTCATCGCCGACTCTTCGGACAAGATCAAGCGCTCCCGCGGACGACGGGGCCTGGACATCCTGCAGAAGCTGCAGGGCTCGACCATCATCGACGTCCACATCGAAGAGAAAGACGCCGAGGGCAACAACGTCGACCAGAAACTCATCGCGCTGGGCCAGGAACTCAAAGCCCGCGTGATGACCAACGACTTCAACCTCAACAAGATCGCCACCCTTCGCGGCGTGGATGTGATCAACCTCAACGACCTGGCCAAGGCGCTGCGCCCGGTCGTCCTGCCCGGCGAACACCTGCACGTAAAACTCGTCAAGCCCGGCGAGTCCGGCACCCAGGGCGTGGGCTATCTCGATGACGGCACCATGGTCGTGGTCGAGGGCGGTCGCACCCACCTGGGCCATCAATGCGATGTGGTTGTGACCTCGACGCTGCAGACTTCCGCGGGCCGCATGATCTTCGGACGGTTCGCCCACGAAGACGACCCGGACGAAGAAACCCCTGAAGACGGGGCATCGCAGTCCGACCCGGAGCCGCCTCAACCCGCCGCCCCGGAGACTCCTTCCGAATCGCACACGCATCCAGCCCCTGCCGCCACCGCGCCGCCCAAGTCCAACCCCCGGGCCGCATCCACCCGCCGCAACCCCCGACGCGGATAACCCCCGGCCGCTCTCGGCCTCCGCTACGTTCCGTGGCAGAGGCGTGGCCGTTTACTGATCCCTACAGGCGTTACCGCCAACACGGGCCACCGGGTCCGTTTGAGGTTATCCCGTCTCACGCTTCACCGACCGCCACAAGGCGTCGATGCGATGGCGTGAACTCGGGGATGTCTATCGGCCTGTACACGCCGATTCTGATTCAGGAGAAAACTGTGCTCGAACCCTCCCGCCACCCGCGTGGTTTTACCATCATTGAACTGCTGGTGACCATCGCGATCATCGCCGTCCTGGTGGCCATCGCCACCCCCGCCATCCTCAAGGCGAACACCGCCGCGCAGGAAGTCAAATGCCTGACGAACATCCGCTCGATCGGCCAGGCCACCCTGCTCTACACCAACGACCACACCCAGAACTTCCCCGTGGGCCTCGGCAACGACCTGAACCTGCTGAACCTCGTCGGCAAACGCGGAACCAACAACGGCATCGGTGGCGTCGAGCCCGAAGACCGCCTGCTCTACGACTACGTCAACCAGCAAACCGACATCGCCGCCTGCCCGTTGGATATAGGCTTCGACAACAGCCTGAGCTGTTTCGATCTATACGGCTCGTCCTACCTTTATATGGACAGCAACACCAACAGCCCCACCACCCGCTACCGGGGACGCAACGACATCTGGTCGCTGGAAGGCCACCGGACAACCCGCGTCACGGCCCCCAAGAAGAAGATGCTGATCGGCGAAGCCACGGTCATCCGGGCATCCTCGAACCCCAACCACCACTGGCACAACGACGAGGCCAACCTGAAGGGCTCGATGTCCTTTGTCGACGGACACGCCGAGGTCGTCGAGCACAAGACCGACGAGAACGGTAGGTACCGGAACTACAACCGGGCCACCATCGAAGGATGGGCCACTCAAGACGACTATTACTAAGTCGCCCAAAGCACCATCAATCCAGATTTCGTTTTAAACCCGCGGCAAAACCGCGGGTTTTCTCTTATTTCCACCGACTCGGAGCCACACGATCGGGGCCGGGTTGTAACGGTTATGCCTGAACTACGGCCACTTGACCACGGTCTTCTGAAAAATAGTGGGTTTTGGGGATGAAGAGTTCGCGTGCTCTCGGAGCCGTGCTACTTTTCGATCGAACGAAGGGGGTGGACTCGCCGCCAAAGGCACCACTCAGCATCTCAGACGCCTTGATCCGCCGACGTCGGCGGAGGGTATCCCTACATACGGGCACATCTATCATCGCCCACCGATCAAGAGGAACAGCATCATGAAGAAACTCCTTACCACGCTCGCCGCCGCTGCCATCGCAGTCACCTTCACCGCCGCCCCGGCCCAAGCCGGCTCCGCCTTCGGTGGCAACAAATCCTTCAACCTCAAGAAGTACCAGGTCAACTGCTTCCCCGTCCAATTCGCGGGTGACCGCGACCGTGGCGGTGACCGCGACCGCATGGACCGCAAAGACCGCAACGGCAAGAAAGCCCAGAAGCCGCTCTTCAAGAAGTTCGATCCGCCCAAGAAGGCCAAGAAGAACGACGGCCCCAAGAAGAACAAGAAGTACAACAAGCCCGGCAAGAAGTTCGGCAAGTTCTGCCTGCCCCCCAAGGACATCTGCAAGCCCGGCAAGAAGGACCGTCGCCCCAAGCGTGGCGGTGGTAAGTGCGAAGCCGTGCCCACCCCCAGCGCCGCCGCGGCCGGCATGATCGGCCTCGCCGCCCTCGCCGCCCGTCGCCGTCGTGGTACCGAAGACGCTGAAGACTAAGCCTCAACACCGCTCTCCAAATCCGAAAGCCCACGCCATCCCGGCGTGGGCTTTTTTACGTCCCCACCCCGCGTTGCCTAAAGTTAATCAGCGTAAACAGAGCCAAACTCGGAACCGATCATGCGACACGCCTCCCATATCCGCCGCGTCTTCCCCCCGCTCCTGCTCGGACTCGCCGCCACCCTGATCGGCTGCTCCGCCCTCTACGACGCGGGGTTCCGCTCGAACGAGGCACGCTACGAGGAGTTGGCCGCCCCCGACGTCTCCGGGCTGTCTCCCGAAGAGGCGCAGGAGAAGATCGACGCCGCCGAGAACCACGCGCGTCGCGTCGAGTTCATCGAACGCCAACGCAAACTCCGACAACTCGGCGGCGGCGCGAGAACGCCCGGAGGCTAAACCCCGCCAACCAGACCCATCGCAATAGGCAGGCGTTACCCGCGTTTCATCGCTATGAAGATTTCACCGCCATCTCTCATCGCTCTCGCCATCGCCCCGCTGATCGCGCTCTCGTGGCCCGCCCCCTCCGCCGCAGACCCCACCCCGGTGTTGAATCAGCCCTACGTCGAGAACGCCGCCGACCGGCAGACGCTCGACATCTACCCGGCCTCTGAGCAGGTCACACCCGATCAACCCAAACCCGCGATCATCTTCATCCACGGCGGCGGCTGGATGCGGGGCGACAAACAATCCGCCGCCCGCTTCGCCGACACGTTTACCGAGTCGGGCATTCACGTCATCAGCCTCGGCTATCGCCTGGTCCCCGATGTCGCCTGGCCGGAGAACGCACGCGATCTCGCCGCCGGTGTCGACTGGGTGTTCCGGCATGCGCAAGAGCTGGACATCGACCCGCAGCGCATCACGCTGATGGGGCACTCTGCGGGAGCACACCTGGCCGCCGTCCTCGGCGCCGATGCGCGTTGGCTGGCCGAGCACGACCAAAGCCCCGCCCGGCTGCGCAGCGTCGTGCTGCTCGATGGGGCCGGCTACCACATCCCCAACGTCATCGCGGAGAAGGTCGCCCTCCGCCCCGAGCTGTATTCCACTGCGTTTGGCAACGACCCCGAAGGCTGGGCCGACGCTTCCCCCGCACTGAACGTCAGCCCCGACGAGGGCTGCGGCACGTGGGTGTCGATCATCAACGACGACCGCGAGGTGTCGCACCACCAGTCCGGGTTCCTGTTCGAGGCACTCCGCCAGGCGGGCCACGAAGACACCACCCTCCTCCCGGTCAAGGAATCCCACCGCGATGTCGCGCTCAGCCTCGGCAACCCCGACGACCCCGAGGCCTTGTACATCATCGAGCTCGCCAAGTCCCCGCGACCGTAGGCCCCCACGCCTGCGGCTCGAGGCATTTCGAATCCGGATCGAGTCGCGGTAAACTGATTCGATGTCCGCACCATTCGCCGTCGCTGCGCTCTACCGCTTCGTCCGCCTGCCCGACCCCGCGTCGATGCAGCCGGCGATGCAGGATCGCCTGCGCGACGCCGGGCTCTGCGGGACGCTGCTGCTCGCTGAGGAAGGTATCAACGGCACGATCGCCGGGCCGCCCGAGGCGTTGCGTGGGTTTGTCGAAGCGCTCAAGACCGACCCGCAGTATGGGGGCCGTTTCGCCGACCTGGATGTGAAATGGTCGACCGCCGAGGACAAGCCCTTCCGCAAGGCACGCGTCCGGCTCAAAAAAGAAATCGTGACCATGGGCGTGCCCGAGGTGAACCCCGGCGACCCGGAGAACGTCGGCCGATACGTCGACCCCGACGAGTGGAACCGGCTTTTGGATGACCCCGAGGTCGTGCTCATCGACACCCGCAACGACTACGAATTCGAGATCGGCACGTTCGAGTCCGCCGCCGGCCCCGCGGTCAATCCCAACACCCACACCTTCCGCGAGTTCCCCGCGTTCGTCGCCGAGCAGCTCGATCCCGGGAAGCACAAGAAGGTCGCCATGTTCTGCACCGGCGGCATCCGCTGCGAGAAGTCCACCGCCCTGCTCAAATCCCAGGGCTTCGAGGACGTCGTGCACCTGCGTGGCGGGATCCTCAAGTACCTCGAGACCGTGCCGGAACCCGAGTCGAAGTTCAACGGGGCGTGTTTCGTCTTCGACCGCCGGGTCGCGGTGACCCACGGCCTGGAAGAGACCGACCACGAGCTCTGCTACGCCTGCGGCTGGCCAACCACCCCCGCCGACCGAGCCCACCCGGACTACACCCCGGGCATCGCCTGCCCCCGCTGCGTCGGCCAACACACCCCCGAACAGATCGCACGGTTCACGATGCGTCAGAGCCAGATCGCTGCGGGCTGACCCAGTTCCTGCCGCTGTCGCAGACCGCAGGTTAGACGACTGGGAGATGCAGAATTCATGACAAAATCGTATTTGGATTACGTGTTTGCCCCATTATGATGATCTAAAGTCTGGATTTGGTTTTAATCCAGGCTTGAATTCTCAGTCTCTTGTTTAGGTCAAACCCCTCTGGAACTTACCCTAGCTGAGCCCACGAGAAAGTCAGGCCTACGGTCTTCGTAGACCTATCTGACAGCCCCCATTCTTCTCTAAACAGTTGTTTTTGTACGGAAAATTTCAAATTTGATGGATTCAGGCACCTTTGGCCTTGCGTTTGGTTTCAAACACGGTATATTATTGTAGACAATTGACACTCAACGTATTCGTTTATTTTTCTTCTGTTAGCCAGCTCCCGCTCGGGTCTGCTTCTCCCCATTTCTCCGACCCACATGTTCACTGAACCTGTGCGTCAAAACGTGATCGAGTACCGCCATGCATACACATACCCCTTCATCGACTCACTCGCGTCATCACCAAGGCTTTACGCTCATCGAGCTGCTCGTAGTCATCAGCATTATTGCTCTGCTGATCGGCATCCTGCTGCCCGCTTTGGGTGCGGCACGTCGGCAAGCCCGAATTGTCGCATGTGCGACACAGCAACAGCAGATCGGCCGGGCGCTTGCCGCCTACCAAGCCGACAGCGATGACTTTTTCCCCTATATGTCCATTTCAACCGACGGTACCGGCCGGGTTTCTGCGGGCTTTGCGGATGAAATGTCCTGGGACGGTAGCTTGGGACGCGGCGGCTACGACGGCCGGGCGTTGACCGATATTCTGCAATATCGTCGTAACCCTGACGCCGAATTTGGACTTTACACCTGCCCGTTCGATGAAGCTTCTCGCCCGGGTATCGAAAAAGTTCGCTCCTATGCCCTTAACGCCGGCGGTGTGAATAACTACGCCCCGGGCTTGACCATGAGCGAAGACCGAGCCACTTGGCCATGGCAAAAAGGTGCTTCAATCGCTGCGACTCAGCGTGTGATTGAGATCACCAAACCCAGCAACACGATTATCCTCTCCGACGCTCGCGTGCTCTCCCCGCCGGCCACCGACACCTCGCAAGCCAGCAACTGGCTCGGACGTCACAACGGTGGATTCATTATTCCTAACGCACACAACCCCACCGGTGCTGCCGCGACCACCATCGATCACCACCGCATCGACGATGGTACCGGAGCCAGCGCCAAATACCGTCCCAACTATCTCTTCGGTGACGGCCACGTCGAAAACCTTGATGTGAACGTGACGTTTGAGAACGCTCTGGCCTTCCCCGGCAACTTGGATGGCTCCATGTGGGATGTAACCCAATAAGTCTAATCTTCGATTTACACCAAACTGTCCAATCAATAGATTAAAACTGCACAGGCCTGGCGGGCAATCTCCCGGGGCCTGGGATCCCACCTTGGTTAATTCATGGAAAAGAACAACATTATCAAGCTGAGCGTTTCAGCAGCAGTTCTGGTTCTCGCCGCGATTCTCTTGATTAATAATCTTGGTAAAGCCGGTTCCCAACCCGATTCGAGATACTTCATTGATCTCGCCACCCAAGAACTCCATGTCGGCGACGCTGGTTTAGTCCCGCCCACCATGGAACTCGGGGGGGCGGAATGGGACTACGAAGGCATGGGAACCGCAGGCAGTGTGGTCGAAGCCATGATCTTCGGTTGCGGCGGGACCCACGACAAAGTGAAGTTCAAGTCTGTTCAAGATATCCAAGATAAGGGCGCGAAGCTTGGCTTCGTTCGGCGTCTGACGCCGATTGCCGCAGAAGTCGCGAACACCGAAGAGCCGACGGCAGAGCAAATCATGCAGATGGGGCAAGCCCCGTATGTCCATGCTTCGCCGGAAGGCAAGACTTGGTACTCCGAGTTGAGTCCCGATGGCCGAAAGCTGGCGAGTGATTTTTCGGGACTGGATTGCACGCCAGAACAAGTCTTCGTCATGCTCCCCTGAACCATACACCCAAACGTGTGAATACTTAAAGAGCCCCCGCCATGGGGGCTCTTTTCATTTATCCAAGCATCCGTTTAGACCTTATTGGATTTCGGGCTATTGAGAAACATAGGCCATATATCCCTACCGCATGCCATTCTCCGTGCAGGTTCACAGAACGGCTCCCCTCAAGACATTGAACTGAAACTCAAAAGGCCCAGCTCTCTTGATCATTGGATTGCCAAAGAGCGAACGCTCGGCGGATAGCGGATCGTGTGCATCGGCCCATACGATCCGCTTTTTCTTTGCGCCGTCGTCCTCGACCCGCGTGTTTGGGGGTGGCTACGCGATTACGCGGTAGTCCATCGTGTCTGTTGCCGGCAAGGTGGCTCACCGACGAACGCCGAAACCCCCGCACTTCAAGACGCGAACCCGGCCCTCCCGACGCGCCCGGCGAGACAGTCCTTGCCTGCCACCGCCCCGCCGCCGTCGGGTGCCGATACATCTCCCTCCATCAAGGGATGCGGCGATTGGGGTGTGCGCATGGCGATGACGTTTGCCCGGTGGGTAGCGATTCAAACCCTGTGTCCCACAACAGATGAAAATTCTTGCTGGCTTGCCGATTTCACGCCTCTTGTTGTCACCGTTGTGCGCACACCACAAGCGGTTCCCGCTTACCCATCAAGAGTGCCGCTTTCAGTCCCCTCCCTTGAGGGAGGGGTTAGGGGGGGGCCATGCGCTCTCACCGCACACACGGGGCGGCACCCCCACCCAACCTCCCCCTCAAGGGGGAGGAGTCAAGACACGCGATACCAAGCTAATCAGTGCGGCCTCAAACAAGTTTAAGGATGGTTAGCGATAGCCCGTGCGCTGCACCTTCGTCGCCCGTGCCGCATAAGCAACCCGAGGGTATAGTCTTGCTGTCACACACTCCCCCTCCCCTGAAATGAAAGCCGAGCCATGAAGACGCTGGAGATCAACAGCTTCCTCGCCGTGACCCTCGGCCTGCTCGTGTACTTCCTCGGGGGCTTCCTCACCCGGCACGTCGCGTTCCTGCGCAACTACAACATCCCCGAGCCCGTCTCCGGCGGGCTGGCCGCCGCGGTCGCCACGGGTGTCCTCTACGCCCTGGGTACCGAGGTCGTGTTCGATCTCGAAGCACGCGACATGCTGCTGGTGATCTTCTTCACGACCATCGGGCTCAACGCCCGCTTCGCCGACCTCAAGGCGGGCGGCAAGATGTTGGGCGTGCTGCTGGTGCTCACCGTCGGGTTCATGGTGCTGCAGAACACGGTGGCGTTGCTGGGCGTGATGGCGTTCGATCAGCCCCGGCCGGTGGGCGTGTTACTCGGCACGGCGTCGCTCATCGGCGGGCACGGTACGGCCATCGCGTGGGGGCCGACCATCGGCGAGCAGACCGGATTCGAGGCCGCCGCCGAGATCGGCATCGCCGCGGCCACGCTCGGCCTGGTCTGCGCCTCGGTTGTCGGCGGGCCCATCGCCAAGTTCCTGATCAACCGCAACCAGCTCGAAGCCGGCCAAGCCGACGGGCCCGTCGTCGGCCTGCCCTACGACAGCGACGACGACAAAACCGAGGCCCAGGCCAAGACGCGCCGCCCACCGCTCGACCACGTCGACCTCATGCGGGCGATGCTCGCGGTGAACGTCGCGATCATCCTCGGCTACCTCGCCCACCAGGTCATCCTCGACCTCGGGCTCAAGCTGCCGCTGTTCGTGCCCTGCCTGCTGGTGGGGATTGTCTTGTCCAACACGGTCCCGCCGATTTTTCCGAAGCTGCCCTGGCCGGCACGGACACCCGCGCTCGCGGTGATCTCCGACTACAGCCTGATGGTGTTCCTCTCGATGTCGCTGATGAGCATGAAGCTGTGGACCCTCGCGGGCCTGGGCGGGCCGCTCGTCGGCGTGCTGGCGTTGCAGGTCGCCGCGGCGGTGCTGTTCATCCTGTTTGTCGTGTTCCCGTTGATGGGGCGGGACTACAACGCGGCGGTGCTCGGCGCGGGCTTCGCGGGGTTCACGCTCGGGGCGACGCCGACCGCGATCGCCAACATGTCGGCCGTGACCAAACGCTACGGCCCCGCCCCGCTGGCGTTCATCATGCTACCGCTGGTGTCGGCCTTCTTCGTCGACCTGGCCAACGCGTTTTTGATCAAGTTCTTTACGTCGCTGTAGACCGGGACGGCGATTTAAAATCGCCGGCTAACGGTTGCGTCCACGACGCAAATTAAAAATACACGCGCAGGCCGATCTCGCCGCCGACGGCGGCGGTGTCGACCTCGAGGAACTCGTTGCGGATTTTGCCCGAGTCGGTGTAGCGCACGCCGCCGTAGAGCTGCAGGTTGGGGTCGATGGTGACGGTCACGCCGGCCATCGCCTGGATGAACAACCCGTCGCCGGAGATCGACGACTCGCTGCCGCCGCTGCCGCTGCTGAAGCTGAACGAGCTGAGGCGGAAGCCCACGCCCCCGCCTGCGTACACCCCCACAGGGCCGAGCAGGTTGGATTGGTCGTACAGCACGTTGATCGCGAACGTGTGCAGCGACACGTCGTTGTCCGACACGAAACCCGCGACCGGGTCGGTGTAGGAGTCGTGGCTGAATCGGCGGAACATGTACTCGAACTCCCACGCCAACGGCAGGTAGTCCATCTTGAACCCCGCCGCCGCGGTCAGCCCGAAGCCGTCGTCCGTGTCGACCCGCTGACCGTCCGAACGGGCCCGCACATCGTTCGTCGGCTCGACGCCCATCAACGAGCCGCGGAAGTAGTAGCCCCACACATCCTGCCTATCACCAAGGAGGTCCTGGCCTGTCCACTCGGGCTCGGAGGTGTCGGCATTCGACGCCACGCCGAGGGCCAGCGCGTTGGACCACGCCCCCGCGTCACCCGCCGCCTGAACCCCCGCGGATTGAGCCAGCGAAGCGCCGCCGAGGGAAACAGCCAAGCAAGAAAATAGAAGGTGGCGAATGAACATGAAGACACTCCTGAGCGATCAAAAGACCCCGCCATCATAACGGCGACCGCCTCGCTCGGAACGTCTCGCAGCCCGATGCGATTCAGTACTCGGGGAACGGCTCGCCGGGAAACTCCTGGTCCCAGAACTGTTTCAGGCGGGTGGCGTTGAACAACATCGCAGACTGGCGGGTGCCCTGGATCACCTTGTTGGCTGCGTCGGGTTGCTGCTGCAACAACTCCCGGGCCGACTGCACCGCGATGAGGGCTTCGACGCTGCGGACCTGATCGCGTTGGCGTTGCCAGACGTCGTACATCACACGCTTCGCGCCGGTGCGTTCGTCGTGGGCCGCGTCTTCGACGAAGCGGACAAACTCGTCGTAGTCCAGATCGCCCGACAGGAAGTTTTTGAATTGCCCCAGGTACTGCGTCCGCAGGTTGCCGGCCTGGGTGTCGTAGGGATTCGTCCGGTCACCGCTGGCGAGCCCTTCGGGGTTGGGGATGAACGCGGCCAACTCGGCCTTGGGCAGGCCGCCGATCACCATGGGCAGGCGCTCGGCCCGGCGGTTGAACTCCACGTTCACCGAATAGCTCGTGAGGTACCGCAGGAAGTCCAAGGCCCACGCCTTGTTGGGCGAGCGCTGGGAGATCATGAACTGGCCGCTGCCGTTGGCCTGCGCGTCGCTGGCGGGGTGGGTGATGTGGTCGTGCCAGCGTTCGTCGGGGCCGGGCAGGGGGAAGCCCATGATCTTGACGCCGAAGCGGTGGTTCTTGTGCGGCAGGCCGCGGAACTCGGTGGCGATCTCGCTGGGCAAGAGCGGGTTGTCTTCGGTGACAACGGTGCCCTGCGCCGCATCGAACAGGCTCTTGGCGTCCCACGCGCCGGTGGCGATCATGCCGGCTTGAGCCGTGACGAAACGCCGCCGGGCCTGCTCGCGGTCGAGGCCGAGGAAGCCCGGGGGGAACTGCTTGCAGATCTCGCGGAGGCAGTCGAAGTACGCCGCATGGGCCGGGTCCTCGAAGCTCCACCGCCCCGCCATCCACGACAGCCACGCCTCCGAGCCGCTGACCCACGTGTCGCCGTCGTAGTTCATCGACTCGGCCAGCGTCGAGGTGAACGGCACCGCGTAGCGCTCGGCGAACATCGTGTCCGAGTAGCTGCTGCCCGCGATCGGCACGAGCTGGTCGTTGCCCGTCTGCTTGCCGATCTGCCAGATCGCTTCGCACACCATCATCAGTCGGCCGAGCGTTTCGGGCACCTCATCATTGAGCACCCACGCGCGCAGCTCGGGCGTGTCGACGACGTAGCCGGTCTCGGCATCGCCGGTGCGGTCCCAGACCAGGTCGCGGTACCACGACGGCTGCGGGCTCTGCTGCATCGCCTCGACGAGCAGCGCCTTGGCGTCCGCGAAGAGGTTCTCGTTGTAAAAAATCTTGACCGAGCCCACAAAGCTGGTGGGCACCGCATAGAAGTCCTGCAGCTCGAGCACGTAGCTCGCCTGCATGCCATCAATCAACGTGTCCCGCCAGGGCCCGTTGGACAACGCGTCGGCGAGCTCGGGATCGAGCCCTTCGGGCAGGTACTGCGGCGCGTTGTACGGGTTGGGCTCCAGCCCCGCATCGCCCAGCGAGTCGAAGTACTGCGCGATGCCCGCCCCCTGCGCGATCGCCCCCTTGTCCGGCCCGCCCCGCCCGCAGATGTCCGGCGCCGTCCCGCTCACCGCGTGCACATTCAACACCTGGGCGTAGACCCGCTCGGTGATGTCGAGCTGCCGCAGTTCGACGTTGGCCTCCTTGACGTGCGGCAACGCGTTGTACTCATCCATCACATCCTGCATCGCCTCCCGGAACCCCGGCTCGAGCGACCAGTGCATGAGCTGCACCACCTTCTTCCCATCCCCCGCATTCTGGCTGAGCGCCCCCTCATCAAACGACCGCGACACCACCGAAAACAGGCTCACAACAAACCCACCCACCAGGAGCACCAGCCCGACCAGATTCATGTTGAACTTCATGCCGTTCCTCAGAGGGGAAAAGTTCGAGGGCGGCATCGCCGCTTTGAGCATGATATCCGGCCAGATGTCTGCAAACGTTAAGTTTTGCGATAGATTACTGATTCAATCATTACTGCAAGAAGAGTCACGCGTCTATCCATTCAATAAACGATTCTAGAGAATCAAAATGCGCAAGTAATTCAGTCAAGTCCGACTGTGGATTCAGAATGTCATGCGCCAACCGATTCCAGACTTTCTCATTCTTGCCCCTCTCCCCTAAATAATCCTCAATACAGCCCTTCTTCCATATCCAAACATTATGCTGCAAAAGTGATTCATGAATACTGTCAATCGCTGAAAACGCCTCTTGTGTTGATCCGAGCAATGAAAATGCTTGGGAAGCGCTCATCGATCCACCTTTACAAGGAAGCCCCCTACCATCCAGGTTGAAATCATTGCTAGCACAAAGATCTGAAAAAATTGCGACACACTTTTGGATTTCGTCGTAACAGTTGTCCAACCACTCGCAATTTTCTGCACGAAATGCAAAATCCAAATCAACAACTGCCTTATGCGGAACTGAAATCGCATCCAAAACCTTTGAGCATTTATGGACGCCGCCCGAACCGTCTGGCACCACTAAGGCTTTTTTTGCAAGTGCAAGAGTTTTTCCTGTAACCCGCTCGTACAAGGGCGGGAGGATGCGTTTTTCAGTTTTACCCTCGGCTAAAACCACGCTATCTGAAAAAAGAACCTCACTTGCATTACTCAACTCAAATATTGTTTGAGTTTGACTTGGATTGTCTTGCAGCACACCAGAAATCGCATCAGCCAATCTTTTCTTTGATCGAGTCCCATTGAGTCTGTCTCGACGAACTACCAGGGCATTAGGCACATCGTCGCGTTGAATCATTGATGCGGAATGTGTTGAAAAAACAATCTGGAATGAAGTTTCAGAAAGCGTAACCAATGCTTGCCTTACTTGTTCAACGCCCTGCGGATGCAAATATAATTCCGGTTCATCGATAAGCAGCAACGGTGCTGGCTTACTCGAATCAAAATTCTTTGCTGCCAAATAGCAAATTAATGCCATTTGTATTGTTCTCTGAGCCCCATGCCCCATATTTACGACATCACGCCAAACATCTGAGCCTTTATCCCTAACTTTCAGTGTGCCAGATTTAAAAATTTGCGATATCTCAGGCGCAGGAATATGGGCCGCAATCTCCACACCAGGAAAAAGAGCGCTGACTTGAGCGTTCGCATGCGTATCGAAATCGATGATTTCTTGCGGCCTCTGTAGTCCGTCTGCTTCAAGGCGATCACGTATGCCTTCAAGTATCTCACTCAGTTCATCGCCTTGCGATTCGCGAATCGGATCAACTATCAAGCCTAACAACTTAGAAATAGTTGTTCCCGACTTACTCTTTGCAACATCTTCAGCAGCATCATCCATCGCATCAATTGGGATGGGCTCTGGAAACATAGCTTGTATGGCTTGACGAATACCTGAAACATTCTTCCATGCGTCAGGATCATCCTCATCCGCGACGTCTAAATCACGGATCTCATATGCCGTTTTTGCTGCTGATATTCCTGGCTCTGAATGAATGGTTCTAAATCTAATAATTCCGTTTGCACAGAATGGTTCAATTTTTTTTCGATGCGTCGCTCCAAGATTAGATAGCACCTGCTCTGACATACCCTCAACCGTACCACGCACCTCAACAGCTTGATTAATATCAAAAAAATCGCCCGTTCCTAATGAGAACGGGCGAATAAGCCAAGTAATAGCCGACAGGATATTGGATTTACCTGCGTTGTTATAACCTACAAGTGGCGTAAATCGTTCTAGCGCGAAAGACTGTTTCGTTATTGATCGATAATTAAGAACATCGATCTGGGACAATCTGTAAACCGTCATTGTTCCTCCGGAAGTAAGGGAGTGAGTCTAGAGCCCCAACGCCTTCACCATCGTGCTGCCCAGGTCGGCGGGGCTTTCGGCGATGTGGCAGCCTGCTGCACGGAGGGCGTTGAGTTTGTCTTCGGCGCCGCCTTCGCCGCCGGAGATGATGGCGCCGGCGTGGCCCATGCGGCGGCCGGGGGGTGCGGTGCGGCCGGCGATGAAGGCGGTGACGGGTTTGGTGACGTTGGACTTGATGAACTCGGCGGCGGCTTCTTCGTCGGTGCCGCCGATCTCGCCGATCATGACGATGCCGTCGGTCTCCGGGTCGGCCTCGAAGAGCGGGAGCAGGTCGATGAAGTTCATGCCGCGGACGGGGTCGCCGCCGATGCCGACGGCGGTGGAGTGGCCGACGCCGCGTTCAGCGGTTTGCCAGACGGCTTCGTAGGTGAGGGTGCCGGAGCGGGAGATGATGCCGACGTTTTTGCCGGTCTTGGATTCGCTGGCGGCGACGTGGATGTAGCCGGGCATAATGCCTATCTTGCAGCCGCCGTTGGTGAGGGGCTGGTCTTTGGAGCCGGTGCCGGTGGCGCTGGGGTTACGCGGGCCGGGGGTGATGACGCCGGGGCAGTTGGGTCCGACGAGGGTGACGTCGGGGAAGCTGGCGAGGGCCTTCTTGACGCGCATCATGTCGAGGACGGGGATGTGCTCGGTGATGCAGCAGATGAGGCTGATGCCGGCGTCGGCGGCTTCGAGGATGCCGTCCGCGGCGAACGGCGGGGGCACGAAGATCATGGTGGCGTTGGCGCCGGTGGCGTCGACGGCCTCTTTGCAGGAGTTGAACACGGGCAGGCCGTTGGCGTCGGTCTGACCGCCCTTGCCGGGGGTCACGCCGCCGACCATCTGGGTGCCGTATTCGAGGCAGCCGGTGGTGTGGAACTGGCCGGCAGAGCCGGTGATGCCTTGGCAGATGACTTTGGTGTCGGCGTTGACGAGGATGCTCATGGTGATTTAGGGGCTTGGGGGCTTAGGGATTGGAGGCCTGGATTTAAGGCGGGCATCGTAGCATTCTGACGGGGGGTTGGGGGGCGGGATCGGGGAAGTCTTTGGGGACAGCGGGGTTGGGGAGGGCCGGGATGGAGAAGGGTAGGTCGCCGTGGCGGCCCCGGGTCAATGACCCGGGGCTAAAGTTGGGGCGAGGCGGGTATGCTGGCGGGGGTATGGATGACGCGATGATCCAACTCGGGAGCCGGCTGCTGGGCGCGATGGCGGAGCGCCAGGGGCTGCCGCGGCCGGACTGGCAGCGGGTGCAGATGCGCTGGTGGGCGCTGCCGAGCGAGGCGCAGCCCGCAGCGTGGACGGCGGTGGAGTGGGTCTGGCAGCACACGCTGGCGGCGTCCTGGGGCGGGGACTTCCGCGTCGTGCAGCAGGGCGAATGCATCATGACGACCGACCTGCCCGAGGAAGAGGCCCAGCGGGCGGTGGCGTTCATGGAGCGGGCCTTGGCGACCATCGAGCGCTGCGTGACGGGGTTGGGGTTGGACGACTATTCGGATGGCGGGCCGGGGCTGGACGTGGCGGTGGTGTGCCGGGAGGTGGAGGACTATCTGGATTACGTGAGCGATGCGCACGAGCCGGACTACGTCGGCGCGGTCAGCGGCGGGATGTGCCTGCACCAGGGCTCGGTGCACGTGGCGGCCCACGGCAAGACGGCGGCGACGCTCGAGCCGGTGATGGCCCACGAGCTGGCCCACAGCCGACTCGCGGGGCTGGGTTTGCCCGTGTGGCTGGAGGAAGGGCTGGTGGTGCACCTCGAAAAAGCCGTCGCGCCCAACGAAGACTTCGCCAACGACCTGCACACCATCGCGCTGCACCGCGCGTTCTGGACGCCGCGTCGGCTGGCCGATTTTTTCACCGGCGACGCGTTCTGCGGCCCCGACGATGCGCACGGCCTGCCGTATGCCTTGGCGTACCAAATGGTCGGCGAACTCATGCAAGACGACACCACGAAGCTTGCGACGCTGCTCGAAGCCGCGGCGTGGGAAGACCAGGGCATCTCGGCGTGCGAAGCGGTCTACGGCGTCCCCCCCATCGAGCTGATCCCCCGCTTCATCCGCGATGCTGCCGAGGCAAACGCGGCGGACGAGGCGATCAACGAACCGCCCCATCCCGACGACGACCCAGAGTAAGACGAGGACCGAACCATGCCGCGATGCGAATGGGCCAAGGGCGAGATTTACGAGCAGTACCACGACGAGGAATGGGGTGTGCCCTCGCGGGACGAGCGTCACCTGTTTGAGATGTTGATCCTCGAAGGGGCCCAGGCGGGGCTGAGCTGGATCACGATCCTGAACAAGCGCGAACACTACCGCAAGGTGTACGACAACTTCGATGTGAAGAAGGTCGCGCGCTACACCGAGGCGAAGCAGAAGAAGCTGCTGGCCGACCCCGGGATCGTGCGCAACCGGCTGAAGGTCGCCGCGTCGGTGCAGAACGCCAAGGCATTCCTCGCGGTGCAGGATGAGTTCGGCAGCTTTGCCGACTACGTCTGGGCATTCGTCGATCACAAGCCCATCCAGAACCGCTTCAAATCCCTGAGCGAAGTCCCCGCCAAGACCGACATCTCCGACTCACTGTCGAAAGACCTCAAGAAGCGCGGCTTCAAGTTCGTCGGCTCGACGATCATGTACGCCTTCATGCAATCCGTCGGCATGGTCAACGACCACGTGATCGATTGCCCCCGGCACCGGGCGTGTGCCGAGCTCGGTTGAGGTTTTATCGGCCGATCGCTTCAGCGCATGCGTTCTGCTGTGTGAGCGAATCGTTATCAATGTGAATAACGGGTTGTGGAGTCTCCTGTTCAAAAAAAGGGTTCTCCCTTAGCCGATAGCCATCGTTGGGTGGGCGTGTCTGCCGCGATGGGCAGCATCGAGCGCGGTGTATAGCCGCGGGCCTTGAGTGTTTCTGTTATGCCAAACGAATCCGAATCGACGCATCCCTCTTTGGCTCATGGCCGAGGACACGAAGGCGAGATGGACCTTAAACCCAACCGGCTGAAGTTGACCTGGCTGCGGGATATCTGTCGGGAGTATTGCATCCAGACCCGGGTGCAAATTCGAGAGCCGCTTGATCAGGTCATGAAGCGTTTCGAACAATCGCCGGAGCTGTTCGGCGTGCTGCTTTACGACGGCGACCGGTTCGTCGGGCCGTTGGCACGGGCGACGATCTACACCCAGCTCGCCAAGGCGTTCCAGCGTGACCTGTACCTCTACCGCCCCGTCGGCTTGTTTTACGAATACCAGGCCACCGAGCCCGCGGAGATCCTCTCGGCCGACCTCTCCCTGACCGAGGCGATCGAGCGGGTCATCGAGCGTCCCGCGTCGCGGCGGTACGACCCGGTTGTCGTCGAATTCGAAGACGGTTCGCTCTGCCTGATCGATGTGCGCGACCTGATCGGCCAGCAGTGCGGCCAACTGACTCACGCCATCAACGAAGTCGAGAACCAGCGACGCGAAGCCTACTGGGCCGCCCGTCACGACCGCCTCACCGGGCTGCCCAACCGCAAGTACGCCCTCGAGCGGCTCGAGTCCGCGCAGATCAGCGAACAGGAACGGGCGTTGCTGTTCCTGGACTTCGACCGCTTCAAACTCATCAACGACAGCCTGGGCCACGACGCGGGCGACGAGCTGTTGGTCTCGATCGCCCGGCGGATGGAAAACATCCTTGCGCCCTATGAGTCGATCGACCTGCCCGGCGTCAAGGACACCGAAGAGGCTGCGGGTCCGTGCTGCTCGATCGATTCGCCCAACGCCCGGGTCACGCCGATCCGTCTGGGCGGGGACGAGTTCTTGGTCATCGTCGATCCGATCCGGGACCACGAAGAACCCAAACGGATCGCCGAGGCGCTCCTGCGCACCATGGGCGAGCCGCACCTGATCAAGCAGCAGTCGGTGACCTCGACGCCCAGCATCGGCGTGACGTGCAGCTCGATCAGCGGGGCCGACGCGCACACGCTGATCCGCGACGCGGACACCGCGATGTACCACGCCAAATCGGAGGGCCGCAACTGCTACTGCGTGTTCGAAGCCGCGATGCACGCGGCGACCGCGCGCAAGGCCGAGGTCGAGGTCGCGCTGCGGGGGGCGATCCAGAACCGCGAACTCGAGCTGCACTATCAACCGATCATCGAGACCGACACGGGCCGGCTCAAAGGCTTTGAATCGCTCTGCCGGTGGCACCACGAACAGCTCGGACGCGTCACGCCGGGCGAGTTCATCCCGATCGCCGAAGACGCGGGGCTGATCGATCAAGTGGGCCGGCAGTGCCTGGAGCTCGCCGCCGAGCAACTCGCGTCGTGGCGGAGCCAGGGCCTGGTTGACCCGAACCTGTACATCAGTGTGAACGTGTCCAAACGTCAACTGCTGGTGCCCGACATGATCGATCACCTGGAACGCGTGATGGCCAACGCGGACCTCCCGTGTTCGTCGATCTGCCTGGAGATCACTGAGACGGCACTGGGCGATAACCGCGTGCCCGTCACGCCGATCCTCAAGAAGCTGCGTCGGCTGGGCTACCGGCTGTTCATCGACGACTTCGGCACGGGCACCTCGTCGCTGACTTCGCTGCACGATGTACCCGCCGACGTCTTGAAGATCGACCGCGGCTTCATCCTGCAGATGCAGCGCGACCTCAGCTACACCGCCATCGTCGACGCGGTGATCAACCTGGCCCGCAACCTCAAGATGACCGTGATCGCCGAGGGCATCGAGGAGTCGGCCCAGTTCATGCAGGTCCAGACCCTGGGCTGTGACGCGGTGCAGGGCTACCTGTTCTCCGCGCCGCTCCCCGCCGACAAGGCCACCGCCCTGCTGGCCGAAGGCAAGACCTTCGCCCCGCAAGACATGGCCGCCTGAGCTCGAAAAATCTGAAGCGCTCCTGCAATACGCTTGCCCCTCCCGCGTTGGACCAGCAACAGCCCCCCTTTTTTCCTTCACAGGAGCCTGCCATGATATTGCGAACTTTGTCCCTGTCTATCGCTGCGCTCGTTGCCCCCGCGTGCCTCGCCGCAGCCCCCCTTTCGGTCTCCGCCGCCTCCCCCGCCGCCATCACCAGCCCGACCGACGGCCTCGTTGCGATGGCCGAGAAAGGCGACCGGGCCGACAAGCGTGAAGACCACCGCGACCGCCGTGAAGACAAGCGCGACCGCGCGGAGGACCGGCGGGACAAGAAGGAAGATGTCCGCGATCGCCGGGAAGACGTGCGCGACAAGCGCGAAGATGTTCGTGACCGGCGCGAAGATCGCCGGGACGCCCAATCCGACGACGGCAAGCGTGACCGACTCGAAGACCGCCGCGACAAACGCGAAGACGTCCGCGACCGCCGCGAAGATCGGCGGGATGCGCGAGAAGACAAACGCGACCGTGCGGAAGATCGGCGGGACAAGCGTGAAGACGTCCGTGACCGCCGTGAAGACCGCCGCGACCGCAACGACTGATCACACGTCGAGAGAAAAGAGTTCCCTTGGTGAAGAGCCCGCGCATCCCCCGCGCGGGCTCTTTGCTTTTGTGTATTGTCTTGCTCCCTCTCCCGCCGGGAGAGGGTTGGGGTGAGGGAACACGGAGCGTGAAAACGCCACAAGCGTAATGCGGACTTACGCTCCCCCCCCGACGGGCTTCGCCCGCCACCTCCCCCGAGGGGGGAGGGGTTTCATAAGCACGCCCCGGTCGATTTGATTCAATACCCGGGCGGCAGGCGGTCGTCGTCTTCCTCGTCTTCGAAGTCGTCGCCTCCGGTGGAGCGTGGCGCGTCGTCGGGGTGTCGGCCGAGTTCCACGGTGATGCGGGAGCGGATGCCGCCACGGCCCTTCCACTCGGTGACGATCTGCATCCAGATCGGGTCCATCGAACGGTCCAGGTCCTCAGCGATCTTGTTGGTCACCGCTTCGTAGTAGATGCCCTCGTTGCGGAAGCTCTGGTAGTAGAGCTTGAGCGACTTGAGTTCGATGCAGGCATCGCGGGGGATGTACTGGAGGATGACCGAGCCGAAGTCGGGGTGGCCGGTCTCGGGGCAGACGCTGGTGAACTCATCGGAGATGTGTTCGATGACGAAGGGCCGCCCCGGGTTGGGGTTATCAAAACACTTGAGCAGGTCGCGATCGGGCATGGCGGGGAAGGGGTTGGGGGCTTAGGGGTTGGGAGTTAGGTGGGGCGATCGGGGTCGCCTCGGGCAGTTCGAAAGTCTACCGCAAGTCCGTGCGGTGGATAAAGCATAGGCCAGGACTCCCCTACTCACCCCTCACTCCTCAATCCTCACCCCTCAATCCCAAATCCCAAATCCCAAATCCCAAATCCCAAATCCCAAATCCCAAATCCGCCCAATGGTATGATTTCCCCATGAGCCAACCCATCACCGAAGACGACGTCCGCCAGGTCGCCAAGCTCAGCCGGCTGGCGTTGTCGGACGACGATATCAAGCACTTCACCGGCCAGCTCGCCGCGGTCCTGGATTACGTCGGCAAGCTCAACGAGCTGGACGTCGAGGGCGTCGAGCCGTTGTTCCACCCCTCGGACCACCACAGCGTGACCCGGGAAGACATCGAGCAGCCCGGCCTTGCCCCCGACGACGCCCTGGCCAACGCCCCCGCCCGGCAGGACAACTTCTTCAAAGTGCCCAAGGTCCTGGGCGACGGCGGCGGGGCCTGATTCCGTAGGGTGGGCACCGCCCACCCGATGGCTGGACACACGTTCGCGGTGGGCACTGCCCACCCTACGCAAGAGACTTGATCTATGGCTCATGAAACGCCCCCCACCCTGGGCATCGATCTCGGGGGAACCAACATCCAGTGCGGCGTCGTAATCGACGGCAAAGTTAAAGAACGCGACGACACCAAAACCAAAGCGGCCGAGGGTTCGGACGCGGTGATCCAACGCCTCGTCAAACTCTGCGACAAGGTGCTCGAACAGGCCTCGCTCAAACGCAAGGACCTCGGAGCGATCGGCATCGGTGCGCCGGGCGCGATCAACATCAAGAAGGGCCAGGTGATCCAGGCCGTCAACCTCGGGTGGAACGACTTCCCGCTGCGTGACGTTCTGAGCAAAGAGCTGGGTGTGCCGGTTGTGGTGGACAACGATGTGAACGTCGGCGCGTGGGGCGAGCACCAGGCGGGCGCGGGGCGCGGGTTCGATGACCTGTTCGCGGTGTTCGTCGGCACGGGCATCGGCGGCGGACTGATCCTGGACAACAAGATCTATCACGGCGCGAAACACACCGCGGGCGAGATCGGGCACACGCTGCTTCGCGCGGATGCTGGCATCGGTCGGCGCAGCGTCGAGGACCTCGCCAGCCGAACCAACATCGTGAACCTGCTCAAGCAGCTCATCGCCAGCGGGCGCGAGTCGGTGATCCCCGAACTGGTGGACGGCGACCTATCGCGTGTGCGGTCGAAGGTGCTCGGCCAAGCGATTAAACAGGAAGACCCGCTGACCATGGAAGTCGTCCACCGCGCCGCGACTTACGTGGGCATCTCGATCGCCAACACGGTGACGCTGCTGAGCCTGCCCTGCGTGGTGATGGGCGGCGGAGCGACCGAGGCGATGGGCAAGACCTGGATGAAGTGGATCCGCGAGGCGTTTGAGGCCTACGTCTTCCCCGAAGAAATGAAATCGTGCAAGATCGTGGCCAGCGAGCTGGGCGACGACGCGGGCCTGCTCGGGGCCGGAATTCTGGCCCAAAACGCCATTCCGTGATTTACATCACTCACAAAACGGGAAAAAATGCGAAAAAAAGTCGCGCCAAGCGTCCGATAGCCAGAAATTAGGCTTCCGTAAACGCTTGCGGGCGCGTAAAATGTAAAGATAGGATGACCTTAATCCTTGATTATCTTTTTCTCATCGAATAAAAATTGATGAGACTCTGCGATCAGAGGCGATAAATTAGGTAATAAAACTGCTTTCTCCCCTCCGCCCCGTTGTCGCTTATGCGGCAGCGGGGTTTTCTCTTAGGTCAATCCCCTCCACGCATCGGCTTCATCTGGCCACAAGGGATAAATCGTACGGCCTTGGTGCGACATAAACCCTTGATATGCAACGACCAGCGCATTGTCATACACTGGCGCCGCCACGCGCTGGGAGCGTGGTCCCGCCCCCCGATCCTCCCCGAGATTGCCATGCTTGTCTTTGCCCCGTTGCCGCGTGACGCCGACGAAACCCGCACCCCGCTGACGCCCAGTGTGGTTAAGAAATTGGTCGGAGAGGGCCTGGACGTGACGGTGGAGCCGGGCCTCGGTGCTAAAAGTTTTATCTCTGACCAGGACTTCACCGACGCCGGGGCGACCCTCGCGGGCCCAGGCCACCACGCCTGGGAGGACGCCGACATCGTGGTCAAGGTCGATGCGCCAACGCCCGAGCAGGTCGGCCGGATGCGTGAAGGCGCGGCGGTGGTGGGTTTGTTGTCGCCGACGTTGGAACACGACGTGGTCCGCGCCGCGGTCGGCGCGAAGGTGTCGGCCGTGTCGCTGGAGTTTGTTCCACGCACCAGCCGGGCGCAGTCGATGGATGTGCTCTCCAGCCAGGCCAACCTCGCGGGTTACAAAGCGGTGCTGCTGGGGGCGAATCATTGCCCGAAGCTGATGCCGATGATGATCACCGCGGCGGGCACGCTGAGCCCGGGACGCGTGATGGTCGTGGGCGTAGGCGTGGCGGGCCTGCAGGCGATCGCGACGGCCAAGCGCTTAGGCGCGATCGTCGAAGCGTATGACGTCCGCCCCGCCACCAAAGAACAAGTCTTGTCGCTCGGTGCACGCTTCATCGAGTTACCCAACGCCGGCGGCGGTGAGACCGAAGGCGGCTACGCCAAAGAACAGACCGACGAAGAACGCGCCCAGCAGGCCGAGCTCATGGCCAAGCACGTGACCGGGTCGGACGTCGTGGTCACCACCGCCGCGGTCTTCGGCAAAGCGCCGCCGGTGCTGATCCCCGCCGACGTCGTCGCCGACATGAAGCCCGGCAGCGTCATCGTTGACCTCGCCGCCAACGAGGCCCACGGCCGAGGCAACTGCGAACTCACTCAGCCCGGCCAGATCATCACCACCGACAACCAGGTCACCATCGTCGGCACGACCAACCTGCCCGGCACGCTCCCGGTCCACGCCAGCAGCGTCTTCGCCAACAACGTGTGGGCCCTGCTCGAAACCATGATCGAGCAACCCGAAGTCGACGAAGAATCCAACGCCGCGCCCAAGCAACCCTCGCTGAAGATCGACCTGGACGACGACATCCACGTCGGCGCCCTCATCACCCACGCCGGCCAGATCGTCAACGACCTGGTCAAAGACATGATCGATCCCGCTCCGGAACAAACAAGCGACTAACCCCCGCTCGCTCCGAAATCCGAAATCACCAATCCGAAATCCCTTTACCCTCGAGCCCCCACCATGCTCACCCACCTCACCCTCGCCGCGACCTACCCGCCCAGCGCCTTTGTCATCGGCATCGTCGTCTTCGTCCTGGCCGTGTTCATCGGCTTCGAGCTGATCTCCAAGGTGCCCTCCCGCCTGCACACCCCGCTGATGTCCGGCAGCAACGCGATCTCGGGTATCACCATCGTCGGGGCCCTGCTCTGCAGCTACTCCGGCAGCGTGTTCGGGGTCATGCTCGCGTTCCTGGGCATCGTCTTCGCCACCACCAACGTCGTCGGCGGCTACCTCGTCACCGACCGCATGCTCAAGATGTTCCAGCACAAAGAAGACAAGTAACCCAAACCCCGTTTAGCCGGCGATCGCAGATCGCCGCTCGCCCCACGCACTCCCTCCACCCGCGGATCACCCATCCGCCGCTAAACGACCAAGGCCCCCCATGACCCTTGCCACCCTCGGCCACGACCTGATCAACCTCCTGTACCTCCTCGCGGCGGTCTGCTTCATCTTCGGCCTGAAGATGCTCGGCAAGGTCGAAACCGCCGCCCGCGGCAACATGATCTCGGCCGTCGGCATGCTACTGGCCACCGTCGTCACGTTCTTCTACATCACCGGCGGCACCTGGCTCAGCCTGCTGTGGATCGTCCCGGCCCTCGCGCTCGGCTGCGTCGCGGGCACCGTCATGGCCAAGCGCGTCGAGATGACGCAGATGCCCCAGATGGTCGCCCTGCTCAACGGCTTCGGCGGCATCGCGTCGATGCTCGTCGCGCTGGCGGATTACTTCAACAAGTTCGGTAAGAAACTCTCCTACACGGACGCGGAGTTTGGTGAGGGTGTGATCTCCGCGGTCGCCGTGCAACCCTGGAGCTACGGCCTGTCCATCGGCCTGGCCGTGGCCATCGGCGGCGTGACCTTCACCGGCTCGATCATGGCCTTCGGCAAGCTGCAAGGCACATCCTGGGCCCCCGACCAGCCCGTGCAATTACCCAGACAACGGGACATCGTCTTCGGGCTGCTTGGCGCGTTGGCGCTGATGGTGTTGTTCATCATGATCTGGCCCGCCGCGTGGCCTTGGATCTTCCTGATGACGATCGTCGCGCTGGGGCTCGGCGTGCTCTTGGTCATCGGCATCGGCGGGGCCGACATGCCCGTGGTCGTCGCGCTGCTCAACAGCTACTCCGGCGTCGCCGCCGCGATGGCGGGCTTCGTCCTCAACAACTACGCCCTGATCATCACCGGCTCGCTAGTCGGCAGCTCCGGCCTGATCCTGACCAACATCATGTGCAAGGCGATGAACCGCTCGCTCATGAACGTGCTCTTCGGCGGCATGGGCGCCGCACCCGCCGGCGTGCCCGCTTCAGCGGGCATGGAAACCCAAGGCACCGCCACCGAGTCCAGCCCCGAAGACGCCGCGATCGTCCTCGAAGCCGCGTCGTCCGTCGTCGTCGTGCCCGGCTACGGCATGGCCGTCGCTCAAGCGCAACACGCCGTGAAAGAGTTCGCCGCCGAGCTCGAATCCAAGGGCATCGAAGTCACCTACGCGATCCACCCCGTCGCGGGCCGGATGCCCGGGCACATGAACGTGCTGCTCGCCGAGGCCGGCGTCGAATACGACGTGCTGCTCGACCTCGAGCCCGCCAACGCCAAGCTCGAGTCGGCCGACGTCGCTTTGGTCATCGGCGCCAACGACGTGACCAACCCCGCCGCCCGCCACGACACAGCCAGCCCGCTCTACGGCATGCCGATCCTCAACGTCGACCACGCCCGCACCGTGTTCGTCATCAAACGCAGCCTCAACCCCGGCTTCGCCGGCATCCAGAACCCGCTGTACTTCCAAGACAACACCCGCATGGTCTTCGGCGACGCGAAGAAAGTCGTCACCGAACTCGTGGGTGAACTCGAACAGCTCTGATTAAAAACTCAAATGATCACCACGAAGCGCCGCGGCTCGGCCGCGAAACGCGGCAAAGCCGCGTCGCTTCCATCCCCGATTCGCTGCCCCGCACACCGAATCGCTTACTCATCATCCATCAACCACCCCGCCGCCTCCACACGCAGCTTCACCTTGCGGAACGCTGCACCCTTGTGCCGGGTGACGAGTTCACGTTCAAGCCCTTCGCGCAGCCGACGATCCACCTCGTACAGCCGTGCACTCGAATCCACCGCCACGGTCAGCACGCCGCGTTGCAGCGCTTCGAGCCGTGTCCCCGCCGCCACCTCTTCGGGCAACAGCTCGTTCCACAACTCCACCAAATCTCCGAGCTGCTTGAACGGCCGAGCCACCTCGCGCTTGAACTGGTCCGCTAAGAACCCCAGTGACAGGTCGGGTTGCGGCTTCACCCGCCGCTCGCGCAACGCCTCCACGTGTCGGCGGGCGGTCTGGTCTTGGGGAGATTCGGACATCATCCCATCATACTGCCCCGCCTCTCCGCGGCCGCTTGCGGCTTAGCGAACAAAGTTTCTCCCGCTAAGCCGCAAGCGGCGAAATCGGATCAACGGTTTACCCCCGCCCCCCGAAATCGCCGATACTCTCGGCATGAACATCATCCTCATGGGCTATCGCGGCAGCGGCAAAACCTCCATCGGCAAGAAGATCGCCGACCAGACCTGGAAAGACTTCGTCGACACCGACACCGAGGTCGTCAAACGGTTCGACGGCCGATCGATCGCCGACATCTGGGAGACCGACGGCGAGCCCGCGTTCCGCGCCGCCGAAGTCGAAGTCGCCAAGCAGTGCCTGGGCCGGGACAACCACGTCATCGCCCTGGGCGGCGGCACGGTGATGCAGGACGGCGTGGCCGATCTGGTCAAGGCCGCGCCTGACGCCATCCGGATCTATCTGAACTGCAAGCCCGCCGTGCTCGCCGAGCGCATCGCCGCCGACGCCGCCAGCACCGCCGCCCGCCCCTCGCTCACCGGCACCGCCGCCGCGAGCAGCGTGGAAGAAATCACCGCCGTACTCGAAGAGCGCGACCCGGTTTACAAAGACGTGGCCGACGTCGTGTTCGACGTGAGCTACGTCGACATCCCCGCGGCGGTGGCGTACCTCACGCGACACCATCTCTAGCGCTTTTCCCGGACGGTGTGAGTTGAATGCGAAGCGCGAGTGTTTTTTCTAGACCTCGGCGTTCGCCCCGTTACAATTCAGTTGTAACCTTCCCTCTCCTTCTGGGACAACTTTCTCACCTATTTCTGGGGCCAACATGAAACGTATTGTGATCTGCGCGGACGGGACTTGGAACTCACCCGAATCTCGTGACGCCACGAACGTCCTCCAACTCGCCAGGGCCATCAAGCCGGTCGCCAACAACGGCACCGAGCAGGTGGTGTTTTACGATTGGGGAGTCGGCAGCGACCGGAAGAAGCTCTCCGGCGGCATCAGCGGCGTCGGTATCGACAAGAACATCATGGACTGCTACCGGTTCATCGTTCAGAACTACCGCAGCGGCGACCACCTGATGTTCTTCGGCTTCAGCCGTGGGGCGTACACCGTACGGTCGCTCGGCGGCTTCATCCGCAACTGCGGCGTGCTGAAACGCGTGCACGCCGACCGGATCGCCGAGGCGTACGACATCTACCGCGACCGCAACCCGCGTTCGTCGCACCCCGACCAACCCAAGTCCAAGGCGTTCCGCAGGAAGTACGCCCACGCCGACCGCACACCGATCGAGTTCATCGGGGCGTGGGACACGGTGGGCAGCCTGGGCGTGCCGATCTTGTTCTGGGGCTCGATCGGCGATGAAAAAATCCTCTTCCACGACACAGAACCCAGCAGCATCATCCGTCACGCCCGCCACGCGATCGCCATCGATGAGACCCGCGAAGATTTCGATTACACCGAATGGGACCACAAGCCCAACATCGATCTGAAGCAGGTCTTCTTCCCCGGGGTCCACGGCAACGTCGGCGGGGGCTACGCCGACCGCGGTTTGTCCGACGGGGCCTTCCGCTGGATCCTGGACGAAGCCAAGGCCTGCGGCCTGGCACTCGAGCCCTTCCTCATGGCCGGCCTCAAAGACCGCGCCGACGGGCACGAGCCCAACTCCCGCCGCAGCATCTTCAAGCTGAGGGGGAAGATCGTGCGAAACCTGGACAAGATCGGTCGCCAACCCGTCTTCCACCGCTCCGCAAAACAACGGTGGGACCGTGAGACTTCGCGGCGCCGCAGCCGTGCGCTCAAAGCCTACTTCCGAGAGACCGGCCTGGATTGGTCGGACGTCGAGATCGTCGGTTAGTCAGCCGACCCGCCCGTCACATCGTGCCGAAATACCGATCCCCCGCATCGCCGAGGCCGGGGACGATGTAGCCGTTGTCGTTGAGCTCACGGTCGATGCCGGCGACGATGACGGGGACGTCGGGATGAGCCGCGGTGAGGGTTTTGACGCCTTCGGGGGCGGCGAGGACGCCGACGAACTTGAGTTGGGTGCACCCGAGTTCCTTGAGGCGTTGCACGGCGGCGACGGCGCTGCCGCCGGTGGCGAGCATGGGGTCGGCGACGAGCACGAGGCTGTCGGCGACGTTGGTCGGAAGCTTCTCGTAGTACGACTCGGGCTCGAGCGTTTCTTCGTTGCGGGCCATGCCGAGGTGGCCGACCTGGGCCCCCGGGAGCAGGCGGAGCATGCCGTCGGCCAGGCCGAGCCCGGCGCGGAGGATCGGCACGATGGTGATCGTCTGGGTCATCCGCGGCGCATCCATCGTCTCGAGCGGCGTCTGGATGGTTTCGTTGGCCAGCGGCGCATCGCGGATCGCTTCGTAGGCAAGCAGGTGCCCCAGCGCCTCGACCGCCTCGCGGAAACGAAGCGCCGGCGTCTCGCGGTCGCGCAGGTCGGTCAGCAACGCCTCGATCAGCGGGTGGTTGGCGAGGGTCACATTGCCTTTGAGTTCGGGGTGGTCCACAGCGGTCCTCGATGAATGATGTCGTTGTGCGCAGGTGACGGTTGGAGTGTAACGGCAAAGCCCGGAGTTGATGAGAGATTCGGCGTCGGGGCTCAGAAAATCAGCGCATTAAAAAACCGAGCGACGCGGGATGAATGGACGAATGAAAATAACAAGGGGGTATGCGTTTGCGTTCGCTCGGCGGGGAAAACTCACCCTGATCTATCGGTGTACATCGCGTCGGTTGGACCTCCTTTCGGGGGGTAAAAGTCGCTGCCTGTCTACAACTATTATCTGAAACAGCCCGGGGCCGATCAAGAAAAATCAACCCTGAAATGCAGATCAGGGGGCAATATCAGCTAAAAAACACGCTAAAACGCAGATTTCAGTGATGGGTTTCTCAATCCGGCACGACCATGAGAACCGTGGGGGATGTCGGGCTACCCACGTGTGTCCAATCTTGAACCAGGCGGTGCAGGCGTGTCGAGGTGACGCCGTCGTCGAAGCCGTAGGTCGCGTGGAGCCGATCGAGTTCGCTGTAGCCCAGCCAGAGGTGGGTGATGCCGTCGGCCCGCAGTCGTTGCACGAGTTGCGCCGGTGTCACGTCGCCCGAAAGCTTCGCGGTGATCGGCGAGGGATCAAACGCGCTAGCGTATTCGATTTCGGGCTGCATGTAGAACAGCGACTGGTTGTTGCCCACGACCATGACCTTGCTGCCCGGGGGCAGGTCGTTGAGTTCGAGGTCTTGCATGGTGTTCATGCCGTGGGGCGCTGGCAGGCCGTCGACGAGGAACCACAGCGGTGCGGTGACGCGTTGGCCGTCGAAGGTGGCGAGTTGGGTCGCCTGGGACCAAGTGGTGATTAGCGCGGCCAGCGTGAGGGGTAGGCCGACGAGGACCGCGATCACCCCGCCTGCGGTGATGCTGGAGCTGAGTTTGCGTCCGTCGAGCTTACCCACGAGCAAGCCCGTACCGACACACAGCGGCACGATCGTCACCACGAGGAAGCGGCTCTGCAGGTGCGTCATCGACAACCACCACACGAACTGCCCGACGAGCACCACCGCCAACACAGCCGCGAGCCAGCGCGTCTTGCGGTTGATCCCCGCGCAGATTACGCCCGCTAACGCGGCGAGCCAGAACACGGGCACGCCGCCCTCGCGTTCGAAGCGTGCGATGTTTTTGGTTTCTTTGGGCGTGGGTGCGCCGCCGAGGGCGCCGTAGCCCGTGTTGCCAAGGGCCTGCCGCCAGATCGAGCTTATGCGTTCGCCCATCGGTTGGTCGAGCATGTGCGCCGCGTCCCAACGCTCGGCCCGCGCTTCATCCCAATGGGCGTAACCCATCACCGACCCCGCAAAGGGAAACACCGGGTTGCCCGTCCACGCCGCGTTGCGGGCCAGGTACGGCGACAACGCCGCAAAACCCACGACGACGCACAACACCGTGGGGGCGATCGTTTGACGGATCGGCCGATCCTTGAGCAGCCGCCACATCAACACCGCGCCCAGGGGCAGCGCCACCGTGAACGCGGCGGTGAGTTTTGCCAAGGTCGCGGCGCCCGCCAGCAGGCCGATCGAAAGCCCGGTGCGTCCACAAGGATGTGCGGACCCCGCGACCAAGCTCAGACCCACCGCCGCGAAGGCGACGACGACCATCTCGTTGTACGCCAGCGACCCCGTGACGATCACCCAGGGCACGAGCAGTACCAACGCGCCGCCCACCGCCGCGCTTGACTCCGATACGTAACTCTTCAGCAGCGACGCCACCCCCGCCGCGGCCAACAGCGCAAACGAGGCGTGAAAGAGTTGGCAGAGGTAGACCGATCCGACCGGATCGCCGCCCCGCATGGTCATCAGCGACGCGTAGGCGGATTCCATCAGCCCGGGCAGGTAGGCGTAGACGTTGTGCTCGAGCTCGACCATCTTCGCCGCAGCGACCCACTCGCGGGGGATCTGCAGGTGGTAGCTGGTCACGTCGTAACCCATCGCTTCGACCTGCCACATCGTGCCCGGCGGGCAGCACGCCGCCACGATCAACATCGCCACACCCGGGATGCCGAGCAGCCACCAGGGCGAGAGCCAATGCATGCGCTGGGTATCGGCCAACTCATCCGCCTTGGATCGCTGGGCAATGACGACCTGCACCACAAGCAACGCCACCCCAACGACACACAACCCCCAAGAGATCGCCCCGGCGTAGCCGACCACATATCCCGCGAGGTATTGCAGCAACAGAAGCACCGCCATGCCCACGCCGACCTGCGCCACGCCGCGTTGCCGCAGCGCAAAGCCAAAGCCCGCGGCACCCAGCCACCACGCGGCGAGCAGGGGCAGCGATTCCAAGACGATGACCGCAAGCCCGATGAGCGAGGCGGTTGAATCCGGTGCCGGGGTGATGCCGCCCTGGTGCACCACCCAGATGCACGCCAAGAGCCACAGGAATCCGGCCGCCGCGATCACCGCCGGCCGGCGGGACGAAGCGCGACCAGACGCCTCGGCGGGCAACGGCGGATCGGCCTCACTCATCGTCCGCTTCCGTTGCTGGGGTCGGAGGGGAAGCCTCGCCCGATCCGGGCACGTCTTCGAGATCGAACAAACGACGCAGCGCCGCCGCGTAGAAGCTGATCGGGGCTTCCTCGTCCTTGTGCTTCTTGAGATCAAGCTGGCTCAGCGGCAGGTGCAGCACCTTGTTGATCAGGCGGTGGGTGTGCTCGTCGATCAGGCTCTCGAGCTTGTCGTACTCCCCCGCCTCGTGCAGGTTCTGCATCTTGCGTTGGGTGCGGGCGCGTTCCTGGTCGCCGATGTCCAGCAGCTTGTTGCGGAGTTGGCGGACCAGCACGCCCAGGTCCTGGTGCTGCGCCGCGCCGACGCAGCGCTCGGCCGCCTCGCGCACCATCGCCTCGCAGCGGTCGATCTTCTCCCGCCGACGCGGAACGTCCGCCAACGCGCGATTCAGGTCATCAATATTGTAGAGGTAGACGTTGGGCAGACTCCCCACCGCCGGCTCCACGTCGCGCGGCACCGCCAGGTCGATGAAGAACACCGGGCGGTTGCGTCGGCGTCGCAAGAGTTTCTTGAATCGCGACGCGGTGATCACCGGCTCGGGCGATGCGGTACCGGTCAGGATGATGTCAGCCTCGACGAGGATTTCGTCGAGATCGCCCCACGGCCGGGCTCCGCCGGGGTGTTCGGCTCCGCCCTCCGAGCCGAGCCCGAGGGTCTTGGCGAGTTGGAGACCCGCCGCGGGCGAGCGGTTCACCACCCAGGTCTTGCCGGGCGACTTGCCGAGCATGCGTTGGAGCGTGGCCTTGGTGATTTCGCCAGCGCCCAGGCCCGCGACGGTCTTGTCGGAGAACGATTCGAAGAGGTTGCCCGCGAATTCGACCGCCATCGAGCTGACCGATTGCTGCAGGCCCGCGACGCCGCTCTGCTGGTGGGCCTGCTTCACGTCACGCAGGGCGCTTTGGAACACACGGTTGAGCGCGGGGCCGACGGTGCCGGCGTTCTGCGCGGCCTCGTAGGCCCGGCGGACCTGGCCGATGACTTGCGTCTCTCCGACGGCCATGGCGTCGAGTCCTGCGGTCACGCGGAACAGGTGGTGCACCGCGGGCTGCTGCTCGCGGTGGATCGACGACGCGGTGATCGTGTCCAGCGCCGTGCCGGTTTGGTCGGCGAGGAATTGCCGGAGCGAATCGATGGTCGGCTCGGAGTGGCTCGGCCGGGCGACGTACATTTCGGTGCGGTTGCAGGTGGACAGCAACACACACTCGCCGCCCGCGCCGTCGCCGTAGGACGCACGGAACGCATCGAGCACCGACGGCAGGCGGTCGGCGTTGATCGCCAAGGCCTCGCGGAGCTCGACCGGCGCGGTGCGGTGATTGATGCCCAGCAGCAGGAGTCGCATCAGGCGGGCCCTCCCGTCACGATGCCGTAGACCACCAGCAGCAGCACGAAGCCGCCGATGGCCAGCCACGCCGCACGCCGCCCGCGGAAGACGCTGGCGTAGCGCACGTTCATGACCACCGCATAGACCAGCCACGCGGCGAAGGCGAACAACACCTTGGGTGAGTACCACCAGCCGGGGCCGAGCACTTCGCCTTCGGTGCGGAGGATGACCACACCCGAGACCAGGCCGACGGTCAACAGCCCGAAGCCCAGCGACGCGGCTTGGGTGATCAGGCGTTCGAGCGATTCGAGGCTGGCCAGCCGTAGCAAGCCGCGGGGGTTGCGTTTGAGTTTGAGCTGTCGTTGGACGAACAGGTACATCACGCCCGCCATGGCCGCGACGGCGCAGCCCAGCGTGCCGAGGTAGACCCCGGCGAGGTGGACGCCGGTCCAGACCGGGCTGAGCGAGTTGAGGTTGAACGGCCGATACGTCCACGCCGAGGCGCAGATCGCCCAGGCGAGGATCAGCGTGAGCATGGGCAGGATGAACACCGCCATCCCGCCGAGGCGCGGCCGGCTCTGGATGTAGAGCCCGACGATCGCCATGAGCGAGGCGATCAACAGCAGGCCGTCGACGTGGGCCGTCAGCGGGTTCCATCCCTCGCCGATCTGCTGCCAGCGGTACACGAGCAGCCCCGCGGAGACGAGCGCAATCACCGCCACGATGGCGTTCATCAGCGCTTTGCTGGGGCGGCGCGAGTCCGGGGCCGGTTCGTTGTCGGCCGAAGGCGGTGACAGGGCCAGGCCCATGGTCGTCCGCAGTCGGACAATCGCCAGCACCGAGGCCCCCGCCGCGAGCAGGGTCAGGATGACCAGGATGGTGTTGGTGAGGGTCTGGATCATGGTGTTCAGTCGTCGGCACGGCCCTCGGCGACGGCTTGCAGCCGGGCCCGCAACGCGGAGACGCCCTGATGCTTGAGGGTCTGCATGGCCGTGTCGTCGGCGAGTTGGCGTAGCCGGCGGGCTCGCTCCGAATCATCGGGAACCGAGCTCTGGATTTTAGCACGCCACGGCCGGGCCTCGGTGAGGAGCGTGATCCAGTCGTCGTCGAGCGCCTCGAGCAACTCGGCCCGGATCGCCTTGGCCGCGGCGGCGGAGGTCTGCCCCGTGTCCACCGCCAGGGTCAGCGGGCCGCGGCGGTCGTGGGCCATCACCGTCAGATCGCCCGCCCCGGCGTTGTCGGCCCGGTTGATCAATACGCCCGCTTCTGCCGCCTCGTCGGCCACCCGCTGGTTCACGGCCGGGTTGTCCGTCGCGATCACCACGAGAAACGCCCCGTCCAGATCCCCCGCCTCGTAGCCGCGCTCGGCCCTCTCGATGAGCAGTTCGTCGAGCTTCGGGTCCATGGCCGGGGCCACCACCACGACCTGGGCCCCGCACGCCACCAGCGACGCGGCCCGACGTGCCGCGACCGCCCCGCCGCCCACGACAACGCAGCGCTGCCCCCGCAGGCGGAGCATCACCGGGAGGCAGGGCAAAACATCTTGGGCGGAACCGTCGCGCATCGGGACAGTGTAAAGCGCAGACGCGGCGCACGAAAAGCGGCGGGCCCTGCGCTCAGGGCCCGCCGCAAACGGGGGTTCTTCATGTCGTGGTTGGCGTTAGCCTTGCTCGACCATCTTCGGGTCGACCTTGAACTTGCAGACCAGACCCTGGAGGCGTTCGGCCCGCTCGGAGAGCTGCTGGGCGGCGACCGCGGCCTGGCGGGTGCCGTCGTTCGACTCCTGGATGACGCTGGCGATGTTCTCGACGTTGCGGGCGACCTCTTCGCTGGTGGCCGACTGCTCTTCGGTGGCGGCGGCGATCGATTGGATCATGCCAGCCACTTCACGGGCGTTGCTGACGATCTGGGTCAGGCTGCGACCGGCGTCTGTGGCCTTGGCCACGCCCGACTCGACCTGTTGGCTGCCGGTGTTCATACGTTCCACCGCGCTGGTGGTTTCGGACTGGATCGCCTGGATCGAGGCACCGATCTCTTCGGTCGCCTGGGTGGTCCGGTCGGCGAGCTTGCGGACCTCGTCGGCGACGACGGCGAAACCTCGGCCGTGCTCGCCGGCTCGTGCCGCTTCGATCGCGGCGTTGAGGGCCAGCAGGTTGGTCTGATCGGCGATGTCGTTGATGACCTCGATGATCTCGCCGATCTGTTCACCGCGTTTGCCCAGCTCGGCAACGCTCTTGGAAGAGGCGTCCACCGCTTCGCGGATGGCGTTGATCTCATTGATGGTCTGGTCGACGACCTCGCCGCCTTCAGACGCGGCCTGGCCGGACTGCTCGGCGTTGTTGGACGCTTCGGCGGATTTGCGGGCGACTTCGATGACCGAGGCGGACATCTCTTCGACCGCGGCGCTGATCTGGGTGACCTGCGAGGACTGCTCGTTCATGCCGGTGGAGATCTGCTCGCTGGTCGCGGCGATCTCGGTGGCGGCGGCAGCGACTTCCGAAACCGTGCAGTTCACCTCGTTGATGATCTTGGAGATGCTTTGGGCCATCTCGTTGAAGTTGCGGCCCAGGTCGCCGACCTCGTCGTTGCTTCGGATATCGACGCGGGCGGTCAGGTCGCCGTCGGCGATGCGTTGGACGGCCTCGGCGGTGCGGGACAGGGGCGGGCAGATCGTGCGACGCAGGAACCAGGCGATGCCGATCGCCGCGATCACGGTCAGCAGCGAGAGCGAGATCATCATGGTCTGCACGAAGTTCGATCGGGTGATCAGGCTGTCGATGTGCGCCTCTGCCGTCTCGGTGGATTGGTGAGCGATCTCACCGATCAGGCCATCAGCCTTGATCGCCAACGGGGTCACGGTGCCGCCGCAGATGTACTGGGCGATATTCCAATCGTCAGCCGACCGGGTCTCGATGACCTTGCCGGCAACGGCGAGGAATTCGTTGCGGTGGCTGATGTAGGCATCGAAGTCGGCACGCTGCGCCGGGGTGAACAGGTGCACGTCTTTCTTGAGCTTCTCGACCGAGCGGGCACACGCGGCGATCTCGCCGTTGAGCACGCTCAGTTGCTCTTCGTTGCCGTCGATCAGGTACTGGGTCAGGGCCGCGGTCACCTTGAGCAGGTGGGCCTCGGCGTTGCCGACGTGGTGGACCATGAGCTTGCGCTCGGCGGTCGTGGGCTCGAGGTCTTCGGCGTCCATGATGGCTTCGAGGTGCTTCTGCATCTTCTTGCCGTAGGGCAGGGCCTCGTCTTCGAAGAGCACGGTCGCCGGGGTGTTTTCGCGCTCGTGAGCGATGGCGACGATCTTGGCCTGGCTGGCCGCGAAGTCTTTGAGGGTGGTTTGGAGCTCGGCCATGGTTTGAATGGCGTGCTCGTCTCCGGCCTCGGTGACGAGGTGGATGAGTTCTTCGGTCTCGGCGTCAATCTGCTTCCAGATGTCCGCCCGCTCGGTTTTGAGCTCTTCGAGGCCCAGGATGATGTAGCCGCGGTGGGCCGAGAGGGCTGCATGGATGTGGCCGCGCAGCTCGAGGGCTTTGACCTCGGTGGGGATATCGCGGTTGACCAGGGTGTCCTGCTCGTGAGCGACGCGACGCACCTGGGTATATGTGATCCCGGAAACCACGATCAGCAACGCCACGATAATGGCAAAGCCCGCGTTCAATTTCTGCCCAACGGTCAAACGGATATTCTTCAATTTCATCGTTTCGGTTTCCTGAATCTTCAAAACGTTGGCACCGTGCCGGCGTCAATTCTTGGATATGAGCGATCCTCCATCGCTTCATGGACTTGTATCGATACTCTGGCCGGGCTCGACCAATCGACCGGATCCATCGATAAGTCAGAATTCGGACGTAACCCTCAAACAGCCGCGGACGGTGTGGACGTTTTCCAATGCTTCTACAAGCTAGACACGAAAATTATGGCGCCTGTTGCCGAAAAATGAGTTGGTTTTGGATGTTTTTCAGCCCTAGGAAGAACCTGTAAATCCAGGACCTGTCAAACGTTGCAATCCCTACGAGTGTTAACGCCGCCCGGCCACGCAATCGGCGCCTCCCTAAGGTTCACCTAATATGATCCATTGATGGCTGACCTTTGGGCCGATCAACACGCAACTAACCTCAAGGCGGCCGAGCCGTTGGCGGTGCGGATGCGCCCCCGCACCCTCGACGAGTTTGCCGGGCAGCAGCACTTTCTCGGACCCGGCATGCTGCTGCGGCGTATGCTCGAAGCCGACCGCATCACGTCGGTGCTTTTCTACGGCCCGCCCGGCACCGGCAAGACCACCCTCGCCGAGCTCATCGCCCAACACACCCAGGCCCACTTCGACCGCGGCAACGCGGCGGTGGTCGGCGTGAAAGATGTCCGGCACGTCCTCGACGGTGCACGGCGACGCCTCGAACAGGACGGCCGACGCACCATCTTCTTCCTCGACGAGATCCACCGCTTCAACAAGGCCCAGCAGGACGTGCTCCTGGGCGACGTCGAACGCGGTATCGTCACGCTCATCGGGGCGACCACCGAGAACCCATACTTCACCGTCAACAACGCGCTGGTCAGCCGTTCCCAGGTCTTCCAGTTCGAACCGCTCACCGAAGACGACATCCTCGGCGTGCTGCGGCGCGCGATCGCGGACGACCAGCGCGGGTACGGCAAGCTCGACCTGCAGATCGACGGCGACGCCCTGGACCACTGGGCCATGGCGTGTGATGGCGACGCGCGGCGGGCCCTGACCGCGCTCGAGATCGCAGTGCTTTCTGAACACGCCGACGCTAAGCCGCAAAGCGGCGAAGCGTCTGGTATCCCCTCCACCCACATCACCCTCGCCACCGCCGAAGCCTCCATCCAGCAGAAGTCCATCAACTACGACCGCGACGGCGATGAGCACTACGACGCCATCTCCGCGTTCATCAAGTCCGTCCGCGGCAGCGACCCGGATGCGGCGATCTACTGGCTGGCCCGCATGCTCGTGGCGGGCGAAGACCCGATGTTCATCGCCCGCCGCATCGCCATCCTCGCCAGCGAGGACATCGGCAACGCCGACCCCCGCGGGATCTCGGTCGCCTCGGCCTGCTACGACATCGTCCACCGCATCGGCATGCCCGAGTGCCGGATCACCCTCGCCCAGGCGACCATCTACCTCGCCACCGCCCCGAAATCCAACGCCTCCTACGCCGCGGTCAATACCGCCATGCAGGACGTCAAGCACCAGCGCACCGTCCCCGTGCCCAAGAAACTGCGTTCAGCGAAGAACCGCAAGGACGGCACCTACGCCTACGCCCACGACTCCGAAACCGGCTTCGTCGACCAGGACTACCTCGGCGTCGACAAGACCTACTACACCCCCACCGGGCGGGGCTACGAGCACCGGATCGCCGAATTTCTCCAGTGGATCGACCAGCAACGCGACGAGCCCAAGCGCGAACCTCCCACCCCTCCCGTGCGTCCCAATAATCGTGGCGAGCCCGCCGAGGTTCAGCCGAAATAACGTTTGATTGGCTGTTCTTCCCCCTCTCCCCCCGGGAGAGGGCCGGGGTGAGGGTAGCCGAGGTACCAACACGCTGGCCTTTGATCAATAAACTCTAAACCGCCTTCACCCTAACCCTCTCACGAAGGGAGAGGGACCAAGCCAACCCCCAAAGACTCCGCCTATGCAATCCCAATCCCCCCGCCGCAACATGAGCTCCCGCCGCCGCAAAGGCATGGGCAAAGCGCCCAAGATCCTCCTGCTCGCGGCGGTCCTGGTCGGGGTGGTGTATTTCTTCTGGGGCGGCGACTCGGGCAACTCCCCCGTGGCCGACGCCGCGGACCGTCCTGCCGAAAGCATCGCCTCGACGGACCTGCCCACGCTCGATTCCCCGCGGACCGACCTGATCATCACCCCCCCGCTGCCGGACGCGAGCCGGGACACCACCCCCACCCCCCGTCCGCAGATCCGCCCGATCGAGCCGCTACCCGAACCCCAGCCCGCCCGCGTCGAGCCGACGCCCGAGCCGCCCGCCCCGGTCGAGGCCGACCCCGAGATCGTCCGTACGGTCAAGGAACTGACCGAAGCGATCCCCGCGCCCAAGCCGTTCACCTCCGGCGCCGACGCCGCGACGCTGTACAACCGCGGCGACGAGCTCATCGCCGACGGCCAACTGATCGAGGGCCGTTCGCTCTTGTCCCGGCTCCTGTTTGCCGAGAACCTCAAGCTCTCCGCCGCCGACGCGGACGCCGTCCGCCAACGCCTCGCCGAAGTCAACCGCGAACTGCTGTGGACCCGCCAGATTACCGACGGCGACACCATCACCAAGCCCTTCCAAAACGACGGCAAGTACCTCAGCCAGATCGGCGTGCAGCACCGCGTGCCCTACCAACTGCTCGAGCGCATCAACAACATGGACGCCCGCAACCTGCAGAAGGACCAGATCATCAAGGTGATCCAGGGCCCGCTGCACGCCCGGGTGAGCAAGACGCGTTTCGTGATGGACGTCTACGCGATCGACGCCCAAGGGATGCCCGTGTTCGTGCAGAGCTTCCCCGTGGGCCTGGGCAAGAACACGCCCATGGGCAACTGGGAAGTCATCAAGGGCAGCAAGGTCCAGAACCCCTCGTGGAAAGACGAACTCAACGGCGACTACTTCGCCTCCGACGACCCGGAAAACCCCATCGGCGAATACTGGATCGCCATCGAAGGCCTCGACGACGACAACCGCGACAAACGCGGCTTCGGCATCCACGGCACGATCGAGCCCGACTCCATCGGCAAGGAAGAATCCCGCGGCTGCATCCGCCTGCTCGACGACGACATCGAGATGGTCTACTACATGCTGACCGACCACAGCCAGGGCAGCACGGTGCAGATCGTTCCTTGATCGAAAACACAGCGACGCGTGGCGTCGCAGCTATTTAGAAAAGCACACAGTTCTATAGATTAGCTGCGACGCCACGCGTCGCTGCCCTTCTATCCCTTCAACCCGCTCATCGAGATGCCCTCGATGAACATGCGTTGGGCCATGAAGAACAGGATGATGATCGGGGCGACCACCAGCGTGCTCGCGGCCATGAGGTAGTGCCACTGCGTGCCGCCCTGCTGGCTCTGGAAGAACTGCAAGCCCAGCGCGAGGGTGTAGTCCTTCTGGTCGGTCAGGTAGATCAGCGGGCCGAGGAAGTCGTTCCACGTGCCCAGGAACTGGAACAACGCCACAACGGTAATCGCGGGCTTGCACAGCGGCAGGATGACCTGCAGAAAGATACGGAACTCGCTGCAGCCGTCGATGCGGGCCGCCTCAGACAATTCCTTCGGGATCGTGCGGAAGAACTGCCGCAGCAGGAACACGTTGAACGCCCCGGCAAAAAACGTGGGCACCCACAACGGCTTGAGCGTGCCGATCCAGCCCAGGTCGCGGAACACGCCGTACAGCGGCACCATGATCACCGGGAACGGGATCATCATCGTGCCGAGCACCACGTAGAAAATCTTGTCCCGGCCGGGCCACTCGATGCGCGAGAAGCCGTACGCCACCACCGAACACGAGCACACCGTGCCGAGCACGGTCAGGAAGCACAGCACCAGCGTGTTACGCAGGTACCGGCCGAACTGCCCCATCTCTTTGATCGACCCGGCGAAGTTGCCCCACTGCGGCACGACCGATTCGTGGATGTCGCCGTAGGGAAGCTCGAGCGTTTGGGTCTTGACATACGCGTGTTCCTGCCGCTGGTTCCACCGCACGTACGCCCGGGTGACCTGCTCACGCGGGAGCGTGAGCGTGACCGAGTCGCTGTACGAGCGATTGACCGCGTCGTGTGTCGTGCCGTAGATCTTGACCAGCTCGGCCTCGGGTACGGTCTGGCGACGCAGCCCACCGTCTTCATCGATCACCGCAACGAGCACCTGGCCCTCGGCTGAGGCCGCGTTTTCTGAATCGTGATCGAGGCGGCGTACCGGGTTGGTCTTGCCCTCGCGGGTCCACTCCCAGTGGTGGCTCATCTCGACGGTGACGGTGTCCGCCTCGGCGTCATCGCGGCGCATCCGCACCGGGATGCGCTGGCCCTCGCGCTCGACGCCCCACTGGAACGCCGCGGTGACCGGCACCGGCGTCTGGTCCGTGGCGTCCTCCGGCACCTTGCCCAGGCCGATCTCCAACGTCTCGCCGTCGACCGTCGCGGTCCACTGCTTGGGCGTCCACTTCGGCGGCATCGACATGGTTTGATCGATCGGCTTCAGGGCCGTGGAGATCATCCACAAGAGCGGCACCATGAAGATCAGCGAGCCGATCGTCAGCACCACGAAGCGGAAGAGTTGTACACCTGTTCGCGGCATGGCTTTACTCTCCGGCGTAGTAGACGTGACGGCCCATGGCCCGCGTCGCGAGCCAGGTCAGGAACATAATGATGAAGAACAACACGATCGCCATCGCACAGGCGTAACCCATGTTGCCGTAGAGGAACGCGTTCTCGTAGATGTAGACCGCAAACAGCAACGCCGAGCGGTTCTCCCCGCCGCCGGGCAGCATCACGAACGGCTTCACGAATTCCTGGATCGACCCGATGATCCCGATGATCAAGTTGAAGTAGATCACCGGCGAAACCATGGGCACGCTGATGTGCCAAAACTGGCCGAGCGGATTGGCGCCGTCGAGATCCGCCGACTCGTACAACGACTTGGGCACGTCCTGCAGCCCCGCCAGGAACAGCACCATCGCCCCGCCCACCTGCCAGACCGACGAAAGGATCAGCGTGGGCTTGGTCCACGACGCGTCGGCCAGCCACTGCGGGCCCTCGATCCCGATGAGCGACAGGCCGTAGTTCATCAGGCCCAGGTCGCCGTTGAACAGCCACATCCACACCATCGCCACCGCGACCAGCGGCACGATCGACGGGATATAGAAAAACGTCCGGAAGAACGACCGGCCCGCGATCGGCCGGTTCAGCAAGACCGCGATGACCAACGCCAACATCAGCCCCAGCGGCACTGAAAACAACGCGTAGAACAGCGTGTTGTAGATGGCTTTCCAGAACACGTCGTCCGACATCATGTCGGTGTAGTTCATCGGGCCGACCCACACCGCGCTGCGCAGCACGTCGTAGTCGCAGAACGAGTAGTACACCGCCATACAGATCGGGTAGATGCCGAACAGGGCGAAGCCGATCAGCCAGGGGCTGATGAACAGCAGGCCCATGCCGAGTTTTCGTCGTTCGTTACGGGTCACCCTGCCTCCATTCGCGCATCCGCATCTCGCCGGTCTGCTCCCAGCGCCGGTTCGAGCGGTCCAGCTTCCACTGCGCCCGCTCCCCGGCGTAACGCAGCGCCTCTTCGGGCGTCGCCAAACCGCCGGCCGCCTTGCTGTAGGCGTTGACCATCTCGATGTTGTATTCCTCGGCCACGGGCACCTTGGGCAGGACCCGGGCGTTAGGGCTGTTGGCCAGATCGATGAACGTTTGGATGTACGGATGCGGGTGCAGGTCGATGAACTCGTCGCTGTACTCGCGCATCGGGCTGAACTTGCGTTGGCCCATGCACAGCTTCTCGATGTTGCGCTGCTCGTTGACGAAGCGGATGAACTCGAACGCCTCGTCGGGGTTCTTCGCACCCTTGGGGATGACCAGGATGTCGGTGTTCACCAGCGTCGTGTTCGGCCGAACCGCGGGGTCTTCCACGGGAAACGCGGTGGCGGCCCACTCGAGCTGCGGGGCGAACTGATCGATAAAGTTGTACATCCACACGCCCTGCAGCACCATGGCGATCCGCTCGTCGAGAAACGGGTTCTGCGGCGAGGCGAAGTTGCCGGTGAACGAAGCACCGAACTTGCGCATGTTGTCGATGCCGTACTTCTCGTAGAAGCCGGCGTACCACTCGACCGCGGCGATGTTCTCGGGGCTGGTGGCGGTGAGGTTGCCCTCGCCGTCCCACAGCTTTGCGCCGAACCAGAAGCCGTTGTACCCCGTCCACCAGCCCGGCTCGTTGGGCGTGAAACCCATCTCGATGATCTCGAAGTCCTTGGCCTGTTTCTCGGCGTCGGTCAGCTCGCTGTAACGCGCCCGCACTGTCTCGCCGCCGCGTCGCAGCTCGACGACGGTGAGCACCTCGTTCATGGCTTCGAGCTCGGCCATGCTCGTCGGCGGCTTCTCCGGATCAAGCCCGGCCTCGCGGAACATGCGTTTGTTCCAGTGCAGCCCGATCGACGCGGGGGTCGAGGGCAGCGCCCAGACGATCCCGCGGTACTGAAGCATCCGCCAGATCGCGGGGATGTACTCCTCGCCGGTGATGCCCGCTTCTTCGAGGTACGGCGTCAGCGGCGTGAGCGCCCCCTTCTCGGCGTAGGGCGCGATCTGCCGTTCCCACAGCCCCGCGACGTCCGGCGGACGACCGCCCGCGGTGGCCAGCACAAACTTCTGATCGATCTGGCTGACGGCGAGCATCTTCACGAAGATGCGGTCCTGCGACGCGTTGAAATCGTCGACCACCGCCTGCATGGCTTCCTTCTCGAAGCCCTGCCAGTGTTCCCAATAGTTCACGATGACCCGGCCGTCTTCGGTAAATTCACGCTCGGCCTCGGAGCAACCCGGCGATCCGCCAAGCAGCAAGGCCAAACACATAACGGCCGAAGGGAAGAACTTCATAGAGAAAACGCGAGCTCCGAACGAGTCTGAGACAGGATGCGTCAGAGTACATCGCTCACCAAAGCCCGGCAAGATGAATTTATGCGACCGATCGGCCGAACCGAGCGGATCAGAGACCCGAGCTGAATCGGCTGTCGTCTTCCTGCTGGGTGGTGGGCAGGTGCAGACCGCACTCCTGCTTCAGCCCGCCGAACCGGCCGGAGCGCTCGTCCTCGCCCGCGGTGATCGGGCGGGTGCTGTGCCAATCGCCGATGCTGGCGTAGCCCTTTTCGTACAGCGGGTGGTACGGCAGGTCGTGCTTCTTGGTGAGGTATTCGTGGACGTCTTTCGTGGTCCACTCGAGGATCGGCGCGACTTTGTATCGGCCGTCCTGCCCCTCGACCCGGCGGAGGTTCGCGCGGTGGTTGGTCTGCTGGCGACGCAGGCCCGCGAGGGTCGCGGTGACGCCGAGCTCTTCGAGGGCACGGTTCATCGGCTGGACCTTGCGGAGCAGGTCGTAGCGGTTGAGGTCCTCGGGGTTGTCCGAGTCCCAGAGCTGGCCGTGGCGGGCGACGAACCAGCTCGGGCTTTCCTGGGCGGCGTAGACCTTGAGGTTCAGTTTGAGACGCTCGGTGAGCTCGTCGGCGAACTGGTAGGTTTCCTGGAAGTGGAAGCCTGTGTCGATGAAGATCACTGGGATGTCGGGGACGACCTGGGTGACCAGGTGCAGCATCACCGCGGACTGGACGCCGAAGCTGGTGGACATAACCAGGCCATCGCCGAAGGTGTCGGCCGCCCACTGGATGGTCTGCTGGGGGGTGGCGTTATCGAGCTGGGCGTTGGCCGCGTCGAGGTCGACGGGCTGGCCGGGGGCGGCGGGTTGGCTGGGGATGCGGGTCATGGGTCTGGCCTTGGGGCGAACGGGACATGATAGCCCAAGCCGTGGCCTTCGGGAATCGGACGATTCTCAATCGATTCCGGGGGGCCGGGCACCGCGTACAATCGTGGGCCATGCCTCCGTATTCCCCCGAACCCGAAAACCCGGCCGACGGCTCGGGCCCCGCCACCGCCTACATCGCCCTGGGCTCGAACCTCGGCGACCGCCGGGCCCACCTCGACGCCGCCCTGGCCGCGATCGGCGAGCTGCCCGGCGTCGGCGAAGTCACGCCCAGCACGTACTACGAGACCGCCCCCGTCGGCCCGCAGGACCAGGGCATGTTCCTCAACGCCGCCGCCCGTGTCGCCACCGCGAGCACCCCGGAAGCGTTCCTGGAGCAGCTCCTCACCCTGGAACGTCGGCTCGGCCGACCGCCCCGCGAGGAACGCCGGCACTGGGGTCCGCGCGAGATCGACCTCGACCTGCTGCTCCACGGCAACACCGTACTGGACCTGCCCGGCCTGACACTCCCCCACCCCCGACTCCACGAACGGGCCTTCGTCCTCCGCCCGCTCTGCGACATCGCCGCGGAAGTCCCCCACCCGCTGTTCCGCCAGACGATGCGAGAGTTGTTGGCCGAGGTCGAGCGTGACGCCGAGGCGCAGGCGGAGGTGTCGCCGTGACCAAGCCCGCGAAATCCCTCGACGAGCAGACGCTGCTGATCAACGAGATTTTTTATTCGGTGCAGGGCGAATCGACCTACGCCGGGCTGCCCTGCGTGTTCGTTCGGCTGCGCGGGTGCCACCTGCGGTGTGCGTATTGCGACACCGAGTACGCCTTCCACGAGGGCGAGAAGCAGAGCTTGCAGGCCATTATCGATGAGGTCGAGTCGGTCTCCGCAACCAACCCCTCCCCCCCCGGGGGAGGTGGCCCGCGAAGCGGGTCGGAGGGGGATGTTGGTGTCGTGATGGCGGCCGGAGATGAAGATCAATCCGAGCCAAACAGCGCTCCGACCGCCCTCACCCCATCCCTCTCCCGGGGGGAGAGGGGGTTAAACCAAACGCAATCAAGCTGCGACCTCGTCGAGATCACCGGCGGCGAGCCCCTGCTCCAACGCAACGTCCACCCGCTCATGACCGCCCTCTGCGACGCGGGCAAGACCGTGCTCATCGAGACCAGCGGGGCGTGCGACATCTCGGTGTGTGACCCGCGCGTCATCCGCATCATGGACCTCAAGACCCCCGGCAGTGGCGAGGCCCACCGCAACGACTGGAACAATATCGCCCACCTCAACGAGCGTGACGAGGTGAAGTTTGTCCTCACCAGCCGGGGCGACTACGAGTGGATGGTCAAGCAGCTTGAGGAGCACCGGCTGCACGAGCGGGTGAATGCCGTGCTGGTCAGCGCGGTGCATAAGGTCGAGCCGGGCAAGGAGATCGCGGGGTGTCTGGGGCTCTCGATCACCGAGCTGGCCGGATGGCTGTTGCAAGACCGGCTGCCCGTCCGCCTCCAGACCCAGCTGCACAAACTGATCTGGGACCCGTCCGCGCGCGGCGTGTAACGCCGCGCCCTTGGCGAGTGATGAGTGAACAGTGACGAGTGATGAGTTCAGTTCCACTCATCACTGCTCACTCGTCACTCATCACTTAAACTACGTTTATGAAGACCCGCATCATCCGTAAGTTCAGTTTCGACGCTGCCCACCAGCTCTTCACCATGCCCGAGTGGCACAAGTGCCGGCGGATGCACGGGCACACCTACCTCTGCGAGGTCGTCTGCGAGGGCGAGGTCGATCCCGAGGTTGGTTTCTTCCTGGACTACGGCGACCTAAAAACCAAGATCGACCCCATCGTTCAGCAACTCGACCACCACTACCTCAACGACATCCCCGGCCTGCAGGTCCCCACCGCCGAGATGATCGCCAAGTGGATCTACGAAAAACTCAAACCCGAATTGCCCTCGCTGGCGATCCTGCGGCTTTGGGAAACGCCGAACAACGGCGTGGAATACGCGCCTTCGGCGAGTGATGCGTGAACAGTGACGAGTGATGAGTTCTTTTTTCACTCATCACTGTTCACTCGTTACTCATCACTCTTATTGGATGGGCCAAACCAGCGGCGCGATGGTGAGGGTGATGATCATCACCAGGATGTTCAACGGCAGCCCGACTCGGACGAAGTCGCTGAAGCGGTAGCCTCCGACGCCGTAGACCATGAGGTTGGTTTGGTAGGCGGTGGGCGTGGCGAAGCTGGCGGCGGCGGTCATCATGAGCGCGATGGCGAAGGGCTCGAAGTTGAGCCCGGCCGACATCGCCGCGGCTTTGGCGACGGGGAACATCAGGGCGACCGTTCCGATCGGGCCGATGAGCGAGGTGAGCATCATCGCGGCGAGGTAGACCGCAGCGAGAATCGCGACCGGGCCGAGCCCGGAGAAGGACTCGACCAGCAGATTGGCCACCGACACCGCGGCGCTCGTGGACTCCAATGCGGCGCCCACGCCCAACGCCCCGCCCATCGCGAGCAGGACGCGCCAGTTCACCGACTGCCGGGCCTGGTCGGGCGTGCAGCAACCGGTGAGCACCATCCCGCCCGCGGCGAGCAATGCCGCGGTCACCAGCCGCATCGGGGTTAGCGTCGTCAGCAGCACCATCGCGGCGAGCAGGCCCAGCGCGATCCAAGCCCGGTCGTGCCGTGCCGCCTCGGAGCCCTCCACCGCGGAGACGAGGATGAAGTCCTGCCGGTTGCGTTGCTGCGAAACGAATCGCGGGTGTGTGTCGAGCAGCAGCGTATCGCCGGCCCGGAGGCGGACGTCGCCCAACCGCTTGTTGAGGTGCGCCCCGCCGCGGTAGGCGGCGATGACCGCAGCGCCGTACTGCGTGCGGAAGCCGCCCTCACGGATCGTCTTGCCGATCATCGGGTGCTGCGGCGCGATGACCGCTTCGACCAACCGGCGGTTGGGGCGGGGGTCGTCGAGCTTGAACACTTCGTCGGTCGCGGGGGCCAGGCCACGGATCTTCTGGAGGTCGACCACCGAGTCCACAACGCCGGCAAAGATCAGGCGGTCGCCCACACGCAGCGTCTGCTCGGGCCCGACCGCAACCATGCGGTCGCCCCCGCGGTCGATCTCGACCAAGTACGCCCCGGGCAGGTTCCGCAGGCCCGCCTTTTCGACGGTCTGCCCCGCGAACGGGGCATCGGCGGTGACCATCATCTCAACGGTGAAGCTGCGGCCGGCCTCGTCGTCATCCGGCTGGAACGCACTGACGCTGGTCCGCCGCTCGGGCAACAACTTGTCGGAGAGCAGCAAGAGATAGCCGAGTCCAACCAGAGCCGCCGGCACGCCGACGAGGCTGATGGTGAACATGCCCAGCGTCATGTCGGCGCGTTGCCCGGTGGTTTCGAGGATGGGACCCAGGGCTTCGCCGTTGGCCTGGGCCGAGCGGACCATGCCGTCGACAAAGACGTTCGTAGCGGTGCCGATGAGCGTGCAGCTGCCGCCCATGATCGCGGCGTAGGACAGCGGGATCAGCAGCTTCGAGGGCGACAGGCCCGTCTTCTTGCACCAGTCGTTCACCACGGGGATGAACATCGCCACGATCGGGGTGTTGTTCAGAAACGCGCTGAGCCCCGACACGGCCGGCAACATGCGCACCTGAGCTCCGCGGACCGACTTGGGCTGGCCAAGCAGCCGACGGGTCAGCAGCTCCATCGCGCCGGTGCGCGAAAGCCCCTCGGCGATGACGAACAGCACGCCGATGGTCACCACCGCCTCGTTTCCGAAGCCCGAGACCGCCCGGGCCGCCGACGGGAAAGCGTCCGAGAACAAACCCATCGCCACCAACAGCGTCATCCCCCCCAGCAGCACCGTATCGGGCCCGGCAACGGCGCGCAGCATCGCGAACGCCATCAAGGCGATCACGCCAAGCGTCAACCACGCTTCCCAACCCATCGCTGTGCTCCACGAGCATCTCTGAAGCTCAGACGACCGCAACGCCGCGGCCGTCACCCGCTATCTATCGGCGATCCCGGAGTTTACCCCCAACCGCAGACGCCACAAACCGCCCCACAGACCAAAAATCGCCCTCCGCCCGCCCCGGCGGGTTAAGTCCACCAGCAGGCGGTTCGATATGCACATTGGTGGTCTATTTTCGAAGGCCCCTGTGAGGCTATTTCTATGTCACCCAGTGCTGTACGGCTTCTGTGCCCGAATCTCAAGTGTCGAACGATTCTCTCCGTGCCCGAGAGCGCCCGAGGTAAGACCGTTCGTTGCCGCAACTGTGGCATGCGGATCCAGGTGCCCGAACCCAAACCGGTTGCCCCGACCCCCGAGGAAGCCGACGCCACGCAGAGCAAATGACAAACCGCGTGCACGGCTATTGCCGGGCACGCTCATGCGTCACGAAACCCAAAAAACAATTAATCGTCGTCGTCCAGATCATCGAAATCGAATTCGATGATGCTGCTGCCGCTGTCGCCCGGTGAGCGCTGGGCCTGCTCTTCCTGGGCCATGGCTTCGAGCGCTTCGAACGGGTCGTTGTCGTCGTCCCCGAGGTCCACCGTTGGCATGGAATCGTCGGCCTGGGCGTCGGCGGCGACGGCCACCTCCGCGTCGCGTGCCGCCAAGGGTTGCTCGGGCGACACCGTGGCCCCCGAGTCGTGCGAGCTGGCCGAGGCCACGATCGTGCGAACCGGGTTGATGTCGGCCGGAACACCGTCAACGACCAGGGTGAACACCACCGGACCCACCACCACCTCATCGCCCGCAGAAAGCTCGGCTTCCTGAACCCGGATACTGTTGTGGTACGTGCCGTTGCTCGAACCCAAATCGCGGAGCTTGACCTGTTCGCCCGACACCGTGATTTCGCAGTGTTGCCGCGATACGCTGGACAGCGGTATCCGAAGCTCGCAACTGTTTTTACGACCGATCACCAGCGAGCCAGCCCGGAGTGGGAAGTCCCGGCGGGTCCCATCGGCTTTAAACATGACCAGTGAGGCTTCCATAACGATCCTAGAGAGACGGGAAAGAACAAAAGACGCCCCGCAGCTATCCTGAAGTGTAACGCCGTGGAACACCCCCAGCAAGCCATCTCGTCCCCTTTCCGCAAGGGTTTCTCGCCCCAGACCGCGGTCGATGCGCTGTACCTGCACCTGCCGTTTTGCTTCCACAAATGCCACTACTGCGATTTCTACAGCGTGGTCGAGCAGCCCGGGCATGACCGCCAGGCCGCATTCACCGAAGCCCTGATCGCCGAGCTACGCCAGTGGGCCGAGCACCTGGACACACTCGCCCCCCAAACGATCTTCGCCGGGGGCGGCACGCCGACGTACCTCCGCCCCGAACTGTGGGGCCAACTGCTCGAAGCGATGCACCGCCTGGGTCTGCTTGATCGGTGCGAGGAGTTCACGGTCGAAGCCAACCCCGAAACGGTGACCCCCGAGCTCATGCAGCAACTCGCCGCCGGCGGGGTCAACCGCGTGTCGATCGGGGCCCAATCGTTTCAGCGTGAATCGCTCCAGGCCCTCGAGCGTTGGCACGACCCCGACAACGTGCCGCGCGCGGTCGAGGCTTGCCGGGCTGCGGGACTCGACAACTTTTCGCTCGACCTGATATTCGCCATCCCCGGCCAAACCCTGGACATGCTGGACGACGACCTGTCCCGACTGGTCGCGCTGAGCCCTAAGCACCTCTCGACCTACGGCCTGACCTACGAGCCCAACACCGCCCTCACCGCCCGCCTCCGCGTCGGCAAGGTCACGCCCATCGACGAAGACACCCAGCGCGAGATGTACCAGCACGTGCTCGACCGCTTGGAAGCCGAGGGGTTTGAGCACTACGAGGTTTCGAACTGGGCGAGGACGGGGATTTCGGATTTGGGATTGGGGATTTCGGATTTACCAGACGCAAGCGTTGGCGTAGAGCAACCGCCAGCGAGCGATTCGGTTCCCGAAATCCGAAATCCAAAATCCGAAATCTCCTCCCGCTGCCTCCACAACCTCGCCTACTGGCAGAACCGCAACTGGCTCGGAGCGGGGCCCGCCGCGGCGTCGCACCTCGACGGCCAACGCTGGCGCAACACACCCAACCTCGCGACCTACCTCGCCTCCTGCCCCGACCCGGAAACCCAGGACCACGAGCAACTCCCCGAACACGAACGCACCGGCGAACGGCTGATGCTCGGCCTGCGGCTTTCGGACGGCCTACCGTTGGATTGGATCGAAACACATCTGCCCGCCGACGACCGCCGACGCCGAGCGATCGATGAGATGATCGACATCGACATGCTCGAACGCACCGACACGCACCTGCGTCTGACCCGCCGCGGCCTGTTCGTTGCCGATAGCGTGATCGCCAAACTCCTCTAGCGCCGGACTCTTTGCACTACGCCATGCCACTTGACGATGACCATTACATGCGTGCCGCGATCCAGGTCGCCCGTGGCAACCCGGCCGCGCCGTTCGGCGCCGTGCTAATCGATCCCGCCACCCACGAAACCCTCGCGGTCGGGCTCAACGACTCCAAGCGCGACCCCACGCAACACGGCGAGATCGACGTGCTGCAAAAAGCCGCCGCGGCCCACGGCCGCGCGAAGATCAAGGGGGCCACGCTCTACACCACCGCCGAGCCGTGCCCGATGTGCATGACCGCCTGCGTCTGGGCCGAGGTCGGCCGGGTGGTGTACGGCACGTCGATCCCGCACCTGGCCGCGACCGGTTGGCGTCAACTCGACCTACGCGCATCCGAGATCGCCGACCGGGCGGGGTGGTCAACCGATCGGGTGGTCGGCGGGGTTCTGGCGGCCGAGTGTGACCCGATGTTCGACGCCGCGATCCGATCCAGTTAGTCCTGGAGCATGACTTCAAAAAACCGAGTTAACGCCCGGCGAAGCCTAGCTCAGACAAGACGATCGACTGCGACGCAAACACCGCCCCGCGGTCGTCGAGCCATTCGAAGGTCAGCGCTGGCTGGTCGGCCCAATCGATGCGGAGCAATGCGAAGTGGCTCATCCGCCGCACCTCGCCGACGCGGTACCGGTTGGGCTCGTTGACGGCCCGCTCCGGCTGATTCATCCCCGACGAGGTCGCGTCCCACATGGGATACGGCGTGGCCGGGTCCGTATCACGGGACAACTCGGCGAGGTGCCGATCGCCGCTGAGAAACACCACGCCCTCGGCCCGGGTCTCGCCGATCAAGCCATACAGCCGTTCGAGTTCGTGCGGGAAGTTGCCCCAGCACTCCCAGCCGTGTTCCCGGGCGACGACCTGGATGCTAGACACGATCACCCGGACGTCGGCGGGCTGGCGCAGCTGCTCTTCGAGCCATGCCCATTGCGCTTCGCCCAGCAGCGTCCGCGAGGTGTCGGCCATCGGGAGATACGGGCCGCCCCGGCGTTGGCTGCGTGGCACCTCGCTGCGTTCGGGTTGGTCTCGGAACCACCGCGTGTCCAGCACGATGAATTGCACCCGCTGGCCTTCGGGCCCGAGCGTTGTGGCGTGGTAGACCCCGTCGCGGTCGGCGGGGATGAGCGCGGCCGAGTCGGGGAAGAAACGGATCAGCTCCGCCCGGCCGGTTTCTTTGAGTTCCCATTCGACACCCGCGTCGTTCTTGCCGAAGTCGTGGTCGTCGTAGGTCGCCAGCACCAGCGGCACCTCGTCCCGAACGCGCGGCCAGTACGGCTGGGCTTCGAGCTCGTCGTAGTACGGACGGAACTGCTCGGCCCGCGTGGGCACCTCCGGGATGTCGACGTACACGTTGTCACCCATCATGACCAAGACGTCGGGCTGCGCCGCGAGCAGGTGGTCGAACGTTGGGGCCGGATAGCGGGTCTTCAGACACGAGGCGAACGCGATCACACTGGGCGGCTCGACAGCCTGCACTTCGGGCCCGGGCTCGGCCGTGCAACCCCAAGCCGTCGCCATGGCGACCAACAGAACACTCAACCGTTCGGTGCATCGGTGCATCGTGGGACTCCGAAAAAGTGAACCCATGTTATACACCCGATTGGCTAATGCATCGTGAGCGTCATCGGCTCTTGCGTTTGCGTTGCTTCCGGGGTGCGGAGCTCTGTTCGTGACGTTCGCGGGCCTCGGCGGCACGGCGCTGTTTACGCGTCATGTTAGCGCCGCTGTCCGGTCGCGTCCCGGCGCGGTCGGCGGCGGCCTGCGCGGCCTGCTGCTCGTCGCTACCCCGCACGGCCGCGGCCGCGGCGGCGGCCATCGACGCCGAGGGAGCTTGCGGAGCGGCGGCACCCGCGCCGGGGTGGCTCGCCTGCTGGTTCTCGCCGTAGGCGTTGTTGAGCCGGACGTTGGGCGTCAGCCGGGCACGGAAGATCAGGTCGGTGACCTGGTCACGCGTCGAACGCTGCATCTCTTCGAATTGAGCCGCGCCTTCGCGCTTGTACTCGATCTTCGGGTCCTTCTCGGCGTAGCCACGCAGGCCGACCGATTCCTTGGCCTGGTCCATCGCGTAGAGGTGGTCCTTCCAGCTCTTGTCGAGCACCTGCAGCAGCACGAACCGCTCGAGCCGGGTCAACTCACTGATAAACGCGGCACGGCCCTTGTCGTAGACGAAGTCTTCGAGCTGTTCCGCAGGCACGGCTTCGAGCTCGCCCTCGCCGAGGACCGCGCCGTAGCGTTCGGCGAGTTTGGCCGTTAGGCCTTCAGGGTCGTTGCGGTACTTCGCGGCGATCTCGTTGGCTTCCTTGTCGAGCTTGCCGTCTTTGGCCAGCCAGGCTTCCTGCTCGGAGATGATCATCTGGAACAGATCCTGGCCGCTCTTCTCTTTGATCTCTTCGTCCGTCACCTCGACCTGGTAGCGCGACTTCATGAGGCCCTTGAGCTGTTCGATCGCCCAGTTCTGGTCCTGTTGTGCGCCCTGCATGATGACCTCCATCGCGAACTCGCAAGGGTAGGTCAACTCACGGCGGGAATAGGTTTCCCGAGCCTTCTCGAGGATCATCGGGCCGGCGGTCGTGACGTCAACTTCTTTGAGTTCTTCGACGGGCAGCTCCAGGCCGAACTTCTGCTGGGCCCACTCCGACAGCTCGCGCTGCGGGATCTCCTTGTCGAGGAACTTGGCCAGACCCGACAGGTCTTTCTGGTCGATCTGCTCCTGCGCCGCCTGGGTCAGCTCGGCCGCGACGTCGGTGGGGTTCATCGAACGCAGCTTGCTGGCGGGTAGGTTCACGTCGAAACGCGACATCGCCCAGCCCGACAGGCCCTTGAGGTCCCAGTCTTCGGGCAGCGAGTCGTTGGACATGTATTCGCCCAGCGTCACGTCGATGATCTGCGCGACGTCGGCCCGGGCCGACTTGCGGACGATGTCCTGCAACTCGTTGAGGTCTTCCAGACGCAGACGTGCCGGGTCAACCGAGACGTCCAGCGTGCTACGGCACCACTCGGCGGCCTGCTGCTGCACGTAGCCCGAGTCGAGATACGTGCCGACCGCGTCGTCCACAGAGTCGCCGATGTATTCAAAGATCATCTCGCTGACGTTTCGGCCTTCGAGCACTTCCTGGCGGGTGCCGTAGAAGGCGTTGCGTTGGTGCTCCATGACCTCGTCGTATTCGAGCAGGTTCTTGCGGATCTCGTAGTTGCGTTCCTCGACCTTGCGCTGGGCCCGGCCGACGGACTTGGAGACCATGCCGTGCTCGATGGCGTCGCCTTCTTTCATGCCAAGCTTCGACAGCAAGACCTTGGTCTTGCCGCCGGCGAACATCTTCATGAGGTCGTCTTCGAGCGACAGGAAGAATCGCGACGACCCCTGGTCGCCCTGACGACCGGCACGGCCGCGGAGCTGGTTGTCGATGCGGCGCGACTCGTGGCGTTCGGTGCCGACGATGTGGAGCCCGCCCATCTTCTCGACGTGGTCCCACAACTCGAGGCGGTGGCGTTTGTAGTCGGGCAGGCCGTCGAGCGTCTGGAGGCAGTCGTCCATGGACATGCCCGCGGACTTCTTGGAGTCGACGTAGGCGTCCTGCTCGCACCAGTGGCGGAGGAGCTTGAGCTTGAGCTCGTCGTCGCTCATCGACTCGGCTTCCTTCTTCGGAACCGCCAGAACGCTGGTGGCTTGGTGGCGGTACGACAGCGCGACGAGTTCGTCGTCGCTCATCGAGGCGTCGGCCTGGCGCGGTAGCAGGTTGCGCGTCTGCCAGTGCTTGACGAGGTCTTCCCGGCCGATGGGCTGCAGCTTGATGTCCGTGCCGCGGCCGGCCATGTTGGTGGCGATCATCACGGCGCCGAGCTGGCCGGCGTCTTCGACGATGTTGCCTTCACGTTCGGCGTTCTCGGCCTTGGCGTTGAGCACCTCGTGCTGGATGCCGTACTTCTTCGAAAGCATCTGGCTGAGCATCTCCGAGCGGTCAACGCTGGTCGTACCGACGAGCACCGGGCGCCCCCAGTCGTGGACGCGCTTGATCTCGTCGACGATGGCGTTCCACTTGTCCTTCTCGCTCATGAAGATCAGGTCTTCGCGGTCGATCCGTTGGATGGGCTTGTTGGTGGGGATGCTGATCACGTCCAGGCCGTAGATCTCGTGGAACTCGGTGGCCTCGGTGATCGCGGTACCGGTCATGCCGGCCAGGCGTTTGTAAAGCTTGAAGAAGTTCTGGATGGTGACCGTGGCGAGGGTCTGGGTTTCCTCTTTGATCTTCACGCCTTCTTTGGACTCGACTGCCTGGTGCAGGCCGTCGGACCATTGACGGCCAACCATGAGGCGGCCGGTGAACTCGTCGACGATGACGACCTCGCCGTTCTGCACGACGTACTGCTGGCCGTTCTTGTACACGGCGTGGGCACGGATCGCGTTGTTGATCAGGTGCGGCAGGTCCATGTTGTTGCCGACGTAGAAGCTGCCGACGCCGGCGACCTTCTGGGCCTCGGCGGTGCCTTCGTGGGTGAGGTGGGCGGCCTTCTTGTCCATCTCGACTTCGAAGTACTGCGTGTGCTGGTCGCGCGCCTCTTCGAGCTTGGGCAGCTCTTCGATGAGCTGCTTCATCTCGTCGCGGTACTTCTGGGCCTGGTTCTTGTCCCGGGCGTTGCGGGCGTCGCCCTCCAGACCCTTGATGCGGTTGTCACAGGCCTCGACCTTCTGGTTGGCCGCTTCCCACTCACGGTTCTTGGACATGAGGTGCTTGGCGATCTGGTTGGCGATGTCGTAGCGCGGGGCGTCGTTGTTCGCGGGGCCGGAGATGATCAGCGGGGTACGGGCCTCGTCGATGAGGATGGAGTCGACTTCGTCGATGATGCAGAAGTCGCGGACCTTCTGGACCTGCTGGGTCGGGTCGGTCTTCATGTTGTCGCGGAGGTAGTCGAAGCCCAGCTCGGAGTTGGTGCCGTAGAGCACGTCGCAGCGATACGCCTCGGCCTTGAGGTGCGGGGGCTGCTGGTGCTGGGGGTGGATGCTGCCGACGGTCAGGCCCAGGAAGTAGTAGAACGGGAAGACCCAGTCTCGGTCACGCTTCACGAGGTAGTTGTTCACGGTCACGACGTGGCACTGCAGGCTGTCGCAGCAGGCGACGTAGCACGCCAGCGGGGCCACGATCGTCTTGCCCTCACCGGTACGCATCTCGGCGATCTTACCCTCACCCAGAACCATGCCGCCCAGGAGCTGGACGTCGAACGGCCGGGCGCGGAACGGCGGCTTACTCTCGGGGTAGAGCGCGCGGATCGCTTCGTAGAACTCGTTGGGCACGTCGATCTGCAGGTAGCCGGGCGCGGGCTCGCCGCCGGGCACGGGGTCGGGTTCCGTGGCGTCGGCCTCGGCCTTGAGCTGGGCGTAGAGCGGCTGGATGTCACTCGGCAGCACCGAGGGATCGAACTTGTACTCGTCGTTGAACACGCTGCGGATGCCGACCGCCCGGTCCATACCCTCGCGGGCCACGGCCATGATCTCCCGCAGGAGCGTGTCCTTGGATTCGCCCTTGGACGAACGCTCGCGGAACTCGGCGGTCTTGGCCCGCAGCTCGGCGTCGGTGAGTTGGCGGGTCTGTTCTTCGAGCGCGTTGATCTGCGCGACACGTTTGTTGTAGGTTTTGATGACGCGCTCGTTGCGCGAACCGAACACTTTGGCGAAGCCTTTGCCGACGGCTTGGACGACCATGGGGGAGCTCTCTTTCGAGGGAGACGGCCCGCGCGGCAGGCGCGTGGCCGTGGGTGGATAGCGATGAAAATGTGGGTGGCCGACGCTCGGCGCACCGTCACTGAGTCAAAACAACATCAGGACAGCGCAGCGGGCGGGGGCAGGTTCAGCAGCGAGAGGTGCGGCAGAAGCGAGACGACCGGGCGGTCGTTTTCGGGAACAAACGTGGGGGCGGGGTAAGCCGGCAGATCGAGCGTCGTCGCGGGGGAATCCACCACGGCGGCGGTCTGGCCGGCCAGAGTCTTGGCCGCCTCGTTGAGGCAGGCCATGAACGAGGCCACGGCCTCGTCCGTCTCGGCGGTGATGCGTCGGTCGGCCGGGTGGGTCGACACCGCCAGCCCGCCGGTCGACACACTCACGCATACCGCGGTGGCGACAACCAGGAGCGCCATGGTGGCGCTCAGGTCACGCGGGTTCGCGGGTTTGGCGGAGGATGGGCCGAGGCTCGGTCGCATGCCTGAATTATCGGCAGGCCCCCGCCGCGGGTCAAGAAAGCCCACCCCGAAGTCCGCCGATGTCCGATAGGGACTCTCGGGGCAGCCGATCAACTCCGGGTGTGCCCCGAAATGGAGAGCCGTGGGTATGGCGGAATCGAAATTATTGGTGCTCTACGTTCCCAGCCTGGACCGGCGGTGGCTGGACCCCGGGCTGACGCCTTTCGTCTGCGAAGCCCTCGCCCGCCACGGCGAGACACTGCTGCACACCCACCCCTCGCCCGAACTGCTGGCCACGATGATCACCGGGACCTGGCCGCACGAGCACGGCTGCTGGCAAGTCAGCCGGCTGCCCCCCGCTCCCCGGACCGCGCTGCAGAAGCTGATAGACTGTCTCCCCCATCGCTGGACCACCACGTTCCAGTGCCTCCGCCACCGGCTCAACCCCGAGTTCGATGTGCCCACCGTCGAGCCCCGGCGAAGACGACAGCTGAAATTCCACCGCATCAAGAACATGCGCCGCAAAGGCGGCGACGCCCAGGAGATCCGGCTGGACGTGCCCACGGTGTTCGACCTCCTGGGTAGCGAGGCCAGCCGGTTCCACACTGTGTTCTCCTTCGACATCCACCCGAAACTCGCCGACCTGATCGACGGCGAACCGGTGCTGGACATGATCGAGCTCTACACGCTGGACCTGTTTAGCCACTGGAACATCGACCGCCCCGAAGCGATGCGTCAGCAGATCGCTGAGGTCGATCGCCAACTTGCCGAGACCACCGCCAAGGCCGACGCGCTGGGCGTCACCACGCTGCTGGTCGTCGACCACGGCCACGAGCCCACCCGCAACACCATCGACCTGGCGAAAGTGCTGCGCGAAACCGGGGTGCCCGAAGACGAGTACCTCTTCTACGCCGAGGTGGGCAACGCCCGGCTGTGGTACGACACCGACCGGGCCCGCCAAGTGATCGAGTCGGCCTTGCGGGAGTTGGAACACGCGACCTACCTCACCGCCGAGGAGATGGCCAAGCACCATATCCACTTCCCGCCGGAGTCGGGCTTCGGCGACGGCTACCTCAACAGCCACGCCGGCACGATCCTGTTCCCCCACGACTTCTACCACCCGCTGGTCAACGCCTACATGGCCCGCAAGACCACCGAGCAGGTCGGCCGAAAGATCAGCCCGATCCACCGCGGCAACCACGGCGGCCTGCCCGACCAGCACCCCGTCGACACCGGCTACCTCGTTCCGCTCAACGGCAGCTTCGCCCCGTTGCCGAATGAAGCGTCGATCATCGACGTCGCCCCGACGATGTTCTCGCTGCTGGGCAAAGAAACGCCCGAAGGAATGGCCGGCCGGATCCTTCTCGAACGCGCGACAACCTAGACCTGCCAAAAACAGACAAAACACAGGTAAAACCGGCCCCGCACCCTGTGGTGATCCTGCTATCATCCCCGGCATGAAGATCCACGAATACCAGTCGCGTGAACTCCTCGAGAAGTTCGGCGTTCCCGTCCCCGGCGGCATTGTCGTCGATAACGCCGACCAGGCCGCCGAGGCCTTCGACAAGCTCGCCGCGGACGGCACCACGCTTGCCGTGGTCAAGGCCCAGGTCCACGCCGGCGGCCGTGGCAAAGGCGGCGGGGTGAAGCTGGTCAAGTCGGCCGACGAAGCCAAAGACGCCGCGGCGACCATCCTCAGCAAGCCGCTGGTCACCCCCCAGACCGGCCCCGAAGGCGTGCCCGTCAACAAGCTGCTGATCGCTTCGGGCGTGGATATCGAAAAAGAGTACTACCTCGGCATCGTCGTGGACCGTGCTCAAGGCTGCCCCGTGCTGATGGGCTCGGCCGAGGGCGGCATGGACATCGAAGAGGTCGCCGCGACGACCCCCGAGAAGATCATCAAGGAACCGATTGATCCGGTCGCCGGCCTCCAGCCGTACCAGGCCCGCAAGGTCGCCTTCGCCATGGGCTTCAAGGGCAAGCAGGTCGGCCAGGCCGTGAAGGTCATGGGCGCCCTCACCAAGCTCTTCCTCGGCACCGACGCTAGCCTCGTGGAGATCAACCCGCTGATCGTCACCCCCGCCAGCGAAGAACACCCCGACGGCCAGGTCCTGGCGATCGACGCGAAGATCGACTTCGACGACAACGCCATGTTCCGCCACAAGGACATCAAGGCCCTCGAAGACCCCGCCGAGGTCGACCCCGCCGAGGCCAAGGCCGCGGAGTACGGCCTGTCGTACATCAACCTCGACGGCAACATCGGCTGCCTCGTCAACGGTGCCGGCCTCGCGATGGCCACCATGGACATCATCAAGCTCCACGGCGGCGAACCCGCCAACTTCCTCGATGTCGGCGGCAGCGCTTCGGAAGAAGCCGTGACCGAGGCCTTCCGCATCATCCTCGCCGACGACGGTGTGAAGGGCATCCTCGTCAACATCTTCGGCGGCATCGCCAAGTGCGACACCATCGCCAACGCCATCGTCGCCGCCGCCAAACAGGTAGGCTTCAGCGTGCCGCTGGTCGTCCGCCTCGAAGGCACCAACGTCGAACCCGCCCGCGTGATCCTCGAAAACGCCAAGGCCGACATCCCCACGATGATCGTCGGCAGCGACCTCACCGACGCCGCCCAGAAGATCACCGCAGCCATCGCGGCGTGATCGAAACGTGGGGTTCATTGAATCCTCACACCACAATCTGAAAAACTTCAGCCCCGGCCGGGAATACTCGGCCGGATCTGTCTATTGTGTCCACGCATTGAACACGACCCGTCCGAATACCTCACCAGAGCAAACCCATGAGACTCGACCTCACCGGCAAAACCGCTCTCGTCACCGGCGCCAACCGCGGCATCGGGAAATCCATCGTCGAAGCCTTCCTCGCCGCCGGCGTGGCCAAGGTCTACGCCGCCGCCCGCCAACCCGAATCGGTCCAACCCCTGATCGATGAGTACGGCGATAAGGTCGTTGCGATCGCGCTCGACCTCGTGGACGCCGACTCGATCGCCGCCGCCGCCCAAACCGCCAGCGACGTCGACATCGTGGTCAACAACGGCGGCGTGCTCAAGAACGGCAACCCGCTCGACGACAACGTGCTGGACAACATCGACTTCGAGTTCGACGTCAACGTCAAGGGCCTGGTCCGCGTCGCCCAGGCCTTCGCCCCCGTGCTCAAAGCCAACGGCGGCGGGGCCTTGGCCCAACTCAACTCGATCGCCTCGATCCGCAACTTCGCGCCCTTCACCAGCTACGCCGCCTCCAAGGCCGCCGCCTACTCGCTCACCCAGGGCCTGCGTGAAGCCCTGGCCGAGCAGAACACCCTGGTCGTCAGCGTCCACCCCGGCCCGATCGCCACCGACATGGGCGACGACGCGGGCTTCGAAGGCGCCCCGCCCGCCACCGTGGTCGCCGACGCCCTGGTCGCTGGCCTGCAAGAAGGCACCTTCCACGTCTTCCCCGACGCGATGGCCAAGGACTTCTGGGGCGCATACGAAGGCTACGCCCAGGCGATCATCGAGCCGGCACTCTCCGAAGGGTAAGCCTGCACACCGCACTAACGATCAAAGCCCCCACGCAATCTCTAATTGCGCGGGGGCTTTATGTTTGGTACCGGTCACAAGCAGACTTCGGAAGCAACACTCTTTCGATGAATGCTTACCCCTCGGTTGCCCATGCTTGCTGGCGTAGCGCCCGGGGCGACTGGCCGTGTCGTTCTTTGCAGCGTCTTGAAAAATGGAATGGGTTGGCGAAGCCCACGCGGTAGGCGATCTCGCTGATGGTCAGGCCGGTGCTGCGCAGGAGCTCGACGCCCTGATCGACGCGGGTCTCCCACAGCAGACGCATCGGGGTGGTGTCGAGTTGTTCACGGCACAGCCGTACGAGATGATTCGTGGAAACCGAACACGCGGCGGCTAGGTCTTCGAGCGTGAGGGGCTCGGCGAACTGCTCCGCGATGGTGGAGCGCATCGAGAGCAAAGCGGGGTGCAATGGCGCCACGCGACCGGCCTCGTCGAGCCCCTCATCCATCAGATACGCCTCGAAGTACGCCAACGCCAGATGCGCCCAGGCGGTTTCGGCCGCGGGGTCGGTGCTGCGTACCAACTGCATCGCCGAGTCAAACAGCTGCCGCATCAGCTTCGACTCTCGGCGTATGGGGGAAGCGGCCGCCCGCTTCTGCTTCAACCATTTGGTGATCGCAGATCGCTTGTCGAACGTGAGGGCCACCCAGCGGTGGGTCGAGACTTCATCGGGATCGAAGGCGTATTGTTCGTGACCGCCGGGCCACTGACACACCACCTCGCCGACACGGACCGGCTGCTCCCGCCCGTCGGTCGTGACCCGCAACGAGCCGCGGTCGAGGATGACCATCTGCACATCCTGCTGGATACGTGGGCCGCAGACCCCGCCCGGCGCGTAATCGACCTGCGACCAGGCCGCTTGGCTGGGCAGCGGGCAATCAATTTTGGATATGTTTTTTGGATTGGCAGACATGGCCATGACGAAAGGATACGCGATAATTTCAATATTGAAATGGCAAGACGCCAAAAAACATTTCTGTTGCGAGAATCAATTTCATGCCCACCTCATCCACCCGCTCGCCCGACACTCTCGACGGCATCCACTCCGGCTTCCTCACCCCCGAGGCCCAGGCGTTCTACGCCGAACAGGGCTACCTGATCGTGGAGAACGCGGTTTCACCCGAGCAGCTTGCCGCAATCAACGACGAAACGCTCCGGATGTGCCGCGGCGAACTGGGCCGGTTCGACGGCTGGACCGGGCCGCACGACGGGCAGAGCGACCTCGACGTGCTCCGGCAATATCTGTGCATCCACTTCCCGCACAAACTCTCACCCCTGATGCACGAGCAGCTCGCCCACCCGGCGATCGTGGAAACGCTTACCGGCGTCATCGGACCCGACGTCAAGTGCATGCAGTCGATGCTCTTCATCAAGGCCGCGGGCAAGCCCGGCCAGGCCTGGCACCAGGACGAAGACTACATCCCCACCCGCGACCGCTCACTCACAGGCGCGTGGATCGCCCTCGACGACGCCACCGTCGACAACGGATGCCTCTGGGTGATCCCCGGCTCGCACAAGCCCGGCGTGCTTTGGCCACAGAAATTCCAGAAGAGCCAGGACTTCGACTGCACCCACGAGAGCTACGGCTATCCCTACACCGATGAAGACGCCGTGCCGGTCGAGGTGAAGGCCGGCAGCATCGTGTTCTTCAACGGCTATCTCCTCCACCGCTCATTGCCCAACCGCGCACCCGAGGGCACGTTCCGTCGGGTGCTGGTCAACCACTACATGAGCGCCTCGTCGCTGCTGCCCTGGATCAACGGCAGCATCGAAGAGCACGACACCTTCCTCGACGACGACCGATCCATTGCCAAGACCGACGTGCGCGACATCGTCATGATTGCGGGCAATGACCCCTACGCCTGGATGGGGATCAAGGAGCGGAACGAGCCTCACGTCCGACCCACCGGCGAGGGCGGGTGCTCGCGAGGCGAGACCAAGTCCGAAATCGAGTAACCTCGCCGTGGGTGGCGCTGTCGTTGCCCGCCACGCATACCCCGCACAGGAACCTGTCTTGGAAACCATCAGCTACCGCCACGTCTGGGGCATGAACACCATCGACACCACCACGGTCGAGCGCGTGGCGGCAGAGGGCTGGGACGGCATCGAGGCGGGCGTGGGCTGGCTGGAAAAGATCGACCCCGAGGCAAAGCGAATCGCCGAGCGGGGCTTGGGGTTGGTTGCTCAGGTGTACACCGTCAGGCCCGACGACGCCCCCGACCCGATCGCCGCGCACCTCGACGCGATGCGGCAGCAACTCGAAACCGCCCTGCCCTATCAGCCCCGGCTGATCAACATCCACACGGGCGAAGACGCCTGGGGTTTCGCCGAGATGGTCGGCTTCTTCGAGAACGCCTTGGCGATGGCGCAGGAGTTGGGCCTCAACGTGGCCTTCGAAACCCACCGCTCGCGCTGCCTGTTCCACCCGCGGATCACCATGGACATCCTGCGTGAGCTGCCCGACCTGCAGATCAACGCGGACCTCAGCCACTTCACCTGCGTCTGTGAACGGGTTGAGCAGATCGACGACTACGGCCTGATCGACCTGCTCGCCCGGCACACCGCCTACGTGCACTGCCGGGTCGGCCACAGCCAGGGCCCACAGGTCAGCGACCCGCGCATCGAACAGTGGGCCGAGACACGAGAAGTCTTCGAAGGATGGTGGGTGCGCCTGGCCCGGGGCATGCAAGCCCGCGGCCTACCGTTCTCCTACTGCCCCGAGTTCGGCCCGCCGCCGTACCTCCCGCTCGACCCGCACACCGGCAAGCCCGTCGCCGACCTCGAAGAGATCGTGAACTGGCAGCGCGGCCGTATCGACTCGCTGATTCAAGCGCTCGATTGATTCACGTTTTGGGTTGCTGCTGGGTGGCGCAGTGGATGCCGCCGCCGTACTCGCCCAGCGTGTCGGTGTTGAGCATGACCACCTCGCGTCCGGGGTACAGCTCAGACAGAATCGCTTTGGCGTTTTCATCCGCCGCAGCATCACCAAACTCCGAAGCGATGACCGCGCCGTTGCACACGTAGTAATTCACGTAGCTGCCGGCAAAATCCACCGAGTCGATGCGCGGGCGGGTCGGGCCGGACACCACCACGATCTCGAGCTTCCGGCCCCGGGCGTCCCGGGCGGCCTGGAGGATGTCATGGGTCTCGAAGGCCGAGACCGACCAGGGGTCGCCCGGATCGAGCTGGCCCGGGAGTTGAATGAGTACGACGCCAGGCTCGACGAAACGGGCCAGCGAATCGATGTGGTAGTCGGTGATGTCGGCGCCGGCCACGCCCGGGGCCCAGATCATCCGCTCGGCGCCAAAAGCCTGGAGCAGCCGCGCTTCGATCTCGTCGCGGTTCAGCCCGGGGTTGCGGTTGGGATTCACCCAGGAACTCTCGTGGGCCATGAGGGTGCCCGCGCCGTCGGTCTCGATGCCGCCGCCCTCGCCCACCACGCCGCTGTCGAAGACCTCAAGGTTCATGCGCTCGGCCACGCGTTTCAAAACGTCGCCGTCGCGGCGGTGGGTCTGCTTGTTGCCCCAGCCGTTGAAGTTCAGTTCGGCGATCGCAAGATCGCCCTCGGCCGAGCACACAAACGTCGGCCCGCTGTCGCGACACCACAAGTCATCCGTCGGGATGTCCCAGTGTTCGACGCCGCGGTCCAGCTGCTTGCGGAGGCGTTCGCGTTCTTTGACCGAAGCGAGCATCACCACCGGCTCGTAGCGGGCAATCGTGTTAGCGATCTGCGCAATCGAGGCCTGCGCCTGCCGCAGCCAGCGTGCGCCGCCGTACACGCGTGAGTTCGACGGCCACTGCATAAACGTCCGCTCGTGCGGATCGGACTCAATCGGCATCCGGTAGCGTTTCGGCTGCACGTTCTTTTGTCCCTCTTCTCCCGCAGGTTGGGCATGGCCACGGCCGACCCAAAGCCCCGCTGTCGTCAGGGCCAGGCTGTGTTTCACAAACGCTCGGCGGCTCGGCATGCGTTACCCCTCGTTTCGATTCAGGTCGCCTGGGCCGCGACCGCCGCGGACTTGCCGCCTGCTTCGTCGCGGTCGATCAGGCCGTCGCGGAGACGGACGACGCGTTCGCAGTGGTGGGCGACTTCCTCGTCGTGGGTGATGACCACCACGGTCTGGCCGTTGTTGTGCAGCTCTTCGAAGATCTCGAGGATCGCGTCGCCGGTCTTGGTGTCGAGCGCCCCCGTCGGCTCGTCGGCCAGCAGGATGCTCGGCTCGTTCACCAGCGCCCGGGCGATCGCCACACGCTGCTGCTGACCGCCCGACAGCTCCGACGGCCGGTGGTCCATCCGCTCGGCCAGCTGCACCTTGTCCAACGCCACGGCCGCCAGTTCTCGGCGTCTGGCCGGGGAGATGCCCTGGTAGAACAACGGCACCGCGACGTTTTCCTGCACGCTGAGTTGGGGGATGAGGTTGAAGGCCTGGAAGACGAAACCCAGCCGCTTGCCCCGGACTTTGGACAGCCGTTCGTCGCTCATCGTGGCGACGTCTTCGCCGTCGAGCAGGTACTTGCCCGAGGTCGGCCGGTCGAGGCAGCCGATGATGTTCATCATCGTGGACTTGCCGCTGCCCGAGGGGCCCATGATCGCGATGTACTGCCCGCGCGGGATCACCAGATCGACCCCCGCCAAGGCGTGCACCGGCGGGGCGAGCTTGGACTTCTGGTAGACCTTGGTGACCTGCTGGATCTCGGCGACAGCTTCAGACATCCACAGATTATACCCACCCCGGCCTCAGCCTTTGAGGTCCCGGCCCGCGAAGTGCGTCACGCCCACCACCACAAACGTGCTCATCAACCCCACCAGCCACGCCACGCTCTGCACGATCTCGTGCCACGGCGGGTAGGCGTGGTAGGTCCGCACCCAGAATCCGATGTGGTAACTCATGAACAAATGCCGGAGCTCCGCGAAGTACGGCAGGTTCATCAACACCACATCCACAAAAAACACCGACAACGTCAGGATCGTCGCCGCCGCGGGCTTCATCTTGAAACACGAAAACATAAACCCCATTGCCGCGATGGTCAGCGTGGCAAAACTCAGACACGCGATGCTGCGTGTGTAACGCCAAAGCCCCTCGCCGGCGTCGTAGAACGCGAAGAGCTCTTCATCGGGGAAGAAGATGAACAACTTGCCCAACCCGCCCCGGTACAGGCTCGCGCAGCACAACGCCGTCACCCCCAGAAAACACACCAGCACCAGCGTGTACAACACGCACGCGGCGAACTTGATCATCAGCAGCCGAACCCGACCGATCGGCCGCGACAGGATCATCCGCATCGTGCCGTCCTCGACCTCCTTGGCCACGATATCCCCGGCGATCAGGGCGACGTAGAGCCCACCCAGAAACGTAAAAGAAAACGCGATGACCACGATCGCCAGCGTCAGCCCCATGTAGTGGTCGTCGAAACCCAGGCCGTTCTGTTCGAGCAGTTCGGCAATCGAGGCCTTGGCCCGGGGGTGCTGCAACAGCGCGAGGATCATCACCTGCAACACGACGAACGCACCGAACCCGATGTACGTCCGCTTGCGGGCAAAGAGTTTGAACAACTCATCGTTAAATTGACGGACGATCAGCAAGGGGCTCCCCCTTCCTGGGCCACGCGCTGGTCTTGTTGCGGCCCAATACCCTCCGAAGACACCCCAACGGTCCGCATGTAAAACGCCTCGAGCGTAGGCCGAACCGGGTCCAAACGATGCACCGCAAAGCCCGACTCCACCAGACACCGATTGACCGCCGCAGGGTCGGCGGCCTTGCTCAAGACCACACGGTTCGGCCGAGACGGGTCATGCGTCTCATGGATCAAACCGGCCTCGCGCAAGCGGACCAGCGCTTCATCACGCCGGTCTACTTCGAGGTCGAGCTCGGCCGCGCCGGTGTTGACCGCGTCCCACTCGCCCTCGAATACCCGCCGGCCCTGGTGCAACACCGCCACGCGGTCGCAGACCTGCTCGACCTCGCTGAGCAGGTGCGAGCTGAACAAGATGGTCATGCCCTGGTCTTGATTCAATCGGCGGATCGTCCCGCGGAACTCGGCGATGCCCTGCGGGTCCAGGCCGTCGGTCGGCTCGTCGAGGATCAGCATCTCCGGGCGGTGCAGCAACGCCTGCCCCAACGCCAGACGCTGACGCATGCCGTGGGAGTAAGTGCCCACCGGATCATCGATCCGACCTGCCAGCCCGACCTGCTCGACGACCTCGTCCAGCCGCGACTCGGCCACCCGCTTGGAGTAGTGAGCAAAGATGCGCAGGTTCCGCCGACCAGTCAGGTAGTCGTAGAAGCACGGCGATTCGAAGATCGCCCCGACGCCCGACAGCGCCGCACGCCGACGACGCAGGACATCCGCACCGTTCAGCACCACCCGGCCCGCGTCGGGGAAGACTTGGCCGAGCATCATGCCCAGCGTCGTGCTCTTGCCCGCGCCGTTGTGCCCGAGCAGGCCGTACACCTCGCCCCGGCGGACCGTCAGCGAGAGGTCTTGCACCGCGGGCCGGCCGGCAAAGGCTTTGCTAACCGCGTCGACTTCGATCATGGGGGGTGTAGACTCGACGGGCGGGCTCCTGATCCATCAAGAAAAGTGCTATCGCGTCTGCATCGCACGCAAGACCTGCTGCATCACGGGCAGCAGATCGAGCTGCGCCTCGGGGTCTTCGGTTTCCGAAAACGCGCTGACGCTGGACTCAACCCACGCGCTAAACGTGGAGCGGTCGGTGTCTTCTGCGATCCAGCCGGCGTGCTTGAACTCGCGGCGTAGGCGGTCGATCGCCAAACGTTTCTGCGTGTCGTCCATCTCCCGGAAGGCTTGGATCATCGGCTCAAGGCCGGGCGGCATGATGTCGCGCACAAACGCTCGCTGCTCGGCCGGCGTCATGCTGGCGAAAGACGCTTCGATGGCTTCGATCAACTGCGGGTCCAGCCGATCATCGAGCGAGAGCTGCTGGATGCGTTCGGCCAATCGCTCGAGCTGCGGCGCCCGCCACCCCCGATCGCCGGGGATTTCGGCGGCCTTCTGGGCTTCAACCGCCACTTTCCCGGAGGTCGGTTTCTTCGCCTTGGCCACCCCCACAGTAAGGCCCACCCCGGCCCAGACCACGATCAGCACGCCCAACCCCGTCAACCAGCGACGCCAGTCGCGTGGCGAGATCTTCCTGAGGCGGTCGTGGGCTTTGGGCATGGCACTAGGACGTTAGCCGACCTCCCGGAGTTCGGCCAACTCGCAAGTCGCCCCGCGTCATTCAACCGGGCCGGCAAAGATGTTGAGCGCTGCCGGGTCGTCGTCGACGATCTCGACGCGGTTCTGCTTCGAGTTTGCTCCTTGCCGGGTGCTGACCTGGTAGACCGCGTCGTAGCGCTCACCGGGTTGAAGCGTTCCGCCGAAGACGACGTTGTGGTTGTCGTAGCGGGTGGCGTCGAGCCGGCTGGTGAAGGTGGCATCGCCGTAAACCGCTTGGCGGATCTCCACGTCGATCGGCCGGGGCGTGTCGTTGCGGACACGGCGGGCCATCACCTGATGCTGATCCCAACCCGCCACGGACGATTTGTCTTTGATCTGCACCCCCGGTTGGTCCACACGGGTCAGCACCTTGATGCCCTGCTGCCGCATCCAGAGGTTGTCGCGGAAGGTGCGTTGGGTGATGAGCTCGAAGCCGACGTTGGGATCGACGCCGAGGTTGAGCTCCAGGTCGTCACCGATGGGGATGTACTTGACCTGCTGCCGAGCGAGGAACGACAGCCCCCGGCCGTCCTCCTTCTGCCGGAACACGCGGACCTGCCCGTCGGGCAACGGCGAGGTGCCCATCTCCGATTCGGTGTCGTTGGTCATGAGGAAGAGGCGGACCAGCCGTTCGCCGTACTGCTGCGGGCGGTAGCGGTATTGCACCTCAAGCGGCGCAGCGTCGGCGGCAAAACTCGGCAGACGCTTGCGGGAATTGGTGGGGATGTCTTCGGTGCCTTCGATGGTGAAGATGAAGTACTCGCTGAGGCCTTGTTTGACGATCTGCTTGGGGGTGCCGGCGTATCCCCCTCCGCCATACGGGTCAGCCATCGCGGCCTCGGCGGCGACCACGTTCTGCCGGGCCGCCCGCAGCTTAAATGCGTCCACCTCTTCTCGGTCCAGCCGACTGACATCGCGGCCCGAACGGCGGGCGAGCTCAGCGATCTGCTCGACGAGGTTGATCGTGCCGACCACAAGACGGACCTGTGCATCCTCGTAGTCCTCCCCGGAGTTGTTGACGACGGTGACGAAACCCTCCACGCTCGCGGCGGACTCGTCGGCGTTGGCGATGACGGTGTAGTCGGCCGACCACGACACGCCGGAGGTGAAGTAGCTGATCTCGATGACCGCTTCCCCGGCGTGCTCGCTGCCCACGTTCCAGACCAAGACCTGCGGGCGGTCGTGCGGGAAGGTCGTGTCCAGCACGTCGAGTTTCTCGGCGTGGTTGAGGAAGCGCAGCTGCACCGACGTCGGGTCGATGAGCGTATTGGCCCAGGAGAACTGCAGCGGGTTGTTGCCGGGCTTAAACACGACCTTGCGCGTCTCGCGGACCAGCGTGAGGTCGGCCGAGTTGTAGATCGTCAGTTGCACTGTGTCACGGTCGGGCACGGTCGAGAGGTCGATGTTCTTGCCCGAGGCGGTTGAATCGCCAAGGGTGCCAAGCAAGCCAAGGAAAACCAAGAAGAGCACAAAGTATTTCATGAGAGTCTCGTTTCGTCGCCAAGCGACAGAGCGTTTTATGGGTTGAAGAATGCTTATTTCCGAAATCAAAAATCCGAAATCTGCATCACCACTGGTTCTTAAACACCAGTTCCAGCAGGACCGTCACCGTCTCGGCCTCGTCGCCGTCGCGTTGGGGCAGGTCCACCGAGAACGTCACCTGGTTCTGATCCGTCTCGTCGGCCACGAGGTCGCCGTCGTCGAGCGTGGTGGCCTGGCCGACCACCCACTCGGCGGGTTGGCTGGCGTGTAGTCCGAACTCGCGCCGCAGCATCTCGATCTGCTCGGCGAGCTTCAGCGTGACCGGCTCGTCTTTGAAGTTTTCGATCTCGTATTTCATCACCACCCGCCGGTCGTACAGGTTGCCCGCGAGGCGGTCGTCCTGACGCGACTCGAGCGTACGCTTGACCACGATGTCCTGGGCGACGCCGAGGAACAGGTCGGCGTGGTTGCCGATGGGCGTGTGCTTGGCGAAGTCTTCGCCGAGGAACGCGGTGGTGGCGTCTGGCTCGGGCGAGTCTTTCTGGAAGATGCGGACCTTCCCAGCAGGCAACGCTTCCTGTCCCAGGCCGAGTTCCTCGGTGTTCTCGATGCGGTAGTGCATCGGGACGCGGAGCTTGTTCTGGGATTGGTCGAGCCAGCCGAAGCGGTGCAGGTCGGCGGTGTAGGTCTTGGTGACCGGGACGTTCTCAAAACGCTGCACAAGCATCTGCTTGGTCTCGTTGACGCCGATGGGCTTGAGGAAGGCGTCGCCCAGCCCGGCATAGATCTCGGTGTCGTCGTAGGCTTCGCCGGCGAAGTTCTGCACGCGGATGTACTGACTCAGTGTCAGCGTCGACTCGTCGTTCTCGGCGATCGCTCGGTAGTTGAACCCCTTGGTCAACCCGCCGATGAGGTAACTGATGCGGACGGCCACCGACGTCGACGAACTGCTGGACACCTGCCACACCAAGGCGTTTTCACCCGGGGGATAGGTGACCGACAGCACGTTGACCTCGGGCTGCTCGCCGATGACTTGCGGGACGTTGGGATCGGTACCCAACACACGAAACACGATCGTGCTCGGGTCGATCTGCGTGTTGGCCCAGGAGAAATCGACCTGATTCACGCCCTGGACCAGCGGGACGATGCGTTCTTCTTCGACCAGCGTGGCGGTGGCGTGATCGAGCTGGATCTCGACCCGCTCGCGCACGGGCAGCGTGATCAGCTTGATCCGCGCCTCGGCCGGCGTCGGGACGAACACCACGCCCACCAAACAACACAACAGCAGCAAACGGCAGCTCGATTTCATCAGAATGTTCTCCACGGAGTAGGGTCGTTTCACCATGCGATAGACGCGCGAACCTCTGACAGGTTCCCACCGATGAAAAAGAAATGAAAGTGCTGATCTTCCCGCGCCCCGGAGACCGCCCTGCCGCCCGCGTGAAGGTAGGGTTTAGCCTTCGTGCGGGAACAACGGGGAGCGGGGCTCGTCTTCGTCGTCCTCGTTTCGGCGGGGGATCGCCGAGCCGTGGGGGTCGACGTCGGGTCGGCCCAGGGTTTCATCCAGACGCTCGGCCAGGTCGTGGGCGTGCTCCAGACGCTCGGCCTCGTCGTGCACCTCTTCCGGGGACACGCCCATGCGGTCGGCGAGGTAGGTCTCCCACAGGCGGTGGGCCCGGACCATCGTCTCGGCGTGGCGGACACCCGCGGGGGTCAGCGTAAACTGATCGCCCTGATCGACCACCAGTTCCTCGCCCCGCAGACGACGCAGCGCCGAGGCGACACGTTTGGTGGTGAGCTGGGTCTGCAGGACCAGCGTGTCGTGGAACCGGCCCGAGGGCTGGGGGCCCAGGCGGTAGATCGCCTTGAGCACGTCTTCGTTCTCGACGTGGCGGGCGAGCTTGTAGCGTCGGATGCGGTCGAACACGACGCCGTGCCCGGGGCTGAAGATCACCGACAGCGCAAACAGGCCGACCGCGACCAGCACCATCGCCGGGCCGGTCGGCGAGTTGGCGACGAAGGCGAGCGACATCCCCAGCGCCGCCGACACCGCCCCGAAGACGCCCGCCAACACAAGCATGGCCCAGAAGCGGTTGGTGAGCTGATACGCCGCCGAGGCCGGGGTGATCACCATCGCCACGACCAGCACGACGCCCGTGGTCTTGAGCCCCGCCACCACGGTGACCGAGAGCATGCCCATGATGAGGTAGTGCATCGCCGCGACGCTGACGCCCATCGCCGCGGCGACCAGCGGGTCGAAGCTGACCAGCTTCAGCCGGTAGTACAGCAGGCCCACGATCACCAGGACCGACGGGCAGATGATCGCCATCATCTTCAGGTCTTCGGGCAGGATCGCCAGCGGGTCGCCGAAGAGGAAGCACTTGAGGTCGAAGTGAGTGCTCTGCGGCAGCGCGCTGATCATGACGATGCCCAGCGCAAACATCGAGGTGAACACAATGCCGATGGATGAGTCTTCCTTGGTCCGGCTGAACCTCACCACCAGGTTGATCAGCACCGCGGTGAGCAGACCCGTGATGGTCGCGCCGATGAGCAGCAAGATCGGGGGGGAGATCTGATCGATCACCGCAGCGATCTTCGGCCCCGCCCAGGCCGCCGCCGCGTTGGTGACTTCGCCGCTGTCGTTGAGGCCCCACTGCGCCCACGCGATGCCCCCGATCATGAACGCCAGCACCACGCCCGGCAAGACCGCGTGCGCCAGCGCATCGCCGATCAGCGCCATGCGCCGCAGCACCACGAAACAGCCGAGCACGCCGCAGGCCACGCCCACGAGCATGCTGCAGACCGTCTCGGCGATCCACTGCTCGGACCACGGCGCCAGCCACTGGCTGTGGTCCCAATCAAGTAGTGCGAGCAAGGTGGGGGTCACCCGTGACTCTCCGTTGTCTGAGGGTTTCGTCCGCTTCGTCCAGCAACGACAGCCGGCCGCCGTAAGTCGCGCGGAGGTTTTCTTCGGTCACCACCACGTCCGGCGAGCCGAACGCGATAACCCGCTGGTTCAGTAGCAGCACCCGGTCGAACCGGTCGAGGATCGACAGGTCGTGATTCACCACCAAGAGCGCTTTGCCTTCCACGGCCATTTGATCAATGAGCGCGAAGATCGCTTTCTCCGTCGCCGCGTCGACCCCGGCAAAAGGTTCGTCCAGCAGCAGCAGTTCCGCGCCCTGGCACAGCGCCCGGGCGAGAAACACCCGGCGTTGCTGTCCGCCGGAGAGCTGGCGGATGTGGCGCTTCTCGAATTTCGCCATGCCGACTTTTTCGAGGGCGATATGGGCACGCTCGCGGTCTTCCTTGGTGGGTCGGCCGAACCAGCCCTTCTGGCCGTACCGCCCCATCAGCACGACCTCGCGGACGGTGATCGGGAAGTCCCAGTCCACGCCCTCGGTCTGCGGCACGTAGGCGATGCGGGAACGCACATCATCCACTGCTTCGCCGAACACACGGACCTGCCCGAAGTCGGGCTGGATCAAACCGAGCAGCGACTTGAGCAGCGTCGACTTGCCCGCGCCGTTGGGCCCGACGATTCCCAACATCTGCCCGGGCTCGAGCGAGAACGACACCGAGCGCAGCACCGGGCGTGCGTCGTAGGCCACCGTCACATCGGTGGCTTGCAGGGGTAGGGGCGAAACAGTCATAGACAATTATTAGCCACAGATTTCACAGAGTTACGCAGATTCCAAGAATCCATCGGCGGCTTCTTGCATCAAATCTTAATCAGCGTGATCGGTGAAATCTGCGGCAACCAACCAATCATTTCAACGCGTCCACCACCGTATTCACGTTGTGCTTCATCATGGTGATGTACGTGTCCGCCCCGCTGCCGGGCATGCCGAGCGAGTCACTGTAGAGCGTCCCGCCGACTTTGGCCCCGGTTTGCTCGGCGACCTTCTCGACGATCGAGTTGAGCGTGGGCGAGGTCGAGCTCTCGATGAACAACGCCTGGACGTTGCGCTCTTTCACCATGGCTTCGAGCGCCGCAATGTCCTGGGGCCGCGGGGCCTGCTCTGTGCTGATGCCGATGACGCCGTGGACCTCGATCTTGTTCGCATTGCCGAAGTAGTTGAAAGCGTCGTGGCTGGTGACGATGACCCGCTGCGACTCGGGCACCTCGGCGAAGCGCTCGGTCATCCAGGTTTGCAGTTCGTCGAGCTCGGTAAAGTACGCCGTGGCCCGCGATTCATAGTCGGCCTGGTTGCCGGGGTCGATGGCGATCAGCCCGTCGCGGACCGACGTGACGTAGTGCTTCCACAGCTCGATATCCATCCAGCAGTGCGGGTCGGGAGCGCCTTCGTAGTCTTCCGAGCCCAGCGTCTCGATCGCGTCGTGCTCGGCGGCGTAGACGACCTTGCCCTTGGCGTTGCCTTCGATGACGCCGTGGAGCGTGGCTTCGAGGTTCAGGCCGTTGGCGATGACCAGGTCAGCCGAAGCGATCGCCTGGGCGTCGCGGGGCAGGACTTCGTAGACGTGGGGGTCTTGGCCGGGCCGCATGATGCCCACCACCTCAACGTGGTCGCCCGCCAGGGTGCGGGCCAGGTCGTCGAGCATCGTGGTGGTGGTCACGACCGAAGGTTTGGCTTCGGCACCCGATCCACCGGTGGCCGACGGCTCTTCACCGTCGCCACAACCCACCTGAATCAGCCCCATGAGCAACACCACCAGCCCGGCGAAGAACTGCGAGTACCCAATACGTTTATTTTGATTAATCAAAGTCATATCTTTGACGATAGAATATCAGTGCGTTAATGTCAACCGAACCCTGTGAAACTTCCACCGCCTGAGCCTGACGACCATGCCCAGCGTTACCGTTGAGAACTATTTGAAACAGGTCTGTCTCGAGCAGTCCCGGCGTGGCGGCGACGAACTCGTGCCGATGGGCCGACTCGCCGAGGCTGTTGGGGTGACGCCGGGCACCGCGACCACGATGGTGAAGTCGCTCGCCGAGGCCGACCTGCTGCGATACGCCCCGCGGGCCGGGGTGGAATTGACCCCCGCCGGGCGACGGCTGGCCCACCGGGTACTCCGCCGACACCGTCTGGTCGAACTCTTTCTCGTCGAGGTCCTGCACATGGACTGGTCCGAGGTCCACGAGGAAGCCGAGGAACTCGAGCACACCATCTCCGACAAAGTGCTCGACCGCATCGACGAACTGCTGGGCCACCCCGCCACCGACCCGCACGGCTCACCGATCCCGCGGGCCGATCAACCGCTGATCCGCGAAGACTCGGTTGCCCTCGCCTCGGCTCCGGTCGAACAAACGCTCACCGTCACGCGCATCGTGGACCACGACCCCGAGTTCCTGCGCTTCGCCGAAGCGAACGGCCTCATGCCCGGGGCCAAGACCAGGATCACCCAACACCTCCCCCACGCCGATGCGGTCACCGTCGAAACCGAAAACCATGAGCCGGTGACGCTCGGGCTCGCGGCCGCGGCACGGGTGCTCGTGCAATCGGAAGACGACGACGTAACCTGACCGCTCGGATCAAACCGGGCTGGGCACGGTTTCCAGGATTTCTTTGAGCACGCGGTGGCTCGCCACGCCGTCGGCCTCGTGCATGTAGGTCTTGGTCACGCAGCGGTGAGCGAAGACGGGGTTCACGTTGCTGGTGACATCTTCGGGGGTGGCGTAGTCACGGCCGTGCACGAGTGCGGTGGCTTTGACCGCACGGATGAGCGCCAACGAACCCCGCGGGCTGACGCCGATCTGGAGCTGGTCGTGGGTGCGCGTGGCGTTGGCGATGGCGACCACGTAGTCCACCAGCGTCGAATCGACCGACACCGCCTCGGCTTGTTTCTGCAGCTCGACGAGTTCCTGGGCGGTCATCACCGGCTTGAGTTCCGCCAACGCGGTGCGGCGCGGGTCGAGGGTCAACACGCGGGCCTCGTCGGCCGGGCTGGGGTAGCCCAGGCTGATCCGCATGAGGAAGCGGTCGAGCTGCGACTCGGGCAGGAAGTAGGTGCCCTCAAACTCAACAGGGTTCTGCGTGGCGATCACGATAAACGGGTCGAGCAGCTTGCGGGTGATGCCGTCCATCGAGACCTGCGACTCGTTCATCGCTTCGAGCAGGGCCGACTGCGTCCGCGGGGTGGTGCGGTTGATCTCGTCGGCGAGGACGACGTTGGAAAAGATCGGGCCCGCCTTGAAGCTGAACTCGGCCTTCTGCTGGTCCCAGATGGTGACGCCCAGGATGTCGGCCGGGAGCATGTCGGGGGTGAGCTGGATGCGCGAGAGGCTGCCGTCGAGCGACTTGGACAGCGCGATCGCGAGCGTGGTCTTGCCCACGCCCGGCACATCCTCGATCAACACGTGGCCCTTGGCGAGCAGACAAATGATCACCTTGTCGATCGCCTGTTGGTTGCCCAGGAAGCAGGACTGGATGTTGGAGCGCAGGCGTTCGAGTTGGTGCATGTGACGTGGCCGGGGATCGGGGAACGGGGGAAGCGGACCGAGAAGTCCGCCATCGATCGGCGGTTGGGTCAGTATAACGCCACCACGCATGGTATCTTGCATCGGTTGGAGCTATCAGCGCAGCGGTGATTATCGGAGTGGTCCCGAATCGACCCGATTCCGGTCCCCCGCCCCCCGACCTGCCGATAGTTTCTTGTGGGCACGACCACCCGCTCTCGCCATCCGTTTCACCACCCCGCCCCATGCCAAGACGCCTGCTGAATAACCTGTTGGAGAACCTCGAGCAGGTCTGGGCGCGTGTTCAGAACTACCTGGAGACCGAGTTGTGGGCGGTGTGTTTCGAGCTCGCGGTGATCTGGGTGGTGGTGTATCTGATCCTGCGGTTCCTGCGCGGCACGCGCGGGGCCCGGGTCATCAAGGGCGTGGCGATCATCCTGATCATCGGCACGCTCTCCATCCAAATCGTCGGCGGCGCCGATCAGCTCGAACGCCTGAGCTTCCTGTATTCCGGCTTCCTGGGCTTCATCTCGTTCGCGTTGGTGATCGTGTTCCAGCCGGAGATCCGCCGGGCGCTGGTGCGCTTGGGCGAGGCCCGGTTCTTCCGCCAAGCGGGGCTGCGTAAAGCCCGCGTCGTTGAAGAACTGCTCGGGTCGATCCAATACCTCTCACGCAACAAGGTCGGGGCGCTCATCGCGATCGAACGGCAAGTGGGCCTGGGCGGGATCGTCGAAGCCGGCATCCGCGTCGATGCCGACGTGACCAAGGAACTGCTCAACACGATCTTCTGGCCCGGCTCGGCGTTGCACGACATGGGCGTGGTCCTCCGCGGCGACCGCATCGTCGCCGCGGGTGTGCAGTTCCCCCTGGCCGAGGGCGACAGCGTCGAGCAAGAGCTCGGGTCTCGCCACCGCGCCGCCATCGGGCTCTCCAGCGAAGTCGATGCGCTGATCCTGGTCGTCTCCGAAGAGACCGGCACCATCAGCGTCGCCGAACGCGGCACGCTCACCCGCCACCTGACCATCGAAGACCTCCGCCGGGTCCTCACCAAGGGCATGACCGAGGTCACCCTCGACGAACCCAGCGCGATCGACGAGGAAGACCCGTCCTCCAGCACCAGCAGCTCCTCGGCCAAGCCCGCCGCCTAATCGCTACCCAAGCAGCCCGATCATGGCCCAACGCAAGTTCCACGAAAAAGTCGAGACCTGGATCGTCGTCACCATCATCTCGGTGCTCGTCTGGCTCTACGCCGAGGCCACTGTCCTCAAGCAGGAGACCGGCAAGACGGTCCAGCTGCTCATCAACGAGCCCACCGACCGCTACGCCATCACCCCCGAAACCGAGGGCCTTCTGGTGAACTACCGCGCCTCGAGCGGGCAGATCCAGCGGTTCAATGCCATCACCGGCGTCCCCCTCATCCACGAGATCGACCCCACCGGCATCACCGAGCCCACCGACCGCACGATCATCCTCGACGAGGCGTTGATCCGTGCGGGCCTGGGCGAGATCGGGATCACCGAGCTCGACGTCGAGCCCGCGACGCTCACCGTGACCATCGAACCCCTGGAAACCATCGAGCTTCCGATCGAGGTCCAGGCCAGCAACCTCAAGCTCAGCGGCAACCCCGTTGCGGAGCCGGCGAGCGTCTCGATCACCGGCCCGATGAGTATGGTCTCTCAGCTCGAAGGCCTGTACATCATTGCCAACCTCGCAAACGCCAACACCGTCGAAGGCACGGGCCTTGAGCGTGTCGCCACCAACGTCCCCCTGACCTTCCCCAGCCAATACGACCCAAGCAAGCCCGGGGCCAAAGACGATGCTCCGAAAAACGGCATCCGGGTCAACTACACCCTCGAGAACGACACCGTCACCACCACCCTCGACCGCGTCCCGCTCCACATCAACCTCCCGGTTGAGCTGCAGCTCCGCTACACCGTCCGCCCCGAGGACCGCTCCAACTTCCTCCGCGACGTCGAACTGCAGGGGCCGGCCGACGTCATCGCCCGGATCGCCGCCAGAGACCCCGACCTCCCGGTCATCCGGGCCGAGCTGACCATCACCGAGCCCGAGAAGCTCGATGTCACCCAAGCCCAACAAGTCATCAATGAACGGCCCAAGATCATCGCCCCGGCTGGAGTCACCCCGGTCCAGGTGCCCGAAGTCATGCCCGTCACCGTCCGCCGACGCGACAACGCCCCGGGCAACTGATCCGGCACCGAACATTTCGCTGGCGTGAGGTGGATCGCCGCTCTCGCCAAACCCCGCCCCGAATTAGACCCATCGCCCCCGCCCCGGCTACGATGCGGGTCTGATGACCACCGCCACCCCCACCGCCGACACCACCGACGTGCCCGCCTACTGCCTGGGCTTGGCCCAAGCCGCCCGCGCTGCGGGCCTCGCGATGGCCACCGTGCCCGGCAGCGTCCGCGACGACGCCCTGCGCTACACCGCCGACGCCCTGGTCGCCGCGACCGAAACGCTCAAGGCCGCCAACGCCAAGGACCTCGAAGCCGGCCGCGCCAACGGCCTGGCCTCGGCCATGCTCGACCGCCTCGAGCTCAACGACGACCGTATCGCCAACATGGCCGACGCCGTCCGCCAGATCGCCGACCAGCCCGACCCCGTCGGCCGCATCCTCGAGGGCCGGGTCCTGTCCAACGGCATCCGCCTGGAGAAAGTCCGCGTGCCCCTGGGCACCGTGCTGATCATCTTCGAGTCTCGCCCCAACGTGACCTGCGACGCCGCCGCCCTCTGCCTCAAGTCCGGCAACGCCGCGATCCTCCGCGGCGGCAAGGAAGCCCTGCACTCCAACGCTGCGATCGCCGCGTGCGTCAAGCAAGGCCTCGATAAAGCCGGCGTTCCCGCAGACGCCGTGCAACTCGTCGGCACCACCGACCGTTCCGCCGTGGGCGAACTGCTCAAGCTCGACGAACTGATCGACGTCTGCATCCCCCGGGGCGGCGAGTCGCTGATCCGCGCCGTGGTCGAGCAGTCGCGCATCCCCGTCATCAAGCACTACACGGGCAACTGCCACGTCTACGTCGACGCCACCGCCGACCACGACATGGCCGTGGACATCTGCCTCAACGCCAAGACCCAGCGTACTGGCGTCTGCAACGCCACCGAGACCATCCTCTTCCACCAGGACTGCGTCGCGAACGGCCTGGTCCGCAAGGTCGGCGAAGCCCTGCTGGCCAAGGGCGTCGAGCTCCGCGCCGACACCCGCAGCATGAGCGAGCTGCCCGACTCCCGGCCCGCCGAGGAGTCCGACTGGTCGGCCGAGTACCTCGACATGATCGTCGCACTCCGCGTGGTCGATTCGCTCGATGACGCGGTCGCCCACATCAACCGCTACGGCAGCAAGCACACCGACGCCATCCTCACCACCGACCTCGCCGCGTCGAACCGCTTCGTGCAGTCCGTCGACACCGCCAACGTGATGGTCAACTGCTCCACCCGCTTCTCCGACGGCCAGCAGTACGGCCTGGGCGCCGAGATCGGCATCTCCACCGACAAACTCCACAGCCGCGGCCCCATGGGTGCCGAAGACCTGACGACCTACAAATGGGTCGCCCGGGGCGACGGGCAAGTGCGGGGGTGATGGCCTTGGACTCCACACCCCAACCCCAAAACCCGAAACCCGAAATCGACCTCGTCATGTTTGACCTCGGCCGGGTGTTGCTGCGCATCGCTGACGACTGGGACCACGCCGCCCTGCTCGCGAACCTGCCCGAGTTGGCGGGCCTCACGGGCGACCTGTCGACCAAGGCTGCGCGCGGCAGCCACCACCCGCTCGCCGAGCTGTTCGACCACTTTGAGACCGGCAAGGTCACCGTCGTCGAGTTCTTCGCCACCGCCGCCAAGCTTGCTGATGTGAAGGTGGATGAGGTTCGCCGTGTGACCGAAGCGGTGTTGATCGAGGCGTTTCCGGGCGCGATCGCGCTGCTCGACAGACTCTCGCTGGAACCGGTGAAGGTGGGGTGCCTGAGCAACACCAACGCCCACCACTGGCAGATGTTCACCAGCCGTGAGCACGCCGCGTACCTGCCGATCGAGCTGTTCGACTACCCGCTAGGCAGCCAGATCGTCGGCCTGGCCAAGCCCGACCCCGCGATCTACCAATACGTCGAAGACGGCACCGAGATCCCGCCGGCGAACATCCTGTTCTTCGACGACCTGCAGGAAAACATCGACGCCGCCCTCGCCCGCGGCTGGCAGGCCGAGCTCGTCTCCCGCGACACCGACAACCCAATCCCTGCGGTCATCGCGAAGCTCGAAGCCTATGGTGTGCTATAGGCCCCACCCTCCCACAAGCCGAGGGCTGCGGAGCCCCACCGGGCGACAAAGCCCCGGATCACCATGACCACTCCACCCCCCGCTCCCGCCAAACAACCCGAACGCCCGGGCCTCACCGTCAAGGGCCCGTGGATCGTCGCCGCGACACTGAGCTTGTTTGTGATCGTGCCGCTGATCGTCGTGGTGATCGTGATGCTCACCGACCAGGAAAAAAAGCCCGACCCGCCGCTGGACTGGTCGCAACGCAAAACCTGGCCGCGCACCTTCTACACCACGTTCAAATCGCTCGAGCGCGGCATGATGTCCAACGCCCGGACCAACGAGGTCTACAAAGACCTGGGCTTCCACGTCCCGCCGGATGAACAACTCGCGGTGATCCGCTGTATGACGCTCGCCAAACAGCCCGCGGAGCTGTTCCTCAGCGAGGCCACAAAGCAGAAGCTCGAAGCCGAGGTCGCGGCGTTGCCCGAGTTGTTCTACGCCCACTACCTCCTGGCCACCTGGCACGCCGCGCACGGAGACGACGTTGCCGCCGAGCCGCACTACACCGCCGCCTTCGCCAACGCCCCCGCGGCGCTGATGCGTCACCACGTCACCCCCGACGGCGAATCGGCCGCGCACACCCCCGTACCCACGCTCGCCATCGCCGCCGACCAGATCATTGACGATGAACTCGACCGCTCGCTGGTGCTGGTGTTCCCGAGCCTGACCACCGACGCCGACGGCACCATCTACCTGCCGATGTACAAAGCCATCCTGCGCTTCGAAGACCCAGCCCTACCGCCGGGCGTGGCGGACCTCCGCGAGAAGTACCGCTGGTTCACCTTCGCCGGCCGGATCGGACGCATGCCCGACGAAACCCTGCCCGCCCCCGCGGTCGGCTCGCCGTAAACCTGGCCCACCAAGCCGTCGCTTGCGTCAGCTGCGAAATCCCAATTCCGAAATCCGGAACCGCTCTGCATCACGGCTCGGGCAAGGCAGACCGCCAACTCCACAGCCAACTCCGATGTGCCGTATCATCCCCGCATGACCGCCCTCGATCACGCCGTTTCTCCCGCCACCCGCCGTGTCCTCCGCGTTGAAATCCGCCCCAAACCCGGCGAAATCGACGCCCACGGCCACGCCACGCTGGGCCTCGCCCAGACCCACCTCGGCCCCGCCGTCACCGCCGCCCACACCACCGCGGTCTTCCTGATCGAAGCCCCGCTCACCGACGAACAGTCGCAGCAGGTCGCTGGCGAGTTGCTGTCCGACCCGGTCAACCAAGTCGCCGTGATCGGTGCCGAGGACGCCGCGCCGGGTTCCGCCGTGGCCGAGGTGCACTACCTGCCCGGCGTGATGGACCCCGTGGCCGAGTCCACCCAGGACGCCATCCGCGAGATGCTGCCCAGCCTCGGCAAGGACGAGGTCCAGGTCCGCACCGGCACCCGCTTCGACTTCGAGACCTCCTCGCCGATCGACGACGCCAAGCTCCGCGCCTTCGCCGAGTCGCAGCTCGCCAACACGGTCGTACAGTCGGTCCACCTGGAGCACTACCACCCCGCCGAGTTCGTCCACGGCACGCCCTACGACTTCAACCTCACCCACATCCCCATCCGCGACCTCGACGACGCCGCGCTCGAGGTGATGTCGCGTGAGGCCCACCTGTTCCTCTCGCTCGATGAGATGCGCGAGATCCAGAACTACTACCGCGACGCCGGCCGTGAACCCACCGACGTCGAGCTCGAGACCCTCGCCCAGACCTGGTCCGAGCACTGCGTGCACAAGACGCTCAAGTCCACCGTGTCGTACACCGGCTCGTCCGAGTCGCTGGACATCTTCCGCGGCAAGGCCGGGCACGAGGTCAACGACGACGGGACCGTCACCATCCACAACCTCCTCAAGACCACCGTCGCCGCCGCGACCTTCGACCTCAAGGACAAGTGGAAAGGCACCGACCGCGAAGACTGGCTCGTCAGCGTCTTCGACGACAACGCCGGCATCGTGAAATTCGACGACACCGACGGCGTCGCGATCAAAGTCGAAACCCACAACCACCCCTCGGCCCTCGAGCCCTACGGCGGCGCCGCCACCGGCATCGGCGGATGCATCCGCGACATCATGGGAACCGGCCTCGCCGCCAAACCCATCGCCAACACCGACACTTTCTGCGTCGCCTTCCCCGATGCCGACCCCGAAGACCTGCCCAATGGCGTGATCCATCCCAAGCGCACGCTCCAACGCGTCGTCGACGGTGTCCGTGACTACGGCAACCGCATGGGCATCCCCACCGTCAACGGTGCGGTCTACTTCCACGACGACTTCGTCGCCAACCCGCTGGTCTACGCCGGCTGCGTCGGCATCATCCCCCTCGACAAGTGCTTCGGCACCGCCCAGCCCGGCGACCGGATCATCATCCTCGGCGGCGCGACCGGCCGTGACGGCATCCACGGCGCTACGTTCAGTTCCGCCGAGCTCACCGACACCCACGCCGACGAGTTCAGCCACGCCGTGCAGATCGGCAACGCGATCACCGAGAAGAAAACCCTCGACGTCATCCTCCAGGCCCGCGACTACGTCGACCCCCAAACCAACGAAGCCCGCTGCCTGTTCACCGCGATCAGTGACTGCGGCGCAGGCGGGTTCAGCTCCGCCGTCGGCGAGATGGCCGAGAAGGTCGGCGCCAAAGTCACCCTCGACACCGCCCCGACCAAGTACGACGGCCTGACCTACACCGAGGTCTGGATCAGCGAAGCCCAGGAACGCATGCCCCTGGCCGTGCCCGCCGAGAACGTCGAAGCGCTGCGCCAGCTCGCCGAAGCCGAGGACGTGCCCTTCTGCGACCTCGGCGAATTCGGCTACGAAGAAGACGGCGTACCCACCCTCCAACTCACCTGGCACGGCCAGGAAGTCGGCAAGCTCGCCATGCCGTTCATGCACGACGGCATCCCCACGCCGACGCGCCAGGCAACGTGGCCTGCGGCCACGAGTGATGAGTCCGCAGTGAACAGTGATGAGTGGAAAGGCAACGCCTCCGCCGCACTCGGCACTGTTCACTCGTCCCTCGTCACTCTGCTATCGCACCCCAACCTCGCCAGCAAGCACTGGATCATCCGCCAGTACGACCACGAGGTCCAGGCCGGTAGCGTCGTGAAGCCGCTCGTCGGCCCCGGGCAGGACGGCCCGTCCGACGGCGCGGTGCTACGTCCCAAACTCGACTCGAACAAGGGCGTGAGCCTCAGCAACGGCCTCGCACCGTACCTCTCGGAGAAAGCCACCGCCGACGGGACCGCGACCGATGGCGATTCGTACTGGGCGACCCTCGCAGCGCTCGACGAAGCCGTACGAAATGCCGTGTGCGTCGGTGCCGACCCGCGTCACCTCGCCATCCTCGACAACTTCTGCTGGCCGCGCTGCGACGACCCGGCCCAGCTCGGGTCGCTCGTCCGCGCCGCCGAGGCGTGCTACGACGGCGCGATGGCCTACGAAACGCCCTTCGTCTCCGGCAAGGACTCGCTGTCCAACCAGTTCACCACCGAAGACGGGAAGCTCATCACCATCCCGCCGACGATGCTGATCTCGGCCATGGGCATGGTCGACGACATCACCAAGGCCCGCACGATGGACGCCAAGGCCGCGGGCAACGCGCTGCTCGTCGTCGGCAACACCACCCCGAACCTCGGCGGCTCGCACCTCGCCGCTTGCGGCCTCGCGCCCGCCACCGCCGACCGCCGCATCCCGCGCGTCGACCTCGAAGCCGGCCCGAAACACGCCGCCGCCGTCGCCGCGCTGATCGATCAGCGCCTCGTCGCCTCGGCCCACGACTGCTCCGAGGGTGGCCTACTGCCCGCCGCCGCCGAGATGGCTTTCGCCGGCCGCATCGGCCTCGATCTCGACCTCACCAACCTGCCCGCCGCATCGGGCACCGAACTCGACCTGACCGCCAAGTGTTTCGCCGAGACCCCCAGCCGCTACCTGCTGGAGATCGAGCCGGGCAAACTCGACGCCGCGATCAAGTCGCTACGCGACGCGGGCATCCCCTTCGCGCAGGTCGGCACGTTCACCAACCACGACGACCTCACCCTCCGCACCGCGGACCAGGGCCAACTCTTCGCCGCTTCGCTCGACGAGTTGCGCGAGGCTTGGCTCAAACCTCTCGACTGGTAGGCGACGTCGATAACGCTTCAAAAACAAAGCTGTCCGGATAACCCTGATTTTCCTCTCGGGGGTGCCCAAACGACGAACCATGCTTTACACTTGTTTGACATCGCTCGGCGTGCGGGCGGGTCATCCATTTCATTACCTCAACATCATCCAAATCGAGGAACCCCATGAGTTACAAGATCGACGAAATCGAAGGCATCGGCCCCGCGAAAAAAGAAGCGCTGGCCAAGGCCGACATCGCCACCACCGACGCCCTGCTCGAGAAGGGTGCCGACCCCGCCGGCCGTAAAGCCGTCGCCGAGGCTTCGGGCCTGTCGGAAAAAGAAATCCTTAAGTTCTGCAACATGGCCGACCTGATGCGGATCAAGGGCGTGGGCGAGGAGTACTCCGAGCTGCTCGAAGCCGCCGGCGTCGACACCGTCAAGGAACTGAAGATGCGTCGGGCCGACAACCTCACCGCCAAGATGGCCGAGGTCAACGAAGGCAAGAACCTGGTCCGCTCGCTGCCCAGCGAAAGCGTGGTGGCCGGCTGGATCGAGCAGGCCGGCGAACTGCCCGCGGTCCTGACCTACTGATCCGTTTCATGCGGACCCCCTGAAATCCCAGCCCGCACATGGTGACCATCATGTGCGGGTTTTTTCGAGAGCATCACCATGCCCAAGAAACCCAGCCCCCAGACGATGCGCGTGCTCAAGCAGATCCTGCTGCTGGCCTTGCCGTTGATCATCAAGGCCCTCAAGAACCGCAAAGCTCAGGGCGGCAGCAACGTCACCGTGACCGACCGCACGCCGCGCGTCGAAGACCAGGCCCCGCGCACCAAGGCCCGCAAGCGTGAAAGTGCCGAGCCCCTGCCTGCCCCGGCCGACATCAAGGGCACCACCGCCCCGGCCAAACACAAGCCCTCGCCGATCGCCGACCTGCACCGCCGCAAGAAATCGGACGTGATCATCACCGACACCGGCGTCATCGTGCACGTCCTGCCGGATGACAACGAGGGCTCACGCCACCAGCGCTTCCTCGTCGAGGTCGATCACACCGACATCACGATCAAGGTCGCCCACAACATCGACCTCGCCCCCCGCGTCCCGGCCCGCGAGGGCGATCGGCTGATCTTCAAGGGCGAGTACGAATACAACGACCTGGGCGGCGCGCTGCACTGGACCCACCACGACCCCAAGAAGTGGCGCCCCGGCGGCTGGATCGAACACGAAGGCAAACGCTACGAGTAACGCACGCCGCAACGCCCCTTCACACGCACGCCTCTTGCGGCTTAGCGCTTCCGCACCAACAACAACCCGTCCCCCAGCAGCAGCATGCCCGCTTCAACCTGCTCGTCCTCGAAGGCGCGCTGATTCACTTCGCGTATCGCAACGGTGTCCGCGTCCTGCACGTCTTGCCGGGCGACCGCGCCGTGGCGCAACGCGTTGTCGAACACCATGAGCCCGCCGGGCCGGAGGAGTTCCAGGCCCAGGTCGTAGTACGTGGGGTAGCCGGTCTTGTCCGCGTCGATGAAGCCGAAGTCGAACGCCCCCGCGTCGCCCGCCCCGATCATGGTGCGCAGTGTCTGCGACGCGTCGCCGATGCGCAGGTCGATGCGGTCCGCCACGCCCGCTTCTTCCCAGAACGGCCGACCCACCGCGGGCCAGGTATCGCTGACATCGCAACAGACCAACTCGCCGTCGTCGGGCAACGCCTCGGCCACGCGCAACGCGCTGTAGCCGGTGAACGTCCCCACCTCGAACGCGCGCCGTGCGCCGGTGAGCTTGACCAGCATCGCCAACACCCGCGCCGCCTCCGGGGACGATTTCATCTCGGCCTCGGGCAGGCGGTCGGATGCCTCGCTCAGTCGCCGCTGAATATCGGTTTCGCTCCCCGCCAAGGGGCCGAGGTAGTCTGCGAGATCGCCCTGAACCAGAAAGCTGCGTGTAGACATGGCTTCATGCTATCCCACGCCGGGGCCGACCGTGCCACAAACCTGCAAGTTCAGCACCCTATGAGTTTTGGGTTATTCCCCATCCGGCCGCCCATCGGTTCAAGGACCCGCACATATATTATTCATAGTCCTAACCTCCCCAATGACCCCGACCCGGGCCCCGCCATGATCTACTTCTCGTTCTTCGTGCTGTTCTTGGTGGTCCTGCTGATCGTGCTCCACGAGATCAGCTACAAGCTGGTCAAGACCCGCATCCTCCGCATGCGGAAGTGGGACCTCAACATCTGCTGCGGCCACTCCGACGGCGGCGGGCTCAACGTCGACATCTTCCAGCACGACCCCGGCCCGGGGAACTTCCAGAAGATCGACGACATCTACAGCCTGCCCTTCGACGACAAGCAGTTCGAGCACACCCTCTGCTCGCACACCATCGAGCACGTGGACGACCCCGAGGCGTTCTTCGCGGAGCTGCGTCGGGTGAGCAAGAACGTCACGATCGTGGTGCCGCCGCTGTGGGACCCCGCTGCGGTCTTCAACGTCTTTGAGCACCGCCACATCTTCCTGAACGTCCGCAAGATGTTCGTCAACGAGCTGCCGCCGTACGTGAAACTGCCGATGGCCGAGACGATTCAGGAACGCCTAGGCCAGAAGATCCGCGGCTGATCGCGATCTCGCCCGACCCATTTTTTAAAATTTCCGATGAACCACCGACCCACCCCGGGGCGTTCATTTACCGGGATTTAAATATATAAACCAAGATCACGATGCCGGGCGACGATAGGCCGCACCATGTCTTGTCCTGACTTCGCCATGTGCTGGTCGGACCATGCTTTAAAACCCCTCGCATCAGGGTAGGCGAGTGGCGCAACAGCGATTATACTCACCCCCTCATGTCGTATTCAGCCATCACTGATGTTCGGATCGGCTTCCTGGTTGCAGCGCTGCTTGTCGTACTCATTCACCCGCCAAGCCATAGCCAGGAAAGCGAGTCACTCAACCTTCTTCTTGAAGAAGCGTCGAAAGAGTTGACCTATTTCAATTTCGATTTGGCGTACAAGCTCTACGGCCAGGCCGTGGACAAAGCCGGCAGCCCGGGTTCGGACGTGTGGCTTCAAGCGACGTTCGGCCGAGCGCTCTCGGCCCAACACCGATCGCCCGCCACACGCGATCTGATCGAAGAAGCGATCGAGGGCTACCAATCCATCGCGGACCAGGCGCCCCAGACGCCCTTCGCGGCCCGCAGTGTGTTGAACCTCGGGCGGATCGACGAGATCCGCGACTACCTCGGCGACGAGATCGATCTCGAAGGCGCACGCGAACACTACCGCCGGGTCTTCGAAACCTGGCCCGACCTGGACGCCGCGGATCAGGCCGCGTTGTTTTACGCGGGCACCTACTTCCAGGACTTCAAGAACCTCGACGGCGTGAAGCTCGGCCTGGAGTTTCTCGAGGGCTGGATCACCGACCGCGACGACCGCGACGGCGCCTCGATGACCTGGGAAGTCATGGGCCAGGTGCGTTACCACCACCTGCAAGACTACGCGGGCGCCGTCCGCTGCTTCATCAAGGCAGACGATCTGGGGCTCACCGACCCGAACGGCGCGGGCGTGCTTTACTGGCAACTCGGCCAGGCCGCGCAGAACGAGCTCGACGATCTGCCGACCGCGATCCGCTACTACCAGAAGATCATCACCGACGCCCCCCGCAGCGGCCGCGCGTTTAACGCTCAGCTCGCCCTCGAAGACCTGCAGGAAAAACGGCCCGACCTCAACATCGAGATCCCCGAGGTGCAGCTCTTCCTCGCCAAGCCCGAGGAACTCCTGGAGAACGAGGACAACGCTTCCGGTGAGACGGGGGACACGCCATGAAATTCAATATGAACCTCGTCGGCCTGGTGCTCCTGCTGGGCGGATTTCTCATCAGCCTGTTTACGGTGGTGTCGCGTTCGTTCGAAGAAGGCGCACTCAGCCAGAACAACGAGAGCGGCAAGAAGGTCATCCAGCTGATGCACTGGCAGCTCGAGCCGGGCTACCGCGAGGCGATGCAGAACGCGATGGACGCGTACAACGCCCTGCCCCACGTCCAGGAAGCCAACGTTGAGGTCCGCCAACTCGACATCACCGAGCGGGTCTACGCCCAGGTGCTCAACGTCCACGCCGTCAGCGGCACCGCGCCGGACCTCTGCGAACGCGGCGGGCCGGACAAGGGCGCGATTGCGCAGGGCGCGGGCATCGCGAAGTATTTTGATTCGCTGGGTGACGAAGGGCTGATGCCCAATCCCTACAACGCCCCGGAGTATCTGCCCGAGGGTCAGGACCCCGAGCTCGCCGACGCGTTGTCCAACGGCCCGTGGCGTGACACGCTGATCGACGGGATGCAGGCGAGCTACGTCTTCGAGCTGCAGGACTTCTACGCCGTGCCCACCAGCTTCGTCGGCTCGGTCAAGATCTTCTACAACGAGAACCTCTTCGCCCAGGCCAAGGCCCTGCTCGCCGAGGCGATGCAGCAGAGCCCGCAGCCGCAGTGGTACCAGGACCTGATCTGGGACACCTCCGGCGGGCAGGAGACCGGCTACGTGGCCGACACCCCCGAGCTCCGCGAGTGGGTGCTCAGCGACGCCGAGCCCGAGACGCTCGGCCGATTGCTGATGGTGTGCGAAGCGCTCTGGCAGGTCGCCGAGCAGACCGGCAACGACCAGCTCGTGCCCATCTCCGGCAGCAGCTACTCGGACCTGATGTTTGCCGAGCGGTACAGCGTGCCGTTCACCTCGAACATCGCCGACAAGATCAACTACGACCAGGACAACTGGATCAGCGGCTACGAGTCGTGGCTGGGTTGGCTGTCCGAACGCTGGAGCTTCGAGGACCCGTCGCACGTGGCGTACTTCGACTGCCTCCGCGAGATCTGCAAGCAGTTCCCGCCGGGCTTCCTCGGCCTGGACCGCGAGCAGGCCCGTCGTCGTTTTGTCACCGCCCAGGCCGGCATGATCGCCACCGGTGCGTGGGACGCCAAGAGCCTGTTCGAAGCCGCGCAGGGCACCGTCGTCACCGAAGACAACCCGCTGCGTCCCAGCGAAACCGCGACCGAGTTCCGCGGCAAGCCCCACAAGAACCACCGCTTCGGCGTCCAGATCATGGACTTCCCCATGCCCGGCCCCAACGAGCGGTGGCACGAGTTCATCACCTACCCCGCCAGCGACGCCCAGGCCAACGGCAGCGGTCAGTACATGATCTCGCAGCGCTCGCCCAACAAAGAATGGGCGCTGGACTTCCTCTACTTCCTCACCAGCTACTCGGTGAACGTGGAGTTCAACCGCACCTCCGAGTGGCTGCCCATCGTCATCGGCGGCCAACCCAAAGCCGAGCTGGCTGCCTTCATCCCCGACCCCGACGGGTTCTCCACCGGCGACCGCCCCTACCCCCAGGACGGCCAGGCCGGCAACCTCCGCACCCGGTACATCGGGCAATTCAAAAACTACCTGTCGGGCGACATCGACTACGACGAGTTTGTCCAACTCATCCACGAATCCGCCATGGACAACCGGACCGGGGCACGGCGCGTGATGTACGACGTCTGGCAACAGCAACGCGACCAGGTCCGAAGTGTCGAAGCGCTCATCGCGGTGCAGTCGGCCCGTGAACTGCTCCAAGGCCAAGCCGACGCGCCCCTGAAGGTCACCCAAAGCACCCGCCAGTCCGCGTTGCTGATGAACGCGACCCGGCTGCGTCACTACTGGCACATGGATTTCCCCGACGAACCGTTCCCCGAGTATTGAGCCCGGCCGCTCCTCGCCCCCACGCCTGTTCATGACCACACTCCCCTCCCAACCCGCGCCGCCCGACTCCGACGCGCCCGCCAAACCGGCGCCGCGTCGCAACAAGTGGCTCAATAAATCCAAGACCTACGTCTTCCTCTATGCGTTGCTGCTGCCCACGCTGCTGAGCATGGGCGTGTTCGGCTACTACCCCAAGGTCGACGTGCTGTTCAAGTCCGTCTACCGCTGGACGCCGGGCAGCATCCTGGAATACGTCGGCAGCAAGAACTACCTCGACGCGTTTGCCGACCCGATCTTCTGGCAGTCGTTCAAAGTCGTGGCCATCATGCTGGTGGCCAACCTCTTCAAGATGTGGCCGGGCATCATCGTGGCGATCGCGCTGCACCGGCTGCTGAGCGACCGCTGGCGGTACATCTATCAGGTGTGTTTCGTGATCCCGATGGTCGTGCCGATGATGGTGTGGCTGCTGGTGTGGAAGAGCTTCTTCGACCCGGACTTCGGCATCCTGAACAAGCTGTTGAACCTGACCGGCGTGATGCCGATCCTGGGCTGGATGGACGGGACGAATGTCCCACAACAAGCCGAAGCGGTGACCTCGGTAACCGCTGCAGGCACGACTGTTGTCGAAACGGTCGAATACGAAACCTATACAGGCGCCATGCCAATCATCGCGGGTTGGTTAGACCCGATACTGAACGGCTTCTACCGGGTGAATGAAATCGGCCAGCCCATCCTCTACGAAACCGCGAACGGATTACAGCCACAGCTCATTTTCCCGGGTATCCAGCAGATCTTCGGCGGGGTCTGGGCGATGATGCTCGTGGGCGGGGTCTGCCTCACGCTCATGGCCCAACGCCTGGACCACAAGCAACGCTGGGTCGGCTACGGCCTGGTGCTGCTGATGGCGGGGCTCATGCCCTGGCTCGCGGTTAACGCGCTGGGCAGCATGGCCGGGGCCATCCTCTCGCTGGCGATCTTCATCGGACTGATCATCGGGATGGCCCGGACGCTGGGTGCGGGCTGGGTGATCTGGCCGTTCCTCCTGCTCTACGGCATCTGGGCCTGCCACGGCGAGCCGGTCTGGCGTCTGCCGGTCATGATGGGCGCGGCGATCGGGTTCAGCGAACTGGTCAGCGCCAAGACCAGCCGACTGATCGGCCCCGAGATCCTCCGCTGGGTCGGCATCCTGTTGCTGACCGTGGGCGGCCTCATGATCTGCTTCGGCCTGATCTGGACCGAGCCCACCAACCAGTTCACCGGCGGCCGACCCGCGTGGCTGGGCAACCAGGACCTCATCCTCCCCGCCCTGATCCTCTGGGGCTTCCCTTGGGTCGGCACCGTGGGCGTGCTCATCTACCTCGCCGGCCTGCAGCAGATATCCACCGACGTGTACGAAGCCGCCCAGCTCGACGGCGTCGGCCCCATCGGCAAGCTGTTCAAAATCGAACTGCCCCTCATCATGACCCAGGTGCGGATCAACCTGATCATGATGACCATCGGCACCCTCACCGGCTACGAGTTCTACTTCATCCTGCTCGGCCCCGAGGGCGGCCCCGGCAACGTCGGCATGGTGCCCGGCCTCTACATGTTCAAGTCGGCGTTCTTCGACATGCGATACGGCTACGCCTGTGCCCTGGGCATGGTGCTGTTCGTCGTCATCCTGCTGCTGACCATCGTCTATCAGAAGTACGTGAAGGTGGATAAATAAGATGCCCCAGAAAGTCAGCAAATCCGCCGAAGTCTTCAAGCACTCGATCATCCTCTTCGTGATCGCCTGTGCCCTCTACCCGCTGCTGGTCACCGTCATCATCAGCTTCAAGACCAACGCCCAGTACGAGGCCAACCCGTTCTGGTTCGACCCCATCAGCACTTGGAACTGGGGCAACTGGTCCAAGGCCTGGGACACCGTCAGCCCCTACATCGCCAACTCCATCGTCGTCTCGGTTTCCGCGACCTCGATCGGCCTGGTCATGATCATCCTCTCGTCCTACGCGCTGGCCCGCTACCGCTTCCCCGGACGCAACATCATCTACTACGGCATCATCGCCTCGATGTTTCTGCCCGGCACCGCCGCGACGCTCGTCACCGTGTTCTGGCTGATCCGCAACCTCGGGCTCGTGAACAACCTCTGGGCCCTGATCATCGTCGGGGCGGCGGGCGCTCAGGTCGTGGGCATCTTCATCCTCAAGCAGTTCATCGAAGACATCCCCAAAGAGCTCTTCGAGTCGGCCCAGATCGACGGCGCTAACCACATCCGCCAGATCACCAACATCGTCCTGCCGATGTCCGGCCCGGTGCTGGCGATCATCGCGATCCTCAAGTTCCTGGGCCACTGGAACGAGGTCATGCTCGCCATGATCGTCATGCGTGACGACAACAAACTCACCATCCCCGTGGGCCTGCTCCGCCTCGAAGGCGAGTACGTCAAGCAATGGGGCGAGATGATGGCCGGCTACGCCATGGCGTCCATCCCGCTGATCATCCTGTTCGTCTTCACCATGCGGTGGTTCGTGAAGGGCATCGCCGCGGGTGCGGTGAAGGGGTGATCCGGTTTTCGGATTTCGGATTTCGGATTTCGGACAGAATCAAACAACTGAAAGCCCGCGGATGGCGCAGCCTTCCGCGGGTTCTTTTTTCTACTCCCTATCTCCCAACTCCCTACCCCCCTAAACAACCCCCACCTCATCTCCCACCCCAAACGCCCCCGCCTCCACCACCGTCGCGGTGATGCCCCCGTGCCCGCGGACCGCGTTGTAGCCGCCCGGGCCCAGCGCCGCTTCCATCTTGCTGCACGGCTGACACAAGCCCGTGTACTCCAACACCGCCCCGCCGACGCGGAAACGCTTGCCTTTCAGCGCGAGCAGGTTCACCCCCGACACCACGATGTTTCGCCGCAGCAGCCCCGGCAGTTCTTCGAGCGACACATCGTTTCGCTGCGCACACGCCGCGATCACGGGCAGGTGTTCGTGTTGGATCAAGGTGACTTGCCGTTTGCTGCCGGGCTTGCCGGCGTAGCGATCGCCGTCGAGGCCTTGCTCGGGGGAGACTTGGGATTGCTCGAGCGAAGCCATCGGCTCACCGCGTCCCGGACGCACGCCGATCCATTCCACCCGCCCCACCTGCGGCAGGGTGTCGAGCAGCTTCTTCATCGGGCTGGACTCATCCATCACGCGATCCAATATGCGGCAGGGTGCCGTGGTCAAACGAGCGTAGCGAGAGCCGGCCACGCATCATGGGAACCGTCGTGGCCGGCGCTTCGCTTGACCACGGCACCCCAAAGTGAACCAACACCGAATGAACCATCACGCGATCCGGTGCTTGGCCAGGGGTCGGCCGAAGATCGCCCCGAACACCGTCGCGCCCAGCGTGAACAACACCAGCAACACCCACGGCCAGCCGCCGAGCGCCGCGTAGAGCGTCGTCCGCGGGTCAGTCTTCATCGTGTGCGCCAGGACGCCCGACTCGTACTGACCCAGCCGTGCCCGGCAGCGTCCCGTTGAATCGATGAACGTGCTGATCCCGGTGTTCACGCTGCGGGCCATCGGCACGCGGTTCTCGATGCAACGCAGGCTCGCGAGCTGGGCGTGTTGGCGTCGCATGCTCTTGCCCGAGTACCAGCCATCGTTGGTGAGGTTGACCAGCGCGTCGAGGCGCTTGCCTTCGTCGCCGTAGACCATCTTCCGGCAGACCGAGGCGATCACGTCTTCGTAGCAGATCGGCGTGCCCACCTGCCAGCCGCCGGGCAGCGTGAACACCACCGGGCCGTCGCCCGCCGTGAGTGCGTAGCCCGGCCAGACCTGCATCTTCTCCATCAAGCCTTCGATGAAGCCCGGCCCGGGGACGTACTCGCCCATGGGCACGCGGTGCTGTTTGTAGTACGGCGAACCCACGAGCGAGCCTTCCGCGTTCACCAGGTGCGCCGCGTTGTACCGGCGTTCGCCGTCGGCGCCCCACTCCCGGCCGCTGGCCCCCACGATGGTGGTCACGCCATCGCGCACCACCAGCCCGCGGGCCAGGCCCGAAATCTGCGACGCGAAGGGGTCGGTTTCGCCGTAGCGGATGATGGCCTCGTCGGTGATCGCGAACGGGATGATCGTTTCGGGCCACACCACCGCGTCCGGCCCGGCGGGGACTTCCAGCCCCTCGGCCGTGGTCACCCGCTTGGGCCCCGCGACCGCCGCCGCGGCGTGCAGTTCCATCAGCTTCTCAAAGTCCGCCACGATCGATTGCTCGGTCACCCGGGCCTTGTTGTCCTGCAAGAGGTTGGTCTGCACCACCGCGATCGTCGGGCCCTCGGCCGTGAGGCCGTCGGTCTGCGCGATGCGCCACTGCCCGTAGCCCCACGCCCCAACGAGCACCACCGCCGCCAGCCCGATCGCCGGGCGCGGCACCTTCCGCTTGATCGCCAGGTCCACGATCGCCCCGTTGACCAACGCCACGACCAGCCCCACTGTGTGCTGCCCGAACAGGTCGGCCGTCTGCACCACGCGGCCTACATCATCGACATCCCACTTCGCCTGCGACTGGGCCAACGAGTACCACGCAAACCCGCCCGCCGGCCAGACCGAGCGCAGCACCTCGATGCTCACCCAGCACAACGGCAGCGCAAACACCATCGGCCAGCGCAGCTTCTGGTGCAGCACGCCTATCGCCAGGATGCTCAGCGCCACGTTCAGCCCCAGCCACACCCCCAGCACCGGCGGTGCTGCGGGCGAGATCGGCCCCAGCCAACGCAGCATCCACCACCACCACACCCCGAACACCACCGCCGAGGTCCAGAACAGCCGCCGCCAGTCCCGCGTCCGGGCCGCCGCGATCCCCGCGGGCACCAGCGCAACGTACGCCAGGACACTCCAACCGGGCCGCGGAAACGCCAGCATCAGCAAGACCCCCGCCAAGGCAAACGCCCCGAGGTGCTGCCACCGCGACGTCCGTTTCCGAGTCGCAAACACAAACCGGGATGCATTGCTCACCGTTGCCATATCTCCAGAATACCAGTTCAAGCTACAAGAGAACCGAAGTTCCGCTCCATGAATAACGACAAAAAGCCGCCGCAGCGGTCAGGGACGCTGCGACGGCCAAGGAATCTCCCCACGACGGGATGAATTGGGTTAGCCGCGACGACGACCCATCATGGCGATGCTGCCCAGGCCAAGCAGGATCAACGAAGCGGGCTCGGGGACCGCCGCGATGCTGACGCTGCCGCCCACCAGCAGATCGCTGGTGTTCAGAACGACCGGTCCCGAGTTGATCGACGAGAAGTTGCCCGTGAGCGCCGGGATATCGAAGTCCAGCAGGTCGAAGGTTTGGCCGACCACCAGGCTCTCGATATCGGTAAAGGTCAGGTTGAGCTGGCCGTCCAAGTCCAGAAGGCCGCCGACGACATCGACCGTCTCGAACTCCGTGAGGCTGTCAATGGTGAGGCCGATCACGCTGGTCTCCTCGAGGTCGAGGTTGCCCGAAGCCAAGGAGATGCCGCCGTTGATGGTGCCGGCGTTAACGACCGATCCGCCGAGGTTGACGCCTTGTTGCACAAGGACGGCCGGGGCGGCGTCCGCAGTAATAAGGCCACTGATCTGGTTCACGATGTTACCGCTAAAGGTCGCTCCGGGGGCGGGGGCAAAGAGGCGGATGCCCGCGTCGACCGGCTGGTCGCCGCTGCCCGCGATCAGGCCGGCGTTCACAATCGATCCAAGCTGGATGTCGTCAGACACAGTACCCACCTGAACCGATACACCCGACCCTGCGCCACCGCGGGCATCGATGCTGCCCGAGGCGAGGTTGGTGAGGCTGAAGCTGTCGGCGGTGCCGTCGACGTAGAACGTGCCGTTGCGTTGACGCCCGGTCGCAAGGATGTCGCCGGCGTTGTTGACCGTAAGGCCGATGCCGTCGAGGTTGAACGCACGGCTATCGGAGCTGATGGTGCCGGTGTTGTTCACCACGCCGCCGGTGTGGTCACCACCGCCTGCGGGCGTGGGGTTGCCGAAGTACACACCGTTATGCACACCGGAGATGGTGCCGGCATTGTTGAGCGTGCCCTGGAAGTTGACACCGTTGACCGCACGGAAGCCGCCGACCGTACCGTTCGCTCCCTCGCTGGAAATGTCGCCGGTGTTGGTAATCGTGCCGGTGAACAGGCCGGTCGTGGTTCCGTCGAGAGCGCCGCCAACGCGGGTCCGTTCGAGGCGGATGCCGTCACCCGCGGTCGCCAAGCCGGCGCCCGCGTTGCCGCGGCCGAGAAGCTGACCAGAGTTATTGATGGTGAAGTCGTTGCCGGCTTCGTCGAGCTCAACCGAGAAGCCCGCACCTTCCAGCCCTTCGCCGGCGTCGATGACACCGCCGTTGTTGAGGGTGAAGTCTTGAGCGGTCGAGTCGGCGTAGACCGTGCCGTTGCGCTGATTACCGGTGCCGAGGATCAGGCCGTCGTTGTTGACGGTCAGGCCGGTGCCGTCGATGTTCAGGGCACGGCTGTTCGAGCTGATGATGCCGGTGTTGTTAACCACACCGTTGGAGTAGTCGGCACCTTGGCTGTTGACGGCGTTGCCGAAGTACAAGCCGTTCTGAACACCGGAGATGACGCCGGAGTTATTCAGCCCGCCGTCGAACGAGATGCCGTTGACAAAGCGGACGCCGGCGACGGTCCCGTTAGCGCCTTCGGAGGCGATGGTGCCGCTGTTACTTAGGTTCACCTCGGCGGTACCGATGTTCCCGACGTTACCGATGCGAACGCCGTCACCCGCTGCCGAGGAGCCAGCGCTCGCGTTGCCGCGGCCCTGGATGGTCCCTGCGTTGGTCAGGCCGAAGGTATTGGCCCCGTCCACCGCCCCGCCGATCTCAGCGCCAAAGCCCGAGCCTTCGTTGCCTTCACCTGCATCGATGGTTCCGCCCGTAAGGTTGTTGACCGTGTAATCGTCGGCGGTGCCGTCGACATAGAACGTGCCGTTACGCTGGTTACCGGTGCCGATAATCTCGCCGGCGTTATTAACCGTCAAGCCGATGCCGTCGAGGTTGAACGCGCGGCTATCGGAGCTGATGGTGCCGGTGTTGTTCACCACGCCGTCGGTGTGGTCGCCGCCGCCCGCGGGCGTGGGGTTACCGAAATACACGCCGTTCTGGGTGCCGGTGATCGTGCCGGAGTTGTCCAGTTGTCCCTGAAAACTGACACCATTGACGGCACGGAAGCCGCCGACGGTGCCATTGGCACCTTCCGAAGTGATCTCACCGGTATTGGTTATCGATCCCGTAAACAGACCGGTCGTGGTGCCGTCGAGGGCGCCGCCAGCGCGGGTCCGTTCTAGACGGATGCCGTCACCCGCAGTCGCGGCACCGGCGGAGGCATTGCCCCGGCCGGCGATGGTGCCGGCGTTGGTGATACTGGCGTCGGTGCCGCCCGCAGCCAGCTCGAGCGAGATGCCCGCGCCGTCGTTGTGTTGGCCCGCGTCGATGGTGCCGCCTTGCTGATTATCGATCGAAAAGTTGTTGGCTGAAATATTGGAGTAGATCGTGCCGTTGCGCTGATCGCCGGTGCCGATAATCTGGCCGGCGTTACTCACCGCAACCGTGCCGCCGATGTTGATGGCCCGGCTGTCGGAACGGATGATGCCGGGACCGAGGTTGGTGACAGTGCCCGAGCCCAGGCCGTTCACGAAGTTGATGGCGTTGAGGCCACCTTCGATGTTACCTGCGTTGATGACGGTCGTATCGGCCGCGGTGATGATCGCATTGAGCTCCGCCGTGATGAAGCCCCCCTGGCCGTTACTGATTACCACGCCGTCCGCTCCCGCGGGTATGTCAACCGCGTTGTCTTGCAGAACCTGAATCCAGGTGGACGACTCGTCGGTGACCGTAACGGTGTCGTCCGCCGATGGCGAGACCTGTGCGAGCGAGACGGGCGCGATGACGGACATCAGCCCGCAACTCCATAGCAAACGTTTGGTCGTAAATGAAATCATGGTCTTTTCGTTCCTTGGGAAAAGGTGAGGGGCTGACACAGGCACGACGGATCGCGTCGGGCATCTACGACCTGATTCCCGTTGGGCCGCCTTTCATTGCAGCGGGTCAAAAAAAATTGACACGGGTCAGCCGAGCCTTCGAACCGCGCAACAAAAAACCGCCTGCTCATAGCGAGGCGGCTAAAGCCAGGTAGGCAAGATCGAACGGGGAGTCGCCGGGACGCTACGGCCCGTCAGTCGGCTGAATCAACGGCAGGATCTTGGGCGTATCGAATGGAGTCACTTCGTAAAACACCAAGCCCTGGATTTCTTCTTTGTGGACTTCAAGCCCGGCCGAACGCGACCCCCGCAGACGTCGGGCCTGGTCGGCCTGGTCGATCACCACGGCGACATTTTCGCCTTCCACTTTGGCCATCAAGATGATCTCGTCCTTGCTGAGGACCTCGCCGCCCAGAGACGCGGGATAGCTCCAACCCAACAACTCGACCTGGGGGACGTCCGGCGCAAACGCCAAGGACACACCGACCGCATTCTGCATCTCCACCGGGAACTGCTCGGGTGAGCAAGTACGGGGCGCGACGAAACCGGATTCCTCCAGCATCGCGTACATCTCGCCAGCCCTCAGGCGGGGGTCGCTGTCCCAGGGCGACAGCCATTGCCCGGCGAGGTAGACCGTCGTGACCACGGCGATACACGCGGCGATCTTCAGAGCTTGCGCCCATACCGAAGAGGTTGATCGCTTCGCCGGCGGAGTATCCTGCGCAGCCGGTGCGGTGTCTGAACCCGCGAGCCGTAGGGAAGGCGGGGCTTGGCCGGGCTCAACGCCCGCTTGCTCCGCGGCGATGGCTTTCATGACCGCATCCGAAGCGGCATGGGCATCCTGAGCCAGCCAGCCAGCTTCGGCCTGTTCATACTTAGTGAACTGTTCCAACAAAGCCGCGAGGTCGGGTTCGGCTTCGAGGCGGCGTTCGAATTGCTCTCGATCCTCTGCGGACATCAACCCGTCGAGGTATTGATTGATGGCTTCGAAATCGGATTCGTGGGGGAACTTGCTCATGATTCCCCCTTTTCGTGCGAAGGCATCTTAGAGGGTGCCGGTACGCTGGCTAGCCGACTTAAAATACGGTTTCGGCTGCGGTGGACGTGGCTCATCACCGTGCCCGGGGCCAACCCCAAAGCATCGGTGATTTCTGCGTAGCTGCATTTATCCAAACATCTCATAAAAAAGCAGGCTCGGGCATCATCACTCAAATCGAGCAGCGCTGCTGCCAAATCGTCGTCGATGCCCAAGCGGTCACCGATGGCTTCTGAGGTGGTGTGAGACTCGGCGTTAAGGGCTTGGACATCGATGCCCCGGGGCTCGGTGTCCGGCGGGGACGCCGACGGGGCCACGGCAGACGCATCCTTGGAGAGTATCGCAGCGCGTCGCCCGGTGTCGCGCTGGTGACGCAGGGCAAGGTTACGGACGATTTGCCCAGTCCACGCCCCAAAGCTTGTGCCTTCGGTGAAGTCGTTACGCTTTTTCCATGCAACCAGCCCGGCTTCTTGAACTAAGTCTTGGGCCGTGTCTCGTTGGCGGCAGATCGCGAAGGCGATCGCCATCAGCCTTGGGCTAACCGCACGGAAGTGGGCTTCAAAGGCTTCGGGATCAAGCATCGAACTTGTTCCGTAAACGCATAAATAGCTTTCGAAAATAGCGTAATAACGATGGCGGCTTAAAACCGGTATGGAACAGTAACTACTCACGCTATAGCCTTATTCCACTCATCTCCGGTTAACATGCACCTGATTCAAGAACAATCGATCTAATAGTTGAGTTCAGCTGCGGGAGATTTACGGCGAGACACACCTGTAGGACACCCCGACGCATCGACCATTTGATTGATGGTCGCCGGTTCACCTTGACGCAAACACCGGTTCTGACTACTCTTTACGGCTCGCTACGGCGAATCCCGAACAAAATACCCCGGATACGACCCGGACGACACCCTCGCCCGGCCCGCTAAGTCCCTCGCCCACAAGGACCTGCAAACATGCTCCCCGTTCAACGCAAAACCCGTACGCAGACCCGCAAGGGCCGTTCGCACCACGCCCTGACCGACGCTCAACTCGTCACCTGCCCCCACAGCGGCGAAGCCAAGAAGCCCCACACCGCTTGCCGCGAAACCGGCTACGTGCCCCCGAACGGCAACCGCCCCGGTTTCTTCCTCGACATCAAGCTGTTCCGTAAAAAGAACAAGTAAACTCTTGTCGTGTTCCCGGCATTCGGCCGGGATGGTCTCGGGCGATCGGGGGGATGTACGGCTCCGAGTTGCCCGCTGAACCCCCTCGGAGTTTCTCCTGTGCGAATTGCGCTTGACGTCATGGGCGGCGACAACGCCCCCGACGCGATCCTGGATGGCGGGCTGAACGCCGCGGAAGTCTTGTCCGATGACGACCAATTGGTCCTGATCGGCGACGAAGAAATTATCCGCGAAGGCCTCCGCGAAGCCGGGCTCCACAACGACTCCCGCTTCGTCATCGAAGCCACCACCCAAGTCATCGAGATGGGCGACTCGCCCGTCACCGCTTTGCGTGCAAAGCCCGACAGCTCCATCGTCAAGATGGGTTGGCTCGGCAGCGCCAAGAAAGCCAAAGACCAACACTGCCAGGCGATCATCTCCGCCGGCAACACCGGTGCCTGTGTCGCCGCGGCCCAGATGTCGATGCGTCGCCTCCCCGGCGTCCACCGCCCGGGCATCGCGATCGTCCTGCCGACCTTCCACGGCCCGGTCGTGGTCTGCGACGTGGGCGCAAACCCCGAGCCCAAGCCGTCGCACCTCTACCAGTACTCGATCATGGCTGGCGTCTACGCCGAGAAAGTCCTGGGCATCGAGAACCCTAAGGTCGGCGTGATGAACATCGGCGGCGAAGAGGGCAAGGGCACCCCCCTGGTCAAGGAAACCAGCCGACTCTGCCGCGAAGACGAAACGCTCAACTACGCCGGCAACGTCGAAGGACGTGAGCTGTTCAACGGCAAGGCGAACGTCGTCGTGACCGAAGGCTTCACCGGCAACGTTGTGCTGAAGCTGGCCGAGGGTTTGAGCGCCGGCATCTTCCAGACGATCACCCGCGAGGCGATGGAGATCGACATGGACCTGGCCATGCGGTTCGAGCCCGTGGTCAAGAGCATCTACAAGAAGCACGACTACCACGAGTACGGCGGCGCCCCCCTCTTGGGTGCCAACGGCTTGTGCATGATCTGTCACGGCAGCTCCGAGGCCCGCACGATCACCAACGCGATCAAGAAGGCCAAGATGTATCACGAGCTGAAGGTCAACGACGCCATCATCGAAGCGCTGGCCGAGCACGAAGGCGGCGAGAAATCTGGGGATCAGTGAGATGACCGAGCGTGGCAAGCCCCGAGCCAAGGGCGTAGCAATCGTGGGGACCGGCGTCTCGCTGCCCGACAAAGTCCTGACCAACGACGACCTGGCCAAGATCGTCGACACCAACGACGAGTGGATCACCCAACGCACCGGCATCAAGACCCGGCGCATTGTCGATAGCGATACCAACGTCCGCGATCTCGCGCGTGACGCCTTGCAGTCGGCCCTCGACGACGCCAAGCTCCCGGCGACCGAGCTCGACCTGGTCATCCTCGCCACGATCACGCCCGAGATGGTCTGCCCGAACACCGCCGCCCGCGTGGTTGCGGAACTCGGTGCCGCCCCCGCCGGCGCGATGGACCTCTCCGCCGCGTGCTCGGGTTTTGTGTATGCCCTGAACGTCGCGTCGAGCCTGATCGAGACCGGGCAGTACAAGACCATCGGTGTCGTGGGGGCCGAGACGCTGTCGAAGATCGTGGACTACGAAGACCGCCGGACGTGCATTCTGTTTGGCGACGGCGCGGGCGCCGCAGTAGTCACCGCCGTGGACGACCCGACGCGTGGCTGCCTGCACCAGTCGATGCACTCCAACGGGAACCTGTGGGGCGAGCTCTACGTGCCCGAGCAGGACGCCCACCTCCCCGAGAACAACACCTTCACCGGCGCGTTCAACACGCTGCAGATGAACGGCCGCGAGGTCTACAAGTTCGCCGTGACCACCACGTCCAAGATGATGCAGCAAACCCTCGACGCGGCGGGCGTCAAGGCCGAAGACCTGGCGCTGGTCGTGTCGCACCAATCCAACAAACGCATCCTCGAGTCGGCCCGCGACCGCTTCGGCCTGCCCGAGGACAAGCTGTACATCAACATCGACCGCTTCGGCAACACCTCCGCCGCCAGCGCCCCCATCTGCCTGCACGAAGCGTACGAGCAAGGCAAAATCAAAGAAGGCGACCTCGTGTTGTTCTGCGCCATCGGCGGCGGGATGACGTGGACCACGTCGCTGTGGCGGATGTAGATCCATCAAGGAGGGGGTTGGGGCTTGGCTCCAACCAAAAAGAACGGAGTCAGAATTATGAGCGATCAGACAACACTGCTGTGTCCTGGACAAGGCGCCCAAGCCGTCGGTATGGGTAAAGGTTGGTTCGACGCCTTCCCCGTCGCGGCTCAAACTTTCGCCGCCGCCGATGACGCGCTTGGCTTCTCGCTCAGCGGCCTCTGCTTCGAGGGCCCGGCCGAGCAACTCAACCGCACCGACATGGCCCAGTGCGCGATCTACACCGCGTCGGTCGCCTGCTTCCAGGCCCTGCTTGAGTCCGGCGAAGTCGGCACCTTCACCGCGACCGCCGGCCTCAGCCTCGGCGAGTTCACCGCCCTGCACCTCGCCGGCGCGTACGATTTCGTTGAAGGCCTCAACCTCGTCAAGCTGCGTGGCCAAGCCATGCAAGACGCCGCCGAGGCCAGCGAAGGCTCGATGGTTGCCGTCACCGGCGACGTCACCGAAGACGCCATCAACGAGCTCTGCGACAAGGCACGCGGCGACTCGGTCCTGGTCCCCGCCAACTTCAACTCGCCGATGCAGGTCGTCGTCAGCGGCTCGGTCGATGCCTGCGAGCGTGCGGTCGACGTCGCCAGCGAGATGGGCTTCAAGCCCACGCCGCTCACCGTCGCCGGCGCGTTCCACAGCCCGCTCATGCAGCCCGCCGCCGACCGCCTCAGCGAAGCGCTCGACAAGGTCCAGTGGAACACGCCCAACGTCCCGGTGATCTCCAACGTCACCGGCGAGCCGCACGACATCAACGACGTCGACTCGATCAAGGCCAACCTCGTCGCCCAGCTCACCAGCCCCGTGCGGTGGAGCCAGTCGATGCAGTGGGCCGCCGCCAACCTGCCCGGCCGCTACGTCGAGCTGGCCCCGGGTAAAGTGTTGTCCGGCCTGATGCGCCGCATCGACCGCGGCACCAAAGTCGAAAACTTCAACGAACCCAAATAAAACCAACCACGAAGACGCGAAGGCTCAAAGACACGAAGAAGAGCCGTAATAGTTTTGAACCTAAACCGGATAGATTTCTTTGTGCCTTCGCGTCTTCGTGCCTTCGTGATTAACACGCCTGAATGAAAGACCACCATGACTGACTCCACCCAGCAACGCGTCGCCATCGTCACCGGCGCTTCCCGCGGCATCGGCGCCGCCATCGCCAAGGCCCTCGCCGCCGACGGCAAGCACGTCGTCTGCGTCGCCCGCAACGCCGAGAAGCTCGAAGCCGTCAAGGCCGAGATCGAAGCCGCTGGCGGTGCCGCCTCGGTCAAGACCTGCGACATCTCCGATTCCCAGTCCATCATCGACCTCATCGAGGGCGTCGCCGAGGAACACGGCCGCCTCGACATCCTGGTCAACAACGCCGGCATCACCAAGGACAACCTGCTGATGCGGATGACCGACGAAGAGTTCGACGACGTCATCCAGACCAACCTCCGCAGCGTCTTCGTCGCCTGCCGCGCCGCGGCCCGCACCATGGTCCGCGGCAAGTTCGGTCGGGTGATCAACCTCGGCAGCGTCTCGGGCGTCGTCGGCAACGCCGGCCAGGCGAACTACGCCGCCGCCAAGGCCGGCCTCGCGGGCTTCACCAAGTCCTTCGGCAAGGAACTGGGCAAGAAAAACATCACCGCCAACGTCGTCGCCCCCGGCTTCATCGAAACCGACATGACCGACGTCCTCCCCGACAAGATCAAGGACGGCGTCAAGCTCGCCACCGCCGTGGGCCGCATGGGCCAGCCCGAAGAGATCGCCGCCGCCGTGGCCTTCCTCGCCTCCGACGGCGCCAGCTACGTCACCGGCCAGGTCCTCGCCGTCGACGGCGGCATGACCATGAGCTAAGGCCGTCCCCCACCCCCCTCGGCTGGCACAAATCCGCCCGTAAAGCTATATTTCTGATCTGTTAATCGCGGCCTGCACCGCTGCACCTACACCTGACCCCCGGAACACCCGGGACCCCGACACCCCCGGAATCCCGGACATCAATTAGGAGCCGACACCATGGACGAATCTGAAATCAAAGAGAAGGTCATCGCGATCGTCGCCGAGCAAATGGGCGTCGAAAAGGGCGAGATCTCCCTCGAGACCAACTTCGTGAACGACCTCAACGCCGACAGCCTCGACACCGTCGAGCTCGTCATGGAATTCGAAGACGAATTCGAAACCTCCATCCCCGATGAAGAAGCCGAGAAGATCCAAACCGTGGGTCAGGCCGTCGACTTCATCAAGGAAAACATGGACAAGTAATCCAGCCTCGGCTGGCTCACCCCCTCGGCCCGCCCCGCGGTGATGATGTGTTCGGCATCGGGTTCAAGGTCGCACGGCTACAATGTGAGCCTCGGCCCCGCCCCGCCGACCGCCCCACCACCCGGGGCGGTTTGTATCTGGCAATGTCCGCCCGGCTCCACGGTTGCAACCCAACCCAATACGAACCGAGGCACCCCCGCTTCCCTTTCCCCTGAATGCTTATGAGCGATCGACGTGTAGTCATCACCGGGCTCGGCTGGGTCACCAGCATGGGCAACGACGTCAACGACGTCTGGCAGCAACTCCTGAACGGCACCAGCGGCATCAAGACCGTCACCCGTTTCGACACCACCGAATACCCCGTGAAGTTCGGCGGCGAGTGCACCGAATGGGACGGCCCACCGCAAATGGACCCGCCCAACCGCAAGCAAGCGACCAAGAAGATGGACCGCTTCGCCCAGTTCGCCGTCAGCGCTGCCATCGACGCGGTCAACGACGCCGGCATCGACTTCGCCAGCGAAAACCCCTGGCGCTGCGGCTCGATCATCGGCACCGGCATCGGCGGCATGGAAGAGTTCTGCGGCGGCTACCGCAAGCTCATCGCCAAGGGCCCGTCACGCGTCAGCCCGTTCATGGTGCCCAAGCTCATGTGCAACGCCGGCTCGGGCAACGTCTCGATCCACTTCGGCATCAAGGGCCCCAACTCCGCCGTCGCCTCCGCCTGCGCCTCCGCCGCCCACGCCATCGGTGAGGCCGTCGAGTGCATCCGCCACGACGCCGCCGACGTCATGATCACCGGCGGCTCCGAAGCCGCGCTCAACGACCTGGGCATGGCCTGCTTCGTCGCTCTCAAAGCCCTCTCGAAACGCAACGACGCCATCACCGAGGCCTCCCGCCCCTGGGACGCCGACCGCGACGGCTTCGTCCTCTCCGAGGGTGCCGGCATCATCCTCCTCGAGGAATACGAACACGCCAAAGCCCGCGGCGCCAAGATCTACGGCGAGCTCAAGGGCTTCGGCCAATCCGCCGACGGCTCCCACATCACCGCCCCGCTCGAAGACGGCGCCGGTGCCTCCCACGCCATGAACCAGGCCCTCGCCGACGCCGGCCTGAGCCCCAGCGACATCGGCTACATCAACGCTCACGGCACCTCCACCGGCCTGGGCGACCTCGCCGAGACCCGCGCCATCCAAAAGTCCTTCGGCGAAGACACCAAGATACCCGTGTCCTCCACCAAGTCCATGACCGGCCACACCCTCGGCGCCTCCGGCGGCATCGAAGCCGTCATCCTCGCCAAGGTCCTTGAGACCGGCAAAGTCCCCCCCACCATCAACCTCCATAACCCCAGCGAAGGCTGCACCCTCGACTACGTCCCCAACGAAGCCCGCGACCTGGAAGTCACCCACGCCATGTCCAACAGCTTCGGCTTCGGCGGACACAACGTGAGCCTCGTGATGAGCAAGGTGTGAAGCAGGGAGTTGGGAGTAGGCAGTAGGGAGTAGGAAAACCAAACACAAACCAAAGCCCGCGGATGGCAACGCCTTCCGCGGGTTTTCGTTTGCCGAACTGTCAATATCAAGTTAAAGGGACTTCATTCTGCACAATACCCAAGGCATCAGAATCAACAAATCGTTGTGCCAAATGTTTAATCCCTTTCCGGGACAGGTAACTTGCCGCACGAGATTCAACAGGCTTTGGAAGTGAGAGAGCACTCGAGCAAACCGATAAATTATTCGAACATTCCTCCCAAGGCAGTTGCTCAATATTCTCCTTGTTCCAGCCAAAGCCAAGAACAAATATCCGCTTAGCCCATACAAACCAATTTCCAAGCTCTGAACTATCTTGGCGACTCCGTTCAGTCTCTGCGATAGTCCGAATACTCTCTGCAGACTTATTTATTGCATTCATCTGGTTGTAGGGGGAAGCGTGTCTTCGTATCCGCCCAAGCTCTTGAAGGTGACCGTAAACGTGATGAACGGGAAACGGTGAGAATTCTTCCTGGTCATCGATCCCGTATTCAGCTTTAAACTTGTAATCTTGAAATCGCTCAATAAGCGTGTCGTAATTGAATGTAACAAACCGCACCTGATTCTTCGCAACCAACTCATTCACGTTTCGGCAATCTTCAGACATACGGTTAAACAAATATTGCATCCAATCGCCTTTAATTGGACCTGCCGCAGCTATCATGCTCTCGCTCTCCAATTGCTTGCCAATTAGCACACCAGCGAGAATTTTTTTTGCGTACACACCGAATTTCTCGCCATTATCGCTCGAATACAAGAACTGATCGATTGAATCGCATTTAGAAGAACTGAACCTCTCAATCAGAGTGTCAACAGCTATGCGTTCTGGGTCTTCTCCCCAGATATCATGATTCCGCGAGCGTTTAAACACACTCCAGCCATTTTGTATGATCTGACCCCTCAGAGCCAGGGTCGATGGCATCGAATAAGGGATACTTGCGCCTGCACCAATGATAAATAGCGTGGGCTCTTCAATCATTTATGATTACCTTCCCAAGTAAAATACACCCCGAACACTCCCGGCGAATTATTAGAAGTTATACCTCGTTAATTCAGCATCGCCCAATGGGGAAGAAAACGCCGGGTGGCCGGGGCAGTATGCCTCGGAACGGTTGATCGGGATGTCGGGGCTTTCAGATTCCGGGGCATCGCGATGCTCTGCCCCGGCCACCCGAGGTGAGCGACACTTCGGTGCGCACGGCTGTTCACATTCAACTCCCTTCAATCCAAAAAATTTTCGCGTGCTACCCAACGGCCCTGCCGCGGTTTGCGAAATCCATCGCCGATTTGGTGCGCACATCTGTGACCTGGCACCCCCTATTGGAGGGGAGGATTTTTCGGCACCCCGCGGCGGCGGGACGGTTGCAGGCAAGGACCGTTCCGTGAGATGCGTGGGGAAGGCCGGGCTCGCGTTTTGAAGCGTGGGGGTTTCGGCGTTCGTCGGTGAGTCACCTTGCCGACAACAGACACGATGGACCGTGGCGTAATCGCGCGGCCACCCCCCGCACGCGGGTCGAGGACGTTGGCTTGAAGTGAACTTCGCGACACGGGCCGATGCGTGTGGCGGGGTTGAGCCGGGCGTTCGCTCTTTGGCAATTTGGGAATTGGGGGTTGGGGGCTTAGGGGCTTGGACTGCGTGATGAGCGTTGCTTGTAGGTCAGGCATGCTTGCCTGACGCCGGGCAATAGAGACTTCGCGTCAGGCAGGCATGCCTGACCTACGGGCTACGAGATCGTTGGGAATTCGTGGGGGTGTCGTCTTGCGGGAGATGGCGGGCCTATCATGGGGCATGTCGTCCACGGAAAATCCATTCTTCAGCACCACGCCGAGCGAGGCCCAGGGGTCGTCGGAGGTGGAGGCGTCGGGCGAGACGCCGGACAAACTCACGGCGATGGTTGAGATGGTGCGGGAGCTGTCGGCCCAGACCGACGCTCAGCAGATGGTCAGCGACTTCGGCGACCGCTTTCGGCGGATGTTTACCTACGAGGGGTTCATCGCGCTGAGTCGGCGGGGGTTGGAGTCGCCTTGGTATCGGATCACGCGGAGTTCGCTGTGGACGACGCCGATCAATCCGTGGAAGCAGAAGGACCAACTGCCCGTGCTCAACGGCGGGTTCCTGGGCGAGCTGTTGTACGGCGACGTGCCGGTGATCATCAACGACTTTCGGCCGAACCCCGACGACCCGGCGTACGAACACCTCAAAGACTTCCGTTCGCTGCAGGCGGTGCCGCACTACCACGAGGGCGTGGGCACGAACATGGCGATCAACTTCAGCACCCGGCCCGGTGCGTTTGACCTCGGCAAGCTGCCGGACAACGTGCTGACGCACAACCTGTTTGGGCGGACGACCAACAACATGGTCTTGTCGCAGCAGCTCAAGGAAGCCAACGATGCGTTGGACGCGGAGCTGAAGGTGGTGGGCGATATCCAGCGGTCGCTGCTGCCGCATACGCTGCCGACGATCGAGCACATGGAGTTGGCGGCGCACTACCACACCGCGACCCGCGCGGGCGGCGACTACTACGACCTGTTCCCGCTGGCGGATGGCAAGTGGGGCATCCTCGTCGCAGACGTGTCGGGCCACGGCACGCCGGCCGCGGTGGTGATGGCGGCGACGCACGCGATTGCCCACGCGTACACCGGGCCGGACGGACACGAGCCTTGTGCGCCGTGTGCGATGTTGAGTTACCTCAACTCCCGGCTGGTCGGCAAATACGACGCAGACACGGTGATGTTCGTCACGGCGTTCTACGCCATCTTCGACCCCGCGACGCGGACGCTGACGTATTCCGCGGCCGGCCACCCCCCGCCGAGGCTGTACCGGGACGGCGAGCTGACCGCGCTGGACCAGGTCGGCGGGCTGCCGTTGGGCATCATCGATCAGTCTGACTACCACTCGGCGACGGTCCAGCTCCAGCCGGGCGACCGGATCACGCTGTTCACCGACGGGATCACCGAGGCCTTCGACCCCAGCCGTAAGCAGTACGGCGAGGCACGCCTGGACGCGGTGCTGCAGCAGGCGGGCATGTCCCAGGCCAAGCCGGAGGACGCCATCCACGTCCTGCTGGACGACGTCCACGCCTTCGCCCACGGCATGCCCAATGACGACGATCAGACGATCCTGGCCCTGCAGGTCACCTGAGCCGGCCAACACCCCCGCCCGGCACCGGCATAGTCCGCAAATCTTGCCTCAACGCCCAGAAACGCCGATTTGAGGGGGTAAATCTGGCTTTCGCCGCAACGATGTGCAATAATATCCGTACAGGTTCGTAACCCCGCATAACCAAGGCCAAATCATGAGCTTTTCCTCCATCCAGACCACCCTCGCTCTCGGCATGCCCGGCCCCATGGAGTGGATCATCATCGGCATCATCGGCGTGCTGATCTTCGGCAAGCGCCTGCCCTCCGTCGGCAAGTCGCTGGGCCAAGGCATCGTCGAATTCAAGAAGGGCTTGTCGGGCGTCAAAGACGAGCTCGACGACGCCGTGAACGCCACCAAGAGCCTCGACGACCCCTCGTCCAGCAACGCCTCGACGATGGACACCCCCGAAACCAAGGCCGAGACCCCCAGCACCCCGCCCCACTCGGCTTGACCGACGCGTCGCCCTCGCTATGGTGTACGGCCGCCCCGAGTTGATCGCTCAACTCCATCACGGGCGATTAGCTCAGCTGGCTAGAGCGCACGCTTCACACGCGTGAGGTCACAGGTTCGAGTCCTGTATCGCCCACTCCACCGCACCCCTCTGCATCACGCGTTTGGGTGCGGTTTTTCTTTGGGTCTTGGGAACTCGCGCCCAGCCACCGCTAGCGATTCAATCCCAGGCGGGCCGTGAGGTCGAGAATCACGCGTTGGGCGAAGCCCAGGGCTTTGCGTTCTTCGAGCACCTGGCGAGCGGCCGCCGGGTCGTCGGTGATCAGGACATCGACGCCGCGGCTAATCAGAGACGACATCAACACCGGGTCGTTGACCGTCCACGCGTGGACTTCCTGGCCCCGCGTGTGAGCGCGGCGGATAAAGGTGCGGGTCGCCAAGCCGTGATGGACGGCGAAGAAATCCACGTCCGCCGTGCTCAGGTCGCCGAAGGTCTTGGCGGCGAGCAGGCCCACGGTCCAATCCGGCCGGAGCTCCCGCACCTTCTGTACCGCGGGGGCGTGCAACGACATGATGACGATTTGGTCCACCATCTGGTGGCGCTCGACCAAATCGATGACCCGCTGCTCGAGTTCGATATCGTGGCCGTAGTACTTCAGTTCGATGTTGACCCGGATTCGATCGCGGGCCGACTCCAAGACGTCACTCAGGGCCGGGACCGAGTTGACTCGGTTGGCTGCGATCCCGTCGCCCGTCAGGTTGACGGCTTGCAACTGCTCCAGCGTGCTGTCCCAGACCTTGGTTGCCGGCCCGCCAAACCGCAGCAGGTCCTGGTCGTGCACCACCGCCACGACGCCGTCGCGGGTCTCCTGCACGTCTAACTCGATGAAGTCGGCGCCGGCCTCGATCGCCAATTCAAAGGCCGCCATCGTGTTTTCGGTCGCCGCCAGGGAAGCGCCGCGGTGTGCCGTAATCGTCACGCGGTCTTCGAGGTTAACGCTCTGAACCGCCCACAGCCCGGTCACGCCGGCGACCAGCGCTGCGCCGACCGCCCACCACGCCACCCGCCGAGGCCGCAGCGTGAACCATCGAGTGGCCGCGGCTTCGCGTGGCTCCTGAACCACCTGGCCCGTGCCCCCCAGCGCGCGGTAGGTCCGCAACAGACAGACCGCCAGCGACATGCTGATCACCAGCGCGATCAGTAGTTGGCCGATGAACCAGATCCCCATCGCCGTGCCCGAGAGGAGCACCACGCTCCACAGCGAGTCGCCGGCGGCGTCGAGCACCACGCGGGTCACAAAGACGGTGATCGCGGTCAGAACGCTAGACACGATCCAGATCGTCAGCAGCCAAACCCCGCCCCACCGCAGCAGCCACCACTGCCGGTCACGCGTCATGGCGGCGCTGCGGCGAAGCGATTCGAGAGGCCCGGCGGCATCGAGCATGATCAGGGGCAGGCTCATCGACCAACGCAATGCGAGCCAGAGCCAAACCAGCATCATCCCGAGGAGCAGGCCCCCGATGATGGCGGCGGCGGCATAAAACGCCGGCGGCTTTTCCGCCAGGTAGTAGTTGATGTCGTACGCGGTCAAAAGGGATTGGAACGCGACCAAGCCCCCGATCAAGAACGGTGCCGCCGTGACCACCAGGGCCCCGATCACCGCTGCGGATACCCGAAACAGGGTGCTGCCGTGCATCACCGCCGCAACCACCGCAGCGATACCGCCGGCCATGCCCCCGCCTTCCGGCGAAGCAACGACCCGCACCATCGCCCCGAGGCCGATCCCCACGGTGGCGACCCCGACCCCACCCAGCAGCAGCAGCGCCACCCAACCTAAGGGGTGCAGAAAAAACCCCGCGATCTCGGCGTCGGTCAACAACGGCTGGCCGGTCCAAACCAGGTAAAGCCGCCAAGCCAACGCCGTCAACGGCGCCGCGACCACCAGCACCAATGCTTTGATGAGCAAATCCACACTCAGCAAAGCGAGCCAATTACTTCTCAATTCACGAACGATCTCACTCAAAGAACGAGAGAGCGAGATGTGTGTGTCTTCTGTCGGCATATCCACGCCCGCGTTTCACCGGCAGTGTACCTGACCGGCGCAGACGCAGGCGAAACACTTGCCTCCCCCCAACGACTTACAACCTTTGGAGACTACCCCGTCACGCCCAGGCCCGCGGCGATGGTGTTGACGCTGAGCAGGAGCGAGGGGAGCTTGGCCTTCGCCTGGTCGTCCTTGTTCTGGGCGACCAGCGACCGCCAGTGCTTCAACATCTCGATCTGGCACTGGTGCACCGGGATGAGAGCTTCGTCGCGCATCGAGAGCACCGCGTGGATGCGTGGGCGGGCTTCGGCCAAGGGGGAGCCGTAGAGGTGTTCGAGCAGCTTGCCGGTCAACGCATACTCTTGCTCGATGCATTCCAACAGCGGGTCGCGCGTCGCGGGGTCTTCGACCAAGGCGGCGTAGTCGCGGATGCGGTCGGGGGACGCCATCATCCACGCCGTCGCCACGTTGCTGACGAGGTAGTGGAACGGCGGCCAGCGGTCGTCGGTTTCGCTCTTGGCGCGGACGAGTCGCTGCATCGCGTCCGGATCGTTGGTCGCCAGTTCGTTCATCGCGCTGCCGAAGCCGAACCAGCCGGGCAGCATGAAGCGGGATTGGTTCCACGCAAAGACCCAGGGGATCGCACGCAGGTCGGCCAGGGTGCGGCGTCCGGAGCGCCGGGGCGGACGCGAGCCGATCCGGCTGGCCTCGATGACATCGATGGGCGTCGCCGCGGCGAAGAACTGGATGAAGCCCGGCGCTTCGAGCAACCCCCGGTAGGCCTGCCGGCTGCTTTCGCTGAGCCGGTCCATCACTTCGGAAAGGCCGTCGCCAACAGAGTTGGGGTGGTGGTCCCGGATGCGGGCGGCCAGCGCACCGGCGCCGAGGAACTCGAGGTGGTGCGCCGCGGTGACGCGGTTGGCGTACTTCTGCGAGATCGTCTCGCCCTGTTCGGTCACCCGAAGCCGTCCACTCGCACTGCGACGCGGCAGCGCGCGGACAAAGCGGTGCGTCGGGCCCGATCCCCGGCCGATGGAGCCGCCCCGGCCGTGGAAGAACCGGATATCGACGCCGTGCTTGGCCGCGACTTCCACGATCGCCTGCTGCGAGCGGTGGAGGCCCCAGAAGCTCGCGACGATGCCGCCGTCTTTGCTGCTGTCGCTGTAGCCGATCATGACCTGTTGCACGGGGCGTTCGCCGCCGCGCTCGAGGCGTTGCCGATTCAGGCTCGTCTGAACGAGTGGGTTCGTCAGGTAGTCGTCGAGGATGTCGGGCGCGGCTTCGAGGTCGTCGATGGTTTCGAACAACGGCACCACTTCGAGGGGGCACCAGTGCTCCCCCGCTTCGTCACGCAGCAAGCCGGCATCGCGGGCTAGCAGATACACCGCCAGCAGGTCTTCGGCGTTGCGGGTCATGCTGACGATCAAGGCGCCCAGGCCTTCGGTGCCGAAGCGTTCGGCGTGGCTGGACAACGCGCGATACGCCTGCAGCACCGCGTGGGCTTCGCCCTCGGGTACGTCCCGTTCGCCGGTGAAGGGCCGCACGGTGGCGAGTTCCCGATCGAGCATCGGCCGACGCTTATCGCGTGGCCAGTCCGGATACGTCTCGGCGTCGGGCACGCCGGCACGCTGCAACAACGCGGACAGCGCCCGGTCGTGGAACGCGCTGTTCTGCCGCACGTCCAGGACCGCCATGTGCAGGCCGAAGCAGTTCACCGACACGAGCACGGGATCGACTTCCCGCTCGGCCAGCCGACTCGCCCCGACTTCGACCAGGGAAGAACGCAGCCGTTGGAGGTCTTCGATCAGGTCCGACGCCCCCGCGTAGCCGCCGGCCTCGGGGTCGCGCTTCAGCCGGACCCGCATCAGGTTGATCCACTGACGCCACGGCTCTTCTGAGTTGCGGCCGCGTGCTTTCTTGCCGGCCTTGCCCAGCATTTCGACACGCTCTTCGATCGCAGCGGGCAGCGAAGACGGCACGGGTTGCCGCCCCACCGCCAGACTCAGGCGGGACGCGAGCCCGGCGAGTTCGTCGTCGAACAGATCACACGCGGTCTGGCGCAGCAGCGCCAGCGTTTCCTCGGTGACCTCGGCGGTGACGCCCGGGTGGCCGTCGCGGTCGCCGCCGACCCAGGTGCCGAAACGGATCTTGGGCAACGCCGCGCTGCCCTCGAGCAGTTCGGGCGGCAGGCCGCAGCTCCGCCAGGCGTCGCGCACCCGCCGAGAGGCCCAGGGCAGCACGTCGGGGAAGACGTCACGCAGGAAATACAAAGCGAGGCTGCGCTCGTCGGCGAGGCGCGGCTTTTCGAGGTAGATCTCGCCGGTCCGCCACAGCCGCTCGAGGCAGCTCTCGATGCTGGCCTCGAAGTCAGCGCGTTCGGCCGGGGTCCACATGCTGTTTTCGAGTTCAACGATGTGGCGGTAGAGCTGGCGGTGTTGCTCCAACACCGTTTGGCGTTTGCTCTCGGTCGGGTGTGCGGTGAGCACCGGCTCGACCTCGATCGCCGACAGCCACTCGGCCATCTCCCGCGGCTCGACGCCGTGGGTCTTGCCCTTGACGAACGCCTGCTCCCAGCTGCCCGACTCGGTGGACTTGGCGCCGGTGACCTCGGCGTGGCGGCGTTCCTGGGCGACCGCGTTTTCCTCGGCGTGGCTCAGCAAACGGAACGCGATCGCCGCCGCCTGGAGGCAGTCCTCGATCTTCTCGGCGGGGAAATACGGGTCAACGGCCGCCTCCGACCCGCGCCACAACGGCTGCCAGGGCAGGTGCTCGGCCACGGGACGGGCCCCGACACTCTCCAGCACACGATCAAACGCCGTCATCAGAACCCGGAGGCTCTCCAGCGCATGGTCAGATTCCTCGAACATCAGAGCGTCCCTCAAACGGTGGATAGATCACACGGGCCGGCCGGGCTGGCCGCACCTGTCCCCCAGAAGACGCCACACTATATCGCTCGAATCCGTCCGCGTACGGGCCAATCGCCATCAATTTCGCACGCCCATGGGGGCCGGTGCGGTCTACAGCGTCGTGCCGGCTGTACCGGGCATCAAGGCCGCTATGCGGACACAGCGTGGGGTGGTTTCTCGGTGAAAGCGTATTCGGCGATCGGACCCTACTTGTTATCGCCGGGACGGAGCTCGAGGAGCTCGCCGTACTCGACGATGCCCATGTCCTGCTTCCAGTCTTCACACATCTTCGCCAGCTTCTGCACCAGCTTCGGCTTGGCCTCGGCGAGGTTGTTCAGCTCGGCGGGGTCCTGGTCGAGGTCATAAAGCTCGTAGGCGATGCCCGGGCGGTTGAGGGTTTGGGTGTACCAGCCGGGCTCGATGAGAAGCTTCCAGCGGCCCTGGTAGATGACGCTCTGCTGGCCCTTGTCGTTGAAGAAGATGGCTTCGGCCGGCGGGCGGGGCTGGCCCTGAAGGACGGAAAGCATGTTGCGGCCGGGGAGGGTCTCGGTGGGTTGGCCGCGGAACGTCTCGGGGTACTCGACCCCCGCCAGCTCCAGGCACATCGGCAGGATGTCGCCGACCCAGACCTGTTCGTGGGACATCGACCCCGGCTCGATACGGTTCGGCCAGGAGGCGATGAAGTGGGTTTTGGTCCCGCCCTCCCAGAGCAAGGCCTTCATCCCGCGGTACGGGGTGTTGAAGATGTTGTCGAGGTGCGAGGCGTTGCCGTTGTCGGAAAAGTAGAGGACGAGGGTGTTGTCGAGTTCGCCGGTTTGCTCGAGCGTGTCCATCAGCCGGCCGACGCCTTCGTCGACCTTTTCCATCATCGCGGCGTGGAGGGCCATCTGCAGGCGGAATTCATCTTCCTTGCCGGGGTTGATCCACGCGGGCTTGTAATCCAGGTGCTTCGCGTAGAGGCCTTGTGTTTGCACGCCTTTGTGACGCGTTGCCTCGACCGCGCGGATGTCTGCGTACTTTTTGAGGTATTTCTGAACCAGCTCTTCGGGGGCCTGCAGCGGCTTGTGGGGTGCGCGGTGGGCGACGTACAAGAAGAACGGCGGTGCATCGTCGCCGGCGGCGTCTTCGATCATCTCGATCGCGCGGTCGGTGACGCCGTCGGTGGCGTAGAAGGCTTTGCCGGTCTTGCCGTGGTTGACGTTGTAGCGCTGCTGCCACTTGGAAAAACAGTGCATCGTGTAGACGCGGTCGTAGGTGAGCTTGGCGGGCTTGTTGCCTTCACGCATCGGGTGGGGTTGGCCCGGCACGAAGAACAGGCTGTCCTGTGCACCGTAAAGCCCGAAGTATTCGTCGAAGCCGCGCTGCAGGGGCAGGGCCAGCCAATCCAACTCGATCTCTTCTTTCGTCAGCTCCCAGCCGGGGTGGTAGCGCTTCCACACTTCCTGCTGTTTGGTGTCGACCTTCATGGTGCTGCCGCCCAGGTGCCACTTGCCGGACATGAGCGTGCGGTACCCGGCGTCCTTGAGTAGTTCGGACAGCAGCGGGGTGTTGTAGGGCAGTCGGCCGCGGTGGGCGGGGTACGGCATCTCGCGCCCCCAATCACCGACGACCCCGCCGCCGAAGCCGACGCGAGCGCAATCCAGACCCGTCAGGAGCGTGGCACGCGTCGGGCTGCATCGGCCGTTGGAGTAGAAGTTGCTGAGGCGGATGCCCTGCTCGGCAAGCCGATCGAGGTGGGGCGTGTCGATCTCTCCGCCGAAGGAGCCGAGGTCGGAGTAGCCGGCGTCGTCCGTCATGATGACCACGATGTTGGGTCGGTCATCGGCACGGACCGATCCGGCCAAGACCATCAAGCAGACCAATAAAAGAGCTTTAAACATGATGTTTTAGAGAGGGGTTGGGGGATTTTGAATCGGATCGATTCACGCAGATCGCATCAAATTACGGTTAACATTCTACAATCTTTCGCCGTTTTGGGAAGTGAAACGGCGGAAAGTGGCTCGGCGCAGCCCAGACGATTTCAGACTTCGACTCCCTATTTCAATGCTCCGGCGAGACGCCTGTCTGGATGGGATCCGACCTGCGTAGCCCCGCTCGTTTTGGCCAAGACATGTCCGGAATGGATTCCGTCTAAGAGCGAGGGGAATATTCTGCGGTAAGTTCAGCTTTGTTATTGACGTAGAGAGAGGTTGGCCTGAGCATCTTCGGTAGGATGGGCCTGCGCTTAAGCGATGCAATTATTTTTTGGCGATAGGACTGCGCGATGACAACGAATCCACTGGCTTGGTACACCCGCTGGCTCCACACACGCTGGCCGGCGGGGACGGTGGAGAAACTGCCCGTGGTCCAGCCCGACGGCTCGACCAACGTGCCCGGGTTTTACATCGTCGGTGACCTGACCGGGATCCCGCTCCTGAAATTCTCCGCCGACACCGGCACGCGGGCGGTGATGACCATCGCCAACGACCCGGGCTTCGCCAAGCGGACGGTGGCCGACCCGGCGGTGCGCGACATCGCGATCGTCGGCGGCGGGGTGTCGGGGTTCGCCGCAGCCAAGGAAGCGAAGAAGCGCGACCTGACGTACGAGCTGTTTGAGGCGGCCGAGCCGTTCTCGACGATCTCGAACTTCCCCAAAGGCAAGCCGATCTTCACCTACCCGACCGACATGACCCCGGCGGGCGACCTGCAGTTCCACGACAAAGCCGAGATCAAGGAAGGCCTGCTCGAAGACCTGCACGAGCAAACCCTCGACCAAGGCATCACGCCGACCTACGCCCGTATCGAAAAGATCACCAAGTCCGGCGGCGTCTTCGAGCTGCACGTCGCGGGCGGCGAGAACATTAAAGCCCACCGCGTCATCGTCGGCATCGGGCGGTCGGGCAACTTCCGCAAGCTCAACATCCCCGGCGAAGAACTCGACAAGGTCTACAACCGCCTGCACGACCCCAAAGACTTCTGCGGCCAGGACATCCTTGTCGTCGGCGGCGGCGACAGCGCGATGGAAACCGCGATCGCGCTGGCGACCTGCGGCAGCAAGGTCACGCTGAGCTACCGCAAGCCCGAGTTCAGCCGGCCCAAGCCCGAGAACATCGAGAAGATCCAGGCGTTGGCGGTGGACCCCGAAGCGGACATCGATGTCGAAACCGTGGACGGCGATCGCGTGACCACGCCCTCGGGCGCCTACCTCGGTCCGAAGCCGCAGCCCCCGGGCACAATCAACCTGATGATGGCTTCGCAGCCCACAGAAATCCGTGAGAACGAAGTCGTCATCAAAGACGCCAAGGGCAACGAACAGACGATCCCCAACAACTCGGTCTTCGAGATGATCGGCCGTGAACCCCCGCTGGACTTCTTCCGCAAGTCAGGCGTGCGCATCAGCGGCGACCGCGGCGCATGGTGGTGGACGTGGCTGATCGTGTTCGTGCTGTTCTGCGCGTGGATCTACCACTGGAAGGGTGACTACAACATCCCCTTCGGCCTGAAAGATAAGTTCAACGAATCGTTCCTAGGCCTAAACCCCGGCGTGTTCTGGGACTGGGTCAAGGAATCCACCGGCGGGTACTTCAGCCGGGAAGGCTCACTCGGCCACACGCTTGCGATCAGTGCTTCGGGGCGAAGTTTCTATTACACGTTGGCGTATGCGTCCTGCGTGGTGATCTTCGGGGTGCGTCGGATCAAGCGGCGGAAGACGCCGTACATCAAGCTGCAGACTTTGACGCTGATGGCGATCCAGGTGCTGCCATTGTTCCTGTTGCCGGAGATCTTCTTCCCGTGGATGGGGCACAACGGTTGGTTTGATGGCGGCATCGGTGCGTGGTTTGCGAACACGTTCTTCCCCGAGGTGAGCTATGGGCACGGGCGTGAGTATTGGCGGGCGTATGGCTTCGTCCTCGCCTGGCCACTCATGGCGTGGAACTGGTTCACCAACGAGCCGATCTGGGGCTGGCTGATCCTGGGCTTCCTGCAGACGTTCGTCGCGATCCCGATCATGATCCGCTACTGGGGCAAGGGCGCGTACTGCGGCTGGATCTGCTCCTGCGGCGCTCTGGCGGAGACGCTCGGCGACACCCACCGCCACAAGATGCCGCACGGCCCGTTCTGGAACCGGCTGAACATGGTCGGGCAAGTCTTCCTGTGGTTTGCTGCCGCGATCATGCTGTTCCGCATCGCGGGCTGGGTCTTGCCCGACGGCGTTGACGCAAACGGAAAGACCGTGCCCAACTTCGCCGACGCCACGTTCAAGTACCTCGCCAAGGGCGACGGCCTGCCGCTGTTGAACTTCTCCTACATGGTCGACCTCATGTGGGCGGGCGTGCTGGGTGTTGGGTTGTACTTCCACTTTTCCGGGCGGGTGTGGTGCCGGTTTGCGTGTCCGCTGGCCGCGCTGATGCACATCTACACGCGGCTGTTCAGCCGGTTTGCGATCATCGCCGATAAGAAGAAGTGCATCTCGTGCAACGTGTGTACGAGCGTGTGCCACCAGGGTATCGACATCATGAACTTCGCCAACAAGGGCCTGCCGATGAAGGACGTCGAGTGCGTGCGTTGCTCGGCGTGCGTGCAGAGCTGCCCGACGGGCGTGCTGTCCTTCGGTCAGATCGACGGCGACAACAACGTGATCGCCAAAGACCCCGCGTGGTTGGCGGCGTCGCCCGTGCAGATGGCGGAGCTGACGATCAACGGGAAGAAATCCTCGTAAGCGTGCCTACGATGTCGGACCCGAATGGGCTGGCCCAACCACTTCCAGGAGATTCATCGATGCACCGCACCCTCACCGCACTCACCGCCCCGCTGCTGCTTGGCCTCACCGCCACCGCGTTCGCAGGCGACCACGACGCCTCGCCTTCGCACCGCATCGCGACGCTCGAGGCCACGCACGGCGGCGAAACGTACAACGCTCAAGACGCGATCCAGGCCGACTTCGAGGTCAACTTCGGCCCGATGAACCTCGTCGGCCAGATGGCGTTTACCCCGTCGATGAGCAAGGCCAACGTCGTGCTCAACGACGGCACGACCATGATCTTCGACGGCCAGACCGCCTGGCTTTCGCCCGCCGACGCGCAGGTGCCCGGGCCGCCCGCGCGGTTCCACGTGTTGACCTGGCCGTACTTCGTGGCGGCACCGTTCAAGCTGGACGACCCCGGCACGAACCACAGCGACGCGGGCAAGCTCGCGGTGAAAGACACCGACGACATGCGCATCGGCACGAAGATCGCCTTCGACGCCGGCGTGGGTGATGCGCCCGACGACTGGTACATCGCCTTCACCGACGATCAGGGCCGAATGGATGCGTTGGCGTACATCGTGTCCTACGGCAAGTCGAAGGAAGAAGCCGAGGCGCAAGCGAGCATCGTCCTCTACTCCGATTTTGTCGAGGTCGATGGCGTGTCGTTCGCCACAACGTGGGACTTCCACTTCTGGGACCCGCAGGCCGGCATTGGTGACAAGAAAGGTTCGGCCAAGCTGTCGAACATCCAGTTCGTCACCCCCGACGCTGCGGCGTTTACCAAGCCCGAAGGGGCCGCTGAAGCCAAAGCGCCGGAGTAAGGCCGCTTCTCCCAACGCACGCGGGGCACTTCGTGCCGCCCGCTAAATGATTCATCACGTTTAAATGAAAAGCCCGCCGGTGATTCGCTCACCGGCGGGCTTTGTTGGTTGTACTTAAGAGACGGCGTCAGTCTTTGACTTCGTACTCGGCGTCGATCACGTCGTCGCCGTCCGCGGCACCGGCACCTTCGGCGGCACCCGCGGCCGCTCCGGCTGCAGCACCTGCCGCACCGGCTCCGCCTTCGGCGGCGGTCGCTTCATACACGGCCTTGCCGAGCTCCATGCTCTCGGTGTTGAGCGTCTCGAGCGCCTTCTTGATGGCGTCGGCGTCGTCTTCCTTGAGCTTCTCTTCGACGTTGGACACGGCCGACTCGATCTTGCCGCGGACCTCGGCGTCGATCTTGTCGCCGTGCTCTTCGAGCTGCTTGTTGGTGCCGTGCACGACGGCCTCGGCCTGGTTCTTCAGGTCGACCAGCTCACGCTTGGCCTTGTCGGCCTCGGCGTTGGCTTCGGCGTCGGCTTTCATCTTCTCGATCTCGGCTTCGTCGAGGCCCGACGAGCCCTTGATCTCGATGTTCTGCGTCTTGCCGGTGCCCTTGTCGGTGGCGACCACGTTGAGGATGCCGTTGGCGTCGAGGGCGAACTCGACCTCGATCTGCGGCATGCCGCGCGGGGCGGGCGGGATGTCGGCGAGGTTGAACTGACCCAGCGTGCGGTTGTCCTTGGCGAATTCGCGTTCGCCCTGGAGCACGTGGATGGTCACCTCGGTCTGGTTGTCCGCCGCCGTGGAGAAGGTTTCCTTCTTGCTGGTGGGGATGGTGGTGTTCTTCTCGATGAGCTTGGTCATCACGCCGCCCATGGTCTCGATGCCCAGCGACAGCGGGGTCACGTCGAGCAGCAGCACGTCCTTCACGTCGCCCTGTAGCACGCCGCCCTGGATCGCGGCACCGAGCGCCACGACTTCATCCGGGTTGATCGACTTGTTGGGCTCCTTGCCGAAGATCTCTTGCGCCAAGGCCTGCACCTTGGGGATACGGCTCGAGCCGCCGACGAGGACGACCTCATCGACATCGCCGGCCTTGAGCCCGGCGTCACGCAGCGCGGTCTCGCAGGGGTGGCGCAGCCGGTCGAACAGGCTCTCGCAGAGCTGCTCGAACTTGGTGCGGGTGATGGAGATCATCAGGTGCTTGGGGCCTTCGTTGGTCGCGGTGATGAACGGCAGGTTGACAGTGGTCTCCTGGCCGTTGGACAGCTCCATCTTGGCCTTCTCGGCGGCTTCCTTGAGGCGTTGCAAAGCCATCGCGTCGTCGCGGAGGTCGATGCCGTCGGACTTCTTGAACTCGTCGGCGAGGAAGTCGATGAGCGCTTGGTCCCAGTCGTCGCCGCCGAGGTGGCCGTCGCCGTTGGTCGCGAGCACTTCGAACACGCCGTCGCCGACGTCGAGGATCGACACGTCGAACGTGCCGCCGCCGAGGTCGAAAACCGCGATTTTCTCGTTGGTCTTCTTATCAAGTCCGTAGGCCAGCGCCGCGGCGGTGGGCTCGTTGATGATGCGGTCCACTTGCAGGCCCGCGATCTCGCCGGCTTCCTTGGTGGCTTGGCGCTGCGAGTCGTTGAAGTAGGCGGGCACGGTGATGACGGCCTTCTCGACCTTCTCGCCGAGGTAGTCTTCCGCGGTCTTCTTGAGGTTCTGCAGGACCATCGCCGAGATCTCTTGCGGCGTGTAGTCCTTGCCCTTGACGTTCACCTTGACGAGTTCCTCGGCGCCGCCGACGACTTCGTAGGGGACCATCTTCTGTTCGCTTTCGACCTCGCTGTGGCGACGGCCCATGAAGCGTTTGATGGAGAAGATCGTGCCCTTGGGGTTGGTGATTTGTTGTTGGCGTGCGGGTTGGCCGACGAGGCGTTCGTCCTTGTCGGTGAACGCGACGATCGACGGGGTGGTGCGGTTGCCCGAGCTGTTGATCAGCACCTTGGGGCTGCCGGCTTCCATAACGGCGACGACGGAGTTGGTCGTGCCCAGGTCGATTCCGATGGTTTTAGACATCGTGTGATTCCTTATGCATTGAGTGTTGCGGTCGTATCTTGGGGGCCAAGGCGCACCTCGGCCGTAGGTATTCTGGCAAACCCGGTGCCAGTCATACCCCCCTGGCGGGCGCTCAGGGGCGGTTTCGGGGCGGACGGGCTGCCAGCGGATCGGAGACGGGGGCGAGGTTCTGCCAATTTGGCAAGCTTCGGGGGCAGCCCTGACTTGACGCCGAACGCGGAAAAGTGCAGTATTTCAAGACAAAATCCGATTTACGGGTACCGTGCCGCGACCGGCACACGTCAATCCAACTGTCACGGATGACCCCCGACTCGACCCGTAGTCCAACCCCCTGCTAGGAGAGCACCACATGGCTAAGAAGAAAGTAACCAAGAAGAAAGCCGCCGCGAAGAAGCCCCCGACGAAGAGCGAAGTCTACGCCGCCGTCGCCGACGCCACCGACCTGCCCAAGAAGAAGGTCGCCGAAGTGATGGACGCCCTGGCCGCCGAGATGGCCAAGAGCCTGAAGAAGAACGGCGTGTTCAGCCTCGTCGGTCTGGCCAAGATGACCGTCGTCAAGAAGCCCGCCGTCAAGGGCGGCAAACTCGTCCGCAACCCGTTCACCGGCGAAATGGTGCCCCAGAAGCCCAAGCCCGCCAGCAAGAACGTCCGTATCCGCCCCATGAAGGCGCTCAAGGACATGATCAACTAAACCAGGGGTTGATCACCCTTTCAGTTTTGAATCCGTGACAAAATTCGAAGACCCCTGGCACGCTCCGATCGCCAGGGGTTTTCTTATTGAAACTTTAAACTTGCACTTGAACATATGAACGAAACCGATGTGATTCCCCTCCCTTGAGGGAGGGGTTAGGGGAGGGTGCCGAATACTCGAAGCCGTACGACTCCCCAGCACCCCCACCCGGCCTCCCCCTCAAGGGGGAGGAGTCAAGACTTTCCCCGATCGTTGAGCCGACCGCTGTTCGGAACCGCCGACCATTCAAGTACCATACGTATCTCTTTCCGCAGGAACCCCCGCCGTGACCACCACCACGCCCCCCACCGATTCCACCCAGGCCATCATCGATCGGCACGACACCTTCATGTCGATCAACTACGGCCGGTACCCCATCGCCATTGCCGAAGGCCAGGGCTGCACGCTCCGCGACACGGATGGCAAGACCTACCTCGACCTGTTCGCCGGGTTCGGTGCGCCGGTGCTCGGCCACTGCCACCCCGATCTCGTGGATGCCGTCACCGAGCAAGCCAAGAAGCTCTGGCACGTCGGCAACCTGTTCCACACCGAACCACAGACCCGCGCCGCGCAAGCGATCAGCGAGCTCGGCTTCGGCGGGCGGTCGTTCTTCTGCCACAGCGGCGCGGACGCCAACGAGTCGGCCATCAAACTCGCACGTCTCTACGGCAAAGCAAACCGCGGCAAGTCCACCGGCGAGTTCGGCCGGTACAAAGTGATCTCCTGCACCAAAAGCTTCCACGGCCGATCGTTCGCCACCATGGGCGCGACCGCCAACCCGAAAGTCCGCGAAGGCTTCGGCCCGTTCCTGCCCGGCTACGCCAACGTCGCCTACAACGACATCGACGCCGTTAAAGCCGAGTTGGATGACGACACCGTCGCCATCATCGCCGAGCCTATCCAGGGCGAGGGCGGCGTGAACGTGCCCGACCCCGACTACTTCAAACAGCTCCGCGCCCTCTGCGACGAGCACGACTTGCTGCTGATCTGTGACGAGGTCTGGACCGGCTGCGGCCGAACGGGCAAGGTGTTTGCCTACCAGCACTGGGGCATCGAGCCCGACATCATGACGCTGGGCAAGGGCGTTGGCGGCGGGCTCGCGGTCGGCGTGATGTGTGCTCAGCCGCGCGTCGCCGAGCTGTACAACGCCAAGACCCAGGGCGGCGTGAAACACGCCACCACCCTCGGCGGCAACTGCCTGTCCATGGCCGTTACCGCCCGCATCTTCGAGGTGTTGCAGCGTGACAGCCTTGTGGAGCAGGCCGAGGCGCTCGGCAACGCCGCGATGGAGCGGCTGCGTGCGTTCGCCCAGTCCAACACAGCGGTGAAAGACGTGCGTGGCCGTGGATTGTTCATCGGTATCGAACTCGATCCCTCGGCCGACGGTGCCTGGTTCGGCAGCGCCACGGACGTGGTCAACCGCTGCCTCGAGCAGGGCCTGATGATCAACGGCACGCAAGGCGATACCCTGCGAATCGCCCCGCCGGTGACGATCACCTCGGATGAACTGGATCGCGGGCTGGATCAACTCGAACAGGTCATCGCGGGATGAATTCAATCACGGCTTCCATGACGAAGGGTTTGTGGTGCACGCTTGCGGCGGGCTTGCTGCTGGTGGGCTGTGCGACCGAGCCTGAGATGCCCGAGGGCACGATCCGTCCGCTCGACCCCGGAACCGCCGAGGCGGACTCGGACATCGTGCTGCCGGGCAACAAGCCGGTGCGGTGGGTGTCCCGGCGGGTGTCGCTGCCGTTGGGGACATCGACCGAAGACGCCTGGCTGTTGGCCAACGAAGGCGTACTCGACGACCTCGCCCGGGCGGTGTGGAACGCCAACGGCCTGCGCGTCGGCGTGCTGCCCGCACCGCGTGGCCCCGAGTTCGCCAAAACGCTGGCCGACACGATCGATCAGCGCGACACGCAGATCCTCAGCTACAGCTTCCTCGAGGATGTGCGCGAGTCGCCCCCGCTGCGGGCCGAGTTCTTCGCCGACCTGACCGTGCCCCCCCGCCCGGTCACTCTGGAGTACTTCACGAAGGGCCGGCTGCGCATGCTCATGTCATCCCAACCCCTGGGCAACGGCAGCACCCGCGTCACGCTCACGCCGCAACACTACCTGCGTAAAACCACCCTGCTGCCCCAAACCCCCCAGGAACGCGAACTCGACGGCCGGGTCTTCGATGAACTCTCGGTCGAGATCGATGTGGCCAGCAACCAGATCCTGCTGCTTGGTTTTTATCAACCGCCCCCGCCGGTGGTGGAGGGCGAAGGGGAATCGGAGCCGTCTGACGATGCCCCCGAACCGACGGGCGAAAGCAACGAGCCTACCGCCACGCCCGAGAGCTTGCCTCGCCCCGCGGATGATCTGGGTGAGTCGACCATCAGCATCGATCAGCCCGAAGCCCAACCCCCGGTTGAAGCCGAGACTCAGACCGAGACCACCGAAGAAGAAGTCGACGAAATCCCGCCGTTGAATCTGGGCCGTGGCCTGTTCACCACGGGGATCAAGGACGACGATCTGCAGATGCTGTTTCTCTTCCGGCCGCTGCGCTGAGCCGCTTGCGGCTTAGCCCTGCGACCGGTTTCCCGCTAAGCCGCAAGCGGCCGACCGTCACTGCCCCAGCGCCACCGAGTCGGCCGCGCCCAGGCTGCGGTAGATCTGGCGGGTCGCGTCGGACTTGTTGAGCGTGTAGAAGTGGATGCCCGCGACCTTGTTGTCCAAGAGGTCACGGCACTGCTCGGTCGCCCAGTGAACGCCGACGTTGGCCACCGCTTCTTCGTCGTCGCCGCAACGCTTGATCGCACGCAGCAGCGACGCGGGGTAACGCGAACCCGCGGCGAGCTCGGCCATCCGCTTCATCCCCTTCGCTGAGGTGATCGGCATGATGCCCGCGATGATCGGCACGTGGATCCCCGCCAACTCGCAACGCTCGCGGAAGTCGTAGAAGTCGTGGTTGTCGAAGAACAGCTGCGTGCAGATGTAATCCGCCCCGGCGTCGACCTTGGCCTTGAGGTAATCCATCTCCAGCATCCGGTTGGGCGTGCCGGGGTGGCCTTCGGGGAAGCCTGCGACGCCGATGCCGAAGCCGCGCGGGTCGGGGTGGCCCTTGAACTCGCGGATGAATTTCACCAGGTCGGCCGCGTGTTGGAAGTAGTCGTCCGCCTTCGAGTAGTTCTCGAGGTTGCGAGGCGGGTCGCCGCCGAGGGCCAGCAGGTTGCTCACGCCGATGGAGGCGTAACGCTCGAGGACCTCCTGGATGTCGGAGTCGCTGTGGCAGACGCAGGTGAGGTGCGGCACCGCCGAGGTGTCGGTGGTGGTCTTAATGCGCTCGACCAGGTCGTGGGTCAGCTCCCGGGTCGATCCCCCCGCCCCGTAGGTCACCGACACGAAGGCCGGCTTCAGCGAGCCGAGGTCCGCGATGGTGCTATAGAGCGCCTCGGACGCTTCCGCCGACTTGGGCGGGAAGAATTCGAACGAGAACGTGGTTGAATGCTGAGCGAAGAGGTCTTGAATGTGCATCGAGGTCGCCTGGGTCTATTTCATCCGTTCATCCGGATTGAATGATATTGATTCTGCCTACCCCGTGTCAAGGACCATCGACCGATCCCGCCCCGCAGCCCGCGAATTCGACTAAGGTAACTCCATGCAGACCGATTTGGTCATTCCCGCCCGCAACGAAGAAGAGAATCTGCCCGCCCTGGTCGCGGCGATCGATGCGGTCCGCGCCGAGGCGGGCCTGCGTCGCGTGGTCCTGGCGGACAACGGCTCGACCGATGCCACCGCTGAGCTCGCCCGCCAAGGCGGTTTCGAGGTGGTCTTCGAGGAACAGCCCGGCTACGGCGCGGCTTGCCTCGCGGCGTTGAGCCACCTCCAGGCCGACCCGCCGGACATGGTCGCGTTCCTGGATGCCGACCTGGCCGACGACCCCGAACAGCTCGCCCGGCTGATCGCCCCGATCGCGCAGGGCAGTGCCGACCTAACGCTGGGGCAACGCCAGAAGTTTGCCGAGCCGGGTGCGCTCGACCCGCACCAGCGCTTCGGCAACTGGTTGGCGGTCACGCTCCTGCGGGTGATCACTGGACACGCCTACCGCGACCTCGGGCCGATGCGGGTCATCCGCTGGCGCAGCCTCGAGAAGCTCGCCATGGCCGACCGCACCTGGGGCTGGACCGTCGAGATGCAGTACAAAGCCGCACGGTATGGCCTACGCCTCGCGGAGATCGACGTGCCCTACCGAAAACGCCGAGCGGGCAAGAGCAAGATCAGCGGCTCGCTGATGGGCAGCTTCAAGGCCGGCACGAAGATCATCAGCACCCTCGCTCACCTGTGGTGGACCACGCCACGCCGACAAGCCAGCCCCGAAGCAGTTCGCGAAGGCTGATTCCTATTCCAAATCAAAAAACAAAGCCCACGCATAAGGGTGGTCATGCATGGGCTTCCTGATCGTTGTTTATTTCGTTTCGGCTTACGCCGCTTCGTTGTCGATCAGCGAGTCGACCATGAAGTGTTCGTCGTCGTCGTTCTCGGGGTAGTACCAACGCCCCACCGACGTCTCGCCGGTCTGCCAGGCGAGCATGATCTCCTGGTTGTCGTACACCGCGGGGAAGTCGATCCGGCCCAACTCGAAGTCGCGCAGCTCCACCCCCGCCAGGTGCAGCTCATCGACCAGGCCGCCCAGGCGGTCCATGGTGGTTTCGTATTCGCGTTCGGTGAGGTTGCGCAGGTCGCCCTCGTCGAGGTTTTCCAGCTCGCTGCGTAGCTCGATCACCTGGCTGTAGACCTCGGTAATGTCCACCGCGACACGGGAGATGTACGGCAACGCGCGGTTGGCCTCGTCCACCGAAAAGTACTTTCGGCCGGGACGCGGGGGGTTCACTGCGGGGACAACGGTGGGATCGAACATGACACTTTTTCTCGTGGCTGGCCAAGCCAGCAGGCGGAAATCCCGTCGGGACAACCGCACCATCGGGCGATGCGAGAACCGAGGTGTAAAAACCGCCTCGGACGTTATCGGGGTTACAACGTTCACCCCCGGAAACCGGAATGTGCAGACCCGCCGGGCCCGCCAATGAAAACGATATCGAACCTGAATCAGTAGCCACCGACCAGCCGCTGGCGGGCGCCGACCACCAGACTGAACAGCAGCGGCACGACCACGAGCGTGAACACTGTGGCGACCAGCAGGCCGCCCACGACGACGCTGCCGAGTCCTTTATACAGTTCGCTGCCCGATCCGCCCATCAAAACCAGGGGCAGCATGCCGCAGACACTGGTGGTGGTGGTCATGAGGATCGGGCGGATGCGGGTACGGACCGACTCGCGGATCGCCTCCCGCGGCTCCAGAGGGTCGACGTCTTCGAACTTGCCGGGCGCGACTTCTTCCTTGCGGGGGCGCATGAAGTTCAGCGCCTGGTGCACGATCAGGATCGCGTTGTTCACGACGACGCCGATGAGGATCACAAAGCCGAGCATGGTCAGGGTGTCGAGCTGCTGGGCGGGGTTGAACGCGTGCATGATCGCCAGCCCAATAAAGCCCCCCACCGTCGCCAAAGGCACCGCGAACAAAATCACCAGCGGGTAAAGGAAGCTCTCGAACAACGCCGCCATCACCAGGAACACGATCAGGATCGCCAGGAACATCCGGCTGCTGAGCAGGCTGCCCAGCGACTGCATGTTGAAACCCGTCCACTCGCCGAGCAACGCCCCGCGCACCTCCGAGAGCTTGTCCGCGCTGCCCGCGGTCCGGGCGACGACGGTCGGATCGATCTGCCCGGTGCCCTCCAACCCGGCGATCGTGTCTTCGATCTCCTGCACCGCCACGGCCAACGGCACCTCAGGCGGCGGGGTCACGCTGAACGTGATCGAACGCTGGGTGTCGATCCGGTTGATCTGCTGCGGCGCGGTGGTGGGCACAAAATCCCCCAGCGACGAGATCGGAAGCACCCGCGTCTGCCCGTCGCTGTCGAGCACCGCCAACGGCGTGGTGGGCAGCTTGTCGGTCGTCATATCGAAGTCGGGGTGCTTGGTCAGCAGCAGATCGATCGACTCGCCCGCCAAGCGGTAGTCGCCGATCTCGAGGCCATCGACCAGCGCCCGCACCGCGAGCCCTAGGTCTTGCGTGCTGATGCCCAGGTCGCCGGTGCGGATCGGGTCGGGGCGGAACTGCACCTCGGGGCCCGACAGGTTGAAGTTCAGCGGGTCGGGCTGGACCTTGTCGAAGCCGTACCGCGGCGCCAACGTCATGTACACCGCGTCGGCGCTCTGACGCAGCCGATCGAGATCGGACCCGAGCAGTTCGACGTCGATGCCGCTGGTGCCGCTGATGCCCCGGCCGAAGATGGAGCGTTGGAACGCGAAGCCGAACGAACCCGGGATGCCCATCATGGACTGGGTGAGGATCGTGCTCAGCGGCTGGACGAGTTCTTTGTCTTTGCTGGAAGCACCCATAAAGATGATGCTGCCGAAGCGGACGAAGAAGTAGTTGTCCACCGCGGGCACCTGCTCGTAGGGTTGCTGGGTCTGGAAGTTGATGACGGGAGCGATCGCGGAAGCCTCTTCGGTGGTGTCGACTTCCCAGTAGGGTGCAATGCCGGGCTCGATGCGTTCGCCGATGAACTGGGCCTGGTCGATGTTGTAGGCCGGAGGCGTGAGCATGATGCCGAAGATCAGGTTCTGGTTGCCGTTGGGCAGGTAGCTGGTGGGCGGCATGAGCAGCCAGGCCCCGCCGAGAGACGCGAGGGTGAACGCAACGATCACCAGGATGCGCAGCAGCACCGTGACGCCGCTGCGCTCGGTCACCGCATACACGAGGTTCGAGTAGCCGCTCGGCAACCACGAGAACGCCCCGGCAATCCGGTCGGCGAGCTGCGGCTTGAGGCTGCCGTCGGCGTGGGTCTTGATCGCCCGCAGCCACCGGGCCGACGCCGCGGGGATCACCGTGATCGAAACGATCAGCGACAACGCCACCGCCCCGCAGATCGCCAGCGAGATATCGAAGAACAGCTGCCCCGCTTCTTCCTTGACCGTCAGCACGGGGATGAACACCGCGAGGGTCGTCAGCGTCGAGGCGAGGATCGCGCCCCAGACTTCCCGGGTCGCTTCGTACGCGGCGCGGCGTGGGGCCTTGCCCATGTGGATGTGGCGGTCGATGTTTTCCAGCACCACGATCGCGTTGTCCACGACCATGCCCACCGCGAACGCCATGCCCGCCAGGCTGATCACGTTGAGGTTGCGGTCGGCCCCGGTCATCACCACAAACGTGCCGAGCACCGACACCGGGATCGCCAGCGCGATGATCAACGTCGGCCGAACCTTGCCCAGGAACACCAGCAAGACCAGCGCCGCGAGGGTGCCGCCGATGATGAGGTTGGACTGCACGAGGTTGATCGCGTCGGTGATGTAGATTGTCTCGTCGTAGACTTGGCGCATCTGCAGGCCGTAGCGGTCTTGTTCGTAGGTAGGCAGGATGTTTTCGTTGCAGAAGTCGATCGCCTCGCGGAAGCCCGCCATGACGTCCATGACGTTGCTGCCGGTCTCACGGATGGCGTTGATCGCGAGGGCCGACTGGCCATTGGCCCGCACGAAGCTGCGACGTTTTTCGAGGGTCTGCACCGCGTCGCCCAGGTCCTTGATGCGGATGGGGCCGGCCTCGTCGTAGCGGACCACGGTGTTCTCGATCTGATCCAGCGCATCGAACTGCCCGATGGTGCGGACACGCACATCGCGGATACCGTCTTCGAGGTCACCCGCCGAGACGTTGACGTTTTCGAACTGCAGGGCGCTGCGGAGTTCGTTGAACGTCACGCCGCGCTCGGCGAGCGCCGCGGGGTCCACACGGACGTGAACCTCGCGCTCGCGTCCGCCGTAGACGTTCACCCGGCTGATCCCGGGCACGCGTTCGAGCTGGGGCTTGACCCGGTCGTCCGCAAAGTCGTAGAGCGACTGCATGTCGAAGTCGGGGTCGGTCGAGTCGAAGATCACCCAGGCGATCGCCTTGGACGCGTCCGCGTCGGCGTCGGTGATGACCGGCTCGTCCACATCATCGGGGTACGCGGGCACCTCGCGGAGCTTGTCGGACACGCGGATGCGGGCGTCTTTGATGTCGGTGCCGATGAAGAACTCGAGGGTGATTGAGGCGCTGCCGGTGGAGGCCTCGGCGGTCATCTTCTTGAGGCCGCCCAGGCTCTTGAGGTACTCCTCCTGCTCCTCGATGATCTCGCGTTCGATCTCTTCGGGGCTCCGGCCGGTCCAGTTGGTCTCGATGGTGATGACCGGCTCGTCGACGTTGGGCGTGAGCTGGATCGGGATCGTTGTCAGCGCGAGCACGCCGAATAACACCGTGAGGATGACGCCGACGGTGACTTTCACCGGGTTCGAGATGGAGAATCGGATGATGTCCATGCGGAAGTTGGGTCCGGAATTCACGCTCCGGGCGTGGCGTCGGGGGCGACGGCGTTTTCGGTGTCCTGGGGTTGAGCGGGATCGGCCGGAGAAGCTTGTCCATCCGCAGCGGCGTTCAGGATGTTGAGCGGTTGGGTGGGGTAAAGCCGCTCGGCCCCCTCGATAACGACCTGGGTGCCTTCGCTAAGCACCGGGCGTTCTCCACCAGGAAGCGGCGCGACGGCATATCGATCGCCGACCCCGAACAACACCTCGACGGGCTCGGACAACGCCGCGGGCTCAGGCTTACCCATCTGTGCGGCGTACCACACCGCGGCACCTCCGCCGCCGAATAGCACCGCGTCACGCGGCACGGTAATGAACTCGCCCTCACGGCTGATGGGCACCTGCGCCATGACGCTCATCCCCGCGCGGAGTTGGCCGTCGTGGTCGGGCAGGCGGATCTTCACGGGGAAGGTGCGTGAGGCATTGGTGCCGTCCGGCCGGACCGAGACGATCTGTCCGACCACCTCGTGCCCGGTGCTTTCGATCTTGACCTCGACCTCGTCGCCGACGTTGAGTGCATTGACGAAGCGCTCGGGCACGTCGACGAGCGCGTCGATCTCGCCGATGGAAATCATCTCGACCACACCGTCGCCGGGGTCGACCCACTGGCCGACTTCGATCAGCGTCTGCGACACCGCGCCGTCGAACGGGGCGACGATCGCAGCGCGTTGCGATTCGGTTTGGGCGCGGTCGCGGTCGGCGATGGCGGCGTCGAGGCGAGCGAGGTTGGCGGCGACGAGCGTGCGCTGGTCGTCGACTTCCTTAGCCTTGGCCGAGCCTGCGTTGCTAAGTCGTTCGAGTTGTTCGAGATCGCTTTGGGCCTGGTCGAGTTCTGCCTGGGCCGCGGCGAGATCCGCGGTTGCGGCTTTGAGCCGGAGCTCGGCCCAGACCTCGTCGATCTGTGCCAGCTTGGTTTCCTGACCGACCACGCGGTCACCCTCGTCCACGGCGAGTTCGGTGATCTTGCCCTCGACCTCGGCGGTCACGGTCACCCGGCGGACTTCCTGCAGCCGCCCCACCACCGCCACGCGGTTCTGCAGCGTCTGCATCTCGACCTGCCCCACACGCACCGACGCGGGGGGCGAGCCTTCCATCTCCAGCGGACCGCCCGCTTCCTCGGCGGCGACCTGTCCACGCACCGCCCCGGCGACGAACACACCCAACGCGCCGACCACAATCCCCGCCGCCAGACCAATGGCCACAGCAGGAACCAGCAAACGATTTGATTCGGCACTCATGGGGCTCTCACGCAACAGGCAACTCTAAATCGAGCAAAGCGTAGGACGATCTCAAAACGACTTCAACCGATGGCTCCAGAAATCACCCTAAAGGCTGGCCCGCATCAGGTCTCACACAAAAAAATCAGCCCACCGGACTGACTCGCTCCACCGACCGCAGATTGCCAGCTCGTGATCTAGTCGGCGTATTCCCAGATGGTCACGTCCAGCCGCTGCGCTCCCCACTCCAGCGCGACCTCGTGCGTGGGATACAGAAGGTCCAGACGATGCCCCTTGATCACGCCGCCGCGGTCTAGCACGGGGACGGGGCGTCCTTTGTTGTAGCCGGGCACGGTGATGATGGTGCCGAAGGGAAACAGCGAGGTGTCGGCGGCGGCGAGTTTCATGCCGTTGGTCCACACGCTGTAACCCGAGGCGGTGATGCCATCGGCCCACTTGCCGCAGGAACGGGCGTCGGGGCTGTACGCGGTGGTGAGCATGCGAACCGTCTGCACTGGACGGAGCGGCCGGCCGTCAAAGGTCGGGGCCGCGCCGGGGGCGATCACCGGCGTGGGCAGCGAATCGCCGAGCGCCGGGCCCTGGTCTTCGGTCGCTTCGATGAGCTGCTGCTCGCGGACGAGCAGTGCGGCGTCGGGCAAGACGACTTCGGGGATCACCAATTCAGGTGCGGGGCGAGACGGAGCCAGCGTCTCGACCGAGAGGATTTGCTCGGCCGTCGGCGTTGCCGTGGGGTCTTCGATGCTCATCAGCTCGATGCTGTCGCCGCCACGCAGGCCTGCGACCACGCCCCAGATGAGCGTCACGGCCACGACCGTGGTGCCCGTCACCACCACCGCCGCCAACGCCAGGGCGAAGGGCTGCGTCTCGCGGCTACCGGGTTGGGGGCTGGGAATACGGGGCATAAGCAGGGATACTGACCGAGCGACAGCGTTCATTCGGACCGCGCCGCGGCGGCCGATAAGTCCAATATGATAACCAGAGCCGGTTGAGATTGGCAAAAATTCCCCGCAAAAATTAAAGGTCCGCCAAATCAAACGCCGAAATTAACGGGTTTTATTTCTTTCGGGCACGTTCGGTGCGAGCAGCCCCCGGGGTGGCCGGAGAGACCTTGCTGCCGTTCTGAGCACCGTTTGTATTGGATTTGGATGCCTTGGCCGAGGCATCGGGGGCCGATTTGGCGTCATTGGAGCGGGCGACCCAGAACACCTGGTCTGCAGCGTACCACACGCCCTTGGCGTAGGAATGGTGGACCGGGCGGATGGCGACAAAGCCGAGGTCGTCCTCTTCGTAGGCGATCTCGCAGACCCGTCCGGTGGTTTGGCCGTTCACGGTCACCACGGTGTCCCCCACTTCCAGGGCTCGGCCGGCCACGTCACACACGACTTCTTCACTGCTAAGCATAATAATCACAAGGGTTAAGCGGTTATACCCCCTAACACCAAACGGTAGGCGCACTGGCCGGCGATTTCTGCCGACCGGTTGCACGAAGTCGGTATTTCATGGATAAAACCGCCCTCACCCACCCGAAACCCCACTCCCGGAGATCCCCATGGAAACCACCCTGATCTTTCTCAAACCCGATGCGGTCCAGCGCGGCCTGATCGGCTCGATCGTCGGCCGCTTCGAGGCCAAGGGCCTGACCTTCGTCGGCATGAAGCTGATGAACGTCCCCAAAGACCTCGCCGAGAAGCACTACGCCGAGCACCAGGGCAAGCCGTTCTACGACGGCCTGATCGCGTTTGTCACCAGCTCACCCGTGTTCGTGATGGCGATCCGCGGCGTGAACGCGGTCGCGGTCTGCCGCACCCTGATCGGCGCGACCAACGGCCAGAAGGCCGACCCCGGCACCATCCGCGGCGACTTCGGCATGTCCGGCGGCTACAACATGATCCACGGCAGCGACAGCCTCGAATCCGCCGAGCGCGAACTCGCCCTGTGGTTCGACGACGGCGAACTCGCCACCATCGACAAGACCCTCGACCAGTGGGTCTACGACCCCAGCGACCTGAAGTAATTCAGAAGCGCACAACCATCGATGCCATCACACCAAGCGCCGCGACTTGTCGCGGCGCTTTTTCGTTTGTGATCACATCTGACTTGCGGCGCTTCGCGCGCGATTTGATCGACGGGTGTTACGGCGACTCGATCCACTCGGCCAGATACGACAAGCCTTCCTCGCCGCCGTCGGGCGGGCCGGGCTCGTCGCCGTTGAACAGGTTGTCGGCCTGGATGCTGTTGACCGGGCCGTCCCAGATGGCCACGCGGTGCAGCGTGCCGAGCCACGGCCGACTGCCGCCGTTCTCGTTGCCCAGCAGCAGCTGGAATCCGCTATCCCAGTTGTCCAGGTCGCCGGTCCACTCCTCGGCGACCTCGAGGGTGCCGTTGCGGTATAGCCGGAGCTGCTCGCCGTCGTAGCTGAGCACCACGTGCTGCTTCACGCCTGCTTCGAGGACATCGCCCGAAGCCGCGGTGGGCGTGCCCGTGCTGTTGAACTCGGTGCGGACGCTCGCCTCGTAGGCCTGCTCCGATTGGCCGAGGTAAAAGTTGCGGCTCGAGGTGCTGCTGGCGTAGCTGACGATCCGCGCGGGGCCGTTCTGGGTGATGTTCGCGGGGGTGAACTCGGCTTCGAGGGTGAACGCGTCGCTCTCGGTCAGCGTTCCGTGCAACGGCTCAGCGCCGCTTGGGGTCACGATGGTGGTCGCTCGATCGATCTGCAGCCCGCCGCCATCGATCCAGGTGATGTCGTTGAGGTCGGAGATCATGAGGTCCAGCGGGATGGCGTTGCCCGAGGTGTCCTGCACCGTGGCGCTCTGCGCATCACCGGGCGAGTTGCCCACCAACAGGTCGGCGACCTGCTCGGTTTCCAGGTTCATGTCGTAGATGCGGATGTCGTCGAGCCGGCCCTCGAAGGGGTTGTCCCAGCCGTCGGTGGTGAGTGTGGTGCTGCGCCACTGGTCGACGCCGAACGCCCAGGGCTCGGCGTTGCCGCTACCACCCGAAGACGTGCCCAACCCGCCGTAGTAGTGGTGGGTGTCCGCGAGGACGCCGTCGATGTAGAGACGAAGCCCCTGGCCGCCGAAACCGACCGCGACGTGGTGCCAATTGTTTTGGCTGATCGCCCCGCCGGACGACTGAACGTAGTAGCTGCTGCGGTCGCTTTGGAGCCGGACCTGAACGGTCGAGCCGTTGAGCACCACGCGGAAGTGTCCGCCGTCTTCGTAGTTGTACGCGTCCTTGCCGACCAGCCCCTGCGTGCCGCCAATACTCGTGGGGTAAACCCAGAAGGACACGGTGCCCTCGTCGAGCAGGTAGGCCGAGTTGTGGGGCACCGCGACGAAGCTGTCGGAGCCGTCGAAGTCCACGGAAGTGCCCGCGTCGGCACCGTAGCCGGACTGCCCGCCGCTGACCGAGCCGTGGTAGACGCCGTCGCTGAGGCCGGTCTCGTCCCGGGCCACAAGCCCCGAGCCGCCCGCCCCGGCGTTGAGGTGCAGCGTGGACTGGCTGTACATCTGGAATGAGTCCCCCACGGTCGCCGAGCCATACAACGCCGCCGAGTTGTTGAGCCGCAGGTCGTCTTTGGCGTAGACGTTGGCGCTGACGACCGAGGTGCTGTTGAGGGTGATGTCGCCCTTGGTGTTGTGGTAGCTGCTGAGCGTGACGCGGTCCGGGCCGGACGTGTCGGGGTTGATCGAAGAGCTGTTGTTGAGGCGAACCCCTTCTTTGACGTAAAGCGTCAGCGACGAGCCGGACGGCACGATGATGCTGCCCTCGTTCATCGTCAGCGCCTTGCTGACGGTGATCGTGACGTGGCCGCTGATCGTGATCTGGGCGTTGTTGTTGACCGTCCAGTCCTTGTATTCGCGGTTGGACGAGATCGTGTGGGTCCCGCCGTCGTGGGTCATGTTCGAGCCCGAACCGATCCCGCCCGAGGGCTCGGGGATCGAGACGTCCATGGACGACGGCAGGGTGGTCACGCTGCCGGTCACCAACGCGCCGTTGGAGGTCTGAATGTCGACATCACTGGCGGTGTTGCCGCCGACGCCGATGAACAGGCTGCCGCCGATCCGCGATTGGCCGTGGACGCGTGCGGTGTCGCTTCCGGTGCGGTTGGTCGAAACGACCGCGGCGTCTTCGGGGGTTTGCGAGTCGTAGGTGCCCAGCTCGGCGTCGTAGCTGTCGATCTTGGCGTCGTTGCTCAGACGGATCATGCCGCCGACGGTGAGCCCGGACGACGCCGAGCCCGATTCGTCCAGCTTCCAGTGGCCGACCAGCTGCGGGGTCACGGGCTGGGGCTCGACAAACTCGTACAACGCCGCGAGCGAGGGCGCGTCGCCCCCCCCCCCGCCGCCGGAGACCGCGACGACCGCGACCTGCTCGGTGGTGTGGCTGCGGTCGCTGTCGCGGATCTGGTCTTCATCCATCGCCAGGTTGACTTGAGTCGTGCTGAGCGGGTCTGCGCCGTAGAGATACGCCCAGCCTCCGTCCGATCCGTCGAGGCCCGCGGTGGTCACAACCGCAATGGTCGGCGCCTCGTCGAACGTTTCTTCAAAGTCGCCGGTAAACGGCGGGCTGTTCTGCACGCCCCGCACCCGGTCGGCCGACACCGACGCATCGATCGTCGCGCCGCTGTATTCCCAGTGGCCCTCTTCAAAAACGATGAAGCCCACGGTCTCGTCGGCCCGGGTTTTGTCCGAGTCTTCGCAGACCGTCTTGCCGGTCTTAAGCGCGCTGCCGCTGGGCGGGTTGGTCCGCGAGTTGCCGTAGCTCCAGAACACCGACCAGTCGTCGTCGTTGGCGCTCATCACCTGGCCGATCACCACCGGCTTGGTGTACGTTTGCAAGTACGACTGCGCTTCGCCGACCCAGGACTTGTTGTTGTCGGTGCGGGTCGAGGTGTATTTCTGCGCCTCGTACTTCATGCCGTTGACCACGTGGGCCCCGGACTCGACCGCGATGAAGTACACGTCCTCGTTAGTCACCGCGGCGCCCGAGGGGTTCTCCAGCCAGACGGTGAAACCGCTGGACGAGGCTTCGTCCATCCGCACAACCACGGGCTGGGTGTTGTTGGCGTAGTTGATGGTGCAGACGACCACGGGGTCGGAAAAGCCGCGGAGCGAAACGGTCTGGGGCACCGCACCGACGTTGACCACCCCGGTCTGGATCTTGCCCTTGCCCGAGCCCGATAAGCCCGCGGCCCAGGCGATGGCCTGGCGCATGATCTTCTTGCCGTCGCCGCTAACCTTGCTGAAATCAAAGCTGCTGCCGCCCCAGGGCATCGCCACCCGGCGGCCGGTGGCGACCCCGCCGCCCAGCAAGGCCTCGCCACGTTCGATGACGCCGAGCTTGGTGTAGTAGCTGCCGTAGTCCGACTGGGCCAGCGCGTTCAGCCCCGAGGCCTTGCTCCCGACAATGGCCAGCAGGTGCGAGCTCGATTCGGTCACGAAGACGTGCCCCAGGGGCAGGCCCTCGGTGACCGGGTGCGAGTTGTCGACCACCGTGATGTACGAGGCCGAGTAGTGGTAGTAGCTGCTGGACAGGCCCAGGTCATCCGAGAGCGTGCCCGCTTCGAACACCACACCCTTGGTGGCGCCCGTCAGGTCGTCCGCGACGCTGCCCGCCGAGGTGCGGTTGCTCACGTAGATCACGTCGGCGTCGCCGATCGCCGCCGAGAAGGTCGAGGCATTGGCGTTCTGTGAGATCAGCGTCACCGTGTGCCCCCACGACTCGATCAACGCCTGCCGGGCCTGGTCGTCGCTGCTGAGCGAGGTGGCATTGGGCACGACCATGAGCACGCCCAGGCTCACCGCCGCGGCGCTGCCCTGAGGCGTGACCCGGGTAGACACGCGGTGCGTGACGCCGTCCACCCGGCCCTCGACCGTGACGGTAAAACCTTCGGACACGTCGTTGCCCAGGTCGGCGTCGTCTTCGTCTTCGAGCACCACGCGGAACGTCCCGCCGTTGAGCGGGTATTCCGCGCTCCACACGCCGTGCGTAAAGTTGTCGCGCCACTCGGGGTCGGCGTTGGACCGGATGTGTTCCAACGCCATCTCCAAGCCGTCTTCCGCCACCGCACGGGCCTGGACCTGGCGGTTGGCGTTGTGGGCGATGGCGGTCGAGGTGGTCTGCCCCGAGAGGAATGTCAGCGCGATGACCGTGCCCACCGTCAGCGCGATCATCACCAACACCATCGCCAAGCCGTGGCGGCGGGGTTGGGGCGTGCGATCAATCGGGCGGGGCGTTGAGGTCATCGTGGGTGCGTAGGTTCGGGGTGCGGTTGAGTTACGGGTTGGTGCGCAGCAGAGTGGTGCCGATCACCACCTCGGTGAGGTTGCCGGCGTTCAACGACAAGCGGTAACTCGCCAGGCGAGCAGCCTGCGGGTCGGTCTGGTCGAGGGTGAATTCGAAGGCGGTCGCGTCGTTGCCCCAGCGGGTTTCGGGGAAGTCGGCCGTGCCGCGCAGCGTGTGGGTGATCGCGTCGAAATCGCTGGACGTGGAGTACAACACATCCGTCGTGCCGTCCGGCGCGGTGTACGACGACAGCGATTCTGTAGCCGCGTCGAATTCGATCAGGCGGACCTCCAGCAGGCTGGGCTCGCCGTTCTCATCGAGGTCGCGTTCCCAGAGCGCCACCCAATCGCTTCCCGCGTCGAGCACCATCCGGCTGCCACGCAGCGCAGCATCCAGACGCATCGACACCATCTTGCCGCGTGCGACGAGCTTGCGGACGTCGCTGTCGGCACTGGTGCCGTACGCCACCGCCGAGAGCATGCCCGCGATCGCGGCGCTGATCAGCCCCATGACGCCCAGCGCCATCATCAGCTCGACCAGCGTCAGGCCGCGGCAGCCGCGGTGTCGGGTTGTCTTCACCGTGCGCGGGTTCATTCGGCGGGCTCCGGGACAAAACGCGTAATGGTCCATTCACGCCCGCCGGCCTCCGCGACCGTCACGGTCAGCGTCATGCCGTCGATCGTTCCGCCCAGGCCCGCGATCGTGGCGGTATCCGTTGCCACCGTGACCGCTCGGCTGAAGACCTGATACGTCTCGGGGTAGAGCACGCCCGCCGGGTCGGCGAGGGTGCCTGCGTCTTCGGTGTAGCCGTGCATGTCGTCCAGGCCGTCGTAGACGGCGCGGGTGTTTTCGTCGGTATCGGGGCCGAAGGTGGTGTCGCCGCCCTGGTCGGCGTAGGACAACGCCAACGCCTCTTCCATTAAAGCCTCGGCCAACGCCAACGCCCGCTCCTCGTGCAGCGCGTTGTACGTGTGGGCCTGGCCCGACACCACGGTCTGACTCAGCCCGGCCACCACCACCGCCAACAGCGCAGACGCCAGCAACACCTCAACAAGGTTGAAGCCGCGGGCTCGCCGATGGGCACGATGGATGAATTTGGGCCTTCTCCTGGCCTGCATGCGCAGGATCTCCTGGGTCTAAATCTCTCCCCTCCCATCGGCAGGATCCACGTGGTTTTTCAGCACAAACCCCTGCCCGCCCCGCGGATTGACGCCTCAAAACCCCGATCTGAGGGGGTTATCGGCCCGTTTCGCCCGATTTCCCGCGCGTTCCGGCCGCTCCACGCCAAACCCCCTGCGGGCATGTGTCGATGATTCAGTTGATGCATTGCGCTCGTCCAACCCGCCGATACGCCGGCTACACCATCGCGGAGATGCTCGTGATGGTGGCGGTGCTGTCGATCATCTCCGCCCTCGCGGTGCCGATGTTCCGCGGCCAGGACACCACGCAACTCCGCGAAGCCGCCAAGCTGCTCGCCGCCGACCTCGACGCGGCCAAGTTCGAGTCGATGACCCACGCCGACGACCTGCGCCTGGTTGTCTTCGACACGACCAACCACACCTACCACATCGCCGCGGCGTCCGACCCCACCACGCCGATCACCAACCCGGTGGACGGCCAGCCGTACCTCGTCGACTTCGGCGAAGGCCGAGCCTCGGCCCTGGGCATCGTCCAGATCCAGAGCGTCGACCTCGACGGCGACGACGAACTCGGCTTCGGGCTCTACGGCCAACTCGATCAGGCCACCACCGCCACCATCACCCTCGCCGCCAACGACGCCGAGCTCACCCTCACCCTCGACCCCGCCACGGGCGAGTCCGTCATCGGGCAAATTCAGTAGCCCCGCTCAGGCTTGCACGACCGGGTTGCGCAGCGTCCCGATCTTCTCGATCTCAACGGTCAACTCATCCCCCGGCATCACCCACACCGCGGGTTCACGCACAAAGCCCACGCCCGGCGGCGTGCCGGTCAGGATCAACGTGCCCGGCAAGAGCGTCGTGTCCCGACTCAGAAACGCAACGATCTCGGCGACCGAAAAGATCATGTCGCTGGTGTGGCTCGACTGCATCACCGTGTCGTTGAGCTTGCCGGTGATGGACAGCTGCTGCGGGTCGGCGATATCGCCGTCGCCCTCACCCTGCGTCACGATCACCGGGCCCAGCGGGCAGAACGAATCGAACCCCTTGCCGCGGACCCACTGACCGCCGCCGCCCTGCTTCTGCCACCGCCGGGCGGAGATGTCGCTGCCGCAGGTGTAGCCCAGGACGTAATCGAGCGCGTCGGCTTCGCTGACGTCCTTCGCGGGTTGGCCGTCTTTGGTACCCATGACGATCCCAAGCTCGGCCTCGCTGTCGACCTCGGGGCCCTTCATCTGCGAGGCGGGGATGACCACCGGGCTGCCGGGGTCGCAGAGCGTGGTCGTGGGCTTCATGAAGATCACCGGCCGCTCGGGGATCGGGGCCCCGGTCTCGGTGGCGTGCTCCCGGTAGTTCAGCCCGATGCAGAAGATGTTGGGTGGAGCGATCGGGGCGCGGCGTTGGGCGATCTCGACCACCTCGCCGGTGAGAGATTGTGGGTCGGGGAAGGCGGAATCGGCCAACAATTCGGCGGTTCCGTCGCCCCGGTCCTTCCCGTAGCGCAATCGGCCGTGGGGGTCAACAAATCGGGTCAGGTGCATCTTCGGTTTCTCCGGGGGCAAGGGTCCGGTATAATCGCCCAACTGGTATTGGGCCGCCAATCGTGCCCCGCCGGGACGGCCGACCGCCGTCGACTCTGCCCCGCCCTCGCCGAAGCCGCTGTGCTGATTGAGCTTGAGGGTCACCCGAGATTTCAAGGAGCCACCCTGTGGCCGACGACTCCGCCAAAACCCCTCGAGCCGCCGCCGCCTCGGCGGTCGAAGCCGCCAAAGCCGAAACCTCCGACAAAGACCTCCCGGTCAACGGCGACCGCCGCCGGACCTGGCAAGACATGACAAACGCCAACGGCGACCAACCCAAAGCCAACGTCCCGGCCGGCCTCTGGCTGCGCTGCCCCGCCTGCGCCGCTATGAGCTACCGCAAGCAGGTCGAAGCCAACCAGCACGTCTGCCCCGAATGCGACCACCACTACCGCATCGGTGCCGACCAGCGCATCAAGCTCCTGGTCGACCCCGGCAGCTTCGAGCCGCTCTGGGACAACCTCGGTCCCAAGGACACCCTCCAGTTCACCGACCGCAAGTCCTACAAAGACCGCATCGCCGCCGAGCAGAAGAAGACCGGCCACAAAGACGCGCTCGTCGCGGGCAAGGCCTTCATCAAGGGCCGCGGCGTCGTGCTCGCCGTGATGAACCCCGAGTTCATGATGGCGTCGATGGGCAGCGTCGTCGGCGAAAAGATCACCCGCGCCATCGAACTCGCCACCGAACTCGACCGCCCGGTCATCGTTGTTTGTGCGGGCGGCGGTGCCCGGATGCAGGAAGCCACCCTCGCGGTGTCGCAGATGATCAAGACCAGCGCCGCCCTGGCCCGTCACGACGACGCGGGCGGCCTCTACATCGCCCTGCTCACCGACCCGACCACCGGCGGCACCGCCGCGTCCTTCGCCATGCTCGGCGACCTCATCCTCGCCGAACCCAAAGCCCTCATCGGCTTCACCGGCGCCCGCGTCATCGCCAACACCGTCCGCCAGGAACTGCCCGAGGGCTTCCAACGCTCCGAGTTCCTCAAGGAAAAAGGCTTCGTCGACCGCGTCATCCACCGCCAAGACCTCCGCAGCGAGATCAGCCGGATCATCGACTACGCCGGGAAATGATGCTTTGGGTAGGGTGGGCACCGCCCACCGCCATCACCCAAAATCAATCTTGGTGGGCAGTGCTAACCCTACCTGACTTCAATCGAATATCGATATTCGTGGGGCCTTGGGATGCGTAAGCAGTACTACTTGCAGGAAAGCAACCAAGGCTTATTGGCGTGGGATGTTGATCGGCTGATCGATCTCACCTCGGGAATCTCGCCCGAGCTTATTTAGCTAAATGAGATACGCGAGTTTGATGAGTCCCACTGGTTCAACGACGAGGGCACCCGTCCCACCTGCCGCGAGATCGCCAAGCATATGCAGCTCACCCTCGATGCAGATATGAACTACCCCATCATCTTGTCGAACGACGGCCGTGTCATGTACGGAATGCATCGGGTGGTGAAAGCGCATCTTGAAGGTCGAAGTGCAATCCAAGCCGTCCGTCTGCCCGAAACGGTCACCCCCGATTTTGTGGGCGTTGCCGAAGCCGACCTGCCCTACGAGGAAGCCACCTGATGCCCAAACTCCTGACCAGCGCCACCGTACTCCTTGTCCGCGACGTCCACGCCTCGGCGGACTACTTCCGCGACTGCTGCGGGTTCAAGTACGACCGGTTCTGGGGTGAGCCGCCGAGCTTCTGCATGGTGTGGCGGGACCACCTCTGCCTGATGCTCAAGCAGACCGACCAGCACGACATGATCGTGCCGAACTGGAAGGTCGAGGAGAAGCTCTGGGACGCGTACTTCTGGGTCGACGATGCGGATGCGCTCTACGAAGAGTTCAAGGCCGCCGGGGCGAAGATGGACTACGGGCCGTGCGACCAGCCCTACGGCTGCCGGGAGTTCGGCATCCAGGACCTCGACGGCCACGACATCGCCTTCGGCCAGGACATGGACACCTCCGCCGCGGAGTGATCCGGATTACGACATACGGGATGCCCCGGAGATAAACCGGGGCGGGTGTTCCGGCTGTAACGGCTGACACCCGGCCGGTTTCAATTCACCGCCGTTTCACGCTGACCTGCCCCCGCACCCCCGACGATAGTGCTGGCAAGATGCGCCTCGGTTCTGTCTCCTCCATCCTGGTTATCGGAAGCCTCACCCTGGCGGGGGCGGCGGCCGGCCAACACAGCCCAACCACCCCGGCTTCCGAACGCAAGCGGATCGTGGCCGTGGGCAACCCGGCCGACGACCTGCAGGTCTTCGCGTCGCACCACTACCACATCCACACGAACCTCAGCCGTGAAGAGACGGTGCCGTTCGGCCGACACATGGACGCGGTGTTCAAGCAATACGAACGCCGCTTCGCCGACTACACCCAGCGCGACGCCGGGCTGATGCCGCTGTATTTGTTCCGCCACCAGGACGAATACCTCGACTTCATGAAGCACCACGGTATCGATGCCACCGGCAGCGGCGGGATGTTCTTCGTCACTCATTCCATCCGTGGCCTGGCCACCTGGGCCCACGGCCACAGCCGATCGCAGACCCTGCGCACCCTCCAACACGAAGGCTTCCACCAGTTCGCCTGGGACTACCTCGGCCCGAACCTGCCCACGTGGATGAACGAAGGCCTCGCCCAGTACTTCGAAGACGCGGTCATTCTCGAGCACGGCATGGAGCTGGGCCTGGGCGACCCCGACCGCATCGAACTCGTCCGCGATGCGTTGGAGTACAAGTGGGCGGTGGACATGGACGAGCTGCTGTCGCTGGACAACCGCCAATGGTCCGCGGCACTCCGTTCCAACGGCAGCCGATCCGAACTGCTCTACGCCCAGTCGTGGTCGATGGTCTACTACATGATCCACGGCGACGACGGACGCTACCTCGGCTCGTTCGAGGTCTACCTCCGTCTGCTCTCCGAAGGACACGCCCACGACAAAGCCTTCCGCTCGGCGTTCGGGTACGGGGCTTTGGATGGCATCGAGAAACGCTGGCGTGACTTCGCCCTGCAGCAACAGCCCGACCCGGTCAACGTCGCGGCCGAGCGTTTGGAGTTTCTGGGTTCGGCGCTCGCGTTCAAGGCCGAGCGCGACGAACGCATGCCCCGCAGCTTCAAGTCACTCCGCCACGACCTGCAGTCCCGCGGCTTCAAACTCACCCGCACCCACCACGGCCACCGCGAAGAGCTCAACGCCTCCGACGACCACCACTTCACCTACACCCGCCCCGGCGGCCAGGAATCCGAATTTCTCCTGCTCGAACCCGCGGGCTACGGCCTGCCCCCCCGCCTCGCCGCCCCCGGCCTCTCCCCCGAACCCATCCTCATGTGGGAACGCACCGACGACGGCGAACTGGTCTTCGATATCGAATACCGCTAACGCGCCGGCCCCCGGTACAATGAAGTAGAGGTATCCACGATGGCTGCTCCACTACTCGAAGCACTGGATCAATCGCGTCGCGGCCGGGCCTCGACCCGAGCGTTGACCATGGGCCAGTCGAAACAAAACCAACACGAGTCCGACCTGGCCGACGCGTTGCAGGACGCCGTCGCCATGTTCCGCGAGCTCAAGATCGGCTACGCCTTGATCGGCGGTCTCGCCGCGATGGTCCACGGACGATCCCGGTACACCGAAGACGTCGACTTCGTTGCCGAGCCCGGCCACGAAGACATCCTCGCCAAACACCCCGAGGTCATGAAACGCCATCGCTTCGACCCCGCCTGCACCTGGAAGCTGTACCACACCAGCGGCATCGACATCGACCTCTGGAAAGACGACCACGCTGCCTCCATCGTCAAACGGGCGGTACGCCGAAAGTTGGGCGATCGCTTTGCCAAGGTCGCCGAGGCCCACGATCTGATCGCGATGAAACTCCGGGCCGACCGCCCACAAGACGATTACGACATCGCGCAGATCGTCGAAGCGCAGAAGATCGATGCCGAGCGAATCAAGTCACTGGTCAATGCCTCACAGTTCAAACGATTCAAAACGATTGTCCAGCGCATTCAGCCGTAGGGTGGGCACCGCCCACCGCCTGGGTTTCAAACGTCTACACGGTGGGCGGTACCCACCCCACGTCACATCACCAACCCCTCCAACGAATTCAGCCCCAACGGCTCCTTCGTGAAGAACGGCTCGGCGTAGCGCGTGCCGATGCGGCTGCCAATGTAGCCGTTCATTTCACGCACGAATTCCACCACCCGGCGGTTCTTCTCGGGGATGACGAACTGCGTCTCGTAGGCCTTGATCGAATCAACCTTCAGGTCCATCTGCTCGGTGATGTCCAGGCAGAACGACGGGTTGGCGACCCAGCGCAGGTGCGTGCAGTAGTAATAGATCATCCACTTGGGGTAGATCGGCTCGCCGGGCAGGTCGGTCTTGGTCAGCTTCGCATCGAAGCGTGCGTCTTCGACGATGCGTGTCACCGCGCGGTGGTCGGGGTGGGCGTCTTCCTCGAACGGCAGGAAGATCATCTCGGCCTGGTGTTCACGGATGACGCCGGCCATGGCGTGGCGGGCTTCGAGGGTGTGTTGGACTTCGCGGTTCTTCAGGCCGAGCAGTCGGCGGGTCACCTTGCCGCCGTTCGCGGCCTGGCGGTTGAGCACCTCGAGCGCTGCATTCCATTCGATCTCGCGCTGCTCGACCGAGCCGTAGGGTGTGGGCTCGCCGTTGGTCATATCGAGGACGAGCACGTTGTGCCCTTGCGAAGCGAGACGGGCGATGGTGCCGCCCATGCCGAGTTCCTGGTCGTCGGGGTGCGGGCCGGTGACGATGATGTTCATGGCAGGTTCCGTGGAGGAAATGTTCCGCGCACACTTTAGCCCCGGGTCAATGACCCGGGGTGCCGCGGCCAACAATTAATTTGAAATCACTTGGGCCGTTCGAACTTCCACGGCTTGCTCCCGCACTCCGTGCAGGACGTGGGTGGGTTCGTGCGGACGTGTTCGTCGTTGGGATCGCCCATGAGTGCCTGACACTCCGGGCAGTAGAGGAACGTGCCGTCGTCGGCCATGTGCGCGACCACGAAGCGATTGAAGTCGGTCTTGTAGTTGCGTGATGCGGTCCACAGCGCCCCGCCGAACACCAGCACCCCGGCGACGAGCGACGCGGCCTGCACCAGCGGCAGCCCCTGCATATCGCCCACCCCCAGCCCGATCAGCATCGCCACCACGCCCGCCACGGCGATGATACGCAGCTTCATATCCCGCCGGTGGTACATGGCGTCGGCGTTCTGCTTCCACAGACCGTGGATTAGCTTGTGGGCCTGCTTCTTGTTCAGGCGGGGCGACGAGGTCAGGGCAGATGATTGGTTCATGGCGATCCGCTTCCGGGGCTCGGGGGTCCCGCGGAAGGTGGGGTCAACAATGTGTCGTAGAGCTCGAGCAGCTCGCGGTTCATCTTCGTGGCGCTGAAGTGATCCATCACGTGCTGCCGCCCCCGCTCAGCCAGCCGCGCAAGATACCCCGGATCGCCCAACAGGTCGAGTAGGGCTTGTCCGAGCATGGGCGAATTCCCTAAGGGAATCAACCGGCCCGTCTCGCCATCCTTGATCACCGACGGGATCCCCCCCACGTCGTACCCCACCACCGGCACCCCGCACAGCAACGCCTCGCACAGCGTCCGGCTCTGCCCCTCCTGATACGACGGCAACGCCATCACGTCCATCGCCGCCAAACACTCCGGCACCGACGACAACGGCACCAGCCCCGTCATCACCGTCTTGCCGAGCGCCATGCTCGGATGCTTTTCCAGCTCAGCCCGATGGAAGCCGTCGCCGACAAAGAACAACCAGACATCCCGCCCCCCGCCCCCGGAAGCGTTTTCCCGGAGCCTCGGCAACTGATCCAACAGATCGGCGTGCCCCTTGAGCGGGTCGAGCCGACCGACGTGACCCACAACCAACGCGTCCTGCGGGATGCCGTACTTCATCCGCACCGCGTCGCGTCGTTCGGGTCGCGGCGTAAACGCCTCGACATCAATCCCGCTGGGGATCACCGTGAACTTCTCGGCCGAAGCGATGTCCTTCTCGACGAACGCCTCGACCATCTCCGGCGTGATCGCGATCAAGTGATCGCATCGCTTCGCGGCGTACATCTCCAAACGGACGTAGAGGTTGTGGATGAACTTGGATTGCTCGTCGTGAAACGGGAGGCCGTGGACGGTGTGGATGACTTGCGGGCGAAATTCTCTCGGGTCGGGAGGCCTCAACCTCAACTTAATACCCTTCTTCCGGGCTTCTTCAAACCTGGCTTCACGAATAGGATTTCGACGCTCTTTCCAGGCAGCCGCCCTAACTAAAATCCCCGCCTTGCTGGAATGCGAATGCACAATATCCGGCCGAAGCTCGCGAACTAACTTCCGTACCGCTTGATAACACCGCCAATCGTTCAGCGGGCTCAACTCCCGCACCATCGGCTTGATCTCGTGCAGCGTCGCGCCGCTCGCCTTGGCTTCTTCGAGCAGCGAACCCTCGGGGCCGTGGATCGGGCCGTAGGCGAGGTGGACCTCGTGGCCCGCGTCGACCTGGGCCTTGCAGGACATCACCGTGTTCTGCTGCGCTCCGCCGAGGATGAGGCGGGTGATGACGTGGAGGATTCGCATGGGAGTGAGTTTACTGGGAGAGCGTTGAATCACGGAGGCTCAGAGACGCAAAGACGCGGAGGAATGCGATTATCAGAAAAGATAAAACCAACTCAACACACGCATTCATTCGCCAACAATCGATCACTTGTTTTCTTAGAGCCTTCGCGTCTCCGAGTCTCCGTGATGAAGGCCACGCCCAGAGACTAACCGTACTTCACCCACTCCAGACACAACCCGTTCGGCGGCAGCGTCGGCCCCGCGATCTGGCGGTTCTGGGTCACCAAAATCTCATCGATCCGCTCCGGGGGCATCCGGCCCATGCCGACATCCAGCAGCGTGCCCGCGACGATTCGGACCATGTTGTAGAGGAAGCCGCTGCCGGAAATAACCACGTGGATCTCACGTCCCGCCGAGGTGACGTGCGCCCCGTTGGGGAGGTCCGCATTGCTTAACGCCGTGGACTCGCCACTGCCCACCGAAAGTGGGTGTTCCTCGACATGGCAGTTGTGGATCGTGCGCACCGTCGTCGTTCGGCCGTGCGCCGCGGCGGCGAAGCCCTCGACGTCGTGTGTGCCGATGAGCCGCCTGGCCGCGTCCTGCATCGACGCGACGTCGATGTCGGCCCACTCGTGGTGGACCAGGTGCCGAATCCCCAGCGGGCGGTGGCGGGTGTTGTAGATGCGGTAGCGGTACTGCTTGTCGGTCGCGTCGCGGATCGCATCGAACTCATCGTGCACCACCTCGGCGTGACGCACATCGATGTCCTTGGGTAGCCTGCTGTTGATCGCCCGGCTCAGCCGTTCGACCGGGATCGTCGTGTCCGAACTGAAATGACAGACCTGCCCCACCGCGTGCACGCCCGTGTCCGTCCGGCTCGCCCCGAGCAGATCAAATACCTCCGACGGCTGCCGCAACACCTGCATCATCGCGGCTTCCAGCTCACCCTGCACCGTGCGCGGCCACTCCTGATCCGGCGGCTGCTGCTTCTGCCAGCCGTGGAAGGCGCTGCCGTCGTAGGCGACGGTGAGTTTGTAGCGACGGGTTTGCATTAGCTTGAAATGATACCGTTGGAATCGCTTGGCTCATCTTTATATGGCGATCGCCTACGCGGCGGGCGGCAGGGGATACCCCTGCACCCCAAAGGCAAAAACCCCATCTCTCGAACGCGTAAACGATATCGGGGTGTCGGGGCGGAGCCCTGACCGCCCGCCGCGCAGGCGATCGGCTTCAATAACCGAAATACACGAACTTACTCCGCGCAGCTGCGTCAGTTTTTCATCGCCTCAACATCCAACCCCCGCTCCTCGCACCACGCGCGGTACGCGATCGGGCTAATCTCGCTGGGTTTGATTTCGCTTTGGCCGCCCCAGAAGACGTTGGTGTAGCTGACGGGGATGCCGGCCTCTTCGAGGTGCTGGTCGATGGCGGCTTTGTGGGCCAGGACCTTGTCCTTCTCGGTGCCGTGGGAGACGCCCATGATGTTGACGTTGGAGAACTCCGGCCCGCCCTCGCGCCAGTAGGCGTGGGTCATGCAGAGGTGTCGGCCGACCTCTTGGCCGGCTTCGAGTTCCTTGCCTTCGGGCACACGCCAGTGGAACAGCGCGTTGAACTTGGTGACCCGGGCGCCGTCTTTGTGTTTCTTGACGTGTTCGAGGAACGTGCTGAATCGGCCGATGACGCGGCGCTGGTTGAGGCTCTCGGCGATCTCGCAGAAGTCGGCCAAACTCTCGCCCGCTTCCTCGGCCCGCGGGGCCCAGAGGTCTTCCTGCAATTCACTCGGCTCGAACTCACGCTTGAGCGCCATGAGCACCCGCCACTCGCGATCCGTCAGCTCGACGATTTTGGTGTCCAACACCCGGCCGGGCTCTTCGGTGCGGTCGCCGGGTTGCAGTTCCTTGCGACGTACGTGGCCGACGCCGAGCGCAAACAGCTTGTTCGCGGGCAGCAGCTTGAACGCCTCGGCCCCGGTTTGCTGGCAGAGGTATTCGCAGTGCTTCTCCATGCTGTAGGGCTTGGGCACCTTGAGCGTGGTCCAGAGCTTGTACTGGCTGCCGGGGGTTTCTTTGTCGGTGGTGCGGAGGACGACGTGGCCGGAGAACGGGTCTTCTTTGAACATGAAGTCGAAGGCCGAGAGCAGCTGCTTGGGCGGGACCTTCCAGGCGACAAGCGCGCCCGGCGCAAGGCTGGTCGCCAGCAGCGTCTGACGCACCCGGCGGATCGTGCCCGCTTCGAGCATCGCGCCGATGCGCTCGATGATCGTCTCCAGCGGGAGCTCGGCCGCCTCGGCGATCTGAGTCAGCGGGAAGCGGGTAAAGCCCTGCACGCGGTCTTCGGAGACCGCGAGGATCTGGGCGTTGATCGGATCATCGATGTTGGACGGGATCGTGGTGGCAGACATGCCCCAAGTTTAGCGGGTCGCCCCCCGGTGAGTATTCACTCGCCCGCGGCGGCGGTGCTGTCCGAGGGCTCGGGTTGGGCGGCGCCCGAGGTGTAGCACACGCGGGGGGTGCCGTCGCCCGAGCGGGCGGCGTGGACCTGGCCGACGAACAGGTCGTGGTCGCCCTCGACGTCCATGTGGCAGGACAACTCACACTCGAAGTACGCCAGCGACCCGGCCATGATCGGCACGTTGCCGAGCTTGCTGGGGTGCAGGTCAAAACCCAGGAACGGGTCGTCGCTGAGGTCGGAGTCCTGGGCGAACTTGCGGTGCATCAGGCGGTCGTCTTCGCCGAGCTGGCACAACGCGAACTTGCGCGACTCGCTGATGAGCGGCATGATGGGTTTGCCCTTGGCCACGGCGACACTGATCATCGGCGGCTGGGCACACACCTGCTGCACCCAGTGCACGAGCATGCCCGCTCGGCGGTCTTCGTGTTGCGCGGTGAGAACAAACTTGCCCGAAGGCACAAGACCCAACGCCGAGACAACCTCGGGGGTGGGCGCATCGGACGACGCGGACGAAGCAGCTTTACTCTGAGCCATGCGGACTCCAAAGGCCTAAAGAACCACAACAAAAGATAAGTGCTGGGGGGAGGTGACGCAATCACGTTACACTCCCGCCATGAAATTCGACGCGGTGATGTTTGATCTGGACGGCACGCTGGCCGATACGCTGCGTGACCTGGCCGAGGCGGGGAACCACGCGATGGCCGCCGTCGGCCGACCGGGCTACGAACTCGACCAGTACCGCACCCTCGTCGGGCAGGGCGTCGAACGCCTGATCCGCGATGCGCTGGGGCCCGACCACCAGGAACACTTTGAACCGGCTAGCGCGGCGTTCAAGGCCTACTACGCCGAGCACCGCTACGACTTCTGCGCCCCCTACCCCGGCATCGCGGAGCTACTCCACGCGTTGACCGCGCAAGGCCTGAAGCTCGCGGTCATGAGCAACAAGCCCGACGAAGCGACCGTAGACATGGTGCGGCGTGTGTTCGGCCGATGGGACTTCGACGCGGTACGCGGTCATCGCGAAGGCTACCCCGTGAAGCCCGACCCGAAGGCGGCACTCGAGATCGCGGCGGAACTCGGGATCGCGCCCGGACGCTGGGCCTACGTCGGCGACACCAACGTGGACATGTTCACCGGCAAGGCCGCGGGCTTCTTCACCGTCGGCGTGTCGTGGGGGTTACGCTCGGTCGAGGAGATGCGCGACGCAGGCGCCGATGCGATCATCCATCAACCCAGCGAACTCCTGCCGCTACTCGGCTGACGCGGGCTGGGCTTCTTTTATTGCTTCTTCGACCACCGGCGGGCCGTCGGCGAACGCCGCCGCGACGTTGGCGGGCAGGTCGTCTATGGTGATCGGCGTGACCGTCATGTTGCGGTAGTAGCACTCGGCCGCCTCGGACTGGATCTGGATCTGCCCGCGCACCAGCGGGTCGCCGTTGCCATCGACCGCGTCGTGCAGGACCAGCACGATCTCGCCGTTGGCCAGGTGCACCGCGTCGTTGCCAATCACGTAGAACTCCAGCGTGTTCCATTCGCCGTGCGGCGCATCGGGTTCGATGAAGGCGGAGGTGTATCCGGACGCGGTGTGGAACTCGGTGCTGTTGGGGTCGTAGCTCAGGCGTTTTTTGTTCAGCCAGGTCCCGCGCATCTGGGCCTTGGGCCCGGCGAGCGGGATGAAGTCGCCCAGGTCGGTTTCCTGGACCTGGTATTCGAGGCAGGACTTCCAGACGTTCCAGAACGAGCCGTGCTCACCGTAGCAGTGGTAGAGGATGCCGCTGTCGCGTTTCACGTGGAGGCGTGGCTCCCACTTCTGGTCGCCCCAGCGGAACTCGGTTTTGAAGTGGTAGTTCTCGAAGGAGTCGAGCGTGGTGAGCCCGCCGTAGATCTCGCCGGTGATCGCGAGGGTGGGCTGGCCGTCTTCCTCGATCATGGTGAAGACGTTTTTGACGTCGTTGTTCAGCCCCATGGGCTCGCCCTTGTGGACGTTGTCGCTCTGGAAGGTCCCTTCGGGCAGGCCTTCAACGGTGACATGGGGGATGCCCATCCAGACCTCCCACTGCGAGAGCTCCATGTCGAGCAACGAGACCGAGCGGTCTTCTTCATCAACGTAGGCGGCGGTTGAGCAGCCGGTGGCCATCACAACAAAGACAAGGCAGATCAAGCGAAGCATGGACGCCCCTTTCGAAAAACATGAAATGAAGCCAACGAATCACGCCCCGGCTTGTTCGAGCCCGGCGATCCAGTCCATGTAGCGGTACTCGATGCCGTGGGCCTGGTGCAGCGATTGTAGGCGGCCCAGGAAATCTTCGTACACATCCTGCTGCCACGCCTCGGTGCCCTGCTGACAGAAAAAGATGCGGCAGCCCAGCGGGCGGATCGCGTGGGTGCTGCACAACCCGTCGATCTGATACGGACACGCCCCGGGGTGCTCGGCGAATTGCGGCAGGCGGATCCCACCACACGGCTCATTCGTTTCGGCATCGCCCTCCGCCGCTGTGACCCCGCCCAGAAACCACGCGATCTCCAGCCCGGTGACATACAGCCGGTGCTCAAACTCGACAAATTTGCAGCACTTCCCGCTGCTCCAACACGTCGGCCCCTTCGCCGCGATCGTCGCGTCCAGCTCGGCGTACAACCCGCGCAACGCCACATCGACCTCGGCCCTCGCCGACGCCTCACGCCACCCCGCCCACAATCCTGATTCGGCATCGCGCATGACAGCACTCTACCTCATCCCGCAACACTCAAGCCTCAGAGCCCGTCGGGATTCTTCGCCAGCTCAATCCGGATGTCTTCGATCGGAACGAACTTGCCCCCCGTCTCATCGGGCAGTTTCATCCCCGGGCAGTCTTGCGCCGCCTCGGCCCACTGTCGCGGGCTCGCCAGGTTGCTGGCCCAGAACGGCCAAGTCCGGCACTGCGTCGGGCGGGTTTCGTAGATGCTGCACCGCCCCTTGCCCTGTGCGTCGCGCTCGAGGAACACACAGTCGTACTGCCCCTGGTACTTCACTTCGTCCAGCGTCCACTTGCCGAACTTGCGCTTGGCGTACCGCTGGTAGAACTCACGCTTGTCGACGCCGACCGCGTCGGCCATCGCCTGGGCCTCGTCGTCATCGAACCACACGTAGCCCGGAGCGCCGGTGCAGCAGTTGCCGCACTGGGTGCACGCAAAACTCAGGCCCGGGGCGTACCACTCCTGGGGCTCCGCCTCCGCGGTCGGTGAAGGATCCAAATTATCCGCTTCCGTGCTCATCCACCGAGTATATCGGTCCCACCGAGGCCCGACTCCATCAGCACGCTAACGTGTCCGCACACCCCCGTCGCCAGGGCGTCCAGGTCGTACCCCCCTTCCAGCACCGACACGATCCGCCCCTGGGCGTGCCGGTCGGCGAGGCCGCGCACCTTGCGGGTGATCTCGATGAAGCCGTCGGTGCTGAGCCGCATCCCGCCGAGCGGGTCGGCCGTGCCCGCGTCGAACCCCGCCGAGAACAAGACGAACTGCGGGGCGAACGCGTCGATCTTCGGCAGAATGGTCTGATCAAACGCCGCCCGGTAGGCCGTGTCGTCACTGCCCGGCGGGAGCGGGACGTTGAGGGTCGCGCCTTCGCCGTCGCCGATGCCGGTCTCGTGTTCGTAGCCGGTGCCGGGGTATTGGTGGTCGGGGTGTTCGTGGACGCTGACGAAGAGGATGTCGCCGCGGTGTTCGAGCAGGTGCTGGGTGCCGTTGCCGTGGTGGACGTCGAAGTCGACGATGGCGACACGCTCCAACCCGTGGTCCGTGATGAGCGACTCGGCGGCGAGTGCGACGTTGCCGAACAGGCAGAATCCCATCGAGCGGTCGCGCTCGGCGTGGTGGCCCGGCGGACGGATCGCACAGAACGCGTTGTCCACCTCGCCCCACATCACCGCCTCGGTCGCCCGCAGCACGCCGCCCGCCGCCAGCACCGCGATCTCGGCGCTGCCTTCGCTGATCGCCGAGTCGGGAACGTCGATGTACGGCAGCCCGGCGACACACGCGTCGTGCACCCGATCGATGTAGTCCTGCGGATGCAAGCGCTGGAGCTGCGTTGCCGTCGCGGGTTCAAACGCCAGGTGGTTTAGCTGAGCCCACAGGCCCGACGCCTGCAACGCCGACACGATCGCCCGCAACCGATCGGGCCGTTCGGGGTGGCCCGGCCCGGTGTCGTGTTCGAGGAAACGATCGTCGTAGATCAGGCCCGTGGTCATACCCGGTCAGGCTAACGCAAAATAACTCACGCCGCGACGATGGTAACGTCGTCGTCCAGCCCATCGTGACGGGCGGGGACCGCGGGGTTATTCAGCGTGTATTGCGCCAACGGCTTCTCACCGAAGCGGTGGCCTTTAAGGTTGTATTTCACCGGCCAGACGCTGAGCTCACCGCCATCGATGACCACGGCCCGCGGGTTGCGTGGCGTCTGGTAGGCACCGGTGTTGATGATGTAGCGCCCGCCATCGGGGACCACCACGTCGTTGCCGATGGTCAGGGGTTTGTCGTCGTGCCAGATACCCGCGCGGTGGATGTGGCCGAAGATGAAGAACCGCGACTCGGGGGCGAAGCGTCGGGCAAAGCCCATCGCCCGGCGGGGGATCGTGTACCAGTAGTACAACGCCTTGGCGACCTTGACGCCCTGCGACGACCGCCGATTGACCTTCCGGCCGAGCCCGAAGCGTTCGAGCCCGCGACGCAACGCGTTAGCGTCTTCATGTGAATGCGGCTGGGTCACGAAGTGGTCCCACTGCACCACCGAGGCGTGCTGACACGCGGCGAGCTGGTGGTCGATGTCCCGGGCCTTCTCGGGGTCGAGCGAGAGCACCGCGTCGGCGTGCAGGGCCTGGAGGTGCTTGGCGTGGTCGGTCCAGGGCGAGATGGCCGGGTGCAGGATGTCGCCGTGGGTGACGAAGATTTCGCGGTTGGCCAGGCGGAGGTATCGCCGGTCGGTCAGCAGCGGGTCGTGGTTGCCGGAGATGAACGTGAGCTTGACGCCGTCCGCCTCGGCGAGGTCGATCAGCTCCAGGACCTGCCGTGCCGCGGGGCCGCGCAGTTTTTCGTCGGCGATCTCCGCGACGTCGCCGTTGAAGATCACCTCGCTGGTGCCCTCCCAGAGCGTGCGCAGCGCCGCCGCCGACCCCGCACCTCGGCCGGGGTTGGCCAAGTGGGTGTCCGACAGGATCACGATCCGTCCAGCGGGCGCACTCATCTCCCCTCCTATCGGGCAGGCCCGCAAGGCAAATAACCGGAACCTGCCGCTCCCCGATCCCGCGAACCGTTCGCGGGGTTCTCGCAGAATCGGCACGTCCGGAGGGGTTATCCTGTGTGCGGTGAAAAAGGCATCTCCCACCATCGAGCTCCGCTCCGAACGCATCGTGATGACCATCGAGCTGCTCATCGAGCGGATCGACTACCGCCTACCCGGCCGGGGCCTGGGCAACACCGCCCGCCTGCTACGGAGCCTCGCGGGGGAAGCGGTCAGCAAATCCGTCGACGTGCAGAAGCCCAACATGACGCTGCGGGTCATCAACGCCGTGATCGTCAGCGCGATGCTGGGCGTGCTGATGAAGATCGGGCTGTCCTACCTCCACGCCCTGCGGTTCAGCGACACCTACGAGCCCTTCTCGGTGCTCGAAGGCATCGACGCGGCGATCAGCACCGTCGTCTACCTGGGCCTGCTCATCCTCTTTGTCTTCTCGGTCGAGACCCGGCTCAAGCGGCGCAAGGTCCTCGCGGCCGTGCAGGAGATGCGGGCCCTGGCCCACGTCATCGACATGCACCAGTTCTCCAAAGACCCCGAACGACTGGTCCACGAAGAGCTCATCGTGATCGACCCGACCAACCCCGACGCCAAGCCCCAGGTTGACCAACTTACCCCGTTCCTCATGGGCCGATACCTCGACTACTGCAGCGAGATGCTCTCGCTCATCGGCAAGGTCGCGGCGCTCTACGCCCAGAACACCCAGGACGCGGTGGTCCTCGCCGCGGTCGACGAGATCGAGACCCTCACCACCGGGCTGTCGGGCAAGATATAGCAGAAGATCATGATCCTCGACCAGATCGTCGCGGGGCAGGCCAAGAGTTCTTAATGCGAAATTGACCTTGTGCAGACGCAGGCGGGCTATAGGATGATCTCGGTTCAATTCCGTTGATTGTTTTATTTTCCGTGGTTCTGAGGCAGGTGATTTCGTGGGTGGCAAGAGGTTTCGTGGTGATTCCCCAGCGGGGAGATTGAGCGTAATTGCTAAATCCAACGCATCGAGGCGCGGCGGCGTCCTTCGATCGGCGATCCGTTGGGCGGCGGTTTCGTTGGTTCTCGGCGGACTCCTGATCGCGAACCCATCCTCCGCCGCGCCGTCCTTCCACACCGTCAAAGACAACCAATGGGTGCACGGCAGCCATGTGTTGCGCACGCTGGTCGACCAGTGGCTGGTGGTCGATCTCCAGAACGAAGACAAGGCCTACCTCTGGGACGTCAGCATCACGGCCGAGCAAGACCAGACCCGGATCGTGCTGGGCATGAGCAGCGAATTCATCTTCGCCGCCGTCCTCAAGGGCCAAGCTAACTGCGAAGCGGGCGTCCTCGAATCCGGCGACGTGCTGCTTCTTCGCCACCTCGGCACCACCCCGCCGGGCAAGAATGTTTTCGCGGCGCGTGAGTTTGCTCAGACCCTGCGCGACGCCGGACGCAGCGACCTCGCCACTGATCTCGACCGCACCATCAAGGTCCAGAAGCAAAAGCGTTTCTGGGGCGTGCTTCGGCCGACCAACCTCAACGTCGGCTCGCCGATGAACGACGACGTCGAAGCCCTCCGCCAGAGCTACACCACCCCGACACTCGTCCGCCTCAAGCGCTCGGTCGACGACATCCACGAACTGCCCGAGCTCGTCGCGTTCACCTTCCTCCAGGCCGCCAACGCGAACAACGCCGAGACGATCGCCGCCCTGCTCGACCCCACGCCGTTCCGCAGCTCGGCCAAAGAGGGCCGACTCGAAGAAGACCGCCGCGCCATCGCGACCCGGGTCCTCGAGCAGAACTGGGCCAGCGGCATCGCGCTCGGCTCGATCAAAGCCACGCCCGACCCCATGCGTTTCGTCTTCCTGGCCGGCAACAAGCCCTACCAGATCCACCTCACCGTGTTCGATGGCGGCGTCTTCGTCCAACGCATCGAACCCATCACCGCCGCCACCCCAACCCCCTGATTCCGAGGCCCTCCATGACCCGATCCATCCCCCGCCACCTCGCCACAACCGCATTCGCCGCCGGCCTGCTCGCCACCCCCGCCGCCATGGCCCAGGAAGCCGACGCCTTCACGCCCCAGCAGATCGAGCAGTGGCTGACCGAGATGCACCCGGCCATCGACGCACCCACCTCGGATTCCTCCGAGACGGTCCTGCTTTCGTTCAGCGACGGGCAAGGCAGCATCGAGGTGCCCATGGACCCCTTCGGCACCGGCAGTTCCACCGTGGACCTGTGGTGGAATCAGCAAGCCGCCGCCGCGTCCTCCGATGCCGCGGGGGGCGAAGCACCCAACGCCGCCAACCGCATCCTGGCCCGGGGCGAAGGCCAGTCCGCAGCGCTGCAGAACCTCGCGCAACGCGAAAGCAACCTGTCGACTAATCTGGGCAACCTGCAGGCGTTCGTGTTGCAGGTCGCGTCCAACACGCAGACGCAGTCCTCCTCGTCCGGTTCTTCGTCGGGCTCCGCTTCTGATGCCTCATTGGCGGGTGTCACCCTTTACGCGGGTGATTCCAATCTTGAAGGCTCCATTTCGGGGAGCTACACGGTCTATCAGGATAGTTTTGTCTTGGATCTCGGCGAGGACATGTCAGAGGGTCTCGTACTCGATCAAACCCAGGCCGCGTTCTTGAGTGAAAACGTTCTAAACAACTCGTCCAACGGCAGTAGCGAATGCATGTTTAACGGTACCGGATTCGTGTGCCCCAACAGCACGACAAGCCACAGTTCCTCAAGTTCGAGCTCGAGTTCAAGCTCCTCCTCCAGCGCTGGCTTTACCATCAGCAGCTCATCGGTTTCCTTTTCGCAGTAACGATGAATGCACCACTGAGCCCTTGCAACTGAAACCCATTTGAGCGAGCCACAACCGATTGGCGTTTCCAAGCCGAGATCTCCCCGGCCGCTATCGGTCTGACGCCTGCAAACGATCTCCAACCTTTGCCCCTCCGCAACCTATGTGCCCATTCCGTACGTTCATCCTGATCCTCGCCCTGGTTTCGACAGGTTTACTCCCCTGCACCACACTCGCCCAGCCTGGCTCGCCCAACGAAGCCGCCCGCCAACGCGACACGGTGCCCAACCCGTTTAACCCCACCCGCACCACCGAGGGTGACCCGGCCGTCAGCACCGACATAGACGACGATCTGCTGCTCCTGGCCGAGCACGACATCTTCTTCGCAGGCGCCACCGCCGGGGTCGAGATCACCAACAACGCTTTCGTGGACGACACCAAAGAGAACGACCTGGTCGGCCTCGGCGAATTTTTCTTCGGGGCCGAAACACTCGTCGGCGAGCGGGTCGATGTCACCGCCCTGATCGCGGTCGGCGGATTCCGCTACCAGGACTTCGACGAACTCGACTCGGACTACTTCACCGCCGGCCTCGTCGCATCGACCCCGGTCAAAGGCGTCACCGTGGGCGGCTTGCTCATCTACGACGACATCATGGCCCAGGGTGATAGCGCCGCCGAACTCACGCAGACCCGCATCGGCACCTACGTGCAAGACACCTGGGTGCTGGACAACGGCCTCCAACTCACCGGCCGGGTCCAAATCGCCCGCGTCCTCGCCAGCCCGAGCGACTACGAGTCGAACCAGATCTGGGCAAGGCTAACGGGCTCCTACGTCCTCTCCCCCCAGGTCGGCCTGGTCGGCGGGGTCGTCTGCGAGTACGAGGCCTACGACGACTACTTCGAAGACATCACCGGCGAATCACGCGACGAGTTCACCGTCTCGGGCTTCCTCAACCTGCGCTACATCTTCAACCCCAACGTCGAAGCCTTCGTCGGCCTGGTCTACTCCCAAAACGAGAGCTCCCTCGACCAATTCGACTACAGCATCACCAGCCTCACCCCCAGCATCTCTATCTCGGCCCGGTTCTGAAGCTCCGGCTTCGCATCCACAACGGCCCCCTCGATATCAACCCTTCGAGTCCCCTCCCCTGTCAATTTAATGAGAATTATTCTCAACAACATTGACAGCCCCAATTAGCACCGCTACTCTCCTGTTAATGAGAATGCGTCTCAATGATTATTGAGACGAAAAAGTGGGCGGCTGGCGTACCTAGCAAGCAACATCCAACCGCCCGAGTTGACGGCCGTGAGGTCGCCGAACCCCATCCTCCGGTATCCGGTGGGGATTGGCAATCACGGCCTATCCCCCACCCCACTCAGCCCAAACGCTGAGCGACTTTTGGATACCCAGGAGAACCCAAGATGGGCCCCAAGTTCAGTACCCGCCTCGCTCTCGGCATGATCGCCTGCTTCGCCCCCCTGTCGGCTAGCGCCGCGTTTGTCTCCCCCACCAGCTGGAGCCGTGGGATCGGCGGAACGACGTATCAGGAGTGGGATGTCTTCTCGACCAACAGCGGCGCCACCCCCGACGTGGGCAATGTCAACGGCAACGGCACCGCCTCGCTCACCGAAACCGTCAGCGGGTCGTTCATCACCAGCGGCGGCAACATCTACCACGCCGGCGCGGCCTCGTCGTTCACGGTGACCACCCCCGAAGCCGACGTCACCGCCCCGGCCCCCGACCACAACGTCACCGCCATCGTGCAGATCCGCAGCCAGGGCACCGAGTTGGACTACAGCTCGGTGCTGCTCAACGGCATCGCCGCCGTGGATACCGCTGAACTCGGTCGCATCGCCCTCGGCGGCTTCGGCGGCGAGCTGGTCGACAGCTGGTTCCTCTTCAACATCCCCTACGCCGCGTTTGGTGACGGCATCCCGGGCGTGGAAGACCTGACGCTGACCTTCAACGCGACCGGCGCCCACATGAGCCTCGACCGCCTCTCGATCGACACCGCCATCCAGCCCTTCGGCTTCTACGCCGAACCCAACCCCGTGCCCGAGCCCGCCTCGCTGGCACTGCTCGGGCTGGGCGCCATCACGATGCTCACCCGTCGTCGCGCCTAATCGCTTAGCACCCGCCTTCCCGCAACCGCCAAAGCGGTTGCGGGGATTTTTCATCCTCGATCAGACGAATCACGAATATGCGTCGACCCGTTCAATCCAAACCCAAACTCGGCTTCACGCTGATCGAGCTGCTCGTGGTGATTTCGATCATCGCGTTGCTGATGGGCATCCTGCTGCCCGCTCTGGGCAAAGCCCGCAAGGCCGCCCAACAAGCCAAAGGCCTGAGCAACCTCCGGCAGATGATGATCGGCTACAACCTGTACCAGCAGGACCACGACGGCCAGGTGCTCTGGGGATACACCCCGCCGACCATCGCGGGTAACCCCGTGCAAACGCAAACCACCACGGGCCACACATTCGGCATCCCGGTCGCCGAACGCTACGCGTGGCGTTTCGAGCGCTACGTCAACGGCGTCTGGGACATCCTGCACAGCCACCAGGCCGTGCCCGACATCCCCACCACCAGCGACTCCCCCAGCGACGCCTTCCTCAAGGCGTACAACCTCAGCCTCTACCCCAGCATCGGGATCAACTCGGTCTACGTCGGCGGGCACTACGGGCCGTTCGACGGCTTCAGGCTCTCGCCCTCCCTGGGCGATTACGTGCCCAACCGCGGACAACACGTGGTCTTCCGGGCCATCGAGGCGCAACGCCCCAGCGAACTCATCGTCTTCGCCGAGGCCCAGGCCCGGCTGGGCGACGACCCCGCGTTTTCCGACGACCCGCAGGCCGGGCTGCACTTCCTCACCCCACCCCACGCCAACGGCGAACGGTGGCGTGCCGATGGCGACCGCTTCGACAACCTGATGCCCGTGAGCATCGCCGGCATCCCCGAGGGCCGATACAGCACCGCCACGAACACCGCGTTCTTCGACGGACACGCCGCCGGCCTGTCCGCCTCCCAACTCGACGACATGCGTCTCTGGGCCAACAAGGCCAAGACCGCCGACTACGACTTCTCCCCCTAACCCGACCGAAAGGTATTCCGATTATGTTCCGCCTGACTCTGACCGTTCTCACCGTGGTCCTCACGCTTACTTTCGCCATCGGCACCGCCAGCGCCTGCGAGCCCTGCGGCTGCGAAGGCAAAGCCGCCGACAAACTCAAAGACACGCTGACCGAAAGCGCCGCCGCACACGACCACGACCATCCGCACACCCACGGCGTCTCCCACAGCCATCACGGCGAATCGCTCGCCCCCGAAGCCGACCGCCAAGCCATCCTCGCCATGGCCGGTGAGTACAAGGTCAAGTTCCAGTTCCAGGAAACTGTCGCCATCGAGGCCGACTACGAACTGAAAGACCCCTACAACTCCAAGGCCACCGAGTTCGTTGAGGTCATCGCCGACACCGGCGATTTCATCTCGCTCCAGCACATCCTCGTGATGCAGCCCCGCGACGAAGAAGGCAACCTCAAGGAAGACGCCGAGGCCGTGGTCGTCAAGCACTGGCGGCAGGACTGGACCTACCAGGACACCGAGCTGCTCGAGTTCCGCGGCAACCAGACCTGGGAAACCGTGACCGTCGATCCGGCCAAGGTCCAAGGCACCTGGAGCCAGGCCGTCTACCAAGTCGACGATTCGCCGCGTTACGAGGCCTACGGCACGTGGGAACACGTCGGCGAACGCTCGGCCTGGAACTCCGAAACCACTTGGCGTCCCCTGCCCCGCCGTGAATTCTCCAAGCGGTCCGACTACCAGGTCCTGGTCGCGCACAACCGCCACACCATCACGCCCGAAGGCTGGGTCCACGAGCAAGACAACCACAAGCTTGTCCTCGACGACCAAGGCCAACCGCTCAAAGTCATCGCCCACGAATCGGGCCTGAACGTCTACGACCGCACCGACGACGTCGACTTCACCGCCGGCCGGGTGTACTGGGAAAAGACCGCGGCCTACTGGGAAGACGTCCGCGAAATCTGGGCCGACACCTTCGAGCAAAACGCTTCGTTCACGTTGGCGAAAGAAATCGACGGCGAAAAGCTGCACAGCGCCTTGTTCAAGATCGCTTCGGACGCCAAGGACAACGGCCACTCCGAAGAAACCAAGGCCGCGGCCAACGACACCGTCCTGGCCTACCTGACCCAACCCGCCGCAGACTAACACGGGGCGGAGGAAGAACCATCAGCCCGACGCGACACCCCGTCGCGTCGGGCTGCTTTTTTGTGTTTCTGTAGCCGTTGCTCAACGAGCGGATCAACTGATCTCACCGAACAGGTTGATTGAATCAGTGCATGATCCACTGCGCATCGCTGACGAGACACAAGCCGCCGAAGCGTTTGAGGATGGGTTTGATCTTCTTGACCGCCGGGTCGACGAGGGATTCGTCGCAGGCCGAGATCACCATGCAGTTCTCGAACGCGCCCGACACGCCGTCGATCCGCCGGGTGCCGCGGTCGCCCGAGCCGGACACGCCGTTGATGACGGTGTAGCCGGTGACGCCGACACTTCGCAGTGCCTCGATGACCCGATCGGCGTGGACGGTGCCGATGACGATTTCCATGCGTTTGATTGGTTTCATGGGGTTACGCCCAGAGCGCCTCGATGATCGCCAGGTACAACGGGATCCCGACGGTGATGTTGAAGGGGAACGTCACCGCCAACGACATGGTGACATAAAGACCGGGGTTGGCTTCGGGCACCGCCAGACGCATGGCAGCCGGCACCGCGATGTAGCTCGCGCTGCCCGCCAGGACCGCCAGCAGCAACGCATCGCCCTGCCCCACGCCCAGCAGCCACGCCACCGCGATGCCCAGCGATGCGTGCAGCGGCGCACTCAGAATCGCAAAGGCGATCAGCGACGGACCACAGCGACGCAGGTCCGACAACCGCCGCGCGGCAACCAGACCCATGTCCAACAGAAACAGGCAGAGCACGCCCTTGAACGGCGTGTAGACGAACGGCTGGATACTGTCCCACCCCTTCTCGTCGATCGCGATGCCGATGAGCAGCGACCCCACCAGCACGATCACCGCGCCGTTGAAAAACGCTTCCCGCAGCAGCTCGCCCCAGTCGATCTTGCCCCGGTCCTCTTGGGGCAGCGGATCGGAGGAGGAATCGCTGTCCTTGGCGGGGGACGCGAAGTAGCGGGCGAGCAGTACGCCGACGACGATCGCCGGGCTTTCCATGAGCGCCATCGCGGCGACCATGTAGCCGCCGGGGGTGTAGGCCGGGTCGGTGCTGTTGAGCGAGTCGAGGAAGTTGGTGGCGGTGATGAAGGTGACCGCGCTGATCGAGCCGTAGGTCGCCGCCATCGCCGCGGCGTTGGGCACGTCCAGCTTCAGCCGCAGGACGAAGAACGACCAGAGCGGCGTCGCTGCCGACAGCCCCACCGCCGCGAGAAGAATCAGGACGACCGAGGTGTCGATCTCGCTACGCATCAGCTCGACGCCGCCGTGCAGCCCAATGGCCATCAAGAGGTAGACCGACAGGAACTTCGGGATGGGTTGCGGCAGCGCCAGGTCCGACCGAACGACCGCGGCGAACACGCCCAGCCCGAAGAACAGGATCGCGGGGGTTCGCAGGTTGTCGAGGAGTAGAGAAACATCCATGTTGATTCACACCATAGCGGTTTCCAAACCGCACGCCCCCCAACCCGTCCGACGAACTCAGTTCGTGGAAACCGCCTCCGGATGGACTTCCTCAAACTGCACCCGGTCGCCCACCAGCCGTGCGAATATCGTCAACACCCGCAGGCTCGGGCGCATCTTGCGCAGCTCCGCCGCAGCCGCGCCCAGATCGAGGTCCTGGGCGGGCTTGATCTGCTCGAACTGCTTGCCCGGCATCGCGTGGGCGTAGAACGCGCAGTTGTGGTGCTGGATCAGGACGATGGTGTTGAGGTTGTGGGCTTCGATCAGAAAACGGATCTGGGACTTGATCCCGATGAGTTCGTTTTCGCTGGTGTAGTGCCCCGCCAGACACGCCGGGCCGCCGGGCACCGCGAGGCGGTCGTATCGCGGCAGGCATAAATGGTGGTGGAGGAAGTCGTCGAACTGTTCGCCGAATCGGCCGTCTGAGCAGTAGATGGCCAAGGCGTTGATGCGTTCGGCTTCGAACGGCTCGGGGCTGGTGAAAACCGGGGAATCGGGCATGGGCGTCGATCTCCGCAGAGACATGTAGAAACCACTCGCCCCATGATGGAAGGAAAACGCCACCAAGTCCAATGCGGAATTCTTGGCCTGAGTGTTTTCCCCTGATTCGTTGTCCGAGGGGCCTGCCTCTCTCGGCAATGGGAAGTAAAGTGTGCATATGCCCGAAGATGCCACCCCGCCCGCGGATACAAAGGTAGCGACGCCCGAGAGCACCCCGTCTGCTGCAGGAGGCGATTCCGCGATGGCCAAGAAACCCCCCAAACCCAAAAAGGTCAAGCCCCCGATCCGGCAGGTGGTGTTCCACACCTACCCGAAGCTGCTGTTCATCTGGCCGTTGATCGTGGCGGGTTTCATCCTCTGGCCGACCGTGGCGATGTGGGACTGGAACGCGGAAGTGATCGGCTGGATCTACCTCATCACGATCGTGGTGGTGGTCCTGACCGTGGGGGTGGACCTCGAACGCGACCACGCGGTGTTCTGGCTGGTCGTGTTCCTGGCGCTGTTTTTCCTGGGCAAATGGCTCGATGCGCGGTTCGATAGCCTGACCGTGGTGGGCGACGCTTACCGCTGGCTGGCGAACCGGGATGTGCAATACGACCCGTCGTTTGGGCTGTGCCTGAGTCTGCTGTTGCTGCCGCCGTACGCGACGATGCTGGTGTACGCCCGGCTGCAGCACCGCTGGCGGATCACGCACAACGAGTTCGAGCACTACTCGTGGGGCCGAGCCGACGACTCGCTGGCCCGCGGAGCCAAGCGGGTGCGGAGCACGTTCCCCGACCTGCTGGAGCTGCTGCTGTGCGGCGCGGGGACGCTGGTCGTGTACTCCGCGACCGGGCGGACCGAGCTGCGGCGGATCCCGCACGTGCCGATGATTTTCCTGGTGCGTCGACGGATCAACAAGCTGCTGGAGACGACCTCGGTGGTGACCCGCAGCGAGAAATATCAGAACGAACTCTACGAAGAAGAGGCTGATACCGAGCAGGACGAGGAAGACGCCCTGCCGGGCGAGGAGAGCCGGGGGATCGGCGGGCGTGATCCGCTCTGATTTTTCGACACAACCTTCTTTGGAATAAAAGATTACGACCCGTCTGATTGACGAGGTTTCGTTAAAGCCAAGAAAAAACCCACGCGAGTTCAGGAAGAACTACGCGCGGGCTTCCGGGGGTCGAATTTGGGGGTAATCCCTTAGTGAGGGAAGTATAGGCACGAATTCAGGCGGGTCAAATCCGACGCTTTAAAAAGTTCCCATCTGCCCCACCGAAGGCGTTTTCTAGCTATAATATTGCAGTCTGCTCGACAGGCAGCCGATAGCGCTTCGGATGGGATGCCCGGGTTGAGAGCCGGGCGAACGCTCCCAGGGGATTGATTTACTGTCCTTCTGTGATACTTCTTGGGTCCGACCGGCGATTCTGCTGGCGTACGCCCCATCCGTTTGTACTAGACCGTTTTTGTGTTTATCCATGCTGTGGATGCTCGGCCCCGCCGGCACCAGCCTGACGTACCCTTTTTGTAGAGCTACCCCATGACAACCCCGATTCGTTTCGCCCAAGGCGATACGGTCCGCCACCCCAAACGCCCCGAGTGGGGCGTGGGTACCGTACGCAGCATCCAGGCCATCGCTCAGCCCGACGGCACCCGTGCCCAGCGGCTCACCGTCGATTTCGCCAACCAGGGCCGAAAGAACATCAACACCGCCATCGCCCCGCTCATCCGCGAAGGCGAGGCCAAGCCCGTCGCCCCCGCCAAGCCCAAGACCCGTCGCAACACCCCCCAGCCCCCCCTGCCCCAGCCAAAAACCGCCAAGGCCGCCGCGTCGGTCACCCCCAACGGCGACGGATCCGCGGGCAACGGCTCCAGCGGCAGCGGTTGGCTCGACGCCATGGACCCCGACGGCGCCAAGTCCAACGAACTCTGGGACCTGCCCGACGAGCTCTCCGACCCCTTCGCCAGCCTCCCCGAACGCCTCGCCGCCACGCTCAAGACCTACCGCTTCTCCACCGAGCCGCGGGCCCTCATGGACTGGGCCGTCGTGCAGACCGGCCTCAACGACCCGCTGTCCAAATACACCCGCTCCGAACTCGAGCAGGCCTTCCCCCGCTACGTCCGCGACCGCGACGCCCACCTCAAAGACCTGGTGCGTCAGCTCAAGCGCGAAAACAACTTCGCCGCACTGAAAGACGCCGGCCGAGGCCTCTTCCCCGCCGCCCAATCGGCGTTGGACAAAGCGATCCGGAATTAACCAGTAGGGAGCAGGCAAACGTATTGGCACAAATGAAAGCCCGCGGATGGCGCAGCCTTCCGCGGGTTCCTTTTCGCGCCTCATCACACCCACAAACTTACAATCCCACTCATGCCCGCCACCGCCGCACAACAACAACGCGCCGCCACCCTCCGGGACGAGTTGCACCGCCACAACCGGCTGTACTACACCGACGCCGCGCCAGAGATTTCCGACCGCGAGTTCGACGAACTGCTCCGCGAACTGCAAGACCTCGAAGCCGAGCACCCCGAACTGCTCACGCCCGACTCGCCCACGCAGCGTGTCGGCGGTGCGCCGATCGAGGGTTTCGTCACCGTGGCCCACACCGTGCCCATGCTGTCGATCGACAACACCTACAGCAAGGAAGAACTCGACACCTGGATCACCCGCGTCGGCAAAGAGATCGGCAAAGACTTCCCCGACGACGGCGGCCTCTTCGGCGGCGACAGCGACCAACCCCCCGCCACCCAACTCATCCTCGAACCCAAGATCGACGGCGTCGCCCTCTCCCTCCGCTACGAAAACGGCGTCCTCACTCAAGCCCTCACCCGCGGCGACGGCACCAAGGGCGACGACATCACCCACAACATCAATACCGTCAACGCCATCCCGCTCCGGCTCGAACCCTCGCCGGGCGTGCGGGCTTCAGCCCGCATGCCCATCCCCGACGTCCTCGAAGTCCGCGGCGAGATCTACATGCCCAACGCCGTGTTCGAACGCGTCAACGCCCAACGTGAGCAAGACGGCCTCGAACTCTTCGCCAACCCCCGCAACTCCACCGCCGGCACCCTCAAACAAAAAGACCCCGCCAAGGTCATCCGCGGCCTGGCCTTCATCGCCCACGGCCGAGGCGTACTCGAAAGCGAAACCACCGACGGCTTCGATCAGACCCACGACCGATTTCTCGCTTCGCTCAAGCAGCTCGGCCTGCCGACGCATGAAGACTTCCGCGTCTGCGAAACCGCCGATGAGGCGTGGGACTTCGTCGCCGAGTTCGACGAGAAACGCCACACCCTGCCCTACGCCACCGACGGCATGGTCATCAAATTCAACCGCTACGATGTGCAGGACAAGCTCGGCACCCGGTCTAAATCCCCGCGTTGGTGCATCGCCTACAAGTACGCCGCCGAGCAAGCCCAGACCGTGCTCGAGACCGTCGAATGGCAGGTCGGAAAAACCGGCAAGCTCACACCGAGGGCGACCATGTCCCCCGTCTTCCTCGCCGGCACCACCGTCACGCATGCGTCGCTGCACAACTTCGGCGAGATGCTGCGCAAAGACATCCGCGTTGGCGACACCGTCGTCATCGAGAAAGCCGGCGAGATCATCCCGCAGGTCGTCCGCGTCGTCCTGGAGAAACGGCCGAAGAACACCCAGCCGCCCACCGCACCCGACCGTTGCCCCGAATGTGGCACGCCGGTCCAGATCGAGATGGACAGCCGACGCGTGCAGGAACACGAGGTGTACGCACGCAAGGTCGAACGCGAAAAAGCCAAGGCCGAGAAACTCGCCGCCAAGCCCAAACACATCGAGCCGCCCGAACCGTTGGGCCCGCTCGACGAGACCGCCCGCTACTGCCCGAACCCCGAGTGCCCCGCCCAGTTCCGTGAACGGCTTATCCACTTCGTCGGCCGCAACCAGATGGACATTGATGCGCTGGGCGAAAAGACCATTCATCAACTCGCCGACGCCGGGCTGCTCACCAACCTCGGCGACATCTTCCAGCTGCACGAAAAACGCGAGGACATCCTCGCCCTCGAACGTATGGCCGAGAAGAAGGTCGACAACCTCGTCCAGGGCATCGAAGACGCCAAGGGCCGCGGTCTGGCCCGCGTGTTGGCCGGACTGACGATCCGTCACGTGGGCAACAGCGGGTCGCGCGTTTTCGCCCGGGCGTTCGGTAATGTCGACGCGCTTGTCGCCGCCGACCTCGAACAACTTGAGGCCCTCGAAGACGTCGGCCCGATCACCGCCCAATCCCTGTACGACTTCCTGCACAACGAAACGGGACAGCACGTCATTGATGAACTCAAACAAGCCGGCGTCGACCTGACCGAAGAGCAACCGGCCGTGGTCGAAAGCAGCGGCGACTCGCCCTTCGCCGGCAAGAAGATCGTCCTCACCGGCACCCTCGAACACTTCAAGCGCAACGACCTCAAGGCCAAGCTCGAAACACTCGGCGCCAAGGTCAGTGGCAGCGTCAGCAAGAACACCGACATCCTGATCGCCGGCGAATCAGCGGGGTCCAAACTGACCAAGGCCGAGTCGCTGGGTGTTGAGGTATGGAACGAAGCCCAACTGCTCAAATCGCTCCCCGAGTGATTCGGCGGGTTCAAATGTCAAAGAGCGAATCCGTGTCCCCCGCCTCACCCGCTGCCGTGGCCGGCGTGGGGTGGGCGGGTTGGGTTGTCGTTTCGATCCGATCGCGGAGCTTCAGAGACGCGGAGACGCGGAGCAAGGCAGGAAGACTTTGGTTTAAAAACCTATTGCCTTGGTTTTCCTCCGCGCCTTTGCGTCTCCAAAGCTCCGCGATCGGATCGAAACGAATCCCAGAACACGGACCCTCGACCAACGACGACGGGTTCCGACCTTGAGCGATCCCGGCAAGGTGGTGAGCTCAAGTGTCGCCACGCACCCGACGTGTGCGTCAGCCCGGCTCCACGGATATGGGCGTGCTTGGTGCCTTGCCTGTGCGACCTTCACGCCTGAAGTGCCACCGTGGTCCGACATTAGGGGACAGAGCGGGCCAGGTGTGCGCACAGAAAAGTCGCTGATTTCACGGAGATGAGCAATGACAAGGAGTAAGAATTTTTCTGCGTTGATGTTTTTCTGCGTTCGGGCGTGCCCCGTTGTGCGCACGGATCCGACTTTAGCCCGGGGTCAATGACCCCGGGCCGCCGCGGGGGGCAATGACATGATCGTGGCATCCACTCAAACCATACGAAACGGATTCATTGGCTCGGACCACGCAAACCCAACACGTCTGCCGCAGCAGCCCCGGGTCATTGACCCGGGGCTAAGGGGGCGGGGCTAGCCCCCAATTCTGCGAGTCGGCCTCGCTATCGGCCGATGTCTGAGTATGCTGGGGGGGCAACTCCCGTGGGGCGTTCTGCCCCGTTTTTCTGTCTCGATGGGGCTGGGTCCATGTCCGTACCCGAAATCTATATCGCCACGGCCATCGAAACCGACGGGCCGATCCCAGGGCCGCACTCGATGCTGAGCCTGGCGTCGGCGGCGTACCAGAAGAACAAGACGCTCGTCTCGACGTTCACCGCCAACCTCGAGTTGCTGCCCGAGGCCGAGGGCGACCCCGACACGCTGGCGTGGTGGAAGAGCAAGCCCGATGCGTGGGCGGTCTGCCGTCACGAGGCCGAGCCGGTGGGGCCGGCCATGCGCGAATACGCCGAGTGGGTCGAGCACCTGCCCGGCCAGCCGATCTACGTCGGCCACCCCGCGGCGTCGGGCTACATGTTTGTGACCTGGTACCTCCACCGCTTCGTCGGCCACAGTCCGTTCGGCCGGGGCGCGCTGGACCTGCGCACCCTCGCGATGGCGTTGCTGCACAAGCCCTACCGCGGCTCGAAGATGCGCCACATGCCCGACGCCTGGCTGCACGACTCGCCGCCGCGCACCTACGTTGCGCTGGATGATGCGCTGTCGGTCGGGCGATTGATGTGCCATATGTTCGACACGTGGAACACGCTGCCTCCTTTGTCGTTCGAGAAACTCGAAGCGGAAGACCTGCCGCTGCGCTGGTCGGAGTGAGGGGGTGACAAAACCATTGAGATTCTGGGGGATTTCGCTGGGATCAACGTCTTTCGATTTCAGCGATCGGTGTTAGCATGCGGTCTTTGTCTATAAACCGGGAGACCACGATGAAACTTGCAGAAGCTCTGATGTTGCGTTCGGACCAGGAAAAGAAGATCGCCTCGCTGCGCGAACGGATCGCCGCCAACGCGGTGGTGCAGGAAGGCGAGACCCCGCACTAAGACCCCGCCAAACTGATCAAGGAAGCGGTCGGCGTGCTCAAGGAAAACGAAAAACTGATTGCGCAGATCAACACCGCCAACCTCGCCAACACCCTGCCCGACGGCCGGACCATTACCGAAGCGATCGCGGCGCGCGATCGGCTGACGCAGCACCACGCGTTGCTGCATACCGCCATCTCGGGAAGCCAGCGTGAGCCCGACCGCTACAGCATGAGCGAGATCAAGTGGATCGCGACGCTCGAGGTCGGCAAGCTGCAGAAGCAGGCCGACGACCTGTCGAAGAAGATCCGTGAACTGAACGCGATGATCCAGCAGACCAACTGGAACGTCGAACTGTAATTGAGAGTCCCGGGCGTGCGCCAGACCCCGGCTCGAGGCCGAGGGGTTGAAAATATATCGGGCTCGATTAGCGGCGCTGCGGGCGGCGCCACCCTCCTTACCCCTCCGCCCCGCACCCCTTCATGTGCAAACCGGCCCAAAAGGCCGCTTCTCCTGCACCGCTCACCACCGGGCGCAGACGGGGCTCTCTTGCGCCCAGCGCGAGTAAAAATTTTTCGGAAGACACTGGAAATATTGCGGCTGGTGTATATAGTTGTTTAAACAACTAAATGGCCGATCGGCCGAAAGGACCCCCAAAATGAACACCACCCCCACCACCGAACTCCGCCCCGCCGACGAGCGCGGCACCTCGAACCTGGGCTGGCTCGACTCGAAGCACAGCTTTTCCTTCGGCGGGTACCACGACCCACGCCGGATGGGCTACCACGGCCTGCGCGTGCTCAACGACGACCGCGTCGCCCCGGGCATGGGCTTCGATACCCACCCCCACCGCGACATGGAGATCCTCACCTGGGTGCTGGATGGCGAACTGGCCCACAAGGACTCGATGGGCCACGCCAGCAGCCTCGGGGCCGGCGGCGTGCAACTTATGTCCGCAGGCACCGGCGTGACCCACAGCGAATTCAACGGCCGCAGCGATGCGCCCGTGCACTTCCTGCAGGTCTGGATCATACCGCGCGAGCGCGGCACCAAGCCGCGCTACCAGGAAGCCATCCCCGACGCCGCGACCCGCGACGGACAGTTCGCCGCGCTCGCCACCCCCGATGGCCGTGACGGCTCGCTGGTGATCGGCGCGGAGGCCGAGGTGTACGTCGGCGATTTCGCAGATGGCCAATCCACAACGCTGTCGATCCCCGATGGCCGAGTGGAATACGTTCACGTCGCCACGGGCAGCGTGACGGTCAACGGCGAACCCGCCCAAGCAGGCGATGCGATCACCTCGGACGGCGACGCCACGATCGAGATCGCGGGCGTGAACCCCAAGAGTCAGGTGCTGGCCTTCGTATTGCCGGCGTGACACCTGCTCCCTACCCCCGCACCGACATACACCCGGTGCGGGGGGTTTCGCATGGTTACAATGGCCGCATGATCCGACGCGCGACGATCACCGATGTCCCGGCGATGGGGCGAATCATCAATGACGCGGCTGAGTTTGGGCTGATGCTGCCCAAATCGACCGCGGCGTTGTATGAGAACGTGCGCCAGTTCCATGTGGTCGAGGATGACGACGCGGGCTCGCCGACGCACGGCGAGGTGGTTGGGGTGTGTGGGCTCTCCATCATCTGGGCGAACCTCGCAGAGGTGGTGTCGCTGGCGGTGTCGCCCTCGCAGCGGGGCAAGGGGCTGGGCAAGCGGCTGGTCGAGGCGTGTCTGGATGAAGCGAAGCAGCTCGGGATCAAGCGGGTGATGTCGCTGACCTACGAGCAGAAGTTTTTCGAGCGGCTGGGTTTTTCGGTGGTGGACCGGCAGAACCTGCCACTGAAAGTCTGGGCGGACTGCGTGCGGTGCCCGAAGCACGACGCGTGCGACGAGATCGCGATGATCCGGGTGTTTGATGATGTGCCCGAGCCCGAGGGTGCCCCCGCGACGCCGAGCACGGCCCAGGGGGCGCGGTTCGAGGTGCCGGTGGTGATCACGACCACGGCGGTGGGGAAAGACGGCAAGCCACTCATCGGGGACTGAAGCCAGCCGAAATCATGGCCCGGGATCACACGGCCTAATAAATAAGATTTAACTTATTTATTTATCATTTTAACGCCCACGTCTTCTCAGAACCGAATAGCCCGCGGCGGCCGGGCTACACTAACGCGAACCGATGTCCGTTGAAGCGACCGCCTGGCACGATGTGGTGTGTGGGTCCGCGCCCGTTGGCGCGCTGGCCGAGGCGGTAGCGCGCGGGGACTCGGCGGCGGCGAACGGAGCGCGGGGGTCGGTCGCGGCGCTGGTCGCGGGCGGGGTGGCGCGGGAGCTGGGGCGGACGGTGCTACTGGTGGTGGCCCACCTCGACGAGGCGGACGATGCGCTGGACGACCTGGAGGGGTATGCCGAGGCGGCGGGCAGCCCGACGGGGTTGGTGGTCGAGCGGTTCGGGGCGCTCGAGGTGTTGCCGGGCGAGTCGAGCGTGAACCTGGAATTGCTGGCGGAGCGGCTGCAGGTGGTGCAGCGTGTGGTCGAGGGGCGTTACGCCAGTGCGACGAACGATGCCGCGGGCGGTGCCGCCCCACTGGCGAACGTGATCGTCGCGCCGATCCAGGCGTTGATGCAGGCGGTGCCTGAGCCGGACGCGCTGGGCGGTTTGACGCTGACGCTGCGGGCGGGGGAAGACATGCCGCCGGGCCGACTGCTGGACTGGCTGGACCGCGCGGGTTACTCCCGGCAGGACGCGATCGATCAGCCCGGCGACTTCGCCACCCGCGGCGGGATCATCGACATCTACCCCGTCGCGGGTAAGGTGCTGACCGAGACCGATCAGCCCGGACCCGTCTCGCCGATCCGCCTGGACTACTTCGGCGACGAGATCGAAACGATCCACCGCATCGACCCCGACACGATGGGCTCAGGCGAGATGCTCCGCAGCGTCGGCCTCGTCGGCGGCACCGAGCACCAGGTCCAGTCCGACCACGGCACCGCCAACGTCCTCGACCTGCTGCCCGACGACATCGTCCCGGTCCTCCACGAAACCCTCGAGCTCAACGAGCAGGCCCGCGGCTACTTCGAACGTCTCACCAAGTCGGACGGCATCACGCCGCCCAAAGACGTGTTCAAGAAACTCACGTCGATCCCGCACCTCGAGCTCAACGCGTACTCCCAATCGTCCAACCCGCTGGCCAAGCGGATCGACCTGCCCGTCGCCGCCCTGCCGAGCTTCCACCAGGACGCCAAGACCGCGATCCGTGACCTGGGTGACCTCGCGGGAACGCCGGGCGTGGGCGTGACGGTGTTGTGCGGCAAGCCGGCCGAGCGCGATCGGCTGGTGGAGCTGCTCATCGAGCACGTGCCCGACCACTTCCGCAAGGTGGATGTGCGCGTCGGTTCGTTGCACCGCGGGTTTGTGTGGGAAGGTCTGTCGTTAGCCCCTGGCTCTGCCGGGGGGCGTGAGTTTAAGATTAATCGCCCCCCGGCAGAGCCGGGGGCTAAGGGGGATGGCGGCCATTACTTCGTCCCGCACCACGAGCTGTTCCACCGCTACGAGACCCGGCGGCGCGTCCGCCGCGTCATGTCCGCCGCGTCGGGCAGTGCCTCGGGCGGCGATGCGTTCCTCGACCTCGACGTCGGCGACTACGTCGTCCACATCGATCACGGCATCGCCAAGTTCACCGGCCTCAAAACCATGCGCCCCCGCAAGAACGCTAAGGGCGAGATGACCGGCGGCGGGGAATACCTCACCCTGCAGTTCGCCGACCAGGCGTTGCTGCACGTCCCGGCCGGGCAGATCGACCTGGTACAGAAATACGTCGGCGGGTTCCAGGGCCGACCGCCGCTGTCGGTGCTGGGCGGTAAGCGGTGGAAGAAGCAGAAGGAATCCGTCGCGGATGCGGTGAAAGACCTCGCCGCAGAATTGCTTCGTGTTCAGGCGGCACGCGAGACGCAGCCGGGCGTGCGGTACCCCGGCGACACGGCGTGGCAAAAAGAATTCGAGGCCGAGTTCCCTTACGACGAAACGGAAGACCAGCTCGCCGCGATCGCCGCGATCAAGTCGGACATGTCCGACGAGACGCCGATGGACCGGCTGATCTGCGGTGACGTGGGCTTCGGCAAGACCGAGGTCGCGATCCGGGGGGCGTTCAAGTGCGCCGAGTTCGGGAAGCAGGTCGCGGTGCTCGTGCCCACCACGGTGCTCGCCGAGCAACACGAACGCACGTTCCGCAGCCGGCTGGCCGACTACCCGTTCCGTGTGGAGTCGCTGTCACGGTTCAAGACCGCCAAGGAGCAGCGCAAGACCCTCGACGCCGTCGAGCGTGGCGAGGTCGATGTGCTCATCGGCACCCACCGCATCCTGTCGGAAGATGTCAAGTTCGCAGACCTCGGCATGGTCATCATCGACGAGGAGCAGCGCTTCGGCGTCGAGCACAAGAACAAGCTGCTCGGGCTGCGCATGACCGCCGAGATCCTCACGCTCACCGCGACGCCGATCCCGCGGACGCTGCACATGTCGATGGTGGGCTTGCGGGACATCAGCTCGCTGACGACTCCGCCGGTGGACCGCCGATCGATCGTCACGGAAGTCATCCCGTACAACGAGCACCGCATCAAGCAGGCGCTCACCCGAGAGCTGGCCCGCGAGGGGCAGGTCTATTTCGTGCACAACCGCGTGCACAACCTGCAGACCGTCGCCGACGACCTGCAACGCCTCGCGCCGGGCGCCCGCATCGTCATCGGCCACGGCCAGATGCCGCCCAAAGAACTTGAAAAGGCCATGCTGACCTTCATGCGGCGCGAGGCCGACATCCTCGTGAGCACGACGATCATCGAGTCGGGCATCGACAACCCGCACGCCAACACGATGTTCATCAACCAGGCGGACCACTTTGGGCTCGCCGAGTTGCACCAGCTGCGAGGACGAGTGGGTCGCTACAAGCACCGGGCGTACTGCTACATGCTGCTCCCCCCGGACCGCACGGTAAACGAGGTCGCCGCGAAACGGCTCAAAGCCATCGAGAACTACTCGATGCTCGGCGCGGGCTTCAAGATCGCGATGCGAGACCTGGAGATCCGCGGCGCGGGCAACCTCCTCGGCGCAGAACAGTCCGGCCACATCGCCGCGGTGGGCTACGAGATGTACTGCCTACTGCTGGAACAGGAAACCAAGAAACTCCGACACGAGCCGATTATCGAAGCCAGCAAATGCCACCTCGAGCTCCCGCCGCCCAAGCCCGGCAGCTCGATCCCCAAGCGCTACGTCCCCAGCGACAAGCACCGCATGGAGGCCTACCGCAGGCTCACCCGCGTCGACACCCTCGACCAGCTCGACAAGGTCGTCGAAGACCTCACCGACGCCTACGGCAAGCCCCCCGCCGCCGCGCAGAACTTCATCGACCTCATGGAGATCCGCGTCGCCGCCAGCACCCAGCGCATCGACAAGATCCAGCTCGAAAAACCCGACCTGATCTTCACCACGGCCAAAACCAAACAAGTCCTCGGCCTGTTCAAAGGCGCCCCCGGCCGAGCGACCGAGCTCGACAACAACCAGGTCTACTACCGCCCACCCGCGAATTACCTCGAAGACCCCGCCACGCTCATCGCGGTCTTACGTAAGCTGTTGGTGCGTCCGCTTCGCGATTCCGCATAACACCCTCGGCCGTTTCCGCAACCCACAACCCCATGGAAGCGACACACCACGACATCCTTTTCCGGCACGTAAGAACGTCGCGACGTGAGGCATTTCATTTAGTCACGGGCACCTTTTTGATTGGCAGCTTGTTACTAAGCCTCGGCTATTACCTGACCTCACCCGACGCCAAGCTATTTCGCCTGATCGCGCTGTGCGTCGTGTCACTGATTTGCCTGTATGTCTTTGCCTACGCCGTCTACCTCCTAAAGACCGGGGGCACTTTCACCGTCGAGCTAAGCAGCGATCGTCTAAGGGTCGACTCACCGGTCAATGACGGAATGCCGAGTATTGAGATTCCACTCGATACGATCAAGGGGGTGGAGTGTCATAACTTCCGATCCTCAGATTCAGATCCCAGGTACGTGCTTCGATATGGAGACGCAGGCGAGTACACCTTGTGGGCTAATTTTGGTATTAATCCTCGGAAACTAGCGAGGCTGATTGCCAATCAAACCGGCCACGACATCATCGACCTCAACAAGCCTTAAATTTCGCATCGGTGTTAGCGCACTTCCTTTAAACTCCACCGCCTCCGCCTTCCTGCCACTTCAGTTCCCCCGGATTCCCCATGAGTGACCAACCCGTTTCCGACCCGTCCTTCCGCTACGAGCCCGACTGGGACTCGATCCGCAGCCGCTACGAATGCCCCGACTGGTTCCGTGATGCGAAGTTCGGCATCTTTGTGTTCTGGGGCCCCGCCTGTGTGCAGGCTGTGGGCGACGACAAGTACGGCGCGTGGATGTACACCAAGGACTACGCCCCCGCCGGGCTGAAGGTCCGCGAGTACCACGAGAAGCACTTCGGCCACCCGTCGAAGTTCGGCTACAAGGACTTCTTCCCGCAGTTCACCATGCACGACTACGACCCCCAGTCCTGGGTGTCGCTGTTCAAAGAGTCGGGCGCGAAGTACATCGTCCCCGTCGCCGAGATGCACGACGGCTACGCGATGTACGCCTCGAAACACACCCGCTGGAACGTCTGCGACGTCGGCCCGAAGCGCGACGTGATGCGCATGCTCGTCGACGAATGCCGTAAGCACGACTTCAAGGTCGGCCTGTCGTCGCACTTCGCGCTCAACCGCGAGTTCTTCCCCAAGTGGGACCCGACGTTCGACACCAATGACCCCGAGTTCTACGACCTCTACGGCAAGCCCTGCGAGAAAGACGATCCGCCGACGCAGGAGTTCCTCGACCACTGGTGGGACCGCACGACCGACATCGTCGAGCAGTACGAGCCGGACATCCTGTGGTTTGACTTCGGGCTGGACAAGCCGGGCTTCGAGCCGGTGCACAAGAAGATCCTGGCCTACTACTACAACAAGGGCCTGGAGTGGAACAAGCCGGTCGTGTTCCAGGACAAGAACATGAACTTCGACTCGTTCCCCGAGGACCTGATCGTCCTCGACATCGAGCGCGGCCGACTCACCGAGAGCAGTCCTAACCCCTGGCAGACTGATACGGCCGTCGGCAAGGTCTCGTGGACCTACATCGTCAATGAGAACTACAAGACCTCGGCCTTCCTCATCAGCGAGTTCGTCGACATCGTCAGCAAGAACGGCAACCTGCTCTTGTCCATCGGCCCCAAGGCGGACGGCACCATCGGCGAAGACGAGGCCCGCATCCTCCGCGACTTCGGCCAGTGGCTGGAGCTCAACGGCGAAGGCGTCTACGGCACCCGCCCCTGGAAAACCTTCGGCGAAGGCCCCACCGTCTACGGCACCCAGAAAGTGCCCGAGCACACCTTCAAACACAACCACCACACCGAGTACTTCGACGAAGACCCCGACGCCCGCGACATCCGCTTCACCACCAAGGACGGCGTGCTCTACGCCTTCGCCCTGGGTTGGCCCGAGGACAACACGTTCCGCATCGAGTCGCTGAAGATCGGCAACGCATACGAATCGCGGGCGGTGGCGTCGGTCGATGCGTTCTGCACGGCGGGTGAGGTCAAGTGGCAACAAACCGACACCGCCCTCGTTATCGAGACCGACGGCCAACCGCTGGGGCAAGGCGCCTTCGGCTTCGCCATCCGTTTTGCCGAATGATTTGATGTCGCCAACACTTTTTCCGGAGACCGTTCGATGCCGTCACACTCGCCCGAAGACATCCAATCATGGGACCGCTGGTTTGCGGTCGAGTGCAACAACCATGCGTGGGACGCCGCCGATGCGGTGGACCCGAGCGATGAAGACGCGGTGGAAGCGATGGTGCGTTGCGCGTTCGCTTCGGCGTATCACTGGGCACGAGCGGGCGACACGGTGAACTTGTTGCGGGCCGACCAGCTGTTGGCCTGGGTCCACGCGGTCGCCAGGCGGCTCCCCGCGGCCGAGCGCTACGCCGCAAGCAGCCAGGCGTATCTCAACCAGGGAGTGGGCGGCATTGGCGACTGGGACCGGATTTTCCAAGCGTTGGTTCAGGCGATGATTTCCGCCATCGCGGGGGAGAAAGCATCAGCAGACTCCGCTATTGCACAAGCCGATGCCCTCGCGTCCGATTTGGATCACAACAGCCGCGAGATTTTCGATAAGTACCGCGCGGCCGTTCGTGCTGCGGGGTGACCGATTTATCCGATCGAGACACCCACTCCAAGACTTTGTCTCTCACCCGTTAAACTTTATCTATGGCCAACACCCCCCCGAATTTTTTGTTTCTTGTCGGCGAAGACGTCGGCCGACACCACGGCTGCTACGGCGACGACTTCGCGCACACCCCCCACCTCGACCGCCTCGCGACTGAGGGGTGTTTGTTCCGTAATGCCTACACCACCGCCCCGGTCTGTTCGCCCGCCCGGAGCACGATGGTGTCGGGTCAGGACCCGCGGAAGATCGGGTCTCACCTGCACCGCTCAAAGCTGGCCAAGCCGCCGCGTGTGTTCACCGAGGAACTGCGTGACGCGGGGTACTTCGTGAACTGGGCTAACAAGACCGACTTCAACTACGACGAAGAGGCAGACAACTTCAAAGAACGTTTGGCCGATACGCGGACCGATTGGCGGAAGGATTTGGCGGCGGGCAAGCTGCCGGATCAGCCGTGGCTGTTTTTCTACAACTTCAACATGACCCACGAGAGCCAGCTCTGGCCGTCGGACGCCGAGGCGAACGTGCCCAAACCCGACCCGCAGCGGGATGACGCGGAGCTGGACGAGCTTCCCGGGCTGGAGGTGCCGCCCTACATGCCCGACACGCGGTCGACGCGGGCGTCGCTGGTGCGGTATTACAAGAACCTCGAAGAGCAGGACCGGCAGATCGGGCACGTGCTCGAAGACCTTGAGAATCAGGGGCTGGCCGACAACACCGTGGTGATCTACATCTCCGACCACGGCCGGGGGTTGATCCGCGAGAAGCGCTGGTGTTACCCGGCCGGTGTACGGATGCCCATGATCGTGCGGGCCCCGGGGCTGACCGAGCCCGCTTCGGTGCGTGACGATTTGGTGTCGTGGGTGGACATCGCGCCGACGATCCTGGCGCTGGCGGGCGTAGAACGTCCTGACAATTACGACGGCCGACCGCTGTTGGGCCCCGACGCCGAGGCGGAGCCGGACTGCGTGTTTTTCGGGCGCGACCGGATGGACTCGTCGCACGACCGCGTCCGCGGCGCCGCCGACCGGCGGTACCTGTACCTGCACAACGATCGGCCCGACATCCCCTACGCCCAGTGCAACCGGTACATGGAGACCAGTCCGGTGACGACCGAGACACGCCGCCTGTCGCTCGAAGGCAAGCTGCGTTTCCCCGACAACGTGTGGATGCAGCTCACCAAGCCGCAGGAAGAGTTGTACGACCTGGTGTCGGACCCGCACGGCGTGCACAACCTTGCCGACCGCGAAGAGTACGCCCAGACGCTAAGCACGCTGCGCGACGCGGTGGCGGATTGGTGTGAGCGGATCGACGACAAGGGCCGCAAGACCGAACGCGAATTGATTGATCAGGGGCTGATCCTGGATGACCTTGCGGGGCTCCAAGAACGCAAGGGCATGATTCTGCCGGAGCTCGATCCAGAGGGGGTGTTCTCGACGCGGTTTGATGCGGACAAGGTGTAGGCGCGGCGATATTTGATCGCCGGCTAAACCGTAGGTCAGGCATGCTTGCCTGACACGAGCCTTCTAAAAACCACGTCAGGGCAAGCATGCCTGACCTACAGAACAGCTTTAGAAACTCACCACACCCTTAAGCATCGCGGCCTCGGGCTTGAGCCAGTCTTCGAAGATGCCCGGGAGTTCCTGCGCGGTCGTGCGGTGGGTGATCCACGGGGCGACGTCGATTCGGCCCGCTTCCATGTGCTCGATGATCTCGCGGAAGTCCTGGGCGGTGGAGTTGCGGCTGCCCATCAGCGTGAGCTCTTTGCGGTGGAAGGATGGGTCGTCGAACGAGATGTCGCCCATGAGCAGGCCGATGAAGACCAGCGTGCCGCCCTGGCCGGGGAGCTTGAACGCGGCCTGCATCGAGTGGCGGTTGCCGGTGGCGTCGAAGACGGCGCGGGGCAGTTCGCCGAGGGTGGCTTCCCACTGTTCTTCGAGGGGCACTTCCGTGTTGAGGCTGAGCGTTTCGATTTCGGGGTAGAGCTGTTTGGCGGTAGCGAGGCGTTTCTCGCTGAGGTCGATGCCGACAACTTTCGCGCCGTCGAGCAGGGCGAACTGGATCGCGGTCAGGCCGATGGGACCCAGGCCGATGACGGCCACGGTGTCGCCTGCTTCGAGACGGGCGCGGCTGACGGCGTGCTTGCCGATGCCCAGCGTTTCAACCAAGGCGAGGCTTTCCAGCGGCAGCTTGGCCGAGGGGTGTAGGGTCGAGGCGGGGAGCACAAAGTGTTCCCGCATGCCGCCGTCGCCGTGGACGCCCAGCACGGTGATGTTGCCGCAGCAGTTGGTCTTGCCGCGGACACACGCCGCGCACTCGCCGCAGTAGAGGTAGGGCTCGACGGCACACTTGTCGCCGGCCTTCACGTTGGTCACGCCTTCGCCGACCGCGGTGACCTCGACGCCGAGCTCGTGGCCGAGGATGCGGGGGTATTCGAAGAACGGCTGGTTGCCGCCGTAGGCGTGGATGTCGGTGCCGCAGATGCCCACGTGGTGGACGCGGACGGCGGCCTCGCCGGGGCCGGGCTCGCCGGGCTGGTCGGTCTGGGTGAATTCGAGGCGGCCGGGTTCTTGGAGGATGAGGGTGTTCATGTGCAGGCTCGGGGGCGTGGGTGGGGTATAGCTGACGGCGGCTCGGGCTAGCGGACTCGGCCGAGACGTTCCATGATAATGGCCTTAACCGCGTTTCACACGGCGGGGCCGATCGCGACCCGCTACATTGCCGCCATGCTCCACCTGGTCCTCTACCACCCCGCCATCCCGCAGAACACCGGCAACATCGCCCGCACCACCGTGGGCATGGGCGCCCACCTGCACCTCATTCACCCGATGAAGTTCGAGATCACCGAACACGCGGTCAAACGCGCGGGCCTCGACTACTGGCCCTCGGTCACGCTGACCGAGCACGCAAGCGACGAAGCGTTTCTCGAGTGGCTCGGCGACCGCCAGCCGTGGCTGGTCACGAAGTTCGGCAAGCACCGCTTCGACCAAGCCGAGTACAAAGACGGCAACGTGGTCATCCTCGGCAACGAAAACACCGGCCTGCCCCAAGCCTGGCACAACCGCTGGCCCGACCGCACGATCCACATCCCCATGCCCGGCCCGATCAACGGCGGCGAAAACATCCGCAGCTACAACCTCGCCAACGCCGCGGCGATCGTGATGGCACATGCGACGATGAGAAACTATTAGCTCGGATGAATCGGATTTATTCGGATAAAGACAACGAAAACGTGTTAACGGAGACTAAGTTTTTCCCAATCCGATTCAATCCGATCCATCCGAGCCAAACCAAATCAACAACTCACACCCGCCGGCGGTTGGTCATCCAGTCGGCGCGGTTCTGGATGATCTCGCGATAGACGTTGGCGTCTTCTTCACTGAAGCAGACGAACAAAACCTTGTGGGGGAACTCGGGCGCGGGGCGGGTGGCGAAGTGGCCGAAGACGTGGGCGAAGGCGATCTTGGCGGCGCGTTCTTTGGGGAAGCGGTAGACGCCGGTGCTGATCGCGGGGAAGGCGACGACCTTGGCTTCGTGTTGCACCGCCAGGCGGAGGCAGTTGAGGTAGCAACTGGCCAGCAACGTGTCTTCATGGAGGTAGCCGAGCTGCGCGGCTTCGCCGAGGGGAGCGCCGGGCATGGCGTAGGCGGCGGCTTCGCTGGAACCCGGATCGTTCCAGACCGGGCCGACGGTGTGGAAGATGTGCTCGATGCCTTGGGATTCGAGGTCGAAGGCGGGGGATGCCTTGGCCAGACCGGTCGGGCAGCCGTCGAGGGTGCGGTTGAATTCGAGCAGGCGCGGGCCCGCCTCGCGGTGGATCGCGCCATCGACGCCCCCGCCGCCGAGCAGCGATTCGTTGGCGGCATTCACAATTGCTGTTACACCCCAACCCGAATCGGGCTGCGTGAGATCGCCGACGACCAGATCGATGCGTGACACCGGATCGTTGAGCGCCCGCTCCACGCCGTCGGCCTGGGGAAGCGAAAGATTGAAATCGTTGGGATCGGAAGCGTCAGCCATGGCGTGAGCTTAGGCGTCGAGGGTGTTACTGCAAACCCGCAAGACTCAAAACGCCAGCGGGTCGCGCTCGGCCACGGGGCGATCCAGCACTTCCTTGAGGATGAACGCCCGGCGGAGGTCCTTCTTGCTCAGCTTGGCGAAGTCGATGAGCTGGAGCGGGCTGCCCTGCTGGGCGAGTTCGGTGTCTCGACGAGCCGAGCCGACCTTCTGCACCGCGACATCGTCAACCATGCGGTGCACGCCTTCGTGCGGCTTGACCGACGTGGGGTGCGGCGTCTGCACCGGGGGGAGCGGTCGGCGTTGGGTGGGCGCGGGTTGAGGTCGGGCGGGTTGCGGGTGGTTGCCTTGAGCGCGTTGAGCTCGTGCCTGTTCGACCTGGCGTTGCCGAGCGGCGAGGGCTTCACGCCGCTGCTGCTGGCGTTGCAACTCGCGTCGGCGGAGCGCCTCGGCCCGCTGCTGCTGGGCCTGAGCGCCGCGGGCCGCCGGCGCGGGTCGCGGCTCGGCCCGGCGTTGCGGCTGCACTTCGCTGGGCAACGGGTTGCTTGAACGGGCCTGGGGCTGCTGACCCCGCTGAGCGGCGCGGGCCCGGGCGATGCGCTCGGCCATGCTCAGGTTCGCATCGCCTGCGTTCGCTTGGCTCGACGCCGCAGGTCGGCCGCCACGCTTTTGGGACATCTGTTGGAGCTGGGCGCGTCGCCGAGCCTTGATCTCTTCGAGCGACGCACCGCCGCCCTCCTCTGCCATGCCTGGGGGTCGCGCTTGCTGCCCTTTCTTCTTCTGCGTTTCCTTGATGGCGTTCTTGATCATCGTGCTGAAGAAGATGACGCCGAACACCGCCGCCGCCAGGATCTGGATCGCGGAGAAACCAGAGCCGGATCCAGAGCCGGAGCCTTGAGCAAGTACGGAATCAACCGGGATCATCAATACGCCTTTCTTCGGAACAGGCGAGCGAACGCCTACCCCTCAAGTGTATCGCAGCCGAAGCCGTTTGGCGGATTTTTTGTGACCAATACCGCCTGCCCGTCGTGTTCGATCCGGTCCAGCTCCAGGCCGTACACCGGCGACAGCACCTCGGGCTTCAGCACCGACTCGGCCGAGCCCGACGCGACGATCCTTCCGCGGTCCATCAGCCAGACCTCGTCGGCCCATCGCGTCGCCAGCTCCAAGCCGTGCAACACCACCAGGACCGCCCGGCCCTGCTCCGCCAACCCGCGGAACATCGCCATCGCCTCGTGGGCGTGCCGCAGGTCAAGACTCGACGCGGGCTCGTCGGCGAGCACGACGTTGACCGCCCCATCCCCCGCCTCGGACGGGGTCGACTGGCTCTGCGCCCAGGCCCGCGCGATCAGCACCCGCTGCTGCTGTCCGCCCGATAGCTCGTTAAACGCACGGCCCGCCACGTCCGTTAACCCGCACTTTTCAATCGCTTGGTCCACAAACGCTTCATCCCGAAACGCAAACCGCCCCATCGCGATGATCTGCCGCACCGTGAACGCAAAACCCACCTCCCCACGCTGCGGCACATAGCTCACCCGCCTCGCCAACGGCTCGCCGAGCAGCGGCGACACCGCCTCCCCGCCCAGCTCCACTTCCCCCGCCCAGGGCTTGAGCTGCCCAAGCATCACCCGCAGCAGTGTGGACTTACCGCACGCGTTGGGCCCCAGCACCACCGTCACCCGGCCGGGTTTGAGCTCGGCCGAAACCCCCGACAACACGGGATCGCCTTGCCGTTTGGGGTCGTATCCAAACGTCACATCCCGCACGACCAGCGCGGCGCTCAGCCCCTCGGCCGTTCCGGGGGTCGGGGTTATCGGGGATGGATCAACGTCATTCATAGGGGTTATCGCTTAGCCGTGTGAAACTATCCGGACCTTGGCGTTGAGATTTTACGGTTATGCCGCTCAGGTGACCCGCGCCGCTCGCCGATGATCCAATGTCGACTGATATCCGCATCCGATCTGGTGAGAGGCTTGTCATGGCTGACCAACCCCAAACAAACGGTTCAGAACCCACCGCGTCCATCCCCCCCGCTCCGCCGGCTTCGATCAACCCCAACGAAGCGTTGGACCTGTTGGGCGATCTCGAGGCCCGCTTGGGTGCGCTCAAGGATTGGCAGGCTCAGAACGACAAGCACGCCGAGGAAGTCACCGCCCAGGCCGAGCAGATCGCCGAGCAGGAAAACCAGCTCGCCGAGCGCCAGGCCCAGCTCGACGCCCAACGCAGCGAACTCTCCAACGAACGCGAACAACTCGACACCGAGCGCAACCAGCTCGCCTCGCAGCGTGACGGCCTCCAGGCCGACCGCGATCAACTCCAAACCCAACGCGAAGAACTCGAGCAGCAACGCCAGTCGATCCTCGACGAGCAGCAGCAGCTCGAGTCCGACCGCACCGCCCACGCCGACCAGGTCTCGCAGCAGCAAGCCGAGCTGGACGGCAAGTGGTCGGAGTACAACGACAAAGAACAAGCCCTACAGCAGAACCTGAGCGAAGCCGACCAACGCCTCGCCGAAATCGAGCAGCGCAACGCCGCCTGCGACGAACGCCAGGCCCAACTCGATCAGCAGCAGGCCGATCTCGCATCCAAGCAGGAAGAGCTGCAGAACGAACTCGACCAGATCCAAACCAAATGGGATCAGGTCAACGCCGAGCGTGAAGAGCTCGACCAGGCTCAACAACAACTCGAAGAAAGCAAGCAGAGCCTCGACGAACAGCGTCAAGCCCTCGAAGGCGACCGCGCTGCGTTCGACGACGAGCGTGCCGAGTTTGCCGAGCAGCGTCAGCAGCTCAAGGAACGCAAGAAAGAGCTGTCCAAGGCCCACATGGACCTGAAGCTGCGTCAGGACGCACTCGACGCGCAACAGGCCAGCCTCGACCGCGCCCGCGAGGAGTTGACCGAACAGGCCGGCGACCTCAACAACGACACGCTGATGCCCGGGTTCATCCCCAGCCTCGACGATCTGGACCGCAAGGCCGACGTTTCGCAAGGCGACGACCAACTGGCCCAACGCCGAGCCGAGCTCGACGCCCGCGCCAAGGAACTCGACGCCCAGCAGGCCGAGATCGACCGCCAGCGTGAAGAGCTGACTCAGGGCAATATCCCCGACAGCCTGCAGGAACTCGAGCGCAGCCTCAACGACCGCGAAGCCGAGCTGACGCAGAAGGAAAACATGTTCCGGGAGACCCTGGAGCAGGGCAAAGCCAAGGTGCTGACCGCCCGTGAGAAAGTTCAGGAAGACGAGCAGGCCGTCGCCGAGATGAAGGCCGAGCTCGACGCCGAACGCGCCGAACTCGACGAAAAGCAGGCCGCCTGCGAAGCGCGTCAGTCCGAACTCGATGCCCGCGCCGCCGAGCTGGATCAGCTCAAGAGCGATTTCGATTTCAAGACCGACTCCGCCGATACGGTGATGGGCGTCTCCACCTTCACGGAAGACGCCGACACCGAGCAGCAGGCCGACGACCTGGCCAGCCGCGAGGAAGAATTCCGTGCGAAGAAGCACGAGTTCCGCGAGAAACTCGAGCAGGACAAGCGCGAACTCGAGGCCGAGCGTTCGGAACTCACGACCCGGCAACAAGAAATCGAGGCGCTGGTTCAGGAACTGGAATCGCGTCAGTCGGCGATCAACGAGCGTGAAACCGAGCTCAACGCCTGGGCCGTTCGTCTTGAAGACCAGTCCAAGGAACTCGACCTGCGTGCCGAGTTGGCCGAGCCCAGCGAACCCGCGGCTGAAGCCGAAGGCGAAGCCCCGGCCGACCTGACCGAACGCATCGCCGAGCTCGACCGCCGCGAAGCCGAGCTGGATCAGCGTGAAGCCGACCTCGCCGAGCAGGAAGCCGACCTGCTGTCCCGCATCGATCAGATGGACAACGCTCCGCAGAGCGACGACGAAAAAGACCAGGCCATCGCGCAACTCCGCGAAGAACTCTCGGCCTTCAAAGCCAAGTACGAAAAACGCAAGGCCCAGATGATCAAGGCCGACGAGGTCATCAAGAAGCGCCGCGACAAGGTCCGCAAGTACCTACACCAGCTGCGTGAGCAGGCGGACAAGATCCAGGCCGCCGAGTCGCAGGTCGAGTCGAGCAGCGCCCAGTACGCGGGACTCGACAAAGAGCGTCGCAACCTGGTCGAGGTGAAGAAGTTCCTCGAATCCAGCGAAAAAGCGATGGTCCAGAAGTGGGCCACCCGCTCGACCGCCAGCATGGTCGCGCTGATGATCCTCGCCTTGCTGGGCGCAGCGGTATTCAGCTACTTCGTCGGCAAGCAGTTGGCGGTGCCCGTGTGGCAGTCGTCGATGGCGATGTCGTTTGAAGCCGAGGCCCTGGGCACGGCGTCGGTCGGCGAGGCCGCGACGACCAACGTCGACGCGCTGCGTCGTCCGGGCGTGGCCGCGGAAGCCGCCGTCGAGGCGCTCAACCAATCGATCAACGACGGCACCCTCGTGACCGAGCCGGGCGCTGAGCCGGGCGACGAACCCGCCACCGAAGCCGTGGCCGCGGCGCCCGCGACCAACTGGATGGCCGAGTTCCGCCAGTTCATCACCAGCGACGCCGTGATGGTTGCCACGCTTAATCAGCTCGACCAGCGTGGCATCCGCATGTTCACCAGCCCCGGCCAACTCGCCAGCCACTTCAACGAGTCGCTGGAACTGGCCGGCAACCCGTCACGCATCGAGTTCACCTACACCAGCGAACAGCCCGAGTACGTCGTGGGCGTCCTGGACGCGTTGGGCAAAGCCATCGTCTCCCGCCAGATGTCGATCGACCGCTCCGAGGGCCGTGACGAAAACACCGCCCGCATGCTGCAGTCGGCCGAGCGCAACAACACCGCCGCCCGCGACGACACCATGCTCTACGCCGGCATCAGCCTCGCGGCCATCGCCGGCGTGGCGTTGATCCTGGGCCTGATCATCCGCGTGGCGTTGGGCCGCTCCAAGAAGATCATGGACGAGGCCGACGGCATCCCCGCCTTGGCCACGCTCGACAAGCCGGGCACCTGGTCGCCGGTCGGCAGCGAACCCGAAACCAAAGAAGCGGCGTAACCCACGCCACCCACAAACACAGAAACCCAATCGGGCCCGTCGATCCCTCGGCGGGCCCGACGTCGTCTTGGGGTTGCTCGCAGGTTTATCGCGGGCAGGCCGGGCTTTACACTGGGTGGGACTCTTCTTCCCCGCCGTTCGGCCGAGACCGCGACATGTCCACCCGTTCCCTGCGCCCGTCCTTCCGCCTCCCGCTCTCCCACCCGCCCGACGAGGCGATCGGCTCGCTGGAGTCATTCCTCGACCGCACCGACCAGCCGATCCAATCCCAGCGGGCAGGGCGACACATGACCTTGACGGTCACCCCGGCGGTCCGGCACTTCTGGTCGCCGTGGCTGAACCTGGAGTTTGAAAACGCGGAAAGGGCTGAAGACGCAGCAGACACGGCCATCCACACCTCGGTCCACGCCCGCTTTTCGCCCGCCCCCAGCCTCTGGACCGGGTTTATGGCGGTCTACTTCAGCCTGGCCACCGCGGGGTTTTTCGCGGCGATGTGGGCCCTGGCCCAGTGGACCATGGGCAACCGGCCGCTGGCGTTGTGGGTGGTGCTGGCCTGCGTCCTGGGATGCGGGGGGCTGTGGTGGGTCTCGATGATCGGCCAACGCCTGGCCCGGGAGCAGATGCACCTGCTCCAGGACGCCCTCGAAAACGCCTTGGTTTCGCCCGCCGACCCACCCGCCCAATCTTGACAACCCCCAGCTAAACCCTAACCTTATGGGTTCGCCAATGGGCATAGGGCTCGTTGGCGGCTTGAGGTTGACCGGATGCAATACGCACACGCGATCCACGGCATGGAACGGCTCAGCAAGTAATGGGTGGCGCAACCACCCAACTTGGTCAGCTCCCCCCTGCCCACGGCCCCCAACGGCTCGGCGAACCCCGCGACACGCAGGGCACGCCCCAACCCACGGAGGCCGCGACCATGGCTTAACCGCCCGCGCTGCATCCCTCCGCCCCTCGTGTGTTTCAGGACCACCTGAATCACGAGACAAGGCACGACCTCAAGCCACGAGCGAATTTCGCCTCGTGGTTTTTTCATTCCGCCGAGAACGCCTCGGCAGCCTCGACATCCCGACACAACTCGATACGTACAGGACAACCATATGAACGGCCCCGAAATGCTCCGCCTCGTCGACTCGATCTCCCGCGACCGCAACGTCGACAAAGAAACCCTGCTGACCGACCTCGAACAGGCCATGGTTTCGGCTGCCCGTAAACACTTCAACGCCGTTGACACCGAAGACTTCTCCTGCGAGATCGACCGCCTCAACGGCGAGATCAACGTCTTCCGCGGCGAAGAGTACATCCCGCTCGAAGAGCTCGGCCGGATCCCCGCGCAAACCGCCAAGCAGGTCATGATCCAGCGCTTCCGTGAAGACGAACGCGCCAGCATCTTCAACGAATACATCGACCGCGTCGGCGAACTGGTCACCGGCATGGCCCAGCGCTACGAGGGCGGTGCCCTGGTCGTGCAGATCGGCCGCGCCGAAGGCTTCATGCCCCGCAGCGAGCAGATTCCGGGCGAACAACACCAGCCCGGTGAACGCGTCCGCTGCCTGATCCTCGACGTCCGCGACGCTGGCAACCAGGTGAAGATCGTCCTCAGCCGGGCCGACCCGAAGATGATCCAACGCCTCTTCGAAGTCGAAGTCCCCGAAGTCGCCGAGCGCATCATCGAGATCCGCGCCATGGCCCGTGAACCCGGCCACCGCACCAAGCTGGCCGTTGCCTCGGTCGACTCCAAGGTCGACGCGGTCGGCGCCTGCGTCGGTGTCCGCGGCTCGCGCATCAAGAACATCGTCGACGAGCTCGGCGGCGAGAAGATCGACATCGTCCGCTGGAACGACTCGTCGCAGCTGCTGATCCAGAACGCCCTCAAGCCCGCCGAAGTTGTAGAGATTTCGCTGTGCTTCGAACTCGGCCGGGCGACCGTCGTGGTCAATGATGACCAGCTGTCGCTGGCGATCGGCAAGCGTGGCCAGAACGTCCGCCTCGCCGCCCGCCTGACCAACTGGGACGTGGACATCCTGACTCCGCCGGAGTTCACCAAGTCGCTGGACATCATGGAAGAAACGCTCAAGGCCATCGACGGCATCAGCGAAGAGCAGGTCGACCGCCTCGCGGCCCTGGGCCTGATCAGCGTGTTCGATGTCGAAGAAGTCGGCCCCGAGTACCTGGCCGAGACGCTGGGCGTCGACGAGGCCAAGGCTCTGGAAGTCATCGGCGTGGCCAGCGAGAAGGGCAAGGAAGTTGCCGAACAGCAGGCCCAGGAGAAGGAAGAAGCCGAGGCCCGCAAGAAGGAAGAGCTCAAGACCCAGCAGGCCGCGTACGCCGGCGGCGGCGCCATCGACGACCTGCTCGGCGGTGCGGCGGCCGACGCCCCCGCCCCAGCCCCGACCGACGCGCCGGCCGACGGCGAAGGCTCGATCATCGACATGCTCGAGTCACGCGACGATGCGGCGGAACCCGTCGCCTCGGACGCCTCGGCCGAAGCAGAATCCGCTGACGGAGACAAACCCCAGGACGCCTGAGCCGCGTCTTAGCCACGGCCCGGGCACGTTGCCCGGTGCCGAACCCACGAACCACCTGATCTGATTTCACGATCGTCTGACTGCCTTATCCCGGAGCGCCTCTTGCCACCGAAAAACCTACGAGTCCACCAACTAGCCAAAGAACTCGGCGTCAACAGCAAGGTGATCGTCGCCAAGTGCGAAGCCGAGGGTGTGCCCGGCATCACGAACCACATGTCCGTGGTGAAGCTGGGCCTCGCCGCGACCGTCCGCGAGTGGTTCTCCGGCGACGGCGCCGACGCCGAGCACAACGCGGTCGAGACCGCCGCCCCGGTGGACCTGGAGAAGGTGCGTAAGCCCGCCAAGCGTAAGGCCGCCAAGAAGAAGACCGAAGAGCCTGTCGAAGAGGCGCCGGTCGCGGTCGAAGAGAAGCCGGTTCCCAAGAAGAAGCGGCCCACCCGTAAACCGGTGGAACCCATCGTTGAACTCGAGGCCCCCGAAGCGCCCGCCGAGGAAGCACCCGCTGAAGTCGAAGCCGCGGCCCCCGCTCCCGAAGCGCCCGCCGAACCCGAAGCCCCCGTCGAACCGCCCAAGCCCGCGGGCCCCGCGGGTGTGCAGAACGTTCCGGACCGCCCCGATGTCGTCAAGCCCGCCGGCGAACAACTCGAAACGCCCAAGAAAGCCAAGCTCTCCGGGCCCAAGGTCATCCGTGTCGAGAAGCCCGAACCCGATGCCGCGCCGCGCCCGCGTCGCACCGGTGGCGGCCCCGGCGGCGGCCCACGCGGCGGCCGTGACTCGGGTGGCGGCATGGGCGGCCAGGTCGAAGGCATCAGCCGATCCCGCGGCCCGGTCCGCGGCGGCGGCGTGCGTGGCGGCGGCGGTGGTGGCGGCGATGAACAGCGCGGCAACAAGCGTCGCGGCATGAACACCCGCCGTGGCCGTTCGGCCGACGCCCTGCTCACCGGCCCGACCCAGCTCTCCAAGGCCGACGCCGACGAACTCGATGCCCGCCTCAAGGGCTCGACCGGCTACATGAAGCAGCGCCGGCGCGACCTGCGCAACAAAGGCACCGCCGCCACCGGCTTCCAGGCCCAGACCGCCGTCCAAACCGGCGGCAAGGTCGAGATCGAAGAACCCATCACCATCAAGGGCCTCTCCTCCGCTACCGGCATCAAGACCGCCCAGATCATCAAGTTCCTCTTCAAGCAGGGCGTGATGGCCACGGTGAACTCGGCCATCGGCACCGAGGCCGCGATGGAAGTCGCGATGGAATACGACATCGAGCTCGAAGTGAAAGAGCTCGAAACCGCCGAGGAAAAAGTCGAGAAGCAGTTCGCCGAACGCGAAAAAGTTGACGAGCAACCCCGCCCGCCGGTCGTCACCGTGCTGGGCCACGTCGACCACGGCAAGACGTCGCTGCTCGACCGCATCCGCCAGGCCGACGTCGCCGCCCACGAAGACGGCGGCATCACCCAGCACGTCGGTGCGTACCGCGTCAGCGTGGAAGGCAACGACGGCGCGAAGAAGACCGTCGTCTTCCTCGACACGCCTGGCCACGAAGCGTTCAGCACCATGCGGGCCCGCGGTGCGAGGATGACCGACCTGGTCGTCCTCGTGGTCGCCGCCGACGACGGCGTGATGCCCACCACTATCGAGGCCATCGCCCACGCCAAGGCCGCCGAGGTGCCGATCATCGTGGCCCTCAACAAGATCGATACGCCCCAGGCGACCGACGAGAACATCCGCAAGATCTACGGACAACTCGCCGAGCACGGGCTCAACCCCACCGATTGGGGTGGCGAAACCGAAATCATCAAGACCTCGGCCACCGAAGGCACCGGCATCACCGAGCTGCTGGAAATCCTCGACTACCAGGCCGAGCTCCTCGAGCTCACCGCCGACTACGGCGGCCCGGCCCGCGGCACCGTCATCGAAGCCGAGATGCAGACCGGCCGCGGCTCGGTCGCTCGTGTCTTGGTCCAAGACGGCCAAGTCAAAGTCGGCGACTTCATCGTCTCCGGCCGTGCCTTCGGTCGGGTCCGTGACATGATCAACGACCGCGATCAATCGGTTGCGGACGCCGGCCCCGCCACCCCGCTCGAACTCTCGGGTATCGACCTGGTCCCCGATGCCGGCGACAAGTTCTTCGTCACCGACTCGCTCAAGCGGGCCGAGGAAGTTGCCCTGCAGTACCGCGAAACCGAACGTCAGCAAACCCTGGCCAGCAAGACCAAGGTCACGCTGGACAACTTCGCCGACGCCGTGGCCGCGGGCAACATCAAGGACCTACGTGTGGTCATCAAGGCCGACGTCCAAGGCTCGATCGAGACGCTCACCAGTAGCCTCGAAAAGATGGGCAACGACGAAGTCACCGTCAAGGTCCTGCACTCGGCGGTCGGCGGCATCACCGAGGGCGATGTGCTCCTGGCCGACGCATCGGACGCGATCATCCTGGGCTTCCACGTCACCGCGACGCCAGCCGTCCGCGAGATCGCCGATGAACGCAAGGTCGACATCCGCACTTACCGCGTGATCTACGACCTGACCGACGACGTGAAGAAGGGCCTGGAAGGCATGCTCACGCCCGACCGCTCCGAAGAGGAAGTCGGCCAGGCCGAGGTCAAGGAAGTGTTCCGCATCGGTGGTGTGGGTGCCGTGGCCGGCTGCCTGATCACCGAAGGCACCGCGTTGAAGGACGACGTGAAGGTCCGCGTGTCCCGCGACGGTGTGGTGGTCACCGACGACCGCGACGTCGAGAGCCTCCGCCGCGTGAAGGACGAAGTGAAGCGGGTCCAGGCCGGTACCGAGTGCGGTGTCCGCGTGGCCAACTTCGACGACCTCAAGTCGGGCGACGTCCTGATCTTCTACAAAGTCATCGAAGTGCAACGCACGCTGGACTAACCCCCCCATTAGCCCCGGGCTCTGCCCGGGGGCTCCATCACACTCACCTCCCCGGGCAGAGCCCGGGGCTAACGGTGAACCGCCGCATGACCCAACGCCAGAAACAAGTCGAGTCCCTGCTGCAACGCGCCGTCGCGTCGGCGCTGCAGCGTGGCCTGGCCGATCCCCGGCTGCAGGGCGTGCTCGTCAGCGTGACCCGAGTCGACGTCAGCCCGGACCTGCGCAACGCCAAGACCTTCGTCTCGATCACCCCCGAGAAGTACGAGTCCCGTGCGATCCACGGCCTCAAAGACGCGACCATGCACATCCAGCAGCAGGTCAAGAAGAACGTCGCTTTGCGTTCCGTCCCCCACCTCCGCTTCGAGATCGACCACGACCTCAAGAAACAGGCCGCGATCTTAGAAGCCATCGATCAGGGAATGAAACGTACCGAAGCCTCATCCGCTTCAACCGAACAACCCAACCCGGAGGCTGCGGAGCACAGCGACAACGCCCCGGATACGGATCCAACCACCCCTCAAGAGAATTAACCGTTGGCCAAACAAGACCCTGCCACCGCCAAGAAATTCGCCGCCCTGCTGAAGAAGAGCATCACCGCGTACAAGGGTGAAGACCCGCCGCCGCGTGACCCCGTGGCACAGCTCATCGTCAGCTTCATGCAATGGGACTCGACCCGCACCAAGGCCGAGGACGCCTTCGTTGCGCTGATGGAAGAGATGATCGACGTCAACGACCTGCGCGTGAGCCACCCCCACGAGCTGGTCGAGGTCATCGGCAAGGACTACCCCAACGCCGTCAACCGCGTGATCCGTCTGCGTGAATCGCTGCACGAGGTCTATGCCCGCGAGCACGACATCCAGATGCACTCGATCGCCGGCAAGGGCAAGAAAGAGCAACGGGCCTACCTCGACTCGCTGCCCGGCATCGCCCCGTACATCGCGGCCCAGGTCACGCTCCTGTCCTTCGGCGGCCACGCCATGCCGATCGACGACAAGCTCCTGGCCCTGCTGATCAACGAGGGCTGCCTCCACGAGGGCACCTCGATCGCCGACGCCGAGTCGTACCTGGTCCGCCAGATCAAAGCCGGCGACGCACTCGAAGCCCACCTCGCGTTGCAAGCCTGGGCCGACAAACGCAAGGCCCCCGCCGCTAAGGCTCCCGCCAAGACGACGAAAACCACCAAGGCCAGCAAAACCACCAAGTCGACTAAGACTACGAAGAAGAAAACGACCAAGACCACCAAGGCGACCAAGTCGGCCCCGAAGAAGAAGGTCGCCAAGAAGAAGACCACGAAAAAGAAGGTCACCAAGAAGAAGTAATTTTGGAACTTGGGGACTTGGGGATTGGGGAATTAGACGAGAACTAAACCTCGCCAAGACTCCATCACGCCAAGTTTTCTTCCCAAGCCCCCAACACCTAAGTCCCTAACACCCACACCCCATGACCACCGATCCCTCCAAACTCCGACTCGGCATCCCCAAAGGCTCGCTCCAGGACCCCACCGTCGACCTGTTCTATCGGTCCGGCTACCGCATCAACGTGTCCAGCCGGTCGTACTACCCCGAGATCGACGACCCGGGCATGTCCGCGATGATGTTCCGCTCTCAGGAGATGTCACGCTACGTCGAAGACGGCGTGATCGACTTCGGCATCTGCGGCCACGACTGGGTCGTGGAAAACAACAGCGACGTCCACGAGGTCTGCGAACTCGAATACTCCCGCGCCACGTCCAACCCCATCCGCTGGGTCCTGGCGGTGCCCGAGGAGTCGGACATCCACAAGCCCGAGGACCTCGCCGGCGGCATCATCGCCACCGAACTCAAGCAAACCGTCAAGCGGTACTTCGAGGGCAAGAACATCCCGATCAAGAAGATCGAGTTCTCCTGGGGCGCGACCGAAGTCAAGGCCCGACTGATCGACGGCATCGTCGACTGCACCGAGACCGGCTCGTCGCTGCGGGCCAACAAGCTGCGCGTCCTCGACACGCTGCTCACCTCGACCACGCGGATGATCGCCAACCACGACGCCTGGGCCGACCCCGCCAAGCGGGAAAAGATCGAAGACATCGCGCTGCTGCTGCAGGGCGCGATTTCCGCCAAGAGCCAAGTCGGCCTCAAGCTCAACGTGCCCCGTGCCAAGCTCGACGCCGTCCTCGCCCAGATGCCCTCGGCCCAGTCGCCGACGGTCAACGAACTGGCGGACAAGGACTGGGTGGCGGTGGAAGTGATCGTGGACCGCACGGTCGAACGCGAACTGGTGCCCAAGCTCTCCCGGGCCGGTGGCCAGGCGATCTTCAGCTACCCGCTGAACAAGATCATCCCCTGAAATCCGCCTCGGCTTTGACATCTCAGGTTTTCCGCGCTCACCTTTTCCCCGCGACCGGCCTCGGCGTAGAATCAGAGGATGTTCTATCGAAGTTGTTGCATTGCTGTGTTGCTTTCCGGGGCCCTGCTGCTGGCGTCCTGCGCCTCCGACCCCTCCAGAGACCCGGGCTCGGCGTCCGGCGATGCATCGCTCTCGTCCGAGCCGATCCGCCTGACCGACGTGCCCCCGCCGCCCGGCGTCCCCGCCGCGACGCTGACTCCGTTCAACGACACCCAGATGGGCCTCGCCCAGCTCTCTCGGGCGGAAGTCCTCGATTCACTGGCCACGCCCGCTTACCTCGAAAACCTTGGCCAAACGCCGGAAGAGCGAAATATCGAACCCCCGCTGGCCGCGCAGAAGTTCTACGCGGCGGGCCGGCAAGCCCTGTTGGAAAACGACAACTTCCGGGCGGTGCAGCAGCTCGAAAAGGCGCTCCGCCTTTCGCCGGGTGAGCCGAAGATCCTCAAGTCGTTGGCCGAGGCGTGGACCCGCTCGGGCAACCGGGTTTCCGCCTCCAACTTCTACCGCCAGGCGGTCGCCGCCGACCCGACAGACCTCAACAGCCTGTTCATGCTCGGCCGGTTTGCGCTCGACGAACGCCGCTGGGACCAGGCGGTGATCAATCTCGACGCGGCGCTGCAACTCGCCGAACCCGACTACGAAAACGCCGACGCCAAAGCCGACCCGGAAGCGGCCCACCTCATCCGCTACTACCTCGCCAACGCGCTCAACCAGGCGGGGCACAGCCGAGCCGCGGCGGAGATGTTCGACGCCTACCTCACCGACCGCCCGAGGCTCTCGGCCCTGACGCCCTACACCCGCGAGATCGCGGTGCTCGGCAACCAGCGCGGCGAGACGCTCATGCTCGTCGGCGACCTGTACCACCGCCTCAACGAGCCGCGCACCGCCTGGCAGGCCTACTCCGCCGCCGCGGAGGTGGGGGTGCTCAACCCCGACACGTTGCTCCGTCGGTTGCTCTACACCCGTTTGCGTCTGGGACAGACGCGGGCGGCCCAGGAACTGGTCACCCAGGCGGTCGCCGATTCGCAGGGCAACGCCAAGTCGCTCGCCTTGATTCCCTATGCCGTGCAACAAGGCGTGTCGGCCGAGGCGCTGTCGGCTCAACTCACTGCGCTCTACGAAGACCGCGGCCGCCCCGCGTCTTTGGCCCTGGCGATGGCCGATGTCCTGCCCCCCGATGTCGCCGCCCCGCTGCTGCAGCAACACCTGGCAGAACACCCCGACGATGACATGGTGTTTGGACGCTTGTTAGCGCTGTTGCTGGGCGACGCCCCTTCGGATGAAAACCGTCAGCAAGCCGTGGCCGCGACGATCAATGCGATGTCGGCCTCGCCCGATCTCGCGGAAGCCTACGCCGACCAACTGCTGGCCAACACCGATCAGCCCGCGGCACTGTCGGCGTTCTTGCCCGAGCCGCCGACCTCGGCCTCGCTCACGCTGCGGGGGAAACTCTTCCTGGCCGATGCGCAGACCGACGAGGCTTTCGCGTCGTTCAGCCAAGCCCTCGAACTCGACCCCGAAGCCGACCTCGCGCGTTTTGAGTTGGCGGCGTTGCAGCTCCAGCGTGGACAGATCGAAGAGGCCGAGGCCTTGCTCGAACCACTCGCCGATTCCAACCATCCGCGGGTGACGATGCTTCGCGTCCAGGCCCTGACCCAGACGGGCAAGACCGAAGAGGCCCTGACGCTGATCAACGAGGTGCTACGCCGCACCCCGCCCGGCAGCCCGCTGATGCTCGACAAGGCCGACCTGCAACTCCGGCTTGGCCGTGTCCAGGAAGCCGAGCGCACCCTGCTGGACGCGCTCAACGCCCGGCCGACCGACGAAGCGATCTACGAAGCGTTGCTGGATATCTACAGCCAAAACGGCAACATGATCCGCAACTACCAGCGTCTGGTCCGGCGCATGGTGGACACCATCCCCAACGCGCGGATCACCCGCCTGATCCAGTTGGAAACCCTGATCGCCAACCGGCAATACCCCCAGGCCCTGGCCCTCATGGACACGCTCGAACCCACTGGAAAAGACCGCTTGCTGCTGCAGCGCCTTCGTCTCGAAGCCTTGATCGGCACGAATCAAGGCGACGCCGTGTCGTCGCTGATCGATCAGCACCTCGCCGAGGCCAGCGCCGCGCAGGTCGCCCCGAGCGAGGAGATGCTCACGCTCGCGGTTCGCTATTTCACCCGCAGAGGCGAGCAGGACAAAGCCCTGCAACTCGAACTCACCCGTTGGGAAAACGCCCCGCCCAGCACGCAGCGCAGCGGCACCCTGGCCAGTATCTACTTCCTGCAGGAGCGTTACGCCGACGCGGTCAAGGTGACCCAGGAAGCGTTTGACCAGGGCCTCGCCGACAACGATCCGTTGCAGATGATGGTGTTGCTGGTCAACTCGCTGTTCGAGTTGGAGCGTTTCGAAGACGCCGAGCAACACGTCAAAGACATCACCAAGAAGTTCCCCGACCTCGGTGGCGAACCCGCGATGTTCCTGGCGGTGATCTACGAGCAACGCGGCGACACCGAGGCGTCGCGCCGCGTGATGGAAGAAGCCCTCGAAGACTTTCCCGACCACGCCGGGCTCAACAACTCGCTGGGTTACGGCCTGGCGAACGAAGGGATCCGGTTGGACGACGCCGAGCGGATGGTCGCCCGCGCGGTCGCCGCCGAACCCGACGTCTCGGCGTACCTCGACTCGATGGGCTGGGTGTTTTACAAGAAAGCCGAGTTCGAACGTGCTCTGGAGTGGCTGGAGCGGAGCCTGAAGGCCGACAGCGGCAACCACCCGGTCATCATCGATCACCTGGGTGACACGTACTACCGCCTGGACCGCCCCGCCGAGGCCGTGCGCATGTGGAACCGTGCCCAACAGGTCATGATGGCGGACGGCTACGAGTCGATGGACCCCGAAGAAGCCGACCTGCCCGAGCGTCTGAACAACAAGATCAACGCGGTCGCCCAGGACCAACCCGCCCCCGTTGCGGACCTCGGCGAGGGCGTCGAAATCCCGGTCCAACCCGAATTGCCCGACACGCCCGAAGCGCTGCCGACCACCCCCGAAAACCCTGCCGCCGAGCCGGTGCTACCTGCCGTAGACCTGCCCTCCGAAGAAGCGGCTCCAACAGCCCCGTAAACCCTTGTTTTTCAGCATATTGAAGGCCTTCCGGCAGCCCGCCCCCACGTTGTGAGAGGAGCGGTTTTCTGCTAAAATGTTTGGCTTGAGGATTGGGGATTTCACGGCCGTCCCGGCTGCCCCCAGTCGCCCGATTCCACCTCTGCCAAGGCCGCCTGACGATGCAAGATGGCACCCCGCCCGACGCCGACACGAGCGTCAACCCCACCAGCGATTCGCCCGCCGACACCGGCTACTCCGAAGACAGTATTTCCGTTCTCGAAGGCCTCGCCGCCGTCCGCAAACGCCCGGCCATGTACGTCGGCGGCACCGACTCCCGCGGCCTGCACCACCTGGTCTGGGAAACCGTCGATAACTCCATCGACGAAGCCCTCGCCGGCCACTGCGACGACATCCAGGTCACCCTCAAGGCCGACAACTCCATCGTCGTGGTCGACAACGGCCGCGGCATCCCCGTCGGTGCCTACAAACACGAAAACCCCAACCTCAACGGCAAGCCCACCGTTGAGATCGTCATGACCGTGCTCCACGCCGGCGGCAAGTTCGACTCGAACTCCTACAAAGTCTCCGGCGGCCTCCACGGCGTGGGCGTGTCCTGCGTCAACGCGCTGGCCGAATGGCTCGAGGTCGAAGTCGCACGGGACGGCAAGCTGCACCACATGTCGTTTATCCGCGGCGAGACCAACGAACAGCTCAAGCAGATCGGTACCCGCGACGCCACCGGCACCAAGATTCACTGGCGCCCCGACCGCGAGATCTTCGGCGACCTCACCCACGACTACCCCACCATCGCCAACCGTCTGCGCGAGCGCGCCTACCTGAACCCCGGCATCAAGCTCACCATCGAGGACGAGCGCAGCATCGATCAGGGCGGCGTGGCCGACGGCGGCAAGAAAGAAACCTTCAAGTTCGACGACGGCATCATCGAGATGGTCCGCCACCTCAACTCCGCCAAGACCAGCCTGCACGAGCCCATCGCAGTCAACAGCGAATCGGAAGACGGCCAGCTCATCTGCGACGTCGCGCTGCAGTACGTCGACAGCTACAGCGAAAACCTCATCTGCTTTGCCAACAACATCAACACCCCCGACGGCGGCACCCACCTCTCGGGCTTCAAGACCGCACTAACTCGCACGCTCAACAACTACGCCAAGTCCAACGGCGTGCTCAAGGGCAACGGCCCCTCCCCCTCCGGCGACGACTGGCGCGAAGGCCTGGTCGCGGTGATCTCGGTGAAGATCCCCGACCCGCAGTTCGAGGGCCAGACCAAAGGCAAGCTGCTCAACCCCGAGGTCGAGGGCCTGGTGAGCTCGGCCATGGGCGAAGCGCTCAACAACTGGACCGAAGAAAACCCCGCCGACGCCAAGAAGATCTGCATGAAGGCAGTCATGGCCGCTGAGGCCCGCGAAGCCGCCCGCAAGGCCCGTGACCTCACCCGCCGTAAGGGCGCGCTCGACTCCGGAGGCCTGCCCGGCAAGCTCTACGACTGCACCAGCAAGAACGTCGAGGAATCCGAGATCTACCTAGTCGAAGGCGACTCCGCCGGCGGCTCGGCCAAGGGCGGACGCGACCATAACACCCAGGCCATCCTCCCGCTCAAGGGTAAGATCCTCAACGTCGAAAAAGCCCGCCTCGACAAGATCCTGGGCTTCGAGGAAATCCGCACGATCATCCAGGCGCTCAACTGCGGCATCGGCGCGGACGACTTCGACGTGTCGAAGCTGCGTTACGGCAAGATCATCATCATGACCGACGCCGACGTCGACGGCAGCCACATCCGCACGCTGCTGCTGACGTTCTTCTTCCGGCAGATGCCCGAGCTCATCAAGCAGGGCCGGGTGTTCATCGCTCAGCCGCCGCTGTATCAGGTGTTGCGGGGTAAGAAGTCCGAGTACGTCCTCAACGAACGCCGGATGCAGACCGTGCTCGGCGGGCTCGGCCTCGACGACTCCGAACTCGTCGTCTTCGCCAACCACGACACCGCCGACCGCGCCGAAGTCGCCCGCATCACCGGCGACGACCTGGGTAAGGTGCTCGAAGCGCTCACCCAGCTCGACGACCTCGTCGAGATCGTCAAACGCCGCGGCCTGACGCTGGCCGAGCTATTGGCGATGCGTGAGCAGGACCCCGACAGCGAGGGCCGGCTGCCGACGCTGCAGATCAACATCCCCGCCGACGAAACCAGCAACGGGCTGACGGGCAGCCACTTCTTCTGGTCCGAAGATCAGGAAGAAGCTTTCCGCGAGCAGAACAACCTGATCGTCGAAGACCCCGACCTGCCTGCCGACGACCACGCCCTCAAGCCCGGCCAACGCGTGGTGGTGCGTCGCGAGCTCCATGAAGTCGCCGACCTCGAGAAGGTCTTCGCCAAGCTTGAGGCGCTGGGCCTGGACATCAGCGACTACTTCATCAAGCCCGTCGCCACGGTCACGGGTGCAATGGCCCCGACCAAGTTCGACTTGGTCGCCAAGGCCAGCAGCGACTCGCCGAAGATCACGCCGCTGGTCAACCTCGCCGAGATCGCCCCCGCCATCCTCGACGCCGGCCGCACGGGTCTGGAAGTCAAACGCTTCAAAGGCCTGGGCGAGATGGACGCCGAGCAGCTCTGGGACACGACGATGAACCCCGAGAACCGCACGCTCCTGCGGGTCACCTGGGACGCCGCCAGCGAAGCGGAGAACCTCTTCAGTGTGTTGATGGGCGAGCACGTCGAGCCCCGCCGCAAGTACATCGAAGACCACGCGCTGGAAGTGAAGAACCTGGACGTTTAAGTCAAAGCGGCCAAGGGGCCGAGAAGGATCGTGTTCATGCCATGGATGTTTCGGGGCTTGCTGGCCGTGCTGCTCGTTCTGGGCCATGGCCATATCGTCGCCCAAGAGGAAGCGGCCAAGTTTGATTTCGCGGCGGTCTTCGAGGGCAAGACACTAGACCCGGCTGCGATTCCTCCCGATGTTCCGGTCTTTCTCGACAAGTTGAACGATGCGCTACGCCGCCACGATGCCAACGCGGTCGCCGCGCTCTTCGACTCCGACGCCTGGCTTCAGCAGGTGCGCCACGCCTACCCCAATATCGATATCGATCAACCGGTTTGGCAAGCGGTCAAAGAACAAACACCCCACATCTTTGGTCAAAACCTCACCATCCCTCAGGCCAATATGGCTTGGGTCCGTGGCGAGATCAAAGCCATCAACCAGACGCACGTCGCCAACGGTTTCTCGGTCACGATGCGTCACTGGGACTCAGATGGCATCTCGTCAAAGAACATCCTCGATCTGGTCCGCACCCCCGAGGGCCTGCGTTTCTACGATCTGACTCAACTCGACCTGGGCTGGCGTTGGTCCGACCTCTTCGCGGCCTCGATCGCGGTGGCCGAACTCGATCGCCCCGGCACACAGCAGTCCCTCGTGATGATGTACGGCGGCGTGCAGGCCCTGGCGGAAGGCAACGCTGAGCTCGCCCTGCAGCAATTAGAGCGGGTCAATCTTGAGCTCCTGCCCGCCTCGCTTCGACCGATGGCCCTGACCAGCCTGTGCGAAACGCACTACAACCTCGGCAATCTGGATGCGGCTCTGGGCCACGTCACCGAGTCGCTGACGCTTTACCCCGAGCACCCGCAGCCTTTGGCCCACCTGTATCGCGCCATATGCCTGATCGAACTGGATCGACCGGACGAAGCTTTAGTCGAGGCCAAGCACTACGCCGAACAAGTGGGTATGGACGCCGACGTCTGGGTGGTGGTGGCTGACGCCTACTTCCTGCAGGGCCGTCACGAGACCGGCCTGGCCAGCTACGCCAAGGCGTTAGACGACGATCCACAACATTACGAAGCGCTGCTGTATTACATCTATTACCTCGACGACGACCGAAAGGCCGAGTTTCGACCGCGTTACGAGGCGGTCGATAACCGTTCCGAGATCGGGGCCCTGCTCGCCGAAGACCTCGAATGGTTGGAAGCCCCCGAAGCCTTGGCGGCCCTGTGTGCGATGCATCGCGAACTCCACCCCGACGACACGTGGCCCGCGGATTACGAATGAATCTTTGGGCCGCTAAATTCCAGTTACTCAACCCGCTACGGCCTCAAATCTTCCACGGCTCCATGGAGTTGTTCAGAGACTGCGCTCCAGCCGGCTTTGTCGTTGGCTTGGTCAGCAAATCGTAACGGTGGGCCGATCGTTACTTTCAGTGTCCTCGGACGCGGAACCGCCGACCCCTTAGGCAGGGCGTGGTACGCGCCATCTATATAGCAAGGAACGATCGGCACGTCGGTGCCGGCGACGAGCATGCCCACCCCGGCACGGAATTTTTTCATGACGCCGTCGGGGCTGCGGGTGCCTTCGGGGAAGAGGATGAAGCCCGCATCGCCCGCGGCGAGTCGTTCGCGGAGTTGGCCCATGGCGTGTCGGCCGGCGTTCTTCCGCCACATGGGTAACGCGTTGAGGCAGAGGGCCGAGAACGCGGTGGCGAACTTGGTTTCAAAAAACACGTCGCCTGCTGAGATCGGAAAGACGTACCGCCGGTGCCTGGCCGGCAACGCGGCGGCGAGGGCCAGCGCGTCGAGGTGGCTGCTGTGGTTGGCCACCAACACGAACGGCGGCTCGGCGGGCAGGTGCTGCCGCCCCTCGATCGCCAGCCGATGGAACAACTTCAAGTAGACCCGGACCACGCCCCACCACGCGTGGCTCGCCAGCAACGAGACCAACCCCGGCTCGCGCTGCAGACTCTTCGCACGTTCGGCTTCGGGCAGGCCCAGGTCCTTGGCGGGTTGGAGGTCGAAGTCTCGCATCGTGAGGGATGAGGGGTGAGGTTGGAGGAATGAGGGTTCAGCGAGAAAGTCTACGAAAGTCCGCAGATGGCGCAGCCTGCTGCACGGCTCCACCATCTGTACCTACCCACCCGTCAGCACCCGCGCCGGCTGATCCAAGCCGATTCCCCGGAAGTACGCCACAAAATAGAAAATCACCGGTGAGGCGAGTAGCAGGCTGTCGAATCGGTCAAGCAACCCGCCGTGACCCGGCAGGATCGTCCCGGTGTCCTTGATCCCGATATCGCGCTTCACCGACGACAACACCAAGTCGCCCATCTGCCCAGCGATGCTCAGCAGCACGCCCGCCGCCAGCAGGTGCAGCCGCCACACCTGCATGCCGTCGGCGACCACAAAATGCCCCAGGCATACGACCAGCGTCGTCGTGCACACCACCGCCCCGACCGCGCCCGCCACCGTCTTGTTTGGGCTCGTGTTCGGGCAGAGCCTGCGTTTGCCCATCGTCTTGCCGCACAGGTAGGCGAAGACGTCGTTGCCCTGTACCGCGGCGATGATGATGAACAGCATCGGGCGGTACTGGGCGTCGTTGGCAAAGAACGCGAGGTGGCCGAGCCCCGTCCCGAACAACGCGAAGCCGAGGATACCCAGCGCCACGCGCTGGACGTACCCCGACGGCCGATCGCTGAGGATCGCCGCCGCGAGGATCAGCACCGCAGTGATCGGCGTCACCGCGGCGAACATCGTGTACCAGTTGTCCAGGATCGCGAAATACAAGGCGAGCAGTCCGAGGTAGGCCGCGCCCATGACCATCGGTTCGCGGAACACGCCGGTGATCCGCCCGAATTCACGCAAGCAGAGGGCCGACAACACAAACATCATCCCGATCCACCACGCCGCGCCGAGCAGCACCGGCACCAAGAGCGCTGGGGCGATCACCGCCCACGACCCGCAACGCAGCATCAGCTCCTTGCGCAAGTCCGCGTCGATCTTCCCCGCCCTGGACAACAGCAACACCAACAACGGCGAGAAAACCAGCAACGCCGCGACCACCACCGTGCCCCACAACGTGATCGGCCAATCAAACACATCACTCACCCCAAACAAGCGGGCTCGGCTGACCGGGTCCATCACGCCACTCCTTTATGTAGACGGCGCGAAGCGCGATGCAGCCGACCGATCGACGTCACGACACATCCGATCAACACGATCCACAGCACGCCTTGCAACACCCCCCAAGTCGGCCATGTCAGCTTGGGGCCAACTTCCTTCGGCCCCCAGAACGGGAGTTGCCACGCCTCGGGTGAAAACGCCATGAACAAGCACACCACCGCGACCAATTGCATACGCACGGGTTTACTCATCAAGCCTCCGTAATCCTGACCAGCCCCCGACACCGCCGCTTGTGCCCGAACGTAGGCGACGAACACCGCCGCTGCTGCCGCCGCCCATCCCAGCTCCGGCGTTGATCCCGCCGCGTAACCCAGCCCCACCAGCATCAACACATCTGAGATACGGTCGGGCACCTCGTTGTACAACTCCCCCACCGGCGACGCGGTCTGCGTCTCCACCGCCACCATCCCGTCCAGCAGATTGCAGAACGCCCGGAGCTCCACACCCGCAGCCCCTATGAACCAAAGTGCCCGCTGCGCAAACCCTTCGGCGCTGTAGGTAAAAACCGTGGCGGCGGCTCCGAGGCTGGCAAACACCACGCTCAATACCGAAACTGCGTTCGCCGACAGCCCCAGCCTGATCGCTAGGTTGGTGAGCCAGCGCATCACCGCCCACTCCCGCGGCGGCATCGGCCGGCGGTCACGCACTTCATATTCCGGGTGGGGTGGGGTGTCCTGCATCCTGGATCTCAATGCCATCTACCGGCACGGAGATCGAAATCAAACCGCCCGGCCCTTTCATCGCTATAGTCTCTCTCCGACCTCACTCCATTGTCAATGACGAAACCGCCATGACCGACAAAGCCCCAGACGACAACGCGACCGAACACAATAAGCCCTCCCGCTTGTGGTACGCCATGGCACTCGCCCTCATGATCCTCGGCGTCGTGGGCTTTGTGGTGTCGCTGAACATCGCCAAAGAACAAGTGGATTCCAAGCTCGAGGCGATGCAGCGGATCGTCGCCCCCGGCAGCGGCGAGCTGTCCTTCGATGAGCCCGGCGACTACCTGATCTATTACGAGAAAGTCGGCAGCTTCAACGGCGAAAACTTCGACACTACCCAAGTCTTCCGCGAGGCCCCGGCCTTCGAGATCACCATCCAGCACGAAGCCAGCGGCGAGTTCCTCACGATCCGCCAAGCCAAGTACGACAAGGGCGAGTCGCAGATGTTCAACCGCGGCCAGGCCAACAGCGAGTTCGTGTTTTCCGTCCCGCTGACGCACTTCGACGAAAACGCCAACACCACCGGGAAGTACACGATGACGGTCGCCCACGAAAACGAGGGCATCAAGGACCGTGTGCTATTGGCGGTGGGCCCGCCGGTGGTCGGCACGCTGATGTCCGACTGGCGTGGACCTTTCGGCGGCGCCGCCCTGCTGGCGTTTTCGTTTGTGGTGAGCGCGACCACCGTGCTCGTCACCTGGATGCTGCGCAACGGGAAAGTCACCCGGCGTGACGACTAGGACGCGGCCGGGTGGATGAAGCCGAAATGAAGCTCGGCGTGGCGGCAGTTGAGTTTGATCGCTTCGTCGGGGGTGAGCTTGCCAAAGAGCGGGCTGGGGTGATTCATGCCGTGCTCGTTGGCGTAGGCGACCTCATCGCGCAGCTTCTGTACCGCGTCTGCCAACGTCACGTCGGCGGGCGGGGCGAAGGCGTCGGCGACTTTCTGGGGCGGCTTGATCCCGGGGTTGAAGGGTTTGACGTGGGCCCCGAAGAGCTTGAGGGTGCGGCCGAAGAGTTTCATGGGCAGCGGGATCTTCAGGTCGACGCCGTGGTTGAGCATGCCGATGGCGAAGGCAACGTGGTAGATGTTCTGGGCGGGTGACCAGTTGCCGGTCGAGGTCGATTGCTCGGTGAACGTCTGGGCCTCGGCCAGGACTTCGTCGAGGGAATCGAAATGCAGTTCGCGACGATCGGCTTGCTTGACATCTACGGCCATGGGGTGCGTTCCCTTACAAGAATCAAGAAGTACAGGACATCGGTCTACAGTTTAGCCACGACAAATTGGCCGAGGCTGTCGGTTCTTGTGATACGCAAGGTATATTGTCGCCATGAGTATCACCCCATCGTCCGACAAGATCGCCCGTTACGAACTGTTCCGTGTCACGCCTCGCTGGTTGTTCCTGCGTATAAAAACCGCCAACGGTGTCGTGGGCTGGGGCGAGCCGGTGGTTGAGGGGTATGCCGAGTCGGTGGAGTCTGCGGTTCACGTGATGATGGAGTCGCTGATGGGCAAAGACCCCGCACGGATCCACTACCACTGGCAGACGATCGCCAAGGGCGATTTCTACGGCGGGCTCGGCCCGGTGATGATGTCGGCCCTGGCGGGGATCGACCAGGCGCTCTGGGACATCAAGGGCAAGACGCTGGGCGCGAGTGTGGTGGACCTGCTGGGCGGCGCGGTGCGTGACCGGCAGATGGTCTACGGCCACGTTGCTGCCGACTTCGAGCCCGACGACGTCGCCGCCGCCATCGCCAAGCAGCGCTGCGACGACTACGGCTTCAAGCTCATCAAGCTCTGCGGTTCGCCGCCGATGGGTTACACCGATATGCAGGGCTCGATCGAAGCGGGCGCGGCCCGAGTCGCGGAGGTGCGCAAGGCCGTGGGCCCCGATATCCAGATCGCGGTGGACTTCCACGGCCGGTGCAAGCTGCCGATGGTGCGCAAGCTGATCCGCGCCCTTGAGCCCTACGACATCGCGTTCTTCGAAGAGGTGGTGCACCCCGATTTCAACGACGCGATGCCGGACCTGGCCAACTGGACCGAGGTGCCGTTGGCGACCGGCGAGCGGATGTTTCACTACGCCGAGTTCTACGACCTGTTGCGGAAGCCGGGCGTGTCGATCATCCAGCCCGACCTGTCTCACGCCGGCGGGATTACGCACTGCCTGGACATCGCCCGGCTCGCGGAACACCGCGACGTGGCGCTCGCCCCCCACTGCCCGCTGGGCCCGATCGCGTTGGCGGCGTGCCTGGCGGTGGACTTTGTCTGCCTCAACGCCGAGTACCAGGAGTCGGGCATCGGCCTGACTTACACTGCCGAGGACGGCGGGCGGGGCGTGCTGGATTACGTGCTCAACGCTGACGACTTCAAACTCGACGACGATGGCATGATGCCCCCGCTGCCGGGGCCGGGCTTAGGCGTCCAGATGAACGAAGAAGTGATCCGCGAAGTTGCGGCGGACGCGCACAAGTGGCGTGGACCGATCGAGCCGTTGCCCGATGGTTCGCCGACGCGTTGGTGATCCGCAGGCTCATTCAGAATCGCTTGCCCAGGCTCACTACGGCATCTTGGGTGTAGCCGAGCTTCTCGTAAAACCCGATGACTCGCGTGTTGGAGGAACGCACCTGGAGATTCAGCTTCGGGCAGCCGCGTTCACGCAGCCACTGCTCCGCGTGCTCGACTAGTACACGGCCAAAGCCTTGTCGCTGGTACTCGGGATCTACCGCCAGGTAGTTGACCCAACCACGGTGTCCCTCGTAGCCCACCATGACACTCGCGACGAGTTGCCGGCATTCACCCGTGTCGACTTCGCCCACAACTAATCCGTCCGGATCACGATCTAACTTCAACTGGATGTCGCGGCTGGGATTGTTCACGGGGACCACAAGGCCACATCGACGCCATAGCTCAACCAACGCATCGTGGTCGCTAGCAACATAGGTCCGAAGTATCAATTCACAGTCCCGAGACATCTCAAACTCCCAATCACTAACGCAAAGTGAAGGCAAAAAAAAACCCACGGCAGGTGCCGTGGGTCGGGTGAATCCATGGGGGACGAAACGATTAACGCTTCGAGAACTGGAACCGACGACGGGCACCGCGTTGGCCGTACTTCTTACGTTCGACCTTACGGGGGTCACGGGTCATGTAGCCCTTGTCGCGGAGGGTCTGCTCGAGGGCGGGGTCGTAGCCGACCAGAGCCCGGGCGACGCCCAGCAGGATGGCTTCGGCTTGGCCGGTGATGCCGCCACCGGTGGTGGAGACGAACACGTCGAGGTTGCCGAGGGTGCCGGTCGCTTCGAGGGGAGCGAGGCAGGCGTTTTGGTGTTGCGGTTCGCTGAAGAACTCTTCAACGGTCTTGTTCTTGGCCTTGGGGCCGGAGATCAGGAACTTGCCTTCGCCCTTGGCGGCGGGCTTGACGCGGACCCGGGCGATCGCGGACTTACGACGGCCGGTACCCCAAACGAAGCCGCCCTTGTCGGGCTTGGCGGGCTCGCGGAGCGGGCGGGGCTCGGCAGCGGTTTCTTCAACGCCTTCGGCGATGGGGGATTCAACGGGGGCTTCCGAGGAGAGGCCGTCGAGGGTGGCGGTGGTGGTGTCTTCCATGGTTCTTTAATCGGTTGAGCGTTTGGTCCGGGGCTTTGTCGCGGTGCTCCGCAGCCCTCGGCTTGAGCGGCATGGTGAGTGGGGAAATCAGGCGGACTGGAGTTCGTAGGGCTTAGGCTGTTGTGCGGCGTGGGGGTGTTCGGTGCCGACGTACACGTTGAGCTTCTTGGACATGGCCACGCCCAGGCGGTTCTTGGGCAGCATCCGGCGGACCGACTCTTCGATCAGACGCTCGGGGTGGCTGGCCATGACTTCGCGGAAGCTCTTGACCTTGCGGCCCGAGGGGTGGCCGGAGAAGGTCTCGTGGAACTTCTGGTCGAGCTTGTTGCCGGTGACGCGGATCTTCTCGGCGTTGAGCACGATGACGAAGTCGCCCACGTCGTGGTGCGGGGTGTAGGTGGGCTTGTCTTTGCCCATGAGGATGGTGGCGATCTGGGTCGACAGGCGGCCGAGCACTTGGTCGGCGGCGTCGATGATCACCCACTCGCGGGGCACTTCGTTGTTCTTGGCAAGGGTGGTCTGACGGTTCATGGGGCGTTCCGGGGTTGGTGTCCAGAGCTTTGGGGGGAGGCGTCGGGCGAGTGGTCTTGCCCTTGACGCTCCGATTCCGAAGCGGGGTGGTCCATCAAGCAAGCGCTCCAGCGAGGGCTTGCAGGCCAATTCAAGGCGGATGCGGGCGTGTCGAGCGAAGAAATCCTGCTCAGACCCGGCTTTGCCGAGCCGGAAAGTGTACCGCAACCCGCCCCGCTGTCAACCGTTGGCCCCGATCCCGACTTCGGGCAGGCCGAAAACGAAATTCAGCGGGACTTGCATTCGGTGGCGGACCTCGGCATAATGTGCGGCTCGCCGGTGCGCGGGACTCGCTGATCCGACTCGTTTCAGCCTCCGTGCCCGCTAGACCGCGAATTTTACCGATTTTTGACCCTCGGGGCTTTTGCTCCGCACAGCCCCGGAACCCGGAACCCCGGAAAACAGACCACCATGGCCAACTCCCCTTCCGCCAAGAAACGTATCCGCCAGAACGCCAAGTCCCGCGCCCGCAACCGCTGGACCAAGGCCGGCTACCGCACCGAGATCAAAGAGTTCCGCGAAACCATCCTCCACGGCACCGTGGAAGAGGCCGAGAAGCAGCTCCAGGGCATCTACAAGACCCTCGACCAAGCCGCCTCCACCCCGGCCCTGCACAAGAACACCGCCAGCCGGTACAAGAGCCGCCTCGCCGCGAAGCTCAACGAAAAGAAAGCCTCGGCCTAATCCGCAGAGCGATCATCCCGAAATAAGAACCTCGCTGTTTGGCGAGGTTTTTTTATGCCCACTTGGAGTTCACTGCGATGCCCTACATCAACGTCAAAGTCACCCGCGACGGCGTCACCGCCGAGCACAAGGCCGAGATCGTCCGCCGCTTCACCGACACGCTCGTCGACGTGCTGGGCAAGAAGCCCGAGCACATCCACATCGTCTTGGACCTGGTCGATGAAGAAGACTGGGGCTTCGCGGGCATGCTCACCACCGAGTACCGGAAGACCCGCGAGTAGGTTTCGCTCGCCCCTGGTTCCAACCCGCCCGCCGACTAGCGACCCCTGCGTCGTTGGTCTCGCTTGCCGGTCAGGACCATCCAGCCGATCGCCGCGACCGTCAGGCCCACGAAGACCAACGGCATGATCCACATCGGCTTGCCCGCGGGGCGCGAGTCGGCCCCGCCCGGGATGTACTGGACTCGCAACTGCGCGGGGGCATGACGCTGCGGCTGAACTCGATGACCTTGTTGCGGTATTCACCGCTTTCAGCATCTCGCCAGCGGTACGTCCCGTACGGGCGTTGGCCGGCTCGCCCATCCGAGGCGTTTACCCGCTCGGCCACCGCGGTCTCGCCGCTCCGCAGGTATTTGATCTCGCCGCAGGACATCAGCCCCGTCGCGCACCAGACCACAAAGACGCCCAGCCACACCCGGAACCGCGCGACCTCGGGGTCTTCACCCATCATCTTCCGAAACATCGCACTCATTGGGTTTCCTCGGAATTCCCGGTATCAAGGTGTTCGTTCGCTGCACCGGGTGCTACCATAACCCCCCCGCCGACCGGTGTCAGGTCGGTTTCTTTTTCGCCAAAAGGTGCGAGTCTTCCCGCTCAAACCTCCGGCCCAACCATTCGACCCCCGCCCCCGGAAGTATCCACTTCTCGCACGGCCGGGTGAGAAGATACGGAGACCCTCATGTCCGAACCCACCTACCGTCCCGGAACCCTCGCCCTCCACGCCGGCCAAGAGCCAGACTCGGCCACCAACAGCCGGGCCGTGCCGATCTACGCCACGACCAGCTACACCTTCAACGACACCGACCACGCCGCCAACCTCTTCGGCCTGACCGAGTTCGGCAACATCTACACCCGCCTGATGAACCCGACCACCGACGTGCTCGAGAAACGCCTCGCGGCGCTCGACGGCGGCGTCACCGGTCTCGCTTTTGCGTCGGGCCAAGCGGCGATCAACGCCGCCATCCTCACCATCGCCCACGCCGGGCAGAACATCGTCTCGGCCACCTCGCTCTACGGCGGCACCTGGACGCTCTTCACCCAGACCTTCAAGAACCTGGGCATCGAGGTCCGCTTCTTCGACGCCGACAAGCCCGAAGACATCCACGGCCTGGTCGATGAAAACACCCGCTGCGTCTACATGGAATCCATCGGCAACCCCGCCCTGGGCGTGCCCGACTTCAAGGCCATCGCTGACGCCGCCCACAGCGCTCCGCACGGCGCGATCCCGGTCATCTGCGACAACACCACGATGACCCCGCTGCTGCTGAGGCCCATCGACCACGGCATCGACATCGTCGTCTACTCCACCACCAAGTTCATCGGCGGCCACGGCACGCATATCGGCGGCGCGATCGTCGACAGCGGCAACTTCAAGTGGGCCGACCAACCCGAGAAGTGGCCCGAGTTCTGCGGCCCCTCGCCGTCGTACCACGGCGCGGTGTTCGAAGAGCACCTGCGTCCGATGGGCAATATCGCCTACAACCTGCACATCCGCACGCACTGGCTGCGTGACACCGGTGCCGCGATGTCGCCGTTCGCCGCGTTCCTGTTCCTGCAGGGCCTGGAAACGCTGCATCTGCGTATGCCTCGCCACTGCGAGAACGCGTTGGCCGTCGCCAAGTTCCTCGAGGGCCACGACGCGGTCGAATGGGTCAACTACCCCGGCCTCGAAAGCCACAAGGACCACGCGAACGCCCAGACCTACCTGCCCGACGGCCAAGGCGCTATTCTGGGCTTCGGCATCAAGGGCGGCGCCGAGGCTGGCAAGAAGTTCATCAACGCCACCAAGCTCTGCTCACACCTGGCGAACATCGGCGACGCCAAGACCCTGGTCATCCACCCCGCGTCGACCACCCACAGCCAGCTCTCCGAAGAAGAGCAGGCCCGCACCGGCGTCAGCCCCGAGTACGTCCGCGTCTCGGTCGGCATCGAAGATGTCCAAGACATCATCGACGACCTGACCCAGGCCCTCGCCGCGGCGGTGTGATTCCACTTCGTTGACACGCACCAGCCCACGCATGATCTAAAATCATGCGTGGGCTTCTTTCACTTATGAATGACTCTTTCGCCAGCTCCGACGACCGCCGCAGTGGCGATCGGTTGAAACACCTGCAAAAAGCGGTGTTTCCCGAGGCACTGATCCTTGCGCTGGGCGGTGAGCTGCCGGGGGTGGAGTGTGCGTATGAGACGTGGGGCACGCTGAATGCTGAGGCGAGTAATGCGGTGCTGGTCTGCCATGCGATCTCCGGCGACTCGCACGCGGCACAACACGATGCCGACGACGACCCCGGCTGGTGGGACGAACTCATCGGGCCCGGGCCCGATTTCGCGATCGATACCGAGAAGTTCTTTGTGGTCTGCAGCAACGTGTTGGGCGGGTGTCGCGGCACAACCGGGCCGGGCACGATCGATCCCGCGACCGGCGATCCCTATGGGGCCGACTTCCCGGCGATCACAGTCGCGGACATGGTCGCCGTGCAGACCCGGCTCGCGGATCACCTGGGCATCACGCAATGGCGAGCCGTCGTCGGCGGCTCGCTCGGCGGACACCAAGCGCTCACCTGGGCGACACGGCACCCCGAACGGGTGAAGACCTGCATGGCGATCGCCACCTCGCCGCGGCTCACCTCGCAGGCGCTCGCCTTCGACATCATCGCCCGCAACGCCATCCAGACCGACCCGCACTTCCACGGCGGGCAGTACTACGACCAACCCACCCAGCCGAACACCGGCCTGGCCATCGCACGCATGCTCGGCCACATCACCTACCTCTCCTCCGAGGCGATGGACGCCAAGTTCGACCCCGACCGCCACGACCCCCGCAAGCTCGCCACCTCGTTCGAAGAACGTTTCTCGGTCGGCTCGTACCTCGCGCACCAGGGCACGAAGTTCACGCAACGGTTTGACGCCAACAGCTACGTCGCCATCTCCATGGCCTTGGATTTGTTCGACCTGGGCCGGACCCGCGAGACGCTGATCGAAACGTTCCGCGGTTCGTTGTGTGATTACCTGATCACCAGCTTCAGCAGCGACTGGCTCTTCACGCCCCAGCAGTCCCGCGATATCGTCAATGCGCTGACCGCGCTCGACCTGCCGGTGACCTATGCCGAGATCACCTCGGCCGCCGGCCACGACGCGTTCCTTCTTCCCGATGAGATTTCACAGTACGGCCCGCTGGTCGCCGCCAAACTCGGCCACACCAACGATCAACCCCCCGCTCTCCGCCACGACGACGACATGGTCCTCGATCTCATCCCCGAAGGCTCGAGCGTGCTCGACCTCGGCTGCGGCAGCGGTCGCCTGCTCGCGACCCTCAAGCAGCGCGGCCACGAACACCTCGTCGGCGTCGAAGTCGCCCAGCCCAAGATCATCGAAGCCGCCGCCCGCGGACTCGACATCATCGACTACGACCTCAACCGCGGCCTCCCCGCCTTCACCGACAACCAGTTCGATTTCGTGATCCTCAGCGCCACCCTGCAAGCCGTGGCCAACGTCGAACAGCTTTTCGACGAGATGCTCCGCGTCGGCCGACGCGTGATCGTCAGCTTCCCGAACTTCGCCTACAAAGCCCTGCGCGAAGACTACGTCGAGCGTGGCCGAAGCCCCAAGGCGACCGGCGAATACGACCACGAGTGGTACAACACCCCCAATCGCCGCTTCCCCAGCATCGCGGACGTCGAAGACCTCTGCCGCGACAAGGGTGCCACCATCCACGACGCGGTCTACCTCGACAGCCAAACCAATCAGCGCATCCCCGCCACCCCCGACGGCGATCCGAACCTCGATGCGGATACCGCGGTGTTGGTGATTAGTCGATAACTATCGGGGATTAGCTATGAACAAGAACACAGTTAATCGTTGGCTACGGATAACTGCCGTAATCTCCATTCTTCTTTTTGTCGGCTTCCTCATTCGAGGGCTGTTGTTCGACTTAAAGGCTCGAAATAGTCTTGATGAAAAAGTGGCTTCGCAAAGCCAAATGAAGCAAATCTATCTCGGCTTATACGTCTATTTCACGGATTATCAATCCTTACCGCCGAGTCTGTCTTATCCTGCATTCAAGATGTACATGGGGGTTCCCAATAATGCCGAATTTCAGAACACCCCCCTAGCCAATCCTCGAAAAGGGTTTCAAACCTATTATCTGCGTCAACCAAAAGAATCTTTTGGTCAGCTAATGGATTCTTCTGATGTGGGAATCCTGTTCGAAGTTCGGGATGATGAAACGGTAGCCTATGAATCAGGTGTAATTGGCTACGCCGACGGACATGTGAAGTATCACGAAGAATCCGAAACCGACTGACACTTAGTGATGAAGTTCGATTTCAATATCCACAAAACACAGGGCTACGGTTACTGCGAGCAGAATCCACGCGAGCCAATGACTGCGTAGACGCGAGAGGCCGAACCGTGCCCCGAGGCCATGCCACATGAAAAAGCCAAACGGGGCTGTGATCGCGCCAAACAGCCACAACACCCACTCGGGTGTGCCGGTGCTGAGCATGACGTCGACATCGCCGACGCGCTCGAACGTGCCCAGCGCGATGTACGCGCCATTGGCCACGAGACAGAAACCGGCGAAGAATCGCATCGCGGGTTCGAAGTAAGACAACTTCGGAAGACGCGACAAGCCCCACATCGCCAGCGGCAGCAAGACCCCTATCACGGGCCCGGCCCACACCACGATGCCCGGCGAGGGGTTGGGTTTCACGTCGGTCCGTGAAAAGCCCAGTACGGGCAAGACCACGCGTTGCACGGTGCCGCCGGTGAGCATGCCGCCGATCACATGGCCGAGTTCGTGGACCACCATCATGCCCACCCACGACAGGCCGAGCATGGCGATCGCCAACGCGATCTGATGAACCGTCATCTTGTTGGAATCGGACATGATGTTGTGAGTGACTTGACCGTCACTCCCCGGTCGGGAATTCGAGGTGGTAGTCTTCGAGACGCTCTTTGAGAATATCGGTAGCGTCGCGAGCAGTCACGTCTTCTTCGAGCTCCGCCTTCTCCAGCAGGTTCCACTGCCGAGCGTAGTCGAGGTAGATCGACGCGACTACTTCGCCCGCTTCGAACGCACGGCTGAGCTGCAAAGCCAGGAAAAACGAGAACGGGTGCGGGCGACGGCGGTAGTTCACGCGGAACGGCGGGATCACCGGCTCACGGCCCTCAGCTTTCATCGCCGCGGCAAAACGCAGGATTTTGAACGCCACGATCGGATGCACCCGGCCGAAGTTCTGGTTGAGGTGGCCCTGAGTCACGCGGACGATCCCGCCGATCATGTCGAGCAGGCCCAGGTGGGTGATCTGGATCTCGCTGCCGAGGAACCACGCCTGGTTGACCGTGACTTCGCGGGTGGTGAAATAGTCTTTGGGGGTGACGATGGCTTCGACCTTAGCGTCGCCGTGGATCAGGTCGTCGGTCATGTACTTTTCAGCGAGTTCGCGGTCGTGGTCGGCCGAGGTGTCGGCGGCACGCAACAGGTCGATGTCACGCACCGCTGCGGTCGAGATCGGCAGACGTAGCGTCCGGGCGACGGCCTTGCGGGCCACCCCGCCCTTGTAGCCGTAGCCTTCGGGAAGCGGCGGGTAGCCCGCGACATCATCGTCGTTGACATGCAGGATCACCGTGTGCGACGCGACCTCGTAGACTTCGTGCGGTACATCCAGCGCCTCCATGAGTTCATCGATCGTGTCTTCGATCCACTCAAACGATGGCCGGTTGGATGAGGGCTTTTTCGACGATTTGCTGCGGTTGCGCCCACCCCGGCGACGGCGTCGCCGACGCCCCGCCAAGGTGTCGGCGGACTGGCGTGCAAACTCGACAATGTCCTCGGGCAGCTGCGCGGGCTCGCCGTCTTGTATCACGGAGTGCGAACGCAGAGACGCGTAGTCTTCGGGTTTGGCGGCGTTGGCCCAGAGGCGGTCGATGTCCTCGACGGTGAGCACAGGCGTCGGTTTGGGTTGGGCCATGTCACTACAACCTGTGGCAGCCGCGTATGGGTTCGCGGCGATTCAATCCCCGGAAGGTTCAGACCCGCTCGGCCACGTAGGCCTGCACCGCGGCGAGGTCGTTGGGCAGAACGTCGTAGCGTTCTTCGCGCTCGTACAGATCGCCGAGGAACTCGGGCAACGGCGGGGTCTGGCCGGTCGCGCGTTCGACGGCGGCGGGGAACTTCGCGGGGTGGGCGGTACCCAGCACGACCATGGGCGTGCTCGATTCGCTGGGGTGGGACTGCATGTCGGCCAACGCGGCGACGACACCGATCGCGGTGTGCGGGTCCAGCAGCTCGCCGGTGACGTCGTGGGCCCGCTTCATGGCGTCGAGCGTTTCCTGCTCGTCCGCCCGGTGGGCGCCGAAGAGGCCACGGACCGTATCGAGCGAAGCCTCGGGCAGCGTGAAGGTGCCGTCGTCTTTGAGTTGGCTCATCTTCTGCGCCACCGCCCCGCCGTCTCGGCCGAGCATGTCGAACATCAGGCGCTCGAAGTTACTGCTGATCTGGATGTCCATCGACGGGGCGATCGTCTTGGCGACGGGGCCGAGCGTGTGCTCGCCGGTGTTCATCACACGGGTAAGGATGTCGTTCTGGTTGCTGGCGATGACCAGGCGTTCGACGGGCAGGCCCATCTTCGCCGCGGCGTAGCCCGCGTAGATGTCGCCGAAGTTGCCGGTGGGCACGCTGAAGCTGGTGGGCTTGGTCGCGGCGTCGGGGCCGTGGAGTTTCAGCGCGGCGATGAAGTAGTAGACGATCTGCGGCATCAGGCGTGCCCAGTTGATGCTGTTCACGCCGGACATGCTGACGCGGTCGCGGAAGGTCTCGTCGTTGAACATCGCCTTGAGCAGGTTTTGGCAATCGTCGAACGTGCCTTCGAGCGCGATGTTGAACACGTTGGGCGCATCGACCGTGGTCATCTGCTTGCGCTGCACGTCCGACGTTCGGCCGTGGGGGTGCAGGATGAATATTCTCGCCCGCTCCCGGCCGCGGACCGCTTCGATCGCGGCGCTGCCGGTGTCGCCCGAGGTGGCGCCGATGATGGTGACGCGTTCGTCCCGCTTGGCGAGCACGTGTTCGAACAGCCCGCCGAGGACCTGCATGGCGACGTCTTTGAACGCCAGCGTCGGGCCGTGGAAGAGCTCCATGAGGTGCAGGCCGTCCTGGATCCCGCCCAGCGAGATCATGGGGGTGACCGCGTCGCTGCGGAAGGTGCCGTAAGCCTTCTCGATAATCCCCGGCAGTGCCTCGGCCAGCTCGGCGGGCACAAAGGGCTGCATGATTCGCTGGGCGACCTTCTCGTAGGGCCAATCCGCCATCGCCGCGATCTCATCGGGGCTGATCGTCGGCCACGACTCGGGCACGTACAGCCCCCCGTCGCGGGCCAGGCCCTCGAGCAACACGTCTTCGAATTCGAGCGGGGCCGCAGCGCCGCGGGTGCTGATGTAACGCACGGGTTGGCTTCCTCTTCCGGTGAGCCGCACAGTGTAGCAACCCGGAGGCCCCTTTGACCGCCCCCTCGGCCTCCCTCGGCTACGCCTCGATCCGCCCGAAGTTTCGAAGCACACGCAACATCTGCTCGGTCAGGAGACCCTTCGCCGCCCGAGCGGCGTGGGGCCACTCGTCGGTATGCAAGCCGTGCCAGTCCCAGGACGGCGCCCAGGCCCCGTCGGTTCCCTGCCCATCGATGTCGTGGTCCAGCATCGCGTCCAACAGCCCCGAGGGAAGCTCTGCCAAGGCCGGATCGCCCGGGGCTTCAGCCACACCCCAGGGGCGCAGGCCGTAGGCGGTCCACTGGGCCGGGTCGGTTGGCACTTGAGTGGCCGTTTCCCGGGCCACACGTTCCATCAACTCCGCCGCCCACTCGGGCTCGAGGCCGGGCGTCCGCGCCAAGCGGGCCACGCACATGAGATCGTGCATCTCCAGGGCGTTGCGGTGTTGGCCAAGGTATGCCCGGACGGTGCTTTCGGCTTGTTCGATAAACGGCGGCTGCGCGTCTCCGCCAAATTCAATCCAATACCCCAAGGCCTCGGCCGTCGGGTTCAAGGCCCCCTCGGCCACTTTCTCCGCCCAGTGCTCGGAATCGCGATACGTCCACCACGGCGCGGCGGGCGTGCCCGCGGGCATCATCGGCCGGATGGGCCAAAGCCCGAGCTCAGAGTCGAATGCCGATTCGAGATACTCCAGAGCCTGCTGCACCTGCGGGTGGTCCGGCGCGGTCTTGAGCCGGCGAAGAACCTGCAGGGCACAGGTGGTGTCGAGCACTGAAGACAACGCGCTGCGGGCATCGGGTTCCAGCCCGTGGCCGTAGCCACCGTCGTCGTTCTGATACGCGGCGAGCTCACGCAGCACGTCTTCGGCCGAACCTTTGCTTTGCTCCAAACGAAACAGCTCTCGCTCCAACGGCCGCGCGTTTTCCTGCATAAAGATCACGGCGGCGTCTAAACGTTCCGGGCAAAGCATCTTCATCGCCACAGCCTAACCCACCCGGTACAGTAAGCCCATGCTCCGTCCGCTCATCGGCATCACACTGGATAACGTCGAGAACACCCTCGCCTCGGGCAAGTACGAGGTCGGCGTGGGCTACAGCCGTGCGGTGGCCGAGGCGGGTGGCGTGCCGGTGCTGCTGCCGCACGAGATTTCGCGGGTGCCCGATTACGTTCAGCGCTGCGACGGGTTGATCCTCACCGGCGGAGTCGATCCCGACACGTCCACGCTTCCCGCTGATTGGCCGGGCCACGCTCCGGTCCACCCCAAGGCCCGAGTGATGGACCCGGCCCGCCAAGCGTTTGAGCTGGCGTTGCTAGCCGAATGGGACCACGTGAAGCCCCAAGGCCCGCTGCTGGGCGTCTGCCTGGGTATGCAGCTGCTCACCCTCCACCACGGCGGCACCCTCAACCAATACCTGCCCGACACCCACGCCTCCGACGTCGTCGAACGCCACCGCAAGAACGACCACGCCATCCGCGTCACGGTCGACGACAGCGTGCTCCAGCCCCCCACCACCGAGGCCGAGGCGATCACCCACTCCAACCACCAACAGGCCATCGCCGACGCGGGCACGCTGCGCGTGGTGGCGGTCGCGGAAGACGGCATCATCGAAGCGGTGGACAACCCCGGTCGCCCGTTCTATCTGGGTGTTCAATGGCACCCGGAGCGAGGCGACAACGGCCCCCTGAGCCGAGGCCTCATGGGTTCCTTGATGAATGCTTTGCGTTAATGCTGCCGGGATTCAACCGGAGTGTGCCGATCGGCCTCGGCGTCAATCCGCAGAATCCGTGGCGAGCTTTTCTTTCGCGGCGGACTTGGCCGACGACTTCGAATCCACTTCGGTCTTCCACGTCAGGATCAACACCAGCCCCACCCCCGCCAAGAGCGCGACATCCGCGATGTTGAAGATCCACGGCCAGACCTCGGTGATGCCGCCCGGCCACGCCAAGCCAAACGGCAGATGCACACCCGGGAACATGTGCAGCATGTCACGAACCGCCCGGTAGAGCACCCGGTCGTAGAGGTTCCCCAGCGCCCCGGCGAGGATCATGCCCAGTGCCAAGTGCAAGAGCCACGCCCTTGCGGGGCTGCGCCAGAACATCAGGCCGATGACCGCGGTGGCCACGATACTCACGGCGATGAACGCCACGCGGTTGCCTTTGCCCAGACCGAAGACAGCCCCGGTGTTGGTCGTGAGGCGCAGCTCAAGGACTTTGGGCACCACGACGGTCGCGTCGTGGGGGTACTTGCTCCAGAAGGCGCGGTGGTCTTGCGTGACTTCCTCGGTGAGCACCACCTTGCGGCCCGCGACATGGTCAAACGACCAATACTTCAGGCCGAGGTCGACGCCGAGGGCCACGATGATCACCCCAACAAAAAACACAATCGCCCGGCCGCTGCGCCCGGCCAGACGGATCGGCTGAGCTTGCTCGGGTGTCGATTGATCGGGTGACGTGTCGGTCATCGTCAAGTGTAGGGGTGTCGCGGGCCTCGGCTGGTTTAGGAGACCGAAATCTCCGCGTTCCAGCGGTCGGGTCACATGCGGCGACGCTCACGCTCCCGGGCGACTTCGATCGAATACTTGGCCCAGGGCTTGGCTTCGAGGCGCGGCCGGGAGATCGGCTTGCCCGATTCGATGCAGACGCCGTAGGTCTTGTCGACGATGCGTTGGAGGGCGTCGTCGATCTCGAGGATGGTCTTGCGCTCCGACTCCATGAGGCCGAGGGTGAACTCCTGCTCATAGTTGTCCGAGCCGACGTCGGCCATGTGCAGGGGCATGTGGCTGATCTCGCCGGAGTTGCCGCTGCGGGCGGCCTCGAGCCCCTGAACGTCGCCGATGATCTCGGCCCGGCGTTCGAGCAGTTCCTGGCGGAAGAAGCGCAGGTCCTTGGCGGTCAGGCCGGTCTTGATCTTGCGGAGCTGGGCGTTGGTCAGCGGCTCGTGGTCTTGGGGGTTGTAGGCCGGGGCGGGCGCGGCGGCGAGCGACGCGTAGGGCACGCGCGGGGCCTTGAAGGTGGATTTCTTCTTGGTCGTCTTTTTCTTGGTGACCTTCTTCGCCAGCTTCTTGGTCACCGCCTTCTTCGCCGGGGCTTTCTTGGCAACTTTTTTCTTGGCGGGAGCCTTCTTGGTGACGGCCTTCTTTTTCGTCACCTTCTTCTTGGTGACTTTCTTGGATGCCGCCTTCTTGGCGACTTTCTTCTTCGCCACCTTCTTGACCGCCTTTTTCTTGGTGACCTTCTTGGTTGCCGCTTTCTTCGCGGGAGCCTTCTTGGTCACCTTCTTTTTGGTGGTCGTCTTTTTAGCGGGGGCCTTCTTGGCGGCTTTCTTCTTGGGCGCAGCCTTCTTGGTCGACTTCGTGACCTTCTTGGTCACCGCCTTCTTCTTGGTCGTCTTTTTGCGGGTCGCCGACGTTGTGCGAGAGGACTTCTTCTTCGTGGATTTGGCCACCCAATCACTCCATAATACTAGACTTATAAAAATCGGGAGGGCGACAGGAGAAACCCGGAATCGCCCGAGAAGACGCGGGAGTGTATCTCCCTGCCCTCGCTGCTGCAAGCGATGCAACATGATCGCAACACGGCTATTACGTCAGATTTGACGCAAGGTTCGGATTGAAATCCGACGTTTCGCGCAAAAAACAGCCCACGCTTGGAAGTGGGCCGGTGGGGTTCTCACGGAATGAGTGAGACGGCGGATTCAATCGCCGTGTTTCTGGCGGAGCCGGCCGCTCAGACGCAGCAGCAGGTGGACGCGCTCGAACTGATCGACCCAGTCCTGCACCTCGGCGTCCAGCTCCTCCTGCGGCACCGGGGCGCCAGGCAGCGGGCAGTTGGCCCCCAGGGCCTGAGCCGCCGCGATGCGGTATCGGCTGAGCAGCTTGTCGCCCGCCCAGCCCACCAGTTCGAAGTCTTCCGCGGCGAAGATCACCACGGGCACGCGGTTGCCGGCGTTGACCTTGACCTTTTCCTGGAGGTCGATGTGTTCGTCGCGGTCGACCCACTTGAGGTTGACCTTGCCGTTGGACGCCTCGGCGATCTTCTGGATCATCGGCCCCTGGCGGACACAGTCGCCGCACCAGATGCCCGAGACGACGATCACGTTGATCTCGCGGACAAACGAGCCCAGGAGCTCTTTCTGCGAATCGGTGAGCTGCACCTTGTCGTAGATAGCCTGCCATCCCTCGGTCTGCGCGGGCTTGTCGGTGTGCAGGACGTAGTCGGCGTAGACCATGCCGGCCTCGTGCTTGGCCTTGAGGTAGCTGGCGTCGGTGAGTGCCGCATCGGAAGTGGTGGCGTCTGACATTGGTGATTCCTTGGGGAGGCTGAGATTGGTCTTGGCTATGATGAAAAGCATAGCCCGATTCCCAACAGACTTATTCCTGCGATGAGATTTCTTGGGTTTCTAGCAGCTGAGCGCAACGCCAACAGCGAAGCGGGTCGGGCCCACGGTCCGCATTGATCTCTGCACCACAATGCGGGCAACTCGGTAATGTCGGATGTTCCGTTTCAGGTTCTGATTTGGGAGGAATAACCCGATCTAGTACAGGCTGTACGAATCGATCCCAAACCGACTCCATTAAAAATTCGAACAAAATAGAAAACCAGCCCCCTTGCATGCTATCTCCTGCTTAGGCCGAAGGCAGCATCCCGTTCTCGCGGGCATAGGCGAACACGCCGCCGGCCTCGATGATGGGTTTCACGTCGCCCAGCGGGTTGAGCGGATAGGTCTTGCCGCTGGTGTTGTTGGTCAGCGTGCCGGCCTCGATGTCCACAGTGCACTCGTCGCCGGTGCTGATTTCTTCGACCAGACGCTGCTGCGATTCGCAGGGCAGCAGGTACCCGCCGTTGACGCAGTTGCGGAAGAAGATGCGGGCGTAGAACTCGGCCACCACGACCTGGGCCCCGGCCTCGGCGATGGCGAGCGGCGCGTGCTCACGCGACGAGCCGCATCCGAAGTTCTTGCCGCCGATGACGATGGTGTACTCGGTCTTGAACTGGCCCTCTTCGACGAAGGGGGTGTTGCCGTCGGGCAGGCCGCGCTGGCCCTGGGGCACGCCGATGTTGGCGTACATGCCGAAGAACTTGCGTTCCTCGGGGATCGATGGGTTGTAGGCCAGGTACTCGGCCGGGATGATCTGGTCGGTGTCGATATCGTCGCCCAGGACGTAGGCTTTGCCGGTGATTTGGGTTTGCATAGTGCCAGAAGTATAGCGTCACCGGGCGGGCATCGAAATGCCGTGGTTTCACGGGGGGAGTCGCTGCCGAACAGCGTGCCGGCAGCCCCCTCACCCCCTCCCCGAGTGCCCTTCGCCAACTTAACCCTGCATCTCTCCAGCCTGTGAATCAGGCGTTCGCCTGGAGCGGGAGGATGACCGCGAAAGAGATCTCGCTGTCTTTGGGCAGCACCGCGATGATCAGTGCTTTGGGTACGCCGTCTTCGGTGTAGACCTTGGGCATGTCGGCGGTGCGTTCGCAGAGGGTGGTGCTGCCGTCGGTCCAGTAGAGCTCGCCAGCTTCCAAGACCATGAAATGTTTGGCTGGTTTCCAATCCATGCCGGTTGCGTCCGACTCGAATAGGACCGTCGTGCCGGCCGGATAGTCGCCCCAGGATTGGTAGCAGTCCTTGGCGATGCAGTAGTACTTGCCATCGACCACCACCTCGACGTGGTCGTCGATGGCAAACAACGCGGTCGGGTGGGTGATGAACGGGACGCCGGTGTCGGTAAACGGCCCGGTCGGCGAATCGCCGAGGGCAGTAACGTGGATCACCCGGCCGCCGCGGGGTTCGCCGTTGTCTTCAACGTACTTGTAGACGAGCAGGAACTTGCCGTCGGGTCGGCGGGTGGCGGTGGGCGTCGAGGTGATCAGGCGTCCGGGCTGGATGTCGATCAGCGGTGCGTCGGAACGCTCCCAGGGGCCGTTCAAGTCTTCGGCCACCGCGAGGCCGACGCGCTGGTTGTTGCGGTTGACCCACCACTGGTCTTCTTCGAACCCGGGCATGCGCGTCTCGGGGGTGTCGTCCCAGAAGCCGCTGCCGTGGTTGCCCATGTGGTAGAGGTAGTACTTGCCTTCGTGCTCGACAACGTGCGGGTTGTGCGTGCAGTCGCCGTCCCAATAGGGCTTGCCGCGCGGAGGCAGGACCAGGTTTTGGAAACGGTAAGGGCCGGCGAGATGGTCCGACACCGAGTGGGCGATCTCGGAGTGGGTGACCCACGCCATATGCCCCCGGCTCTTGGGCCAACGCGAATAGATGGCGTGGTACTTGCCGTCCCGCCCTTTCAGGATGTTCGTCCCCCAAACGTTGTAGTGCTCTTCTTCGAGGATGCCCCGCTTGTCGAACTTGTCGGGGAGAAGTGCCTGGAGATTCAAATCTTGCATAAAAGAGATCACACTTCGGGGAAAAAATCAGAAGGATGATATCTTCGAGTTTCGCTTGGCGTTCGTCTGATCACGAGGAACCCGCCGATTGAATCTTCTCGTCCAGCAGCCTGAGTTGCTGGGCCAGTTCGGGTTTGATGCCGCCGTCGTTGTTCGGGCCCAGGAGAAGACGGAGGCCGTCGCCGATCTGCTTGGCGGTTTCGATACGGCCCAGGTCGGCGGCGCGGTGGCCCGCACGGATGAAGTGGCCCATGAGCGGATCGTCGGTGGCGGCGGGGTCGATGCCCGCGGGGTTGGTCGGGTCGGCGAAGAAGGCGCGGGCGGCGGTGAACGCGCTATCGATGCGGTCGGCCTGGAGGTAGGCGGGGATCAAACCGCGGTAGAGCTGATCCCGTTGGGGGTCGGTCATCTCCGGCAGGCCGTCCTGCAGCAGGTACTCGAAGTCGATGATGGCGAGATCCGGCTCGCCCATGGCCAAGCGGTTCTCGGCCCGGGCCATGCGCAGCTCGAGGTAGGAAGCCAACGCCGGGCCCTCGGGGATGCCTTGGTCGATCGCGGCGATGAGGAAACGCTCGACCAGGGCCAGGTCTTTGTGATCGGTGGACAGACGCTGGGCGGTGAGCAGTGCATCGCGACGCGGGACCTGGGCCGCCATGGCGACCAGCGCCCGCTCCCACACCGGCAAGACCTGGGGTTGGCTGGGCGGATTGGCGGCGAGCTTGCGGAGTGTCTCGGGGTCCTGGCCACGCTCGGCGGCGGCGCGGAGCACGATCGGCTGGATGATCGGGTCCTCGACCCGCTCGGCCAGGATGGCCAACGAACGCGTTTCGGAGTTGGCCCACGCCTGCGCGGCGGCTTGGCGGATCACATCGTCGTTGTCGTCGATCCAGCCCTCGATCATCTTCCAATCTTCGTTTTCACCGACCCGGCCGAGCAGGCGGACGAGCGACGGCGTCGGGCGCTGGCCCTCTTGGAGATAGCCACGGACCCGTTGTAGTACCGCCTCGGCACGCTTGGGGGTCAGCATCTGCGCCATGCTGATCGAGGCGAGGGTCGCGCTGGCGTCCGAACGCAGGCCCGGCTCTTCGAGCAGGTCGTAGGCGGTGTTGGTGACGTTCTTGCGGGGCATACGTGCCAACAGTTGGAGGTAGGCCGAGCGGACCCGGTTGACGTGTTCTTCGTTATCGATCAGACGCTGCGCCACGATGTCGGCCGCGGGTTCGTCGGCCAGGTCACGCAGCACCTCGGCACTGCCCCACCGCACCTCGGCCGAGCTCTCGTCGTCCAGCAAATCCCGCAACGCTTCCCGTAACGGCTCCTCGAACGCCACCCCCCGCACCATCCGGGTCTGGGCCAGATCCAGTGCGAGCAGCTTGGTCGCGGTGAGCGGGCTGCCGAGCATGTAGGTCAACACGCGGGCCTGATCCTCGGCCGAGGACGCCTGATAGAGCGCCCGCTCGGCCTCGCGCAGCTTCTCGGCGAGTTGTTGGTCGGTCGCCCGGCCGGCGGCGAGCTTGCGGGCGAAATTGTCGACGAGCTGCTGCTGCCAGGACAACGCGTCGAGCTTGCGGGCCTGGTCCCACCATAGACGCCACGCCTGGCGGTCTTCGCCGAACCCGTCGATCGCGGTCAGTGAGGCCAGCGCGGTGTAAGCCGAGGCCTGGACGCCGGCGGGCTCGGTGAGTCGGGTCAGGTCGATGAGGACGCTCGCGGTGGCCTGGTCGCGTTGTTCGCCCATCGCGGCGATCGCTCGGGAACGTTCACGGGTCGGCAGCGAGGACGAGGTCGCGGCGGCATGCAGCCTTTGGAGCAGGATCGGGTCGTCGTATCGCCCCATGGCCTGGACCACGTCGGGCACGAGGGCGTCGTCCACCGAATAGAGCATCGCCAGCATCGGGCGCCACAGGCCACGCGGCGGCTCGCCGGTGTCGGTCGAGACGGCCTGGAGCACCGCTCGCCAAACCCCTTCGGGCTGCTCCCGTCCGAGGGCCGAGGCCAGGGCGCGGTCAGCGGAGAACTCGTCGATCTCGATCAGGGTTCGCGCGGCCTCGGTGCGTTCGGCCAGGCTGAGGCTGGTGCTGGTCAGGCTGCGGTAGGCGTCGCCGACCCCGGCGGGCAGTTCGCGGAGTTCGACCGCGACCGGTTCGTCGCCGATCTCCGGGGATTGGCAGCCCCACATCACTGCACCCAACGACATCACCCCCACCACGCCGACACGGGCCGAGACCCGACGCCACGCCTTGGTGGATTTTTTAGTTTTTGAGGTCGCGGGAATCATCATCGGGCGTGGCGGGTTCGTATAATCCGGGTGTGAGCCAGACGGCTCGATTGTCGATGGAATGAGTATCAGTGGTTTTAGTCTTATCGTAAGCCGCGAGCCTCTGCCATGAGCGATTGGAACGACGCCGAAGAACATGCCGAACGGGCCCAACGCTTTTATCGGGCGGGCCAGTGGGAGCAGGCGCTGCGTGAATTGCGTGAGGCCTTGGACCAGCGCCCGGACGAGGGCGAGTGGCTCTTTGGGCTGGGGCTGACCCTCGACGCGTTGCAGCGGTACGACGAGGCGGCCGAGGCCTTCGAGAAAGCCCTCCAACACCGCGGCGAGGACGTCCCGGGCCTGCTGCACCTGGGCGTGGACCTCATCCGGGCAGGCCAACCCAAACGGGCGATCAAAACCCTGGAACGCGTGAACCAGCTCGACGCCAACGCCGAGCTTGGCTATGTGCACCGGATCCTGGCATACACGCTTTTGGATCGGCACGACGACGCCGAGCTGATGTTCTACCTCGCCCGTCAGCACGCCCCGGAACCCACAAGCAGCAACCCGAGCGAGTCCGAGCCGCAAAGCGCGTCGCAGGACGACGGCCTGCCGTTCTACGACAGCGACCTCGAAACGCAGTCGATCGCCTACGACTACCTCGCACAATCGCTGCTGTCCCGCGGCGAATACGACCGCGCCGCCTGGTGCTGGCACGAGGCCCTGCAACTCGACCCGGCCCACCCGGACGCCAACCGCAGCCTCGCCATACTGCATCAGCAGCGCGGGCAGACCGAGCGGGCCCGGCTGCACTACCAACGCCAGCTTCGGCTTGACCCCGACGATGCCGACACCCTGCTCGACTTCGCCGACATGCTTTTCGAGACCGATCGCCTGGCCGAGGCCGGCGAGAAGTACCGCCGGGCATTGGAATGCGACGGCACCCTCGCCATCGCCCAGCAACGCCTGGGCGACCTGGCGCTGATCAACAGCCACTACGCCGCGGCGATCGACCGTTACGAACGCGCCCGACAACTCGACCCCGATCTGCCCGGCGTCCACCTGGGCTTGGCGACCGCGGCCCATCAGCGCGGCGACGACGAGCGTGCCCGGCTGTGGGTCGCCGAGGAACTCGAACGCGAGGGGCAGAACGCCCAGCAGGTCATCGACCTGGCGGGGCTGCTCATCGACCTGGAGATGCACCACGACGCGGTGCGGCTGCTCAACCCGTTGATCTCGGGGGCCGACCATGTGCTGCTGAGCAACAACGAGCTTTACGCCGCCGCCCTGCTATGCCGGGGTGTGGCCCGCGTGGCGATGGGCGAGTTGGCCGACGGGGCCACGGACTGCGAGCGCAGCCTGAAACTGACCCCCGACAACGTGACCGCCCGGCTCAAGCTCGCCGAGGCTCGGCTCCAAACGGGGGACCTCGAGGACGCCCGTCGCTGGCTGCGCGAAGGCCTGGCCGAATCGCCCTACCACGGCCCGATGCGGCGGCTCAACCGCAAGGTCCGTCTCGCTCAGTTCAGGCAATTTGTCCAACGCGTCTTCCGCCGCAAGGCCTAAACCGCCCCCTAATTCGACACCCACGCCCGGTCGATTACCATCCGCAACATGATCGACCTCAAAGACCTGCGTGCGAACCCCGACAAATACCGCCAAGGCGCGGCGAACAAGAACAGCCACGTCGATATCGACGGCCTGCTCTCGCTCGACGAGGAGGTCCGTGCGCTGCAGACCCAGCTCCAGCAACTGACGGCCGAGAAGAACGCGATCGGCAAGGAGATCGGGCAGATCGCCGGGCGGATGAAGAAAGCCGAGGGCGACGACAAAGCCGCGTTGCAACAACGCATGGCCGAGCTCCAGGCCCGCCCGAACGAGATCAAAGCCACCGAGGCCGAGCTCGGCGAGAAGCTCACCACCCTCGAAGGCCAACGCGAAGAGCAGTGGCTGCACATCCCCCAGCCCGCCGACGACGATGTGCCGGTTGGCAAGTCCGCCGACGACAACATCGAACTCCGCCGATGGAACCCCGAAGGCGAACTGGCCTTCGACCCCGCCAAGCCGTTTGCCGAGCAGCGCGGGTTTGAACCGAAGTCGCACATCCAACTGATCGAAGACCTCGGCCTGGTCGACTTCGAGCGCGGCGTGAAGATCGCTGGCTCACGCAGCTACGTCCTGGTCGGCGACGGCATGCGGCTACACCAAGCGGTCCTGCGTTATGCATTCGACCTCATGACCCAGATCAACGGCTTCACGCCGTTGTCCGCGTCCTGCCTCGTTCGTCATCAGACGCTGGTCGGCACGGGCTTCTTCCCCCACGGCCGCGAGCAGGTATACGATGTGGCCAACCCCACGGCCGAGGGCGGCCTGGCCCTCACCGGCACCGGCGAAGTCGGGCTCATGGCGTACCACATGGACGAGATTCTCACGCCCGAAGACCTGCCCAAAACCTATACGACCGTCAGCACCTGCTTCCGCCGCGAAGCGGGTAGTGCTGGCAAAGACACCGCCGGGCTCTACCGCATCCACCAGTTCGACAAGGTCGAACAGGTCGTGATCTGCGAAGCCGACGAACAAGTCAGCCGCGACTGGCACCAGAAGATGATTGGGTACGTCGAAGGATTCCTGCAGAGCCTGGGCCTGCCCTACCGTTTGCTGCAGTGTTGCACGGGCGACCTGGGGCCGAAGAACGCCGACATGATCGACCTGGAGTGCTGGATGCCCAGCCGGGCCGACGGCAAGACCTGCGAAGACGAAGGCGGAGCCGCAGGTTGGGGCGAGACCCACTCGGCCTCGCGTCTCTACGACTACCAGACCCGCCGGCTGAACCTGCGCTACCGCGACCCGGCCGACCCCAAGGGCAAGAAGACCCTGTTCTGCCACAGCCTCAACAACACCGTCGCCGCCAGCCCCCGCATCCTCATCCCGATCCTCGAGATGTACCAGAACGCCGACGGCAGCGTCACGATCCCCGAGGCGCTGCGTCCGTATATGAACGGCCAGGAAAAGATCGGCTGATCGATCGGCTCCCGCGAGGCTTTGTCAACAATCCATACGCCCCACCACCTGAACGTCGATCAAGCGTCGATTTTCTGTAAGTCGTTGTTTTTTATGTTTTTAGAGTTTGACATTTGACTCTTTTGACGTTTTCAATTACACTGATGGACTATGCCATCCTCCACTCAAAACACCAAACGTAAACCTAAATCGACCGCCTCGGCGGGCCGATCTCGGCGTCCCTCCGCCCGCCCCAGCAAGCCCGCGGGCACCCCCACCACCGACCCCGGCTCGATCACCAACTACACCACCGCCCTCCGCTGGCTGTACGAGCACGTCGACCACGAACGCCAACGGATGATCAAGTACGACCAGCCGACCTTCAACCTCGATCGGATGCGCAAGCTCCTACACCTGCTGGGCGATCCCCAGGACCAGTTGAAGATCGTCCACGTCGCCGGCACCAAGGGCAAGGGCTCGACCTGTGCGATGATCGCCTCGATGCTCCAGGCCTGCGGCTACACCGTCGGCAGCTACAGCAGCCCGCACCTCGTGGACCTGCGTGAACGCATCACCATCAACAACCACATGGTGTCCTACGGCGACTGTGCCGAGCTCTTCAAAACCATCGCCTCGGTCGAACACAAATTTGGCAAAACCAACCAACTGACCTTCTTCGAGATAATGACCGCCGCCGCTCTGCTGCACTTCCAGCAAGAAGCGGTTGATATCGTCGTGCTCGAAACCGGACTCGGCGGTCGGCTCGACTCGACCAACGTGGTCACCCCCCTGGTCACCGCGATCACCGGCCTCTCGCTGGACCACACCCAGCTGCTGGGCAAGTCCCTGCCCGAGATCGCCCGTGAAAAAGCCGGCATCTTCAAACCCGAGGTCCCGGCCCTGACCATCGCCCAGGAAAAAGAGGCTGACGAAACCCTCAAACAGGTCGCCGAGGAAGTCGGCACCACGCTCGAGGTCACCGGCAAGGAGCTCGACTTCTCCTACCGCTTCGAGGCCAACCGTGAACTCGGCCCGCACACCCGCGTCTGCCTGACCACCGATACCTCCAAGTTCGAACACCTGCCCGTGCCGCTCAAGGGCGAGCACCAGGCCCAGAACTGCGGCCTGGCCCTCGCGGTGCTCGACAAGCTCAAAGCCCACGGCTTCACGCTCCCGCTCAACCAGGTCATCGACGGCCTGGCCGCGACCGAACTTCCCGGCCGGATGGAAACCGTCCTCGATCAGCCCCGCGTCATCATCGACGGGGCCCACAACGGCGCGTCCATCACCGCACTGACCAAGTCGCTCGGGGCCCACGTCCAATACGATAGCCTCGTCATGATCTTCGGCTGCGGCCAGGACAAAGATATCAACGGCATGCTCAAGCAGATCGCTCTGGGTGCCGACAAGATCATCTTCACCCGCGCCAAGGCCAACCCGCGTGCCGAGGAGCCGGACGACCTGATGCGTCGGTTCAACGACCTGTCGCCGAAGATGGCCCAGACCGCGCCGAACCTCGAAGCCGCGCTCAAGCTCGCCGCCCGGGCCGTGAGCCGCGAAGACCTGATCGTGGTCACCGGCAGCTTCTACCTCGCCGGCGAAGCCCGCAAGTACTTCATCGACGCCAAAGCGAAACAAGCCAAAGGCTGACCCGCTTATCCACAACCTGCACACCTGAAAAGGCGCGATCATCGAAATGATCGTGCCTTTTTTTCTTCATCGAAATCAGACGTTCCCCCACGTTCAACGCGCGGCGTAGGTGACAGCCTGATCCGATCGCGTAACCGAGTATTCCCTTATTTCTACGATGAATTCGCGTATCTCGTTTTCTTGTTCGCCTCCCGCGTCAAACGATCTCTTGCGCCCCTAACCCACAAGGGGGGAGTTCCCTATCGCCCCGCCGTTCCGACGCGCGCGTCGTGAACGAAGCCGCCCTCGCGCGGCGGAATCTTCGCTCTTTCCCTCGCCGCGCCTTGTGCTGAATCGCATGCCTTGGACCTCAAACGAAAGGTCCAGGTTATGTCACTCACTCTTAGCAACGTTACGTCCACGCCCTACCACCAACAGCGCCTTAACCGCGAGGTGAACTCCACGATCCAGCGCCTCAACGCCGGCGTCACCGTCCGGCCCAAGGACGACCCCGCCGCGTTCATCGCCTACGAACTCAACCGCAGCCGCGAGAACCAGCTCAAGACCGCCGGCATCAACGCCGAGCGTGCACAGGCCTTCGGCCAGACGGCGATCAACGGGCTCGACCAAGTCAGCGCCGCCATCGACGAGTTGCGCAGCATTTACGCCGGCTCCCACAACTCCGCAACGCCCCAAACCCGGATCGATGAACTCCTCGCAACCATCGACGCCGTGAACGACAACACCCAGTTCAAGGGGCAACGCCTCTTCCCCGGCGGAACGATCACCGAAACCCAGGGCGCCGCCCCCGAACCCGTTCAGCAAACCGACATCCCCACCCTCGGAGGCGTTCAACTGGGCTACGCCCAGGGCGACCTCAGCTTCCGCAGCAACATCTACGACGGCGAGTTCAACCTCGGCGAGTTCGAGGTGAAAGGCACCTCCTTCACCGCCTCGGCCGACCCGGGTGCCCCCTCGATTGAATTGGGCAACCTCGGCCGAGCCGTCACCGCCACGGACGACCGCACCGGCACCGGCTACATCCTGTACTCCGAGGAATCGGTCCACACCCGCTTCGGATCGCTCCCCCACGAATACAACGCCGATCACCTGATCTCGGTCGTCTACGAGGGCGGGCAGTTCTACTTCGACGACAACCACAACCTGCGCGCCTTCACGCCGCGCGACAGCGACGTCATTATCGCCGAGGTCGATTACACCAACGACACCATCCGCGGCCTGGCCGGCGCCATCACCCCCAGCACGCCGTCGGAAACCGATGTGACCAGCAAGCGCGAGGTCTCCACCCCGAACACATTCGATTTCAACTATTCCACCGAGTCGGGGGCAACCGGCTCGCTATCGCTCTCGTCGGTTTCCGCGGCCGCGTTGGGCGATGCCGACAACTCGCTGGCGGACCTGGGTCAAGGCGGTGCGCTGGGCTTCTCGGCCAGCAACCGAACCCGCGCGTTGGAGGTGCTCCAGGCCGCGCAGCAACAGGTCGACTCGGCCAAGCAGCAGGCCCAAACATTCGTCCGCAACACCGTGGGCAGCCTCGATCTGGTCAACCAACACAACCAATCGACGCTTGCTGCCGAGCGCCAGCGCCTGGAGAACCGCGCCGGCCAGGAAGTCGCCGAGCAGGCCCGGCGTCTGCTGCTGCGATCGGCCGGGCAGAGCCTCGTCCAGGATGCTCAGCAGGCCCAAACCGACACGCTCCTTTCACTCATTGAGCAGACCGGCGGGAGTCGGGCCGGCCGCTACTCCATGGACTCGGCCCTGCGGTCGGTCCAAGGGGCCCAGCAGTCGCAACTCGCCGAAGCCCTGGGGCGTTATACCCAGGAGATGAGCCAGAACGACCCCGTCAGCCTCCAAACCGAAACTTTGGGAAACCAGCTGGATGTTCTGGGTTAAAACGGAAAGAAGCTCGCCCCCGGTCTGGTATACTCGCGGCGGTGGGTAGCGGTAATCGCTGCGGTAAACATATCGATCAGGGTGCAGGACAACTTTGAGCCTCGAGCCAAGGGTTTCCCGGCTTGCGGTGGTTGAGGAGTGCACGTAGTTGGCCACAAATCGCGGAGGAAAAAGCGGACGACCTGCGCCCACGAGCAAGACCTCGCGGAGCGATGCAACGTCCGCCGCGGATGCCGGCCAGGTGACCCGCTGGTGGATGCGTTTGTCGGGGCGCGGCCGTTGGTTGCTACTCGCGGGGGTGATTGGCACCGGCGCGGGTGCGGCGGCGGGTTGGTGGGGATGGGGCCAAGTGACCCATGAAGCCCAGGGACACGTTCGGCTGGGCTCCGCGCACAAGCTGATGGGGCTTATCTCCGAAGACGCCGATTCGGTTAGCACCGCCGGCAACCTCCGGATGGATGAAGTCGTGGAACGCGAACTCGCCGAGCTGCGGCGGCTGTCGGGCGATGGCGACCAGCCCCAGGGCTTGGCCATCACCGTCCAGCGTTCCCCCGAAGCACCGACACGGCTGGACCTTTCCGCGATCGCAGACGACCCCGACGTGGCCACGGATGCCGTGCGCGCGATCCTCGCGGCTTACCAATCGAGTACCGCGCTCGACGAAGACGCCAGCCGGGCCCAGGCTCTGGAAACTGCACTGGCCAAACTCACCGAGCGAAAGTCCCAAGCGGCGGCGGCACGAACACGTTTGGCCGAGGCCCAAGCCGCGATGCGCAGCGGCGCAGCGGATCAAACCCCATCCAACACAAGCCCGCTGAATACAGAAGACCCGGAGTGGTCCAACGCCGTGTGGGCGCAGGCTCAGGCCCAGCGAAACAGCGAACGACTTGCTCAGCGGATGGAAGAGCTGGAGCTGCTCTCAGTTCCGAGTGTCGAACAGGTCGCGGCGCTCGATCCGGAAGCCGCGGTCTGGTGGGGGCGGGTACGGGGACTCAACCAACAACTCGCCGAGGCGATCTGGCCGCCGAACCCCGCGATGGCCAAACGTTTGCAGGAACGAGTCACCCTCGAGACCAAGCTCCAATCCCGCGCGGCCGACACGCGGATCGTCCCGCTCAGCGAGACCGGGGGTGCGTTTGGCGCGGTCCGGGTCTCCCAAACCCAGGAGCTTCTCGAACAATCCGTGCAAGCCCAGCAAGCCGCGGATGAACGAGTCGCACAGCTCGAACCGCGTCTCGCGGCGTGGCAAAACCTCCAGGCCGATGTGACCCGTGCGGAGAAACTTCTGGCCGAGCAAGAGGCCGTGGTCTCACAACTCGACCCCGGCACAGGGGTCCGGCTGATCGAAGCCGGCATGACATCGCCCGATGCATCGATCTGGCGGGACACCCGGCCTTGGGCGGCAACGGCAGGCGGGCTGGCGGGAGCGCTGGTGGGTGTGTTCGGTTGCGGGCTGATGTTCCTTTTGGATAAACGCGTCCGCCGATCACGCGACGGCGGCTTGGTGGGCTCGGCGGTCCCGGTGCTCGGCGCGGTGCCGACCACCGATGACTCGAGCACCGAAGCCACCGAGCCCGGCGAGCAGCCGATGGAAGTCGCCTCGATCCAGTCGGTGCGAGCCGTGCTGGAGAGCAAGATGCGCAACGGCGGCGAGGGCCAACTTCCCGGCGGCGCGTTCGCGGTCACCGGCATCGCTGCGGGCAGCGGCGCAACGAGCGTCGCCGTCGGCTTGGCGGTGTCGATGGCGTTGTCCGGCAGCCGGGTATTGCTGATCGATCTGGCGTGGCTGCAGAAACCCGCCGGCACGGGCACCGACGAAGACGCCGCGCGTCAGGGACTCGGCGTAGACGGCGTGATCGAGGCGTTGGGCTATCTCGACGACGAAGACCGCGAAGCGATCGCGCTGGGCGACGCCAACGACCTGGGCTTCGGCGCGATCCTCACCGGCATGTCGCTGCGACGCAGCGTGGTGCAGACGCGGGTGCCGGGGCTGTCGGTGCTCAGCGCGATGGGCCAGGCCAAGACGTTGCGGGAGGAGTGGACCGGCCGGGTGTCTTCACGCTGGCTGAGCAAGCTCATGGAAGTAGCGCGACGAGGCGGGTACACCGCCACGATCCTCGACGCGGGCTCGGCAACCGGCAGCGTCGAGGGCATGCTCGGTTGCGCCGCAGCAGACGGCACTGTGGTGGTGGTCAGCGGCGGGCAGTCCCAAGCCGACTACGACAAAGCCGTGACCCGGCTGAAGCTCGTGGGCGCGACGATCCTCGGCACCGTGCTGAACCGCAGCGATGCGAAACGGATGGACCCCAACGCCAACGGTCGAATCCCGGGCCGTGCTTCGGCCGTGGGGGGAACAACGGGTTCGGGGATCTTCGCTGCGGCGATCGAAGCGCGGGCCGGCGGGCATTCCGCCGACGGCGGCTCGGGCATGGTGGCGGCTCCGCTGCCCCGGGTCGAAGACGCCCCGCCCACAGATGATTCAGCTCCCGAACAACCCGCCACCGCTCCCGCCCAAGACATCACACCTCGGCAAGAAGCTTCGGACGTTCCGCCGACCACCGCCGGGGTGGACCCCTTTGCCGAGCCGCCCGCCGAGGTTCGGCCCACTCCGGTACGCCAACCTCCCGCCAAGACGAGCCGTGATGCAGCGGTACCCGCGAAGCGTGCCCCCGAAGAACTGATCGCCGAAGCGTTTTCCACCGATCAGGACGACACCCCGCCACCAGCCGACGGCGAGACCGACAGCCCCGAAACGCCCCAACCCGAGGTCCACGTGTCGGACGACGTGATGGATCAACTCGTGGATCACGCGATCCGTTCCGCCCAGCGCCCCCGCAGCCCCCAACCCGCCCCGCCCGGAGAGTCCGGCTCCTGAAGAACCCCGCCAGCCCCTTAGAATATTGGCACCCCTGAAGTAAACCCTTCCGGCCGTCCCTACCAAGACTCCATGCTCCGTCGTATCGCTCAACTGCTCCAGCCCCCGTCGATCAGCTCACCCACGCCCGGCGATCAGCCCGCCGAGGCCGAGGCGTTCCAAGGGGTGATTGCGCCGGTCGCCGAGCGGGTGCTGGCCGCCCCCGCCGAGCGGACCCGATACGCCCAATCGCAAGCCCAGTTCCACATCTCCGGCGTCCACGACTACGAGTTCAGCACCAGCTTCCACGACGCCCGCCCCGACCGTGTTTTCGATCGCCTGCGTTGGGGTGGACAGCTGATCTTCGTCTCCACCCAGCCGCGTGAACTCGAAGAACTTTTGGGGTTCTACCGCAACAAGCCCGAGTGGCTGATCGAGCAGGAACCCGAATCGCTGGTGTGCCCGCGTCTTGATCAACTCCAGAAACTGAGCCGTCTGCCGCTTCCCGCGTCGTTGCGCCGTTTGCTACTCGAACAACACGCTCACTTTTTTGTGGTCCGCAAGGTCCTGATCGATCCGATCTCGCGTCTGACCGCGAAGCACTCGTACGACGTCCGGCTGGTGCGTGCTCAAGGGAAGGCCGACGAGCGTTACGCCACCGACGGGTTTGTCGTGCTCAAGCGGGTGCCGACCATGGAGCAGGCGATCGATCGCCTCAAACAGACTGCGCCCGGGGTGCCGCCCGAGCGCCTGGGCATCATCGCCGAGAAACTGGTTCGTAAGGTCTTCCCGATCTTCCTCACGCGTGAAGCGGCGTTCCTCAAGCTGCTGCAGCGCGACCTGCCGCCCGAGCTGAAACGCAAGACCCCGCGGGTCATGAGCATGGAGTCGGACAACCAGGGGCTGGTGCGGGCCATGTCGATGAAGTGGCTGCGTCAGGGCGGCGAGCCGATCAGCCAGACCGAGTTCGCCAAGCAGACCGCCGAGCTCTTACGGGCCCTGCACGAGCACGTGGGCATCATGCACCTGGACCTGCGCCTGGACAACCTGCTGGTCACCGGCGACGGCGTCTGCATGATCGACTTCGGCTCCTCGGTGCGCATCGGTGAAGACCTCTCCACCACCCAGATCATCGAGACCCTGGTCCACGAGATGCTCCAGTCGTCGCAGATCACCCGCGACCTCCAGCGTCAGCGTCGCAAGAAGCTCATACGCTCGGACGTGTTCGACCACCTGCCCACCCCGCCGTCGCCGGCCTTCGACCTTTTTGCCTTGGCCACCAACATGACCCGGCCGCACGACAACGCCGACTTCAAGGGCCTGGTCAACCACGACCGCGACAGCGAAGAGGGCCAGCGCTTTTCACGGTTGCGTCGACGCATCCTCAAGCCCAACCCCGACGACGTGCCGGTCCGAAGCGTCCACGACCTCTGCGTCGAACTGGGCGTGACCAGTCCCCGGCCCCGCAACAAAGACCGCCGCCCCGACGACCCGAGCCAGGTCACCCTCAAGCCGGTCATCCTCTCCGGCCCGATGATGCCCAAAGCGGGCCAGCCCCAACCGAAGGCGGACCCGGAACTCAACCCGGAAACCGATGTGGCGTGAGGCTGGGGTAAACTATCGCCATGCTCCGCGTCGGTAACGTCCAACTAAAGACCAACCTCTTGCTCGCCCCCGTGGCGGGCTACTTCGACTTGGCCTATCGGCTGGTGGCGCGGTCGGTGCCGGGGGTGGCGTGCGAGCCCGAGCACCTGGGCGGATCGCTGGACGTGGGCGACGGGACCTATGGAGCCTTGGGCCTGGCGTGCACCGAACTGCTCTGCCCGCACAGCGTGCTGCGCGAGACCGACAAAGCGATGTGGCGGGCCGCGACCTCGCCGGACGACGACCCGGTATGCATGCAGCTCTACGGCTGCGACCTCGACATCCTCGCCGAGGCGGCGCGGTGGGCCGAGGGCCGCGGGGCCACGGTCATCGACATCAACATGGGCTGCCCCGTCGACAAGGTCACGAAGAAGCACGGCGGCTCCAAACTGCTCTGCGATCCCGGCCACGCGGTGGCGGTGGCCAAGACGGTGGTCGAGGCGGTCAGCGTGCCGGTGACCGCGAAGATCCGGCTGGGCTGGGACGACACCTGCATCGTCGCCGACTCGCTGCCCGCCAAGATGTGCGACGTGGGTATCCAAATGATCACGGTGCACGGCCGAACCACCGCGATGAAGTTCAAACCCAGCGTCCGGCTCGACGGCATCACCATGACCGTCGAGGGCGTCAAGAAACACCACCCCGACATCCCCGTGATCGGCAACGGCGACATCACCACCGCCGCGGACGCCGAGCACATGATCAACGTCACCGGCTGCGACGGCGTGATGGTCGCCCGCGGCGCGATGGGCCAGCCCTGGCTGTTCCGCGACATCGCCTACCGCCTGGCGACCGGGCGCGACCCTGCCCCGCTGCCACGCGTGGACCGTGCCCAACTCGTGCTCGATCACTTCGAGAACCTCGTGAAGTACCGCGATGAAGCGGTCGCGCTGCGAACGATCAAGACCCGCATCAGCAAGTACTCGGCCCACCTCCAACCCTGGCCGGGTCTGCGTCGCGATGTCCAACCGATCCACGACGCCGAGCAGTTCCGCGAGTTCTGGGCGGCCGGGATGGAGAAGCTGGCGGAGCCTGATCTGGCGGTTTCGTAAAGGGTATTGGGCGATTTCGTGATTTGGTGATTTAGCGATTAGGTGACGCAAGCGGCGGCGGATTAAACGCTGCGGTTCGACAATCGCCAAATCACGAAATCGCCAGATCGCCAAATACTTTGTCCCGTTGCCATCCCCATCGATATCGACGACACTACCGCCGCTCGATTTGACCATATCGCCCGAAACCTCCGAGGCCCGCCATGACATTTCTGCACGACGACTTCCTGCTGACCAACGAGCCTGCGCGCCGGTTGTTCCACGACTTCGCCGCGTCGATGCCGATCTACGACTACCACTGCCACCTCCCCCCCGCCGACCTGTCGGGCAACCGCCGGTTCGCGAACCTCACGGATGTGTGGCTCGATGGCGACCACTACAAGTGGCGGGCGATGCGGGCCCAAGGGGTCGACGAGTACCTCATCAGCGGCAACTCCGAGCCGTACGACAAGTTCCTCGCGTTCGCCAAGACGATCCCCCACACGCTGCGCAACCCGCTCTACCACTGGACCCACCTCGAGCTCCGCCGCTACTTCGGCATCGACCTTCTGCTGAACGAAGCCACCGCCCGCGAGGTCTGGGAAGAAGCTAACCGCCAACTGGGGGACCTGCCGGTTTCGGCGATCTTCCAGAAGTTCAACGTTGCCCTGGTCGGCACGATCGACGACCCCGCCGACGACCTGGCCCACCACCAACAGCTCAACGCGCAGTCGCCCTACCCGCAGACCACGGTGGTCCCGGCCTTCCGCCCCGACCGCTACCACACGATGGATGACGTCGAAGCGTGGAACACCGCGGTCGACCAGGTCGGCGAGGCCGCGGGCGTGAAGGTGCGCAAGCTCGACGACTTCCTCGACGCCTTGGCCAAACGCCACGCCTTCTTCAACGACAACGGCTGCCGGCTGTCGGACCACGGCATGTCCCACCTGCCCGAGATGGCGTGCTCGGAAAAGAAAGCCCGCGAGATCTTCGACCGCGCCCGCGGTGCAAGCGACGATTGGCTCGACCCTGACGATCTCATCGACGACGCGGGCCACGTCAGCCCCTTGGATGAGCTGCGGTTCCGCTCGTTCCTGATGACCTTCTTCGGCCGCCTCGACCACGCCGCGGGTTGGACGCAGCAGCTGCACCTGGGCGTGATCCGCAACAACAACCCCTACGCCATGGAACAGCTCGGCCGGGACACCGGGTTCGATTCGATCTGCGACACCCCGCAGTTTGCCGGGCTCCGCCGACACCTCGGCACACTGGCACGCGAGCAGAAACTTCCGCAGACGATCCTGTACAACCTCAACCCCAAGGACAACTACCTCTTCGCCACCATGGCGGGCAACTTCCAAGGCGTGCTGCCCGGCGTGAGGCCCGGGCACGTTCAGCTCGGCAGCGGCTGGTGGTTCCTCGACCAGAAAGAGGGCATGCAGTGGCAGCTCAACGCGCTGTCGAACCTCGGCCTGCTGCCGCACTTCATCGGCATGCTCACCGACTCGCGAAGCTTCCTGAGCTACCCCCGCCACGAATACTTCCGCCGCATCATCTGCAACCTGATCGGCCAAGACGCCGAGGCGGGCGAGCTGCCCAACGACCTCGACCTGCTCGGCGGCGTGGTGCAGAACATCTGCTTCAACAACGCGCGGGATTACTTCGGTATGCCGCTGCGTGGCCGATGACGAGAAGCCTCACCGCGGCGCTACACTGTGGTGATGCCCGAGCCCGAGACCATCTTCTACGACGGCGACTGCGGCCTGTGCCACCGGGGCGTGGGCTTTGTCGTGCGTCGGGACCGTAAGGCCCAGTTCACCTTTGCGCCGTTGGGGGGTGAGACGTTCGGAGCGTCGGTGCCCGAGGCGGATCGATTGGCACTGCCGGATTCGATCCTCGTGCTCACCGCCGAGGGCGGGCTGCTCATCAAAGCCCGGGCGGCCTGTCATATCCTGCGACAGCTCGGCGGCATCTGGGCCGTTGCGGGCTGGTGCATCGGCGTCTTCCCGAATGGCCTGAGCGACTGGATTTACGACCGCGTCGCGGCGGTCCGGCACCGGCTGTTTGCCAAGCCCAAGGGGGTCTGCCCGGTGCTGCCTGAGGAGCTGCGGGGGCGATTTCTGCCATGACATCCCACCCACAACGCCAAGCCACCGACCGGGTAGAATCGCGGGTCTGATGACTTCGACGACCGCCCCTGCTACCAATTTCTACGACGTGATGGCCGAACGCGGCCTGGTCGCCCAGTGCACCGAGACCGACGACGGCATCCGCAAACGCCTGTCGCAGCCCGTGACCGCGTACTGCGGCTTCGATCCCACGGCCGACTCGCTGCATGTGGGCAGCCTCGTGCCGATCATGGGCCTGGCCCACCTGCAGCGCTGCGGGCACCGGCCGCTGGTCCTGGTCGGCGGGGCCACGGGCATGGTCGGCGACCCCTCGGGCAAGTCCGAGGCCCGCAACATGCTCGACGAGCAGACCCTGCAGCACAACGTCGAAGCCATCGCGAAACAGATCGGCCGGTTCCTACGCTTCGCCCCAGACAACACGCCGAGCGACGACGACGCGTCGGCGGCGCTCATGCTGAATAACTACGACTGGATCGGCCCGCTGTCGTGGCTGGAGGTCCTGCGCGATGTCGGCAGCAAGATGAGCGTCAACCGCATGATCGGCATGGAGTCGGTCAAGCAGCGCATGACCGGCGAGGGCGAGGGCATCAGCTACCTCGAGTTCAGCTACATGCTGCTGCAGGCCTACGACTTCGCCCACCTGTTCAACGAACACCGCTGCACGCTGCAGATCGGCGGACAGGACCAGTGGGGCAACATCGTCATGGGCATCGAGCTCGGGCGTAAGCTCCACGACGCGGAGCTTGCCGGGCTGACCTTCCCGCTGGTGACCAAGAGCGACGGCGGCAAGTTCGGCAAGAGCGAGGCGGGCAACGTCTGGCTCGACGCGAACCGCACCAGCCCGTTCGACTTCTACCAGTTCTGGCGCAACGTGGCCGACGCGGATGTGGGCCGATACCTGGGCTACTTCACGTTCCTGCCGATGGACGAGGTGAACCAGCTCGCCTCGGCCGAGGGGCAGGCGATCAACGAATCGAAGATCCGCTTGGCGTACGAAGTGACCAAGCTTGTCCACGGTGAAGACGAAGCCGTGAAAGCACGCGACGCGGCGAGCGGCGCGTTTGCCGGCGGCGGTGGCGTGGACGTCACGGGCGACTCGATCCCCAGCGCGACGATCACGCAGGACGAACTCGCGGCCGAGCCGAGCGTACTGGACCTGCTGGTGACCGCCGGGCTGGCCAAGTCCAAGGGCGAGGCCCGTCGGCTGGTTCAGGGCGGCGGGGTGAAGGTGCACGACACCAAGATCGCCGACATCGGCCATACTGTGGGGGTCGCCGACGCCCCCGATGGATACGTCCTGCTGCGGGCCGGTAAAAAACGCCTGTTCCGTTTCGACCTCGCTTAAAGTTCCGCCCGCCCCATGCCTTCCAACCAACCCCACATCCCCGAACGCAGCTTCGGCAAAGACTTCAAGACCTTCTTTCTCCGCGGCCTGGCGATCGTGCTGCCCACCGCGCTGACGATCTGGCTGCTGGTGATCGCTTACCAGTTCGTGAACCAGAACATCGCGGGGCCGATTAACTCCGGCGTGCGGGCGGCGGTGATTCAGTTCTCGAACTGGCCCGAGCCACAAGATAAAGACTTCGTGGAGATCTTCGACGACCTACCGAAGATCCGGCAAGACGATTGGGAAATCACTGAGTTGGACCGCATCGAAAAAGAGCTGGGCCTCAATAACCTGCCCGGCTCGGTGCAAAGGACCAAACGACTGGAGTGGATGAAGTCTCAGGACGACATCGTCTTCGAGGCACGCCTCCATGCATTCGAAGAGCAGTGGGACAGCATCCGCGTCGGCGACTTCCGCGTGCTCAACCTCATCGGGATCGTCCTGGCAATCATCCTGATCTACATCGCCGGGGTCCTGGTCACCAGCTTTATCGGCCGGCGCTTCTACCGCATGGGCGAGAACCTGATCAGTCGGGTGCCGCTGGTTCGCAGCGTCTATCCCGCAGTGAAACAGGTCACCGACTTCTTCTTCAGCGACGACCCGGACGAGAAGATCGACTTCAACCGCGTGGTCGCGGTGCAGTACCCCCGCAAGGGGCTGTGGTCGGTCGGGCTGGTCACCGGCGACACGATGCAGCTCATCGAGACCACGGCCGGGCAGCCCTGCCTGACCGTGTTCGTGCCCAGCAGCCCCACGCCGTTTACCGGCTACGTCATCACCGTGCCCAAGGTCGACACGATCGACCTGCCCATCACCGTCGAAGAGGCCCTGAAATTCGCGGTGTCCGGCGGCGTGGTCATCCCGCAGAATCAGGTCATCAAGCGGGCGGGTGCCGAGCAGATGGTCCTGCCCGGCACCGAGGCGGAAGCCGAAGAATCTCCCACATCCGCGGCGGACTGATCTTCGGCGGTCGGGTACGATGGTCTTAGATCGATCTGCTCGATTTGCTTCTTCGTTTCACTCTCTCGGAGCCCGCAATGGACATCCTCGTCAACGGCCGTCACCTGGAAATCACCGACCCCATCCGCGATTACACGCACGAGAAGGCCGGCAAGCTGTCGCGGTATTTCGACCGCATCTCGAAGGTTGAGGTCGTGTTGACCCACAAGGACGCCCACTCCTACGACGTCGAGATGATCGCCCACGTGGACGGCCACGAACACTTTGTCTCCCACGGCACGCACGACGACGTCTACACCGCGATCGATACCGCCGAGTCCAAGCTCGCCCGCCAACTGACCGACCACAAGGACAAGCTGGTGCACCGCAACCGGGGATGATGCCTGAAACACTTGCGGCCCCGACGCCGGCCGATTCGGTTTGGTATAACGGGGCGTCCTTTTCCTCCCGAGACAGGTTATGAAACTTAGTGACTTTGTAATCTCCGACGCGATTCTCCCCGAGCTCAAGGCCGCCTCCCGCGACGAGGTCGTGGAAGAGCTGGTCGATGCCCTGATCGCCGCCGGTGCCGCCCCGGCCGACCTGAAAGACACGCTGATCGCCGAGATCCTCAAGCGTGAGAAGAACGGCTCGACCGGCTTCGGCAAGGGCGTGGCCATCCCCCACGTCAAGCACGACCAGATCAAGAAGGTGGCCGCCGCCATCGGCATCAGCCAGACCGGCGTCGACTACAACGCGCTGGACAAGCAGCCCGTGTATTCGATCTTCATGCTGCTGTCCCCCGCCGACCAGCCCGACCAGCACCTGCACGCGATGGAGAACATCTTCGCGAACCTGCAGAACGACACCTTCCGCAGCTTCCTCCGCCAGGCCCAGGACCACGACGCGGTCACCACCCTGCTCGCCGAGGCCGACGCGAAGGAACTCTGAATAACAATTGGTGATTGTGTGATTTGGCGATTGGCCAAGCGACGCAATCCTTTTCGCCATCGCTTGCGTCTTCACAATCACTAAATCGCTAAATCGCCCAATGTCCTCTGCTTCCGCCAACCTGACGATCAGTAACCGCCTGGGCCTGCACGCCCGGCCGGCGATGTCGTTGGTGGATACCGCCAGCACATTCAGCAGCGACATCAAGATCGCCAAGGGGGCTCAGGTGGTGGACGCCAAGAGCATCATGCAGCTCATGATGCTCGCCGCGACCAAGGGGACTGAACTGGTCGTCACCGCCGACGGCCCGGACGCCGACGACGCCATCGCCGCGATCACCGCGCTGGTCAACTCCAAGTTCGACGAAGATTAACCGCCCCATTTAGCCCCGGGCTTCGCCCGGGGTCGGCGGCATGATCCAAACCCCCGAGCACAACCCGGTAAAAAATCAACCCCGCCCCTTACGCCAAGCCGCCGAAACCGGCCCGCTCACCGCGTACGCCACAAAACCACCCGCGATCGCGGGCTGGGGCCAGACCAACAGCAGCAGCAACACCACCACCGCCATCGCCACCGACAAAAACGGAGCCCGGCCGCGGACGTAGCGGTTCATCACGTGGACGTAGCGGAACCGGCTGACCATGGCCAGGGCACACAGCAGCGTCGCGCCCAGCAAGCCATAAGCCGCGAGCCCCGCGCCGAACGATTCGTTGTTGTTCGCCCAGATGTGTTGATGCAGGAGCGCCAGCCCCGCCACGGCCCCCGCCGCCCCCGGGGAGGGAAGCCCATCAAACGACAGGTGCGAGCCGACCGTGGCGTCTTCCACCTCGATGTTGAAACGCGCCAGCCTCAGCCCCGCACAGGCGACGTAGATCGCGGCGACCGCCAAGCCCAGGCGATCGTAGAACGTGTCGCCGGTGTCGGAGAAGTAAGGCGCCTGGACACCGATGATCTGGACAAGGATGAACGCCGGGGCGACGCCGAAGGTGACCATGTCGGCCATCGAGTCGAGCTGCTCGCCCAACTCGCTGGTGCTGCGGGTCATCCGGGCGACCCGGCCGTCGAGCGCATCGGCGATCTGCCCGATGAAAATGAACATCGCGGCACAGGTCAACGGCGTCCAGTTGAACGCCATGGGGGTGTCCATCGGCCGGGACGCCACAAACACCGCCATGAACCCGCACAAGAGGTTGCCCAACGTAAATAGGGTCGGGACCACCGCGATCGTCTTGCCGCGGAGGTTTCGCCGACGGGGCGAATCGTCGGAAGGCGAGGACTCCGCCATTTCCTCGGGGTCACCCGGGGCTGAGCCGTCTTCCGGAGTTGTTTCAGTCATGCGAAAACCCATGGGACGGCATTTTAACCGCTGGCTCGACCATGGACCGCCGAGCCCCCGCGAGGTATCTTGATGGACTGCATGAATCAGGCGGTTACCCCCCCATCTCCCGTCCGGCCCGAACTGCCGACCCACCGGGTCCGTGAGGCCTCGTGGTCCGCTCGGTTGATCGCGTTGGTGATCTTTGCCCCGGCACTGGCGGTGCTGCTCACCGCCTCCTCGTTGACCGCCAACGACGAAGGCATCGGCACCCACACCCAGCTCGGACTGGCCCCCTGCGGGTTCAAATCCTCAACGGGCCTGCCGTGCGCTACCTGCGGGATGACCACCTCCTTCACCCACGCGGCCGACGGCCATCTGCTCACAGCCTTCGTCACCCAACCCGCCGGTGCGGTCCTAGCGGTGCTGACCGCCATGGTCGTTCTGGTCAGCGGCTGGTCGCTGGCGTCGGGCATGTCGCTTGTGCCGATCGGTATCGCGCTCTGGCGGCCCCGGGTCATCATCACGATGATCGCGCTGATCCTGGGCGGTTGGCTGTACACCCTGATCAAGACCGCAGTGCTTCAATGAATGTTCCGCAACGAGCCGTTGCTTTCCTTCCGAGCCTTTTCCTTATGCCGTACCTGCTTCCCCGCACCCACCGCACCACCCCACGGCCAAGTCGGGCCGGGCTGGTTACCTTGCTCATGCTCCCGCTTCTGCTAAGCGGGTGTAACTTCATCGCCTGGGGAGCCGCTGCGTCGCGTCCCGACGACGAGGCCACCGTCGAAGTCGCCGCGGAATACCTGGACCTCGTTGATAAACGCGTGGCGGTGATGGTCTCGGCCGACGAGTACACATTGTTCCGTTTCCCCCGTGCCACCGATAATGTCGGGCAATCCGTGGGCAACGCGATCCACGCCAACGTCGAAAACGCGGTCGTCTCGATCCCCCGCGAAGTCGCCCGCTACCAACGCAAGAACCCGTACTGGATCACCAGCCGCCCCAGCCGATTGATCGCCGACCTCGGCGTGGACCGACTGGTGGTGATCGACCTCAACGAATACCGCACCAACGAAGAAGGCAACTCCAGCGTCTGGCGTGGCGTCATCGACGGCACCGTCACGGTGTACGAAGCCGACGGCGAAGACCCCGACAACGCCACCTTCCAGCGGCCGGTCCGGGCCGAGTACCCCGAGGGCGGCACTTTTGGTTTGGTCAGCGCCGACGCCGATCAGCACAAGATCGAGGCGGCCGCGCTCCAGCGTTTCACCCTCCGGGCGGCCGGCTTGTTTTACGACCACGAGGATGTGCCGCGATGAAGACGCCCCCCCGCCGCCGATGGACTTGCCTGGCAGCGTTGCTGTCGCTCCCGATGATCATGGCTGTGCCGGCTTGTGAACAAGCGGCGGTTCTCGCCGAGGCCGTCAGTGGCCCGGAGAAGGTTGAGCCGTTGTACGTTCTGCCCGACGTTCCGACGCTTGTGATGGTGGACGACCCCAAGCACCTGCTGAGCAACCCCGGCCTGGCCCGGCAGATCGCGACCACCGCGATCCACTATCTCGAATTCCACGAAGCACTGCCCACGGCCCAATTCATCAAGCCCCGCGAACTAGCCAAGCTCGAAGCCGAGTTGGGCGACCGCTGGGCCTCGACACCGATCGATGAAGTCGGCCGACGCCTCGGGGCCGAGCAAGTCATCTACGCCAAGATCAACTCCGCGCAGTTTCACGTGGTGGACACGCTGTACCGCCCCGAAGCGTCGATCGAAGTGAAGATCATCGACGTGGCCGAGGGCAAACGATCCTGGCCCGAAGCCCCCGCGCTCATCGATCCGGAGAATGTGCCACCGGGCCACATGATCCAGATCAAAGACAACTACGAATCGCGGGACAGCCGATACGTGGGCGACTCCACGCCGGACGACTTGGCTCGACGCCTCGCCGACGACGCGGGGCTGCGATTGGCCCGGCTGTTTTACCAGTGGCAGAAAGACGCCCCGGGTGCCTCGCTTTGACCACCTCGTCCCACCCCCTCCACCTGATCGACCAGGCTTCGCCGCAAGCCCACCCCACCGCCTTGGCGTTAATCGCCAGCCGCGGTGAACCCGCGGTGCTGCTGGGCAACCAGCAACTCCAACATGCGGCCGAGGTCTCGGGTTTGGTTGACGCTACCTGCCTGCGCGTGCCCGCCGGTTCGGCAACCTGGGGACTGCCGGTGCTGCGGCAATTTCTTCGCGGAGTGGAGCCCGGGCGTGAGCTGCACGTCTGGTCACTGAGTTGCCTGACCGCGCTCAAACGCCTGGGACGTACCAGCTGCACCGTGATGCATATGCTCACCCCGCTGACGCCACGCCAGCTCCAGCGGATGAAACGCCTCGATCGATCCACGCTCCGCTGGCTTGTGCCGGGGGAGTTGTTGCGCGAGCAGTTGATCGCCCAGGGTTTCACACCCGAACGCATCGGCCTTCAAACACTACCCACGCTTGAACAGGCTGGGGCCATGTTGCAACACGACCGCGCTTCGCTGCGTGAACGCTGGGGCGTGGATGATGAGATGCCCGTTGTGGCGTTGCTGAGTGATCCCCCCACCGCCGCTCAAGCCCCGTCGATGATGACCGGCCTGAACCTGGTCAGCCTCGCGGCCGACCGCCCCTTGCGTTTGCTGGTCCACCCCGAGCAGCACGGCCGTTCTCGTACGCAGACCCTGCTTGATCGCTACGGCGAACCCGATCGTTTTATCCAAGACACGCAGATCGCCACCCCCTGGGCGGTGCTTCGCGGCTGCGATGCGGTGATGCTGAGCGAACAGCCCGCCCCGCTGAGCGTGCGCTACGCCTTGGCGGCGGGCCTGCCGGTGGTTGCACCCGATCTTCCCCTGCACCGCGAGGCCTTGGCCAAGGCGGCGGAGGGACAAGCCCACTACGCCCTGACCGCCGAGCCCAAACGCATGGCCGACCGGTTGCAACACCGGGCGCTGGGCCTGCCCACCCACCGGTTTGCATACGGCTCGGCCCACGTGGGCTAGACTTCCCCATCGACGAGCCCGCCCCACGACCCGCCGCCCCCACACCTCCATCACCAACCGAGCTCCCGCGCGACCTGCTCTGTGAGCGGTGCGGCTACGGCTTGTTCGGATTGCCTTTCGATTCGGTCTGCCCCGAGTGCGGTCAGGCCATCGCCGACTCGCTCCCCGAACACCGCAACGGGCCGGCGTGGCAGAATTCGCTGACCGCGAGGTCCTGGCTCGACACCGCCTGGTCGATCTTCGCCCGCCCCGGAATGACCTATCGACTTATGCGACTCGACGGCTCGGCGATGCCCGCCCGGCTGTTCCTGCTCAGCATGGCCGTGCTCGTGGGCGTGGGTTGGGGCGTCTTCTGCCTGCTGCTTGTCGGCTACAGCGGGCTGATGTCGTGGGGGGCGGGCATGGTCGCGGCCAAGACGGTCCTGATCATGACGTACATCGAGACGATCGGGGTCACGTTCTTCAGCCATCGCCGGGGCTGGCGGGTGCCGTTCGACTTGGCGGAGCGGGTGACCTGCTACGCGTCGGTGGGCTGGCTGGTCGCGGCCGTCGTGCTGGCCCCGCTGCTGAGCTGGTACGAGGCGGGCGGATTTCAGTATTGGGTGATCAAGATCGTCGGGCACTGGGAACCGGAGTACCGGTGGTTCCTCGCGGCCCTGGGATTCGGGGCGGCGGTGCTGTTTTTCGAGACCCGGGTCTGGTCCGGGGTCCGGCAGGTCCGGTTCGGCAACCGCCCTTCCGGGCATCCTCATGCTTGACGTTTTCGCCCGAACACGGCTACCATATCCCACGTATATCCCCATGCCTTTTGGCATGTTCAACCCGGCACGTTTCCGGGCCGGACCGTCTCGCAGAATCGCCCGATCTTCCGTTTCGACTTGCACTTACACGTCCAAACGGCACCCCGCGTCAAAGCCGACGCGGCACGGGAAACACACTCGCTTCCATGTCGTACCTTGAACTCCTACTCCGTTGGCTGATCAACCGGCTGCTCCCGCAGGCCGAAGACGGTTTCCCCGTCATCGCGTCTGTCGAAGCGCCCGGTCTGCGCTGGCGCCCCGCTCCCGCGGCGTGCCTCGCGGTCGTCAGCCAAGACGCCCGCTGGGCCAAGTTCAACCGACCCCCCAAGCGTTGCCGCGCGCACCGCTGAGTCTGTTTTGCCTCGCTGATCGTTCGCAGATCGAAGACCGCCCCGCCCCCGGAACACGTGCCTTAACCCCGGCCGACCCGACGTCCCCCGTCGCCCTCGGCCGCCCGGAAAGGGGCACTCGTGATCCACTCCCAACTCCTGACGCCTTCGCTCGCTGCGGTTTCTTTTCCCGTCACCCTCGGCAACACCGGGCTGGCTATCGGCATGCTCTTGCTCGGCCTGGTCCTGGGCGGCGTGGCGGCCTTTGTCATCCTCAAGCTCGTCGCGGGCAACGCCCTGGGCGCCGCCAAGCGCGAAGCCGACGACCTGCTGTCCAAAGCCAAGGCCGAGGGCGAAACCCTCGCCAAGCAGATCGAGCTCGACGCCCGCAACGAGCAGGCCAAGCGTCGTGAAACCTTCGAGAAAGAAACCGACTCGGCCCGTAACGAACTCAACGAAAAAGAACGCCGCCTCACCAAACGGGAAGACAACCTCGACAAGAAGCTCGACACGCTGACCACCAAAGAGAAGTACCTCACCGAGATGGACAGCGATGTGAAGAAGGCCCAGGCCGCGATCGACGGCAAGCTCGCCGAGGCCGAGTCCCTGGTCGCCGAACGCCAGAAAGCCAACGCCCAGCACCAGGAAAACCTCAAGAACGACCTGCTCCGCATCGCCCACCTCTCCGAGGAAGACGCCAAGCGTGAAGCCATGACCGTCCTCGAGCAGCAGCTCACCCACGAGTCGGGCGAACTCATCAAACAGGTCACCGAACGCACCGAACACGAAGCCAAAGAGATCGCCCAGAAGATCACCCTCACCGCGATCCAGCGCTACGCCAGCGAGCACAGCGCCGAGTCGACCAGCAACTCCGTCGCCGTGGAAGACGACGCGATGAAGGGGCGGGTCATCGGCCGTGAGGGCCGCAACATCCGCGCCTTCGAGGCCGCCACCGGCGTCGACGTCGTGGTGGACGACACACCCGGCGTGGTCATCGTGTCCTGCTTCGACCCCGTCCGCCGGGCCGCCGCCGCGGAGACGCTGCGTCGCCTGCTCGAAGACGGCCGGATCCACCCCGCCCGCATCGAAGAACTCTCCAAGCAAGTCCTCGAAGAGTTCGAGAAGAAGATCGTGAAGTTCGGCCGGGACGCCTGCGAAGAGGCCCACATCCACGGCCTGCACCCCAAGATCTCCGAGATGATGGGCAAGCTGCACTACCGCACGTCCTACGGCCAGAATATCCTCCGCCACTCCCACGAGGTCGCCTACCTCTGCCAGGTCATCGCTGATGAACTCGGCCTCGACGGCGAACTCGCCCGCCGCTGCGGCTTCCTGCACGACATCGGCAAAGCAATGGACCACGAGATCGAAGGCGGCCACCCCAAGATCGGCGCCGACTTCTGCCGCAAGTACGGCGAGAACGAAGCGGTCCTCAACGCCATCGCAGGCCACCACAACGACATCCCCTCGACCACGCCCTACACCCCGATCGTCATGGCCGCCGACGCCATCAGCGGCGCCCGCACCGGGGCCCGCCGCGAGTCGCTCGAGAAATACGTCAAACGGTTGCAAGACCTCGAGCAGATCGCCCGAGACCAGAGCGGCGTCCGCGAAGCATTCGCCATCCAGGCCGGCCGCGAGGTCCGCGTGGTGGTCGACCCCGAAGGCGTCCACGACGAGGCCTGCCACGCCATCGCCCGCAACATCGCCAAACGCGTCAGCGAAGAGATGACCTTCCCCGGTGAGATCAAGGTCACGGTCCTGCGCGAGATGCGCACGATCGAATATGCTCGATAAGCCCGGCGGGTCGCCGTGAAAGCGGCGACCCGCCTTTTCATATTTCTCACCCCACTCCGGGAGTTCTTTTATGGCTTTGTTCCGTTCGTCCGCCTTTCTCGCCGCCCTTCTTCTCACCGTTAACGTTGCCTCCGCACAAGATCAGGACTTAGAAACCGCTCCCCCGGCCGAAGCGTCTCAAGCCGCTGAAGCCGTCGATCCCCGAGAGGGAACCGTGCGGATTTTCTCCACGATCCGCTACCCGCAGGTGTTCCGCCCATGGGCCAAGGGATCGGCCAGTGAATCCACCGGCACCGGCTTCTTCATCGAAACCCCCGACGGCCAACGGCTGATCCTGACCAACAACCACGTCGTGCGATGGGCCAGCCAGATCTATGTCCAGGGCTACCAGTCCAGCGACCGGCATCGGGTCTCGGTGGTCGCCTCGGCGGTGGACTTTGACCTGGCGCTTCTCAAACTCAGGTCCGACGACGCCCTGGCCGATGCCCCCACGCTCAGCTTTGCCCAAGAGCTGCCCGAAACCCGCGACACCGTGTCGGTTTACGGCTACCCCACCGGCGGAAACGAAATGTCCACCACCAAAGGGATCGTCTCGCGGATCGAGGTGGCTGGCTATGACGAGAACGCGGTTGGCCTGCGGGTCCAGGTCGATGCCGCGGTCAACCCCGGCAACTCGGGCGGCCCCGCGATGGTCGGCGACGAAGTGGTCGGCGTGGCCTTCCAAGCGGATACCGACGCCGAGAACATCGGCTACCTGATCCCCGCCACCGAAGTGCGGCGTTTCCTCGACGACGCGTTGGACGGCGAATACATCGGCAAGCCATTGCTGGAGATGCAATACCAAACGCTGGAAAACCCGGCGTTGCGTCGTCGACTCGGGCTCGAATCCAACCAGACCGGGGTGCTCATCACACGTGAGAACCCCGGCCACCCGGGCATGCCTTCGAATTCTCAGCTCAAAGCCGACGACGTCATCACCCACATCGGCCCGCACGACATCGACAACCACGGCCAAACCGAGATCGCCCCCAACCTTCGCGGCCACTTCAGCTACTTCATCGAATCTACCAACCGCGAGGACCAGACGGTGCCCCTCACCGTGATCCGCGACGGGGAATCCATCGAGGTCTTCGAGCCCAGCTATTTAGACAACCCCAATCTGGTCCCGTTCATCGGCAACGCATATCCGCGCTACTACATCTTCGGCCCCATGTCGTTCACTCAGGTCACGACGATGTATTACAACACGATCAACGAGAGCTACCGGCCGGTCCTCGGGGTCTACAACAGCCCGCTGATTACGCGCGTAATCGACCGGAAAGCCTTCCCCGAGGAGGAGCTGGTGTGCGTGTCTTCTCCCTTCTTCCCGCACCCCAGCATCCGCAACTACGACGACCCCCACCTGTATGTCGTCGAGGCGGTCAACGGCATCAAAATTCGAAACCTCGAACACCTGGTGACCGTCCTCAACGAATCCGAAGACGAGTTCCTGGAGTTCACCTACGGCGGCAATTTAGGCGAGCGCATGACGTTCGATCGCCTCGAGATGAAAGAGTCCACCGAAGAAATCCTGAACGACAACGGCATCCGCTATCAGTACTCCTCGGACCTCCGCGATCTCGCCGAGCAATACGAGCAATAAGTCGACGATCGGTTCTGGCAACCGGGCTCACCCGGTACCTGCATAAAACAAGCCCACGGCAACTTGCCGTGGGCTTTTGTGTTGGGATTGACAAGTGTGCCTGACCGCGAGCCCAAGAATCACTTGTTTTTCTTGTTGCGGTTGGCCGAGAGGAATTTAAACTTCACGGTGAGGTCCTGGATTATCACGTCCAGCTCGCCGGGGCCGTAGGTCGGCTCGAGCCCGAGCTTGATCGCTTCTTCGTCGAGTTTCTTGAGCGAACGCGCCGCCTTGGCGGCCTGCGACAGATAACCCATCGCCGCTTCACTGCGCTGAGCCCATTCGGTCCGAGACTGTTTGGTCAGGCGGTTGGTGTCGCGCGAATCGGTGTAGTCGCCTCCCCATTTTTTGCGGCCGCCACTGGACTGATAGGTCGCGTAGCTGTGTTCGGCGGGGTCCCACTCGGCGGCTTGCTTGATGCCCTGTTGGAGCGTGGCGTCTGCTGATTTACGGCGTTCGATGTTGCGAGCGATCGCCCGGTTTTGCTGGGCGTGGCTTTCTTCTTCAACCTTCTGCTGGTGCTCGGCGGTCTTGGTCATGGACTCGATGCCGTAATCGCTTTCGGCCGTCCACTTATCGATATCCAGGAATTCGCCAAGGCCCGCCACATCGACCTGAGCGACCGGCGCCCCCAGCCGCTTGATCTGCGTCCCGTCGAGCACCAGCAACTCACTCGACGGGACGCGGACAATGACTTGGCTCGCCTCCACGCCCTCGGGAACCACACGGCCGATCATGACCGCCCCGGACTCATCCTCCCACGCGGCGACCTGCTCCGACGGATCGATCATCGCCCGCACCAAGCCGGCGGGCCGACCTTTACGCTGGGACACCACGCTGGCTTTTCTTGCCAGGTCGGTCCGCAGGGTTTGTTCCAGTTCCGTATCCATGCCCTCGGCGCCCTCGGCCATCACGGCGTCGGAGCCGCCTACAATCGCGTCGGGCAGGAACGTGACCGTATCGCACATCATCGGCACCGCCAACGCATCGCCCAGGCAACGAGAGACCAGCGCGTGCATCTCGATCTCGCCCGCGTGCTCCTCCATCTCGCCGACGATCGCCTGCATCTCATCGAGGCTGCCACCGTCGCTGTCGATCCGAAACACCACGTGCTCGATCGCGTTGCGTTTGGCGTAAGACAACGCACGCCCCACGCCGTCGGCCAACACGTCCGTGCCGATCGTGCCCATCACCGGGATCTCGATGTACAGGTCCGCCCCGGTTTCAAATCCGCTGCGGTCTGCCTTGCTCACCTCGCCGGGCTTAGGCGAGAAAAAGCCCGCCGGCAGCTCGGACTTCTCGGCGGAAGCCACCTCGTCCATCTGAAAAGTCAGGCGTGCGCGGATGTCCGACACCATCGTGTCGATCTCGATTTCCTGGTCGTTCTGCACCAAAATCGAGCCCTCGAACACACGCCCGTCGTTGATCCTGACCACGTCGGCCGTTGCCGAGACAACGCCCCCCAAACCAATCAACGCCACCGCGGCGACCCGGGAACAAGAACCTACCGATAGAAGCATGGCCAACTCCTGAAAAGAAAAGATGTGCGATCGCGAAACCTACGCCCAGAAACATCCCCATTGGGAACTACGAGTATACCCCTTCACCGCGCCGAACCCGACAAGAACATGAGAGATGTTTTCACCGAAACAAATCGATCGCTTGGGCAATCCCCCTTCAGTCCCACAGGGCTCATTCCCAAGCCGACCCGACTTCACGCCAAGCCACACGCTTTAACTCGATTGTGCCACCACCGTCGACCCGAAACGCAACCTCCGCGGTTTCATCAGGCGGCAACACGGTGAAGGTCATCGTCGTTTCACCCTCATTGATATAGATCTCGATCGAGGTGCGATCCGCCAAAACCCTCATCTGCCGTACCGGCTCGATCGGCCGACCGGTTTGATCGCCAACCGCGACGGCGTCGGAGCTTACTGCAATGCTTTGCCCCAGCACCACGAAATTCACGACTGCGCCCGGCTCAAGTTCCAATTCGAACTCGAGATCGTAACTCTGCGTGTGCCCCCCAATCCGTACGGCTTGGTTCGGTTCGACGCGCATCACATTGTGTTCATGAACGACGCCGTATAACGACGCGATCTCGGCCACCGGTTGCTTGCAGAGCCGAAGATCGTCGTTAATCCTTCTGAGGGTCAGTTCGGTGGGAAAACTCAACTGCTGATCAAACGGCATGCCCGGGTATTTTCCCCCGCGTATCCAGCAGATCTGAACAACTCGGCCGTCGGGCAGGTGCTTCCAGGTCTGATTCGCCGACAGGGCCTGGGGCCGGCCGAAATCCAGCGGACGCATGGCCGTGGTAGGGGTAAACGTCGTGCTGTCGAAGCGACCCACGGCATACTTCTCCCAGTCCATCGCCACCCAGACCCGGGCGTCTTCCCCCTCGACGGGAAGCTCGAACACATCGGGACAGACGTAAAACCCCGGCACGTGACTCAGCCGGGTCCATGCCTTGAGGTCGGCCGACTCGAACAGCGAGAACCCGCCCTGCTCGTCCCGGGCCACGCCTTCCCTGACTTCAGAGCCAAGGTTCTCATACAACACCATGGCCCATCGACGGCGTCCGGCGTCCCACATCACGTGCGGGTCACGCGCACTCAGCGGATAGGACTTGAGCGCATCGTTGGGCAGACGCAAAACGGGGTTGCCTTCGTAACGCGTCCAGGTCTCGCCGCGGTCGTTGCTGTAGGCCAGGCTCTGACCCTGGCCCCAGCTCGTGAACACAGCCACCACCACCGGGTGTTCTCCGGTTTGAAAGCCGCTGGTGTTCTGCCAATCGACCACGGCACATCCCGAGTACGCCTGAAAGCCGTCTTGCGGCCAGATCGCGTTGTCGTGTTGCGTCCAACGGACCAGGTCTGTGCTGGTCGCGTGCCCCCATGCCTTGCCGCTATCGGTCCTGCGTTGAAAGAACAGGTGGTAGACCCCGTCGAGATAGAACAGCCCATTGGGGTCGTTGATGTAGCCCGTTTGGGACGTAAAGTGGAATTGCGGCCGGAGGGGTTCGTCGAAGCGTGGCATGTCGGTGGTGCGATCGAACTCGCCCGCAAAACTCCAGGCCGGCAGCGTTCCGGACAAACCCAATACCATAGCCTTCGCCAGCCAAAGGACTCTGCGAATCATGGGCTTGGGCGACAAACTCAAATTGGAGACCTATCGAAGAATGGCGGGATGATCCGTGGGATAGTTTAATCCCGCCAGACCTATTCGCCAGCCGTCGCCCCCTCGGCTTTGGCGGTCAGTTTCTCGAACTCCTCGCGTTCGATGAACCGCAGTGAAGTGCCGTTGACGCAGTGGCGCATCCCGGTGGGCTTGGGGCCATCGGGGAAGACGTGGCCGAGGTGGCCGTCGCAGCGGGCGCAGACGATTTCGACGCGTCGCATGCCGTGGGACAGGTCTTCGTTTTCGCCGACGTGGTCCGGAACGATCGCTTCGTAGTAACTGGGCCAACCCGTGCCCGAATCGAACTTGGTCTTCGAGTCGTAGAGCGGGACGTGGCAGCCCGCACAGACGTACACGCCGTCTTGCTTGCTGTCGTGGTACCGGCCGGTGAAGGCCCGCTCGGTGCCCTTCTCACGAAGCACGTAGTACTCAAAGTCCGACAGCTCTTCTTTCCACTGCTCCGCGGTCTTTTCCACCGGGACCAGCTTGCCATCCTCATCACGCTCGGGGTTGATCACCACGTTGATTTCCTTTCCATCATCGTCCGCTGCTCCGGCCCCCGCATAGTCCGCGCAAGCCGTCATTCCCAAAGCCAAGATACAAAGGACGCTCGCACCGAACCGTCGCATCGGACAACCTTTCTTCAGACGTACTAAAAGCATAGCCACCCCCACGTTTAACGCCCAGTCATCCGGGTTTATTCCTGCTTGCTGGCCGCCCCCTCACCCCTCACCCCTCACCCCTCACAGAAATGGTGCACCACGATCCCTGCCGCGACCGCGACGTTCAGCGAATCGATGTCGTGATGCATGGGGATGCGGACCTTGCGGTCGCACCGGCCGACCACCTCGGGGGACAGGCCGTAGCCCTCGCTGCCCAGCAGAATCGCCCCGGGGCCCGCAAACGGCGGGCTCTCGCGCAACGGCGTGGCGTCCGCATCGATCACCGTCGCTACCAGCTCCACGCCGAACTCACGCTGCATCCGGGTCAGGTCGGCATCCAAATCGACGCTCCGCACCATCGGCATCGCGAACACCGCACCCATCGAGACCCGCACCGCCCGCCGATACCACGGGTCGCAGCACTTGGGCCCCAATACCATCGCCTTCACCCCCAGCCCCGCCGCAACCCGCACCAACACCCCCAGGTTGTCCACGTTCGTAATCTCCGGGCACACCAAAATCACAGGGCGTGCGGACTTCAGTCCACATGACTCATCCCCCAACACCGCCTCAAGCCCAACCGCTGCGGGAGGCTCCACCGCCGCGATGATCCCCTGGTGCATCACAAACCCCACCGATTCCTCGATCACGTCTTTGGGGCACGCCAAAACCTCAATCGTCTCTTCCGACGAAAACGCAGGCGAAGCCTCCGCCATCGCCAACACGCGCTCGACCTTCGATTCCACCACCAACACCGACCGCACCGCCAATCCCGCTTCAAACGCCCGCCGCACGACATGCTCGCCCTCCGCGAGAAACAGCCCGGTTTCGCGACGCACATCGCGGTCCTTGAGATCGAGGTAAGCCGCCAAGCGAGGGTCTTCGGGCGTCTGAATCAGGGTGCGGTTCACAGCCATAGCCTTTGTCCGGTCGGATCGATGTGCTAGGGTAACCAGACGTTCAACGCATCGCTTTCGGGAGCCGTCGCATGCCGGATCATCCGCTTAAACCCGTTCTGCTGGCCTTGTTCGTTTGCACGCTCATCACCCCCCTCGCTCGGGCAGACGCGTGGTTCGAGCAGCGGGAAAAGCTGCGCACCCAGCGGGCGGAGTTTATCGAACAGCTCCAGGCGAGCCGGGTCGAGCGGGCCGAGGCCGCGAATGCCCGCATCATGGAGTTCCTGGACCTGATCGATGAGAAGAACTGGAAGATCGACGAACGGGCGCTGTGGGGCATGTGTGCCGGCGTGTTCAGGCTCGACCGCAACCACGTCCGCGACATCCCCCGCAGGATCGACGAAATCACCGAGGACCAGGCGGTTTCGGGGCGAGAAAAGCCCGACCGCGCGTTCGAGGCGGCACTCAAGCAAGCCCGCAAGGACCTGACCGAGCCCAGCTACGACTTGCTCCGCAGGGCCGAGAGTGTCGGCGAGGTGCAGGCCGCGGTGGAACTCATGCGGGAGGTCCTGTGTTTCGATCCGGACCACAAAGCAATCCGCCGCGCCCTGGGACAGGTAAAGCTGTCCGACAAGGTGATGGAGAAGATCAACCGGATCGATGAAACGACGACCACTGACAACACGCTCGAGAAACTCTTGCGCTTCGACGCCGATCTGTACTGGGTCTCGAAGTTTGAAGCCGAGCGGATGAAGGCCGGGCTGATCTGGAACCCCGACCGCGGCTGGATGCCCGCCAAGCACGCCGACCGCTACGACAAGGGTTTCGTTTTCAGTCTGCGCCGCAAAGAATGGATGAGCCTGGCCGATGCCAACAGCTACCACAGCCGCGCCGGCCGGGACTGGGAAATCCGCACCGAACACCTCGACGTCCGCGGCTCGACCGACCTCGAGTCCATCTCACAGGTCGCCACTCAGCTCGAGATGATGTACGACGAGATTTTCTACGTCTACGCTTTGTTCTTCGCCGAGGGCGGCAAGTACGACCCGCTGCAGTTGGCCCTGGGGCTGGTGGAGCATCCGCCGATGAAGGTATGGGTCTACCGCGACCACGCCGAATACGTCAATCGTGCCGATGCGGTCAGCTGGAGCGGCGGCATCTTCCGTCCATCCAACGGCACCTGTTACTTCTACGGCGGCCCGTCCGAGACCATGTTCCACGAGTTCACCCACCAGGTGCTCCACGTGATGACCGAAAAAAACGACGCGCCGGTCTGGCTGACCGAAGCGATCGCCCAGTACACCGAGACCGCGGTCTTCCATGAGGACCGGATGCTGTTCCGCGGCGCCGCGTACTACGGCCACCTGCCCCTCGATGAATTGTTTGGGCTCAAAGACGGCAACCAGTGGTACCGCCACGTCGAGAGCGACCGCCCCTCCGCCTACGCCGAGGCCGGGTCGGTCGCCACGTTCTGCATGCAGGCGCAGGACGGACGGTTCCGGGCCGATTTTATCGACTACGTCCGCGACGCCTACCGCGGCAAAGACCGCAACCGCACCGTGTGGGACTACCTGGGGCTCTCGTACGAAGAGTTCCGCGTCGCCTACCACCGGTGGGGCAAGGACCGGTCGTAAGCGACCTGGGCCATCGACTCCTTGATCAGGCCGGCTTCAGCGTGACCGTCACCGCGTTGCTCGTGAGGCCGTCAGCCGTGGTGGCGGTGATCGTCGCCTCACCCGCTTCGTCGAGCGCTTGCACCAGCAGGACACACCGGCCCTTGTACGTCTCGACCGTCGGCACGTTGTAGCGGTCTTGGCAGGCGATGCTGCCGTTGTCGATGCCCAGCAGACGCAGCGGGCCGTCGATCTGGAACGTGACTTCGTGGTCTTTATGCAACGCGGGTCGGCCCTCGGCGTCACGCAGCTGCAGCGTGACGTGCGCCGCGGCGTAGCGGTCGGCGGGGAGCTCGGCGTAGTCCACCTCAAGGTGCAGTGCCGCGGCGTCGCCCGCGGTTTCCAGGGCGCGGGTGATCGTTTGGCCGTCGGCCGTGGTGCCGCGGGCTTCGAGTTTGCCCGCCTTCCACGCGGGGACGTGCCACAGCAGCAGGTACTTGTCGTTGCCCGGCGCGACGTCTTCCAACTCGCGGACGCCCAGCGATTCGCCGTTCAGGAACAGCTCAACGGAGACGCAGTTGGTGAAAGCCTCGACCACCACCGGCTGGCCCACTTCCTGGTTCCAGTGCGGGGTGCTGCCGTGCCAACTCCACTTCATCTTCTGCTTGTCGTCCCGGTCGAGACGGCGCACGACGCCATCGACCAACTCGTAAGGGTTGGCGTGGTCGGACTGGTGGCCCAGGCCGTCGAGTTCGAAGTCTGCGGTGTCCTGAGGCACGACTTCGAGATGCAGGTGCGCCTCTTCGAGGTTCCAGAAGCACTTGAAGTGGTGCCACGCCGGCATGTCGAGGCCGGCAAAATCGATCAGGCCGCTGTTTCCGCCGCGGTTGGGCCAGCCGCCGGACTCGCCCATGTAGCGGATGCCGGTCCAGAGGAAGATGCCCGGGGCGTAGTCGCGGTCGATGCACCACTCCCACTCGTGCCACTGCGTCCAGTTTTCGCTGCCGAAGAACGGCACATCCGGGTAGTTCTCGTGCAGATAGTCGGTGAGGATCTGGCGGTAGCTGGTGCCGACGATGTCGAGCGCATCGCCGTAGCCCGCGACCATGCCGAGGCTGGGGATGACGGTGTTGGCCGTGACCGGGCGGGTGCGGTCCACCGCGCGGATGCCGTCGGCCAATCGCTTGGCGACCGTGGCGATGTTGTGCGGGCCCAGGTCCTGAGTCTGATACCGCCGGAGGATTTCTTCCGGCGGGTGCGGCGGGACGTCCCAGTAGTAGTTCACCTCTTTGCCGTTGGGGTCGAGCGCTCGGCCCTCTTCCCAGTAACCCGCCGCGTACTGCTGAGCGGGGTAGGTCCACTCGATCTCGTTGCCGATGCTCCACATCACGATCGACGGGTGGTTGCGGTCGCGAAGCACCATCGCCGCCACGTCGCGGTCGGACCACTCGGCAAAGCTCTCGCTGTAGCCGCGGGTCTCGTCTTCCTCCGCCTCCTGCTTGTAGTTCTTGCGTTTGTCCTTGGCGTGGTGCCATTCATCAAACGCCTCGTCCTGCACGAGGAATCCCATCTTGTCGCAGAGGTCCAGGAACTCGGCGCTCGGCGGGTTGTGCGCGGTGCGGATCGCGTTGACGCCGGCGTCCTGCAACTTCTCCAGCCGACGACGCCAAACGTTGAGCGGCACCGCCGCCCCCACCGCCCCGCCGTCGTGGTGCAGGCAAACGCCCTTGAACTTCACGCTCCGGCCGTTTAGGAAGAAACCCTTCTTCGCGTCGTAATGGAACGTGCGGATGCCCAAGCGGTTCACGACTTCGTCGATCTTTTCGCCGTCACGGCTGAGCGTGGTCTTCACCGAGTACAGCTGCGGATCATCGATGTCCCACCGCTTGGGGTTGGCGACCAAGATGAACTGCTGCTCGGGGCGGGTGGTGTTGGCGGGGACAGTCAGCGTTTGCTCGGTCGCGCCCACCGCTTCGCCATCCGGGCCGAGGACCGTCTGCGTCAGTGTGATCTTGGCCTCGTTGTCAGTCGTGTTCTGCACCTGCGTCTCGACGCACACGCGGGCCTGGGCATCGGTCACGCTTGGCGTCGTCACGAACACGCCGTGTTGCGGCACGCTCACCGGGTCGGTCGCGATCAATCGCACGTGGCGGTAGATGCCCGAGCCCGAATACCACCGGCAGTCGATGTAGGCCGTGCGATCCACACGGACGACGATCTGGTTCGGCGCGTCTGCGCCGAACGTGAGGTGCTCGGTCAGGTCGTACGCAAACGGGATGTAGCCGTACGGCCGATGCCCGAGGTGCTGGCCGTTCACCCACACATCGCTCTTGGAATACACCCCATCAAACTCGATTCGGAACCGCTTGCCCTGGGCCGACGCGGGCAGCACGAACGACTTGCGGTAGTGGCCCACGCCCCCGGGCAGGTACGCGGTGGCGTTGCCGCCGTGCTCCTGCGTGGTCTGGCCTTCGACGCTCCAGTCGTGGGGCAGACGCACCTCGCGCCAGTCGCTGTCGGGGGCGGATTCGCCTTCCAGCGTGAACTGCCAGTCGAAGTTGAAATCCACGTCAGAACGCAGGTTAGAAGTATTTAAGCAGGGGGTATTCATGGCCCAGATGGTAACGACATCTTGGTCCGATGAAACCCCAATTCGGGGTCAACCCAGCAATTTTGCTTTGATTTTGTCGCCCACCGCTTTAGGGTTGGCCTGGCCCTTGGAGAGCTTCATGATCTGGCCCAGCAGAGCGCCGATGGCTTTCTCTTTGCCGCCCTTGATCTGCTCGATGGCCTTCTCGTTTTTGGGGTCGGCGAGGATCTGATCGATCCATTCGTCGAGCTGGCCCTCATCACTGACCTGGAGCAGGCCGTGCTGCTCGGCGAGCTTTTCGGCTGGGTCGTCGCTGGTGCAGGCGTGGCCGAAGAGGGTGTCGGCGGCGCTGGCGCTGATCTTGTCGGCGTCTTGCAGGGCGACGGTGTCGGCGACCTGCTGGGGGGTGATGCCCAGGCCGTCGAGGAAGACGCCGGCCTCGTTGGCGCGCTTGGCCCCGGCGTTTAGCAGCATCGCGGCGACGCGGCGGGGCTCGGACACCGGGCCGCCGTCGGCGCGGGCGGCGAGCACGCAGTCTTCGAAGAAGCGGGTGTTGGCGGGCTCGGCGAGGAGGTTGTCGGCGTCGATCGGCTTGAGGCCGTACTCGCCGATGTAACGGGCCTTCTTCGCCAAGGGTAATTCGGGCTGCTCGGCGCGCAGGCGGTCGAGCCAGTCGTCGCCGATCTTCAGCGTGACCAGGTCGGGGTCGGGGAAGTAGCGGTATTCGTCGGCGTCTTCCTTCTCCCGCTGGGGCGTGGTGACGAGCTTGACGTCGTCCCAGCCGCGGGTGGACTTGGCGCGGGCGCCCATCACTCGGCCATCTTCGAGCCACTGCTCGACCTGGCGGTGGTGTTCGTGGATGATCGCGCCGTGCACAGCCTTGAAGCTGTTGAGGTTCTTGATCTCGACCACCGGCGTCTTGAACACCTCGCCCGACGGCTTGGTGATCACGACGTTGATGTTGGGCTCAAACCGCATGTGGCCTTTTTGCATGATGCCCTCGGTGACGCCGAGGTGGCGACAGACATCTCGGAGCGCTTGGCCGAAGGCGACCGCGTCGTCGGCGGAGGTGAAGTCCGGCTCGGTGACGATCTCGAGCAGCGGCGTGCCCGCGCGGTTGAGGTCGACGAGACTGCCGTCGCTGAAGCCGCCCCCCGGGAGATCGTGCAGGAGCTTGCCCGCGTCTTCTTCGAGGTGGGCGCGGGTGATGCGGATGCGTTTGGTGTCGAAGTCGGGGGCGTTGCCCGAATCATCGGAGACCGGCACATCAAACGCGCCGTCGTAACAGACGGGACGATCGAACTGGCTGATCTGGTAATTCTTGGGCAGGTCGGGGTAGTAGTAGCTCTTGCGGTCCCACTTGGTGAGGGAGGAGATGGAGCAGCCCAGGGCGAGGCCGACCTTGATGGACATCTCGACGGCGGCGCGGTTGATGACGGGCAGGGTGCCGGGCATGCCGATGACCACGGGGTCGAGTAGGGTGTTAGGCTCGGCGTCGAAGTAGTCGGCGTGGGCTAGGTTGGGCGCGGTGGTCCACATCTTCGAGCGGGTGGCGAGCTCGACGTGGATCTCCATGCCGACGATGAGCTGGGTGGTGAGGCCGTGGGGTTGTCCGGGGTCGGGGTAGGTCATGGGGCGTGGGGATTTCGGATTTCGGATTTCGGATTTCGGATTTCGGATTTCGGATTTCGGAGTGATTTTACATGCCCGAGCGGGATCGGTGGTGATTGGGTGGGTTCGGGGGAGTAGCGAAATGACTTGATATAGATTTAAGTTAATACTTAATTTTAATATCTCGGCTAAACAAAATTGTAATAGTTACGTTTTCTCAGGGTTTCCAGGCTTCGCCGTGGTGCCGGAGCATCGCGGGGTCGTGTTGGCCCAGCTCTTCGAAGGCGCGGATGCGCAGAAGGCAGGCGTCGCAGTGGCCGCAGGGCTTGATGTGGTCGGGGCCCAGCGGGTCGTAGCAGGAATGGGTGAGGCTGTAGTCGACGCCGAGCTCGAGGCCGAGGCGGATGATGTCGGTCTTGGGCAGGTCGATCAGCGGGGTGTGGACCTTGAGGTGGTGGTCATCATCCGCGGTGACGCCGGCCTTGGTCGCGAGGTTGGCGGTGCGCTCAAACGAGGCGATGAACTCGGGCCGACAGTCGGGGTAGCCGGAGTAGTCGACCGCGTTCACGCCGATGAACAGGTCCGTGCTCTCGAGCACCTCGGCGAGGGCCAGGGCGTAGCTGAGGAAGATCGTGTTGCGGGCCGGGACGTAGGTGACGGGGATGTCGTGCGACATGGCGTCGTCGTCACGGTCCTTGGGGACGTCGAGGGTGTCGTCGGTCAGTGCGCTTCCGCCGAAGGCGCGCAGGTCAATCTTCGCGGTGCGATGAGACGCAACGCCCATCGCGTCGGCGATCTCCTGGGCGGCGGCGAGTTCCACCTTGTGTCGTTGGCCGTAGTCGAAGCTCAGCGCGTGGCACTCGTAGCCGTCACGCTGCGCCACCGCGAGCGCGGTGACCGAGTCGAGCCCGCCCGACAGCAACACCACCGCTCGTTTCGTTGTATGGTCCGCAGACTCACTCACGCGTCACCTCCCGACGCCGAATCATCGGCCGAGGGCGGAGCTTTCATCACCACCACCGTGCCCGCGACCATGTCGCCCAGCCGCTGCCGATAGGGGCTGATAACCGGGAAGATCAGCAGGAGGAACGCGATCAGGTCAAACGCCTTGAGCAGACCACGCACCGCGTACTGCCAGAACTTCGGCGTCTCGCCCACCAGCGTCGTGACCCGCAGCCCCGCCACCCATTTACCCAGCGACCGCCCCGTCGCCGCTTCGAGCGCGAGGGTGTGCGCGACCACGACGCCGATCGCCGTGAGCCCGGGCAACATCTTCTCCCACGTCGCCCCGACGCCCCGGCCCGGCCAGCGGTCATACAACTCCTCGAAAGGCAGGCCATACACGCTCGTCGCCACGAGCAGCCCCGGCGCCAGGTCGATCAGCCCCGCGAAGCCACGCCGCATCAGGTCCGCGATCGCGTCGCCCTCGGCGAGCTGCAACGTGTTCGCCGTCGGGTCGCGCCGCCAGAACGCAAACAGCAGAAGCATCGAGACCACAACCACGCCCATCAGGATGATCGTGTCGGCCGACTGGGAGAGCGGCCGCTCGGGGTCGACATCCATCCGCATCGGCGCGAGGTCCGTTTGACCGTGCAGGTTCACCGTGGTGACCGTCGGCCCCGGCGCAGGATTCACCAACGGTTTCTCCTCGCTGCGTTGGAGGATCGCGGCGGCGGTGTCACGCTCGCCGGCCAGCACACCGACCGAGTCGCCGAAAGGCAACGCGATCCAAACGCCGTACGCCGGGGTGTCGGTGGACGCGTCGAGGGCAACGCCGCCGATGGCGATCAGCTGGTCGCCACGCACCGCCGACAAGCGAGCAGCAAACCCCGTCGACGTCGGTTGATGCTGGGCCAGCACAAGCTGCCCGGCCACGCGCAACCCCGTCACCCCCCCGCTCTCGGCCAGAGTCAACGAGGTCGCTTTCCACCGCGGGCCCACCTCCGCCAGCAGCGGTACCTCGGCTGAGGCGTCATCGGCGCCTTGCCCATCGGCCAAGGCCGCGGCCGCGCGATACAGCGTCACCTCGCGCCCCGCCTGGAATTTCTCGCCCTGTAGCAACAACACGGGCGATGACTCGGACTCGCTGGGCGCGATCACCTGCACCGGCCGATTCGACTCCCACGCGTCGGGCAACGGCACCACGCGCCACGCGCCACGGTCCAGGACCAGCAGGCGGTCCGCCGGGGCCTCGGGTAGTTCGGGGGATTGCTGCACCGCTTCCTCGATCACCTCATCCGCCGCACCGTCGATGTTCTGGGCTTCGGGTTCTGTTTCCTCCGACGCCGGGGCCGAAGCATCGGATTCGGATTCGCCCTCCTGCGGCTCCGAGGTTTCCGCATCGTCTCCCTCGGCTTGCGGATCTGCTGCCGTCTCTTCGCTCGCGGTATCGCCCTGCTCTTCGGCGCTACCCGCAAACGGGTCGTCGCCTTCGAGGACCAAGTCGCGCGGCAAGCCGAGCACCAGGTTCAATGGCTCGAGGTCTTCGCTCGATACCGCCGCTTCTGCCTCGGTCGGCCCGCGGTCCAGATCGAGGATGGCCTGCCCGGTCTCGACCCGGACCAGGGCCCAGAGCTTGCCGTCGGCCGCCGCGCTCGATCGCACCGTGGTCCCCGCGGGCAGGGACTTGCTCGCGTGTTTCCGGAAGTACCAGTCGCCCTCGATCGGCGCGGGGCGGAGGGTGATCATCGCGACCTGCCCGTTGTCGAACATCAGCCACAGCGTGCCCGCTTCCGCCGCGGCTCCGCGGGGCGACAGACGCCCGGCAAACTCGGTCACCTTCTCCCAGGCCGGCCCCTCTTCCGGCTCGTACTCGGCCGCGTCGGCGTGGTACAGCACCGTGACCCGCTGCTCGGGATCGTCCCCGCTCGGCTGATCGGCCCACAGCCAGGCGTGACGGCCGTCCGACACCACCGGCAGGTCCGCCGACCACGAGGCGGCACTGCCCTGCACCGCCGCCTCAGCGGGCGCCTCTGCGTTGTCCTGCGCGGTCGCGATCGCCCCCCACATCGCCCCGCAAACGACCGCCAACAGGCCGACCACATACGTCTTGCTCAACCAAGCATTCATCGTACAAAGGGTACGCCATCCGATGCTCCCGAGCGAACGTCAGAAGCAAGAAGATTAAGACCCCAGCGCAACACTTCGCAACGATCGAAGCACTTCAAACTGTTACCATACCGATCTATGCTCAAGCACCGCATCCCCTCGGGGATCATGATGACCCTGGGGCTCGTGTTGCTGATGTGGGCCGACGATGCGCTCGGCCGGCGCGGCATGCCGCCGGGGCTCATCCTCCTGGGTTTGGTCATCGCGCTCGGGGCACTCGCGTCCACCGAACTCGCCGCCCTGCTGCGAGCCAAGTGGGGCCACTGCAGCCGGCTGTCGACCTTCGGCAGCGCCGCGGTGGGCTGCCTGATGGTGTACCTCCTGCCCATGATCGAGACGCCACGCACCGCCGTGGCGTTCTTCGGCAGCGGCGTGGCGGGCGTGCTGTTCTTCTCGATGTTCCGCCACAGCTTCCTGCGCAAAGAGACGCAGGGCGCCGCCGCGGCGGGGGCCAACGCGGTGTTCGCGATGGTGTACCTCGGGATCCTGCCGGGGATGTACCTGCTCATCCGCGAGGCCGGCTACTCGGCGTGGGTGATCGCCGCGATCATCATGGTGGTCAAGTCCTGCGACATCGGCGCGTACTTTACTGGCCGATTCCTGGGCAAGCACAAGCTCATCGAATGGCTGAGCCCCGGCAAGACCTGGGAAGGTCTGGTTGGCGGGATGCTCTTTGCCGGGCTCTGGGCCGTGGTCTTCACGCTCATCGGCAACCACCTCGTGCCCGAGCGGGCCATCGCCCCGCTCTACGCCCTGCCCGCGGGCATGCTCCTGGGCTTCCTCGGCCAGGTCGGCGACCTCGTCGCCAGCCTGCTCAAGCGCGACGCCGGCGTCAAAGATTGGGCCGCCACCATCCCCGGCTTCGGCGGGGTCATGGACGTCGCCGACTCGGCCCTGATCGTCGCCCCGGTCGCCTACTGGCTAATCACCCTCGCACCCGCAGCCTAAAGCATCTCACCCACAGGTGTGGCACCCGACGCTCCAGCCATATCTGGAATGCGCCAACCCCGGCCTCGTTCATTCTCCCGCACCCCACGTTTAGCGTGCGACGCGCAGCGTCCCGCGTGAAGCCCAATACCATCGCCCTCACGCAGGTTGCCTGACCTCTCGCAAGGGAACAACGCCCGGGCCATCCCCTTGTTGAACCCGGGCCCCGAAGCGCCTGCCCCCAGCACCCGCCGTCGCCCATCGCGCAAAAAAACAACGCCCGCTGCGAACAGCGGGCGTTGCCTCATTTTTCATGGTTCATGTACTGTTTCAACTCACGCACGTCGGCGGGAGAGCATAGCCAAAGAACCAAGACCCAAAAGGGTTAGGGAAGCGGGCTCGGGGATCACCGTCGAGAGACGGAAGCCGTCGAGCCGGATACCGTTAGCGCCGCCGAAGTCTTGAAGGTGACCAGAGAGCAGGGTGCCCGACTTGCTGAAGTCAGGGGTCACACCGCTTTGGGTGGTCAGCGTCGCGCCACCATTCACAGAGGTCTCGACATCAAATGCGCCCAGACCATCGGAGGTCAGGGTGATGGTGAGGTCGAACGCCGTGCCGAAGGCGACGCCGGTGTCGGCACCCGCGCTCGGGGTGAAGTTAGTGTTGGGGTCGATCCAGACGTTGCCGTTGCCGCCGTTACCGACGAGTTGGGCACCGATGGCAAGGCTCGAGCCACCCAGGATGTTGCCGGCATCTTCGTTGGCCAGGCCGACCACACCGATGTTGTTGCCCGAAGCCGAGTTCGCACCGACAACCAGGCCGATGTACTCGATCACAACCTGCTCACCCGCGCCGAGGCTGGTGACATCGGTTTGGTTACCTGCGGCAGTCCGGCCGAGCAGCGCCCGCACGAAGCCGTTCGAGTCGCTGGACAGCGTACCCACACCCGCCGAGTCGACGACGGAGTACGGGCCCTGGCCGATCACGGTGTCGGGGTTGTCCGGACCAAAACCAACACCACCGTCAACAAAACCTTCGGCAGCGGTAAACGAGGTCTCAAACAAAACGCTACCCGAGGCAGACGACGCCAACACGCCGAGTGCAACGGCACCTGCAAACATTCGTAAATTCTTCACTTAATAACCTCCATATGTAGACAGAAATGAGAAATCAAAAAACAAAACATATCGACAATTGCTAATGCACATCAACACTAGCTAAAATAGTTTAACACAATCCCGCCACTCCGCAATGCTTTTCACCCAGGAATTGAAAAAAATTTGCTGCCCAACCACTCTTTTCGCGCCACGACCCGCACGGCTAACGACACATAAGCGAGCCGCCCAAACAGCACCCACCCCAACCTCACCGGCTCGCGCATTAAAAAAACGCCTGCTGTTTCCAGCAGGCGTTTCACTTTGATTGGACTTAGTGTCGAATCAGGTCTGATTCAACTCAGGCCCGACGACGAGCGACCAGGGCCAGACCACCCAGACCCAGCAGCACCAGCGAGCCGGGCTCGGGCACGGGGATCAGCTCAATCTGGAAGTTGTCGATCTGTGCGTAGGCCGTGTTCACCGCCATGTCGGCACCATTGGGGTTGTTGAAGAAGGTGAACTGGGGGCCGAACGAAGTCACACCCGCGTCGACCATGGCCTGGGTGATGACCAGGTCTTTCACGACCGCAACAGTGTCACCCACCGCAGCGGTGGAGAAGTCGTCCCAGGTATCCGGGAAGGCAAACACGGTGAAGGCCGCATCCTTCAGGTTCCAGTTGACGCCCAGGCTCGAGGTCAGGAGCCGGTCAGCCTGCTTGTACATATCGAAGCTAACACGGTAAATATCGCCAGCGACAGGGGTAATGGCGATGGGGGTCGGCTGGTTGTTCACGCCATTAACAGTCCCGATCGGGCCGGTGGACAGCACGGCGAAGCCACCCGCGGTGTGCGAGTGAAGCTGGCCGACATTGCCCGAGCCCGAGGTGAAGTTGGCATCCGCGCCGGTGATGTAGCCACGGGTGCCGTTACGGGTCGACAGACCCGAGGTCGCACCGGAGCTCGCCGCCGGGGTGCCGTCGCCAGCGGCGTTGGTGTCGCCGATGGTCGCGTTAGCGCCAAAACTGACCGAAGCGTTGCCGTCGATCGCGACCTGCAGGGCCTGATCGGGGAACGCGACATCGTCAAAGTTTTCGCTGTAAATGATGGTCGCCTGCGCGGCACCGGCAAAGCCAGCACACACCGCCACAGCGGCCAAAGAAGAGGTCCACTTATTCATCAATTCTCCTCACTTTCAAACGGGTAGGAAACAGGACAGAAAAGAACACGAAAAATGAGATGCAACACAAATTGGGAGATAGGTCCCAGGAGCTTAAGTGTGTAATTTACCACCGCCCCGCCCCCTGTCAAGCACGATTCAACAAATAAATGGAAACAATCCACCACATACACGCCACACGGCGTTAGGCGCAATATCCTTAGAATTGCAGACAATTCACAACTTTTAGCCGCCTGCAACCCCATTCTGATCATCACCATCCGGCAACGAACGAGCCACGGAACCCCGTTGCACAGAGGAACTCGAGCAAGCCGTTGATAATGAATTTAACCATAGCGCACATCCGACTGAACTCCAACGAAACACCGCAACAACGACCCTGCACCCACCCAACCACAGGGCGTCTCCCTCACGATTGCGTTTAATAAAGCGGCAAAATCAAGGCTAAAACCCTAGCCCCACCAATCTGCCCTCCTGAAACAAAACCACATCCGCCCGTTCAAACATAAAAAATATTTAGGTCGAACAGACCTATCTTTTTGCAATATCAACCATCAATCAGGGCGGCCACTCACCTTAGCCCGACTCCCTTTAACCACGGCCCCCGCCGCAGGCGTACGCAAACACCCAGATTCAGGTCAACTAAAATACACCATCAACCCTCAATATCCCCTTGGCTCACCCAACAAAGATCTGACGTGATTTCTATTAATGGATATCACGCAATCGACAGGATCGTTATTGCAAAATTGTAGACAATCTTCAAATTTCGGTTGATTGTCAACACTTTTCGGTGTAATCTAAATCTCACGTAAGACCCAACGTTTCAGAAGTTGAGGTTAGAGAATCATTTTCATGTCCGTTATAGGAGGTTAATTAACATGCGTTTTCTTCTTGGTACTTGTGCAGCTCTGACTGTTGCTGCGGCTCCCCTTTCGCAGGGTGCTGTCGTTAACATCGACGCTCTGGACCTTCGTGGCACCGGCGTCTTTGGTCACACCGATGCTGTTCTCAACTCGGGCCCCGGCAACACCACCGCCGATCCCCTCGATTGGGACATCACCTACAACAACCTGGACCTCGATGGCGATGCCGCCAACGATGACTCGGTCACCTTCACCGTTCGCGCTTCGGGCGGCACCAACCAGCGTGCCTGGGGCCAAGGTGTTGACACCGGCTTCGGTAACCTGAACGACGTGACCTTCAGCCTCGTTTTCGCTGCTGGTCAAACCACGTCCAACGGCGACTTCATCGTCTTCGACGGCTTCACCGGTGGCGCCATCGGCGCTGGTGGTGCGGTTCTTGATCGCTCGGCCGACATCAACGGTACCACCGCGACCATCGGTCCGGCTGGCGTCGGTGGTGGCCCGTTCCTGTTCCAAACCGCTTCGGTTGACTTCGCTCCGACCGCTACCGTTACCTACACCAACTCGGGTGGTACCGCTGGCAGCATCGTTGCTCGTAACCACGACCTGCAGTTCAGCACGGTTCCCGTGCCCGAGCCCGCCAGCCTCGCTCTGGTCGGCCTCGGTGGCCTGGCCATGCTCGGCCGTCGCCGCAAGTAAGGCCTGATTCAGGCTGAACCTCCTCTCCCCGGAGGAGTTCAAACAGAATTTACGACAGGCCCCGGTTCACGCCGGGGCCTGTTCTTTGCCCGGAACACCACCGACGGCGTCCACCCCGCCCTTTTTCTACGAAAAACCGCCGGATCGCCGATCTCGGCACCTTGCTTTTCCCCGGCAGACCGATACGCTTTACATATAAGGTTTCGTTTACCGAACCCCGCCGGACCGGCCGTGCCCGGCCCAAACTTCATTCCCATTCCCCGGAGAACCTACCCATCGCTAGAGGACGTTTTAAGCCCCAACCCCGGGAGACCGGCAAACGGCTCCGCATCAACGATCAGATCCGCGTCTCCCCTATCCGTCTGATCGACGAAGAAGACAACCAGATCGGTGTGGTTGAGACCCACGAAGCCAAGGACCGCGCCCGCGAGGCCGGCCTCGACCTCGTCGAAGTCTCCCCCACCGCTTCCCCGCCCGTGTGCAAGATCATGGACTACGGCAAGTGGAAGTACGCCCAGGCCAAGAAAGAACAGAAGGCCAAGGCCCACGCCAAGAAGTCTGAGCTCAAGGGCATGCGTCTGCGTCCCAACATCGACGCCCACGACCTCAAGTTCAAGACCGACAAGGCCCGCTCGTTCCTGGAAGACGGCGACAAGGTCCAGTTCGTCATGCTCTTCCGTGGCCGGCAGATGGCCCACCAGAACCTGGCCCGCGACACGATGAACGGCATCATCGAGCTGCTCGAAGACGTCTCGAAAATCGAGCAGCCGCCCAAGATGATGGGCCGTCGCATGACCATGATGCTCACGCCCGACCGCAAGAAGCCCGCGGAGAAGGCCGAAGCCCCGACCCCCGCTCCCGCGGAAAGCTCCGACGCCGGTTAATCGCTTGGCCATATTCGGCCAACGCAGCGACAGTCAAACTCACGATCTCACCCCTCCAGGACCGACAAGGCCTAGAGGGGTTGTTTTTTGGGGCAACCCGCCATATCACACCAGGACATATCCACGCCCCGCCCAACCATTCATTTCGCTTCATTATTCGGGATAATTCCCCAACCCGAATCCGAGATCACATCCAATGAAAACATCTCCCAATTCTGTCTTCGATCACAAAACCCTGGAAGCTGATGTCTGCGTCGTCGGCGGCGGCATGGCCGGGCTCTGCGCCGCGGTGGCCTCGGCCCGCAACGGCGCGAAGACCCTGCTCGTGCAAGACCGCCCCGTGCTCGGCGGCAACGCATCGTCGGAAGTCCGCATGTGGATCTGCGGCGCCTACGGCAAGACCAACAAAGAGACCGGCCTGCTCGAAGAGATCCAGCTCGACAACCTGCACTACAACCGCGGGCTCAACTACTCGGTCTGGGACAGCGTCCTCTGGGCTAAGGCCGCGCATCAACCCAACCTCACACTGCTGCTCAACACGTCGGTCTGCGACGGCCACGCCGAGGACGGCCGACTGCAAGGCCTTCGCGCCTGGCAGCTCACGAGCCAGACCTGGTTCACGCTCCACGCCAAACACTTCATCGACTGCTCGGGCGACAGCATCCTCGCGCCGCTCTCGGGCGCCGAGACCCGCTGGGGCCGGGAGTCGCGGGACGAGTTCAACGAAGACATCGCGCCGGATGTCGCCGACGGCAAGACGATGGGCAACACGCTGCTGATCCAGCTCCGCCGGACCGACAAGCCCCAGAAGTTCACCCCCCCGAGTTGGGCGATGCGCTTCGACGGCCCCGAAGACCTGCCCCACCGGATCAACGGCGTGAAGTCGCACAACTTCTGGTGGATCGAAGTCGGCGGCACGCAAGACACCATCCGCGACTCCGAATCGATCCGCGATGAGCTCTACCGCGTCGCCTACGGCGTGTGGGACTACATCAAGAACCGCGCCCCCGAGAAGGACGAGGCCGAGGGCTGGGCGATCGAGTTCATCGGCAGCCTGCCGGGCAAACGCGAGAACCGCCGCTACGTCGGCGACCACATCCTCACGCAACACGATGTCCGCGCCGGAGCCGACTACTTCGACGACGTCATCGCCCACGGCGGCTGGAGCATGGACGACCACCACCCCGCCGGGATGTACTACCCCGGCCGGCCCACGCTGTTCCACGAAGCCCCGTCGCCCTACGACATCCCCTACCGGTGTCTGTATTCGCACAACGTGTCCAATCTGCTGTGTGCCGGGCGCAACATCTCCACCACCCACACCGCGTTGTCCTCGACCCGCGTGATGGCGACGTGCTCGGTGATCGGCCAAGCTGCGGGCACCGCCGCGGCGCTCTGCGTCCGCCACGGCGTCGATCCCGCATCGCTCTCGTCCGGCGACCGCCTCAAGGAACTCCAGACCGTGCTGATGGACCACGACGTCTGGCTGCCCGGCCGACCGCGCGGCATCGACCCGCTCGCGCAATCCGCCAAGGTCGAAGCCGAGAAAACCACCGAGCGGGGCCACGTCAGCAAACTGCTCGACGGCACCGACCGCGACCTGCCCGACACCACCCACACCTACGAGGGCCCGGTCGGCCAACCGATCACCTTCACGTGGGACAGCCCCGTCAACGTGCCGGGCCTGCGTCTCTCGCTCGACAGCAACCTCGCCAGCGAAAAGCGGATGCCCTACACCTACCCGCAGGCCAGCGACCGCGACCGCGTGCCCGGCACACTGATCAAGGACTTCCGCGTCGAGGCCCGCGACGCGTCGGGCCAGTGGCAAGCTGTGAAGAAAATCACCGACAACTTCCAACGGCTGATCCACCTGCCGTTGGATGTCCAGACCGATGCGCTACGCGTGGTGCCCGAAACGACCTGGGGGGCCGACGTCGCCCGCATGATGGGCTGCGAGCCGATGGCCACGTTCGCCAACCAACGCCCCGCCCCCGACCCGGGCATCACGTTCAAGGAGCGTCAGGCTCAGCTCGACCCCGCCGACCTCGCCGCGCCCGACAGCGGCCTGGAAGACGGGCCGAAGAAGGCGGCGCGGTTCCACGACCAAGGTGCGTAAGCCCCCGCGTTTAGCGGGCGGCACGAAGTGCCCCGCGTAAAAAATCAACTGACAAGACTCGCGGTTTTAACGTCGTCGGCGTGGGACGCTGCGCGTCTCCCGCTAAACCAACGTATGCCAATCAACCCGCGGTCGATTGCGCCAACTTCTTCAACGCCTCAAAGAACCCGCGCTTCCGCTCGGACGACAGCGACCAATCCGTCGGCACCGACTGGTAGCCCTCTTCATCGCCCTCATCTTTCATGCGGTAATCGAAATACCCCCAGCTCGCCCCGGCTTCGACCGCGGCGGCGAGGTTGTTTTCTTCCTGGTCGAAATCGAAGTGGTCATCTTCGTTGTACACGATCGGCTGACCGCGATAGCCCGGCACCTGACGCGACGCTTCGACTTGTTCGATGATCTTGCTCGGCGACTCAACCCCGTTGCCGTGCAGCAACACAAAATCTACGACGCCCGCGATCTCCTCGGCCAACACCTGACCGCCGCACTGGCTGGTGCTCACCAGCAGTCGGCCCTCGGGCGTGTCGAGCTTGCCCTCCGAGCGTTCATGGATGCGCTGGATCAACTCGTCGCCGCGCTGGACCTGAATGATGGGGTGCTGGTAGTGCGTCGGAGCGTACACGCGGTCGAGGTCCACCTCGTTGCCGACTTCGATGATGACGTTGCGGTCGCCGCGCTCGATGAGCCAATCGGTGGTTTGGTCACAAGCACGGATGATCGCGGCTTCGTCGTTGAGGCGTTCATCCTGGCCGAAGTAGAACAAGCCGAGGATCACGACCATGCCGAGCTCGTCCGCCGCGTCGATGATCTGGCCCATGCGTGCGGCGAAGTCGGGGCGGAGTGTGCCGTCCGCGTCGAAGCCCGAGTTGTGCCAGGGCTGTTCTTTGCTGTAGCCCTCGGGGCTGCCGCCTTGGAAGTTGGTGGTGAAGGCGAGCAGGCCGTGGGCGTGGTAGGTCGGGAGCTGGGCGATGAACTCGTCGGTGTTGCGCTGCGCGTCCCACGGCCGACCGGGCCGATCCCATCGGCTGCGGGTCTCGGGGTTGAGGTCGTCAAACGTCGCCTGCACCATCCGGCTGTTCATCAGCCGGCCCTCGATCGCGGTGCCGGGGTAGGTCACCTCGCCATTGATAAAAAAACGATCGCCCTCGATCGACACCACGGTTTGGCCGGCCATACACAACTCCAGTCGGGAAACGCCGCGGATCGAACGCCGGGCGAGAACAGATTAAACACGCCCGCCGACATCGCGGGCGCTGGGGTGACAGTGTAATGCTGGTGTTTAGGTTTTGGCGAGTCTTGCCTTAGCTCCCTCTCCTTCTGGGAGAGGGCCGGGGTGAGGGCGGCAGGAAGTTCTTATGCGTGGGGCTGGGTACAGGTTGGTCGTGAGTGCCCTCACCCTAACCCTCTCCCGGAGGGAGAGGGGGCCAAGACCGCGTAAAATCACGCTATGGCCGACGCTGTCGATAATCTGTCAACCCCGCCCCCCACTCGCACGATCTTCCACGTCGACATGGACGCGTTCTTCGCGGCGATCGCGATGCTGGACGACCCGTCGCTCAAGGGCAAGGCCGTGCTCACCGGCGGGACCGGGCCACGCGGCGTCGTGACCACCGCGTCTTACGAAGCCCGCAAGTACGGCTGCCACTCGGCGATGCCCATGTCCCGCGCCCTGCGGCTCTGCCCCCACGCCATCTGCGTGAAAGTCCCCGGCGAGCGCATCCGCGAATGCTCGCAAGCCATGTTCAAGGTGCTCGACGACTTCTCGCCACTCGTGCAGCCGTTGTCGGTGGATGAAGCCTTCCTCGACATGACCGGCACCGATCGACTCATGGGGCCGCCGAAGCAAGTCGCACAGAATCTCAAGGACCAGATCTTCCATGCCACCGGCGGACTCATCGCGTCCGTCGGCGTCGCGCCCAACAAGTTCCTCGCCAAACTCGCCAGCGACCTCGAGAAACCCGACGGCCTCACCGTCATCCCGCCCACGCCCGAAGGCATCCGGGCCGTCCTCGACCCACTGCCCATCGGCAAGATCTGGGGCATCGGACCGGCCACACAGCGCAAACTCGAGCAGCGCGGCATCAAGCGCGTCGCCGACCTCCGCCGACTCACCGAAGACCAGCTCAAACAATCCTTCGGCGACCACGCCAAACGCTACTACCGCCTCTCCCGCGGCCTCGACGACCGCCCCGTCACCCCCGACCGCGTCGCCAAGTCCATCGGCCACGAACAGACGTTCCGCGAAAACCTCGCCGACCCCGAGGCGGTGCTCAACATCATGCTCGACCAGTCCGAGCAGGTCGGCTACCGCCTCCGCAAGCACGGCTTCCGCACCCGCGGCGTCACCGTCAAGATCCGCTTCGGCGACTTCCAGACCATCACCCGCTCGACGACCTTCGATAGTCCAACCGATCTCACCGAAACCATCTACGAACAGGCCAAAGCGTTATTCAACGCGTGGGCCGAGTCGGGTTTTCGCAGCGTGCGCCTCGTCGGCGTAAGCGCTTCGCCACTAACCTCCGACGACGAGCAATCCGAGCTCTTCCCCGATCCCCACAAGCAAAAGCAAAAGAAGCTCGACAATGCCCTCGACCAGATCACCGCCAAGTTCGGCAAACGCACCGTCCACCGCGGCGGCGGGCGTGACTAACACGGATCACTGCTCGGCTTCGATGAGGTAAGCGTCGTCCGGGCCCTCGGCGACAAACAAATCGTCATCCAGGTTGAAGGGCAACTCTTCGCTGTAGTTAGTGTTCACACGAGACGATTCCACCTGCTCGACCGACCTCGCCGCAGACTCGGCGGTGAGGTAAGGGCTGTGCCACAACACCCAGCCGGACCACGCCTCGGGTTTGCCGAGCGCTGCAGGCGACTCGGCGAGGATCGGAGCATCCGGTACCGCTTCGGTGGTCCACGCGTCACGGCGTGCGCCGGGCGAGGCGATGTCGAGCAGGGCATAGGAGTAGGCTGCGTCGGGCCGAACGTCGGCGGGGCTGACGAGTACATCGGGCGTAAGGTAATTGCCTTCGACCAACAGTTGGTATCTCTCTGCGGGGTCGTTGGTGAGCAGGCCGCCATCAGCCTCGAGGCCGATCATGAAATTCTGGTTGCTCATCCCGTGGAACAACATCATTTGGTGAATGGTGCGCATTCGATAGGGGATAAGAGTGTCGTTGCGGGCGGTTCTTGACGGGGTTGGGCCAAACGCGACCCACGCCAACCCCGCGATAAGCAGCACACAACCCGCCCCCACCAAGACATCCGGCCAACGCAGCCCCGACGTGTTTCCCGATCCGCTCGACATGCCACATAGCCTAACCCACATCACGCCCCGCGACACTCGGGGCATCACTGATCCACGGTTGTGGCCTCGCCAACCATTGCGGCTTGCGCGGGAACCATGTCGCCCGACTCATCCAATTGATTGTGGAGGAAGCCGGTGCGCGTCAGCACGACGGGAACCGCATCGAGGTCGCCCTCGTAGCGGAGCACACGGTCGGGGTTTTCATCCCAGAGCTGCATCGCCAGGGTGTTGGGCAGGAGGTTGGTGTGGAGCTCGGTCGAGATGTGGGGCGGGCCGTAGGTGCGGAGGAACTCGCACATGCCGAACACGCAGAGGCCGGGGGTGCGGATGGTCTGGAAGACCTCGGCTTTGCGTCCGTTGATGGCCCCATCCAGCAGCGCGTCGCGCATGGCCCGGGCGTGGGGCGCTTCGAGGTCCCATTCGAAGACGTACAGGAACGGCTCCTTGAGCCACCGCTTGCGGTAGACCCACCACGTGGGCAGGTCGGGCGGGGCGTCGAGGATGACATCGTTCTTCCGGCCGTAGGACGGCTTGGTCAGCCCATACGCCCCGCCGGGGTCCCAGAACACGGGCGGCTTGCCGGGGGTGGTGACGCGCAGCGCGGTGTGCGTGGAGTGGGTGCGGCTGTAGTGGATGAACACCTGCAGGCGTGGTGTGCGGTCGCGAACGGCTTGAGCTTCGGACTGCCAAGCCTCGGGGGCGACATCCGCGGTCTCGTCTGCCGTCCAGCCTGCGGGCGCGACCGCGCCGCTCCGGCACCCCGAGGTGAGCAGCAGTGCAAACACAAAACAGATTGAGCCAAGCGTTCGAATCAACGGGTCGCGTTTCCAAGACCAAAACCAGACCGGGACGTGGTGCCGGGCACAACACTGAACCCCGCGGAGTATCGCATCGCCCCCGCCGCTACGCCTTGTGCCTACCACGTCTTATCGGCTGGATACAGCATACGTCCAGCGAAACCGCTCACCACACGCTTACGCAATACCCACACAACCCTTACGGTTTAACCACGTATTCCGCCAACACCGCGTCGATCTGCTCACGCACTCGTTCCCCCGCGGTGCCCGCCGTCGATAGGTCAGTCGGCCTCCCCCCGGCCGCCCCACTCAGCTCGGTCGCCAAGGCGAAGACCCGCCGCCAGCGCGGCTCGCCGTCCACCTCGTCCCGCAGCAGCACCGGCTGGCCGTCTGCGAACAGGTCGTCCCACGCCCGCCGCCCCTCGGCCCAGAACCCTTCGACCTGCTGCCAGTACCCGGCCGCCTCGACAAACCCCGCCGCACGCTCCGGCTGGTCGTCGATCCGGCGGTAGCGCACCACCCCCGACTCCCGCGCCAGCCCCGGGGTGTTGTCGTTGATCCAACGCTTGGTCAGCGTCTGCTGCTGCATCCAGCCGTCGGGCAGCACCTGCAAACGATCCCGCACCAACACCGCTTGGTAGGTCCCCCGCCGAAGCCCCTCGCGACGCGGCGGCGGCGCAAGCACCGCGGTACTCGCCGACCACTGCGCCCCGGCCGCGCCGTGGGTCCATCGCCCCCACGCCCCGTAGCTCGGCGAGCCGTCGGCTTCGCTCACGGTACGGCTCCACCTGCCGATCTGCCCAGGGCTCAGTAATTCTCTTGATTCCCAGACGCTTTGATCCACGTAACGCAACACCGACGACGGCGCATAGTCCCAGGTCTGCTGCCAATGCTTAACCACCCGCGCGGGATCACCCATCACCAGCAGGTGCTGTAGTACCACACGTTCGCCGGTGTCCTGAGCCACCACCACCCACTCCACCGCCGACGCGGTGTACGGCGACGCCAATTCATAACCCGGCCGAAGCGCCGCGGTCTCCTCAAACCGGTAGTCCACCTGGTACCCCCCCGCCAACGACAAGATCGCCTGCCGGTCCCGCGCAAACCCCGCATCACGGTCGGGGATGTAGGGCTCGTAGGCGGGCAACACCTCTGCGGTGTCCGTCGTCTCACTCGGCTCAGCGGGCTCGGTCGCAACAGCCGGCGCTGCGGTCGTCGGCGGGGACGTCGCCGGACCGCTCGCGGCGCAGCCCACAAGCGCGGTCAGACACAGCAGCCCCGAAAACCTCAATTCTCTGAAAATACGCAAAGCAAACTCTCAACGGTCAGCCCCGAGCAATGGATCAACCGATAGTCTATCCCTGCGACCGCTGGATCGCTCGCCCCTGACCGATGGGATGCCCCGCAATATAACTCAAGCCCTCAGGCCGCGACATCGAACGATGGATTATCCATCAGCATCGCCTTCGCCGTGTCGGCCTCGACCGCGTGGCTGAACAGCCAGCCCTGGGCGTAGTCACACGCAAGCCCCTGCAACAACGAGACTTGTTCCGGGCGTTCGATGCCCTCGGCGATCACCTGCATGTCCAGGTTCTGAGCCAGCTCGGTGATCGTCGCGATGATCGCCCCGTACCGGCGGACCGCGTCGCCGGCGTTGGCGATGAAGGTCCGGTCGATCTTCAGGATGTCCAGCGGCAGCTCCTGCAACACGTTCAGCGACGAGTGCCCCGTGCCGAAGTCGTCCAGCGCGAGCTTGACGCCCAGCTTCTTGAGTTCGAGAAGCTTCTCGCCCATCTCAGCAACGTCGTTGACCACCATCGTTTCGGTGATCTCCAGGCTCAGCTTCTTCGGGTCCAGGCCGTGGGTTTCGATCTGTTCCTGCAGCAGCCCGATCAGGTCGCCGTCGTACAGCTGAGCCCGCGAGAGGTTGATGTTCAGGAACACATCCTCCCGGCCCGCGTCACGCCAACGCGCGATCTCGATACACGCCCGCTTCACCACCCATTCACCGACCGGGCCGATGAGGTTCAGCTCCTCCGCCAACGGGACGAACTCCGCGGGCGGAACCTCGCCACGGTCTTCATGGTTCCAGCGGATCAACGCCTCGAAGCCCGCGATCCGTCCGGAGCTCAGGTCCACGATCGGTTCATACACCAACGAGAAATCTTCGGTCGCCACCGCGTCGCGCAGGTCGCGCTCCAGCTTGGCCTGGGCGATCAGCGTGTCGTGCATCTGCTGGTCGAACATGACGTACCGCGCCTTGCCCGAATTCTTGGCTTCGTACATCGCGGTATCCGCGTCGCGCAGCAGGTCGTCGACGCTGATGTAATCCGGGCTGCTCATCGCGATGCCGATGCTCGCGGTCGAGACCACCTGGTGCGGCCCGAGTTGGTGGGGCTTGTTGAAAGTGTGGAGCAGACGCCGCGCCACCGCGATCGCGTCCTCTTCCCCGGCGATGCCGTCGAGCATGACGACAAACTCGTCGCCGCCCAGACGCGCGGGCAGTTGCTGCTGCCCCGCCACCGCGGCCGTATCCGCCTCGCGGATGTTCTCCCGCAGGCGCTGCGAGATGCTGTTGAGCAGCATGTCGCCGACGTCGTGGCCGAGCGTGTCGTTGACGATCTTGAAACGGTCGAAGTCCAGGAACAGCACTGCAAACTTGCGACCGCGGGTGTTCTGCGCCCGGACCATCGCCTGCTCGAGGTGTTCCATGAGCAGCTTGCGGTTGGGCAGGCCCGTGAGTTCGTCGTGGTAGGCCACGTGGCGGAGCCGGGCCTGGGCGTGGTGGCGTTCGGTGGTGTCGGTGAACGTCACCGCCAGCCCGTCGCCGAGCTGGACCAGCGCCATCTGCATCCACCGGCCGTTTTCCAGCCGGTACTCTTTCTGCAGCGGCAGGCCCGTGCGCACCGCGGTCACCATCTCTTGGAACATGCTGTGGTTGACCACGCAGGGCAACGCTTTGGAAAGCCGCTTGCCGACCAGCATCGGCTCGACCTTGCCCAGGATGTTTTCCGCGGCGCGGTTCACCAGCTGGATCTCAAAGTCAACGATCTCCCCTTGATCACGCACCGCCTTGAGCACCCCCACACCGCCCAGCGCGCTCTCCAGGATGCAATTGAGAAGATAATGCGATTGGTGGAGTTGCTTCATGTCCCGGACGGGCCGGTCTTGGTCGGTTCGCCGTGAGCGGGGTGTCGACGGACGAGTGATGGCCGACGCCTTACTCGGCCGACGCCGCATCTCACTGAGCCCGGTCAGCACCAACAAGCCGCCGATGATGAACGCGCCCCACTCGATGAACGGGGCATACGAATTCAGTGACTCGGCATGCTCGGGGAACCAGCGGAAAGCCCAGGCGTCGGGGTTCTGAAACGCCCGCCCCAGCGCCACCAAGCCCACACCGACAAACGCCGTGGCCACACCCATCCACCAATGCGATCCGCCTACTTCACCGGACGTCGACTGGCTACGCCCCGCCTTGATCTCACGGACCAACGCCTCGAGACGATCGCGGTCTTGTACGGGAAGCTCCTCGAAGGTCATGCCTAGGACGTATTCTCGCGAGGCGAGTTTCCGCCGCCACGCCACCCGGGCCTGCAGCATGAGCTGCCCCTCGGACGTGTCCAGCGTTACGGTCTGATGACCGTGGCGTTCACGCTTACTCAGGAGCCGCATCCCCCCCTGCGAGAGGTCCACGACCTGGCCGAGATTGCACGCCAACCCATCCGGCCGATATCGGCCGTGTCGGCGTTTCTCCGTCACCGCGATCTGAGACATAAACCAATTCCCATCCTGATGGCGCCCCACGAGCGCAATACCTCCTTTTTCATCGTCTCGACGTCACGCCGACTTTACGCCCGCTCTTCGCCGCCCAAGCGCAAAAGCCGCATCCTTATCGGTCGTTTTGGCCCTAAGGCAATTCCCCGAGAAGGCCGCGGTAACAGCGAAAAATCTCCCAAAGCCCGAGGGTGACCACCTCGCTTCTGTCTTACCCCCTCTCCCTCCGGGAGAGGGGGCCAAGGCAGCGTCATTCGCATGCGCACGGTGGGGCGCGCCCGAACGCAGAAAATCATCAACGCAGAAAAATTCTTACTCCTTGTCAGTTCTCACTTCCGTGAAACGAGCGACGATTCCGTGCGCACGCTGGCTGCGTCCCGCCCCCTAGTGTCGGACCACGGTGGCACTCCAGGCGTGAAGGTCGCACAGGCAAGGCACCAAGCACGCCCATACCCGTGGAACCGGGCTGACGTATACGTCGGGTGCGTGGCGACACTTGAGCTCACCACCTTGCCGGGATCGCTCAAGGTCGGAACCCGTCGTCGTTGGTCGAGGGTCCGTGTTCAAGGGGACTCGTTTCGATCCACCACGAAGGACAAGAGACACGGAGACACGGAGAAGAACCAAGGCATTGATTATTGAAATCAAATTCTTCCTGCCTTCCTCCGTGCCTCCGTGTCTCCAAAGCTCCGTGGTGGATCGAAACGACAACCCAACCGCCCACCCCACGCCGGCCACGGCAGCGGGTGTGGCGGGGAGCACGGGTTCGCTCTTTGAAAACTTGAAGCGCAAAAAAAGCCCACGGAATCGATCCGTGGGCTTTGGGAACGTCAGGTATTGCAGCACCGCGATTTAGTAGCGGTAGTGCTCGGGCTTGTACGGGCCGTCGACCGCGACGCCGATGTAGTCGGCCTGCTCTTGCGAGAGCTTGGTCAGCTTCACGCCGAGCTTGTCGAGGTGCAGGCGGGCGACCTTTTCGTCAAGCACCTTGGGCAGGACGTAGACCTTGCCGGCCTCGTAGACTTCGCCCGACAGCGTGGTCTTGCCGTCCATGTTCAGGGCCAGGTCGATCTGAGCGATCGTCTGGTTGGTGAACGAAGCGGACATCACGAACGACGGGTGGCCGGTCGCGCAGCCGAGGTTCAGCAGACGGCCCTCGGCGAGGATCAGCACGCTGTGGCCGTCTTCGAAGGTGTACTCGTCGTACTGAGGTTTGATGTTGGTGCGGGTGGTGACCTTCTCGAGCTCAGCCATTTCGATCTCGTTGTCGAAGTGGCCGATGTTGCCGACGATCGCCTTGTCCTTCATCTTCTGCATGTGGTCGACGGTGATGATGTTGTAGTTGCCCGTCGTGGTGATGAAGATGTCGGCCTCGGTCAGGGCGTCTTCGAGCGTGGTGACTTCGAAGCCTTCCATCGCGGCCTGCAACGCACAGATCGGGTCGATCTCGGTCACGAGCACGCGGGCGCCTTGGCCCTTGAGCGATTGGGCGCAGCCCTTGCCGACGTCGCCGTAGCCGCAGACGACCGCGACCTTGCCGGAGATCATGACGTCCGAAGCGCGGAAGATGCCGTCGATCAGCGAGTGGCGGCAGCCGTAGAGGTTGTCGAACTTGCTCTTGGTGCACGAGTCGTTGACGTTGATGGCGGGGAAGAGCAGCTTGCCGTCGCGCTGCATCTCGTAGAGGCGGTGCACGCCGGTGGTGGTTTCTTCCGACACGCCCTTGCAGGCTTCGGCCACGGACTGCCAACGGGTGGGGTTGGCTTCGAGGCAGCGGGCCAGGGTCTTGAGGACTTCCTTGAACTCGGCGTTGTCGGTGGTCTCGGGGCCGGGCACGCTGCCGGCCTTTTCGCACTCGACGCCCTTGTGGATCAGCATGGTGGCGTCGCCGCCGTCGTCGACGATCAGCTCGGGGCCGAGGTTGCCGTTGTCGCCGAAGTCCAGGGCACGCTCGGTGCACCACCAGTACTCGGCGAGGGTTTCACCCTTCCAGGCGAAGACGGGCACGCCCTTGGGGTTCTCGGGGGTGCCGCTGGGGCCGACGACGACGGCCGCCGCGGCGTGGTCCTGGGTCGAGAAGATGTTGCACGAGACCCAGCGGATGTCGGCACCCAGCTCGGCGAGCGTTTCGATGAGCACCGCGGTCTGAATGGTCATGTGCAGCGAGCCCATGATGCGCTTGCCCTTGAGCGGCTGCGACGGGCCGTACTCCGCACGGCAGGCCATCAGGCCGGGCATTTCTTCCTCAGCCAGACGGATTTCTTTGCGGCCGAACTCCACGGTTTCGGGCGAGAGGTCGGCGACCTTGAAGTCCAGGCCGTTGAGGGTCTCCACGGAAGGGAGGGTGGCGGTGTCGAGAGCGGTCATGAGATTCTCCAAATGAGGGGGTGAGGTTTGAGGGTTGAGTACTGAGGGTTTGTTTGCTTTGATCAAGCCGCTTGCGGCTTAGCGTGTCGCGTGGCCCAACAACAACGTCGGGCCCTTGGCTTCGGGCGCGGGTTTGAGCGAACGGGCGTCGGCGTTGGAAAAACCGGCATCGCTAAGGATCTGGGTGAGCGAGTCGGGCGTAAAACCCATCGAGCGTTGGCCGAGCGATCGGCGGAAGTCTTCGCGGTCGTGCAGCATGAGGTCGACCACCACCGCTTTGCCGCCGGGCTTGAGCACGCGGTGCATCTCGGCAATCACTGCCGCCGGGTCGTCGAGGTAGGTGAGCACCAACACGCAGAGCACCGCGTCGCAGCTCGCATCTTCCAGCGGGACATTGGTGAGTTGGCCTTGCTTGAGTTCGACGTTGTCGTGGCCCCGGGTCTGAGCCGCGGCGGCTTTGAGCATGGCCGAGCTGTTGTCGATGCCGACGACGTTTTGCACATTGGGCGCGAGTGCCGAAGCCAGCTGCCCGGTGCCGCAACCGAAGTCGGCGACGGTCCAATCGCTGGGGAGCAACGCGAGCAATGCTTCGTAGCCGAACGAGTCGCCGTAGAGTTCGGTGCGGGTCTTGTCCCAGCCCGATGCGGCATCATCGAAAAACGCCGAGCTGTCTCCCGCACGCTCGGCCAAGCGAGCGGCGAGACGCACTTCGTCCTGCGCCAGCGTCGGCCAATCCGCCACACGGTCCCGGGTCAATACCCACAGGTCACGCTGAGCGGGGTCGAGTTCGTCCAGCACCATGCGGTACAGATTGGTGGTCGCCTGACGGCGGCTGATCAACCAGTCCTCATCGGCCAAAACCTTGAGGTGCCGGCTCACCGTCGACTGCGGGAGCTGCACCACGCTGCACAGGTCCGACACGCCCAGCTCCTGCCGATCGAGCAGGCGGAGAAGCCGCACCCGCGTGGCGTCGGCCAGGGTGGCCAGCCAGCGGAGCATCGCGTCGGGTTGGGTGTCGGTGCGGTTCATGGGGTCATTATCGGCGATCTTCGCCAACACTTCATCAGTCTATCCGGATGAATGAATAAATCTAGTCGATTTGGTGATATTCACCCGAAAATGCCCGTTTGGAGCCGGATTTCCTGGTTTTGTTGGCTTGATCCGCCAAGCGACCAGGGGCCGTGAGCCGTATCATGGCCGACGATGACCAGCACGGAAGCCGTTAAAATCGGGGTGGCGGGGTTGGGCGGATACGCCCAGACGATCGCCCAATTGCTCCTGGATCACGGCCCGGCCACCCAGCCGCGGGCGGAGTTTGCCGCGGTGTGCGAGCCGGACCTCCAGACCCACGCCGAGCCGGCCGAGCGTCTGCGGGAACGGGGCGTGACGATCTATGACAACTACGAGCAGATGCTGGAGCACCCCGGGCTCGAAGCGGTTTGGTTGCCGGTCCCGATCGACCTGCACGTGCCGTTTGCCGAGCGGGCATTGGCGAAGGGCCTGGACGTGATGCTCGAAAAGCCCGTGGCGGGCACGATCGACGAGATCGATCAACTCATCGCCGCACGCGACGCCGCGGGCAAGCAGGTGTTGGTCGGCTTCCAAGACGTGTACGACAACGCAACCCTGCCGCTCAAACGCCGCCTGTTATCCGGCGAGCTCGGCAAGGTCCTGAGCGCAACCGTCCACGGCTGTTGGCCCCGCGACACGCACTACTTCAACCGCGCCACCTGGGCGGGCGCTCTCCGGCGCGGCGACACCTGGGTCCTCGACAGCCCGGCCAACAACGCGATGGCCCACTTCATCAACATCGTCCTGTTTCTTCTGGGCAACGATGAAGCGAGCAGTGCCCGCCCCACCCACCTCGCGGCCGAGCTGTATCGCGCTGCCGACATCGAGAATTTCGATACCGCTTCGATGCGGGTCACGCTCAATCGGCCCGACCCCGCCAACTTTCTCATCCACCTGACCCACGCCTGCAAAACCAACCACCAACCCCTCATCCGGATCAAAACCGAGCGTGGCGAAGTCGGCTGGACGGTCCACGACACCTCGGTCACGCTCGACGGCCAAACCCTCACCACCCCCCGCGACAGCCTGATGCGACGCAACATGCTCGAAGCCTTCGCGCAGTCTGTCCGAGGCGAGAGTTCCAACGACCGATGCGTCGCCACACTCGAGTCGGCCCGTTGTCACACGACGATCATCAACGCCGCCTCCCAGGCCGCAGCCATCACCCCGGTGCCCGCGTCGTCGATCGCGGCGGTGCAGACCGAGGCCGGCACCGTCCACGCCATCCCCGAGATCGAATCCGTGTTTGAACGGTGTGCCGCTCAGGGCCAGATGCTCCACGAGTCCGGCCTCCTGCCGTTCACCGTCCCCGCCGCGGAGCTGGACCTCACCCACTACTCCCGCTTCGCCGGCCCCGCCACCGCCCCATAACTCGACCCCACGGTTTTCTAGGGGTTTCGGCTTTGTCGGGTTAAACTATACGGCCCCCCATGCCGTATCCACCCGTACAACCCACACCAAGCCTCCGGACCCTGCGATGGCTCTCGTGCGCTCTGGCGTGCCTTCTTCTGGCATCGCTCTCCATTGGCTGCGTAGAGACGCGGGTGGTCAGCAGCAGCTGGGACAGCCTCCGCGAATTGGCCGACCCACCCACCGAGCAGGGCAAAGACGGCCGACGGGTGCGTGGCCAAGCCTTTGCCGTCGAACTCCAAACCCTCGAAGGCACCGATCGTCTCCAGCTGGCGTACGACTACGCCAACGTCGTCCGCACCCAGGCACAGATCGCCGACGTGTGGTTCGTCGATCGAGGCCAGGACGCGGTGGTGTATGCCGGGCGTTACCCGCGAAAAGATCACCCCGAAGCGCGGGCCAAGCTGAAGGAAGTCCGCGCCGCCACCGTCGAGGGCAAGCGTGTCTTCCGCAAGGCCAAGCTCGTCGCCATCGACCGCAAGCAAGCGGGCATCCGAGACAAGCACGACCTCAGTCAATACTCGGGCTACCGCACGCTGCTGGTCGCGGTGTTCGATGAGAACCACGGCAAAGAGTTCCGCCGATCCGCCGAGGAAACCGCCGAGGCGCTACGCGAAGAACACGAGGTCGACATCTACTTCTACCACGGCCCCAACCAATCCCTCGTCACGGCCGGCCTCTTCACGCAGATGGACTTCGTTCCCGTGGACGGCGTCGACAGCTACGGCCCCGAGATCCGCCAGATGCAGGAAATCTTCCCGCACACCCAACGCAACGGCGAATACCTCATCGGAGAAGACCTCGCGAGCGAGGACAAACGCGAGCCGACCGTCGTGGTGCGGGTGCCGTGAGTTAGGAGTTGGGAGTTGGGGGTTGGGGGTTGGGGGTTGGGGGTTGGGGGTTGGGGGTTGGGGAAGCGTATTTCCGAAAGCCCGCGGATGGCGCAGCCTTCCGCGCGGTTCAAAGCCCTCACCCCTCACCCCTCACCCCCCGCACCTTCCAAGCCCCCCACCCCAGCGCCGCATACACCGGCAGCCACACCGCCAGCGTCAAACCTGTCCCGATCTGATACTCCCCGTCGAACGCCCCGCCGTTGGCGTAGTTCACCCACGCCCAGTACGACCAGGGCAGCGTCAGGCTCGCGACCCACACGGCCGGGCCCACGATCGTCCGCCCCGCCGACCACGCCACCGGCAAGAGCGCCATCGCCCACAGCAGATACCACGGATGCACCGTGCTCGACAGACACACCATCGCAAAGAAAAACGTTGTCGCCGCCCGCCACGGCACGCGGTGGAACAGCATCGCCAACACCAACACCCCCATCAGCAACACGCCCGACACCAGGTCCGCCCACCGCTTAGCCTGCTTCTGCATCTCCCACACCGGGCCTTCGGATAAAAACGGCTGCACGCCCGCCTCGATCAGCGGGTGCAGCGATCCGTTGAAGCTCCATCGCTCGACAAACTGCCGTGAGGTTTCGAACATCCCGTCGAGCCCACCCGCCATCAGCGTGAACGGCACGTAAAGCAACACCAGAGCCAACACACACGAACCCGCCGCCAGGAAGATACGGCCCCACCCGCCGACCTCGCTGCGCAGCTTCCACGCCATCAGCAACGCCAACGGCATCACGATCGGCTTCACCCCCGCCGCCAACGCCAACAACACCCCCGCCCCGATCGCGCACCACACCGCCAGACGTTGACCCTCCCAGCGCCAAGCCCGCTGGGCGAGCATCAGCGACCCGATCATCGCCGCGATCCCGATGCCGTCCTGGTGCCCCGCCCACGAGGTTTCCACGATCACCAGCGGGCTCCACGCGTACATCACCGCCCACCACGGCGACCGCCCCAGGCTCTTGAGCTGAACCAGCAGCAACAACACGATGAGCAGGTCGATCAATGCAAACGCCAAGCGAAACGCCGTGGCCGCACCGACGCCGGTCCCCGCCTCGCCCGCCCAGAAGTTGTAGGTCTTCGCGACCCCGGCAAAAATCCACTGGCTGGTCGGCTGATAGATCGTCACCAACTCTTTGTTATTGATCCACGTCATCCACTCGGATGATTCGTAGTCGCCCGACGCCGTCGATGCCTCGATGGATTCGATCGGCGCAGCACCGTAGGGGTTCTGACCCGCCGCCAGCATTTGGCCGTCGTAGACGTATCGCCAGATGTCGTCACTCATCGACACCGGCATGAAGAAGACGTAGCCCAGCCGCACCACCGCCGCGACGCCGAGGATGATCCACGGCGCGTGCTTGCGGGTGAGCTTGTTGCGTCGGAAGACGAGCAGCGACAGCCCGAGCCAGATCACCGCCGAGCCGATCCACACCGTCCAGAGCAGTGCCGCGTCGGGAACGATCATGCGGTGTCCGCCCCCGCCTTCAGGGCCGAGGCCAGTTGCTGAGCGAGCGTTTGCTTGATGGCATCTATCGACGGGCAGTCTCCGCCGAGCAGTTGCTGGAGGCTCGTCACGGGCCGGTTGCCCAGGCCGCAGGGGTCGATGGTCTGGAAGTGCGACAGGTCGGTGGTGACGTTGATCGCGAGGCCGTGCATGGTGGTGTTCTTGCGGATGCGGACGCCCATGGCGCACAGCTTCGCTGTGCGGGATTTAGGTTTTGGGTTTTGGGGATTTGGGGAGACCGCATTCGGTATGGAAGGTTGATTTGTCGCCAAATCCCAACCCCCAACTCCCAACTCCTGCGCGACCCACACGCCGGTCGCGCCTGTTTCGGTGTGCCCCTCGACCCCAAACGCCGCCGCGGTCCCGATGACGACCTGCTCGAGCAGTCGCATATACCGGCCGAGGTTCAGGCCGTGGTCGTTGAGGCGGAGGATGGGGTAGGCGACGAGTTGGCCGGGGCCGTGGTAGGTCACGTCGCCGCCGCGGTCGGTCTCGCAGACTTCGATACCCAGTTCTTCGAGCCGTTCGGGCGTGGCCAGCACGTGGTCGCGGACGCCTTTGCGGTGGCTGACGGTGATGACCGGGTGGTGTTCGACGAGGATGAGCGCGGGCCGGGCCTCGCCGAGGCTGACCGCGAGGTTGCGCTCACGCTGGAACTCCAGCGCCTCGGCGTACCCCATGCGATCCAGATCAACGATGTCCCAATCCATAACGGTTTCCGCGCGCATTGATACAACCCGCATGATACGCCAACTGGGTATCACTTCGGCGTATTCCACACAGGAGCATCACGCCGCGTGGCGGGAAGCGATCGGATCGGGATCGGAGGTGTTGAGAAACTCCCAGGCGTTGGCGATACGCAGGTTGTCCCGGCCGCTGCGTTTGACCGCATACATCAACTGGTCGACCTGACGCACCAGGGCGTCTTCGTCTTCGACTCGGCCGTCGCAGTTGAGCAGCCCGATGCTGAAGGTAATCGACCATCCCTCGCGGCGCATGGATTCGAGCAGCTCGAAACGCAGCTTGGCGATCAGCAGTTCCGCGGCCAGCGGCGGGATCTCGGGCAGCAGCAACGCGAACTCGTCGCCGCCCAGTCGGGCCACCGTGTCAGTCCTTCGGAGGCGCTTCTGCATCTCTTCCACCACCGTGACCAGCACCCGGTCGCCCTCGGCGTGGCCGAGCTGATCGTTGACCTGCTTGAAGTGGTCCAGGTCGAGGTACACCAGCGCAAAGCCTCGGCCGTAGCGCTGCGATCGGGCCAACTCGTACATCAGAGTCTCAAAGAAACTCCGGCGGTTCACCGCGCCGGTGAGCACATCGGTCCGCGCCAAGTCGTGTTGGCGAGCAATCGCCGTACGTAATGATTGGATCAGGATCGTGAAGGTCAGGAAAAACGACAGCCGAACCACCGCGTTCCAGAACGGGATGGCGACGTGGCTGTAATCCGTACCGCTGAGCACTTCGGCCTCGGCCCAAGCCGCGGCGCTGAGACCGGCGATCAGCATCGCGCTGCGTCCGCCGACTTTTAAACACACGATCCCGATCGGCACCAGGTAAAACAGCGAGAACGAAACCTCGCGCCCCGTCACGATGTCCAGGCCCATCACGCACAACACCGCCAAGACCCCGGCCGTCAACCAGTGCCACTTGGAGATGTGCGGATTGGTCCCATATAAACGCATAGGAATACCCCGGCGAGTTGTTCGCCAAGGATGCTATCGACTATGGCCGGGGGTCGGTTTATGCGGGTTGGCGAAGCCGCACCGAAATGGGGGATTGCCGGATTTGGTTATTGGACGGGTTACCGATGGCGCCGAGTTACTTGTTCACCCGCCGCAGAATGATCGTGATCCCACACATGGGCATGCACCTTTCTCACCGCATCGCCACGCAACACTTTCATTGACCGGAAGAACCGCCCAGCTTCTCAACGCGAAAATTTATTGGACTTGCGTGCAATATTCCCGACGGCTCGCGGGATGTTACTTACGGAAGAACAAACCCACTCCCCGTACATCGCAAGGACCTCCAGATGAAACTCAAACTCGCCTTACCCGTTCTCGCCGCCTCACTCTTCGCCGTGGGGTGCCAGTCCTCGGGCGTCTACAGCCTGACGGGCGACACGCAAAGCACCACCGCGACCGCGGCCGCCGAAGCCCCGCAAGACTACTTCCAGACCCAGGAGTACCGCGACACGCAAGACCTCTTCGATCACGGCTACGTCACCGATCGCGATTTGTACTAACTCACTTCGCATTGAACTCGACGTAATGAACAAGGCCGTGCCAACTCGGCACGGCCTTGCATCATTTCGATTGGATCACACGTGATCGTCTTGATCACACAGCCAGCGTCGGGTCGTAGCTGAGCACTTGGGCGTAGCGTTGACGGATCGGTTCAACGACCTCGGCGACAAACGCATCAACCTGTTCGGGCGCACGGCCGACGAACAGTGACGGGTCGAGCGCACCATCCAAGTCGACGTTCGCAAACGCGGGCTCGGCCTTGAGGCGTTCGAGCAAGTCGTTGGGCTTGCCTTCGGCCTTGACCTGCTGTGCGGCGGCCTGACTGTGGGTGCGGATGATCTCGTGCAGTTCCTGGCGGTCGCCGCCTTGTTGCACGGCGGCCATCATGATATTTTCGCTGGCCATAAACGGAAGCTCGGCAGCGAGGTTGGCGGCGACGGTCTTGTCGTAGACGACCAGGCCGGAGGAGACGTTGATAAAAAGATCGAGCACGCCGTCGAGCGCGAGGAAGGGCTCGGGCAGCGTGAGACGGCGGACCGACGAGTCGTCGAGGGTGCGTTCGAACCACTGTTCGCTGGCGGTGACGAAGGGGGTCTGGGTCATGCCGATGACGAACTTGGCCAGGCCGCAGATGCGCTCGCAGCGCATCGGGTTGCGCTTGTAGGCCATAGCGGAGCTGCCGATCTGGTTCTTCTCGAACGGCTCTTCCATTTCTTTGCGGTTGGCCAAGAGGCGGATGTCGGTCGCGCAGCGCTGGGCCGCGGCGGCGACGGCAGCGAGGCTGGAGACGATCTGCCCATCGAGCACGCGCGGGTAGGTCTGCCCGGTGATGGCGAACCGGCGGTCGACCGGCCAGCCCATTTTTTGCGTGACCAGACGGTCGAGCTCGTCGACCTTGGCGTGGTTGTTGTCGAAGAGCGAGAGGAAGGACGCCTGGGTGCCGGTGGTGCCCTTGACCCCGCGGAAGCGGATGGTGGCGAGGCGGTGCTCGACGTCTTCGAGGCCGAGCATGAGGTCGTGGGCCCAGAGCGCGGCGCGCTTGCCGACGGTGGTCGGCTGGGCGGGCTGGTAGTGGGTGAAGGCCAGCGTCGGCGTGGCGCGGTATTCGACCGCAAACTTGGCCAGGCGGTCGATCACCGTGGCGAGCTTCTGGGCGACGAGGGTGAGGGCGTCACGCAGGAGGATCAGCTCGGTGTTGCAGTTCACGAACTGGCTGGTCGCGCCGAGGTGGATGATCGGCCGGGCGGTCGGGGCCTGGTCGCCCAGGGCGTGGACGTGGGCCATCACGTCGTGACGGAGCTTCTTCTCGTAGCCCGCGGCGGCCACGAAGTCGATGTCGTCGAGGTGTTCCTGCAGCTCGGCGATCTGCTCCCGGGTGACGGGCAGCCCCAGCTCGTGCTCGGACTCGGCCAGAGCCAGCCACAGCCGACGCCAGGTGGAAAACTTCTTCTGCGGCGACCAGATCGCCTGCATCTCGGGCGAGGCGTTGCGGCTGGCGAGCGGGGAAACGTAGCGGCTATGGTCGTCCAACGGGAAGGGCTCCGGGGAATCTGGGGTCGGCGGGGGCGGGGTGCCTCGCCACGTCGAGCGTGGCGGGATGGGGCATGGTAGCTTTTTTTGCAGAAGAACCCGTGGATCGCCGACTTCGTAATAGTTTCTTCTCCTGTACCCCTCCCGCTTATGCAAGACGTCGACGAACCAGCCCTGATCCAGCGGGTCCAGCAAGGCGACCGGGCTGCGCTGGGCGACCTGCTGCGGGGCCACCAGCGTCGGCTGTACAACGTCTGCTACCGCATGGTCAGCCACCCCGACGACGCGGCCGAGCTGACCCAGGACGTGTTGCTGAAGGTGGTGGAGAAGATCGACGAGTTCCGCTGGGACGCGAAGCTGACCACCTGGATGACGCGGATCGCGATGAACGCCTCGATCTCGCATCTGCGTAAGCGCAAGCTCCGCCAGACCGTGTCGCTGAGCCAGCCCACGGGGGGCGACGACGACGGCCGGCTGACCCTGGCGGGCGGGCTGACCGATGAGCGGGAACCCGGGCCGGAGGTGTGCGTCCAACAACACGAGATGCTGGACGACCTGCAACGCGCGATCGCCGGGCTGGAGGAAGACCAGCGGGCGGTGCTGGTGCTGCGGGACGTCGAAGAGCTGGACTACCTGCAGATCGCCCAGACGCTGGACCTGCCGGTGGGCACGGTGAAGAGCCGGTTGTTCCGGGCCCGCCTGGCGCTCCGCGAAAAACTCAACCCGACCCCAACCGCTTAGCATGGACCTGGAACCCCACGACTCGAACTGACCCCATGGACGACCGCTACGGCCCCAACCTGATCCTCGCCTACGTCGAAGACGAACTCGTCGCCGCCGACCGCGCACGCGTCGACGCGATGCTCGCGGAGGACCCGGCGTTGGCGGCGCTGGTGGCGGACATGCAGCGCAACCGCGAGGCGTTGCGCGGGGCCGCGCCGCTCGAGCCGACGGCCGACCTTGCCGAGGGAGCGATCGCGGCGATCGAGCGTCAGCTGCTGCTCGAAGACACCTCACCCGAAGCAAGCCCACCGCCCCCGGCCCCGAAGCGTTTCCACATCGCGCAGTACCTCACCTACGGCGGGATCGCGGCGGTCCTGGCGATCACCGCGACGGCGGTGTTCCAGTCGCTGCAGAGCGACGAGCAGCCGATGTCGACGGTGGCGATGAGCGAAGCGCCCACGCCGGGCCAGAGCCTGGCCGAAGCGACGCTCGAAGCGCAGCGTAAAGCGATGCGTGAGTTTGAAGCCGAAGTCCCTGCGAAGGAATCCGAAGCCCTCGCCGCCGAATCGGCCCCGCCGGTCGAGGAAGCCTTGGCCGCGGCCGAGCTGGCAGACCGCGACAGCGCACGCTTGGCAGACCGGCGCGACTCGCGCTCGGCGTCCGGCGGCGCCGGGTTTGGCGGCAACGTTGACGCCGCGGATGCCTACGGCGGCGGCTATGGCGGTTACGACGACGGGTACGGCGGCCGATCCGCTGCACGTGAAGAACCCAAGCGTATCCAGGACAAGACCGCGTCGGCCGATACGCCCGAGTCCGCCACGCTGCCCCCCGCTGCGACCACGCCTCCGCCCTCGCCGACGGTGACCGCCGCCGTGGTCGAATCGGACGTGCTGGCCGAACCCGTCGATCCCGGACCAGGCAGCGGGCCCGCCCTGGCTTCCGCCGCCATCGTTTCCGAACCCGAAACCTCGCTGGCCCGCGCCGCGGCGCAGAAGCCCGATAGGCCCCCGGTCGATGAGGCGCACCTCACGTCGCTGCAGACCCAGACCTTCGCTCAGGTGGCCGGCAACCAGATCATGCTCAACGTTTCGACCACCTCGCCGGAGCGGTCGCTGCAGCAGGTCAACGAATGGGCGGTGAGCAACCGCATCCAGGTGACCAACCTCCCGGCCGACTTCAGTGAGGTCCCGTTGGCGGATTCCACGGAAGGCTTCTCTGAAGACGCATTCAGCATGCGACTGGAAGTGCCGGCACCCGAGACCAAGGCCCGGAAGTTCAGCGGGAAAGAGGAAACCGATTCCGACCTCGATGCTGAGCAACTCGCGGCGCAGGATGAGATACCGATGCAGCTCGGCCGACAACGCCTGACGCTGACCGCCACCACGCAGCAGGTGGATGAATTGGTCGCCGCGTTGTCCGAGACGGATGTGCATCCCGAGCCCGCGGCGGTGCCGTGGTCGTTCGCCCCGGCCTGGATGCAGTGGCAATCTATCCTGCAGCCCTCGGAGGTCGAGGTCATCATCGAGCCGATGCCCGAGAGCGAGCCGGATGTCTTACCATTCCAGTTGCCGTAAAACCCACATCGTTTAGCGGGCGACGCGAAGCGTCCCTCGCCGGAGCACTACCGCGCCGCATCACGATACGTCGTCCAAGACAGCGTCCCGTCCTCACCCACCACCACCGTCGCCGTGCCGACGCGGTCGCTCACCAGCCGCTTGATACCACGCGACTCGATCAAGCCCGCCCAGCGATCCCGGCGCAGCCTCGCCCGGCCGCTCGACTGCAACACCAGCTCCGGGCCACCGCATCCAGCCAACGTTCGCTCGCGTCCACAAAGCTGCCGTGGTGCGGCAGGTCGGCCACATCTTTCCTATAAGAAGATCATTACGGCATTTATGCGCTGGCTTCCGCAACAGCCTTGATCCGCCCGGCAACGAGTGAGCAAACAACCCCAGAAAAGAAAGCAATAAACAATAGCACTTGGACAATCCGCAGAGAACCACCGACATGCTGGACACTACCGCTTGGATGGAGCAATACGGCCGTTGTCCTAGAGGGATCGAGTGCTCGAATCTCCACTACCGTGCCTTCACGAATAGTCGCAACATAGTTTGCGCCAGCATCAATGCCAGCATAGCGAGCTGCTTGTCCATCGATCGAAGCCATGACAAAAGAACCATCAGGATCCTCGACTCCCCCATCTACAAGCTTCGGGTTTTCGGGCAAATCTACTTGGTCAGACACATTAATAAAACCTGGTGTCGCATTAACCAGGCCGAAAGCCAGCACAAGCGCAACGGAAAAAACGGAAATCCAAAAACACGTAGTGATGATAATTCTTCGATAAAAGTAGTCAGTACACACGTCACGATTTTTTTCGTGATCGGCTACTTTTTTTATTTCGCCGTTTCTGGGCATGTAGCCTAAAGTGCGTGCACCAAGCAGCTTGGTTGCCGCTCGAACTTCCTTCTGAGCCCCTAACCTAATTAATAGCGCGACTATTCCTGCAAATGTAAAAGTAACCGCTGTCAACTTTGCTGCCCCGCTTCCAGTGCGGACAAATTCTCTGTGCCCTTAGTAATATGAGCGGCAAGCACGCCTAGCGTAGAAACAGCCACTGCGATAAATGTCGCGATTTCCTGAGACATCTCTTGCGGCAGGTATCCTTGGGCCTTCAGCAAGGTTGATCCCATCAATATCAACCAAGCTAGGCACATGGCAACAGCGTTTAGGGAATCGCCCAAAACACTGAGTGATCTACTCGACGCACCTCGTATGTGCCCAACAATTGCGTAAAGCATCTGTGGTGCAGTAATGGTTAGCTGTCCAAAAATCGCATAAACCAATGGCATAAACCAACTGCCCAGGTCGGCCTGTGCTACGAAAAACACAGCCCCCAATAAGATGACAATGACAATCATAGAAACTAGAAAACGCTTCCTAAGCACCTGTTCATCAGTACTTTGAAAAGTTTTACCAGAAAGCAGCTTATCCGACACCGCAAACTGTAGCGCAATCATTGCAGTGTCAGCTGTGGAAAAGAGTGCAGAAGCAAACCCGATAAAAATAATGGGATACAAGATGCCTTCAGATGTCTCTGGCCCTGTCCGAAGTGTATCGAACAATTGTGTCAAATCGCCAAACTCGTAGCCTTTGGCCAGGAGGCCAGCGAAACACAACACTGGTAGAAACCAAATAATAAGGAATGATGGCGAGGATCGGATTAGTCCAGACATCGCCTCCCTTACCGAACTGGTAGAAGCCAGTCGCTGCCATGAGGAAAGTTGCGTAAAGGGCAGAGTAAAATTAAGCAGGATAATCCACGCATAAAATACGATAAGCGTGCCGGCAGAAGCCGAGAATGAGCCAAATGCAGGCGGTTCGGTATCACTAGTTGTAGGTGGCAATGTAAATACGAAAATTGCTAGAGCAATTACGGATGCCAGCATGAGCCGCAGCTGCCATGCATCAGTTTGGAAGACCACACGCATTCCGCCGACACGAACATAGGCAATTACAACAGAGCCAAGCAATACGAACGCTAGCAGCCCTGCCCAACCCGACACGCCATCGTCACCCGCGAAGTAATAAGTGAGAATCACCGAGCCGATGTAGAGTTCAACAAAAAGGATGATTAAAAACGCCATAACCGTTAGTAAGGCGATAACAAATGACGTAAATCGTGCTCCGGTGTAGTCGTGCCAGAATTGAGCGTTGGTGGATAAGGAGTTCGTACTGATTCTCGTACGTCCTACCAATTTTATAAATAGTATTTGACCCGCATAGTATGTGATCCCACATAACAACAGCGTCCAACCATAATAGGAAACCGTGCCGAGAAAAAATAGAATTACTGTCGCCAATGATGTGCTAGCGGCAACCATTGAAGGACCGTAGTCCTTTTTTGTGGCTGTCCGGTCAGCGAGAAGGTAGCTGGATACTGTTAGGCGGTTTGATGCCGCAGAACGAGCTAAAAGAAAGAACACAATAGCTGAAGCAGCCAGTCCTGTAAGGGCAAGATAATCGCCAAACCCCATATCAATCGTCCAATCGCGAAGTAGCCGGAAAAAGAAAAGAAGTCACAGAAGTATGATAATTAACATGTGTTATAAGTGAAAGGCTTGACCGAGTCCACTCAAGCCAGCCTTCCTATACTACGGCCACCACCCCCCAAACCTGAAACCAAGGCCACTTGCCCGCGCGACGCGCACGCCACATGCCCCACAACCCCAAACCCACTACTGCCCACCAGAGCGCAAAACTCCCCAGCACCGTGGACGCGAGGATGCCGACGATCAATCCCAGCGCCGCGAGCTTCGGCCACCGCGGTTCTGGCCAACCCGGAAAGTCTTGTTGTGTGTGCGGCTCGGCGGGGGCGACGCTCACGGCGTCGGCGATGTCTCCGACCACAAGAGGATGTTGGTCATGAGCGGCCGGGCCGACTCGCTGGCGTAGCCGTTGATGCGGTAGTGCCGGCTGCCCAGCACGCCCAGCGACAGGTCGCGTGGCGAGATGAGGACCGCGGGCCGATCGCCCACGAAGACCGCGGCGAGGCTGGGCCCCTTGCCGGGGCTGCCCTGGAGCTGGGTGTAGCCGCGGTAAGTGACGCGCGAGTTGTCCGCCCCGCCGTCGAGGCCTTCGCCGGTGATGATCGGGTGGCTGTCGTCGAGCCAGCGCCGCTTGCCGTCGAGTACCCTGGCGAACTGATCGGCCGCGTGGTCGGCAAACTCGCCGAGCCCGCCCACGGTTTCGACCAGCAGCGTGCCGCCCGACTCGACGTGGCGTTTCACCGCCGCCAACTGCTCTTCGGTGAACTCCACTTTCTCGGTCCCCGTGAGGTGGACCAACGCCGGAGCGGACTCGCTTTCGTCGTCCGACATCGCGTCCGCCCCCAGCGAGTCGAGGGCCGCCACGGTGATCTCGAGCTCTTTGCCCGAACGGTTGAACAACGTGGTTTGGGCGACTTCGAGGGCCAACGGCTCGGCGTCCCAGTTGCCGTCGTAGCTGGCGCGGACCACGCTGATCGTGCCCGAGGGCGACTGTTTTTCATCACGCACGGGCAGCGGCGGCTCGAGGCGGTTGCGGAGTTGGCCGCGGTCGGTCAGCGCCGCGTACACGTTGGTCATAAGCTGCCATTCCTTGCCGCGCCCCGCTTCCTTGGCCTGGAAGATCTTGCCCCAGTCGCCCCGCGGCAGAACCACCAGATCGCGTGCGCCGTTGCCGAGCGTGCGGAACGACGGCGTGCCGTGCACCTGCGAAATTAGCGACTGGAAGGGATGGTCCTTTCCCGCGGATTCAAACTTGTAGCGGGGATACATCTCCTTCACCAACGCCTCGACCGATCGGCGAAACCTCGTGCCCCGGCCCTCGATGTTGATCATCAGCGTGCCGCCGAGGTCGAGGTAGCGTTTGAGGTTGGCCTGTTGCTCGGGGGTGAGCTCGGCCGAGTCGCCACCCGACCAGTACAGCAGCGGCGCCCGGAGCCACTGCTCGGGGTCATCGTCGATCGAAACCATCTGCCAGTTCAGCTCGGCCTCGCGCTGGTCCGAGAGGAACTGGGTGAGGAAGTACAGGTCGTTCGGCCGGTTGTTCGAGGCGTGCTGCGGCACCTGCAGCTTGCTGGCCCACACCGGCACCCGGCCGCGGGCGAGGAACGACAACGCAAACGCGGTGTCGATCCGGCTGGACACCTCGGCACTCGACGCACGGCGAACGGTGCCCTTGCCGTCCTCTTCTTCAAGGATGAACTTGGCCCCGGCGGCGAACCAGTCTCGGCCGTTGAGGGTGGAGATGCCGTTGGCCAGGGCGAGACGCTCGATTCCATACAGATAGTAGAAGCGGTATCGGGTTTTGAGCCCCGGGTTGACCTCGGGGTCGTAGCGTTGGTCGAGCCAATCGACACCGCGTTGCAAAGCCTCGGCGAGGCGCTGGTCCTGCTCATCGAGGTCGCGGGTGAGTTGTTGTTGGGCGATCTGGAGGATGGCGATCCCGGCGGCGGTCATCGAGCCGGTGGATGCCCCGTTGCCGCGCCCCGAGCGGTCGTTGTAGCCCCAGCCGCCGTCGGTGTTTTGGTCGGCGAAGATGTGCTCACCGATGTCCTGCCACAGATCGTCGTCGACCTTGCCGCCGCGCTTGGCGTGTTCCCATATGCCCAGCATGCCGTACTGGGTGAGGGAGTTGGACCAGATCGGGTTGTCGGATTGGTAGTGGAACCGGCCCTCGTGGACCGCGGATTCGAGGTACTTCGCTTCTTCCTTGAGCAGCGGCAGGTAGTCGTCGGGCATCCGCGCCCAGATGTGGGCCCGCATCGACGCGAGGTAGGTCGACCAGGTGCGGTTGGCTTTGAGATATTCGATGGCCTTGGCGATGCGCGGGTCCTGGTGGCTCTCGCCGCTGAGCATCAGGGCGTAGGTGATCAGCGCGGTCTCGCCGGTGGCGTGGTAGGACTGGTTCTTGAGCTCGCTCCAACGCGGGTCGTCGAAGCTGCCGGTCTCGGGGTCCTGCAGGTCATAGAGCCAGGCCCGCATCCGGTCGAGCGCTTCGGACACCTCGGCGTCGGTCTGCGCGGCGGCGGGCAGCGCGGCGAAGACACACCACATCGCCAGGGGCAACGCGAGCAGCCTGGGCAGACGACGTCTTGGCATGGTGAGGGGTGCTCCGGTCGGCCGTGCCGGGGCTTGGCAGCCACTCCCGGCGGGATGCGTTCAGCGAGACCCCAAGAGTTTACGCGTTCACATCGGCCTTCGGGGCGGTGGCGGCACGCTGACGCTGGATCTGGGCCCCGGCGATCTGGAGGCGGTCGATGATCTGGCCCATGTTCTGGGGGCGTTCGTCGACCTTTCGCTCGATGCTGTCCATGACCAGGCTCGACAGGGCCGGGGCGATCTCGGGATTGATCTCGATCGGGGGCGTGGCCCGCTTGACGTTGTCGCTCTTGCTGGAGGAGATGCTGCCCTTCTGCTTCTTGTGCATCATCGTCGGGATGTGCTGGCCCGTGAGGATCCAGTAGAAGGTGGCCCCGAGGTTGAACACATCGGTGCGTTCGGTGATGGCCTCGCGCTTGACCTGCTCGGGGGCGATGTAGTCGGGGGTGCCCTGGATACGGTGCTTGATCGTCCCGGACTTACAGCTCTGGCCGAAGTCGATAAGCTTCACGCCCTCTTTCTGGGTGATCATGATGTTGTTGGGCTTGATGTCGGCGTGGACAAAACCCGCCTGATGCATCGCCTGGAGGCCCTCGGCCGCCTGGTAGTAGATCTGACAGACCTGAAGCAGGTCGGTGGGCCGATGCTGCTCGAGCGTCTTGCCGTTGACCATCTCCATGAGCACCAGCACCTCGCTGACGCGGATGACGTTGCGCTGCTTGATGACCTTGATGCTTTTGCGGACCCGGGGGTGATCGATCTTGCTGGCCACATCGTGCTCGGCCAGGGCCTGATCGATGAATCGCTGTTGGCTGGGACCTTCCTTAATCACGCGCTTAAGCACCATGATCTGGCCGGTCTTGTCGCGGACCTCGTAAATCGTGCTGTGCGCACCTTCGCCGAGCGTTGAAACGACGTCGTAGCCCGCGATTTGGTGAAAATCGGCCATGCCGGATCTCGATTCCCTTAGCTCAAAACACAAAGCGATAACATCGGGCGACCGACAGACGCTGTAGCGAGTTCCGAGCTGTCTCTAACCAATAAACGAATAACGTATCCTTACACAATAGACGCTGTTCTTCCTACAAACAAGCCTACTGAAACCCGAATCCCTTATCCGAGAAAACCTTAAACCCTGTCCCCACCTATGCTAAAACACCTTTATCGCGGAATTATTGCATCCGCTGGGACAAAACTACCCATATTCAAAATCTGATCAAAACACCCCAGGGGTTGGGGGTTTGGCGGGCCCGGAACTCCGGAAGTTTATCACATCTTTAGCGGCAAGCCAGCGTTTTCAGCGAGAAACCAGGCTGCCGCCCAGCAAGCCCGAGCGGAAGCGGGGACCCGAGAAGTGCTTGGCGGGGGCGTGGGTGTCCACGCCCATGTCGATAAAGACGTATTCGGCGGGGATGTCGTATTGCTGCTGGAGCTGGCGGACCAGCCAGGTCAGTTCACGCATCTGGGCGTCGGTGAACGGCTGCTCGTCGGCGTTGCCCACGACGCAGATGCCGATGGCGTTTTGGTGGTACCACGGGGCGTTGGGGCCGACGAGGTAGTCGCCGGATTCCTGGAATTTCCAGCGGTAGCCCAGCTCGATGCGGCCGTCGTCGTCGCCCGTGCCGTTGTTCACGACCAGGTGGTAACCGCAGCCGTCCTTGCCGGACTTGCGGTGGGCTTTGTCGATGGCGTCGTAGCTGCCCACGAGCGTGCGGCTGTCGTGGATGACGATCGCCCGCCAGGGCCGGGCCTGGGCAGTGGTGTCGAACAGCTTGTCTTCGGGGCGTTCGGTGGCGTTGCGCTCGACCGACATCAGGGTCACCCCCGCGATCGGCGGGACGGCCCCGGGTTCGAGGACCCGCAGGAGCCCAGCGGTCAGCGTCATGCCGAGCACCAGCGAGCCAAGGACCAGGATGGTTCGTCTTTCGGGCAAGGCCTTGACACCTATAACAACTGAGCGGTCAATCCATTGGAGTCGGCGGGGCTCCCAGCCGGTGTTGATGTACATCGGACGCCATGGCCCAACACGTCCAACAAAAACCCAAACGGGCCGATAATACGCCTCGGAACTCCGGTGATCACCGCCGCACAACGTTCAGCCGTGGGGAGTCACCCGATGCCCGCATGCCACGATCACTGCTGATCGAGCGGCGCAAGCCTGGCCCGCAACGCGGGCTGCTCTCGTCCGAAGGAATCGGTGTAAGTTTTGGGTCTCTGTTCCCCCCGCAGGACCTGATACCGCTCGTAGGGTGTCCGCACCTGTTTTGTGTCTTTAAACGGGGTGCCGGCACATGCCGTGACGAACGAGATGGTGACTGCGAGACAGGCCGCCGTGCCTACAACTCTTCCAACATCCATCACCGAATTATAATCCCGAAACCGGTGCATGCGAACGCGGATCGCCCGATTGGGGACAATTCGACCAAGTTTTCCCAGCTTCCAGAACCTCCATCTTTCTCCGCGGCCGTAACCGTGGCGCGGGTCCTTCTGCTATCTTCCCTCGGATCATGGCCAAAGCACCGAAAAACGCGATCTCCCCCACCCGCGCCGAAGACTACCCCCAGTGGTACCAACAGGTCGTCCGCGCCGCCGACCTGGCCGAGACGTCCGACGTCCGCGGCTGCATGGTGATCAAGCCCTGGGGCTACGCCCTCTGGGAGAACATGCAGGCCGTCCTCGACAAGATGTTCAAGGACACCGGCCACAAGAACGCCTACTTCCCGCTGTTCATCCCCAAGAGCTACCTCGAAAAAGAAGCCGAGCACGTCGAGGGCTTCGCCAAAGAGTGTGCCGTGGTCACCCACCACCGCCTCGAAGCCGACGGTGAGGGCGGCCTCAAGCCCGCCGGGGAATTGGAAGAACCTCTGGTCGTCCGCCCCACCTCCGAGATGATCATCGGGGCGAGCTTCGCCAAGTGGGTCGAGAGCTACCGCGACCTGCCGCTGCTGATCAACCAGTGGGCCAACGTCGTCCGTTGGGAGATGCGGACCCGGCTGTTCCTGCGCACCGCCGAGTTCCTCTGGCAGGAGGGCCACACCGCCCACGCCACCGAGCAGGAAGCGCTCGACGAGACCGCGCAGATGCACGAGGTCTACGCCCGCTTCGCCGAGGACTTCATGGCCATGCCGGTCATCAAGGGCGCCAAGCCCGAACACGAACGCTTCCCCGGGGCGGTCGATACGCTGTCCATTGAAGCCATGATGCAGGACAAAAAAGCCCTGCAGGCCGGCACGTCCCACTTCCTCGGGCAGAACTTCTCCAAAGCCATGGGCATCGAGTACCAGGGCGAAGACAAGCAGAAGCACCACGCCTGGACCACCAGTTGGGGCGTCTCCACCCGGCTCATCGGCGGGCTCATCATGACCCACTCCGATGACGACGGCCTGATCCTCCCGCCCAAGCTCGCGCCCGCCCACGTGGTCATCATGCCCATCACCTTCAAGGCCGACGATCCTGACGCGGTGCTCGCCTACTGCGAGAAACTCGCTGAAGACCTGAAGCAAGTCACTTACGACGGCCAGCCCATCCGCGTCGAGCTCGACAACCGCGACATCCGCGGCGGCGAGAAGACCTGGGGCTGGGTCAAGAAGGGCGTGCCCATCCGCCTCGAAATCGGCCAGCGCGACATGGCCGACGACAGCGTGTTCATGGCCCGCCGTGACCAATCGCCCAAGGACAAGGCGGGCGTCGGCCGCCAAGAGTTCCTCGACACCGTCAGCGACACGCTCGCGGACATCCAGAACACCCTCTTCGAGCGGGCCAAGACGTTCCGCGCCGAGAACTCCCGCGTCATCAACGCCCGGGACAAGTTCGAGAACTATTTCAAAGGCGACAAAGGCGGCTTCGCCCTGGCCCACTGGAACGGCGACGTCGAAGTCGCCAAGAAGATCCAGGACGACCTGGCGGTCACCATCCGCTGCATCCCCGACGACGGCGCGATCGATGACCTGCTCGGCGGCCCCAACGAGCCGGGCAAGTGCATCTTCACCGGCGAACCCAGCGAAAAACGCGTCGTCTGGTCGAAGGCGTACTGAGCCGATTCGCACGGGTCTGTGTCCGTCGGGCCGATGAAGTGGAAGGATGAGCGGTGACGCCTCGCGTGGCCGCCCATCGCGCCGGGGCCGCCCAAGTCCCGACTACTTCTTCAAACCCCACGCCCGCCATGCCCAAACGCCCCCGCCCGGAACTCGCCCCCCTCCCGCTCCTCGGCGAACAACGCGGCGTGTGGTTCAACGCCTGGCCGTTGCTGATCATCCTTGTTGCTTCGCTCCCGGCGCTTCTGATGAGCATCGGGCAGCGCGACGTGACGCGCGTGATGGAAAACGTCTCCATCGGCTCATCCCAGGAAACCTGGCACAAGGTTGTCGGCGTCCGCGGCGAGCCGGGCGACGCCTCGGCGTTGATCCTGCCCGAATGGAACGGCAAGCCTCGCATCGCCAAACCGCCGATGCTGGTGTGGGTCAACATGGGTGCGGCTGAACTCACCGGGCACGACCCCGAGACCACCTCGGCCGACCGCTTCATCCTGATCTGTCGACTCGTCGCCGTCGCCTTCGGCCTGCTCGCCATCGCGTCCACCTACGGCATCGGCCTGCTCGTGGGCGACCGCAAGCTCGCCGTCTTCGCCGCCGCGATCTTCGCCACGATGTGGTGCATCGTCCGCGCCTCACGCACCGCGTCCTACGACGGCCACCTGCTGGGCTACGCCACGTTCGCGCTGTGCGCTTCGCTCTGGGCGCTCGCGCCGTTCCGCGACGACCCCGCCAAGCTCGGCCGACAACTGCTGGGCTTCGCCGCCGCCGCCCTCGCCACCGCCGCCGCGATGCTCACCAAGGGCCCGCTGGCGCTGGTCATCGTGCTGCTGCCGCTGCTCGCCATGGCCGCCGTCATGGGCAAGCGCTGGAAAACCGCCGCCCTCGGCATGGTCGCCATCGCCGCGGTCAGCGTCGCCGCGTTTGCCTGGTGGTACTTCGCCGTCGAACAGCTCGTGCCCGAGCTCCGGGCGTCGCTCGCCCGGGAGTACGCGGCGCAGCGCGACGAAGCGCAGCCCGTGTGGTACTACGTGCTGGTCTTGGTCATGGTGGTGCCGTGGTCGCCGTGGCTGGTCGCGGGGCTGCTGCACCCGTTTGTAAACACCGGGGGCAGAGACCGTCGGGTACGCCTGGTGCCCTACGCCTGGTTTGCCGCGCTGCTGCTGTTCTTCTCGATCCCGATGGCCAAGCAGCAGCGTTACATCCTGCCGCTGATCCCGGCCGCGGCGCTGTTGTGTGCCACCGTCATCCGCGATCAATTGCACATGGCCAAGGCGGGCAAGCCCGACCCCGGTGCCTGGATCCTGCAACGCCCCATCGGCGGCGTGGCGGTCGTCGGCGCGGTCGCGTTCCCCGCGTTGCTGGCGCTGCAGCCCTGGCTCATGGACAAGGGCTGGATCGACGACCTGAACCTCGCCACGCTATCGGCGCCGATCGCGATTGTGCTCGGGCTGTTGCTGCTCGCCCTCGCGATTCCCGCTGAGCACTACCTGCGGACCCACCGCCTGCTGCGTGGCGTGCTGTTCCTCGCCGCGTGGATGTCGATCATCACGGCCGTCGCTGGCCACGCCTACGCCGTACGCTCCGGGGCGGACGACCCGACGCGAGACAACGCCAAGCAGCTGCTGAACCTCGCCGCGGGTCGACCGCTGGTGTATGTGCGACCCGAGGTGGCCACGCAGCCGGTCATCGACGACGAAGAGCCGCTGCTCATCCACCTCCAACGCGCGATCCCCACCTACGACGCCGAGGCTTTCGCCCAGGCATTCCCCGTCGACGCCCCGTGGGCCAAGCGCCCCATCGTCATCACCGAACCCACCGACGGCCCCACCCACCTCGCCCTCGACGCCCTGGGCTACGCCCCCGCGTTCACCTTTCTGGGCGACAAAGAAACCCCCCGTGCGGTCTACGCCCCGTAAAACATAACCCAAGCGACAACACACTCGCGTCGGCGTGCGGGCTTCAGCCCGCATGCGACTTCAACAACAACCGCCTGAAGTCCCGCGTCAGCCGTACCGTCGCCCACCAAATCCACAAGACCACCACCAGCACGATGCCGACCAGGATCAGCGCGGTCCATTCGTACAGCTTCCCGGGCAGCTGCCAATCCATCCACTCGACCACGTTCGTCGCCACCGCCAACCCCACTATCGCGCCCACGCCAACGAGGTAACGCTTCCACGTCGCCCGGCAGCGCTGCGCCACCGCGGGCCCGTCCGCCCGCGCCGCCAACGCAAACAGGTGACGCCACGCCTCGAGCATCGCCACCGCCATCGCCGCCGCCGCGGTGCTGGCCAGCAGGTCGAACGTGCCCCAATCGCCCGACATCATCGGGGCCACCGCCCGCTGGATTTTCAGGATCGGGTTCACCCCCGACGGGCCGCCGCCGAGTTCGATCCCTTTTTCGCTCCAGGCCGTGACGTAACGCGCAATCAACATGCCCAGCGTCGCCAACGCCGCAGCCGCCGCGAGCACCGACGCCCAACGGGCCGACAACCGCGTCCCCCGGTGGTACCACGTCTCCCGGCGGTTGGGTTCCTTGGTCGTCAGCAGCCACAGCGCCGCGGCCGCCCAGACGATGCCGGGCACCACAAAAAGAACCGTCGCGAGCGCCGCGCCGTGCAGCCAACCCGTCCCGCGCTCGATCCGCTTGAGCCAACCCGGGTCGGCCCGCTCCAGCCGGTCCGCGTCGTCCCGCTCAACCACATCCACCGGCGCCCCGCACTCGGGACACGCGTTGGCCACCTTCTGCATCCGCAGGTTGTAGCCGCACGTCGGGCAGTGCACATCGATGTCGATGTAGCCCTCGGCGTTGAGTCGGACCGGGATGGTGGCGGGGAAGGCGGAGGACATGGGGGTTGGGATTTCGGATTTGAGATTTCGGAAATGATTCGGCGCTGATTAGCCTTATTCCTAACTACAAGATCATACGCAGCCCATTCGCTTGCGTTACGTTAATGACAAAGACACCGCGTCCGCTGTCCCCCAATCCGAAATCCGAAATCACAAATCCGAAATCCAATGTCCCGCGACGCCGCCACCACCATCATCCAGACCCTCCGCGAGCACGGCCACGTCGCCTACCTCGCCGGGGGGTGTGTGCGCGATCGGCTGCTGGGCGTCGCCCCCAAAGACCACGACGTCGCCACCGACGCCCCGCCGGATGTCGTGCAGAAACTTTTCCGTCGTTCGCAACCCGTCGGCGAAGCGTTCGGCGTCATCCTCGTTTACGCGCCCGGCATCAACCCCAACGCCGACGCTGAGCCGCAACGCGGCGAAGCGTCTGGTACCGATCGCCCCCAACGCCGCTTCGTCCCCATCGAAGTCGCCACCTTCCGCACCGAAGGCGTCTACTCCGACGGCCGCCGCCCCGACGAAGTCAATTTCACCACCGCCGAGCACGACGCCCAGCGCCGTGACTTCACCATCAACGGCCTGTTCGAAGACCCGCTCCACCCCGACACCCCCAACCCCGACGCGGACGGCCACGGCGTGATCGACTACGTCGGCGGACGGGCCGACCTCGAATCCAAAACCCTCCGCGCCATCGGCGACCCCGACCGACGGTTCGGCGAAGACTACCTGCGCATGCTCCGGGCCGTGCGCTTCACCACCCGGCTGGGCTTCACGCTCGACCCGTCCACCGCGCAAGCGATCCGTAACCTCTCGAAGTTCCTCAGCCAGATCAGCCGGGAACGCATCGGCGGCGAGCTGCAGCTCATGCTCACCACGCCGCACTTCGCCGCCTCGGCCGACCTCTTGCAACAGCTCCGCCTCGACGGGCCGACGCTCAACGAAGACCACCTCGACGCCGAGATGTCGGTCCTCACCCGCCTCTCGCCCGACGCGGGCTACGCCGCCAAGCTAACCGCCTGGATGATCGACCGGCACGGCCTTGCCGCCGCGACACCCGCACGCGTCCGCCGCTGGCGCAAGGCGCTGTGCCTCAGCAACGACGACACCGACACGCTCAATCGGATCCTGCGTCAGCTCCACGCCGCCGAGGACTGGGCGACGATGTCGGTGGCGAAGCGCAAGCGTCTGCTATCGATGACCGACTGGGACCAGACGCTGCTGGTCTGGCGGGCGATGAAGCGGGCCGACGCCATCGATGCCGACACCCCCGCGCTCATCGAGGACGGCATCGGCCTGGCCCCCGCGCCGCTCGTTGACGGCGCGGACCTCATCGCGATGCAGCTCAAGCCCGGGCCGTTGTTCAAGACGCTGCTGGATCAGGTGTACGACGCCCAGCTCGAGGGCCGGGTGACCGATCGGCAGGCCGCGTTGGCGTGGGTGCGCCAGAGCGCTTCGGAGGGTTAAATCGCGCCTGTTGCAGCGTTAACCCACAACCCTGCGCATCTCGTTGCGTCGCTTCTCCAATCCGCCTAACCTAACAGCATGACTCCGCAGCACGCTGGCCCGAGCCAACTCAAGGACGCCTTTCTCGCGGTAAACGACCGCATCGCCGACGCCGCCGCCCGCTCGGGGCGTAAACGTGAAGACGTGGCCATGGTCGCCGTCACCAAGTACGCCAGCCCCGACCAGATCCGCAGCATCGTCGAGCTGGGCCAGGCCGACCTCGGCGAGAGCCGCGTCCAACAACTCACCCAGCGCGTCCCCCAACTCACCGAGTTCCTCAGCCGCAAGAAAACCCTCGCGGGTGCCAGCGCCCGCGCCGAAGACGCCACGCCCGACAAGGTCCGCTGGCACATGATCGGCCAGCTCCAACGCAACAAGGTCAAACAGGTCGCCCCCCACGTCGACCTCATCCACTCGGTCGACTCGCTCCGCCTCGCTGAGGAGCTGCACAACTACGCGTCGCGCCTCGACATCGTCATCGACATCCTCATCCAGGTGAACACCTCCGGCGAAGCGTCCAAGTCCGGCATCGCCCCGCCCGCCGTGACACACCTCGTCGAATCCATCGACACCATGATGCACCTCCGCCCCCGCGGCTTGATGACCATGGCCCCGCTGTCGGAGGACCCCGAAGACGCCCGCCCCACCTTCGCCCGCACCGCCGAGCTGTTCAACGACGTCAAGACCGAAGCGATCGGCGGCGACCACTTCAACGTCCTGTCCATGGGCATGACCAACGACTTCGAGGTCGCCATCGAAGAAGGCGCCAACGTCGTCCGCATCGGCCGTGCCCTGTTCGGCGAGACCGAAGCCTAAAGTCTGTTTGCCTTGCCCCCTCTCCCCCCGGGAGAGGGCCGGGGTGAGGGCAGCCGGATGCTTCTATCCCTCAACGCAAACACCTAGACTCCAAACCGCCCTCACCCTAACCCTCTCCCGGAGGGAGAGGGGACCGAGCCAACCCCCATGCCCGCCGCCCCGAAAAAGACCGCCAACGAGAAGGCCCGCGCCCGCCGCCTGTACGCCAAGCTGGATGCGCTCTACCCGGATGCCAAGTGTGCGCTGCACTTCGATTCGCCCTTCCAACTCCTCGTCGCCACCATCCTCTCGGCCCAGTGCACCGACGAAGCGGTCAACAAAGCCACCCCCGCCCTCTTCGCCAAGTACCCCACGCCCGCCAAGATGGCCGATGCGAAAGTCGAAGACCTCGAAAAACTCGTCAAGACCTGCGGCTTCTACCGCAACAAGGCCAAGAACATCAAAGCCGCCGCCGCCGGCATCATGGAAGACTTCGACGGCGAGGTCCCCCAAACCATCGAAGACCTCATCACCCTCCCGGGGGCCGCCCGGAAGACCGCCAACGTCGTCCTGGGCAACGCCTTCGGCATCAACGAGGGCATGGTCGTCGACACCCACATCGGCCGACTCTCCGTCCGCCTGGGCTTCACGCAACACGACAGCAAAAACGCCGTGAAGATCGAACAAGACCTCATGGCCCTCTTCCCCCGCAAGACCTGGACCCAACTCGCCCACCTCTTCATCGCCCACGGCCGGGCGGTGTGCAAAGCTCAACGACCCGCGTGTGATACTTGTCCGATCAAGCGGAGTTGCCCACAGAAATCTCTTTAATTCAAAAACACCTTAAACCTCAGATACGTGCCGTGGATACGGCCTCCTGCCGTGTAAGACATCTTCTATGACCTTACTAATCGAAGCGTAATCTGGTCTTCGGGGTCCATCTGTAATGATTCTGTAACTACAGTCATGGCCTCTTGGGACTGACCGCAAAACAAATACGCCAAGGCTAAATTCGCCTTCAGGCCTGCATCTTCCGGACTGGCAATAACAGCACGTTTAGTAACCGCAACAGCTAAATCTGGCTTACGAATATCCATTGCGGCAATACCTGCCTCACGCGCTACATCCGGGTGTGTAGGATTCAGTTGGTGAGATTTGATGTATGCATCGAAACGCCGATCATCATTACCCAAACGTTGCCAAGCTTTTCCCATTAACCAAAATGCAGCCCAGTTTTCAGGCTAAAGCTCTACCACTTTCTCGAATAGAGATATTGCTTTATTGACCTTACGCTTACTAAACCAATTCAGTTTCTTTAACTGAGAATCGGCAAGTGGAATCTCATCTTCAAGTAATGCCACAGCCTTTTTGTAGTACTGAACAAACTCTGGCTCGCCTTCATCGCTCATGACAACCCCAAAATCTCATCCAATTCAAACACCGCGTTCATGTTCTGAACCGCCTGGCCGGACGCTCCCTTGACCATGTTGTCTTCGGCGACGAACACCACCACCTGCCCCGAGTCGGTGAGCCGTACGGAGACATCCACATAGTTTGTATCCACCACGTGCTTCACGTTGGGTAGGACATCGTCTTCAGTCCGCACGCGGATGAACGGCTCGTGGGCGTAGGCGTCCTGGAAGGCCTCGAACAGGTCCGCCTGGGTGACGTCGCTGTCGGCGGGTTGGAGGACGATGGTTTCGAGGATGCCTGCGTCGATCGGCAGGAGGTGCGGAATAAACAGCGGGGTGACGGGTTTGCCGGCGACGCGGGTGAGGGTCTGGGCGATCTCGGGTTGGTGGCGGTGGCCGCCGATCTGGCCGTAGGGGCCGAAGGCCTCATTGACGCTGAGGAAGCTGGTCGCGGGCTTGGCGGCCCGACCGGCGCCGGTGGTGCCGCTGGCGGCGTAGACGGTGATGCCCTCGGGCTTGACGAGGCTGTGCGACAGCAGCGGCGCGACGCCGAGCGCCGCGGCCGTGGGGTAGCAGCCGGGGTTGGCCACGAGCATCGCGCCCGGGAGGTCCTTGCGGAAGAGTTCCGGTAAGCCGTACACGGCGTTGGGCAGGTTGGCGGGGTCGGTGTGCGGGGTGTCGTAGACCGATTCGTAGAGGGCCTGGTCGCTCAGCCGGTAGTCGGCCGAGAGGTCGATCACACGCAGCCCCGCGTCGAGCAGCTGCGGCGCGTACGCCATCGCGGCCTTGTGCGGTAGACCGAGAAAGACCACGTCGGCTTCCTTGGCAATCGCCTCGGGATCGATCGGCCGACACTGCGCCACGTCTTCATCCAGCAATCCGAGCAACGAAGGAAACTCGTCGCGCAGGTCCGGCAGCTCGTCGCGGTGGGACGCCAGATACATCAGCTCCGCCTGCGGGTGGCGGTGCAGAAGTTTGACGAGGTACATCCCGGTGAGGCCGGTGGGTCCAACGATCGCGGCACGGATCTTCATAGCTGCAACTTTCAAGGCGGGGCTTCGCAGGCGTGCAAAGCCAAATTAACGCGTGATTTTAGCGAACCTGTCAGTTCGGCATCCTGCCAAAATCTACACCAAAACGTAAACCCAGCTTAGCCAATCATTTGCCCATTGGCACGTTTTCGGCACGTCGGTTGCGATATGAAGGGCGACGGCGTGACGTTCGGAACCACACGCCGAAGCCCGACGTTCCGCGAAGGATTTTTCGCGGCGGGTGAAACCTCCGAACCGTTCCGAGCGTATTGCTTACTGGAGAACTGATATGCAAGCTTCCCTCCGCCGAACCCTGGACAACCCGTTTCAAGCCCTGCGTGACTTCGACCGTGTGGTGAACCGCATGTGGGACACCGTCGAAGAAGGCGTCGGCACGACGAGCTTCCCGGTCGACATCCGCGAAGTCGACGACACCCTCACCGTCGAAGCGGAACTGCCCGGCTTCGCCAAGGACCAGATCGACGTCAGCGTCGAGCAAGGCGTCCTCAACATCGAGGCGCAGCGCCCCGCCCGCGAGGCCAAGGCCGAGGTGAAGGTCCACCTCAGCGAACGCCGAGCGACGCACTACGCCCGCCGGTTCACGCTGCCGACCGCGTACGACACGAACAACGTCGAAGCGTCGCTCGTCGATGGTGTGCTTACGCTCACGCTCGCCAAACGCGAAGAGAGCAAGCCGAAGAAGATCGAAGTGAAATAAGTTTGCTTTTCCGCAAGTTGTACTGATAGCCGTGAGACAGCCACGGCGACTAAAACGACCCATCCCTCCTCCGGCCGTTGATGCGAACCTTTCGTATCAGCGGCTTTTTATTGGGTTTCGCTCGGGCCTGTTGGGCATGAAGGTTTTTCAAGGCCATCGCCTGCGCGGCGGGCGGTCAGGGCTTCGCCCCGACACCCCAACAGCCACACGGGGCACTTCGTGCCGCCCGCTAAACGTAAGAAGGGTTCCCGTTCTGCGTTTTTGCCTTCGGGGTGCAGGGGCAGAGCCCCTGCCGCTCGTCGCGCAGGCGACTGCCTTGAATCATGCAAATATTCTGTGAGAACGAAATCCCGCAAGACTTATGCGATGTACTTCCACAGGATGTGGGCCACGCCCTCTTCGTCGTTGGTCGGTGCGACGAGGTCTGCGGCTTCTTTGGCTTCGGGGAACGCGTTGCCCATCGCGACGCCCAGGCCCGCGAACTTGAGCATGCCTACGTCGTTGGGGCCGTCGCCGATGGCGAGGGTGTGGGCAGGATCGATCTTGTATTTCTCGCAGAGGAACTTCAGCGCCCGGCCCTTGTCGGCCTGGTACGACGCGATCTGCGTGAGGTGGTCTTCGTTGGTCACCATCATCGTCGACTGCTTGTACCGCTCGACCAACACCTTGCGGATGATCGCCATGCGGTCAGCGGGGGCGAGGACCATGAGCTTGGTGATGGGCATCTTGAGTGGCTCGAGCAGCGAGCCGACGTAGTCGGGGTCGAACTTCTTGCTCGTCTCGGTCTCGAGGCTGGGGTCGTGCTTGTCGGTGTACCACTTGTCGAGGATCTCCAGCGCGATGATGCACTTATTGTCGGTCTTGCGGGCGACGGTGCAGATGGCGTAGGCGAGGTCGGGCGACAGGGGTTCGTGGCGGAGCGGCTTGCTGTGGTCGGGGTGCTGGATGAGCGCGCCGTTGTAGTTGATCTGGTGGGTGTTGAGCTTGAGGTGGTTATAGATCTCGAGCACGGTGCGTGGCGGACGGGCCGTGGCGATGACGACCTTGATGCCGCGCTTGCGGATCTCGGTGACGGCTTCGATGGCCTTGACGCTCAGGCGTTTGTCGCTGGTGAGCAGCGTGCCGTCGAGGTCGAGGGCGACCAGGTCGACCCGGCGGGCGCGGATCTGCTGGTCCTTGGTGCGCGAGGCGACGCCGGGCGCGGTCTTGAACTGGCCGACCGAGGACCGTCCGGGGTCCTTGGATTTTGGCTTGGACTTGGGTTGATCGAGTCCGAGTTCTTCGTCGAGATTGAATCGTTCGGGCGAGATGATGAGCCTCCCTGCGTACAGATGAGCGGAGAACCGCGACACCATGATAGCTCCGATTCGGAAGGCTACGATACGGGGTCATGAAATCAAACTCCCCCGCTCAGGAAAATCCCGCTGCCTCCGCCCACGCCCAGCCTGTCGCGGGTTATTCGGACACGGCGGGGACGTACTACCCCGCCCCCGAGTCGGCCGACCCTGCGAACACGTTGGGGCTGGACTACCGGGCGCTGGCGGCGGAGTTGTCGGACACCGGGCCGATCATCGACGTGCACACCCACGTGGGCACGCCCGAAGCGGCGGAGCTGTTTCTTGAAGTCGCGGATTTGTTTCAGGTCGAGCGGACCTACACCATGACCGGCCTGGACAACGCCCGGGTGCTGCACCCCGACTTCGGCGAACGCATCAAGTTCATCTGTGTGCCCGACTACCTGAAGAAAGACACGCCCGGCACGTTCACCACGCAGTGGCTCAAAGACATCGAAGCCTTCCGCCACGAGTTCGACAGCCAGGTGATCAAGTTCTGGTGCGCTCCGCGCGGCCGAGACTTCGCGGAGATGACGCCCGACCCCGAAGCCGCCGACGCGATGCTGCTGGACTCACCGATCCGCAAGCAGGGCATGAAGCTGGCCTACGACCTGGGCTACCGGGTCTTCATGACCCACGTCGGCGACCCCGACACCTGGTTCGCCACCGCGTATGCCGACGCCGATCGCTACGGCACGAAGCTGCAGCAGTTCGAGCCGCTCGAAGCAGCGCTCGAGGAGTACCGCGATGTCACTTGGATCGGGGCCCACATGGGCGGCTACCCCGAAGACCTCGATTGGCTGCAGGGCATGCTCGACCGCCACCCGAACTACGTCGTCGACACCTCGGCCTGCAAGTGGCAGATCCGCGAACTCTCCAAACACCCCGAAGCGTTCAAGGCCTTTTGCCAGCGCAACCCCGGGCGGGTGCTCTTCGGCACGGACATCGTCGCCAACCAGCACATGAACAACTCCATCGGCTTCGACCTGTTCGCCTCACGTTTCTGGGCCGTGCGGACGATGATCGAGACGCTCTACGACGGGCCATCGCCGATCGTCGATCCCGACCTGCCGAAGGTTGATCCCGCCGTGCCCAACCCCAGCACGACGCACCTGCGCGGCGCGGGGATCGGGGGCGACCTCTTGCGTGATATGTATTTCAACAACACGGCAAGAATCATAGAAGGCGCGTAACTTTTCCCAAGATTAGTTAATCATGGCTGTCGCCTGCGCGGCGGGCGGTCAGGGCTTCGCCCCGACACCCCAGCAGCCACGCGGGGCACTTCGTGCCGCCCGCTAAACTTAAGAAGAACTTACGTTGAGGTTATGCCTTCGGGGTGCAGGGGCAGAGCCCCTGCCGCTCGCCGCGCAGGCGTGCTGCAAACCGCTATTAAAACTTACAAATTAGCACCTGATTCGCTTTCAACGAACCAGCCCCCGGGCGCCGCGACGCATCGGAACACCCGCGGGGGGACGTCGATCGCGTTGCCCCAATCATCGGCACTCAGCACTAACTCAAAGTTTTCCGGCTCGACCTTGACGACCCGCAGATCCACCACGCAGGTGTAATTCAGCCGGACCAAAAAGTACGGCCCGCGATGGTCGGTCGCGACGGTCACGGTGATGCCCGGCTGGTCGGCGGGCTGGACGCGCAGGTCCATCCCCATCGGGGAGATGCGGGCCCTCGCCCCCACCTGTTCAAACGCGTTGGCTAAGTCGGTTGTACTGATCATCGAACTCCTGCACTTTCTGAATCACTAGACGCACAACACGCCGCGGGGATTCACCGCCCTCATCAAGGAAACTCAAAAACTTCAATTCACTGGGCATACAACAAAAAAAGCCCCGAAGGTTGGAGCCTTCGGGGCAAGGGGTGTGGTTTGATTGACCAACAACTTCCTAGCCGAGAGGCCCCATAACTGCGCCAATAGCCGACGACATCCAGCAGCGGTGCTGCGGAAGGACGGCGGCGACGAGTTTGGTGGTGAAGTTGCGTTTCATGGTTCTATGGTGGGCCAACATCGGCCCGGTTTGGATTATTTCACCTAGAGGGTAGAAAACCAAATGCTAATTTCAAGGGCCGATACCCGAATTTTCTCAAAAAAGCGGATTTCGCGTTTTTATAACGCACCCTTGGCTGCGGCCAGAGCGGCGTCGTAGTCCGGCTCCTCGGCGACTTCGCCGACCAGCTGGGTGTAGACAATCTTGTCGTCCTTGTCGACGACAAAGATCTGGCGGGCCAGCAGGCCGATCTCTTTGATACGGACGCCGTAGGCGGGGCCGAAGGTGTGGTCCTTGAAGTCCGAGAGGCATTCGACGTTCTCGACGCCGGCGGCGCCGCACCAGCGTTTCTGGGCCATGGGGGTGTCGACGCTGACGGTGAGGACGACCACGCCGTCGCCCAGGCCGCCGGCCTCCTCGTTGAACTTGCGGGTCTCGGTGTCGCAGACTGGGGTGTCGAGCGAAGGCACAACGCTGATCAGCTTGACCTTGCCGGCGTAGTCGGCGAGCGACTTGTCGGACATGTCGTTGGCCTTGAGGCTGAAATCGGGGGCGGCGTCGCCGACCTTCAGCTCGTCGCCGAGCAGGGTCATGGGGTTGCCTTTGAGGGTCACGGCGGCGGATCGTTCGGTCATGGGGAGGGTGCTCCAGGTAAAAGTGGCAGGTTGGAGCGGCATTGTAGGAGCGAGACCCGGCGGGGCAACCGGCGGACGTTTGGTTTCGGTCAGTCCGCCACGACCTGCCAGGGCAGGCCTTGGCGATCGAGGAACGAGAGGATGTCGTCCCAGCTACCGTGGCCGTTGGGCATGTCGTTGTGGTTGACCCCGGGGTAGATGATCAGCGTCGCGTCCTGTGCCGCTTCGGCGTTTTGCTTGGCCAAGCTGAGGCGGACCGCCTGGTCGATCTCGCCGTGGAGGATGAGCACAGGGCCGGCGTAATCTCGAAGCACCGGCTCCACCGGGAGCGGGTCTCTGATCATGAAACTCGGCACTGGGATCGGCCCCAGCGCGGCGTCGGTCACGCTCGTGAAGGTCGAGGCCAGGATCATGGCTCGCGGCGTGCGGGCGGCGGCGAGTTGTGCCGCCACCCCCCCGCCGAGGGACCGGCCGTGGAACACGATCCGCTCCGAATCGACGGAAGGCAATGCCACCAAGCGGTCGTAGAAATGGATCGCGTCCTCGACGATCTCGGTCTGGGACGGGCTGCCCTCGGATCGGCCGTAGCCACGGTATTCGGGAAGCATGACCGTGTAGCCACGCTCGGTGTACCAGCGCATCTCGCCGGTCCAGATGTTGACCAACTCGCCGTTGCCGTGGGTGAACACGACCGCGGGTCCGGGGGTTTCGGGTGATGCGCCTTTGCCGTGCATCACCCAGGCTTCCACCACGCCCTCGTCGGTGTCGCGGGTCCAGACTTCCACGTCTTCGGGCGGGTCCATCGAGACCGCGTGCTGGAAGTAGGCCCCGGGAAACACCAGCAGCCGCTGCACGGCGTACAGCACGGCGAAAAGTACGATCACAAACAAAAGGATGGCGGTGCCGATGCGTTTCATGCGTCTGCCCCAGGAACGTTTAACCGGAATCTCGTCCAATGAATGCTGCCTCCTGCTGGCGTGGAGCGGGTGGGGAGGTGGGCTGCACGCGAAAATTCCACTACCGCTGCAATCATTTCCGCCTCCGACAACGTTTATACTGTTTACACACCAACCTTGTTACACGGAGCACGTCATGTCTACCTCAGCCCCCACCCTTCTCCACGGCAAAACCTACGGCAACGTCGTCGACACTGTCGGCAACACCCCCCTGATCAAGCTCAACCGGCTCGCCCCCGACAACGGGTCGTCGGTCTACATGAAGTGCGAGTTCTTCAACCCGCTCGCCTCGGTCAAGGACCGGATCGGCCGGGCGATGATCGAGGCCGGCGAAAAGGCGGGCAACGTCAACGCCGACACCCACATCATCGAACCCACCTCGGGCAACACCGGCATCGCGCTGGCCTTCGTCTGCGCCGCCAAGGGCTACAAGCTCACGTTGACCATGCCCGAGTCGATGTCGCTCGAACGCCGGGCATTGCTCAAGGGCCTGGGTGCGAACCTCGTGCTGACCGAGGCGGCCAAGGGCATGAAGGGCGCGATCGAGAAGGCCGCCGAGCTCGTCGCCGCGACCGACAACGCCTGGATGCCCCAGCAGTTCGAGAACCCCGCCAACCCCGAGATCCACTACCGCACCACCGGCCCCGAGATCTGGGCCGACACCCAGGGCAAGGTCGACTTCCTCGTGGCCGGCGTCGGCACAGGCGGCACGGTCAGCGGCAGCGGCAAGTTCCTCAAGGAGCAAAAGCCCGAGGTCAAAGCGATCGCGGTCGAGCCCGTCGAGTCGCCGGTCATCTCCGGCGGCGGCCCGGGCCCGCACAAGATCCAGGGCATCGGGGCTGGCTTCGTGCCGATGAACCTCGACGTGCCGCTGCTCGACGGCGTTGAGCAAGTCACCAGCGACGACGCCTTCGCCTGGGGCAAACGCTTGGCCAAGGAAGAAGGCATCCTCGGCGGCATCTCGTCGGGCGCCAACGCCTGCGCCGCCTGCCGCATCGCCGAGGCCAACCCCAGCGCGACCATCGTGACCATCGGCTGCTCCTTCGGCGAACGCTACCTCAGCACGCCGTTGTTCGCCGACTGATCACGAACCAATTCAGTCCAACCAAACTCAGATTCTTCGCCCCGGAATTTCTCCGGGGCTTTTTTCTGCGCCGCCCGCTCTCGTAACACGGCCCTCAGGGATTGCGTAAGCCATCCCGTCATTTCTTTGCCTGAACGAATGCCTTTCGAGAGCCTCCCATGTTCGAGGATTTTCCTAATGAATTCTGGCCCGCGATGCAGTACGAACTCTGGCGATACAACGCCGAGGACTCACTCGCGGTGGCGTATCACTGGCTCAATACCTGTGAGGCAATCGCGTGGTTCGTGATTGCCGGTATCGTCGCACGCCGTCTATTCCGAGAGCACCGTGCTCCGCATTGGGAGGCGTACTACTTCGGTTTGTTCGTTGTGTTCGGCATTTCTGATCTCTGGGAAGCTCAAGTCGTTCCGGTGTGGCTGATCGCGGCGAAAGGCCTCATCTTTCTCAATATCCTGGGGGTACGCCGGGTGTTGATTCGGCGGTACTACCCCGAAGCCCGGTTTTAGGTGATGTCTCGTAAAATCGATCTTGCATCCCTGCCGGGATATCGGATACACCATTGTGATGTATTCGTCCGTCTATTCCGGAACCGGGCTCAAATGTCTTTCGGTGTTGGCCTGCCTGGTGTGGGGCCTGGCGTTGAGCGGGTGCACCCACCCGCTGGCTCAGCGTTCGGCTTCGCAATGGAAGGCCGTCCGGGTCCTGGACGAGACCGGCGATGTCACAGACCGAGACGCTACCCTCAAGAAAAACTACGACACCACCATGGTTTTTCTGCTGCGCGAAACCCAGCCCCCCACCACGCCCGAGCCGCCCGAAGCCGAGATCGCACGCGCCACGGTGTACCACGGCGACATGATCGGGTTTGTCTACGAGGGCGGGCAGACGATCGCCGTGGCGGGGTCTCGGGAATGGGAAATCACGCCGGAGCCCGGGGTCCACTACGTGTGGTACTGCACGCAAGACACCGGCGACGACCTCGCCACCGGGGCACTCCAGGTGGTGGGCGTGGTCTTGGTGCTGGGCGGACTTTTGTTCCTCAACTCCCTCGACGACGATGACGACGACTGTGATTACCACCGCACCCGTTACTGCAGCTGCGGCAAGCATTGAGGGGCGGGGGTAAAAAATGGCCACGCCGAGGCGTCAAGAATCGTGGATAGGATCGGTTTTCAGGAGTGACCGCGGGATGAATCGACGAGTCTGGCGATGGATGAGCGGCGGCGCCTGCTTGCTATTGGCGGCAGTTTTATGCGCTGGGGCGGATGCGCAGGAAGAACTGGCGGTGGCGTTGCTCGACTGGAGCGTTACGGACGATCGTTACGCCTCGCACGTGGAAGCCGAGCAGCTGCACGCGTTCATCGAGGCGGCCTTGGTGGGTCAGGGGCCGGTGCGTTGGATCGAGCGCGAGTCGCTGGATGCCGCGGCGGACGAACTGATGCTGGCCCGGCTGGGCGGCTCGGAAGACCCCGCAGACTGGTTGCGCCTAGGCCGGTGGGTCAAGGCCGACCTGCTGCTCACCGGCGGGGTCAGGCGGCAGGCTGAGGGCTGGGTGGTCCACGGCCAGGTGATCGATAGCGAGCGAGCAGACGTGCTCAGCCAGTGGTCGACCCCGCCAGCGGGCGACGTAGATTCCGCGTTCACGGCCGAGTCGGTCGATCTGCGGACCTACCTCCGAGCGGCCCGCCGCGAGCTGGGCGATGCGAAGCGGGCCTACGAGGCGTCACGCGATCAGCAGACCCTGGCGGTCTTGTTTTTCGAGAACCGGACCGAGGTCGGCCGGCGTCTGGATCACCTGGAGCAGCGGCTGATGGATGCGTTGCAGTCGCGGTGCGATATCACCCCCGGGCAACGGCTGCTGCGTTTCCCCGCGGCGGTGGAGGGCGGCGACGAATACCGGCTGGTTCTGTCGGGGCTGGTCGACGCCGGCGGCGCAGCGCGTCGGGTGGCGAGCGTCTACGTGTGGGGGCACTACACCGAACTCGACTGGCAGGGCGTGGTCTTCGAAGACGTGCCGGTCCGGCTCACGGTGTACGCTTGGGACGGACGGGGCGAGCCCGAAGCATTCACGTTCGAAGGCAAAGCCGGGGAGCTCGACCAGCTTGCCAGCCAAAGCATGGAAGAGGTCTCGGCCTGGGCAGCCGACCGACCCGAGGCCGTTGAACTGGACCCGGCCCAATCGGCCGACACGGCCCAAACGATCTACCGCCGAGTTCAGGCGTTGCAGTCGATCCAGGTCGGTAACACGCGATCGGTCACCCCGGCTTTTCTCGACCGCTGGCGTAACACCGTGCGTCTCCTCGAGACCGCATACTTCTTCGATCCCGACAACGCCGAGATCCACCGCGAGTTGACCGCCGAGCGGTGGCGAGGCGATTTACAAAGAGACGGCCACGAATTTCTGGAATCCCCCCGCCGGGTGCGCGACCGCTACCAAGCGGTGCTGTCCCACATCAACCGCTTCGGCTACGGGCAGGCGTGGTCGCTCACGAAGATCACGCCAAGCGGTGGCATGGCCGTGGCCGACCACCGCCTCGAAGCAACGGATATCCGAAAGGCTTTGCTGTTTGAAGGACGCGACATGCTCTGGGCCGCGAGCCGGGGCTGGTTCAAAGACATGCCCGAGCAAACCGTCGAGTCCGAATTGAAACGGGCAAAGACCGATCACCGCCGCCGAGTGATGGAGATGCTCCGGGCCGAGGATGATCCGGAACTCGCCGAAGCCGCGCTCTGGTCGATCACTCGGCCCTACACCCCGTCGGAGCAGGTGCAATGGCTGGAAGACCTCGGCCCCATGCTCGACCCGAATTCTCCCGACAAAGACCGGCGGCATTGGGCCAACAAGGCGCGCGAGGTCTACCGTGCCGCGGGAGACGAAGCCGGGGCTGAACGCTGGCTTGCAAGGTTGAATGAGCCCGAACCGGAAACCCCGAAGCCGCCTTTGTCCGATGCCGCGGAGTCACGGCGTGAACGCTGGGTCGATTCGTTGCGTATCCCGGATTCGATCAGGCCGCCACAGGTCACGCTTGAAGTCGCCGACACCCAGAGCGGTCCGCCGCCCGCGACCGACCCGGGTTTATACGCCCGCCGTTACGGACTCGACCTCGCGGAAACGCCGGCGACGGCGGCCCTCGATCGGCCGGCCGCCGATCCCCAATCGATGTGGTGGACCACCGATGGGGGCGGGCTGATCCGCACCAACCTCGAAGACCAAACCACGCAAACCTTCGGCCCCGAAGACGGGCTCACCGCCACGCGGTTCCACGCAGCAGCAGAAACCGCCGACTCGCTCGTGTTCCTCGGCGGCGAGTGGGGCGAGTCCCAGCAGCTGTGCTTCTACAACCCCGAGTCCGGACAGTGGAGCGCGATCGCCTTGCCGCCACCCACCGATTCCGGGGTCCAACCGATCCACGCCAAGCTCCTGGCGGTCTGCGGCGATTGGATCATCGTGGCAGGCGATGACTACGGCAGCGATCCGCAGATGATGATGTACAGCCTGAGCCGGGAGACCTGGACCGATCTCCACGCCGAATGGATCACCTACCTCGAAGAGTTCCCGGAGGTGTTGCCCAACAAACCAAGACGCCCCGCCGGTAAGCTCCTGGTCCGTGCGTTAACCGGCGACCCCGAACGCGGCGTATTCTGGATCGGCAGCCCGTATGGCTTGACCCGGTACGACCCCGACCGAGATCGATTCAGCACCTGGTTCAGCCTGCCGCCCCGCTCATCCGAGGCCCAAGCGATGTTTCTCGCCAAGCCGAGGATCTTCGAAGACGTGACCGCGATCGCGCCGGTCGGGAATCACCTCTTGGTGGCCACCTACAGCTGGCGTTCCGCCTCGTATTTCTCGCACGACCCGGAAATCGGGGGGAGCTATCTCTTTCTGGTCGACGCCGAAACCACCGCCCCCCTTCGCTACGCCAAGCTCAAACACAAGGCTCCGATCTACCGCATCACGCCACGCGGCAACGAAGCCTGGCTGAACCGGCAGGTGTTCGATACAAGCCACCCCGAGATCCGCGCGGTCGATTGGTCGGTGCTGCGCCCCGAATAAATCTCACGTACTGCCCTTCGATGTTCGGCGACGGGCTATGATTTAAACCGATCTCACTCCACAAGCCGCTTCTCGAAACCATGTCTGACCCCGCCCACGAACCGATCCGTTGCCCCGAGTGCCGACAACGCATGACGCCCGGGCACATCTCGGTGTCGCAAGGGGTGCACTGGATGCGTCGGGCCGAGGGGCCGTACGGCGACTTCGCCGAAAACATCCCCGGCACCCACGCGGTCATGCGGGCCAACCGCCTGCCCGCCTGGCGTTGCCACAGCTGCCACCTGGTCATGTTCCGCTACGGCCACGACGTGCAGCGCCAGGAAGCGATCAAACGGGGTACCTCGCTCCCCGGCACTGGGACCGAGAACGCCAGCGACTCCGGGACCCCCGGCTGAGCCCCGCGCCGCCCCACCCCTACAACCGGCACAACCCCACCCCCTCCCCAAGCCCCTCGCTCGGCATCGGCGTATCGCCTCGCTTGGGGCCGCGCATCGGCCGTAGATATCAGGTGTAACCCGCTTGATCCGTGCGATCGTAACCATGCTGCGCCCCGACTCCTCGCTCGACTTACCTCCCCGTTTCGAAACGCTCGAAGCCCGGCAGCTCTGCGCAGTTGATCTGGCGGGAAGCCTGGTAGCCCACTGGACCTTTGAGGACGCTCCCGCCGCGGCGGTCTACGCGGACACCTCAGCCGACGGATCGGACCACAGCGCAACACCGGCTGGCGACGCGGACATCCAGCCCCAGAACCGCACCAACCAAACCCTGCACCTCGACGGAGCGGGCGATTACCTCTCCGCCCCGAATTCCTCGGAGATCAATCTGGTGACCCAGGGCCAGCGCACCATCGCTTTCTGGTTCCGCGCCGACGACGCCGAGCTGAGCAGCCGCAAGCAAATCATTTTTGAAGAAGGCGGCACGACACGGGGCCTGAACATCTACCTCTACGACGGCCGGGTCTACGTCGGCGGGTGGAACCTGCCGGGCAGCGAATCCAACTGGGCCGGGACGTGGCTGAGCGCGGCGGGCATCCGCACCGGGCAATGGCACCACGTGGCGCTCACACTCGACGGCGGCGCCACGCTTGAGGCCGACGCGATGCGGGGCTACCTCGACGGGCAGGAATTCGCGCGCGGCGAGGGCTCGCAGCTCTGGCCCCACTCCGGATCGATCACCATCGGCGATCACTCCGACGGCACGATCTTCCACGACGGCGTCCAGTCCGGCTCGTTCACCGCGTCGTTTGCGGGCCAGCTCGACGACGGCCGGGTCTACAACCGCCCGCTCGACGCTTCGGAAGTCTTCACGCTCGCGCGCGGCCCCGCCGCCTCGCAGGGCAACCCGGCCTCGCAGCCGATCGCCCTCTCGGTCCACGACATCGAGTACGCCATCGCACCCGTTGCCAAGCTTGCCCCGGTCGCCACCGACGTGCCCGAAAGCCCCGACCTCGGTGCACCCCCCGTCTTCCCGGCTCGCGCAACCGTCGTGCCCGATCGCGTTGCCGATCCGCTCGCCTCGGCAAGCCAAACGCCACCCGCAGACGCGGGCTGGCCGTCAATCCTGTGGTGGGACATGCTGGCGGCGATGGATGACCAAGCCGAGCAAGAGGGCGACGACACCGACGACCAGGCCGTGGTCGAAGTCGAGGTGGACGACGCGCCGCTGCGGTAACATTCGGGCATGAGTACGCCCTATCACCCACGTCCCGACCGCTACGACGCTGTTCCCGAAGGCTGGTTCCGCCGATGCGGTCGCACCGGCCTGCTGCTGCCCGCGCTCAGCCTGGGCTGCTGGCACAACTTCGGCGACGCCGGCACCGACCCCCGCCAACTCCCCGAGTCCGACTTCCACGCCAACGCCCAGGCGATGCTGTTCACCGCGTTCGACCACGGCATCACCCACTTCGACCTGGCCAACAACTACGGCCCACAGCCCGGCGCCGCCGAGCTCCGCGTCGGCCGTATCCTCCGCGAAGACTTCCGCGGCTACCGCGACGAACTGATCATCTCGTCCAAAGCGGGGTACACGATGTGGCCCGGGCCCTACGGCGACTGGGGCAGCCGCAAGTACCTGCTCGCGTCGCTCGACCAGTCGCTGGATCGGCTGGGCTTGGACTACGTGGACATCTTCTACTCCCACCGCCCCGACCCCGAGACGCCCCTGGAAGAAACGATGGGGGCGCTCGACACCGCGGTGCGTTCGGGCAAGGCGTTGTACGCGGCGATCAGCAACTACTCCGGCGAGCAAACCCTCGAAGCCCGCCGGGTCTGTGAACGTGAAGGGTTCATCAAGCCGATCCTGCACCAGCCGCGCTACTCGATGCTCGACCGCTGGATCGAGCCCGAGCTGCTTCCCGTCACCGGCGAGCTGGGCATGGGCGTGATCGCGTTCTGCCCGCTGGCGCAGGGCCTGCTCACACCCAAGTACCTCGGCGGCATCCCCGACGACTCGCGCGTCAAGCAGGCGGCGGGCTTCCTCACCGAGGACCGCGTCACGCCCGAGCTGATCGAAAAGCTCCAGAAGCTCAACGCGATCGCGGAGGAGCGTAGCCAGTCGTTGGCGCAGCTCGCGCTGTCGTGGGCGCTGCGCGACACGCGGATGACCTCGCTGATCATCGGTGCGAGTCGGCCGTCGCAGATCGAAGCGAATGTTGAAGCCGCCGAAAAGCTCGCGTTCACCGACAGCGAACTGTTGGCGATCGAAACCGTGCTCGCCGAGTAGCGTGATCCAACTCCAGGTTTAGTGGGTGACGCGCAGCGTCCCGCGAAATGCACTCGGGTTACGCGGGGCACTTCGTGCCGCCCGCTAAACCTAACGTTGATTGGCACTACAACCGCCGTTGCGACACGCTAAGCCCGATCATTTCGTCGCGGTGTAGAAATCAAACGTGTGTTGCAGGTCTTGCTCCTCGCAGACGAACCGCGCTGCCACGAACGGCGGGAAGGGCCACGGGGCGAACCGTCCAAACGCCGGGAGCTCGGCGATCGGGAACGGCCGATGCTCGGGCACATCGTCCCAGCTGTTGATCAGCACACCGTCCGGGCGGAGGCAGCGGTGGATGTTCTCGACCGATCGGTTGGCGACCTCGGGATCGTCGAGGCCCCACCCCATGACCCCGAGCATCAGGACCGCGTCGAGGCTGTTCGCCTCGAAGTGTTGGTCGACGTGTTCGACCGAATCCACGATGTGTTGTTTCGCGCCGTAACGCTTGCGGGCCGGGTCGATCTCGAGGGTCCAGAAGTCTTTGTCGGCGAAGGTTTTTTTGTAGTGCCAGGTGTACCAGTGGCAGCCGACAAACAGCACCCGCTTGAGGTCCTCCCGGCCGACCAGGTAGGGGAAGATCGTTTCATCCAGAACCCGCCGGTCCTGCTCGTCGAGCTTGGGGCCCACGCCACAGATCAGCATCAGGTCGCGGACGTTTCGGCCGACCGGCTTGACCAGCGATTTCACGATCGACATCGAACCCTCCAACTCAAAAACCTCGACCAACGTCAAACACTACGCCAAGAGCAAGAATACACGACTCAGGCCGGGTCGTGTCCGCAGCCGCCCCAGGGGTGGCAGCGCCCGATGCGTTTGATCCCCCGCCAACCGCCCCGCCAGGGTCCGTACTTCGCCACCGCATCGAGCATGTATTGGCTGCACGTCGGCTGGTACCGGCAGTAACCCCCCAGCCAGATCCCCAATGTGCCCCGGTACACACCCACCCCGAGGTGGATGACCAAGACCGCGACTCGGTTGATGATATTCACCCGTAAGACTTTCACTGCGAAGCGACACCGCAGAGCCGCGGCGCTACTTCTCGCTCAACCAGCCCGCGACCTGAGGCGCAAAGTACGTCAGGATCGCATCCGCCCCCGCACGACGGATCCCAAGCAGGCTTTCCATGACGACCGCGCGTTCGTCGACCCAGCCGCTCGCCGCCGCGGCTTTGATCATGAGGTATTCGCCGCTGACCTGGTACGCCGCGACGGGCAGGTGCGTGTGTTCACGCACGGCGCGGATCACATCCAGGTACGGCCCGGCGGGCTTGACCATCACAAAGTCCGCGCCCTCGTTCTCATCCAGTTCGACTTCGCGCAGGGCCTCGCGCACGTTCGCGGGGTCCATCTGGTAGGTCTTCTTGTCACCCGGGATGGGCTTGCCGCCCTCGGCGGACGATTTGGGCGCGCTGTCGAGGGCGCCGCGGAACGGGCCGTAGTAGGCCGAAGCGTACTTGGCGGTGTAGGACATGATCGAGACGTCGGCGTGGCCCGCGGCGTCGAGCGTATCGCGGATCGCGCCGACTCGGCCGTCCATCATGTCGCTGGGCGCGACGATATCCGCGCCCGCCTCGGCGTGAAGCAGGGCCTGCTTGACCAAGACCTCAACCGTCGGGTCGTTCTCGATGCCCCCGTCATCATTGACGATGCCATCGTGCCCGTCGCTGGAGTACGGGTCCAGCGCGACGTCGGTGATCACGCAGACGCCGGGGTGCGCCGCCTTGATCGCCCGGATCGCGCGGGGGTAGAGCCCCTCGGGGTTGTAGGCCTCGTCGCCCGTCACCGACTTCAACCCATCGGCGATCTTGGGGAACAGTACCACCTTGTCGATGCCCAGGGCGATGACCCGCCCCACCTCGCCGACCAGCCCATCGACCGACCAACGCGTCAGTCCGGGCAGCGAGTCGAGCGCGACATCGTTCGGGTCGTCGTGCAGAAACAGCGGGTAGATCAACTGCCCGGCATCGAGCCGGGTCTCGGCAACCATGGCCCGGATCGCGGCGGTCCGGCGGTTGCGTCTGGGGCGTTGGGGTAGGTCCTGCGGCATACACCCATCCTAGCGGGATTCGGCCTCACTCGGCGCACTCGCCTCGCCCTCTGATGAAGCGGCCGCTTCGTCTTCACTCGCGTCCTCGCCCTGCTGCACAGGTTCCGCCGTCTCGGTCGACTCGGGGAACAGTCGATCCAGTTCATCTTGGATCGGCATCAGGCCGGGCGTGCCCACGGGGACGCCTTCCAGCTTGGCTTTGTCGGACTCGGACAGGCTGCCGCTCTTCATCACGGAGCCGAGCACCGCCACGCGGGTTTCCGGCCTGTCCTGGTGCTCCATAATCAAATCCCACGCCTGCACAGACAATTCGTCCTGCCCCGAGGCGACCAGCACCGCGTAGATTATGGCAACCTTTCGATCGTAGGAACGAGCAAGGTTCTTTGTGACCCGCTCTCGGTCCTCCGCGGACATGGTTCCACCGTGGTGCTCTCGCGATTTGGCGTACAACGCCAAAATCCCGCCTCTCAAGTAGGAATCGGCACACTGCGTAATCGATCCGAGGGGATCCGGGTAATAGTGCTGGAGGTCCGACCAACGCCCTGCCTCCATCAAGTCGGTCTCCAAAAATCGGCGGGTTAGCTTGACCTGATCGGATTTTGTCTCATCCAAAACCGCCTGATCGAACCACAGTAACGACCGCTCTTGTTCGCCCACCACCCGGTTGAGGACCATCCAATCGACCAACGCATCGTCCTGAAAAGGGTACGGCTGATTACCCGCCAACTGATCGCGTTGGGACGCAAAATACTGCCGCGGCTTGACGTGTAACGCAACCAGGTCAATCATCTCCTGGATCTTGTCGTCCGAGTGTATGTTCATCCCCAACTCTTTATTGACGTAACGCTCTCGCCAGAACTTCCGGTAGAACTTGCCGGCCAGTTGCCAGTCCCCTTCCGCCAGAGCGGCCTTGGCTTTCGCCTCATGGATCCGAAGCGTTTGCCGTTTCTTATTGACATCAGCCAATGCTGGGCCAGCGACCAGCATTGCCGACAAAACCACCACGGCTTGAACCCAAACCCGCTGCTTAGCAATCCACATCGTGAGGCGCCTCCAGAATACCGACGCGGTTATAGAACTCGAATCAATCAGAAGCCCGGAAGACCGTCCCATGCTAGTGCCACACCCGCCTGCGTGCGACCCCCAAGGCTTACACCACCGCGCCGAACTTTCGCGTGCGGTTGGTGTAGGCGTCGAACGCTTTGTCTAACTCAGCCACGTCGAAGTCGGGCCAGCAGACGTCGGCGACGTAGAGCTCGGCGTAGCTGAGTTGCCAGAGCAGGTAGTTGCTTAGGCGCATCTCGCCGGCGGTGCGGATCAACAGGTCCGGGTCGGGGAGGCCGGCGGTGTAGAGGTGGTTGCTAATGGTCTCAGGGGTGATGTCGGCGGGCGTCATCAGGCCGGCCTGGACCTTCTGGGCGATGGTCTGCACCGCGTCGGTGATCTCGGTCCGGCTGCCGTAGTTGAGCGCCAGGGCCATGGTCAGCCCGGTGTTGCCCTCGGTCATCGCGGCGGTGGCGTCGAGCTCATCGAGGACTTTTTCGGGCAGGCCTTCGCGTCGGCCGACCTGGATGAACCGCACGTTGTTTTCGAGGAACAGCGGGCGTTCGGAGACGAGGTACTCGACGTACAGATCCATCAGGAAGCTGACTTCGTCGTGGCTGCGGGTCCAGTTCTCGGTGCTGAACGAGTAGAGCGTGAGCGCTTCGAGTCCGAGGTTCGAGCAATGCGTCACGATCGGCCGAACCGCCTCGGCACCCGCAAGGTGGCCCTTGCTGCGGTTCATCCCGCGTGCGGTCGCCCACCGGCCGTTGCCATCCATGATGATGGCCAGGTGCTTGGGCAAAGGTTTGGTTTCGTCAGCCATGGCATTCATGCTCTGTTAACGAAAGATGCTTTGAGAGCGCTTGGGTCCCACGCTCACCATCACAATCGGCACGCCGAGGAAGTCTTCGACAAACTTCAGGTAGCCGCGGGCCGCTTCGGGGAGCTGGTCGTAGTCGGTGCATTCGGTCACATCTTCGGGAAAACCCGGAAGCGTTTCGTAGACCGGCTTCGCCTTGGAGAATACGCCGATGTCGGCCGGGAAGTTCGTGGTGCGCTGCCCGTCGATCTCGTAAGCCGTGCAGACCTTCAGTTTGGGCAGGCCGGCGAGGACGTCGAGCAGCATGATCGCCATGCCGGTCGCGCCGCTGACGGTGGCGGTGTATTTCAGGGCGACGAGGTCGAGCCAGCCGGTGCGGCGGGGTCGGCCGGTGGTGGTTCCGAACTCGCGGCCGACCTGGCGGATGCGTTCGCCGGTCTCGTCGTCGAGCTGGGTGGGCATGGGCCCGCCGCCGACGCGGGTCTGGTAGGCCTTGACGATGCCGATGACGTTGGTGACGTGGTGCCCCGCGACGCCGGTGCCGGTGTGCACGCCCAGCGACGAGCAGTTGCTGGAGGTGACATACGGGTAGGTGCCGTGGTCGATGTCGAGCAGCGTGGCGTTGGCACCCTCGAAGAGGATGCGGTCGCCCTTCTGGATACGGTCGTGCAGCACGCCCGCGCCGTCGGTGAGGTGGGGAACCAGTTGCTCGGCCAGCGGCTTGAGCCAGGCGAGCAACTCATCAACATTGATCGGCGTGAACGCTTCGTTGGCGTACTGGGCCAGCGCCGCGAGCGTGGCGTTCTTGATCGGGACGATGCGGTGCAGCTTGTGCTTGAGCTCGTCGAAGTCCTTGAGGTCGCTCATCCGCACAGCGGTCGAGCGCAGCGCCTTGTCGGCGTAGCACGGCCCGATGCCGCGGCCGGTGGTGCCGATGCCTTCGATCGTTTGATCCAAGGCGTTGGGCATGACGTAGGCCGCTTCCTGCAAAGCATCTTGCGCTTTGTGGTACGGCATGACGACGTGGGCGCGGTCGCTGATGACGAAGTTGTCGTCGAGCTTGAGTTCCTGGGCGCGGAGGCCGGTGATTTCTTTGACGACTTGCTCGGGGTCGATGACGACGCCGTTGCCGAGCACGTTAAGCTTGTCGGGGTAGAGGATGCCCGAGGGGATGAGGTGCAGGGCGTACTTCTTGTCGCCGACGCAGACGGTGTGGCCCGCGTTGGCTCCACCGTTGTACCGGGCGACGACATCGAAGCCGGCGGTGAGCAGGTCGACGACTTTGCCCTTGCCTTCGTCGCCCCATTGGAGGCCCACCACGGCGGCGTGGCCGGGCTTGAGGTTCAGGCGGTCGATCATGTCTTGCACCTCGGCGGAGGGTGCGGCGGAACTCGTGGTGGTGGCCATCGGCGGAGATTCTCGGAGCGGGGTGCGGAGCGCCCGGGCGGGTCGGGGGCGGGTCACGGGGCCCAGCGGTCGGCCGGGACGCCCAAGCTGGGCATCTTAACACCTGTGATAACTCGACCCAAACCGTGGTCCAGGGGTCAGATTTCGTGGTGTACCCCGTAGGTCAGGCATGCTTGCCTGACGCGAGTGACAAAGCCGTGTCAGGCAAGCATGCCTGACCTACCGAGAGAGACATTGCCCCGCAAATCCGGTGCGGTATGCTGGTCACCAATGAGCGATGTACGCACAGCACGGGTTCTGCGGCAGCACGTCGAAACCGATCGGCTGCTCGGGGTCGATGCGGTGCCTCGAGGGGCCGTCGTCCCCGTCCAGGCCCCGCCTGCTGCGGCAGAACCCGCCATGCCACGCCCGGCAGCGACGCCCGCCGCCGCTCCTGCACGTCCCACACCCACTCCACCCCGCCGCCCCACCGGCCCCGTGCCACAAGACCGCGAAGGCAAGGCCGCAGCTCTCGCCGAACTGGCCAACGAACACGCCCAGTACTGCAACTTCTGCCTGAACAACCCCGGCTACACCCAGATCGTCTTCGGCGAAGGCGATCCCGAAGCCCAGCTCATGATCGTCGGCGAAGGCCCGGGCGCCGAAGAAGACCGCCAGGGTCGGCCGTTCGTCGGGGCCTCGGGCCAACTGCTCGAGAAACAGCTCGGCGCGATGGGCCTGAGCCGAGAGCAGGTGTACATCGCCAACGTGGTGAAGTCGCGCCCGCCGAACAACCGCACGCCCACCCCCGCCGAGGCGGCCGACTGCGGCATCTACCTCAAACGCCAGATCGAGATCATCGCCCCGAAGGCCATCCTCACCCTCGGCGGCCCCGCGGCCAAGTACCTGCTCGACACCACCACCGGCGTCACCCGCCTCCGCGGCAACTGGCACACCTACCACGACGCCGACCCGCCGATCCCGGTCATGCCCACGTTCCACCCCGCGTACCTGCTGCGCTCCTACACCCCCGAAAACCGCCGCACGGTTTGGGGGGATTTGCAGAAAGTGATGGAGCGGTTGGGACTGCCTGCGAAGTAATCTTCTCTTCGTAGGTCAGGCATGCTTGCCTGACACCGGTTAGGGAGAAAGACACGTCAGTCAGGCATGCCTGACCTACAATGGCAGCATGCCTAATTTCCGGAGGAATTTCGTTGAAGGCGGCACCTTCTTCTTCACGGTGGTTACAGGCAGACGACTCCCAATTTTTGCAGATCCCGGTGCCGTGGATTTACTCCGTGATGCGATCCGTGAAACGAAGGAATGCCTGCCGTTCGAGATCGTCGCCTCGGCGATCTTGCCAGATCACCTCCACATGATCTGGGCTCTTCCGACGGGCGACTCCCGTTTTGACCGGCGATGGTCGAGTATCAAACGGAATTTCACTGAACGTTGGCTAAGCCGCAACGCCGTGGAAAACGAGATTTCGGTTAGCCGCCAACGCGAACGCCGCCGTGGAGTTTGGCAGCCGCGATACATCGAACACACGCTGCGCGATGAAGCGGATTTGGAGAACCACGTTGGCTACATCCATTTCAACCCGGTCAAGCACGGCTACGTGAAACAGCCGATTGACTGGCCGTACTCTTCGCTACATCGTTATGTGGAAAGAGGTTGGTTGACGCCGGATTGGGGTTGTGGCTTAAACGATCCCGATCAAATTCAACAGAACATAGACATCGATCTGCTGGACCCGTAGGTCAGGCATGCTTGCCTGACGCAAGTTACAGAAAGGCCGTGTCAGGCAGGCATGCCTGACCTACATCAATAGCATCAAGCTTCGGGCAGATGCACCGATGCGATCTTCAGGATGCCTTCGCGTTCGCCGAGGGCGTCGTTGAGTTCGTAGCTGGCGGCCTCGTCGAGTTTGAGGAGCATGAGCGCGGTGGCGCCGCTGCCGTCGGCGTTTTCGCGGCGGCTGATGGTCATGTCGGCGATATTGACGCCGGCCTTGCCGAACTCGGAGCCGACCAGGCCGATCATGCCGGGGCGGTCGTCGTTCTGGATGATGGCCATGTGCCCGGCGGGGACCATGTCCATGGCGTAGCCGTTGATCTCGACGACGCGGGGCTGCAGGTCGTCGTAGACCCGGCCGACGATCTTGCGGACCTTGTCGGCCTCGTGGTCGGGGGCGTCGTCGACACAGCCCTTGGGGCCGTGGATGGTGAAGGTGAGCTGGGTCGGGGCGGACTTGGCGTGGTCGAGTTTGGTGATGCGGGTCTCGATGTCGCGGCTGTCGGCGATGCTGCCGACGTTGATGACGTTTAGGGGCGTGTCGAAGTGGCGTTGCAGGAGGCCGACGAGCGCGGTGCGTTCGATGGTGCCGGCGGCGGGGCCGAGCTCGACGCCGCAGATCTCGATGTCGAGTTCGCTGACGCCGCGGGTGACCATCGGGCTGATCAGGCGGGCCATGCGGTCGGCGAGGCTGACGTAGGCGGCCTGCTGATCGGTAAGGTCGACGCGGACGCCGCCGGCGTTGACCGCCCCGCTGATGCCTTCGCCGCGGAGGTAGGACAAGCAGGCTTTCGCGGCATCCACGGACACCGCGGTCTGGGCTTCTTCGGTGCTCGCGCCCAGGTGCGGGGTGACGAGGATGTTCGGGTGGGTGCGGAGTGGGCTGTCCTCGGCGGGCGGCTCGCTGGTGAAGACGTCGAGCGCCGCGCCGGCACACTGGCCGGAGTCGCAGGCGGCGACGATGTCGGTCTCATCGACGATCCCGCCGCGGGCGGCGTTGACGACGTAGACACCCTTCTTGCAGAGGGCAAAGGTCTCGGCGTTGAGCATGCCGGTGGTCTCGGGCGTCTTGGGCACGTGGAAGGACATGACGTCGACGTGGGGCACCATCTCTTCGAAGGTGCGGAAGGTCTTGACGGTGTGGCTGCCGAGCTGGATGTCGGTGTTGACGAAGGGGTCGTAGCCCACGACGGTCATGCCGAAGGCCAGCGCACGCTCGGCGAAGGTGCGGCCGATGCGCCCGAGGCCCACGACGCCGACGGTCATGCCGTGGAGTTGCCGGCCCTTGAATTTGTTGCGGTCCCAGCCGCCGTCGCTCATGGTCTTGTAGGCCGGGCCGACCTTGCGGAGCAGGGCCATCATGAGGGTGAAGGCGTGCTCGGCGGTGGTGATGGTCGAGGCCTCGGCGGTGTTGACGACGAGGATGCCCTTGTCGGTCGCCGCGGCGAGGTCGATGTTGTCGACGCCGACGCCGGCCCGGGCGATGACCTTGAGGTTGCCGGGGTTCTCGAGCATGGCGGGGGTGACTTTGATGCCCGAGCGGACGGCCATGGCGTGGACGCCGCCGGCGGCGAGGAGCTTGCCGACCTCTTCATCGACGGCTTCCTGGCCCTTTTCCTTCTTGAGGTCGACCAGGTCGGGGCGGTCCAGCAGCGTCGCGTCGGACTGGCTGTTGATGAAGTCGAGGCCCTCTTGGGCGAGTTTGTCGGCGGCGAGTAGGGTGAACATAGCGGGCCTGTGTGGGGGTGGGGATGCGGGAAGCGGGGCATTTTATCAAGTCGGCATCGCCGCGCAGGGCACAAGAAAACCCCGGCGGTCACCTTCCGCCGGGGCCTTGGAGGAATACAAGATGGAGACCGGTGGGATGTCGATCAGTTGGCCGATTGGGCCATCGGCGGGGTCGACCGCTCGCCGCTCTCACGCCACCGCATGAACTCATCGTACATCTCTTTGACGCGCTCGGCGTGGTCGGGGTGGGTGAGCAGGTTCTGCTCTTCCAGCTCCAACGGGTTGTCGTAGAGGTTGAACAGGGCGACCTTTTTGAACTCGGTCTGGGGGTGGTTGCTGTCAATGATCAGCTTCCACGGGCCGCGGCGATTGATCAGTTCGTGGTTGCTGCCGCCCTGCAGCGGGAGGAAGCGGTCCAGGTCGTCCTCGGCCTCGCCCAGCAGCACCGGGAGGAGGCTGAGCGAGTCCATGGCCTGGTTTTTCTTGAGCGTCTGCCCCAGGACATCGGCGATGGTGGCGACGATGTCGCGGTTTGCCACGGGCTGGGCCGACTCGGAATCAGGAGCGATCTTGCCGGGCCAGACGGCGAAGAAAGGCACGCGGTGGCCGCCTTCGTGGGGCTGGTTCTTCGAGCCGCGCAGGCCGTTGAACGAGATGTGGCCGAGTTTCTCGGCTTTGCCGTCCCGCAGGCCGCCGTTGTCCGAGCAGAGGAAGATCAGGGTGTTGTCGTAGACGCCTTGCGCTTTGAGCGCTTCGACGATCGCGCCGACCTGCTGGTCGAAGTCGGCGATGATGTCGACGTGGGGCGTGGGGCCCTGGCCGGCGATGAGTCGGCCGTTGAACTCCTTGGGGGGCAGGTGCGGGATGTGGACCATCGGGCTCCAGAACACCAGCAGGAACGGCTTGTCCTGGCCGGCCTGATCTTCGATAAACGCGGCGGCCTTGTCGGCGAGCATCGGGCCCACACGGCGGGTGTCCCAGTGCGAGTCGCCCACGCCCGGGCCCTTGTCCGAGACAAAAGCGGGATCGAGCGCGTTGGTCTTATCGAGGTACACAAGCTTGGAGTCGTCGGAGAACGGGTACCAGTCGCCGTTTTCGTAGGCGGTGTAGAGCGGGCCCTGGATGCCGGCGGGCATGGTGAAGCTGTAGTCGAAGCCGATCTGTTGCGGGCCGCTGCCGACCATGCGGGAGACGTCGACCTGCTCGGGCTTGGCTTTGTGGTTTGCGCCGCGGTAGACCTCGGTGCCCTTGGCGTTCATGAAGTCGCCGCCGAGGTGGTACTTGCCGATGAAGCCGGTGGTCAATCCGCCCATCTGCCCGACGCGACCGAGGGTGGCGTCTATCTTGGTGATGGGGGTCTGGCGGAACGAGCTCCACACGCCCCAAGGCGCGACGCTGCGGTGGTTGAGGTTGCCGGTCATGGCGCAGTAGCGTGTCGGCGAGCACAGCGCGGTGGACGAGTGGCCGTCGCTGAAACGCATGCCTTCAGTAGCCAAGGCGTCCATGTAGGGCGTGGCGACGAACGGCTCCTTGCCGGTGCGGAGCTTGTGGTAATAGCCCACGTCCCCGGGGCCGAGGTCGTCGGCCATGATGACCACGATGTTGGGCGGGGCCTCGGCCACGGCGGGCTTGGCAAAGGTGAGGCAGGCGCAGAGGAGGAGAAAAGCAGGCAGATAAGTATTTAATCTCATGCAGACAGTTTACCAACGGCAAAAAATCCTGACCAGCATTTCACCCATGAAATCGATTCGGGGCGCGAAAACAGGGGAAATGGGCAATCCCGCGTTCGGTGCTGCCGCCTGAAATCCGCCTCAGCCGGGGGACGCGACGCGGTTCCACGGCATCTTGCCCAGCAGGATCGCCATGCCGCACCAGCCGCTGGCCCCCGCGAAAAACAGACCGCAACCCACGAAGGCCGGGACCGCCAAAAACCACGGCGAGACCGTCACCCCCAGCAGCACGCCCGTCGCCACCAGTCCCCCCGCGACCATCTGCACCTGCCGCATCACATCGATCTTCGGGGCAGAGGCGCTGCGCTCCACCGGCCGCCCCGCCGCCTTCCACGCCTCGATGCCGCCCGCCAGGTGGAAGACCTGCGTCTCGCCGTTCGCCTGGCTGAACCGCCCCGATGCGTCGGCCGAGCGTTTGCCGCCTTTGCAATGAAACACCAATCGCTGCCCCGGATGCTTGTCACGCAGCGCTTTCCCGTCGAACGACGACAACGCCATCGACGCACTCCCCTCGATCCGCTCGGCGGCCCGCTCGAACGGCTCACGCACATCAACCAACACGATCTCGCCATTGGCCAGCGACGCCTGCACGTCTGCCGGGGAAAGGTCGATCGGGGTGACGGGTTCGGAGGTTGCAACATTCATCTCAAGCTCCTGTGTTTGAGGTGATGACCATTACGCGATCGCTGCCGCCGCGGCGAAGGCCTTGCGTGCCGCGGCGAGGGTTTGGCTGATCGCCTGCTCGTCGTGGGCGGTCGAGACGAACCACGCCTCGAACGCGGCAGGGGCAAGCATGACGCCCTCGTCCAGCATCGTGCCGAAGAACGCGGCGTATCGGTCGGTGCGCGTGGCGGTGGCATCGGCGTAGTTGTGCACCTCGTCGCCCTCGGCGTCCACGAAGAACGGGCAGAGCATCGAGCCGACACGCGTGAGGTAGATCGGGCAGCCCGCTTCCGCGGCGGCCTCGCGCAGGCCCGCTTCGAGCGTGGCGGCCGTCGCTTCGAGTTGGGCGTACACCGCAAAGTCATCCGCCGCCAGCGAATCGAGCATCGCGGTGCCGGCCGCCATCGCCAAGGGGTTGCCGCTCAGGGTGCCGGCCTGGTACATCGCCCCATCGGGCGCGACCTGCCGCATGACTTCTTCCTTGCCGCCATACGCCGCGCAGGGCAGGCCGCCGCCAACCACTTTGCCCAGGCACACCAAGTCGGGCGTGACGCCGTAGAGCTTCTGGGCCCCGCCGTAGTCCACGCGGAAGCCGGTCATGACTTCGTCAAAGAGCAGGTAGATGCCGAACTCGTCGCAGAGGTCACGCAGGCCTTGCAGGTAGCCCTCGGCCGGGGGCACGCAGCCCATGTTGCCCGCGATGGGCTCGACCGCCATCGCCGCGATGTCGCTGCCGTGCTCCTGCATCGCCGCGCGGACCGCATCCAAATCATTGAACGGCACGAGCAGCGTGTGCTCGGTCACGCTCTGCGGAACGCCCGGGCTGGAGGGCACGCCCAGCGTCGTCGCGGCGCTGCCGGCACTGACCAGCAGCGAGTCGGTGTGGCCGTGGTAGCAGCCGGTGCACTTGATGATATTGTTTTTCCCGGAGGCGGCCCGGGCCAGGCGGATGGCCGACATCGCCGCCTCGGTCCCCGAGTTGACGAACCGCACCACCTCGACGCCCGGCACCGCGTCCACGATCTTCTCGGCCAGGACGGTCTCGGCCTCGGTGGGCATGCCGAAGCTGGTGCCCTTCTGGGCCGCCTTGGCGAGGGCCGACGAGACTTCTGGGGCCGCGTGGCCGAGGATCAGCGGGCCGTAGGAGCAGACGTAGTCGACGTACTCGTTGCCGTCGATATCAGTGACACAGGCCCCCTGGCCCGAGACCACCGTCACCGGCTCCCGGCCCACGGCCTTGTAGGCCCGCACCGGCGAACTGACCCCGCCGGGCATGACTTTCCGGGCCCGGGCGTGGGCGGCGGCGGATTTGGTGTAGCGGTCGGTACTCGGGGCGGAGGGGGCGATATCACTCATGCCCGGAGTTTATCAGGCTGCCCCCCGGAGATCGCTGCGATCTTGCCGCCGCGGCCTCCCAACCGCCTCGGCCCGTCGGGGTGGATGGGGCCGATTCAGGTTCAAGCTCGGCAAAGCATTCCGCCGAAGTTAAAATGCCGCCACACGGATTCGCAGAGTCTGCCCCCCTTCACCATGTTGTACCGCCCCACCCGTTGGATATTGGTCTGTCTGCTCGCCTTCACCGCGACGGGCTGCTCGGTCATCGGACCCGAAGCCATCCGCGGCGGCCGGCTCGCCTACAACGAATCGGTCCAGGTCACCGGCGACCAGGAGCTCTTGCTCAACATCGTCCGCCTCCGCTACCGCGACACGCCGACGATCCTCCAGATCGCCAGCATCAACACCCAGTTCAACATGGAGACCCGCCTCAACGGCGGCACCACCATCGTGTCCTCCGCCGCGGAGAACTTCAGCGTCTCGGGCACCCAGTCCTATTACGAACGCCCCACCATCAGCTACCGCCCCGTGGTCGGCCAGGCGTTCATCCAGCAGATGCTCGAGCCGGTCAACGAAGACAAGCTCACCCTGCTCTACAACGCCGGCTGGCCGGTGGACACGCTCTTCGGCCTGACCGTCCAGTCGATCAACGGCATCCAGAACGCCCCGGGCGCCTCGGGCCCGACCCCCGAGCTCGACCCCGATTTCCGACGGTTCCAACTGGTGATCCGCGGCTTTCGTGACCTGCAGCGTGCCGGGCTGCTGACCGTGGGCCGCGACAAGGACAGCTCGCAGCTGCGCATCTCGCCGGACGTGGGGCTGCAGCAAGAGATCGCGTTTATCCAGAAGACGCTGGGGATCGACCCCGAAGAAACCACCTACAAAATCGCCCAGGCCACCGAAGCCGTTGAAAACGACACCATCGCGATCGTCCCCCGCTCGCTCATGTCGGCGATGTTCTACCTCTCCCAGGGCGTCGACGTCCCCGAAGGCGATATCGAAGACGGCCGGGTCTTCACCGCTCAGTACGCCGACGGCAAGCCCGTGGACTGGCAGAAGGAAACCAACAACCTCTTCCGCGTCCGCACCGGCTGGCTCGCCCCGACGAACGCCTACGTCAGCGTGAAGTACCGCGACCGCTGGTTCTACATCTCCGACAACGACCTGAGTAGCAAGACGACCTTCGCCCTGATCAGCCAGCTCTTCGCCATGCAGGCCGGCAACCTCCGCAACTCCGGCCCGGTGCTGACCCTGCCGCTCGGCGGCGGCTGATCCTCGGCAGGGGCGTTGAAGCCAACTCAACAATTAACAATTTCGCTCATGCAGGTATGATGGGGCCCCATTCCCCGGTTCCCTTCATGGAGATGTGATGTTTATTTCTCGGTTCACCCGGACGGCCTGCACGCTCGCCACCGCGTTGCTTCTCACCGCCCTGCCCCCCCAGGCCAAGGCAGATAAGCCCAACATCCTGTTCATCATGTCCGATGACCACACCACCCAGGCCATCGGCGCCTACGGCGGGATGCTGGCCCAGTTCGACCCCACCCCGACACTCGACCAGATCGCCGCCGAGGGCATGCGGTTCACCGCGGCACTCTGCTCCAACAGCATCTGCACCCCCAGCCGGGCCACGATCATGACCGGGCAGTACGGCCACATCAACGGCGTGCCCACCCTCAACGACCCGCTGCTCATCGAACGCCAATACCTCGCCCAGGAGATGAACGCCGCCGGCTACGACACCGCGGTCATCGGCAAGTGGCACCTCAAGAACCGCCCCGAAACCTTCGATCACTACCAGGTCCTGCCCAGCCAGGGCCTGTACTTCGACCCCGAGTTTTTCATCTGCGGCCAGGAAGAGCCCGTCGTCGTTGAAGGCCACAGCACCGACGTCATCACCGACCTGGCCCTCGCGTGGCTCGACGGCGAAGAACGAAACGCCGACAAACCCTTCTTCCTGAAGCTGCAATACAAAGCCCCGCACGACTACTTCGAGAACGCCCCGCGCTACAACGACTACCTCGCGGATGTGGTCATCCCCGAACCCGCCAGCATGTTCGACGACCCCTGCCACGGCTCGGTCGCGACCCGCGGCGTGGACGGCGAGCTTCACGGCGTGATCGGCACCTCCATCGGCCGACGCCACTACCGCCGCAGCTACGCCAAGGACTTCATCGCCCCCAAGCTCCCCCACGACGCCAACGAGTGGCAGCCCGAGATCGGCCCGACCGACCTCGAAGCCAAACGCGCCGCCTACCAGATCTACCTCAAGCGCTACCTCCGCTGCGTCAAGGGCGTGGACGACAACATCGCCCGCGTCGTCGCCTACCTCAAAGACAACGACCTCTACGACAACACGGTCATCATCTACACCGGCGACCAGGGCATGTGGCTCGGCGAACACGACTACCAGGACAAACGCTGGGCCTACGAAGAGTCGCTGCGCATGCCGCTGCTCATCCGCTACCCCAAGTCGATCCCGGCCGGCACGGTGTCGGACGCGCTGATCGAAAACGTCGACTTCGCCCCGACCATGCTCGACTTCGCCGGCGTTGAAACCCCCGAGTACATGCAGGGCAAGAGCTTCCGCTCCATCCTCGAGACCGGCGAGACGCCCGAGGGCTGGCGCGACGCGGCGTTCTATCAGTACTGGATGCACATGATCCACCACCAGGTGCCCGGCCACCTGGCGATGCGCACCGATCGTTTTAAGCTCATCTTCTTCCACGGCCGACCGCTGGTCGATCGTTACATGCCCTGGTGGGCCGAGGTCGCCAAGCACCCCACGCCCCCCGGCTGGGAACTCTATGACCTCGACGTCGACCCCGGCGAAAATAACAACGTGTACGAAGACCCGGCCTACGCCGACGACGTGAAGCGTCTCAAAGAGCGTTTTGCCGAGCTCATCGCGGAAGTCAAAGCAGACGACCCCAGCGCCGCGGGCTCGGATTTTGTGAAGCTGCAGATGGACGCCCTGCTGCCGTACCTCGAGAAGTACTGGGACGACACCCCGGAAAACAAAGCCGAGGCGGCCCGCATTTCACGCGAACTGCACGAGTTCATCTACGGCGAAAAAGCCGCCGAGTAAATCATGAAATACTGCATCGCCACCACGCTGCTCGCCGCCTTGGCGGTCGGCGGTTCCGCCTTTGCCAAGCCGCCGATCCCGACGCCGCCCGAGACGCCGGTGATCGGGCCGTGGGACCAATACTTCCTCCAGACGCTGTACAAAGAAGCGAACCCCGACACCGGGCTGGTCGAAATCGTCGGTACCGAGAAGTTCAACCAACACGTCGAGGAGACCGGCGTGAAACTCCTCGGCGGGCCGATGCTCGGCGGCATCACGCCCACCCAGGCCCGCGTGTGGGTACGCACCGCCGGGCCGGCCACCGTGCAGGTCGTCATCGACGACGAAATCCAAAGCGTCGAACGCCAAACCGGCCCGGACGGCGACTACACCGCCGTGCTCCACCTGGACGGCCTGGCACCCGCAACCGACTACACCTACGACGTTCTGGTCAACGGCCAACCCGTCTTCGGCGACAACAAACCAACGTTCAACACCTTCCCCCGCAAAGGCGATCCCGCGACTTTCAGCGTCGGCTTTGGCGGATGCGCACGCTACAACCCGCCGAAGGAACACGTCTGGGCCACGATCGCCTCGGTCAACCCCGACGCCTTTCTCATGCTGGGCGACAACGTCTACCACGACCTGCCCCAGCACCGCACCAAGCAGCGCGTACACTACTACCGCCGGCAGCTCCACCCCGACTACCAGAAGCTCACCTCGACCACGCCGATGTACGCGATCTACGACGACCACGACCTGGGCGTCAACGACTCGGCCGGCGGTCTGGGCGTGTACGAACCCGCTTGGAAGTACGAGTCGTGGAAAGTATTCCGCGAGAATTGGAATAACCCCTTCTACGGCATGGGCGATTCCTACCCCGGCTGCTGGTTCGACTTCTCCATCGGCGACGTCGACTTCTTCATGCTTGACGGCCGGTACTACCGCGACTTCAAACAAGGCACCATGCTCGGCCCAGTGCAGAAGATCTGGCTCCAGGAAAAGCTCAAAGCCTCGACCGCCACGTTCAAGGTGCTCGTCTCCGGCACACTCTGGACCGAACACGCCGACAAAGGCGGCAAGGATTCGTGGTGGGGCGTGAAGAAAGAACGCGAAGAAGTCCTCGGCCTGATCGACCGCGAGAACATCACCGGCATCGTCCTGCTGTCCTCCGACCGCCACCGCACCGAAGTGTTCAAGCTCGAACGCCCCGCAGGCTACGACCTCTACGAGTTCAACTCCGGCAAACTCACCAACATCCACACCCACGACCCCAACCCCCACGCCCTGTTCTCGCACAACGAAGGCAACTTCTTCGGGCTGCTGAAATTCGACCTCGCCCAGGACGACCCCACGGTCAGCTTCCGGGTGGTCACGATCGATAACGAGTTGGTCCACGAGACGACCGTCCGCGAGAGCCAGCTGCGGGCAGACGAGCCGAAGAGGCCCTAAACCGCCCCAGGCAGCCCGAAATCCGCGTTTTTGGCCCAAAAACGTGGTTAAGGCACGGCAATGCCGGGAAGATGAGGTGCGGCTTCGTGGGCTGATTTTGCCGTTTCACCGCCCCTTTGATACATTATTCGGCTCAAAACACGGCGGACAAGGTGTCCGCCTCGACCCCCGCACCGGCCCCAAAACGCTGGGCGGAGGGTGACCCGCCCCCTTTTGGAAAGAAGAACCCCATGAGCATCACCGCAGCCAAGAAAGCCGAAATCATCAAAGAGTTCCAACGCGACGAGAAGGACTCGGGCAGCCCCGAAGTCCAGGTCGCGGTTCTCACCCACCGCATCCGCGAGTTGACCGACCACCTCAAGGGCCACAAGCACGACTACTCGTCGCAGCGCGGCCTGCTCCAGATGGTCTCGACCCGCACCCGGCTGCTCAAGTACCTGGCCCGCATCGACCGTCAGCGTTACCTCGACCTGATCCAGAAGCTCGGCCTGCGTAAGTAAAACCAAACCACTCACACGCCTCGGCTCACCGGCCGTGGCGTGTTTTTCTAACTCGACCGATCGACGGATGATCGGCCGAAACACCAACCGCCCCGCCACACTCCATCAGGACCCTCAGAGCAAGAGAGCACGTCATCCCGCTGACCTTCCGTCAGCATCACGGATCATCTGCTCTCCTGCTCTTCTGAATCTCCTGCTCTGGCCCACGGCGAGGCCCACCCGCGCGATCCGCGCAAGGATATTCAGACATGCCTCTATCCGGACAGACCCGCGTCGAACTCGAAATCGGCGGCCGCACCCTCTCTATCGAAACCGGCGTCATCGCCAAGCAAGCCGGCGGCGCCGTGCTGGTTCAGTACGGCGAAACCGTTGTGCTCGGCACCGCGGTCCGCTCGAACCCGCGTCCCGGCCTGGACTTCTTCCCGCTCACCGTCGATTACCGCGAAAAACTCGCCGCGGCCGGCAAGTTCCCCGGCGGCTTCCGCAAGCGTGAAGGCGCTCCGAACCAAAAAGAAATCCTGACGATGCGGAACATCGACCGACCCATCCGGCCGCTGTTCCCCGCCAACTACTTCGACGAAGTCCAGATCCAATGCTGGGTCATGGCCGCCGACGGCCAGAACGAGCCGGATGTGCTCGCCGGCATCGCCGCCTCGGCCGCGCTGCACCTCAGCGACGCGCCGTTCCTCGGCCCCGTCGGCAACGTCCGCGTCGGCCGTGTCGACGGCGAGTTCGTCGTCATGCCCACCGCCGCCCAGGACGCCTACTCCGACCTGGACATGCTGCTCTGCGGCCACGAAGACGGCCTGAACATGATCGAAGTCGGTGCTTACGAGATGCCCGAAGACGAGATGCTCAAGGCCCTCGAGTTCGGCTACGGCTACGTCAAGCAGATCGTCGACCTGATCAAGGAACTCCGCGAGAAGGCCGGCGGCCAAGAGAAAAAGGTCGTCGAAGACACCATCCCCGCCGAGATCCGCGCCAAGGTCGCCGAGTTCGGCCCCGCCCTCAAGGCCGCCAAGACCTCCGAAGGCAGCAAGCTCGATCGCCAGGTCGCTGTGCGTGAAGCGATCAGCACCTTCAAGGAAGAAAACTTCCCCCGCCCCGACAAGACCGCCGGCGTGGGCGAGCAAAACGACTGGGACAACGCCATCAAGGCCGCGGGTGTCGCCATCCACGACCTCGAAGAAGAGATCACCAAGGAAATCATCCGCGGTGGTAGCCGGACCGACGGCCGCGGCTTCGACGACCTGCGTCACATCGAATGCCACACCGATGTCCTGCCCCGCGTCCACGGCTCGTCGATGTTCCAACGCGGCGAAACGCAAGCCATCGTCACCGCCACCCTCGGCACCGGCAAGGACGAGCAGATCGTCGACGGCCTGGGCGAAGAGTACTCCGAGAAGTTCTACCTGCACTACAACTTCCCGCCCTTCTCGGTCGGCGAAGCCAAGCGCATCACCGGCCCCGGCCGCCGCGAAATCGGCCACGGCAAGCTCGCTGAAAAAGCCCTGCTGCCCGTGCTCCCGGCCGTGAGCGACTTCCCCTACACCGTCCGCCTCGTCTCGGACATCACCGAGTCCAACGGCTCGTCGTCCATGGCCTCGGCCTGCGGCGGCACCCTCGCCCTGCTCGACGCCGGCGTGCCGATCAAGGCCCCCGTCGCCGGCATCTCCATCGGCCTGATCCAAGGTGAAGACGGCCAGGAAGACTGCTTCCTCACCGACATCCAAGGCGAAGAAGACCACTTCGGCGACATGGACTTCAAGGTCACCGGCACCCGCGAAGGCATCACCGCCATCCAGCTCGACCTCAAGATCCGTGGCCTCTCCATGGAGCAGATCGCAAAGACCTTCGAGCTGGCCAAGAAGAACCGCGTCCAGATCATCGAGATGATCGAAGCCGAAGTCCCCGGCCCCAAGGAGCTGTCGCCGCACGCCCCCCGCATGCTGTCGACCACCATCCACCCCGAGAAGATCGGCAAGCTCATCGGCCCCGGCGGCAAGACCATCCGCGCCATCCAGGAAAACTCCGGCGCGACCATCGAAGTCGAAGAAGACGGCACCGTCTACATCTCCGCGGTCGGCGGCGGCAAGGCCGAGAAGGCTCTGGAAGAAGTCGAGAAGCTCTGCGCTGAAGTGAAGGAAGGCGCCCTCTACACCGGCACCGTCACCAGCGTGAAAGACTTCGGCGCGTTCATCGAAGTCATCCCCGGCCAAGACGGCCTCTGCCACATCTCCGAACTCAAAGACGGCTTCGTCGACAAGGTCAGCGATGTGGTTTCGGTCGGCGACAAGGTCCGCGTGAAGGTCATCCTCATCGACGAGCAAGGCCGGGTGAAACTCAGCCGCCGCGCCGCGATGAAGGAAGAAGGCATCGAAGAAGAAGATGCTCCCAAAGAAGAAGCCGAAGCGTAATCCACGCCTCGGTCCACGACCGGACTCTTAAATACTTTAAGCACTCACCAACCCGCCATCTGGCGGGTTTTTTCTTAATGGAACATCCTGAATCAGGTCTACTCCCACTCAAACTTACGATAAGCCCTTATCAGATATCTATATGTGGATTAGTTTTTTTTACCCAATGCCCCATTTTCTCTTTGGCTGGCCCGCAATGGTGTTAGGATAAAAGTGTTGTTTAAGCACTTGTCACGATTGATCGTGTGGCAAGGCGGCCAAGGCGTCCGGCCGAGTTGTGGGCGCAATTGTTTGGTTCCTGGGGTAGACGGTCGTCACTTCTCATTCAGTAGCCGTCTACGGTTTCTAGGCCGTTCGCAAGAGTTTTGGGTGGGTTCACGCAGAGTCGTGCACCATGTCAGAGTTTCGGATTCCACAACTAAATTTTCGCCGTGAATCCAAGGCTGTTGGTCCCCTAGGGACCGTTGTGCTCGTTCCATGATGCGATTGATCACCGCACCGAGCCCAATCGACTTCAATCTCCCGTTTCCCTTGCATACCCCTCTCTTTCTGTCAGGAGTTGTTCATGTCTACGCAAGGTTCCGTTAAGTGGTTTGATCCGAAGAAGGGTTATGGGTTCATCTGCGGCCCCGAGGGTCAGGATGTTTTTGTGCACTACTCGCAGATCCAGGGCGACGGCTTCCGCTCGCTCAAAGACGGTGAAGTCGTGGAATATGAACTCATCCAGGGCGAAAAAGGCTACCAGGCCAAAGACGTCCACATGGCTCAACAGGACGCCGTGGCCAACGACTGACGTTTAAGGCCACGCCTCTACACAACCTGCTCCACACGCCCTGCCGAGCGTGAGGTTATCCTTAACCGATGGCTTGGATGACTCTTTTCTTCGGCGTGGCGATCGGCATCCTGTTGGCGATCCCCGCGGCCTGGGGCTGGTCCCGACGGACCGAACGCCGGGTCCGCCAGCTCGAGGCGCGCGCCCGCACCGCCGAGCGTTTGGCCGAGCTCGGCACCATGACCGGCGGCCTCGCACACGAGATCAAGAACCCGCTCTCCACCGTCGGCCTCAACGTCCAGCTCATCCAGGAAGACCTCGCCGACCTCGCGGATGTGCTCCCTGCGCCGCCCGAGCCCGAAGACGGGCAGACGCTGCCCCAACGCCACGGCGACCCGCCCCGCGAACGCCTCGCCCGCATCCAGAAACGCACGGACGGCCTCCACCGCGAGACCGCCCGCCTCCGCGACATCCTCGAAGACTTCCTCCGCTTCGCCGGCCGCGTCGAGCTCGACCGGCAGCCCACCGACCTCAACGCGCTCTGCGACGAACTGATCGACTTCTTCCAGCCCCAGGCGGATGAAGCCCGGGTCAAGCTGCGTTGCGACCTCCATGCCGACCCCGCGATCGTCTCGGCCGACCCCGCCCTGCTCAAGCAGGCCCTGCTCAACCTGCTGATCAACGCCTGCCAGGCGATGACCCTGGCCCGCGAAAAAGACGAGCCGTCGGGCGGCAACAGCGAGCTCATCCTGCGCACCGCCAACACCAAGTCGGCCGGGCAGGATCAGATCGCGATCCACGTCACCGACACCGGCCCCGGCATCGCCCCGGACGTGCTCGAGAAAATCTTCCAGCCCTACTTCTCCTCGAAACGCGGCGGCAGCGGCCTAGGCCTGCCCACCACCCGTCGGCTCGTCGAAGAACACGACGGCACACTCACCGTCCACTCGGACCAAGCCCGGGGCAGCGATTTCGTGATCACCCTGCCCATGGGCTGAGCGATGTGATCATGATCACGCAAGAGCGCCGCCTGTCCTTGTTGCAGTGGCCGCGCGGCGAAAGGTGCGTAGGGTGGGCACTGCCCACCACAACCGTTCTCGACGCCTGCAAGCCATGGTGGGCGATGCCCACCCTACCAGACCCGGATACCCGCTCTCCTGTTTTCCTCAGGGACCCCCAATGCCCCAAGACTCCCCCGCTCGCTACGGCATGACCATCGGCCTCAAGGACGACATGGTCGACGAATACCTCCGCCTCCACGCCAGCGTCTGGCCCGATGTCGATGCGATGATCGGCGAATGCAACATCCGCAACATGTCCATCTTCATCCACGAGCTCCCCGATGGCCACCACTACCTGTTCATGTACCTGGAGTACATCGGCGACGACTTCGACGCCGACATGCAGAAGATGGCGGCCGACCCGATGACCCAGAAGTGGTGGAAAGAAACCGAGCCCTGCCAGCAGCCGCTGCCCAACCGCAAAGCAGGCGAGCTGTGGGCGCAGATGAAAGAAGTCGTCCACCACTGGTGACGACGATTTGGCTTTACCGAGCGTCCTCGGGTGGCCGGGGCAGAATGCCCCGGAACGATCGTATGGAGAGCCCGGGCGTACAGGTTCCGGGGCATCGCTTCGCTCTGCCCCGGCCACCCAACAAATCGTGCTTTCTCGTTACATCGCCTGCCGGTAGTTCCGGCCCCGACGCCTCGACGTCCAATCGACCGAAGACAGCTCATCCGATCGCGCTTCGAACTGCAGTTCCTCGACGCTCATCTCGTCGTTGACGTTGCGTTCCACCTCATGGGTCATGAGGTACAGCGCCGCGTTGTTGAACATCGCCTGAGCCGAGGGCAGCATGAACTTTTGGCTACAGGACGGACACTTCGCCTGGCGGTACGCCGCCACCAATGGTGCCTCAAGTTCCTCCCCGCAGTGCGGGCACTCGGCCAACCCCTTCATCATCCGCTGTTCTTCGGTCATACCCACCACCTGTCCACTGGTTTTCGATCTACCCCGACCCGGCATCTGCCGCGCGACATGCGCTCCCGTCGTTATGAGATGCGGCGCAATCGAGGGCGCACCACCCACGGGAACGCGGCAAGCAGCCAATAAAACCCTGCCCTTCGCAAGGCAAGAGAATGGATTCCCGGAAACGGGATCGCCGCCATTTCGGGCTGTAACGATTGGGAGTCCTCGGGAAGAATCGGGCCAACTTTTTTGCGGTCGGTGGCCGGGGCAGAATGCCCCGGAACAACCACTCGAAAAATCCGCGCATGCAGATTCCGGGGCATCGCTTCGCTCTGCCCCGGCCACCCGGCACTCAGTCTTTGGACTTATCCGGCGAGGGATATCGGCAATTACTTGCGCCTCAGCTGCGGACCTTGGCGACCGCGTCGACGAACTGCTTGGCGAGATCGGTGAGGCCGGCCCAGTCCTGCTTCTCGATCAGGTCTTTCTTCACCAACGCCGAGCCGACGCCGACGCAGCGGGCGCCCGCGGCGAACCAGTCGGGGATGGTGGTGAGGTCGACGCCGCCGGTGGGCGTGAGCTTGAGGTGGGGCATCGGGGCGAGGATGTCCTTGAAGAACTTCGGGCCGTTGTGGTTGGCGGGGAAGACCTTGACCACGTCGCTGCCCGCCTCGAAAGCCTGGAGCACTTCGGTCGGGGTGAACGCGCCGCAGAAGCAGGGCTTGCCGTGCTTGTGGGCCTCTTCGATGATCTCGGGCTTGAAGATCGGGCTGACGACGAACTGGGCACCCGCCTCGATGGCCTGCTTGGCGATCTCACGGTTGAGCACGGAGCCGACGCCGACGAGCATCTGGTCGCCGAGCTGGGTGTGGGCGGTGGCGATGGCGTCGAGCGCCCCGGGGGTGGTCATGGTGATCTCGGCGACGGTCACGCCTCCGTCGGCCAGGGCCTTACAGGTTTCCAGCAGGCCCGAGGAGGCGTTGGCGCGGATGATGGCGACCAGGCCGACGGTTTCGATCTGCTTGACGAGTTCTTCGCGGGAGGGGGTGTTGCTCATGGGCGACAGGATACACAAGTGTGGGGTCGGCGGGTGGCCGGTTTGGCCATGGAATTTGGCGGTCAACGACAAGAGCCCACGAGGTGATCCGTGGGCTCTCGAAGATTCAGGATTGGGGTCTGCGGGACCGGCTTACTTGACGATCTCGAAGATCGACTGGGTCCGCAGGACCGTGCCGTTGTGGGGCACGAGGTGGTACGACTGGACGTGGTACTCGCGCTTGTACTTCTGGGCGTCGAGCACCGAGAGGTGCACACCGTTTTCGGTCTCCCAGCGGTGGCTGAGCGAGCCGGTCTCGTGGGCGAAGACTTCCATCTCACGCAGGGTGGCCTGGTAGAGGTTGTCGGTCAGGGTCTCGGTCTGGATGGTGGTGAAGTAGCCCAGACGGCCCTCGGCCTCCATCTCGAAGTCTTTTTCGCCGAGGCAAGGCAGGGCGTGGACCAGGCCGGTTTCGGGCAGGTGATCGCCCGAATCGACGACGGTTTCGGTCATTTGCTGGTGATCCACGGCAAAACGCACCACGTGGCCGCCGGGGGTGAGCCAGGACTCGATTTCGTACTCGCCGTGCCGGTCGGTGCGGCGGGTCGCGAGGTTAAACAGCTCGGGGTGGAGCGGACGACGGTACAGCATCATCCGGAAAGCTGGGGTATTTAACGATTTATGACTAACGCTCATATATTCCTCATCGCCCGTCCGGGCGTGTTCCAATGGGTGTCGATCGGGTTGTCGAACTATTCCCCACCCAAGCGTCCTGCCCGGGCTTGCACGGATTATAGCGTTCAGGGTTTCGATGGGAACCCCGAACATGCCATTTTGTCGGTGTATAAGCCACTTTTGGGGGGATTATCGGCCATCAATGCCTTCTGGAGGGGTTGCAGGGTCTGAGTCTCACCGGCCGATAATGACCGAGTACGTCTTCTCTTACACCGCTTTTGGCCCCGAGGTTCGGTCCAACATGGCCTGGAAATACCCATTGCTGGAACGCATCGCCGCCGGGAAGGACCCCTGGCTGGTCGACCACCCCTCGGTGGAGCGGGCGATGGGCGTGGCCTGGGACTCGGCCGACCCTGCGGGACGCCGCAAAATCATCGCCACCCTGCTCAGCCGCCGCCAACCCGAAGGCATGGTGGTGCTGATCCAGCGTCTGCACGAGCTCGACCCCGGCTCGCGTGCCGAGCTGGCCCAGCGGATCGACCGCCTGCAAAAACCCATCCGCCTGGTGCTCAGCGGCAGCTCGTCCGCGCAGGACCTCCGGGCCCAGATCAACGCGTTGCTGCTGATCGAGGCCGCCGGGGCGGGCGACCTGACGTATCTGGTATGCGAAAAACTCCGGTCCACGCTGCCCGAGGTCCGTGTTCAGGCGGAAAACACCCTGCGGGGAATGGCCGGCCGTGCCTCAACCATGCCCCCCACCGACGCCCAGCGCCTGACCCAATCGGTGAACGACGCGGTCGTCCGCTTCGGCAATCACAAGAACACCGCCGCCCTCCAGGCCTGGCTGGGGCTGGCCCCTCGCGGACTGGTCGCGGGCGGCGCCGCCATCGAGGCCCTGCAGGACGCAGAACACCCCGCCGTAGGCCCGATGCGAGAGCTGCTCATCGCGCCCGAGCACCCCTTGGTCCGGGCCGGGCTGGTGGCGTGCCTGGCGATCCCCACCCTGACGCTCGCCGCGGTCCAGGGGATGCGGCGCTGCTTCCAAAACCACCATTGGGGCCAGGCGATCGAGGGGCGGGAGCACCTGCTGGATTGGTCCGCGGTTCGGCGTGGCCTAGCCCGAGCAGGCGAGCCCGAGCACCTACTGCCCGCGTCGTGGGAATCACAGAGCGAACAAGCGATCGCGGCACTGCCCGCGTGGATCACCGCCCTGCCGATCTCGCCGTTGAACCAAGCCATCCGGCTAGGGCACCTGACTCACCACGATGCACCACGAACTGCGCGATTCGCCGCGACCCGCCGCTTGATGGACCTGGTCGACACGTCGGCCTCGGATCCGGGTGCGGCGGCCGACCCGCGGGTGTTGGCGGAGGTGCGCCAGCAGCTGCTGAGCCGGGCCGATGACGAAGACGCTTCGATCTCACGATTGGCCGCGACCTGGCTGCTGCGTCGTATCCCCCATGCGGGCCACGACGAAGAAGTCCTGACCGCCCTCTCGCGTTCTCGGCATGAGGCGACCCAGTCGCTGGCGATCCGCCGCCTCGCCGCGTCCGCGTTCGATCGGTTGTGGGACGCCTGGCCACGCCTCAACGACGCCAGCCGACTCAGCGCCGCCCGTGCCGCGCTCAAGGCCGACCCCTTGGCCTACCGCCGACTCGAATCCCAGCTCAAACGCGGCGGCTCCCACCGCACCCGCGCCCTGGAAATCGTGACCTGTGTGCCCCGGCCCGATGCGCTCAACCAATCCTTCGCCGGAGGTGCCGCCTGATGACTTCACCGCTGTTCGACACCTTGCTGCTGTCCTGGGACCAGCTGATCACCGCCGACGGCCGACTGTTCAAAGGCGACCCCGGCGAAGTCGGCTTGCACGCGATCAACCACGGCAGCAACCTCCACTTCGAAGACATCATGGTCATCTTCGGGGTGCTCCTGGTTCTGCTCAGCGGACTCTCACTCCTGAACTGGCTCCGCCAGCAACGCCTCCGCCCCCACAAGCTGGTCGTGTTCAACCGCATCGCCCGGGAGGCGGGCCTGAACTGGGGTGACCGCCTGCTGCTCTGGCGGATCGGCCAGAACCTTGACCTGCCCACCCCGCTCACGCTGATGCTCTGCCCGGGCACGCTCGGCACCTGCTCGCGGCAGTTCACCCACCAGCAGCACCGCGGCCGAGCCGCCCTGAACCTGGCTCGCGCCGCCTCGATCCGGCGACACCTTTTCGGACCTGACGCGGAAGAAATCCAGGATCGAAACGGAATTCAATAATGACATTAACTCATTCTTAAAAAAGATTTAAATCAACGACGACGGGGCATCTACAGGTTTTCGGCATCCCGATGATCACCTATCGGTATTTGTATAGATTCCGTGAGCGCCCGCATGGGAAACCCGTATAATCTGAACCATGATCGTCGAAGTCGAAGCCAAGCTACGTTTGAGCGACCCACAGGCCTTGCGGGACAAGCTCGCCGAACTGGACGCTGTTCACGACCGCGATGTGACCGAAACCAACACCTACTTCGACAGCCCCGATGGCGATTTGAAGAGCTCTGACCAGGGCTTGCGGATCCGCGTCGAGGTCAACCAGGCCACCGGCAAGGTGGACACAGTCGTCACCCACAAAGGCCCCCGCGCCCACGGCAAACTCAAGAGCCGATCGGAAACCGAGGTCGGCGTCAACAACGCACGCTCCGCAGGGCAGATGCTGTCGGTCTTGGGGTACGAGCCGGTGCTGACCTTTGAGAAGCTACGCACCCGCTACCTGCTCGATGGCTGCCGGGTCGAGATCGACACCCTGCCCTACCTCGGCACCTTCGTCGAGATCGAAGGCAACACCGACGACGACGTCCTCGCGGTTCAGGCCAAGCTCGGCCTGGGCGAGCTCCCGCTCATCCGCGCCAGCTATATCGCCATGCTGGTGACCTACCTCCGCGAAAACCGGATCTCCCACACGGTCGTCAGGCTGACCGAAGAGACCCGCGAACCGCAGGTCATCGCGCAGCCCTGAGCGGCGCAACCCGAAACTCTAGACTAGACCCAGCTCGGTTCTACTGGCTTCACGGCAGGGCGAGGCTCCTGCCGAGCCGCGTGTCGCTGAAGCATCTCGGCTCGGCAGGAGCCTCGCCCTCACATGTCTGAGTTAAGCGCCGCAATAAGCGTGTGCGAGCTAAACAATTCCTTCCAACTCAACCGCCCTGCAACAGCAGAGCGCGGTACGCCTCATGCAGACGCTGCGTGGTCGGCCCGGGTGTCCCGTCAGCGATCACCGCATCGCCCACCGAGGTGATGGCGGTGAGTTGGGTCGTGCTGCACACGAACGCCTCGTTCGCAGCTAGCAATTGCTCCCGGGTGAATGCCGCGTCTTCCCGGATGGGTAAGCCCAGATGCTTGGCGAGGTCCAACAGGGTCTGCCGCGTGATCCCGCCGAGGACCCAGCCGTCGTCGGGGTGGGTGCACAGCTGGCCCTCGCGGACGATAAACACGTTGGTCGAAGCGCCTTCGGTGATGTGCTTCTCGTCGGTGCCGGGCTTGGCCCGCTCGAAGATCGCCTCGGCGGCACCGGCCTTGACCGCCTCGGTCTTGGCCAACGACGCGGGCATCAGCATCAGCGACTTGATCCAGCAGCGGGTCCACCGGCAGTCCTCGACGATATGCCCGGCACCCACGGCGAGCGGCGCATCCAGATCGATCGGCTGGGTGGGGTACGCGATCAGCGTGACCGTCGGCTCGGTGCTTTCGGAGACGACAAAGTCGCGTGCCGCGGGGCCACGCGTGACCTGCCAATACACCTTGGCATCTGATAGTTGATTCCGTTCCAAAAGTTCATAGGACAACTCCGCGAACGGCGTAGCGGATACCCCCTCGAGCCCAATACCCGCCATACTGCGGGCCAAACGATCAACATGGGCCTGCATCGCAAAGGCCTTGCCCCGGTCGAAACGTACAACTTCATACACACCATCAGCAAACAGGACACCACGGTCCTGTACATCAAAGTGGGCCTTTGATTCGAGAACAAACTCGAAGTCGTGATAAACAATCGGAGCGGTCACGGCCATGGCTCAATGGTAAGGCCTAGCCGTGCGGTCGTCACAGATCAATCACGCGGGCGCCCTGCGCGGGCTTGGTCGCGAAGGCCGAGGGCTCGATGCCCGTGGCCTGGGTGTACTCGGCGACCAGCTTCTCTTGCACGGCATCGACCTTGCCCGCTTCGCAGAGCGTGACGGTGCATCCGCCGAAGCCGCCGCCGGTCATGCGGGCACCGATGACGCCCGCCTCGGGGCCGAGCGCCGCGGCGAGCTCGACGAGCTTGTCCAGCTCGGGCGTGCTCACCTCAAAGTCGTCACGCAGCGAGTCGTGGCTGGCGTACATCAGGCTGCCGACCTGCGGCCAGTCGCCCGCTTCCATCGCGTCGGCACACTCCAGCGTTCGCTTGATCTCGCCCACCACGTGTCGGCCCCGCGCGAAGTCGGTATCGCCCAAGGTGGCTCGGATCTGTTCGAGGTCCGCCAGCGAGATATCCCGCCAGCTCGCCTTGCCCACGAGCGACTTGGCCCGTTCGCACGATGCGCGGCGCTGGTTGTACTCGTCGCCGAGCTGGTGGGGGTTGTTCGTGTTGATGATCAGGACCGCGAGCTTCTCGGCGTCCAGCGGCACCTCACGCGTCGAGTAGTCCACGCAGTCGATCAAAAGCGCCTTGCCCGCCTGGCCCATCGCGGAGATGAACTGGTCCATGATGCCGCACTTGGTCCCGCCGTAGCGGTGCTCGGCCATCTGACAGAGCAGCGCCTTGTTCACCCCGCCGAGCTGGATCCCGCCCATGGTTTCGAGCAGGGTCGCGGTGGAGACCTCGATCGCCGCCGACGACGACAGCCCCCCGCCCGCCGGGACGTTGGAATCCAGCATCAGTTCGAAACCGGTCGGCGTGTAGCTGAACGCCGCGACGCCACGGAGGTAGCGCGACCAGCTGGGCTCGCCCAGGCCGATGGGGGCATCGTCGACGTCGAAGACCGCCTCGCCGGGCAGCGCGGTGGAGCGCATCTTGGCGGTGGTGTCGGTGCGGAGCCGGCCGACGACGATGGCCTGGCGTTCGATGGCCATGGGCAGCACGTAGCCGTCGCAATAGTCGATGTGTTCGCCGATGAGGTTGACCCGGCCGGGGGCGACGGCGGCGTGGGTCGGCGGGTGGCCGTAGGCCTCTTGGAACAATTTGACGGTATGGGCGAGTTGGTCGTTCACGTGCGGAATGATACTGCCATCTTGTTGCCTTGGGGCGGCGCGGGCGTTACACTTCCGCTCCGCAAACAGGCTAAATCTATGCGTTTCACTTTAATCGACAAGGTTTTAGAGCAAGACGACCAGCATCTGGTGGCGATCAAGAACGTCACCGCCGCCGAGGAGTACCTGGGCGACCACTTCCCGGGGTTCCCCGTGCTCCCGGGCGTGATGATGCTGGAGACCATGACCCAGGCCGCACGCCTGCTGGCCCGCTCGCTGGACGGCCCGCCGACCTCGGGCAACCTGGTCATCGCCGAGGTCCGCAACCTCCGCTACGCCGCGATGGTCCGCCCCGGCCAAACGCTCAAGGTCGAGGTCACCCTCCGCAAACGCGGAGACGACGGAAGCCTCGATTTCCAAGGCCTCGGCACCGTCGGCGAAGAGATCGCCGTGCAGGGCCGATTCAGCCTGACCCCACAGCTTCCCCCCAACAACTAAGCGGGCGATCCAACCCGCCCCACCCGTTCAAACCTGAACCCGCGTGAGTTTGTCGTTAAACTACCGGCTTAACGGTCAAGGAACGACCAACTTCCAACACATAGACGGGCCCCAAGCCCACCACGGAGAGCGACGGCGATGACTTACGACGAAGTTTACGAAAAAGTGCAATCCGTTCTCGAAGACGCCCTGGGCGTGGACGAGGACGAGGTCAGCAAAGAAGCCACCCTGGTCGGCGACCTGGGTGCCGAGTCGATCGACTTCCTCGACATCGTCTTCCGCCTCGAGAAAGAGTTCGACCTCAAGATCGATCAGTCCGAGCTGTTCCCCGAGAACGTGCTGACCGACCCGACCTACGTCGTCGACGGCAAGGTCACCGACGAAGGCATGGCCACCCTCCGCGAACGCCTGCCCCACGCCAACCTCGACGAGTTCGACGGCAACCGCGACGTGGAAGAGTTCTCCAACGTCTTCACCGTTGATGCGGTCGTGAAGTTTGTGCAGAACAAACTAGGGGAATAATTTTAGGTGTTGGGGGCTTAGGTGTTAGGAGCTTAGGCGAAAAGCCTTTGCTTTCTCACCTTCGTGATACTGCCCCGGCACCCTGCGTTGCTCCCGACCCGTTTCCTAAGCCCCTAAGCCCCTAAGACCCAAGCCCCCAACACCTACATGCGCTGGACCTGGCTCGACTTGATTCTGGAACTCGAACGCGAAAGCCGCTGTGTGGCGATCCGTAACGTGGCGTGGGCCGAGGACGTGCTGCACGACCACTTCGACCGCGACGCCGAGGCCGGGCTCAAGGCCGACCCCTCGATGCCGAACTCGTTGGTGATCGAAGGCATGGCCCAGTGTGCCGGGATCCTTGTGGGCCACGCCCGCGACTTCGAAGAAAAAGTCATCCTGGCGAAGATCGGCAAGGCCAAATTCACCGGCCTCGCCGCCCGCCCGGGCTACACCATCCGCCACACCGCCACGCTCGACCGCATCGACACCAGCGGTGCCTCGACCACCGGTGTCGTCGAACTGCTCGACCCGGCCACCGGCGATGCCCACCACTACGCGGACATCAACCTGATGTTCAGCCACATCGATCAGAACCGCAAAGGCCTGGAGTTCCCCGAGCACAACTTCGTGTTCACCCAGGACTTCGCCGACCTGCTGGACCGCTCGGGGTTCCCGATGAAGAACCCGCCTCAGCAGCCGGTGCCCTCGGGGTAACCGCTGCTTGCTACGCCTTGAGACCTGCTGCCCACATCAAGTAGGAAGGATTTGACATTGGAAGGATTCCGGGAAGTGACCATGCATGGGGATTAGCCGCGTTCACCGCCTGATCCGATTGATCACGCTCCTGCAAAGCAGGCAGGCCAAGTCGGCCGACGAACTGACTTTGGACCTGCACGTCAGCCGACGCACGCTGTTCCGCGACCTGAAACTGCTCGAAGCCGCGGGTGTCCCGTACTACCACGAACGGGGCAAGGGCTATCGCATCCGGCAGAGCTACTTCCTCCCGCCGATCAACCTCACGGTCGCCGAGACCATGGGGCTGATGATCCTGGCCAAGTCCGCCGAGGCCGAACGCAACCGGCCGCTTGCCCCCGCCGCGCTCTCGGCGATCTACAAACTCATCGCCATCACCCCCGACCCCATCCGCGAGGCGTGCAGCGACCTCTTGGAAAACATCTCCGTCACGCCGATCCAGCCCGTCGATGGCCACGACGAGACGCGGGTCTACCACGAACTGCAACGCGCCATCGACGAGCAACTCGTCTGCGACGTCGCCTACCAATCCCCCACCGAAGACGAGCCGCTCACCTGCAAACTCATGCCCTACGCGATGCACCTGGCCAACAACGCCTGGTACGTCCTGGGCAAGACCTCCGCCCACGGCAACGAAGTCCGCGTGCTCAAACTTGTCCGCTTCCGCTCCGTCGAACTCACCCGACGGCGATTCAAACGCCCGGCCAAGTTTCAGGTCTCCGATAAGCTCGGCCTCGCCTGGAAGCTGATACCCGAAGGCAAGGAGTACAACATCGAGATCGAGTTCAGCGCCAAGGTCGCCACGAACGTGACCGAGGTCCGCTGGCACTCCACCCAACAGATCAAGACCCTCGACGACGGCCGGTGCCGGGTGAGCTTCCGAGTCGACGGTCTCAACGAGATCGCGTGGTGGGTGTGTGGGTACGCCGATCAGGCCCGCGTGATCAAGCCGGCAGCGCTTCGGAAACGGGTGCGCGAGATGCACGAGCGGGCGTCAAAACTCAACACCTGACTCAATTTTGTTTCGCGTCATCCCATCAAAAGGTTTAGCGGGTGACGCGAAGCGTCCCGCGAGATACGCTCGGAAAACGCGGGGCACTTCGTGCCACCCGCTAAACCAGTGGGCGGATGGCTCAAAACATTCGAAGCATCACGCGTTTTCGAGCCGCGCGATCGCCGCGGGCAGTTCACCCGCAAGTTCCATCGCCAACATGCCGCGCGAACCGTTGGCGTCTCGCCAGGCGTCGGCTGCGCTGCCGTGCAGGTGCGCGCCCAATACCCCGGCATCAAACGCATCACACCCCTGTGCGAGCAGCGAGGCAATCAAGCCGGTGAGGACGTCGCCCGTGCCCGCGGTGGCAAGCACCGGGTTGCCCGTGGTGTTGCGATAAACGCGATGCCCATCGCTCACGATCGTGTGTTGGCCCTTGAGGAGCACCACCGCGCCGGTCGCCCGTGCCAGGGCCGCCGCGGCGTCTGGGCGTTGCTGGGGGTCGGTCGGGTCGCCCTCGATGCCGAGTTGCTCGGCGAGTCGGCGGAACTCGCCGGGGTGGGGCGTGAGGACCCATGGCTTGTCGGACGACCGCTCAAACGCCTCCCCGATCGCCAGCGCGTTCAGGCCGTCGGCGTCCACAACCAGCGGGTTGGGCCAATCCAGGAACCCGCGCACCAGCACGTCAAATCCCTTCTCCTGCCCCAGCCCCGGGCCGATCGCGATCACGGTTTTCCCGTCGCCCTTCGCGCCGCCGAGGTCTTTCAAACCGATGCCCGTGGCGCTGGGTTGGATCGCCAGCACCGAGGCGAGCACCTGTAGCGCCCCCGCGACTTTGACCAGGCCCACGCCGCCGCGGAGGGCGGCTGTCGCACACAACGCCGGGGCGCCGGGCATGCGCAAGCTGCCGCCGACGACCACGACGGTGCCGAAGGTGCCCTTGTGCCCGTCTTCCGGACGTGGGGGCAGTGCCGGTAGAGATTCAACCCAATCCAGTTTCATCAAACCGATGCTCCGAGACACGCGCGGTTGAGCCGCGGCGCTGCATAGTGTGAATCACACCTTCCGATTATCCGCTTCCGTTTTCCGGATTCCTGCCCCCGCGTAAGACCGCCCGTTCGATCTGGCACGCCGCGTACGCTGCGCCGAAGCCGTTGTCGATGTTCACAACGGTGACGCCCGAGGCGCAGGAGTTGAGCATGCCCAGGAGCGCCGACAGCCCGCCGAAGCTCGCGCCGTAGCCCACGCTCGTCGGCACCGCGATCACCGGCACGTCCACCAAGCCCCCCACCACGCTCGGCAACGCGCCCTCCATCCCCGCCACCACGACCACGCAATTGCCCGCCCGCACCTCGTCGAGCCGCCCCATGATCCGGTGCAGCCCCGCCACGCCCACGTCGTTGATCGGGTACGGCTCGAAGCCCAGTGCCTTGCAGGTCAACGCCACCTCTTCGGCGACCTTCAAGTCACTCGTCCCCGCGGTCACGATCGGGATGGGGGTGGTCGACTTCGACTCGGCCGTGCCGACGATCACCGCGCCGCAGCGCTCGCCGACCTCGATCGGTTGCTTGCCGTCGAACGCCTCACGCATCGCGGCGACCTGCGCGTCGTCACAGCGCGTCGCCAACACGCACGGGCTCGAGCCACGCTCGAGCAGTTCCTGGGCAATCGCCACAACCTCGTGCGGCAGCTTGCCCGCCGCGTAGATCACCTCGCCATGCCCGCAGCGGGCGGCGCGGTCGTGGTCAACGGTCGCAAAATCAGACGAAGAACCTTCTTGCATCACATTCCTGGGGGCTGGTGTCACGGTGTTGTCACTCATGGGGAACGAAGTCTTAGATACTACTCTCGCTTCGTTGAAGCGGCCGAGAAATCCTGACTGGTTTCAGAGGGGCATTCCGGGGCCCCCCCGAATCGGCCGCAAATAAACTCCCCCTCGCGGGCCGCACTTCCGGGCGGTCCGCGAGGGTTTTTCTTCAAACACGCCGGTCAGTCTTTCTCGTAGACCGTCTCAACGACTTCGATCTCAAGGTTGCCCAGCAACGGCAGCAACGCCGCCATGTCGTTGCCGACCAAGCCTTCGTTCATGTCGGAGACGGACAACGCGATGTGCGTCGCGTCGAAGCGGACCCCGCCCGGGAGCGTGGCGTCAAAGTCGACCCATTGGCCCGATTGAACCGCAGGGCCGCCGGGGGCGGGGTCAACTTCGATCCACGCCTGGGTCCACATGTGATACCCAAAAATGCCTTCATGCCCCGCGAACTGGTCGGCGTACACTAAACCGCTCACGCAACGCGACGGGATTCCCGCCCCCCGCAGCAACGCCGCAAGCAGCACAGCGTGTTCGGTGCAGTCGCCCTGCTTCGTGCGGGCCACGTCGCTGGCGGTGGCGAAGCCGACCGACAGGTCCTTGGTTTGCACCTTGCGGTGGACTTCCTGCCGGAGGAATTCCGCGACCGCTTCCGGGCCGCCCGCCAACCGGGCACGCTTCAGCGGTTCGAGCCAAGCCTGGATCGCGGGGTCTTGGTGGTTAAGGATCGGCGAAGCCGCAAGATAGTTCTCGTCGGGAAACAAGCCTTGCTCGACATGGTCAACGACCACCGTCAATTCCCCATCGGGCTGAAAATTCTGGCCGTGCCTGTCGGGTAGGAATGGGAGCGGCGATCCGTCTTTCGTCGATAGTTTGTAACTCGCCCGCACCAATTCCCGCGGGCGGTCGATCGGCCGACTGGGCACGACGAACGTCTGGGCCATCATCTCTGCCGGGGTCAGCTCGGACAGGGCCAGGGCCTTGTCGGCCTGCAGCACCGTGATCGACATGCCCGGCATCAGATCGATCGTCGACTTGATCGACTTGCCTTCCGCATCGACATACTCCCGCATCGTGATGCCCGGCATGGCCGAGACAGTCGCGTCCCAGGCGATGGCGGGCACGACCTTGCCGTAGACCTCGACATCCTCGGGGCCACGCACCTGCATGGTCATATCCACCGCTTGCAGGCCCGACGCGATGTCTACCGTGCTGACCTGGATCGTCTCGGCCCCGGCCTCGAGCTGCTGTTCGACGTACCGCCCCATCGCGGCGGGTGGGAGCCAGTCGCCCTCGATCGGGCGTTTCATGGTGGTCTGCATCCGCCCCGCCTGCCCGGAGCTGACCTTCATCGCCTTTTCGCCGAACTCGACCTCGGTGACCATCGGCAGCCCGCCCATGCTCATCGACGAGCTCGCCCGGATCGGCTCGCCCTGGGCCGACTCAACGAAGCCCTGCGTAACCTCGATCTCAAGGCGGGTCCCGCCGCGGGCCATGACGAGTTTGGTGGTCTGGTTCGTGGTGATGTCGCCGTTCTCCGCGGTGGCTTCGGTGGTGTGCATGTACCCGATGCGGTCCTCGCCGTTGAGCAGGACGAACCAGTCTTCTTCCACGGCCGGGGCGTCGGCCCGGGCGGTGGCGGTGACGACGCCAACCGCCAACACCATGGCGAGTTTGAGATAGGCCGAGATCAACGAACGGTGACGTTTCATGAGTGAATCCTAAGACGGGAACGGCTGACTGGTCTGGAAGTGGTCTGGTCGTGGTCTACTTTTGGTGGTCTGGTCTGCGGTTAGACCCGTTCCAGACCAGTTGACCGCCCTGTTGCCATGCGACAACGCCTCCCCAAGCGACAGGCTCGGGCGGGAACGGCAAGCGGGTGACCAGCGGGATCGAGCAAAAGAGACTCCAATAAAACCTTATTTTACCCTAACAAAACGCATTCTCAACGATTTTCTTCCCGACATGCCCCAGCAATCTCATCTTCAGAGGCAATGCCGTAGGTCAGGTCTTCGACCTGACGCGGTCCGCGCAGATTGCCGAGTCAGGTCGAAGACCTGACCTACGGGACCGGCCGACCTACCCGGGCTTGCCGGGCTCGCTGGACAGTTGTCCGAGGGGATACGCGATCTGTTGCCGCAGCGTTTCAAGCTGGCTCGGCGGGTAGAGCAGGAATGACCAGTCACGCTTTTGCGCTAGCCGGGCGTTGGCCACGCCCAGGCGGGTGGTTTCCACGGCCCGCCTCGCCTCGGCGATCACTTGGCCGTGCTGGTCCGCCAGCTCGCCGTTGATCTGGTGGATGAGTTCAAACGCGGCGCGTCGGCGTTGCTTGTCGCGGTCGTCGTGCATGCGGTCCAGGAGCTCGCGCTTCTCGCGGGCCGGGGTGTGGTCGAGGGCGAGCTCGCGGTCGAGGTTGTGCGGCAGGTGGTGGGCCCGCCACACCGCACGCTCGACGTCATCCGGCGTATTCACCGGTAGGTCGCCGAAGTCGAGGCGCACGTCCGCGGTGGCGAGCGCCATCGGCGCGAGCGTTTCGCCGCGCCAGTGCTGCCACCACTGCTCGGTGATGCGGTCGTACTGCCAGCCGCCGGTGCCGTGGATGAAGAGGCCGCAGCGGTCGGGCCGACGCAGCAATGCGGTCATGAGCAGCGCACGCGGGGCAAGCGTGACATCGTCGGTGAGCGGCTCGCCGTCCTCGGTGATGAAGATCGGCGTCGAGTCGGCGATGTCCACATACACCCGCTCCCGGGGCTGCATCCAACGCAGCGCCCACACCGGCACCTCCACCCGATCCGGCTCGATCCCCATCGGCTTCATGCCCGCGCCCGGATAAGCACTCACCGCCTGGTTGTACAACGCTGCGCACCGCGGAGCATCGTGCAAAAGCTGATTCCCGATCTCGGTTTCATCCGCCAACAACGTCGAAGCGAAGACCGGCGGGCTCCCCGCGGCATACGCCGGCAGCAGGCAACGCAGGACCTGATCCATCTGCGCCGCCAGGCTCTCGGCCTGCGCCGCAGATGCGAACGCCTCGGCCAATCGATCCGCATCCAACGCGGTGTCGCGCCGCATCGCGTTCAACGTCATCGACATCGCGGCAGATTGAACCGGCGGCTGCATCCCGACCGGAACGCCCGGCAGCACCGGGGCCAACTGAAACGTCTGGGTGTAAAGCCGCTGGCCATCGACGCGCGGTACGGTGAGCTTCAACGGGTCGTAGACATCCTGATCGACGGCGACGTGTGCGAAGGGAATCCCCGTGGGCTCGGACACCGCTTGAGCGGCCAGATACTTCGCCAGGATCCCCGGGTGGAACAGGGTGAGTTGGTGCCCGGTCCAGATCGGGCGCTGGGCCGTGGGCGTGGGCCACTGATCGATCGGGGGTTCGAGGCGGGTGTGCATGGCTGGGTTTCGCCGCTTCGCTTGAATCTGCGTGATCGAAGGTTCCAACTTTAGCCGGGGGTGAATCACCCCCGGTGCCGCGGCCCCGGGGCCTGTTAGGCCCCGGCTATTTTGATCGTCGCTCCGTGTTCACGCCGTCGTGGTGACCTGCCCGTTTCGGGCCTCCAATGCCTCGGCGTGCCTATCGACCTCACGTTCAAACACCTCGCGGTAGTGGGCCAGGCGTTGCTCGGCGTCATCGAGCGGGCCGCCGAAGGAACGGTTCGGGTCGTTGTAGATCAGCTTGATGGGCAGCTCTTTCACGCGGTGCCCCGCGACGGCGTGCTGCACCCAGAACTGCAGCGGGATCGCGTAGCCGTCCACGCAGAGGTTGAGGTCCGCCAACGCCGAGACGCGGTAGGCCTTGTACCCGCAGAAGGCGTCGGTGATGTCCAGGTGCAGCTGATCGTTGACCCAGCCGGTGATGGTGCGGTTGATCTTGCGGCGTTCTTCGGGCGGCGGGTCGCCGCACTGGTCGGTGCTGACGTAGCGGCTGCCGGAGATGACGTCGGCGTCGTCGGCGAGGATGGCTTCTTCGAACGCGGGCAGGCTCTCGGGCTCGTGCTGCTCGTCGCAGTCCATCGTGATGAGCCAGTCGTAGTCGTAGGTCTGGGCCCAGCGGAACGCGTCGCGGATCGCCCGGCCGTAGCCGAGGTTGGTCTTGTGCCGGATCACGTCGACCGGCTGCATCGCCAGCAGCATCGGGGTGTAGTCCGTCGAGCCGTCGTCGATCACCAGGACATCGTCACTCGCGAATTCGGCGATCTTCGCGATGACGTTCTGGATGTACTTCTGCTCGTTGTAGACGGGCACCGCCACGAGGATGCGCGGCGAGTCGGACGGTTCGGACTGGGACATTGAGGGAGCTCCGTGGGATGCCTAAACCTTAGACTTGGGAGTGCCTCAGATCAATCCCTTCTGTGCCGAACCGACGGGCTTTGCCGCGAAAGCCCTGCCTACACTTCCGCGTTCGATGAGCCGCCCTGCCAACCCCCCAGGAACCCAAGATGAAAGCCCCACTTTTTTCTCTGCTCGCCCTGGCATTGATCTGCCTGCAACCCGCCGCCCAGGGCCAGGACGCCCTGCCGTACGGAACCCTGGTGGAGCTGGACCAAAGGCCCGGCAACCCCGCGGTCGGGCCGGACGGCACGGTGTACTTTTCGATGCACCCGATGGACGGGCCGGAGTTCAAGATCATGCGGCTGGAAGACGACGGCCAGTCGGCGCCTTACCCGAGCGCCGAATTCTCCAGGTCGCTCGGCGCGGTGATCGGCGTGTTCGTCACCCGCGACGGCGTGCTGTGGATGCTGGACATGGGCAGCCCCGAGACCAATGCGAAGCTGGTCGGCTGGTCGACCGTGACGGACACGCTGCACGCGGTGCACTACCTGCCGAACGAAGTCAGCGTGGGCAACTCGTTCCACCAGGACTTTGCGATCGACGAGGTGCGTGGCCGGGCGTTTATCGCGGACATGAGCCGGGGCGACATGGTGGGCGAAAGCCTGCCCGCGATCGTGGTGATCGATCTCAACACCGGCGAGACCCGCCGCGTGCTCCAGGGAGTGGCCGCGCTGCAACCTAAAGACGACCCGGTCGCCAACGTGGATGGCAACCCGATGACGTTTACCGGGGCCGACGGGGTCACGACGCCGCTGCGCCTCGGGCTCAACCCCATCGGCATCGATCAGGCCAATCGCTACGTCTACTTCTCCACCATCACGCCCGGCCCGATGTACCGCATCGACGCCGCCCTGCTCGGCGACTTCGACGCCAGCGACAAACAACTCGCCGCAGCGATCGAAGAAGTCGGCCCCAAGCCCACCAGCGACGGCATCGCGGTCGACGGCGACACGGTCTACATCACCAACCTCGAAGCCAACGCCATCACCGCCCTGCACGACGGCAAGCTCCACCACGTCGCTCAGCACGAAACGATGTCTTGGCCCGACGGGGTCGCGGTCGCGCCGGATGGCTCGCTGATCGTCACGATCAACCAGTTGCATAAAGTCCCGCCGTTCAATGGCGGAACCGACGGGGGCGAGCCGCCGTTCATGGTGGTGCGGATCGCGGCGCCGGAGTAAGGTCGAGGCGTAATTCGGTTACTTAATGTCTGACCCCAACATCTCGGCCAAGGCGATGAGCTGCTCAACGGTGAGCGCATCCGGCCGGGTGTCGTGACTGATGCCTTCGGGGAGCTCGGTGTCCCGGCCGAGGATCGAGCCGAGCTGCTTGCGACGCTTCGTGAAGAGAGTTTTGAGCGTTGCGGAAAACGCCTTGGGGTCGTCGGTCAACGGCTGGGGGCGACGCTTGAGGTGAACCACGGTTGAGGCAACCTTGGGGGGCGGCCAGAAGCAGCCGGGGGCCAGGGTGCCGACGGTACGGACCTCGCAGAGGGTTTGGATGAGGATGCCGAGTGGGCCGTAGGCCTTGCTACCGGGTTTGGCTTCGAGGCGGTCGGCGACTTCCTTTTGGATCATCACCACCGCGTCGCTCATGGCGGGGTGATCGACCGCGAGATTGGCCATCAGCGGCGAGGCGACGTGGTACGGCAGGTTCGCGATCAGCTTGAACGACTCCCGACCCGAAGACGCGACCCGGGCCATTGTCGGCTCGATGACGGCCGGGTTGATCGTGTGCTTGCCCGCCAAGGCATCCCCCACGACCAGCGTGAAGCGATCGCCCTGCCCATCGGGCAACCCGGCCATGCGGTGCGTGAGCACGGGCTCGAGGTCGGTATCGATCTCGACCGCCACCACCTCGGCCCCTACTTCGAGCAGCCGCTCGGTCAACGCGCCCGTGCCCGGGCCCACCTCGAGCACCACATCCCCCGCTTGCAGGTCGGCGGCGTCCATGATGCGGCGCATGTGGTTGCCGTCGTGCAGGAAGTTCTGCCCGAACTTATGCTTGGGGCGGAGGCCGTGCGCGGCGAGGAGGGTCTTGATTTCGGAGAGGGTCTGAGCCACGCCGGGAAGATAGCAGTTTCGGTCAGAGGTTGGCGGCCGCGTCGAGCCACGCGTCGGCCATGAGTTGATGGCCCGCCTCGGACGGGTGCACGCCGTCGCCCGCCCAGTGATCGGGGCCCGCCTGGGCGAGGGCGTCGTTGAAGACCGTCTGGAACGGAACGAACACATCCGCGTAGTCCTCGGCGATCGCGCGGACGAGCTTGGCCCGCTCGTCGATGTCGGGGTGGAAGTTCAGCTCGGTCACCGCGCCGCACTCGAGCGCGAACGGCTCGCAGATCACCAGCTTCACGTCGGGCAGCTCGGCCCTGGTGCGGTCGAGCAGTTCGCGGTAGATGCGGCCGAACTCGGGCAGGCTGGTGCCGCCTTCGGGGACGTCGAGAGGTTGGCCCTTGGCGGTGCCGTGCCAGGTGTCGTTGACGCCGATGAGGATCGAGAGGACGGTTGGCTTGAGGGCGAGGGCGTCTTCGGCCCAGCGATCGCGGAGGTGCCAGACGCGGTTGCCGGAGATGCCACGGTTGTGGACGGTGACGCCGGGGAGTTCGGCGAGCAGCCGCTGGGCGACGCGGTTGGCGTAGCCGTTGCCTAGGGAAGCGGGGTCGTTGGCGAGCTGCCGATCGCGGTCGCGGCCGCAGTCGGTGATGGAGTCGCCCTGGAAGAGCACGACGTCTTGGGGAGTCAGGGGCATGGGGTTCCTCTTGTGAAAAACACGGCGGGGCGAAAACTTCCGGCGGCCGGGGTCGGGTAAGATAGCTCGTTATGCCGATCCGCAAACTGTCTCCGCTGCTTGTGAACCAGATCGCCGCGGGTGAGGTGATCGAACGCCCCGCGTCGGTGGTGAAGGAACTGATCGAGAACTGCCTCGATGCGGGGGCGACGCGGATCGATATCGCCATCGAAGAAGGCGGGCTCAAGCTCATCCGCATCGCCGACGACGGCCACGGCATCCCCGCCGAGGAACTTCCCCTCGCCCTCACCCAACACGCCACGTCCAAACTCGAAACCGCCGAGCAGCTCGCCGCGATCGAGACGCTGGGCTTCCGCGGCGAAGCGCTGGCGTCGATCGCCAGTGTCAGCCGCTTACGGCTCAGCAGCCGGACCCCCGACAACGACTCGGGCCACATCATCGAGCAGGCCGGCGACGAGATCACCCCGCCCCGCCCCGCCGCGATGGCGCCCGGCACGGTGATCGAGGTCCGCGACTTGTTCTTCAACACCCCCGCCCGCCGCAAGTTCATGCGCACCGCCGCGACCGAGTTCGGCCACATCGCCGACACCGTGAACCGCACCGCGATGGTCCACCCCGCCGTGGGCTTCACGTTCACGCACAACGGGCGCAAGTCCATCGACCTTCCGCCCAACGACGACCAGCGCCAGCGCTGCGTCAACATCCTGGGCAAAGAACTCGAACCCGCCCTGCTCGAGTTCGAGCACCACGACACCCGCCCCATCGAAAACGACGCCGAGGGCCAGCCGCTGCAACCCGCAAGCATCTGGGGCCTGGCGGGCGAACCCTCGATCGCGCGGAGCTCGAGCAAGTTCCAATACCTCTGCGTCAACGGCCGACCGGTGAAAGACCGCAACCTCGCCCACGCGGTGAAGGAGGCCTACCGCGGACTGATCGCCCCGGACAAGCAGCCCGTCGCGGTGGTCTTTGTCGAACTCGACCCGACGCTGGTGGATGTGAACGTGCACCCGACCAAGGCCGAGGTCCGCTTCACCAAGCCCAGCAGCGTGCACGGGCTGGCGCTGTCGCAGGTGCGTCAGCGGTTGTTGGCGACGGATTTGGTGCCGGATGCGTCGTTGAAGGGATCCGGGGGTTGGGGGTTGGGGGTTGGGGGCTTGGGACAAGGCAAGGGGGATACGCCTGCTGCGCCCATCGCGACGCCGACGCCCAATGCGTTTGTGGACTACTTCAAGCAGATGGACCCCAAGCAGAAGGGGTTCGTGTACGAAGAAGTAAAGCGGGAGATGGTCGAGACCGACATGTTCGCCGACGCCGAGCCCTCAGCAGCCCCGGCCTCCGAGATCCGAAATCCGCAACCCGAAGTCCGCGACATCCTGCAGTTCCACAACAGCTACGTCGTCACCCACGACAACACCCCCGGCCGCGAGCCAGGCCTGATCATCGTCGACCAGCACGCCCTGCACGAACGCATCATGTTCGAAGAGTTCCGCCAGCGCATCCTCGTCGCGGGCGGCAATCTCGAGTCGCAGCGGCTGCTCATGCCGGCCGTCGTCGATGCGGATGCGAAACGGCAGTCGCTGCTGGACAACGTCAAGCCGTTGCTGACCCGGCTGGGCATCGAGGCCGAGCCGCTGGGACCGTCGGCCGTGGGCGTGCAGGCGTTCCCGTCGCTGCTGTTCGAGCGCGGCGTGGACCCGATCGCGTTCATGAACGAGCTGCTCGACAAGGCCGAGGCGGGCGACCTTTCGTCCACCGACCTGCGTCCCGAAGCCGACGTCGACACCGCCGAGGCGGCGCTGCACGAAGTCCTGGACATGATGTCCTGCAAAGCCGCGGTCAAAGCGGGCGACAAACTCAGCGACACCGAGCTCGCCGCGTTGCTGGCCAAGCGTGACGAGATCGAGCGCAGCAGCTCCTGCCCCCACGGCCGCCCCACCACCGTCCGCCTCACCCTCAAAGACCTCGAAAAGCAGTTCCACCGGGCGTAGTCCTTGCCACCCGCTCCCGGCTGTGTGGCCGGTTGAGCAACACCGTAGAATGTCCGCATGTTCAGGCTCGTTGTCTTCTCAGCCCTGTTATCCCTGACCGCCGTCCAAGCCCTTGGCCAGACGTCTTACGAACTGACCGACGGAGGCTTTGCCGAGGTCGCCGTGCCCGAGCCGGGGACGCCCGCGGCGGAGCTGGCGGCGGCGCGGAAGCTCATCGCGCAGGACGAGCCCAAGAAGGCGCTCAAAGCCCTGGAAGCCTGGATCGAGGACTACCCCAACGACCCGCTCGCGGTCGAGGCCTATCTGCTGCGGGGCGACGCCAAGGCCGCCAACGGCGATTTCTACAAGGCCCTGTTCGACTACGAAGAAGTCATCACCTACTACCCCGCTTCGGAGCAGTTCTGGACCGCGATCGAGCGGGAGTACGAGATCGGGGTGCTCTTCACCACGGGCTTCAAGCGCAAGCTCTGGGGCGTCCGCTGGCTCCCCGCCGACGGCGAAGGCGCCGAGCTGCTCATCCGCGTTCAGGAACGGGCTCCGGGTTCGCCCATCGGCGAGCAGGCCAGCATCGCCCTGGCCGACCACTACTTCAACAGCAGCCAGATGATCCTGGCGACCGAGGCCTACGACCTGTTCCTGATCAACTACCCCGAGAGCGAGCTGCGGCAGTGGGCGTTGCTCCGGCTGATCCAGGCGAGCCTGGCCCGGTTCAAGGGCCCCGAGTTCGACGGCACCGGACTGATCGACGCCGGGGAACGCCTCCGCCAGTACCGAGACGAATACCCCGCGGCCGCCGAACGGGTGGGCGTCGATGCGCTGCTGGTCCGTATTCGCGAATCGCTGGCGCGGCGGGATTACGCCAGCGCCAACTGGTACGACCGCACCGGCGAGAACGTCTCGGCCGCCCTGCTCTACCGACGCCTGATTCAAGAATACTCCGACACCACCGCGGCCCGCGACGCGGTCGCCCGGCTCGAAGCCATGGGCGAGCCGCCGGTGCTGCCCGAAGACGAGGGGGACGAGTGATGAAGAGCCAATCGCATCCCCTCCAACGTTTAGCGGGCGATCGCAGATCGCCAGGGCTCCTGGTGATCGCCCTCTTTGTGCTGTCCGGTGTCGGCTGCGGCTACTCCACCGCGGAGCTGTTCCCCGAGGAGTACCAGAGCGTGGCGGTGCCCATCTTTGACAACCGCACGTTCTACCGGGGCATCGAATACGACCTGACCGAGGCGTTGGTCAAGGAGATCGAGCAGCGTACGCCGTACAAGACGATGGACGCCAACGTGGCGGACACGCTGCTGTCGGGCACGGTTTCGAGCGTCGTCGTGCAGCAGCTCAGCCGGACCCGGGAAGGCGGCCTGCCCCAGGAGGTCCAGGTCACCGTCACGATCGACTACGACTGGACCGACCAGCGGAGCGGGGCCAAGATCACCAGCCGACGCAACTTCTCCGGCGTGGGCCGATACGTGCCCACCCAGCCCGTGGGCGAATCCTTTGAGATCGGCCAGCACGCGGCGGTCCAGCGGCTGGCCCGGGACGTGGTCTCGTCGCTGCGGGGCGATTGGTAAACCCGGGCGGGGATTCGGCCGTACATTAATATGCAGGTCTGCGTCACACCCCGACGATGTTTCACCATGAAGCCCCCCGCCGGGCTACAATACCGTTCTGAACCATCCCGCTTCCTCGACGCCTGCGGCCGGCAAACGCCCTACGATCACACGGCCGCCCCCTCAAGAAACCCCGATGTCTGACGAAAAAGACCCCAAAATCAACCGCGGTGACGACAAGCGGCCCGCCCGCGACAACGGCAACCGCTCCGGCAAGGACGACAAGCCCACCGGCCGTGGCGGCGGGCCGGGCAACAACGGCAAGCCCAACAACGTCATGTCCCGCGGCGCGTTCGCGTGGATCATGGTCGGCATCATCGCCCTGGTCATGCTCCTCCTGGTTAACTCGGCCCAGAACTCGGCCAGCGAAGTGTCCTGGAAAGAGTTCTACGAACGCGCCCAGAACGGCGACTTCGACACCAACGAATCGCTGGTCGTGAAAAACGACCGCATCATCGGCCAGCTCCGCGAAGGCCTCACCGGCGAGATCGTCACCAAGGCCCCCAACGGCCGTATCTTCACCCCCATCAGCATCGAGACGAAGACCTACCGCTTGTTCCTGCTGGACAAGATCGGCTACGGCAACGTCAAGGAAGATGCCGGCAGCAACCTGCTGGTGCAGATCCTGATCGCCTGGGGCCCGATCCTGCTGATCCTGTTCCTGATCTACTTCTTCGTGTTCCGCAGCATCCGTGGCGCGGGCGGCGGGCCGGGCGGCATGCTCGGCAGCTTCGGCCGGTCCAAGCACAAAGTCCTCAACAAAGAACACTCGAACATCACCCTGGCCGACGTCGCGGGTATCGACGAAGCCAAGGACGAAGTCGGCGAGATCATCGAGTTCCTCAAGAACCCCAAGAAGTTCCAGCGTCTGGGCGGCCGCGTGCCGCGTGGTGTGCTGCTGATCGGTCGGCCGGGTTGCGGTAAGACGCTGCTGGCCAAGGCCGTGGCGGGCGAGGCGGATGCGCCGTTCTTCTCGATCTCTGGCTCGGACTTCGTCGAGATGTTCGTCGGCGTGGGTGCATCCCGTGTTCGCGACCTGTTCAAGCAAGCGAAAGACAGCTCGCCGTGCATCATCTTCCTGGACGAAATCGACGCCGTCGGCCGTCGCCGTGGCAGCGGGTTTTCGTCCGGTGGTCACGATGAACGTGAGCAGACGCTTAACGCGATCCTCGTCGAGATGGATGGCTTCGACAGCTCCGACCAGGTCATCGTGATGGCCTCGACCAACCGCGCGGATGTACTCGACCCGGCGTTGACCCGTCCGGGCCGGTTCGACCGCCAGGTGCAGGTGCAGCTGCCCGACATCAAGGGCCGGCTGGAGATCCTCAAGGTCCACGCCCGCAAGATCAAGCTCAATCCCCAGGCCGACCTCGAGAAGCTCGCCCGCGGCACGCCGATGTTCTCCGGTGCCGAGCTCGCGGCGATCATCAACGAGGCTGCCATCGGTGCGACCCTGCAGAACAAGGACTTTGTCGAGCAGGAAGACCTCGAAGAGGCCCGCGACAAGGTGCGCTACGGCCGATCGCGCAAGTCGCACAAGATCGAAGAAGAAGAGAAGAAGGTCATCGCCTACCACGAGGCCGGCCACGCCGTGGTCATGTACTACGACGAGCACTCCGAGCCGCTGCACAAGGTGACGATCATCCCGCGTGGCCAAGCGTTGGGTGCCACGTTCATGCTGCCCGACAAAGATCGCCACATCCAGAGCAAGCAGCAGCTGCTCTCGATGATGCGTGTCAGCTACGGCGGCCGGATCGCCGAGCAGATGTTCACCGGCGACCAGTACAACGGCACCGCCGGCGATATCCGCCAGGTCATGGGCGTCGCCCGGGCGATGGTGACCGAGTACGGCATGTCCGAAAAGCTCGGCTTCCAGATGCTGGGCGTCGATAGCCAGGCCCAGCCTTGGGAGCAGCCCGACAAGCTGTACTCGGATGAAACCGCCGAGCTCATTGATGCCGAGATCAAACGCCTGATCGATACGACGTATCAGGAAACCGTCGATCTCATCACCGAGCACAAGCAGCAGACCGAAGACCTCGCCCAGGCGCTGCTGAAGTACGAGACGCTGACCTACGAAGAGGTCGACAAGATCATGAAGGGTGAGCCCCTGAACAAGGCCACCGTCAGCGACCTGCTCGCCGCGGAGAAAGAAAAGCTCGAAGCCGAGCAAGCGGCACAGGCGGATGAGCCTTCGACCGATCGGGCAGCCGACGGCGACGACGACCCCGCCCCGGGCATCATGCCCACGCCCGCATAAAAGCCGTCGCACTCCAAACCCAATCACTCCCGACACCCTTTCCCAAGGGTGTCTTTTTTTGGTCCAGATAACCGCTGCACCAAGGCCATCGACCTCTCGTAGGAGAGTTATCCGGTCTTACGAATCGATTAATCGGTTTCATGAGCCGGCTTTGCTTAAACCCTCGACGAAACGGCTCACCCCACTCACATTTCTTGCCGAAGGCTGATTCGATACAGGTTTACCCTGAATAGAAACACTTCGAGAGGCTTCCATGTCCATTAAATTCAAACTCACTCTGCTCGCAGCCATCCCGCTCCTGGCGATCGCCCTGATGGGGATCAACAGCACTCTGGCCAACGCCCGGGTGGCCGGTGAGATGAAAGACATCCAGACCCTTGCCGACCTGGCGGTGCGCGTCAGCGCCTTGGTGCATGAAACCCAGAAGGAACGCGGCCGTACCGCGGGCTTCCTCGGCAGCAAGGGCGCGAAGTTCACCGCCGAGCTCTCGGATCAACGTAAGCTCGCGGACCAGCGCATCGCAGAGTTGTACGACTTCCTCGAAACGTTCGACGCCACCCACTTCGACCCCGCCTTCCAGGACAGCTTTGCCGCGGCGCTCGACGACCTCGAACAGATCCAAGGCAAACGCCAGGCCGTCTCTTCTCAGAGCATCACCACCGGCGACGCGCTGGGCTACTACACCGCGATGAACGGCAAGTTCCTCGACGCCATCGGCGTGATGTCAGAGCAGAGCATGGACGCGGACCTGACGCGGTCGATCACCGCCTACGTCCACTTCCTCAAAGGCAAGGAACGCGCCGGCATCGAGCGTGCGGTGCTGGCCAACACCTTCGCCGCCGACGCCTTCGGCCCGGGCATGTACAAAAAGTTCGTCTCGCTCGTCACCCAGCAGGACATCTACCTCAACGAGTTCAAGGCCCTCACCTCTGACGAAGCGTTGGCGTTTATCGACGAGGCCTCGGCCGACCCGTCCTTCGCCCAGGTGCAGTCCTACCGCGACACGGCGTTTGCCAACGCCGACAGGGGCAACTTCGGCGTCGATCCCGGCGTGTGGTTCAGCACGATCACCAACAAGATCAACAAGCTGAAAGAAACCGAAGACTTCCTCTCCGCCGAATTGCAAGGACAGGCCGAAGCGGCGGCTTCATCGGCGGCCAATACGATGCTTGCTTTCGCGGCTGCCACCGGCCTGATTGTTTTGCTTGGTGTCGCCGGGGCCTGGTTCATCATGCGTTCGATCAACCGCCCCATCGGGAAGCTGGTCGCCACGATCAACGAGATCCAAACCACCAATAATCTCAACCTCACTGCTGATACCTCCGCCAAAGGCGAAGTCGGCCAACTCGCTGGCTCCTTCAACGAGTTTGTAGGCACCCTCCGCGACATCATCGGTCAGGTCAGCCAATCCAGCGAAGAAGTCGCCGCCGCCGCCACCGAGGTCGCCGCGTGTAGCGATGAGCTCGCCCGTGGGATGGGTGAGCAGTCGTCTCAGGTCATGTCGATGAGCGCCGCCATCGAAGAGATGTCGGCCAGCGTCGTCGAGGTCGCCCGGCAAGCCAGCGACGCCGCGGGTGACGCCGACCAAGCCGGCAGCGTGGCCCGCGAGGGGCAAGGTGTGGTGCGCCAGACCGTCGACGGCATGCAGAGCATCAAAGACGCCGTGACCCACTCCGCTCAAGCCGTCTCCGAACTCGGCAAACGCGGCGAACAGATCGGTGAGATCATCGCCGTCATTAACGATATCGCCGACCAGACCAACCTCCTAGCCCTCAACGCCGCGATCGAAGCGGCCCGCGCCGGGGAGCACGGCCGCGGGTTCGCCGTCGTCGCCGACGAGGTCCGCAAGCTCGCCGACCGCACCACCCAGGCCACCGACGAGATCAGCCAGTCGATCATCGCGATCCAGAAAGACACCACCTCGGCCGTCGGCCGCATGAACACGGGCACCGATCAAGTCAACCACGGTGTGGAAACCGCCACCCAGGCCGGGACCAGCCTGGAGCAGATCGTGGGCACCTCCGAGAGTTTGGCCACCAAGGTGCAATCTATCGCCGCGGCCGCCGAGGAGCAGTCCTCCGCGGCCCAGGAAGTGGCGCTGGGCATCGAGCAGATCAACACCGTGAGCTCGTACTCCCTTGAGGGGACCCGCCAGGCCAACAAGGCTTCGGACCACCTGTCCCGCAAGGCCGAAGAGCTGCGGGAACTGGTCAGCCGATTCAACACGTAAAATCCCAAACCCGCCAACCGATCGCGCGCTATCGGGGCTATGCTTCTGCCATGCCCCAACGCCAAGCCTTCACGCTGATCGAACTCCTTGTCGTGATCTCGATCATCGCGATCCTCATCGGTATCCTGCTCCCCGCCCTCGGGGCCTCGCGCAAAGCCGCCCGCAACGTCGTTTGCCAGAGCAACCTGCGCAGCATCCACCAGCTCATCCACGTCTACGCCAGCGACTTCGATCAGAACATCCCGGTCGGCTACCGTGACACCAGCGCCAGCTTTCCGCCCCGCCTGCAATTCAACGCCAACGTCTACAGCGGCTTCGCCAGTAAGTTCGTGCTCTACGGCTGGCTGCACGAGCACGGGCTCATGGAGACACCCGAAGTCTTCTACTGCCCCGCCGAAACGAGCGAAGGGCAATCTTTCGATTCCGCCTCCAACCCCTGGCCACCCGGCACGCCGGGACAAAACGTCCTCACGAGCTACGGCATGGCCCCGCTCGCCCCCATCCCCGACGATGCCGTCAACGCCACCAACCTGCCCAAGCTCGACCTGCTCGGCCAGCAAGCAATCCTGGCCGACAGCGTCGGACTCCCCGAACGGGTCGATTCCCGCCACGGCGATGGTGTCCACGCGCTCTACGCCGACGCGGCCGTCCGCTGGATCGACCGCGATCGTTTCGATGCCGACCTTGAAGTGATTACTTCGCTGAGCGACACCTTCAACCCGCAGCAGCAGGCGATCTGGGACGTGATCAACGAGCGCTAAGCCGACAGAAGTGGGACTCCTCCCGCGGGGATTCTCCGCCTTGCACCACTCAAATCCAAACGCTCGCGGTAAGATCGGCACAGGTTGATTTCACGCGCGAGACCCAAGCTTGGCTGAGAACACCCGGCACTACAAGTTCCATCAAGGGAGAGCCGCTCACACCATGCGTGTGCTGATCCCTCTGTTTTTCGTAGCGTTTGCCGTCACCGCGTTTCTTTCTGGAGACGGCGGCGTGTGTATCGGTACCGGCATCAGCTTCTTCGCCATCCTGGCGGCCGTCGGCCTCTCGTTCAATCACTACACGGTGATCGACTTCGACCACGGCTGGGTCCAGCGGTGGACCACGGGGTTCTGGGGCGTCCCGGGAGACGTCAAAACCTACAGCTTCCACGAATTCAACGAGGTCCGGGTCACGCAAGACGAAGAGAGCTTTGAGCTGATCCTGATGCGTGGCCGCAAGAAACTGCGGTTAACGTGGGGCGGGGAAGAGCTATGCGAAGAAGGCAAAACGCTAGCGGGCCTGATGCGGCTGCCGCTGGATGACCGCAGCGAGCGAGCCAACCCTGCGGAATAATCTATTCCGCCAATCGGTACTCGCGCACGACGATACGGCCGAACTTCCCTATAGACGCCGGATCACCCAACACCGCGACGCTGTTTTCCCACTGCTCGGCGGGCCGGCTGGTGATCAGCCAGACCGTTTGGTATCCCTTGGCCCTCTCTTCGAGACGGTCCCGGGCGACGCGTTCGAGGGTGATGAAGTACGCCGTGGGGGCCTCGCCGTCGAACTCCGCGGCGGACAGATCGACCAGCCCGATGCGGTCGGCGGGGCCGGTGTCTTGAGGGTAGTAGTAATCGAACGCGGTGTCGTGGGGCTCCCAGATGAACACGAGCAGGTCGCCCGCCTCGTCGTGGTCCCGCACGTAGTCCGCGGCCCGGTCCCAAGGCGACTTCTCGATCAGGGCGTAGGAGGAGTGCACGTTCTTGGTCGACAGCAGCAGCAGGAAGCCGACGACGCCCAGACGCAGCGGCGTCGGCCGGATGGACATCAAGCCCGCCGCCATAAGCGCGAACATCGCCGGGGCGGTCCAGATGACCGCCCGGGTCAGGAACATCGGCCTCCACTGGCTGAGGGCGTACAACAACATGATGCCGCCCACGCCCATCCCCAGACACATCAGCAACGCCACCGGCCGCTTCCGCCAGGCCAACAAACCCAGGAGCATCGTGATCAGCCCCAGCGCCAACGCCACGAGGCCGATGCGGTTGAGGTGGTCGTAGAGGTAGATCTGCTCGAACGACTGCCAAACCGATCCCCAGTTCGCATCGGGGATCCACCAGTTGGTCTGCAGGCGGTTGGTCGCCTGGCCCATGATGCGCGGGATCCACCAGGCCCACCCCACGAGCACCAGCACGTTAGCGGCGAACCAGTTCCCGAAGAAGCCCCACCGCCGGCCGCCCGCCGTGAGCCACCAAGTGAAGGTCAAAAGCTGGATGCACGCCATCGGGACGACGGCGGTGTTGTGCGTGTAGAGCATCACCAGCGACGAGAGGATGTACCCCGCCCAGGCCAAGCCTAGGCGGAGACTCGCTTCGCCTTCGGCCGTGGACGGATTGTCCCCGCGCTTCCACCAGAGCCGACTCGCCGCGATCGGATGCCGCAGGAGAACCGAGAGGCAGACCATCGCGCCGAGGGCGAACGTGGTCATCATGCCGTAGGCCCGGGCTTCCTGGGCGTATTCGATCTGCATGGCCGCCACGGCATACAACGCCGCCGCCACCAGCCCCGTCCGCCGCCGCACCTCCGGGGCCGCCAGCCCCGCCGCGAGCAGGTAGGTCAATCCGATCGATGCCACACCCAGCACCGCCGACAGCGACCGCAGCGCCGCCTCCGATTCGCCGAACACCAGCCAAAGCCGCTGGACGCTGTAGTACAGCGGCGGGTTGGTCTCCAACACCGCCAACGGCCCCCAGAGCTCGCCCAGCGTTCGGCGGGCAAACCGCAGGGTCGCGCCCTCGTCACGCCACAGCGGCAGCACACCGATGCGGTAGAACCGCAGGGCCGTCCCGATCAACACTACCACGGCGAGCGCCAGCAACGCCGGGCCGCGTCGCTCGAGCAAGGCAGCCGAAGCCGCGGGTGCTTGGGGTGTGGTGGAGGCGTCGGCCGATTCGTTCAATCGTCTGTTCTCGCAGGTGTAGGGGCGGGCGTTCACACGGCCGAGGAAGGCTCAGCTTCGGCTGAATCTTCTGGCACGTCCACCGGTTGTTTGGCCTGGGCCTCGGCTCGCTGGGCGTAGCTGCGGCGTTTGAACACGAAGAAGCGGTTGCCCAGGAAGTTGAACATCATGCCCGCGCCAATCCCGATGACCGCCGAGAGCTGCAGCCCCAGGCCGAAGCCCGACAGCAGCGTCTGCCGCATGACGTAGGCCACGATGTAGTTGATCGTCGCGCCCGCCGAGGTGACCGTGAAGTACCCGGCCATCTGCTTCCAGAAGTTGCCGCCCCGCGCGTAGCCGAAAGTGAATCGGCGGTTGAGCAGGAAGTTGCTGAGCACGCTCACGGCGATGCCGCCAAGCAACGCCACGCCATCGGCAGCGCCGAGCAGCGACAACACGGTCAGGGTGACCAGGTTCACGACCATGCCCGAGCTGCCCACCGCCAGGAACTGCAAAAGCTCCATCGCGGTCGAGAACTTGTAGATGTACAGCCGGCGGAGGTGTTGGATGTAGAGCAGTTGCTGGCGGAGCGTGAGCTTGCTCTCGCCCAGGTCGCGGTCGCGGAAGTGGATCGGCACCTCGCCGACGTTCTCCAGCCGACACTTCACGATCAGCTCCAACGCGATCTTGTAGCCGACCGGGTTGAGGTCTTTGGCGTTGTCGAAGTCTTCTTTGCGCATCGCGAAGAATCCCGCCATGGGGTCCTTGCTGTCGGTGAGCGGCCGAGCCAGAAGCGTGGCGATGCGGCTGTTGAGCCAGCGGAACAAGCCCCAGTCGTCGTCGGTCGATCCGCCGGGGACGTAGCGCGAGCCGATGACGAACTGCTGGCCGGACTGCAGGGCGAGGATGAGGTGGGGGATGCGTTCGGGGGGGTGGCTGAGGTCGCAGTCCATGCAGACGATGGCCGGGTGGGTGGCCGCCTTCATGCCGTCGATCACCGACTGGCTCAGCCCGGGGTCTTCGGTCCGCACGAGGATACGGACCCAGGGGTAGCCGCAGTTCTCGACCGCCTCGACGCTGCCGTCCCGGCTGTTGTCGTCGGCGAAGATCAGCTCGAACTCGGCGTCGTAGGCCTCGGCCAGCGCGGCGATCCGCTCGATCAGGCGGGGGATGTTCTCCACCTCGCGGAACGTGGGCACGACGATACTGACCGGCGTGTGAAGCCGGATACTGGCCAGCTCGAGCTGAGCGATGTCGTTGTCTTCCACGTGGTCCGGCCCCTGCTTGGTGGGTGTCTCCCGACGAGTCGGGAGCTTCAGGTTATACCCTACATCGTTTAAGGGAGACACCAACTTAAAAAAAACGCCCACGGCGAGGGCCGTGGGCGTGGTGGGGTCTGGATTTCCGGGATAGCTAAGCGATTAGCCTTCCTGGTTTTCGAGGATGGTCTTGGCGACGTTGGCGGGGACCGCGGCGTACTTCAGCGGCTCCATGGCGTAGGACGCACGGCCCTGGCTCATGCCGCGGAGGCTGTTGGAGTAGCCGAACATCTCCGAGAGCGGGGCCTCGGCGGTGATGATGCGGACCACGCCACGCTCTTCGTCGCCGACGATGATCGCACGGCGGCGGTTGAGGTCGCCGGTGACGTTACCGAAGAACTCGTCGGGGGTGGTGACGACGACCTTCATGAGCGGCTCCATGAGCTGGAGGCCGGCCTTCTTGGTCGCTTCCTTGAATGCCAGGGTGCCGGCCATCTCGAAGGCGATCTGCGAGGAGTCAACGTCGTGGTACTTACCGTCGGTGAGCTCGACCTTGACGCCCAGCAGCGGGTAGCCCGCGAGGACGCCGGAGATCGCGGTGTTGCGGCAACCGACGCCGACCGAGGGGATGAACTCGCGGGGGATGGCACCGCCAGCGATCTTGTCGACGAAGACGACGCCGTCTTCCCACTTGAGCTCTTGCTCTTCAGCTTCTTCCTCGGTGATGGGCGAGACGTTGATCGTACAGTCGCCGAACTGACCGCGGCCGCCGGACTGCTTCTTGTGGATGCCGCGGGCTTCGGCGGAACCGGTGATGCATTCCTTGTAGGCCACGCGGGGTTGGCCGACGTTCACGCCGATCTTCATGTCACGGGTGAGCTTAGTGGTGATGATGTCCAGGTGCAGCTCGCCCATGCCGGCGATGATGGTCTGGCCGGTTTCTTCGTCGTAGTTGGCTTGGAACGACGGGTCTTCGCGGCGGATGGTGCCCAGAGCGTTGGACAGCTTTTCCTTGTCGCCGGCGGTGGCGGGCTCGATGGACATCGAGATCACGGGATCGGGGAAGTCCATCCGGTCGAGGACGATCGAGTCGTCCGCGTCACACAGGGTTTCACCGGTGTAGCTGTTCTTGAGGCCGACCACGGCGACGATCTCGCCGGCGAGCGCTTCGTCGCGGGCCAGGCGGTCCTTCGAGTGCATCTCGAAGATACGGCTGACGATCTCTTTCTTGCCGTTGTTGGAGTTGAGCACGCGGGTGCCCTTGGTCAGCTTGCCGGAGTAGATGCGGACGTAGGTCAGGTCGCCGTGGGCGTCGTTGACGATCTTGAAGACCAGGGCCGACAGCGGCGCGTTTTCGTCGTGGGGACGGGTGAGGCGCTTCTCGGCGTCGTCCGGATCGGTACCTTCGGTCTCGGGCACTTCGGTGGGGTTGGGCAGGTAGTCGATGACGCCGTCGAGCAGCTTCTGCACGCCGATGTTTTGGAGGGCCGAGCCGCAGAAGGTCGGGTGGATTTCTTTGGACAGCGTGCCCTTACGCAGCGCGGCGGTGATCTGCTCGTTGCTGATCTCTTCGCCGCCGAGGTACAGCTCAGCCAGATCGTCGTCGACGTCGCAGGCGCCTTCGATCATCTCTTCACGCTTCTGCTCGGCGAGTTCTTTGAGCTCGTCGGGGATTTCTTTTTCTTCAACGACCGAACCCATGTCGCCGGTGAAGTAGAACGCCTTCATGGCGAGCAGGTCGACCAGGCCTTCGAACTCGTGGCCGGCGCCGATCGGGATCTGCACGGGCACGGCCTTAGCGCCGAGGCGCTCGCCGATGGAGTCGAAGCTGAATTGGAAGTCGGCACCGATCTTGTCCATCTTGTTGATGAAGCAGATGCGGGGCACGCCGTAACGCTCGGCCTGACGCCAAACGGTTTCGGACTGGGCTTCCACGCCTTCCTTGCCGTCGAACACGACGACCGCGCCGTCGAGGACCCGCATGGAGCGTTCGACTTCCATGGTGAAGTCGACGTGGCCGGGGGTGTCGATCAGGTTGCAGGTGTACTCGATGCCGTCGCGGGTCCAGGGGCAGGTGGTGGCCGCCGACTGGATGGTGATGCCGCGGTCTTGCTCGTCCTGGAGGTGGTCCATGGTGGCGGTGCCGTCGTGGACTTCACCGATCTTGTAGGACTTGCCGGTGTAGTAGAGCACGCGTTCGGTGGTAGTGGTCTTGCCCGCGTCGATGTGGGCGCAGATGCCGAAGTTACGGGTCTTCTGCAGGCGGGTGAGTTTGCCGGTCGGGGTGGTGGTGGTGCTCATGGGTGGTACGTGGGTTAGCGGGATGACCGGACCGAAATAATCAGGGTTTACGGCCGAGGAACTGGAAATGCCTCACAGATGTGGCATGTTATGTCTGGCATCCCGCCGATTCTCTGGGGAATGGGCGGGCGAGCCGCGTAATTTAACAGGTGGACCCACTGGGTCAAGCCTGAACGCCGGGATCACTGTCCAGGAGAGGCCCCAAATTGTCCGGGAAATCAACAAAACGGTGGCTTTGGATCGGGCGGGTGGTCCTATTGGGCTGGATGCTGGGCGTCATGCTCCCGTACGTCCTGTCGTCGCCCGAGCACGTGGATTTCCCCCAGCTTTACATGGCCGGGACCATTGCGGCCCAGGGCGAATGGGACGCCCTGTACGCCACCCCCCTGCCCGACGCCCAGCTGAACCCCGCCTACCCCACCGCCTCGACCCCCCACGCCGACTACCTCCGGCTGGCCCAGGAGCGGGGCGTGCCCCCCGAGAGCCTCCGCTACATCTATCCCCCGCCCGCCGCCCTGCTGTTCTGGCCGTTGGGGCTGATGACGTACGACTCCGCAATCCTGGCCTTCGCGGTTCTGTCCTGCCTCACCGTGTGGCTGGTCGGGGTCCAGGCGGGGCTGATTTACCGCCACTTTGCGGGCCAGCCCAGCCGGATCGAACTGGTGCTGACCGCCCTGGTTTGCATCTGCCCGGCCATGATCAACGGTACACGCGCCCTGAACATCGCCATGGTCAGCTCCGCGTTCATCGGCATGGCGGTCCTGGCTCTGCTACGCCGATCCGACCTCCACACCCCGTGGTCGCTAGCGCTGGGGGGGATTTTCAAAGCCACCTCCGGGCCGTTAGTCATCGTCGCCGCGGCCTTGGGAAGGTGGCGTGCGATCGTGGGGACGATCTCGGTCACCGTCGCCATCGTGGGGCTGAGCCTGCTGGTCATGGGGGCGGGCCCGTTTGAAAGGTTCTTCCAAGACATCGCCCCGAACCTGACCACCACTACCCCCGAAGTCTCCAACCAGTCCCTGGCGGCGGTTTTGCTGCGTCAGGGATGGATCGAACCCAACGGCAACGCCCTGGGCTGGATACGGCGTCTGGGAATCGTATTGCTCCTGGCCACGGCCGTGGCCACCCGGCACCAGACACGTCGTCATCCGGAGCAAAAGGCTGCCCTGCTCATGGCCGGGCTGTACCTGGCGATGCTGACTTGGATGGTGTTCAACCCGCTGTTCTGGAGCCACTACCAGATGGTCCTGGCGCCGTTCTGGGGCTGGCTCGCCTGGGAACTGCACCGCGAGGCCCGGGCGGGGCGTTGGGTGTGGGTCGGGCTGCTGGGGGTGAGTTTTGCCAGCGTGTGGTTCCCCGCCACGATCGTGCTGAACCAGAAATTCGCGACCCCGGAATTGATCACCTCGCATGTGTTGTGGGCGACGCTGGTGCTGGCCGTATTCACGGGGTGGCGACTGTTCAAGCCTTTGCCCGACACGGATAACGAACAAACCCCGGGTAATACCCCGACCGACGACGCCCCCGCCGCGTAAAGTGCGTTCATGCCGTTGATCATCGACTGCTACAACGTGCTGCACGTCTCGATGCCCCCGATGCTCGCCGGGCTCAGCGAAGCGGGGTTGTGCCACGCCCTGGTCCGGACCAAGTGGGCGGCCTCGGGCCAACCCATCACCGTGGTCGCCGACGGCCGGCCCAAACCGCTCGGAGTGGAAGCATCGCCCGTCGCCGAGGTGGACCTGGTCTACGCCGGCAGCCACCGCTCGGCCGACGACCTGATCATCGACCTCATCAACGCCCACTCCGCCCCGCGTCGCCTCACCGTGGTCAGCAGCGACCGCGTGATCCGCACCGCCGCCCGACGCCGCCGGGCCAAAGACCTGGCCAGCGAAGACTTCATCGATCAGCTCTGCGACCAGCTCCGAAAGCATGCCCAGGGCCCGCCCCCGCTGGCCCGCCCCCAGTTTGCCCCGCTCCCCCCCGAACTGGTGCAACGCTGGAAGAAAGCCTTCGGGTTCAAAGAACACGACTAACCCCTGCCGCTTGCGGCTTAGCGCCTGACCACACCCCCTAAGCCGCAAGCGGCAGGTTAAAAGGTTGTCACCGCCACTTGACGAAACCCCTTTTGGAAACTCCAATTACATCACCATGACCGAACCCGTCATCCAACTCGCCACGCCCCACTACCGCCGTGTCCTCCTCAAGATCAGCGGCGAGGCCCTGAGCGGCGAGGGTGGCTTCGGCGTCGACCCGGATGAGCTCCGCCTCATCGCCCACGAGATCGCCGAGGCCGCCAAGGTCAACGCCGAGGTCGACCCCAATCGGCTCCGCCGCGAGGGCGACAAGCCCAACGCCGGCACGCAGATCGCCGTGGTCGTGGGCGGGGGCAACATCATCCGCGGCGCGGCCCTCGCCGAGCAAGGCGTCATCCCCCAGGCCGTCGCCGACCAGATGGGCATGCTCGGCACCGTCATCAACGCGCTCGCCCTCAAAGAAGCGCTGGAAAACATCGGCCAACCCGCCCGCGTCATGTCCGCCCTGATGGTGTCTTCGGTCGCCGAGAACTTCATCCGCGGCCGTGCGCTACGTCACCTGGAAAAAGGCCGCGTCGTCATCTTCGCCGCCGGCACGGGCAACCCCTTCAGCACCACCGACTCGGGCGCCAGCCTCCGCGCCAGCGAGATTTCCGCCGACGTCGTGCTCAAGGCCACCAAGGTCGACGGCATCTACGACAAAGACCCCAACAAATTCAACGACGCGGTCCGCTTCGAATCGCTCTCGTTCGACGAAGCAATCAACCGCGACCTCAAGGTCATGGACATCGGCAGCTTCGCACAGTGCCGAGCCCAAAACATCCCCATCGTCGTCTTCGACATGAAAGTCCCCGGCAACATCGCCCGTGTCGTCGCCGGCGAATCCATCGGCACGCGGGTCGGCTGAAAACACTAAAGTGTGATCGCATCATTTCTTGATTGCCAGGAATGATCCAATCCCTCATTCAAGAAATCACACAATCTCACTTGGAGCACCGCGACTCATGGACCTCGACGAAATCCTCATGGAAGCCGAAGAATCGATGGAGAAAGCCATCGACTACGCCAAGTCAGAGATGAAAGGCGTCCGCACCGGCCGGGCCCAGCCGTCGATGCTGGAGATGGTCAAGGTCGAGTGCTACGGCGCCGAGTCTGAGCTCCGCAGCGTCGCGCTCATCAGCGCCCCCGAGCCCACCCAGCTCCTGGTCAAGCCCTTCGACCCCAGCACCACCAACGAGATCGCTAAAGGCCTCGAAAAGGCTGGCCTCGGGTTCAACCCCCAGGTCGATGGCAAGCAGATCCGCCTCAACATCCCCGCCCTCTCCGGCGACCGCCGCAAGCAACTCGCCGCCAGCGTCAAGCAGATGGGCGAGCAAGCCAAGGTCACCATCCGCAACGCCCGCCGCGACGCCAACAAGCACATCGACACCGCCGGCAAAGACAAATCGCTCGGCCTGTCCGAAGACGACGTCTCGGGCACCAAGAATGAAGTCCAAGACCTGCTGAAGAACTACGAAGGCATTGTCGAGAAGATGGTGGGTGAGAAGACCAAGGAAATCGAAGAGGTCTAAGCCTCGGGTTTTCGACTGATTCGCAAACCCCTTCGGACTTACATTACCCCTCCGACCGGCTTCGCCGGCCACCTCCCCCGACGGGGGAGGGATTATTGCCTTGCCCCCTCTCCCCTCGGGAGAGGGTTAGGGTGAGGGCACGCGACTGATGTCAGTCGTGCCGATGCTCATCAAGCCGACGAGCGAGTTCCACCACCGCTTCCCGCCAGCGTTCTTCAAGTTCTTTCTGCGCCGCCCGCGTTTCCAAATCCTCGCGCACGAACAATGGCTCACCAAACGCCACGTAGAAACGAGTGCGCGAAAACGGGAGCCACGCCATCACGCCCGAACTCTTGGCGGTGTCCAGGATCAGCGTGGGGATCACCGGCACATCCGCCAGCCGGGCGATCCGGCCGAAGCCCGAGCGGAACTCGCCGCCGTGCAACACCGAGTCTTCCTCCGGCGTGATCTTGCCCTCGGGAAACATGCACACCACCCGCCCGGCTTGCAGCCGCGACACGATCGTGCGCACCGCCGCCGCATCGACTTTGCCCCGGTCGAGCGTGATGGTGTTGAACAGCTTGTAGAACGCCCCGACGCCGGGCACGCCCATGACCTCGACGATGCTGACGAAGTCGATGATGCGCGGCACGCCGTACATCAGGCCGGGGATGTCGAACGGGCTGGTGTGGTTCGCCACGACGAGGTACCCGCCCTCCCGCATCGCGTGCTGCTGGCCATGGAGAATCCGGCGGTGGGTGACGGCGTAGATCGGGCGGCACACCACACGCATGAAGTAGTTGAACTTGTCGCGCACGGGGGCGGTGAACATCGCCTTGAGGTCGCCGGTCCAGCTGTTCATGGCTTGACCTCGCCCGGGATGTCGAAACGCTCCTGCATCTGCCGGTACACCCGCCGCATGGCCTGGGCCAACTCGGCTGAGCTCGCGGCGCGCGACGCCCGGCCGGGCCGTGCATCACCGGCAACCCGGATCGGCTCACCCAACCCGATCCACAACCGCCCCGTCCGCAACGGTAGCCACGGCATGACACGCCGGAACTGCTCACTGCCCAGCACCACACACGGCACGATCGGCACCCCGCTCCGCCGAGCCAACAACCCCGCCCCCCCTTTCACCGGCCCGCCGTTCAGCACCGAATCGTCGCCCGACATGATCTCCCCCTCGGGGAACAGCGCGATCGGCCGACGCTTCTCCAAACGACGCAGCGCCTCACGCACCCCCGGCAACGCCTGCCCGTACCGATCGATCCGCACGCAACCCGCGTGCTCCACGCACCACCGCGCGATCGGCGTCTCGTAAAACTCAGCCCGGGCCATGAAGTCCAGCTTCCGCCGCAGGAGCGCCCCCACCACGACCGGGTCGTAGTGCGACAGGTGCGCGATCGCCAGGATGTACGGCTGCCCCTTGGCGGGAAGATGCTCCCGCCCCACAAACGCGCAGCGCGACGTCACACGAAAGATCGCGTGGATGCCCGTGGCAATCGCGGTGTTGTTGAGCAGACTCATGAGCCCAGAGTGTCGCAGGATCGCCAGGGACCTGCATGCGAAAATTTAGCCCCGGGTCAGTGACCCGGGGCCGCCGCGGCACCCATGGGATTTCAAACCGCTCCACTCACCCCCGCAACGGCATCAACACCCCCGACAGATGCAGCCGCATCTGCAGCACCAGCTTCCGCGTCGTGGCGGTGTTGTCGTGGATCAGGTTGACCTTTTCTTCGGGGTCTTCGAGCAGATCGAACAGGCCCAGGCACTTGCGGTCGCCGGTGCGGAACACGGCTTTGTGCCGCTCGGTTTCGACGAGCAACCGGTCGTGGAACTCCGACAGGTTGGCGGGCGGCACGGGAAGCACGGGCTCGGCGTTGAAGATCGGCAGGACGCTGCGCCCCGCGACGCTTTCGGGGTGGTCCGCTCCGCCGAGGTGGGCGATCGTCGGCGCAACATCGACCACGCTGAACAGGCCGTCCTGGAATTTTTCCTTCGGCGGCGACACGCCGGGCGCGTCCGGCGGTGTGACGATGAGCGGCACCTCGATCGAAGGCGCCAGGAACGAGCGGTGGCCGATCAGGCCGTGCTCGCCGAGCAGTTGCCCGCGGTCGGAGGTGAGCACGGTCCAGGTGCGGTCGGCGTCTTTGCGTTTGGACAACGCCTCGTTGAACCGGCCGACGCCGTGGTCAATCAGGCTGACCCGGCCGAGGTAGTCGGCCCGGATGCGTGCGACCTGATGCGGCTCGAGCCGTTGCAAGACCGAGCGCGGAAGCTCCGGCTCGACGAGCGCATCGAGCTGCTCGAACTTGGCCGGCACAAATCCCTTCGCCAGGTCCGCCCCTTCGACCAGCCCGTCGTAGTACATCGGCGGGGGCAGCTCGTTGCCCGGGCCGCTGAAGACCACGAACATCGCCCAGGGCTTGTCCTCGGGCATCCGGCCCAAGGCCTCGGCGGCCTGGGCGGCGATGAAACCGTCGATGTCTTCCTCGGGTTCGAGCATCAGCCGATCGGGCGCCAACGGGCCGGACCGCAGACGCTGCCGACGCTGCTGCGCGAGGGCCGGGGCGTGACCACGCGACCGCGCGGCGGCGGTGTACCAGCAGCGGTTGGGCTTGGGCTCGGGGTTGGCCACGCCTTCGGTGACCAGCGACTCGTCGAGCAGCGAGGCGAACGCGCCGACTTCGCCGACGCCCACGGTGTGGTACCCCGCGTCGGCGAGCCATGCGGGCAGGCCGTCGCGGAGGGGCTGGGGTTGTTCATCGTCACGCAGCTGGCCGTGCTGCCGGGCGTGGAGGCCGGTGAGCACGCTGGTCATCCCGCCGGGGTCGGCCGGGCTGGCGCTGCTGAGCACCAGGCGTACGCCGCGCTCTGCCAGATCGACCAGGTGGGGCGTGGGCAGGGGCCACTCGCGCTCATCGGATAATGCATCGCTGCGCAGGCCGTGGGCCAGCACGATTAATAGATTCCGCTTGTGATTCATGGGGGTGATTCGCTTCCCTATTTCCGTCCTCAACCAGAGGTGCCACACGCACCTGCCCGGAACTCCCCTGTCGCGATCGATGCCCCACCGTGATCCCCCATCGGACCGGTCGGGCGGCTTGCGTACGAACCGGCCCGCCCCCCTCTCTTTCGAGGCCCCGGGGCACGACCAGCACGACGATCGGCGTGGTTACGCCAACGCCCAACTATGCACGCGCAACCGGCCCGAGGCCACGCCAAATCACCACCAATTTTTCCACCTTCGGCTACACTGCGGGGCCCCTCGGGCACCCCAGAGACCGCCCGGAAACCCCCAAACCCCCGGATTGCCCCCGTATGGCCCTGCTCAGCGTCGCCAACCTCGTTTTTTCCTTCGGCGACCGCGCCATCCTCGACGGCGTCAACCTCACCGTCGACTCCGGCCAACACGTCGGCCTGGTCGGCCGCAACGGCTGCGGCAAGTCCACCCTCCTCAAAATGATCGCCGCCCTGGGCGGCACCAAGGGCCTGCCCTCGGGGCTCAAGCCCGAGTCCGGCCAGATCCAGCTCGCACGCGGCAGCTCCGCCGGGTACCTCCACCAGGACCACGACCTGGACATGAACCGCACCCTCCGCGAGGAGGCCGGCCACGCCTTCGCCGAGCTCGAGTCGCTCCACCAGCAACTCGAAGAAACGGCCGAGGCCATGGGGACCGCCGAGCCCGATCAGCTCGATGCGCTGATGAAAAAATATCAGCAGCTCGAAGAGCGGATGGAAGCGTCGGGCGGCTACGCGGTCGACCACAAGATCGACGAGACCCTCCACGGCCTCGGGCTCACCGATGCGATGTTCAACATCAAATGCGGTGACCTCTCCGGCGGACAAAAGGGCCGACTCGCCCTCGCCAAGCTGTTGCTCTCCGAGCCCGACCTATTGCTGCTCGACGAACCGACCAACCACCTCGACATCGCCGGCCGGGAATGGCTCGAAGGGTTCCTGTCGACCTACGCGGGCGGTGTCGTGCTGATCTCCCACGACCGCTGGCTTCTGGACCGCGTGGTCACGAAGATCTACGAACTCGAAGCGGGCCAGATGGTCGAGTACCCCGGCAACTACGCCAAGTTCCGCACCCTGCGAGCCGAGCGCATCGAAGACCAGCGACGGGCCTACGAGAAGCAGCAGACGCTGATCAAGTCCGAGCAGGGATTCATCGACAAGTTCCGCGCCGGCCAACGGGCCAAGCAGGCCCAGGGCCGTGAGAAACGTCTCGAACGATTCAAGCGCGACCACCTGATCGAGCCGCCCGTCGAGCTCGACGTGATGAAGCTCAACTTCAGCCCCAAGAAGAAGGGCAACGACGTCGTCGCCCAGGCCGAGAGCCTGAAGCTGGTGCACGACAACGACGGCACCGCCAAGCAGCTCTTCGAAAACGTCGACCTCACCATCAAGCGCGGCGACCGCCTGGGCGTCATCGGGCCCAACGGCGCAGGCAAGTCCACCATCATCCGCTGCCTGCTCGGCGAGCAGACCCCCACCGCCGGCACCGCGAAGATCGGCAGCCAGATCGACGTGGGCTTCTTCACCCAGACCCACGAACACCTGGACCTGTCACGCACCATCGTCGAGTACCTCCGCGACTACACGCCCAACGAGCTTGAGCAGGAAGCGCGCGACCTCGCCGGGGCGTTCCTCTTCTCGGGTGATTCGCAGGACAAGCCGTTGTCGGTGTTGTCCGGCGGCGAACGCGCCCGGGCCGTGCTCGCAGGCCTGGTCAACGGTGGGCACAACCTGCTGGTTCTGGACGAGCCCACCAACCACCTCGACATCCCCAGTGCCGAGCGTCTCGAAGACACCCTGCGCACCTACACCACCCAGCAGCAGGCGTATTCGACTGCGGGTAACCAGTCCCACGCCGGCACCCTGATCCTGATCACCCACGACCGGATGCTGCTGGACAACCTCGTCGACCAGCTCCTGGTCTTCGACGGCAACGGCAACTGCACGCTCTTCCTGGGCACCTATTCCGAGTGGCTGGAGCAACAAGAAAAAGCCGCCGCAGGCGTAAGCAATACAGCGCCCACCAACGACAAACCTAATCCCAAGCCCAAGCAAAAGAAGCCAAAAGACAAGAAACCCAAGGCCGAAAAGCCAATCGCCAAATCACCAGATCGGAAAATCACCAAATCCAACAACGGCGCCGCGTCCAAGATGAGCCAATCCAAACTCGAGTCGGAGATCGAACGCGTCGAGACCCGGCTCAACGAGATCGACTTCGCCCTGATGGACCCCGACGTCTACGCCGACGGCGAGAAGGTCAAAGCCCTGCAAGAAGAACGCGACACGCTCAAGAAGCAACTCGGCCCGCTCGAAAACGAGTGGATCGAACGCGCGGGTTGAGTCTTACGACCAGCCGTGGTGTTCGCGTAACCAAATAATCTGTCCAGCATGGTGTCGTGCGTGCCACGGATAGTCGGCCAGCACTTGGTCCAACGTGAAGGTTTGGCCGTGCTCGGGGTGGATATAGTTCCGAGCAAAATCGGTGGCTTGCATCCCGCGAAGCAAGACCACCCACCGCCGATGGATCGCCTCGAGCATCAGCAGCGCATCTTCGACATCCCCCGTCATGCTGTCGGCCAAACCCACCGTCGCCGCTTCGTCGTACGGCTTGATCGTCGGCTGTTCTTCGGTCAGCGCCAACTTGAACCTCAGCAGCGCATGGGCATGACTGTCCGCCACATGATGCACGATCTACCGCACCGTCCAGTGGCGATATGGCGTGTCCAATGCGTCATCGTTTAAACCCGCCACCGCTTCCCGCATGATGCTGGGGACCGTCGCGATCTCCGCGATCAAGCGTTCTCGATCGTCGGGTGTATGAGTAACAATCTGTGGAGGTGGTCCGGCTGGAAAGTCTGGGCTCTGATGCTCATCGTGCATGTGGGGAAGATACCACGCTGCACTTGCCAAGAGCGGGCCCACGCTCAGGTGGAAGACTGGTATCGCTCGACGATCAGCTTCAGGTATTGCTCCTGATCCATCGCCCAGTACTCCTCGCTGAATACCTCCACCTCGTTGAACCCCTGAAAGCCTGCGGCTTCAACCTTGGCGCGGATGCTGGGGATGTCGATACAGCCGTCGCCCATGAGCCCGCGGTCGGTGAGCATGTGCCGGGTCTCCAAACGCCAGTCGCAGACATGGAATCCGAAGAGCGTGCCCTGCTGCCCGGCCAACTCGATCTCTCGGTCGAGGTCGGGGTCCCACCAGACGTGATACACATCCACCGCGATACCCAACCACATCGACTGCAGCTGCTCGCAGATCGCGCGAGCCTCGGCCATGCGATTCACGCAGCTCTTGTCGCCGGCGTACATCGGGTGCAACGGCTCAATGCTCAGCTTCACGCCCACCGCTTCCGCGTGATCCAGACACGCCGCAATACCGTCCGCGGTGTGCTTCCGGGCTTCGGCGAGCGTCATCCCCGGCACCGCCCCGACCACGAGTACCACCTGATCCGCACCGAGCGCCGCGGCTTCATCGAGCATGACCTTGTTGTGGTCGATCGCCTTCTGTCGGTCCTCGGGAGCAAAGGCGGGAAAGAACCCGCCGCGTACATAAGCCGGCACCGCAAGCCCCGAGGCTTCAATAATATTCACCGCCTCATCGAGCCCGACCCCGCCCTCTTCAGGCGCAACCGTGTTTCGCCAAACACTGATGCCCCCGATGCTCGCCGCGGCGAAACGTTCGCAGCACTGAGCTAGCGACCAGGGCTTATGGGTCATGGTGTGGATAGCGCAACGTGATAGATCGGTCATGCACCGACTATAGCGGCCGGGCATACCCGATCTGGTCATCATTCCGTCAAACTCTGGACAAGCCCTCACCCATTAAGGGATGGTGTAGGCGAACTCACCACCGCCGCACGCATTCTTAGCGGCATCCGTCATGACCGCTTGGCCTTCAGAGGATTCGAGTGAAACCCATTCTCCTGCTTCGAGCATCGCAAGCGAGGCGACAACCTCCGATTCCGGTGCGGTCAGCACCCTAATCTGTTCTTCGGAAGCGGGGCCGCCCGTCTTCTTGATGTCTTTCATCGCCTCAACCGCCGCATCAGAATGCTTACGGACATAGGCGACCTGTGGCTCGGTGTTGCCCGACGAGCATTCAATGACATACGCGTGAACCGCTCGGTTGCCGTTCGAAAGAGTGACGGGCGGGAGTGTGTCGCTGCTCATTTTGATCAGAGACTTCTCCCCCACATCGTAGAACCACATTTTGGAAGGATAGCTTGAGTTTGAGTTACCAAGCACAAAGAAGTAAACCAACGCCAAGGCAACCACGAGCCCCGCGAGGGTACCCAAAGACGCTTGATTTTTGGCAAAAAAGCCGGATGAACCACTCATAAAACCAATACCTCGAAGAATTTTACTTGAACCGAAAGCCCACACCATCAGACCTGTAAATTGCCCGCCCCAGGCATGGGGCGGGCAACCGAAGGAATCAAATTATCACTCCCGCATCGGACGCGATCAAGGCTGCAGGTGATTCCACATCGAATCACCTTCGGTGCGGGCATCGGTGGTGCTACCAGTCGTGGTATTGAACGTGTTGATCAAAAGATCGCTTGATGCGTGGCCGTCTACGAAAGCCATGTTGGGGGTAGCGTTGTCGGCGGGATTAACACCGGGACCGACGGCATTCATGTGGCTGTAGATCCGGGAAGGACCACCCGCTGGCCAAAGAAACGCTTGATCAAAACCACGGGTGGTGGCGATGTACTCAAACGGGGCGACGACAGAACCATTGACCCAGCCTACAAGCCCGAGTTGCGTGTTGTAGTCGATCAGGGCAATCGTGTTTGAGGCTTTGGTGACATCATCAACCCGGGCGGTCCAGGCTTGGTCGATTTCAGCAGCGGTCGTGTCGTCCGTTCCGGTTCTAACCAAACCTGTTACGTGCGTCTCCTGCCAACCGTTCGCGTAAGTGCCGGGTTTAAACCCCGCGGTGAACGCGTAGCTGGCGATCTGCTCACTGGTCGCCCAGCGACGGTTCTTTGCGTCATCCAACGGACAACGCCAGATCCGAGCATCGACCAGACCTTCGTACCACCAGTTTCCGAGTTGATCGGCCCGACTTCTCAAGTCGAAAGCGTTTTGCAGATACGGGAACAACTGCTCGTGGTGAGAAAGGCTCGTCGCCGATCCATTGGTGTTGTTGTAGTTTGCCGGGTAGTGGAGGTCGTAATCCTCGGCATAGGTCAGAGCCGCAATATTGATCTGACGAACTTGGCTCAAACACGCGGCATATCGAGCGGTACGCCGAGCTGCCGACAGAGCAGGCAGCAGGATGCCGACCAGCAGCGCGATGATGCTGATTACAACCAGAAGTTCGATCAGGGTAAACCCTTTTCTATTCAGAGATGTACATGTATGAGGCGTCATGGCGATAGACCTTCTTTCGAGAAATGGAATGATTTATGACAGAAAGAGAGATGAGAACGATAAAGTACTTTGACAGCGATTAACTACTTAACTCATTATGCATCTAAATGATACCTAATACAAGCCCTAGAACCAAATATTTTCTTCGTTCGGACGGTTACGGAGAATGGATGAAATCAGAAAATATCGTAAACCATTTATTGCAAGCACCTTAAGAACCTGGAGTTGGCCCATTTTCTCCCGCCGAGCCCCCCCTGCGTCCCTCGCCACAAGCTCCTGTGGCGGGCACCTCCAGGCCCGAAGCTTTGACGATCTTCACCGGCTCATCGAGCCCCACACTGTCCTCCTAGGGCGCAACCGTGTTGCGCCAGATACTGACCCGCCGATACCCGCAGCGGCGTAACACTCACAGCACTGGGCGAGGAACAGGGGCTTGTTGGTCTTAGTGTGAATGGCGCATCGTGACAGATCGTTCATCGCACAAAGTTAACACGTCAAACCTTCCCAAATAAAGCGAAGGCCTTCAATTGGATAACAAGAACTGTCCATCTCAGGACTCGCGCTAAACCCGATGATCAGGGCCGAGTCAAAACCGCAGTGCCGCCGTCTGGACAAGAGGGCATCGTATCGATCTGCAACTGCATGCCCGGGCCACTATTTTCACCAAACCACTGCCCCGCATCGGGGCGGGAGAAAAGCCGATTTGGAGCAAAGCCCGAATTCTGCTCGGTCGGGTTAGTGAGCGATTCAAACCCTTTGGGGTCGTAGCGGGCAATGAAGGCGATTTTAGCGTCGATTGCTTCTAAATCCTCTTGCGTCATCCCCTCTTTGGGGCCGGTTGGATCGCCGCAGGCGTAGACAAAGGCGTCAACGACCGAGCCGGCGGAGCCGAGCGGTCCGTAATCAAAAGCCCCTCCCCCCGAATCGTCTGGCGAGATCGTATCGATCGTGGCGACGACGAGCTGCTTGGTGTTCAAGTCATACATCCACTTAGTTTCGGCGTAAGGGGTACCACCCCTTAAGTTCAAAAGAATCAGCAAGACCGCCAACAATAAAACGACGACGCATGCGATGACTGCAACCTGATTGTTTTCTGCGAGGTAAGAACGAAGACTCATTGTGGTTCCAGAAGGTTAATCGAAAGAACGGGGGAGGGGAGAGAAGAAAAGTGGCGGCGGGTAGATTCCCGCCGCCACTGGCTAAGTCAGTAGTAATCACAGCACGGGCGTTGGATCAAAAGCTCATTTACCGGCCCAAGCATCCCATTGCGTGTCTTGTACAAAGAAACGGTTGGTTTGGATATACGCCCCGTCTTCTTTGACCGTATCACCCGCACGCTTGGTCTCGACGTGACCGTCGCCGTAGAGGAAGTTGGGCGTATAGAAATCGTCTTCGGCAACGCCGGGCGGAGGCGGCGACTGCGTATCCGAGTGATGCAATGCCTGCCGCGACAGGGTGCCCAGGTTGCGGGGATCGAATTGGGTGCCCGCAAAAATCAGCGAGCGGTTATTAATCGATCCCAAAATGTTCTGGCTAACGGTATCGGCCACATTGTTCAAACCCAAGGCATCTGCCATGATAATTGTGTTCGAGCCCTTGAGGACCTCTTCAAAGCGGAGCGAGGCGCCTTGCTCACCTAATGCTGCGGTTCCAACCAAGTCACGAATCACGCCACGACGGTTGTTGGTTGGTCCGTTTGCTGCATAAGATGTAAAACCATAAGACCGAGCGTTACGGACTGTCCCCGCGTTAAATCCATGGACAAAATCGTCTAGCGGACAGCGATATAAATCGTCTTGGAATGGCGGGGGGACCGGCGCAAAGTCCGGATTTCCTATATCAGCACGACCGTCGTAGCCGCCTGTACCAAGGAAGTCGTCCCAAGACCAGCCTAAGCCGGCAGCTTGATACCGCTCTTGCTTCATGATGTAGCCGTCGAAATCCGCAGAATATGTGAAGGTTGCTCGACCGATCTGTTGCTGTTGCGTCGCGCAAGCAACCACACGAGCAGCCCGACGGGCACTACCCAATGCAGGCAACAAAATACCGATCAGCAGCGCGATGATGCTAATAACCACCAGAAGCTCAATCAGGGTGAACCCTGACCGACTGGACGAGGAATTTGACACAGCTTTCATAGCGATAAACCTACTTTCAGATGATGAAATAGAGAAATTGCAGAGACGAAATGGAAGCAGATAAAATAATTAATTGCTAGCAAAAACAATTATGTCGGTCGAACTCGGCAAAATCAAGCCCATGCAACCCGGGGAATAGGCGTGCAGGCAGACAATCACCACCACGATGCAGATGTAATTGCTTTTTTAAGATCAATATCTTCGTGTTAAAAAACTTAAACACAAAAAAGCAGCCTCAGGCAAAAGCGAGCCGGGGGTAGAAAAAAAATTTTGCGAACCCTGAATTTTCTTAGCCAATTACTCCAATTTCAGGAGCACCAGTCTCGCAGTTGATCAATCGAGACCCGGCACATCCACCCAACACTTCTCACGCCAGGACTGCATGCCCAGTTCCGCGAGCTGGACGCCGCGTGCGCCCGCACGCAGGTCCCAGGTGAACGGCTCATCTAGCGCCACGTGACGCAGGAACAGCTCCCACTGGATCTTGAAGGCGTTGTCGTACTCGATGTTGTTCGGCACGAGCTCCCAGCCGCCGTAGAAATCGATGGGCTGCTCGATGTCGGGGTTCCAGACGGGCTTGGGGGTGTTGGCCGCACTTTGGGTGTAGACCTCGCGCAGACCCGCCACGGCCGAGCCTTTGGTGCCATCCACGTGAACCGTCAACAGGTCGTCACGGCGGACACGGGTGGCCCAGGACGAGTTGAACTGGCACATCGTGCCGTCTTCGAGCAGGAACATCGCGTAGGCCGAGTCGTCGGCGGTGCACTTGAACGGCTTGCCGTCTTCGGCCCGGCGCTCGTCGAGGTCGATGTGGCCGTGGGCGACGAGGGATTTGATCGGGCCGAAGAGGTTGGTGATGACGTATTCCCAGTGGCAGAACATGTCGATCATCATCCCGCCGCCGTCCTCGGCGCGGTAGTTCCACGACGGGCGTTGCATGGGCTGGTCGGAGTCCATGCCGGAGAAGACCCAGTAGCCGAAGTCGCCTTTGACGCTGAGGATCTTTCCGAAAAAGCCGAGCTCTTTGAGCATGGCGATCTTGCGGAAGGATGACAGCCAGAGCTTGTCCTGGACCACGCCGTTCTTCTTACCGGCCTTCTCGACCATGTCGGCGATGGCGACCGCTTTGTCGGTCTCGGTCGCGGTGGGCTTCTCGCAGTAGACCGCTTTGATCATCTCTGAGGCGCAGGCCTTCTCGAGGAAGCCGGCGCGTTGCAGCGTGCCCGAGGCGTCGAAGAAGACTTCGTAGTCGCCTTCCTTGCCGGCGATGACGCCGTCGACATCGGTGGAGAACTTGTAGGGCTTGCCGATCGCGCCGGGGCCATGAGCCTCGGCGAGGGCTTTGAGTTTGTTGGCGTTGCGGCCGGTGAGAATGGGGTCGGGCATGAGCGTGAGGTCGGGGCTGATCTTCACGCCGCCCTGCTGGATGATCGCTGTGATCGAGCGGATAAGGTGTTGGTTGGTGCCCATCCGGCCGGTCACGCCGTTCATGATGATGCCGATGCGTCGCTGTTCCATGGTGATTTACTCCGTTTTAGTGCTTGTCCTATTTTGGCACCTACACCCCACAAAGCCACCGGCGGATCGAGACAGAAAAATATCAAAACCAGACACAGGCAAATGGTTGGCTACTTACGTTTATTAACCGTGTCGCCTGCGCGGCGGGCGGCAGGGGCTTTGCCCCTTGCATCCCCAAAGACAATTAAGGCAAGTAAGGCACGCAAGCGATACGGGAGTGATATCGGCAGGGGGGGCAGGGGCAGAGCCCCTGCCGCTCGCCGCGCAGGCGACACGCAACAGTAGGCCAGAAGATTTAGAAGTTTTGTGGGTCGTCACGGAACGTGCGTGGGCTCTGGCCGGCCAAACGGGTGAACCAACGAGAGAACGCAGCGGGTGAGCTGAAGCCCAGGTCTTCCGCGACGCTCGAGACACGGCGGTCGGCGTCACGCAGCAAGCCGCGGGCCGCGTCCAGACGACGGGCCTGGAGGTAGTCGTGCGGCGTGCATCCGAAGTCTTGCCGGAATCGGCGGGCGAAGTGACGGGGTGACAGGTTGGCTGATGCCGCGAGTTCCGCCAGGTCCGGCGGATCGCTCAAACGTCGGCCGAGCGTTTCGATCGCGCGGCGCACCCGCGACGAAGGTCCATCCCCGCCGACTTCGTGGGTGGCCGAAGTGTCGTATCCCTCGGCATCTGCACGCTCTCCCTCGTAGACCGACTCCGGCCAGGCACCGATCGCCAGCGCCAACTGCGTCAACGCCTGCAGGCTCACGCCCTGCGGTGTCCAGTCGCTGACCAGCGCCGCCACGGCGGTTTTCACGCTCCCCCAGCCTTCGTTGCCTGTGACTAACGTCGGCAGAGCCGATTCACCGTCGCGGCCGATGCGCAGCTTGATCAGCCAGACCGCGGCGTCGGGGCCCGCGGGGCGCAGCGTATAGCCGTGCATCACGCCGGGGGGCACCGTCATCAACGTGGTGCCGGAGAGCTCAGTCTCGCGCCCATCGACCATCGCCTGACCTTCGCACTGATGGATCACATCCAGCTGCAGAAGGTCCGTGTGGTGGTGCGCCTCAATGACAAACCGCCCCGCCACCGGGTGGGACAGGGCATCGGCTATCTTGCTCGGGTCGTCGAACAACGCGGCGCACAGCGCCCGACGCCAGACCTCGGGTTCCTGATTGGTGGACAGCGAAGCACCGAAGCGACGGCGGGCAGAGCGCGGGGCGGAGTCGGGCGGCGGAGTCATACCAATTATCATATCCAGACACAGGCTGGCGGGAAGCGCCACTTCCCAAATCTTCTCTGCCGGGTATGGTTGAGGGTTGATTCTCCATTCCGCCTGAGCGCAGGAGCCTGCCCCGTCATGCAAATCGATACCCAACTCACCCCCGCCGACCTCAAGGCCGCCGCCGAGACGGTCTTCCAACTCGGGGCCGACAAAGCCCGCCTGATCGACACCACCTGGGACACCGGGCAAGGCACGCCCGTGTTCACCGTCGAAGGCAAGTACACCACCCGCGGCTGGACCGAGTGGACCCAGGGCTTCCAGTACGGCTGCATGATCCTCGCCGGCGACGGCCTCGGCGACGACGCGCTGATCGACCTCGGCCGACAGCGCACTGTCGAGCACATGCTGCCCCACGTCACGCACATCGGCGTCCACGACCACGGGTTCAACAACCTCTCGACCTACGGCAACCTCCTGCGCCTCCACCGCGAAGGCCGCCTGGGCGACAACCCGTGGGAAGCGACGTACTACCAGCAGCTCATCGCCGCGTCTGGCGCGGTCCAGGCCGCGCGGTGGTCCGGCACGCCCGGCGATCCGTCCGACCCGCACTGCGCCCACAGCGATTCGCTCGGCTACGTCTACTCCTTCAACGGCCCGCACTCGCTGTTCATCGACACGATGCGCACCGTCCGAATCATGGGCGTCGCCTACCAGCTCGGCCACAGCCTGATGCACGAAGGCGACCGCCAGGCCAACCTGCTCAAACGCTCGGTGCTCCACGGCCTAACCACCAGCAAGTACATCGTCTTCCACGGCGACAGCGAACACACCTACGACATCGCCGGCCGCACCGCCCACGAAGGCACCTTCAACCGCAACGACGGCGCCTTCCGCGCCCGCGCCACGCAGCAGGGCTACGCCCCGTTCAGCACGTGGACCCGCGGCCTGGCGTGGGCGATGTGCGGCTACGCCGAGGAACTCGAGTTCTTCCAAACGATCAGTGATGAGGATTTCAATGCCGCGACCGGCCTCGCCAAAGCCGACGTCGTCAAGGTCTACGAACGCAACGCCATCGAAACCTGCGACCACTACATCAACGACGTCACCGCCCTCGACGGCATCACCTACTGGGACGACGGCGCGCCGACGCTCCACAAACTCGGCGACTGGCAAGCCAAGCCCGCCGACCCGTACAACGACTTCGAACCCGTCGACGCCTCGGCCTCGGCCATCGCCGCCCAGGGCATGATCCGCCTGGGCAACTACCTGAGCGCCACCGGCCGAGACGGCGCGAAATACATCGCTGCGGGCCTGAGCGTGTCCAAGACGCTGTTCGACGAGCCCTACCTCTCGACCAACGCCGATCACCAGGGCTTGCTCTTGCATTCGATCTACCACTGGCCCAACCACTGGGACCACGTCCCCGCCGGCAGCAAGGTGTCGCACAGCGAGTCGAGCCTCTGGGGCGACTACCACCTGCTGGAGCTGGCCCTGCTCATCCACCGCATCGCCGACGAGAAGCCGTACCTTAAGTTCTTCCTGTGATGCTCAACCCCGTAGGTCAGGTCTTCGACCTGACACGGCTGTAAATGTGACTCGCGTCAGGTCGAAGACCTGACCTACAACGGACCCCACCCATGACCACTTCCCCCAAACGCGTCGCCCTCGTCACCGGCGGAAGCCGCGGCATCGGCCTAGGCATCGCCGAACACCTCGCCGACGCCGGCTACAACCTCGTCATCAACGGCCGCCGCCCGCAGTCCGACGTGCAAGCCACCCTCGACGCCCTACAAGAACGCGGAGCCGAGGTGCTCTACCGCCCCATGGACGTGTCCAACGTCGACGAACACGCGGGCATGCTCGACGCGATCCGCGAGACGTTCGGCCGACTCGACGTGCTGGTCAACAACGCCGGCGTTGCCCCGAGTGTGCGCGCCGACATCCTCGAAGCCGAGGCCAGCCCCGAAAGCTTCGACCGGCTGATCAACATCAACCTCCGCGGGCCGTACTTCCTGACCCAGGCTGCCGCCCGTTGGATGGTCGAGCAGAAGCAAGCCAACGCCGAGTTCAAGGGCGTGATCGTCAACGTCTCGTCGATCAGCGCCACCGTCGTCTCGGTCAACCGCGGCGACTACTGCATCAGCAAGGCCGGCGTCGCCATGGCCACCCAGCTCTGGGCCGCCCGTCTCGGCGAGTACGGCCTGGGCGTCTTCGAGGTCCGCCCCGGCGTCATCCGCACCGACATGACCGCCGGCGTCACCGAGAAATACGACAAGCTCTTCGAGCAGGGCCTCGCCGTCGAGCCCCGCTGGGGCGAGCCCTCGGACATCGGCAAGGCCGTCACCCACCTCGCCTCGGGCGACCTCACCTACGCCACCGGCAACGTCTTCATGGTCGACGGCGGGTTGACGATCCAGCGTCTCTAAAAACCTGCCGCCAACCCAACAATGAACGAAGCCCACGGCTCAAACCGCAGGCTTCAATCAAAATGGGCGATGAGGGACTCGAACCCGCGACCTATTCGGTGTAAACGAATTGCTCTAGCCAGCTGAGCTAATCGCCCCGGGCCCGTATTTTACAGACTTCCCGTCCGTCTGCCGTCGCCGGCCGGGGTATGATGACCGGATGCTTATCGACGACATCAAAAAACGCATCATCGTGGCCATGAAAGCCAAGAACACCCAGGAACGCGACATCCTCAAGGTCGTGCTGGGTGACCTGCAGATCCAGGAGACCCGCAAGGGCGAAGCGCTGACCGACGCCGAGTCGCAGCAGATCATCCGCAAGGTGATCAAGGGCAACAACGAGCTGCTCGCTGCGGCGAACGACCCGGCGGTGGCCGAGAAAGTGGGTCAGGAGAACGCGATCCTCGATTCGCTGCTGCCCCAGTCGCTGACGCCCGAGCAGATCGTCGAAGCGCTCGCCCCGGTCGCGGACGCGGTGCTGGCCGCGGGCAACGACGGCCAGGCCACGGGCGTGGCGATGAAGCACCTCAAGTCCAACGGGGCCGAGGTCCAGGGGCAGGATGTCTCCGCCGCGGTCCGGCAGATGCGGGCGGGATAGGACTGGGATGTGAGGGGTGAGGCACTGAGTGCTCATGCATCTCAGGGATTCTTGCCCGAACCCGGGAACGTTAGGCCCTCGGATGACGAGGCCGACGAGACGCGGCTGGCGCGGCCGGACATCGGTGCGGTCGGACTCGCGGCCCCGCCGCCACGGTTGGTGAGGTTGTAGGTGGCCGCGGCCCGTTCACGTCGGAGCTGCGAACGAGCGAGCCAGAAGAAGCCCAACGCCGCGCCCAACGGCACGACCAACACCGACCCCACCGCCTGCACCGAGGTCCGCCGGACCGGGTCGAGGTGGGACTCGTCGAGCAGCAGCAGGGTCGACGCCACCTGGCCGGCGATCAGTCGTTCACCCGCATCGTTCGGCTGCACGCCGTCGTAAGACAGGTGCGTGTCCGGATTAAACGACCGGGTCAGGTCGACCAACCGGATCGGCGAGTTCACCGTCGTCTCGCGCTGCGCGATCCCGGCGTAGGCCGTGGCCAGGGGCGGGAGGAACCCCGCGTTCTCGTGTTTCATCGGCGGGGGCACCACCAGGATGATCGCGACGCGGTCGTTGTCGTTCCGCAGCGCCTTGATCACCCGCCGCATCTCACGCTCGGCCCACTCGGTCTGCTTGGCCTGCAACACGTCACGCGTGCCCAGCAGGACCACCGCGATGTCCGGCGTGTAGCCGTCCAGCCAGCGGGCGAGGTTGCCCTTTTCTTCCTGCCCGTCTTTGCCGTTGACGATGTGGTCGATCCGCCAGCCGCGGTAGGCCTCGTGGTCACGGTCGAACTCGAGGTCCTGGTAGCGGGGCCAGTAGCCCTCACCGCCGTGGTTGAGGTGCTGGGTGCCGATGAAGTCGAACTCGAGCTTCTCGTCCACCAGCCGACGCCAGAGGTAGTAGCGGTACGACCGCCGGCCCTCTTCGCTGGCGGTGATGGAGTCGCCCAGGAACATGATCTGAAGCGGCTTGGCCTGGGCGGAACGCGGCATCAGCGCCACCGCCGTCAGCACCAGCAGACACCACCCCAAAACGCGGAGCCCACGCACCGCTGCGGGGGGCTGAAGCGAAGCGGATTGGCCTGGTGGACTCGTCAAATCAAGCGGCATCAAGCGTGGGGCTCCTGATCGACCACGGCAAGCGATTGTGGGCCGAAGTAACGCTAAAGGATAACCGCAAGCCCCCCTTGCCGCCCGCCCCCAGGCCCCGCCCTATCGGTCCAGCGCGATCGCCGGCCGGCCGATCTGGACATGCACATACAGCGGTGCCCGCACGATCATCTGGCCGTTGCTGTACCGGGCCCGGCTGAACTCCCCGCCGTGTTCCAGCCAGATGTCCGGCTCGATCGTGTCCCGCACCAGCTGCACCAGCAGCTCCCCGCGTTCCCGCTTGGTGAGCGGCCGGTCTTCCTCGGAAAACTCCTCCACATCAAAAATGCCCGAAGGCGAGCTGCCTCCTCCGCTGCTGGTGTTGCTCAGCGCGTCGGTCAGGCTCAGCCGGGGGGCGTCGTCAAAGTTGGGCACATCCACCAGCAGGTCGCGCACGTCGTACACCCGGGTGATCACGTCCTGATTCGCACGGATCCGGCTCCGCAAATGAACGCCCCACCCGTGCGTCTCGGCAATAAAACGCAGCTCTTCCGACATCGAATCCATCAACACCAACAGTACCGTGTCGGCCCGGACATCTTCGAGCTCGATGTCGACCTCCAGGTCGGGGTCCACCCCGTCGATCTCCATCGCCTCCCAGTCGATCACGAGCGGGACTTGCGTTTTCTTCGACCAATCCGCCAACGCCTGCTTCACCCCGACCCCGCGGGCACTGAAGTCCATCCGAGAGGCCATGCGCCGATCGATCTGCAGGTCCGGGTCGTTGGCCCGCTCACGCTCCGCCGCCCGGGCGAGCTTGCGTTCACGGTCTTCGATACGCTCCTGCAGCGTCTGCCCCGTCGCCGAGAACGACACCGTACACAACGCCACCACGACCGAGACCCACACGCAAGCTTGAAGGTGACGGGCGACATCAGGCATGGCACTACCTCTCATGCGATGGGCAAACGGGGGTGGATCAAAACCGGTCACAAAAGAACGATCATTTTAGTTACTACCCCATCAGATCACGAAAGAAATCGGTGATTCGTGCATGACCTGCACCTGGCGTGAGATACGAACAACCCAGGCAGCAAACCCGAAACCGCTCACCGCCCGGTACGGCGATCCGCTTTGCGTTTGGCTTGGTTGAGTGCCGACAGCATGTCCTGGTCGGGGTCGGGCGTGGGTTGGGGTTTTGACTTCGGAGTCTCGGCGGGAGCGGCTTGGGGTGCGGGGGCAGACGACTTGGCCGGCGACGCGTCGGGGATGGGGGCTGGCTTGCGGCGGCGTTTGGAGCGGCGCGAGGTTGCTACGGTGTCTTTGTCCGTCTTCGCCGGGGCTTCACTCGGAGACGGCGCGGCTTTCGCCTGGCGTCGACGGCCATAGACTGCGATGGACAGCTGCGACACCCACGAAGTCCGGCGTTCGAGCACTTCCAGCAACAACAGCACCACCACCGCCAACCAGAGCCAGTGGGCGATCGTTGCGAATCGCTCGATGGGCACCAGGTCGTCCCAGATGCTGCCCAGCTCGGCCCGGGCTTGACCCTGGGTGATGTCGGCCAGGAGCTGGAGTGTCGTTCGGCCGTCGCGGGTGTTGGGCCGGTACTCCGGGGAATACAGCAAACGCGTCGGCGGCAGCGTGACCGAACCCAACGCGCCAAGATCGACCGTGGCCAACGCGACGTCCGCACCGGGCAGGTTGAACTCGGCCACCAGTTTGTCGGGGGCGGCGTACTGCATCGACAGTTCACGGCTCGTCGGCGCGGTGCCCGGCCGACCCGACAACACGCTGACGCGCGGCTCGCCGGGCAGGCCCTGTTCGGGGCGTTCGGGGTCGAGCAGGAGCTCCACGACGAGCCGGCCACCGTCGATGCGCTGGCGCACCAGCAGAGTGTCGGGCAGCCGGCGGTCGCGCGCGGCAACCCATCGCGCCAGGCTGGTCAGCAGGTCGCCGAGCTGGGGCCAATCCGCAATCGGGCCGGTGAACTTGCCGTCGGCTTCCCCGGTGTACACCGCGACCCGCCCGAGGCCGGCCTGCCAGGACGCGACCAGCGGCGCGGTGTTTTGGTCGGTCGTGGCTAGGGCGAGTTGGGCGTCGGGCTTGAGGTAATTGAGGTTGTATCCGCCGACGGGCGGCGGGTCGGTAAAGCTGCGCCCGGTCATGGCCGTGAGGGCACCGGTGCTGCGGACGGGGGTGGTTTCATCGATAAAGCTCGAACGGGCGACGACGAAGGTGTCCTGCGCAAAGAGCTGCGGCAGCTTCTTGGGGTCCTCCGTGAAGAAGGCCCGCCCGCCGCCACGCTTGGCGATGTCTTTGAGCAGCCCCGCATCGACATCGCGATCACTCCCGAGGCCGATGACACTCACGGTGATGTTGGCTCGGCGGGCTTTCTCCAGAAGCGTTTGGTACGCGCCGGGCGCCTCGGAGTCCTGGGCGTCGGAGAACAGAATGATGTGCCGGGTGGTGGGCGTCGCGCTGGCGAGCATGCCCGCCGACGCGGCGAGGGCTTCGTAGACGTAGATGCCCCCGCCCATCGAATCGATGCTCAGGATTTTTTTCTTCAGGGTGGCTTTGTCCGTGACCGGCCCGAGGTTCACGATCGTGTGCGGCGCCGAGTCGACGGCGATCACGCCCAGCTCATCCATCGGCCCCAACAGCTCTAGCACCTGCGCCGAGCCGAGGTTCGCCAGGTCCATCTTGGTGCGGCCGTCGGGCACCGTCATCGACATCGAGCCCGAACGGTCCAGCGCGATCACGATCGCCAGCGACAGCTTGCGGTGCTCCTGCCGGAGCTCCATCGAGACCGGCAGCAGCGGATCAATCGCCGACTGGAAATACCCGCCCGGCCCGAAGGACTGCTGGCCGCCGGTCATCGCCAAGCCGACGCCCGACTCTTCGATCAACGGCGCGAGTTGATCGAGGGTGTTGGCCGGCAGGTCCGTGGCGGGAACATTCTCCAGCACGATCCCGGCGTAATTGGACAACTCTTGCAGCGTGCCCTGCAACTGTTCGGGTTGGGCCGACACCACATCCAGCCCGCCGGCCCGCAACAGGTTGGCCAGTCCCTGACCGGGCGAACGGGTCACCACCAACAGCGGCTTGTTGCCCTCGACGCCGACGATAAACCGGCCGGTGTTGTTCTCGGGCACCGGGTCGAGCGCCGCGGGATCGGCGTGGGTCAGCCGCAGCCGGTAGTCCATCGAACCCGGGGTTTGCGCCCGGTCACGGAAGGTCAATCGGCTAAGCCCCGCGGGCAGGTCGCGCTGCCCCGAGGCGATCCGGGTGTTGCCACGCATCAACTCGAAGGACACGCTCTGCGCCGACGGCGACTGCACCCAGCCGGTGATCATGAACGACTCGCCGGGCTGCACGGTGGCGGGGGTGTCCACATGCGTCACAGCCAGATCGCGTGTGGCCGGTCGGCTGAGGTCTCGGTAATCGATCGGCACGCCGCGGGCCGCCGCGCGGGCGGCCTCGGCCCCAGGGTCGCGGCCGGTGAACCGCCCGTCGCTGAGCACCAACACCCGGCCCGCGCCGTCGCCGGGGATCAACGCCAACGCCCGACGCAGCGCCCCCGACAGGTCCGACGCGTCGCCGCCCACCGCCTGCTCGAACCCCTCGACGCGCTCCACGGCCGGCTCCTGCTCCAACGCCACCGCCTCACCAAACCCCACCACCGCCAGCCGATCCTCGGGCGACATCGCGGCGTGCAGCAGCGCGATGGCTTCGAGTTGTTGGTCCGCCGCGTTGCCGGGCATCGACGCGCTGCGGTCCGCCACCACCACCACCGTGCCCGCGCGCTCGGGCAGCACCAGCCGGGGTTCGCACATCGCCAGCACGATCAGCCCGTAGATCAACACCCTCAACCCGCGCAGCCACCAACCGCCGGGGCGCAGCAGCCACCACGCCAACCCCAAGGGCACCACCAACAGCAACCAATGCGGCTCGGCCAAGATCATGCCGCCACCTCGACTCCCGCCACCGTCGCCGATGACGATCTCGAGAAGACGCCGCCGCCCTGGTGCCGAGCAAACCACCACGCGTGCAGGATCAACACGCCGAGCACCAACAGCCCCAGCGCCCACGCCAGGCCGCGGTACTCCCGGACGACGGCCAAGTCGTCGTCCCATTCTCCGAACCCGTCCTCAATCGCCGCACGCAAGTCCGACTCGGCCAACGAGCCCGCGTTGACCGCGAAGCGGTGCCGTTGCTCGCCGGCCACGACTTCGTAGACGCCGGGCTGATCCGGGATGAACGTCGCCCGACGCTCTCGGACGGGAAGCGTTTCGGCGGCGGTCTCTTGCGATGCATAGGCTTCGATGCGCTCGACCTGCACCTCACCGCGGCTGCTTCGCGTCACGATCGACACCGGCACGCCCGGCCGCGCGTTGACCGGCGAGAGCCCGGGACGCTCGGCCTGCCGCATCTCGATCATGTTCCAAACCAGAATTGGAAGCGCCGCGGACTGCAACACCGTCGACCGATCCGGCCGGAGCCGCCACGTCAGCTGGTGCGTCCCGTCCGGCCTTTCGTCGTCGCTGAGCAGCACCACGTTGCCCGCGGTCACCACCGGCCGACCCGGCGGCGTGGCTTGCTCCTCGGATGCGTTCCCCGGCACCGCCCAGACCAGGCCGTTCAACGACAACCCTTCCGCCACCGGGTGGGCAAAGTCGATCACAAACGGACCGAGAAACGCCTGCGGCTCGGCGCCGTCTTCGGCAGACCCGGTGTCGAACAACACCGTCCACGTAGGAATCGTCCCCGCGAGCGGTGCCTCGTCCGGTGCTGCGGCCGTGTCGGTGATCCGAAGCAATGCCCGCTCGCTGGCCAGCACCGCGCGGTTCGAGGCACGGACCGCCTGAGTCACGGACCGGTTGAGTTCTGCATCGCTCAGATCAACCGACACCGGTAGCAAGCGGCGCTCGGGCGGCATCAGCACCACGCGGTTGTCCTGCATCAGCGCATCGTCCCCGAGCGACGCGATCAACGGCCGACCCTCTGCTCCGACCGGCGACAACCAAAGCCGAGTGGTCTCCCCCGCGGCCAGCTCGATCGCTCGTTGATCGATCACCGTCGGCTCGGACCCCACCGCCGGCGCTTGCGGCTCGGCCTCATAAACCAGATCACTTGCGCCCACCGCAAGCGTCAGCGTCTGACGCACCGGGACCAAACTATGGTTCGCGATTTCCAACAGCACCTTGTCGCCCTGCGCCGCGTCGGGGGAACGCACCGCGTTGGTCAGGGCCACGTTCGGCAACGCCTTGCCCACCGAAACCCAACGCAACCTCCCCCACGACGAGTCCGTGTCTTCGGCCGACGTTTCATCCGCCGCCTCGCCGCCCTCGGCCGGTTCACGCAGGGCGTCCGGGATCGGGTGATCACTCAGCACCAGCAGTCGGCTACGCGGGTCGCCGATCTCCCCCGCCAGGGCGATCGCGCCGGTCAGGTCGGCCGACGACGACTCGCACCCCCACCCCTCCAACGCCGCCTCAACCTCGGCCCAGCGATCCATCGGCTCGCCCAACACCCGCGGCTGTGATCCCGCCGCGATCAGCCGCACCGAATACTGCCGCAGCGACTTCAGCTCGTCTTCCAGCGCCGCGACCGCCCGCTGTCGCGCCGACTCGCCCTCGGGGTCGACCGCGTTCATCGAATACGAATCGTCCAGGACCACGACGACCGCCGCGGTATACCCGGCCCGCAAGACCCGCGGGCTCGTTGCCGCCAGGACCAACAGCAAGATCGCCAGCAATTCCAACAGCAGCGCCAACGGTGTCTGCAGGCGGCTCTTCTTGCGTCCCCCGCCCTGCGCATCGAGCGTCGCCCGCCAGAGAAACAGTGTCGAGACTTCCTGCCTGCGAAAGCGCGTGCGCAGCCAGTAGATCCCCGCCACCATCGGCAGCCCGACCAACCCGACCAGCAACAACGGCAATCCCAAGACCGGCATAGAAAACCTTTACGATTCAGACCAACCGCAGCACATCCGCCCGGACCAACGCCCCCATGTCCCAATCCGCAACCAAGTCCTCGGCGATCAACTCGGTCATCCGCACACCCGCCCGGGCGCACGCGCTGCGCCACTGATCACGCAGCCGATCGAGCTGCTGGCGGTAGCGCGACAGCGCCGTCGCGTCGAGACGGAGTTCACGCAGCTCGCCGCTCTCGCTGTCGATCAGCCGGAGGTCGCCGTTCCACGAGGGGTCCACGTCTTGCCGGGCGAGCAGCTGCACGATGTGGGCCGACGACGCGCCCTCGGCGAGCCGACTCACGATCGGCCAGGGGTCGTCCGGACACAAGAGATCGCTGACCAGCACCCGCACGCCCCGCCGCCGCATGGGCACGGCCACCTCGTGCATCGCCGCGCCGAGCGAAAGGTCCTCGCCGGTTTCGGCAAAGGTCGGGCCGTGCCAAGCGTGGGGATCGCCCTCGCCGCCGGGCACGGGTTCGAGTCGCTGCGTTGCGGTGTAGACCCGGCGGGTCATCCGGGCGTTGTCCGACGAGGCCGACAACGCCGCGGCCAGCCCGAGCGTCGCCTGGGCTTTGGCCGAACCCTCCAGGGCCATCGATCGGCTGGTGTCGAGGATCAGATCGAGGTGGGGCGTGACCTCTTCGCGGTTGAGCTTGATCACCAACCGGTCGCTGCGGGCGTAGGCCGACCAATCGATGCGGCGGAGATCGTCGCCGGGGGTGTACTCGCGGTAGTCCATGAACTCGATCGAGTTCCCTACGCCGCTGCCCAGCTGTTCGCCGAGCATCCCCGCCGGCGTCTGCGCCGGTCGGCTCAGCGCGTAGCCCAGGCCCGCCCGCCAGCCGGCCTCGATCGCCGCGTTGCGTGCGTCCTCATCCATCCGCCGCTACTCCTGGACCCGGGCCATCGTCTAGTGCCGGGTCCGCGTTTAAGCCCTTGGAGTTTGTAGAAGCAGGCGGCGCGAAACCCCGGAACTGTCGCCAGTACCACGGCAGGTTGACCAGCTGCATCACCACGAAAAAGATGATCGAGAGGATAAAGGCGATCGACCCATACGTGCCTGTCCAGTCGCCTTTTTCGCAAAACAGCGGGCCAAACGGATTGAGCAGCAGCCAGAATTCCACGTTGAAATCCCAGCGGTCCGGGTCCATCGCGTAGGCAATGATCATGGGGACCACGCTAACCGCCGCCATGATGATCAAGCCCATCACGCCGGTGACGATCACGCCGTTTTTCATCTTCGTGGACCGGCGGCAGATGATGACCGACAGCAGCAGGTAGCCGATCACCCACATGCTCGTCGACGCAAACCGCGGCAGCCATTCATCGGGGAACGGGTCGTACGAGGAGTAGCGGAAGGTAGAAGACGCACCGCTGGCAATCAGCCCCTCGAAATAGGCCTTCGCGATATACACAGCCAACATCGACAGGAGCAGAAGCCCCTGCACCCAAAGCAGCCCCCCCGCCGCGCCGCTGTAGAAAAAGAACGCGGGGACCCGCAGCAGCCTCGACCGGGGGATGCCACGCCGAAGACGCGGCCCCAGGTTTTCTCGCTCGCTGGAACTGATCACCGACGCGAGGGTCAGCATGATGAAGACCCCGACCAGCCACGCCACCAACGGCTCCATGGTGCCGACGTTCCGGGTGAGGTAGAAGAACCCGACGAAGCTGCCGACGCACACCAAGGTGAAGTACAGCCGCGGCACCAGCGCCCGGTTCGCGGTCGCCGGCGTGATCATCGCCACCGACAGAAAGAACACCAGCGCCACCCCCGCCAACCACGAGCCGACAAACACCGCCATCCCGATCCAGAAGTCGCGGTCGTCCATCGCCGAGCCGATCCCGCTGCGCAGCAGTTCATCTCCGACGAAAATCGTCATCCCGATGAAACCCATCACCGACATGCCGATCAGCACCAGGCTGAGGAACGCCTTCACCGGCCAGCCGATCGGCATCGTGCCCACAAAGATCGCCAGCTGCGTCGCCGCCAACACGATCAACACATCCAGACTCAGTACGAACAAGATCGTGGGCAAGTCGATCCCGCGGAGCAGGTAGGTGATGACCATAAACGGCGCGCACGCGCTGAAGGTCAACGCCGTGACGATCATGCCCGCCAGCAGCTTGCCCCAGACGATCGACGAGGGGCGGATGGTCGTGACGTAGATCAGGTCCGAGGTCGCGGTGGATCGCTCCGCCGCCAGCCGGATGCCGACATACAGCGGCACAAACAACATGCAGGTCGCCAGCAAGATCGACTGGAAGACCAGGAACAGCTCGGACCCGGCGTCCTCATCAAACCCACGCCGCGGGTCCTGGCCCAGCAGCACCGCGGTCAGGATGATCATGAGGATCGACAACATCAGCATGAGCACCGCGACCACAAAGCGCGACTTCACCGCCTGACGAAGTTCCTTGACCACGATCGGGTTCATCCGGTCGTCGATCCACCCCGTGGTTCGGCCCGGCACCTGCAGTAGTCCCGTGATCGCACTCATTGCACATCCCCCTTGGTCACATCCATAAACAGCTGCTCCAGGTCGGTCTCGACCTGCTTGAATTCAATAATGCGGTATTCACGACGCAGCAGCTCCGCGAGCAGTTCGCACGCCTGGTCCTCGTCCCCGGCGACCTCGGCTTCGACGTAGGGCCCGGCCTGCTTGGCCTGCTTGACGTAAGGCATCTCCAGCATCGTCTTGTACAACTCTTCGTTGCGGTCTTTCGTGCGGATCGCCACGTGCTGGAAGTGTTCGTTGTCCGCGCGGCCGTGCCGGGAAATCTGGTCGATGGTCCCAGCACGCAGCAGGCCGCCCCGCTCGATGATCACCGCGCCGTCGGCGATCTCGGCGAGCTCGGTCAGGATGTGCGAGCTGATAAACACCGCCTTGCCTTGGTTGGATAACGCTTTGAGCAGTTCGCGCAGCTCGACCCGGGCGCGCGGGTCCAGGCCCGCGGCGGGCTCGTCCATGATGAGCAGCGGCGGGTCGTGGATCAACGCCCGCGCAAGCGACACACGCTGCTTCATGCCCTTGGACAACGCCTTGAGCATCTTCTCGCGGATGCCCATCAGGTTGGTGAACTCTTCGATCTGTTCGACCATGCGGATGCGCTTGCGTCCCCGCAGGCCGTAGGCCCGGGCGAAGAAATCCAGGTAGTCGTGGACCGTCAGGTCGCGGTGGGTCGGCAGGTTGTCGGGCATGTACCCGATCATCCGGCGGGCCTCTTCGGGGTACTGCAGGATGTCCAGATCATCGAAGCGGCAACCGCCCTCGTCGGGCACATCGAGCGTGGCGAGGATGCGCATCGTGGTGGTCTTGCCCGCGCCGTTGGGGCCCACGAAGGCAAAGATCTGCCCGGTCTCGAAGCTGAACGACAGGTCGTTGACGGCCTTGGTCTTGCCGAAGGTGCGTGTGAGGTTTTCAACGTGGAACTGCATTACTCGGCTCCCTCCCAACGCCCGACCACCACCGCCCGGGTCTCGTGATCGGTCAGATCGGCCAGGCCCGGCTCGACAAAACTCGCGTCGTCGAGAATCGCCACGTACGTCGATCTGGAGGCATACAGCTCGGGCGCCTTTTCAAGATCGTTGACCGTATAGATCGCCCCAACTTCCGAAAGCTTCTCCATGACCGATTCGCGATCAACGGCTTTTCGCTCAATCCTTTCGGCATCGACGGACCCGCCCGCCGCGATGCTTGGCGCTTCGTACATCTGCCCCTGCGCATCTACGAGGATGAGCCGCTTGATCGGCAACCCCAGGCCGTTGACCACCGCGAGGCCGCCGTCTTCGGCGCGGGTGATGTCCAATCGTTCGCGTCGGTCCTCGACGGTGCGTAGGTCGAAGTGCGCCGGGACTCGGGCGACGACCCAGCCGCGGCTGAGGTGCTGGCCGTTGGTGACATCGATCGTGCGGGGGCGGCCGCGGTTGTAGCCGTAGTACCCCGAGTCGCTGTTCTGCGGGGTGATCATCGTGCGTTCACCGAAGCGCAGGCCGTCGCCGGGGGTGAGCGGGGCGTAGTAGCCGGTGAACCCGAGCGTCACTGCTTGTCGGGTCGTCTGATCCAGCACCGTGACGGCAACCGTCTTCGCACGCGGCCGGACGCCTTCGCTCAGGATCGAATACGCCAGGACCGCCCCCGCGAAGACGAACGCGATGGCGGGGATGGTCCACAGCAGCCACATGCGTCGCTTCATCCACGACAGCAGAAAGATGTTGGCCGGGCCGATCAGCAACGTGAACAGGAGCATCATCCCCAGCAGGCCGCGGGCGGGGACTTGGTTTTTTTCGAGCATCGGGAGACGGCCCTCGGCGGCGTCGGCACTGATTTTACTCGTGCGACCCCGTATCTTCTCCAGCGAACGCTGGATGTACTGCTCCCAGCCATCGGCGTCTAACGCCGCCAGGGTGTCGGCGCTCGACCGCTCAACTTCGCCCAGCCCGACACGCATCGCTTGAGCGTTACCGGCCTGCGTGGCCCACTCCGAAGTCGCGGCCCGCTGCCACGCGGGCATGAGCTCGGGCAAACGGTCGTCTTCTCCGATGACCACGAGCAGTCCGCCCGCCGCCACATAATCCCGCAGCCCCGAATCCACCGCGGGCGGCGCGTCGCGCAGCTCTTCCTCGGTCAGCATCACCACCAGGTAGCGCGTGTAGGCCAACCAGTTGCCGCTCCATTCGTTGACCGGCCACTGCGCGCGAGCCAGATGGCCTGGACGATCCGACGACCCGCCAAACCCCCCGTACGGACTGCCCGATGCGTTGCGCGCCTCCACGAGCGCGGTCATCGCGTTGTCAAAGTTCCCGGCAAGCACCCGACCGGCACCCCGGCTGGTGAGTATGGGCTGCCCATCCCCGTAATGATTAATGTGATTCGCGAGGGACAGGGGAACCAAATCACGCTGAAGCTGACCGTCGATCCGCACCTGGGCATCGCTGCCGTTCATCGTCAGCGGCGGCTGCAGGAGTTCCGCGGTGGCGACGCCGTTGGGCTCGACCCGCACGGTCCGCGACAGTCGGCTGATCGAGTCGCCGTAGCTCCACGACTCGGCGGGCAGCGTCACCGTGACGTTGCGGGGCGACGCGGTGCGGTTGGTGACCGTCATGCGGTACACCGCGTAGCCGTACCAGCTCGTAGCCGACGCCGGCGACTCGACCGTCACAGCGATGCCGTCGTAGTTCCTCGTGCCCGCCCCGGCGCTCGCCGTGAACAGGCTGAGCAGGGCCGCGGCGACGAGCCATCCCTGTATTGCACCAAACCCGCCGGACCACCCGATTCGCTGACTCATTCCGCTGCCCCCTGTTCGACCCGCATCCCCGCGGGCAGGTTTAACTCGGCCTCGTCGATCGCGTCGATCAGTCCGCGGACCACATCGTGTGCGGTGACCTTGTCGAACCGCGCGGGGTAGCTAAGGATCAGCCGGTGATTCAAGACGTGGGGCGCAACCGTATCGACGTCTTCAAAACCAACGGTCGGTCGGCCGGCGAGCAGCGCCACCGCGCGGGCGGACTCGGCCATCGCGATCGCGGCCCGTGGCGAAGCCCCGTGGGTCACGTACTGCTTGACCACATCGGGCACCTCGGCACCGGGCTGTTCCGCGCCGGAAGGATGCGAGGCCGCGACCAGGCGAGCGATGTACCGCGCCACCGGCGAGGGCAAGACGATCCGCTCCATCACCCCGAACAAGCCACGCAATTGTTCCTCGGACACGAACGACTGCGGCGTCACCGCCTCGCCCCGCCGCCGGGTGTCGAGGATCGTTTCGAGCACGTCCACGTCCGGCTGCTGGACGTGGAGCTTGAACAGGAAGCGGTCGACCTGCGCCTCGGGGAGCGGGTAGGTCCCCTCGAGGTCGATCGGGTTCTGCGACGCCAGGACAAAAAACGGATCGGAAAGCGGACGCGTTTCGCCGCCCACGGTGACCCGGCGTTCCTGCATCGCTTCGAGCATCGCGGCCTGCGTCTTCGGCGACGCACGGTTGATCTCATCCGCCAACAGGATATTGGTGAAGATCGGCCCGGGCTGGAAGACCATGCGCCGCTGGCCGTCGCCGGACTGCTGGAGAATGGTCGTGCCCAGGATGTCGCTGGGCATGAGGTCGGGCGTGAACTGCACGCGGTTGAAACTCAGGGACATGATCTGCCCCAGCGTTTTGATCAGCACGGTCTTGCCGACGCCGGGCATGCCCTCGAGCAGGATGTGCCCGCGGCTGAGGACCCCCGCCAGCACCAGCCGGTGTAGTTCTTGCTGCCCCAAGAGCACCGCATCCAGGTCGGCCAGGATGCGAGTGGTCAGGTCCACTGCGGGCTGTAGCTCCTGGGGCTGCAGCAACCGCAAGGTCGATGGATTGTCGGTCATACCCGGTCCTGTCACAGAAGTTAAAACACGTTAGGCCAGAATCACGCTTAACGCGGGTCCAAAATATGAACCGCATACAGTCTAAAAGTTTGGGGTGTCGCACAACGCATCAATCGCCGCGCGGTTTGTCCCAATTGTGCTAGTCATCCGTTTCCGCCCCGCGCTCGAAGTAACGCTGCACCGCAGCGCGGTGCCTTGGCAACACCACGACCTCGGCGGCACTGCCCCCGCCCGCCGTCGCGCCGGCGAGTGCGCCGCCGCTCGATCCGGTGGCCCCGTCGACTTGCTGGGGCGCCCCTCGGCTGGTCCCCAGCAACTGCGCATCACGCAACTCGTTCATCCGCGAGGGCGGAAGCAGATTCGGATCAAACTCCACGCCCTCTTTCGATGCGGGGTCTTTCCAGATCATCTCGGCGTGACCGGGGCCACGGCTCAGGCCGCCCCGCCCCGCCCGCATGCCGCGACACATCGCCAGGACCCCCTGCCCGTCGCACTCGCCGTCCCCCGACAGCCATTCGAGCAACTCGGCCGCATCCATCGCTTCCGCGCCGCCCGACCCCGAGCCGCCGCCTTCACACAGGCCCGCCTCGGCCAGCGCGTCGAGCATGGCCTGGAGTTCTTCCTGCCGACCCGCCATCATCTCGGCGAGTTGCTGCAGCATCTCTTCACTCAGCTGCGACGCATCGATCCCGCTCTGGGACAAGGCCTCCGCCAACTCGGGGGGCAGGGTCAGTCCTTCCAGCGTGGGCAAACCCGCAGCCGACTCACTCAACTCTGCCAGGGCCGACATCGCTTCACTTAATCGTTCGGAGGACAGCGTCTGAGCGCCTTGTTCAAGCGCTTCAGACAACGCCTGCGCCGCCGCCGCCTCGTCCTTGCGCTGCTGCGCGAGTTCCACCGCTTCGTCGGCCGCCTGCTCGATTTTATCAGCCAGGTGATCCAACGCCTCCCACGTCTTGGACGGGTCGTCGCCCCGGGCTTCTTCGCCGATGCGTTCCGCGGCCTGCCGGATCTGGTCCGCGTCGGGCGAGTCCAGGATGTGTTCTTCTTCGAGGACTTCGACCTGCCGCTGGATCGCCTCCACCGATCGGCTCACGTCCAATCGCCCCCGCTCCGCCGCCTGCCCCGGCATCGGCACAAGCATCGCCGCGATCACAAAGCAGACCGACGCCACCAAACACCAGGCACTGGGCCCGCCCCGCCAACGGACGCTGGGCTCGCGCAGCCGAGACATCTGACCCGACCAGGACTCCCGACCCTCGGCCTCGACCATCATCAGCCCGCCGAGTTCGTTTTCATGATCAAACAAGGCCCGCGCTTTGTCGGCCGAGGGCACCGCACTCCGCGACCACCAGGCCCCCGCCAACCAAACGACGATCAGCCCCAGCCCGCCCCACCACAGGCCAACCACCCCGTCGCTCATCGCACGCAGCACCAGCGCCACCACCCCCCAGGCCAACGCATACGCGATGCTCGCGCGCACCCCAACGCGCACCCAGATCAAGCGATGTACTTTTTTGCGCCACCGCTCAATGATCTGCTCATTCGACATATCAAACTACTCTGATCGTTGACCGCGGAAAATGACCCAAGTGCATTATTCAGCACCTGTAAGACGATTGCAAAGACATTTTTTTCACCGAAAACTCAGAAATGAGGATCAGCAGGCGTGCTTCTTTCGCTCGGGGTACCGCTCAACTGAACACCCGCTCGACAGGTTTCCGGGACGATCAGCATGCCTTCTTTCCGCGATAAAACAGACATACCGTGCCCCCATCTGGCCTCGCATCACCCCCGACACCGCTCATCACTCATGCCCGGAAAAGCAAAAACGCCGCAAAAGGCGGCGTCAGAGCAATTCGTCAAAAGTGACCCCTACGGGGTTAATTCAAATGATCGTAACGAATGCGAAAGCCTTCACTTACGGATTCCCGAGGGAGGCTCTGGTGCAAAAACAGGGGCAGAATCGGAAGAAACAGCCTCAGCACCGCCCCTCGACCTCACCGCTCTGGGCGAGTTAGGCGAGGTGATGGCCGCATGGCCGACCCTCCCGACCCACGTCCGGAAGACCATCCTCGGCATCACACGAAGTACGAAAACGTAACCCCACACGTCGCCCCCACCGGCTGGCGTGCGGGGCTGCGTTTACTTCACAGCCAGCGATAAGGAATATCGACATGACGTTTCCCGCAAAGAATGGCCTTCTGATTACGACACCAGTCCCTCGCCTCAGCCCGCCTGAAACCGGTATCAGGATCATCGTACTTGGAGACGATGACGGATCACACGAGGTATACGATATCTACGATCCAGAGCTTCCCGAGAAAGTAAGAGAACGTGTAATCAATGAGGATCGGAAGCGGTTTGGCTACCCCGAGCCTTACGTCCCCCTCAATCGAGAACAACTCCTTAAGGCTCAGGAAGCATCAGATCGAGCCATGGCAGAGCGGGCGGCAGAGGACCTCTACGGTCACATGGGTGAAGGCAAACCAATGGCTCCCCAGGAAGAACCAGCAATGGCCCTGGTATAGATCATCTAGCCCACGCTGCCTTAGCGGGTGGCGGTGGGCATTTATTAACGCAAGTCATCTGGATATATGCGAGCACAGCTCAGGCCAAGACTACACCAGTTTGCGCGAACCCATGTGCACTATTAGTCTTTCTGCTCCAGCGATAATTGACCAGTAATTCGCACCCCCTCACTATTTTCACATTCGATCCATAGAATACCCCCTTCATCAAAATCAGCCGGACACGTTACATCTGCGTGGTAGTCGCCGCCCGAACCGAATGCCTTGCTTTTGACCGATCCCGTGGCAGATTCATCGCCTATCCACGCTCTGATCGCCTCAGGTGTTGGCTCACCCTTGACTTCAATATCGAGGTGTAATGTGACATTCGGGCCTGGCTCGCCACCGACTGAAACTTCGAGTACCAAACCGGCGATCTCGATTTGGCCGAGACCATGATCTGCATCATGTTCATCCTTGACTTCGTTGGCGTGGTCATCCACCTCCGAATGTTGTTCGTGATCATGATCGTGGTCGTCGTGGGATTCGCCGCATCCGGTGAGTAGAAATGTCCCTGTGAGAGCAGGGGCAAGCAATAGCTTCATGAGAATGGTCATATCAAGGTCCTTTGGATTTGGCCGGTCGTAACCGCCCGATTAGTGAATAGATGCCCCTGGGCCCGGTGCCCGTCGTGGTTCTGCTTGGCATCGAAAAACCAGCGCGTATCCCGCCGGTACAACAATCAAGTTGAGGAAAGTCGAGGTCAGCAGCCCGCCGAGAGTGACGATCGCCAGAGGCGCAAGCAGCTCGCTTCCTGGTTCGCCCGCCGCTAAAGCGAGCGGTACGAGACCCAGTGCGGCAGATATGGCGGTCATCAGGATCGGCACGAGCCGTTCCATCGAGCCTTGTACCACTGCTTCGTCGGGTGCGACGCCTTCCTCCTGCATGAGGTGGTTGTAGTGGTTGATCAACAGGATGCCGTTGCGGACTGCGATACCGAACAGCGTGATGAAGCCGACCATGCTGGCGATGGAAATCACGGGCGGGATGTAGTCCCCACCAACCCCCAACAGGGCCAGCGTGTTCGATACGGCCCCGCCGCCTTCGGTGAGGTAGATCGCGACGATCCCGCCGATGAGGGCCAGAGGCATGTTGAGCATGACTAGAACCGCAGCCCGCATCGAGCCCGTCGAAATCTGTAACAGCAAAAGCATGACGACTGCCACGACTAATCCCGCAACAAGGATGGTTCTTGATGCCGACTGCTGGGCCTCGAATTGCCCGCCGTAGGAAACAGTCATCCCTGCTTCGGCAACAATAGGATCGACCCGCTCACGAACCTGTTCAACAAGGTCGCCCAGGTTCGAGTCTTCGGCCACGTTCAGCGATATGACCGCCTTGCGTTGGGCATTCTCGCGTGTGATCAGGTTGCTGGAACGCTCAGGGCCGATGTCCGCCACATCCCTCAGGCGGACGGTTGCCCCACCACGGCCACGCAGCAGTAGGTCCCGGACCTGGCGGATCGATTCACGTTGATCTGGAGCCAAGCGAACCACCAGGTCATATTGGCGGATACCTTCGTTCACAACATCGACCCGTTCGCCGTAGATGGCTTCGCGGACCTGCTCCGCAGCGTCTGCGGGGCTTAGACCGACCGCAGCAAGCTCGGCGTGACGGTAGCGGATCGGAAGCGAGGTAATCATGACTTCGCGGTTGGCGTTGACATCGCGTGCACCGGGAAGGGCTTGCAACTCGCCTTCAACCTTCTTGGCCACCCGACGCAGCTCACTGAGTTCCTCGCCGTAGACATTGATCGTGATCGCGGCCGGAGTACCGGATAGCACGTGGCTCAGGCGGTGCTCGATCGGCTGGCCGACCATCGTGGTGATGCCTGGGATTGCCCCCAGTACACGATCGATGCCCTCTCGGACCTCGTGGCGGTCCCTGCCGTCCTCAACCGTCACCTCAATCTCAGAATTACTCACCGGCTCGGCGTGTTCGTCACGCTCGGCCCGTCCGGTACGGCGAGAGACTGAACGTACGCCATCGATCTCGACAAGTTGCTTCTCCACTTCGGTCGCTAGCCGGTCGCTTTCGATGATCGACGTGCCGGGTGGCGCGAGTAGGAAAACTGTGAAAGTCCCCTCATTAAACGATGGCAGGAACGAAGTGCCATAGGTACTGGCCAGCAGCAACGCACCAACCGTCGCAAGCCCCGCTCCACCGATCACCCATACACGCAAGCGGATCGCGTAGCGCAAGCTGGGCTCGTACGACCGCTTGAGCAGGCGGACCAGGAAACCGTCGCGGTCTTCATGTTGGCCGCCCCCACCCAATCGGCCTTTGAGCAGGAAACGGCAGAGCGCCGGCACCACGGTCAGTGCGACTAGGAGCGAGGCCCCAATCGACACCATGTAGGTCAGCGCCAACGGCTGGAAAAAGCGGCCTTCTAGCCCCTGCAACGCGAGCAGCGGGACGAAGACCATCACAATGATCAGGGTCGCGAACACCATCGCCGGTCGGATTTCGTTGCTCGCATCGAAGATGACCTCTACCGCGTCCCGCCGATCAGATTCAGGACGGCCACGGTTCTGCTTGAGCCGACGGAATACGTTTTCGACATCGATAATCGCGTCATCGACCAGCACGCCGATCGCGACAGTCAGGCCCCCGAGCGTCATGACATTCAGGCCGAGATTCATCCCGTCCATAATCAGCAGACCAACCGCTAACGAGATCGGGATCGCGGTCAGGGTGATCAGCGTCGTCCGCACGTTCATCAGGAACAACACCAAAACGACGAGAACAATCACCACCGCTTCGAGCAGTACTTTGGTTACATTGTCGATTGAGCGATCAATGAAGTGAGACTGCCTCACCACGTCACGGTTAAGTTCAGCGCCTCCGGGCAGTGTCGGCTCGATCTGATCGAACAGTATGTCCAGTTGATCGGTTAATGCGAGTGTGTTCGTGCCGGGCGATTTCTGGATGGAAAGAATGACGGCCGACTGTCCCCCCTCAGAAGCGGTGCCGCGCCGCAAAGCAGGGCCGAGACGGACTTCGGCGACCTGCCCAATCGTGACCGGTACGCCATCGTGGTACTTGATGATGGTGTTAGCGATGTCCTGCGGGCGGGTGACTCGGCTCTGCTGGCGGATGGGGATCTCAAAATGGTCAACATCAACGAGGTAGCCCCCGCTCGCAGTGCTGTGCGATCCGCCCGCCGCTTGGACTACGTCGGATATGGTGAGATCGAATAGGCGCAGACGTTCCTGATCGACGTTGACTTGGTATTCAGGAAGCTCGCCACCGATCGCAACGACCTGGGCGACGCCCGGCACCGCGAGAATCTTGTTACGCAGATCAAACTCCGCATAGGCTCGCAGGTCCATTGAACTCACTTCACGTGACGGTGAAGAAAGCGACACGAGCATGATCTCGCCAGCGATCGACGTAATAGGCGTAATGAAAGGCTCGGTGTCTTCGGGCAAGCTGCCACGTGCTGCGTTCAGCCGTTCCGAGACGAGCTGACGAGCATCGTACAGGTCAGCCCCCCAGTCGAGATCGACCCACACGATGGAAAGGCCGATCGCACTGGCGCTGCGGACGCGACGCACTCCAGTCATTCCGTTAACCGAGGTCTCGATGGGGAACGTGACGTACTGCTCGACCTCGTCGGCAGAGAGCCCACCGGACTCCGTCATGATGGTGACGGTCGGCGCGTTGAGTTCAGGAAATACATCTACTGACATGTGTGGTAGCCGGTAACCGGCATAGGCCACCACAAGCACGGCGGCAATCAGCACGAGCGATGAATAGTTCAGAGAGAAGCGGATGACAGCTTTCAGCATGTTCAGTGCTCTCCCTCGTGAAATGTACCGTCGGCGTGGAAATGGCCACCTTTCTGGATGGAGCCGCTGCTCGAAAGCATGAGCTGGAAGCCGCCGTCTAAAACGATCTCGTCACCCTCTGCAACACCGCTGAGTAGCTCAACCCATCGGCCATCGTCACGGCCGAGGTCTGCTTCCATCCGCATCACCTGGTTGGGATCATCGGGCTGGCGTCGGAAGATGACTGGGGTCAGCCCATCGCGCTGGACGGCGGCAAGCGGGATCGTCAATTCGGTAATCGCAGATTCATCAAACACCACCTCAAGCTGCGCCGACACACCGGGACGTGCCCAATCCTTGAGTTGTTCGGGAATCACGAACATCTCAACTGTTCGCTCGTTCGGATCGCCTTCCAATCCGAGTTGAAGTTCGCCAGTCATGTCGTCGCTGATAGAAATCGAGCGTCCAGAGGCGGTCGGTGAGGGTGAGACAATTCTCGCCGAAAGACCATCGCGTAGTACGCCAAGATCGCTCTGGAGACCTGATGCTCGGAAGCGAAGACGGTCGGGTTGAACAACGGTGACAACCGAGGTCTTTTCGTCCGCCCAAGCGCCAGTGGTCAGCCCAAACATCGCTACCACACCCGCCACTTCGGACCGCACCTCGATTCGGTCAATCGTGGACCATCTTGGTAGAGCCCGGCCATCGCTACGGGTGGAAGCGAGAAGGTCTGCACGGCCTAATGCCGTGACCGCCGCTGCATCATCCAACAGATAATTCAGGCGCGATTCTGCCGCCCGAATCCCGACCTGTGCCTGCTGCCTCTCGGCAGTCAGCTCTGCCTTTTTTTCTTGTACTTGTGCGAGATCAGCCCGCGCACTGCTCAACTCGGCGCGGGCCTGCGTGAGTTGTTCAATCCGCCCGCCGCCCGCCTCGCGGAGCCCCTCCAATCCCTCCACACGAGTCGTCCAAACTTCGATTACGTCCCGCAAGCTCTGCTCGTGTTCCTGGTGAGCTTCCAGCAGCGGGCCGTAAGTTTCGATCTGAGCACGAAGCTGATCGATTTCGGAACCCGCTTCGGCAAGGTTCTGTTGCAGTTCACGCCAGCCCGGCGAGTCGATGCGGTACAGCACCGCCCCCGCCTCAACCTTTTGAAACTGCTCAACCTCCAGCTCAACCCGCCCCGGTACCGGAGTGCGGTAATCACGACGGGCAGAGGGCTGGTATTCAAAGTGCCCCGGCACGCGCAAAGTCTGCTCAACCCTGCGACGCTCCACTTGAACAAACGTAATACCGAGATTGTTGCGGACTGGAGCCGGGATATCGATGAGATTGAGGTTTTCGGGTTGCTGGCGATCGGCATGCTCACCACCATCTTCCCGCTGATCATCGTAGTTAGGAGAACTACCATCGCAAGCGATCAGTAGCAATGGAACGGCCAACATGCTCGTGAGCCAGGCCCTTTGTGTAACAAATTTCATGGCGAGATTCCTTCGGCCGCATCGCGGTCGTTATCAATGGGTTCTGTGTTGTTTGTGCCTGGAACGGGCACTGGCTTTATCGCTTCTGCTGGCCCCAGTAGCCGCGCCACCTCGATTCGGTCACGTAGCGCAGTTTGGTGCAGTTCGAGAATTTGGTTCTTTGCTTCAAACCGCCGGGTCACTGTCTCTAACAAGACGAGTGTGTTCACTTCCCCCAATTCAGCAAGGCGATCGATCTCGTCCGCCTGCTCATCGAGCATCGGAACCAATTCTCGTTCGAGAACCTTTCGTTGCTGCTCGGCTGCTTTTAATCGCGTCTGAGTTGACACCAACTCGAAAGCGAGACGTTCATACTCGGTCTCGACCGTCGCACGTGCTAGGTCACGGTTCGCATGCGCCTCGGCGATGCCACCCCGGTTGGCGTTGAAAACTGGGATTGGTAGAGAAGCGCCGAGCAGGAGTCGGTCGTCATTATCCTCGCTGCCAAGACCGCCCCCGATCTGAATATCTGGATATTGCTTTTGGACCTCCAGCCGCAGAGCTTCTTCTGCGACTTGGTAATCCGCTCTCAATGCCGCAAGATAGGTACTCGTACGGATTAGTCGTTCGGTCAATTCTGATGGTTCGAGGTCGTCCAACACCGGTAGTGCTGACACAAGTGTGAGTTGTGTTTCTGGCAGCACTCCCATCAACGCAAGAAGATTAAGCCGCGCCTGTTCGGCCTCGGCGGCAACGGAAAACCTTTCTACGCTCAGACTAAGCCCCTGAGAGTTGAGCAGCCTCACCTCGGTACGAGTGAGTTCTCCCGCCTCGACTAGGCGACTGGGCACCTCACTGATTTGGCCGATTGATTGGATCACCTGATCGATCAGCTCCACTCGTTCGTTTGCCACCGACCAAGTGACCCACGCTTGGCGAATTCGTGCCCTCGTGGTCCATTCGGCATCGACAACATGCCGGAGCTGCGCAACATACGCCGCATCGGCCCGGTCCTGTTCAGCACCGAGTCGTCCCGAGACAGGGATCGTCAAACTCAACGTCATCCCGTATTCAAACGGGCCCGAGGGCGAGAGCAGTTCTGCCCCATCAAAGCCAAATACCGGGTCTTCCCAAAGGCCAGCCGTCTCAGAAGTGGCTAGAGCCACGCCCGCGTTTAGTCGAGCCAAGCGCAAGTCCGGGTTGTAGAAAAGTGCAATTACCTCGGCCTCAGCTACGTCGATCCCATCGCTGAGATCGAATGCGTTGGCCGCATCTCTGTCGGCGATCGAAAGCCGCTGCGAGAATGCACGAAGCGTCTCCTGCTCATCCAGGCGTGAGGCAACTTCGGCCCTGTGTAGTTCAAGGTTGACGGGTACGGGTTGGTAGCTCTGGCAGCCCGAGAAGAGCAAGACGCTTACATACAGCGCCGCGTACCAGAGCCTCCGCGCATACCGCGAAAAGCATCTAATTAACATGGATAAATTCCTGAAAGCGATCCAACGAATAGCCAGCCATCAACCATGCGATCGACGGTGGAAACGGGAACGAACTTCCAGTACTACACAATCAGACGAGTCGTTGAGATATGTTCCACACGCTGCATGCCACCGGGGTCAAACCAACTTGGCATTTGTGGCAAGAACCCAATCGGCCGAAAATGCAGGCTGCGGACCAACACCAGATCAACGGTTTCGAATACGAGCGCTGTTGGAAATGAGGATTCCACACGAGGCGGTACTGTAAGCAGTTCAGAAATCGAGAAATCAATATCAATACACCCACATTCAGAGTGTGATTCCTCAACCGGAACGGGCAGCAAAGCATTGTTGGACGCATGGCTGCAGTCCAGTTCACATGCTTGAACTATATCGTCATCTGGATGCTCGTGCCCACCTCCAAAACAAATTACACCAGCCGTATTGCCAAGCAAAGCTTGGAACAACACGATTGCAGCAATCAAGATGGGTACCACTTTAGGCATGCTTATACGTAGCGTATATCGGCTAGCACAGTTCTACAAAATCAAATTCATATTTGAGTTTTCGTTATCACTTAATTCAAGATATACACGTCCACTCGACCTACCAGAAGTCATAGCCACTCCGAGACCACCCGCAGAGCGTACTAATGGCTCTAACGTATTCTGGGCAAAATTCGCGTCAAGCTATCTCATAGAACATGAGAGGCGATTTCCCCCCATACCCCCCTCGCGTCCTCACACCTCCAACTCAGCAACACATGCCCCCACCCCTTCTTGTCAACTCGTCAGGAGAAGGCGTCTAATCGCCTGAAACCGCCGGGCACCTGTGGGCTCGCCTGAGAGGTCGGAAGCTCTTAGGCGTCTTCTCTCTGGACCTGCTGGCCATTCACAGCTTGCCACCGACATGCCACAGCCCCCAAGCGGCACCGGCACATAGCACCGCGAGAGCTGCAAACATCCCCGCGACGTTGGGGACTCTGATAGCGACCTGAGCGAAGTCGATGGTGAACCACGCTGGCACGATTGCCACGGCGCGGAGGAGTATTCCTAGCCACCCGGATACATGTGGATTCACGGTCTGATCCTTGCGTTGGCCACCTCACGGGCGGCGTGAGTCGGTCCTTCCGAAATCTACCCGAAAATGCATAGACATTGACGAAAAGCCTCGGCCTCTCTGGTCGGGCTGTATCAGCGGGCTATCGGCCCAACTGTTCGCGGTAGAAGGCGACCATCAGCCGCCCCACCGATACAGCCTTCGCATCCTCTCCACGCTCCCACTCTGCGTACTGGTGAGCTTCAGCCGTGCTCTTCAGCCAGAAGGCATTCATAGCCCACCGACCGCTTCGCACAGTCACAGCTCCACCATCCAGATCAAGCATGAACCAACGTCCTGTCTCAACGAGTAGCTTCACCCGAAAGACTCCATGTATAAGCTGCCTCGTCGATGACGCTGACCGTCAACGCCACGCCGAAGCCTCACCAGCAAGATACCCACCTCTACACCTGCGCGCCACAACAAACTCAAAATAGTTCACGAAATGACGAGAAACCTCTGGCGCGCCGATGGCCGTGGCGCTACGATGGCGACCGTTACACATATCGAACGTCCGTTCGTGCCTGTAACGCCCACTATCCGAGGAGTAAAGCATGGTCAGTCAGCCCGCCCCACGATTCGTCGCGTATCACCGCGTGTCTACTGCACGCCAAGGCCGGTCAGGCTTGGGGCTGGAAGCCCAGGAGGAGGCCGTCCGGGTTCACACCGCTACGGTCGGCGGGACGATCCTGGAAGCCTTTACCGAGGTTGAGTCCGGCAAGCGGAGAGACCGGCCCGAGTTGGCCAAGGCATTAGCCGCGGCGAAGCGGCGGAAGGCTGTCCTCATCGTGGCCAAGCTGGATCGGCTGGCCCGTAACGTGGCGTTCCTCTCCGCCTTGATGGAGTCGGGGGTGGACTTCGTCGCCTGCGATAACCCGCACGCCTCCCGGCTGACGATTCACATTCTGGCGGCTGTTGCCGAGGATGAGGCTCGGCGGATCAGCGAGCGGACCAAGGCCGCACTGGCTGCGAGGAAGGCTCGGGGCTTGCCGCTGGGGAATCCGGCCAACCTCACGCCGGGGAACAGCCCCGCTCCTCAGATGAACAAGACGAAGGCCCAAGCGGACGCCGAGCGGATGCGGCCTGTGGTGGAGTCGATCCTCGGGGACACGTCTGTGGCCGTGGAATCCGTACGGGGACTGTGCAGGGAGTTGAAGGAGCGGGGGTATGTGACGGCGTCGGGGTCTGATTGGCACCCAACGTCCACGAGCCGCCTGCTCGTCAGACTTGGGCTTGAAATGCCTTCCACCCGTAATTACTGAAACTTCAAACGAACACTTACAACTCTCTACGAGTAGAAGAACTAGAGCTATGAACGAACCGAGTAAACAATTCATTGATATTGAGCACGGACGCGAACCGGCCGAGCTAACCGGCCACACTTACACCCCTAGTCAATTGCCGTGCAACGGTGAGACAGAAAACAGATGGAAAGGTTGGGTCACATGGTGGGGACTTAAGAAGGGTGATGTTGTCGGAGTACGCATGGCGGTTCAAAAACGTGACTACAGCGACGACCCCACAGCAGGCATCGAGATCGGAGGAATGTTCAAGTACGCATTGGCGGAAGTCGTGCACCTCAACTTCTCTCAGCCACAGCACCGAGTCCCTAGGCAAATAACCGTTGCCGTACTTGACGGCTATCCCACTGAGCTGAACGGCAAGTATTACGGGAAAGGATCGAAGTGCAGCGCGGCGTATCGACTCGGGGACCGCAAGTATCAGCTCGTTGCTCCGACACCGGCCGTAGTAGCCGCAGCACACGAGAAGGCAGAGTTTCCCACCGCAAGACTCACTTTCGCAGATCATGGTGACGGGGCGGGTCAGTCCGACGATCCAGAAGCGTACTACCAAGGAAAGACGGGCAGCCGCGGACGAAAGCTGAAGGTGAGGGCGGAGCAACAGCGAAAAAGACGCAATGCCCAGAAGGCAAAAATGTAACCTCAAACACCCCACGTAAATGTCTTTGTAAAAAGCACTTTGTGTTTAGACATCAGTTGTTGAATATAGGGTTGCGCTTGAGCCTCCAAGCGTGACTCCAGCCTCTATCTTGAGCGTCGTATCACTCGCCGCTTGAGTGGCTTACGTCCACCCCGCAGTTGATGTAAATCCACCCGAGGTTAAAGGACACATAAGCAATATACGAATCGCTCCTCTCCCGATCCCACACTCCCCTTCTCCTCACCAACCCCACCCCGGCCTAGTGTCCTACGAACGCCTCCCCTTCCATCCGTCGCCGCATTCACCACGCTGGGTGTGGCTCGTCGGTGTTGTCCGTCCGCCTGACTGATGCCCCCAGCGTTGATGGGCGTTCAATTGGCGGGCCGGGGTGGGTTGAGACCGACGGAGAAGCCCGCTACCCCCTAGCAGAGAGCGTGTAAGAGCTTCCGGGTGCCACACCGACCTCGTTCCCCCTCAGGAAGATCGAGACGCTTAGAGCCTCTCTCCTGACGAGTTGGACTATCCGTTGCCCCCTGGGGTCGTTCGGCTGCATGGGTGTTCTCTATGTTATGTCAGGGTTCGGACCACAGCCCCCACCAATCAGCTCTTCACGGTGCGTTGTGTCGTATTTCGGACGTAATCCCCCAGTACAACACCAACAGAGAAGTGGCTAGGAGACGCGTTATCCCTAGCCCGGCGTTTACCCACCGTGAACGCTCGGACGCACGCTAAGCACATCTCTGTGGTTGCTTGGCCCATCACGCAACAGGGAAGCCTGTAAGGGCCCGAAGCTGAGTACGACCGTTGGCCCTTCTAAGACTCTGAAAGCCAGCAGAGCCTTCGGTAGTGGATGGAACAACGATCTTTTACCGCACCAGCTACACACCTTTCTTACCCCTTGCCTCGTCCCCCGCCGTCGCGGAGGGACTTTCTCACACCCACCCCTTCTCAATCGAAAGGACTTTGCCCAATGAACTCGCACTCTCAGAATCAATCGAACTATTGGAGGAACCGCAAAAACAGGATGAACGGCTGCGTAGTGGACCCAGACGCACCGCCGCCCACACACGACGTCATTGCATGGACGTACGGCGGGCATCCGCCAACCGAACGCATGGGATCAGCAGCCAAGCTGGCCCGCCTCCTCGAACACACCCCATATCTCACTATCAATGCCGAAATGCTCTGGATGCTGACAGGAGTCAGGTCTAACCGTCACGCGAAGGCGATGCGTGATCCGCGTGTTGCTGCAGTGGCTGAACGTCGGGGATGGCGGCAGTTGATCGAAAACAGACCGAGCGGCGGTAAACGCTCATCCCTGACCCGCGAACCCATCGAAGATCGAAAGGACTCGATTAGTGCCCACGAAAATGAATGACCTGAACAAGCTATTGAGGAAAGAAGCCTTGGCGGCAGTGGGGAGAGGCTGGAAGGTGTTCCCACTGGCACCGCGGAGCAAGATGCCTCTACGCAACTCGGCGGGCTGGAAGGACGCATCGACTTGCCCCGAGCAGGTCCAGCTTTGGTGGAGTAAGACTCCGGAGGCCAACATCGGACTGGCAACGGGGGAAGTCTCAGGCGTGGTTGTCCTCGATGTTGATCCACAACACGGGGGAAATGAATCCCTAACAGCTCTGGAGGCGGAACACGGCCCCCTGCCGACTACCGTAGAGACGGCCACAGGCGGAGGAGGAAGGCACCTCTACTTCAACCACCCAGGCCGACGGATCAGCACAAGCATTTCGAAGATCGGTGATGGCCTAGATGTACTGGGAGATCGTGGCAGTGTGGTACTTCCCGAATCGATTCACAAGACAGGAACTGTGTACGAGTGGACCCATTCACCAAACACCACACCCATCGCTGACCTACCGGGTTGGCTTGGGAAGCTGATGGATGGTCCACCAAGTGGGAGTTATTCTTCCCCTGTATATACCCCACCTGTAAATCTGTCCTCTCTCTCCTCATCTGTCCTCTCTGTCACACCTGAACTTGAGTCCCTGATTGTCTCCACCCAACCCACCGCTGAGGGCCAGCGTCACCGCAGGCTGTTTGATCTAGCCAGAGGCTTGAAGGCCTTACCCGAATACGCTCAGGCCGAGGCGAGGGCCGTAAGGCAGATCGTCAAGCAATGGCACGCACTCGCACAGCCAATCATCGGGACAAAAGAATGGGAGGCGACATGGGGGGACTTCGTCGAATCCTGGCCCAAGGTGAAGCACCCTGCCGGAACAGGACCTTTCGCGGAGGCTGTTTCTAGGGCAAAGCAAGCGCCGAACCCCCCAGAAGCCGAGGAATTCGACTCGCCCAGCACCAAGCTGTTACTCCGTATCTGCCGGGAACTACAACGCCAAGCCGGGGACGAGCCCTTCTACTTAGCTTGTAGAACCGCGGCTCAAGCTATCAGCATCAACCACAACTCAGCAAGCCGACTTCTCAAGATGTTCACCGCTGACGGACTCCTTGAATTAGTCGCCAAGAACACCACCCACAGGGCTACCCGCTACCGATACCTCGGCTCTATGGACTGAACCACCCACAGCACCAACCGCACAAGTACTCGCCCAGCCGACCACGGCGATGGGATGCGTTGCTGTGCGCCTACCCCGAAAGACCTATCCAATGAAAACCCCCACCAAGACCATCGTCCGCCGCGAACCCTACCGAGAAACCGACAAGAACGGCCGTGAGGTCGTCCGCGTTCCGCTCGCAGGCGGTCTACACACCGCCACACTCTACGCCGAAGACTTCGACCGCATCATCGCCGACGGCTGGAGCGACCAATGGCAACACGTATCCAATTACAGGGGCCGTCGATATGTCCGTGTATGCCATCGAGACGGTGGCAATAGACGAGAGAGCATCCACCGCCTAGTCGTGGACGCAGGCCCAGGCCAAGCGGTCATGTTCAAGACGGACAACACCCTCGACCTGCGTCCGAGCAACCTCATCGTGTGCCGCAAGAAGGACCAACAGCGTCCCTATGTGACCCACCTCCTATACGACTGACCCGCCCACCACACCAACACGAAACACCCAACTATGACTGAAAACACCTTCAACCCCACCGCGGCTGCCGCCGAATCAGTGGAAGTGGGCGAGGTCGTCTCGACCGTCCCCGCCTCCTCCGCTGCCCCTCCCCGACTCCCCTCTCCCGACGCCCGCTTCCGAGCGGAAAACGAGCCTCCCTCGTTCTTCGCGACCTTCTCCGCTGCGTGGCAGGACAACACCCTTACCGCCGCGGGCCTCCGGTTCATCAACCGTGAGCAGCAACAGCTCGACACGACCTTCCGGTGGACAGATAAGGAATTTGAACAGCTCACCGCCGACCTCCCCCTCGAAACCCTCGACGAGTTCCGCGGAGCTGTCTCCTACAGCCACGCTCAAACCATCAGGCAGAGAATCCTCGATTCACAGGAACGCAAGGCCACTCTCGCGGACGCCGGATGGACAGGCGCGACACTGTCGATGGTTTCCGCCATAACCGACCCCGTCACGCTCATCGCTGGTGCCCTCACAGGTGGGACCGCGTGGGCCGGAGGCATTGGCCGAGGTGCCTGGGCCTATCGAGCCGGTAAAGGTGCCTTAGCTGGTGCGGCTTTCACCGGTACCGAGGAAGCTCTCCTCAACCTCGAAGACCCAATCCGCGACTACACCGATGTGATGGTTGCCTCCCTCTACGGGGCAGCCTTCGGGGGCACGATCAACGTCGCCGCTCCGCAGCTTCGCAACGCCTACGTCAAGACCTCCAGCCGCCTCGAAGCCCAGGCGATGAACCGTGCGGGCATCCCGCTGAGTGAGCTGGGAACAGACCTCGCCGGAACCTCGCCTCAGAGAGCCTCTAAGCGTCTCAAACAGGTGGATAGTCCAGAGGCCTTCGGGGAGGTCTCCTCAACACACAGGGCTCTCTCCGAGACCCTAGAGACGCTCTCAGATGCCAAACTCCTCGGCACCTCCGGTGTGCGGGCAGCTCGTCAAATCCTCTCCGTCGTCAACCCCAAACTACTCGCCCGCGTCTCCCTCTCTGCCGCGGACGATATCCGTAACGCTGTGGGAGAGTCAGTGGAAAATGCCTTGGGATCGACTCGGCAGGTTGGCGACGGGTTCCAAGTGAACCTCCGCCGGTCGGAGAGCGGGGCGAAGGGGAAACGCCAACTCGGCGTCCTCCTCCACGAGATCGGCCACGCTGCACACAAGACCCTTGATCCCGCAGCAGCCAAGCAATTCAACTCTCTGGTGGCTGACCTCCGAGATCGGAATCAGCTCCGCCAGTTCGTTACCGCGATCGCAGGCCGAGACGTCGCCCGTGACCTGTCCCGGCTTGAAGCCGACCCGGCGGAACTGTTCGGGGAAGTCTTCTCCAAGTCCCTGATTGCCCGGTACGGGGGAGATGCCGTTTCCGACTACTCCAAGCGAGTCGGCCGACAGGCGGAGAAGTACCGCGAGGGAGCGGGGCTAGACCCGAAGCTCCTACGCGGCTTCGATAAGATCGTGGACACCGCGGCGGGAATCGATCCCGCCAAGCTGGAGTTCGAGCCGCAGCTACCGCAGGCACCTTCGCAGGCTTACCTCGACATAGAAGAGGCAACAGCAGCCGCAGATGAGGTTCTATTCGACGTAGCAAGCGACACGCCCGACCAGCTCACCGGCTTGGAGCGGCGGCTCCGCTTCGACCTCGCAGCAGACATGCTTTCGTCCAGTGTGGAGCGTATCCGGGGCATAGGGTCTTACCTGCTCTACAACGGCGTGGGCGATCCGGACAAGGTCCGCATCCGCTCTACTGAGGAGGCCATCAGCCAAACCAGCGAGCGGATCAGAGTTGAGCTGTACGCCAAGGTGAATCCCGCCTTCGAGTCCTGGGCGAGAAGCCAAGGCAGCGGCCTGAAAGCGGTGAGTGACGTTGCCCGTGCGGACTTCTTCGAGCAAGTCGGCCGGGTGATGCACTTGGAGCAACTACCCGAAGGCATCGACGCCAACGTGGCCACGGCAGCAACAGCCATGCGTCGAGCCATCAACTCGGCTCTCAAGCACGCCGTGAACTCCAAGGTTCCCGGAGCCAAGGAGGCTGCCAAGGGTCTATTCAACTACCGCCCTCGCGTTGCGTCACAGTCGAAGCGTCTCAACACGACCCGCCGTTACGGCAAGAAGGCCATCGTGGATTGGTTCCAAGGGGCAATCCTCTCCGCGTCTAAGAAGCTCAATGCTGCCGATGCCGACGACGTCCGCGTAGCTCGTCAGATGGCCCGCGGTTACGTGGCTCGCCTGGAGAAGTTCCGTGGGGAAGCAGCGTATCGGGTGAACTCTGGCCTAGCCGGAACAGCCGATGAGTTGGACGAAGTCCTCGCCCTGTTCAAAGACCAAGGAAAGATGACGGACGCCGATATCGCCAAGGCCAAGGATATTCTCGTCAACCCCGAGGACGGACGCCCCGACATATTCAAGGCCCGCATGCCACTTGATGAGGACTACGTCCAGAAGACCAAGGACGGCGAGATCGCTTTCCACGACCTCTTCGAGACCGACGCGGAGAAGCTCGCTCAGTATTACATCCGCTCCTCTGTCCGAGAGTCGGAGTTCTACTCTTTGCGTCGTCGCTTCGCCGACCCGAAGAAGGACACACGCACCACCAAGGCGCTAGACGATGAGGGGAACGTCGCCGGGGAGACCTCCGAGCTGGTGGTCCCCTCATGGGAGGAACTCATGGGCCGCATAGCGGCAGACATGCAGAACCTCGACCCGAAGACGTTCAAAGCGGAGAAGGCCCGCCTCGACCGCCTCGACGATGCCGGGAAGATTCTCTCCGGGCAGATCGATGAATCGAGCGGCGGCCACCAAGCCGCCCGTCTGCTTATGAAGTCCAACTTCAACCGCATCGCGGCTGCGTTTGGTATCGCACAGATCGCAGAGATTCCCGTGGCCGTGGCCAGTCAGGGACTAGGCGTGATGGTCCGCTCCATCCCCGAGTTCCGCCGCATCCTCACAAACCGGGCACAGACGCTGGTGAATAACGATGACGGAGTCCTTAGCGAACTCATCGGTATGGGTATCGGTGCAGAGGGTTGGACCCGACCGAGCCGCCTTATGCAAGACGTAGCGGGCGACTTGGAATGGGATCGCCAGATGCTCAGCACCGCGGACAAGGCAGAGAAGCTCCTCGACAAAGGGGGCCGGATCGTGTCCATCGTGGGCGGTCTACAGCCCATCACCAACTGGACGCGGGTTGCGTGCGCCAACACGCTGGCCCATCGCATCGGTATGAATGCCCTAGGCGAAGGCCGAACCATTCGCCTCGAACGCCTGCGCGATATGGGGTGGGATGAAGCCGCCGCCGACGCGATCTATGAGCAGTTCAGGAAGCACGCCGAGTTCAACGGCAAGAAGCTGGTCCGGATGAACCTGGATGAGTGGGACGAAGACGTGGCCTCTACGTTCGCCTATGGCGTCACACAGAAGACCCACGCGATCATCCAGCAAAACCACCTCGGCGGTCAGCCCAAATGGTTCGCGTCGTCACCCGTGATGAAGATGCTCCTCCAGTTCCGCAGCTTTCAGCTCCAAGCATGGACCAATCAGACTCTCCGCGGTCTCAAGTATTGGGACATGGAGACGTTCGCCAACTTCTCTCTGCTCGCCTTCGGCGGTGGCCTGTCGTACGCAGCCCTCGTGGCTGTGCGGGCTTCGTCGCAGGAAGACCCGGCGGAGTACCTCGCGGAGCATCTAACGCCTCAGCGGATGGCTATGGGGGCGTTCGCCCGTAGTGGCTTCTCCTCCATCATCCCGACGGTGGCCGACACGGCGGGCGACATGTTCCTCAACTTCCAGTTCTTCTCCAACACACGAACCAGCGGACTGCGACAGAACGCCATCATGGGCATACCCACGGTGGACCTGCTCGCGGAGAAGCTACCGGGAGCCATTGGAGCGGTCGCCTCGCCCATCAGGCCAGACTACAACCTGTCGAGTGAGGACGTCCGCAACTTCCGCTCTCTGATCCCGCTGCAAAACCTCATCGGCATCGACCACACCTTCAGGTCTATCGAAGGCCAACTGCCTAAGCGTTCGCAGAAGGCCGACGCCAAGAACAGTCTCGACGCTCTACTCAACGAAGAGTGAGCTAACACCACACAACACAACGCGACTAGCAGGGCCACTCCTTGGGCATCACCGCCTGGGGTTTGGCCCTGCTTTTGTTGCGCAGGAACACACCTCAATGACCCGAAACACCCAGCCAGATAGCTGGCTCGACAGTTACGAAGACCAAGACAACGAGCGGCACAAGAACACCGCCAACTCACCCACTACCGCGGGCAGCCTCACCCCTCTACTCGTGAACACAGCAGAAGCCGCCCGACTCCTCGGAGGCATCAACCCAAAGACCCTCCAGAAGTGGCGGGATAACGGCCATCTCGACGGGGCATGGTTCCGGATCGACGGCCCCATCCTCTACTGCGTGGACGCACTCAAGGAGGCGGTGAGGCGGCTATGTGAAGCCTCAGCCTTGACAGCGCGCTCCGATCCATCACACTAACCCCACCGGGAAACTCTTATGGCAAGTCTCTACACCGAGCACAACCGCCGCACGATTCAGATAAACAACCTGCCGCAGCGTCCCAAACTGCGGCTAGGACACATCCGTCTACGCCAAGCTCAGTCAATCCTGACGATGGTTGAAGCGTTGGTCGCCTCTCACGTCGCAGGCCTTCCCGTCGGAGACGACGTCGGCCGGTGGCTCGATACCATCGACGGCACACTCAAGGATCAACTGGCCGCAATCGGCCTGATTGACAAACCAAAGGCAGGCAGGCTCGGCAAGCTCACCGAGTTCTACATCACGCGGAAAGAGGAAGCCAAGTGCAAGGCGGGTACGCTCACACGGCTGCGACAATCCGCGAAGGACGCTATCAGCTTCTTTGGGTACGACCGCAGAGTGCACACCATCACGGAGGCGCACTGCGAGGACTTCCGGCACTACCTCCTGCACAAACGGACACCTAAGACTCTCAGCGAGGCTACAACCCGCAAGCGTTGCGGTGATATCCGTGCGATGTTCACTAGCGCGATCAAGGCAGGCGTGTTACGCTCCAACCCGATGCAAGCCGTGCCCACTGCAAACATCAGCACCACCCAACGCCAATTCATCTCCGAGGCCGACGCGGTCAAGGTGATGGAGCAGTTCCCTAACGCTCAATGGCGGCTTCTGTTCGCCTTAGCTCGCTGGGGCGGACTACGAGTCCCGAGCGAACCCCAGGCATTGACTTGGGCGGATATCAATTTCGACGACAACCGGATGACCGTCCACAGCCCCAAGACAGAGGGCTACGTGGGCAAAGAGTCACGGATTGTCCCGATCTTCCCGGAGATACTCGGCCCGCTCCAAGACGTGTTCGATCAGGCAGAAGTGGGCGAGGTGTTCGTACTCCCGATGCTTCAGGACCGAACCGGAGCCGCACTGCGGAAACCAATGGAGAAGGCTGTCAAAGCCGCAGGCCTACAACAGTGGCCGCGGATGTGGCACAACCTGCGGGCCACTCGGCAGACCGAGCTTGAGGACAACTTCCCCACCCACGTAGTTTGCTCGTGGATCGGCAACAGTCCCGGCATCGCCCAACAGCACTACCTACAGACCACTGAGGACCACTTCGCGGCAGCGATTCGCTCCCCAGAACCCGTGGTGCAGTCAGGTCTAGTCTTTGGTGCAGAATCCGGTGCAGTAGACGACGGAAACGGAGAGAAATGCTCCGTAATCTGCACCACTCCTACCAATGAAAAAGCGGAAAACCTTGATATAGAAGGCTTTCCGCAAGTATCAAGTGACCCCTACGGGATTCGAACCCGTGTTGCCTGGATGAAAACCAGGTGTCCTAGACCAGACTAGACGAAGGGGCCAACCGAAGTCGGTCCGACATTCTAGCGATCCTCGCAAACTCGGCAACCCGAAGGCAGGAAATCATTTATTCAGATGCCGACCCTAGTTCTTCGGGGCTCTGCAGGCGGGGGCGAGGAGCGGGCCGGGGCTTGGCTTAGTGCTTTGCCGGGCGGGGCTTAGTGAAGGCGAGCGGTACGGCGGGTGCCGTTTATCGGACACCCCGGGCGTGATTTGCAGGGGATGCGAACTTTGGCCGCGCCCATGCGTTCTATAGGTTGCAGGCCGCTGCGTGGCGGTTTGGGGCGTTTGATCGAGATGGATGAGACCTCAGGCCATGCCCGAGCCCGAGTTAAAGTTCAATCTGGAGGGGCTTGGCGGGTCTCCTGTGATAAACTACAGAACGCCTTGAATTGCGTTCAAGGCGGCTTCTGAATCACCCGCTTCTCCGACGCAGCCCCCGGCCCGTGGCTGCGTAACACAAGGGCCTGCGGCCTCCGCCGCGCCGCCCGCGCCGTCGCCCGGGGGGACCCGACGCACCAGGACGTAACCTTGCTGACTTTGATCCAGTTCAATCCCGACGAGCGAACCAAGCCGCAAACGTTCCATCTCTCGGCGGATCAGCCCCACGTCATCGGCCGACGCAACGGCGAGGTCCAACTGCTCGACACCCGCATCTCTCGCCAGCACGCCGAGGTCTCGGTCCAGAACGGGACCTGGGTCATCCGCGACCTGAATTCCTCGAACGGCACGTGGGTCAACGGCGACCGCGTCGAAGGCCTGTGCGAACTCGAAGAAGGCGATCGCCTGGTGGTCGGGCGGGTCACCCTGATCGTCGGCCACGTCGCGGTCGATGAGACCGAGGTGGGCATCACCATGCCCGCCCCGCCGACCGAATCGGAAACCGAAGCGCCCGCTCTTCCGGAACCCGAGGCCGAGCCCACGCTCGAGGCGGATGCGCCCGAGGGCCTGGACCTTGAGGCAGACATCGAGCTCGAGCCGATCGACTTCGATGGCGTGATCGATGAGGAACCACCCCAGGAACCAAGCGAACCCGACGCCTCTGCCGATGAAGTGCTGGCGGTGTCCCCGGAGTCGGACGAGGTTTCGTCGCCGACCCAAGACGAGGCCGACCTGCTCGACCTGAGCAACGAGTCGGAAGAAGACGCGGGGTTGAGTGCTTCGTCACTGGGTCCGACGCTCGCCGCTCCGCCGGAGTCTGAGCTCGAAGCTGGGCTGGATGAACCGGGGGTGGAAGACGAGTACGCCGCGACGATGGACTTCGTCACGCCGACCACCCGCCCGAACTCGCCGCTGGACGACAGCGACGCGCCCTCCGAACTCCCGGAAGAGCAAGGCGCGGCTTCGGCGGATGACTCTGATGATGCGCCGCCGGTCGTCGGTCTCTCGCTGGACATGCCCGGCCCGTCGGATGAACCGGGAGACGACCGGGGCGATGAGGACCACGCTCTGGAGGAATCGCTGGAAGCTTCCTTGGAGCTGAGCGATCTACCCGGCGATGACGACGCCAACGACGACACGGCAGACCCGCAAGCCGCGGCAGACGACAAGCCCGCCGAGAAAACCCCGGCCTACGTCGAGGAACGGACGGGCCCGGATTGGGTCGAGTCCGAAGAGCAGCAGGAACTCTCGCCCGAGTGGTCGTCGAACCGCGGCTCGTCCGGCAAGAAGAAGGCGCTGATTGCATTGGTGCTGTTGGCGTTGGCTGGTGGCGGAGCGTATTGGGCGATCAACACCATGCAGTCGGACACGACGACCGCGGTTGTCTCGCCGGGCGATGGCTCGGCGGCTCCTGCGGGACCGGTGGCCCAAGCCCCGCCCACCCAAACCCAAGCCTCGACTCCGCCTACCCCCAAGCCGCAGACACCCGCCGTCGCGCCGCCTGTCGAAGTCGCCGAGGCCGACGAAACGCTCGACGTTCCCAAGTCCAACGCCTTCGGCCAGGCCCCGACCCTGACCACCCCCCCGCCGCAGATCACCCCGCCTAAGACAACGCCCACGCCGCCGGCCGTCGTCGAAGCCCCCACCCAGGTCCCCGCCGAGGAACCTGCACCGACCGACACCACGGTTGAAGCTACCCGCGTGGACACCCCCGAAGTGCCAGAGCCCCCGGCCGTTCCCACGGAAACCGACACCAACTCCGGCGCTGCGGTGGCGGCGCTCGATCCGCCCGCGGCCAACGACGCGCAGCTGACGCCCGTGCCGACTGAACCCGCGGAGGCTGAGACGCCCCCGCCCCCCGCCATCCCGGTGGAGGCCCAACGCCTGGTCTTTGTGATCGATGCCTCGGGCTCGATGGTTGACTCGATGAACCAAGGCGCGTTGAGTTGGCTCGAACAACGCTTGGCCTTGATGTCGGATCACGACCAGTTCGCGGTGCTGTTCTTCCGTGATAACGAGGTGATCGAGGTCCCGCCGATGGGCATGAAGCCCGGCGACAGCCTGTCGCGTGAGCACGCCCTGGCGTGGGTCGCTCCCGACGCGGGGCACGTCCGCCCCCGGGGCAAGTCCGAGCCGCTCAACGCGTTGCAACAAGCCCTGCAGTACGGGCCCACCGACCTGTTCATCCTCTCGGACGACAAGTTCGGCCAACGCAAAGCCGCCGCCGCGATCGATGTGCGAGACCTCGAATCTCTGCTGGGCGATCAGAAGACGCTGATCCACACCGTCCAGTTCTTCTACCCCAGCCCCGAAGACCGCCGACTCGAAGCCATCGCCAAGCGTTTCGGCGGTACCTACGAGTTTGTCGAAGAGCCGCCGTTCGACATCAACCCCGGAGACAACCTCGGGGTCGATCTGCTGGGCATCTCGCGGTAACACCGTCGATAACATCCCCGCGTAGGGCAATAGGTCGCTATTTATTCCGACCCTGCCGCCTGTAGATCCGCCAGGCGTTGTTCCAGCGACTCGACGCTGCGTTGCAGGCTGTCGATCAGCTTCATCTGGCCGAGTTCCGCCGCGGCCCGTTCCGCGCAGATGCGGAGCACCGTCTCGGTGGCCGGGTTGAACGAGGCCGCCGGGTCGTCCAGCACCGCCACCAAAGTCCCGATGGTCTCCTGAGACAACGGGTCGTCCAACCGCACCCCGACGTAACTCGCCACCTCGAAACTCGATTGAGCGGCGTGCGTGGGGAACACTTCGGGGAAGTTGCCTTCGCACTGATAAAAGTCTCGCTCGATCGAGGCTTCGCACGGCGACCCCACAAAGGGAAAACGTACTTCGTCGACCAACGCCCCCCGGTAGGTCATCGCGACCGAACGCATCGTGCCCAGATCGTGTTCGCAGAACATGAGGCCCGCGCCGGTCGTGCCCAACTCCTGGCTCAAGGTTTTGCAGAGCATCTGGGCGTAGTTCATGCCGACCATACTGGTGCAGGCCCACTCGATCCGCCGGACCAACTCCGCCGCATGCGGGTCTTCGCTCAACTGGCCACGCGGGTCCCGCTCGGAGATCAGCGGCGGCACCGCGTCGACCCCCTCCAGCGGAGCTAAGCCGACCTGGATGGCGATCCGCGCGAGCTCCACACGGTTACTCGCCCCCAGTTTTCGGCCCAGTGACTGGCGGTGGGTCTCAATGGTCTTCTGACTGCGAAACAAGGTCTCGGCGATTTTCGGGATCGAATAACCCTGGCCGATCAGAGCCAGGACCTGTTGCTCCCGTTTGGTTAATACGCTGATATCGCGGTTAATGATTCGTATCTCCAGTCCCTCGGATCGACCCCACAACAACTCGGGTCCAATCCCCCGGTGTAAAGCGTCAATCGTCCTGACCTACGCCTCGGCGAAACCTAGGCTGCACCTTAGATTGATCCTAGAGAAATCTGGATTCACCGCTTCAGGTGAAGACCTGAATTTGGGTGAGTTAACTCTTTTATATGTTTACACTTGGGGCAACTACTCATAAGATGCAAGGGAAGCACCGGTCAAGGTGTGGGGCTTGCCCCCATATTCGCCCCGATTGTCTTCGCTCCGTCGGCGTCTACCAACCCCCCAACGCCGGCGGGGTTTTTTTGTACCCCACACATCCGGTGGGCTCTGACCAAACCGCGAATCGCAGCCGGTGAATCCAAACCGCCTGACACATAAAACAGCCGCAGCCGAATAAATCCAGCCGCTCAACACTGAATTTGATGGTTGTGATGCATCGCCAAGCCCGCGGGGCTTGCCGTGCGATCAGTCGTAGCGGAACACGCCCTTACGCCACGCATAGGCGAACGCGATGATGCTCGTCAGGATGAAAAACAGCATCCGCCCAAAGAAGATCGGCGAGAGCACTTCGCCCTCGGCCCCGCCCAGACTCGGGAAGGTCGTCGCCCAGGGGTAGAGGAACACGATCTCCACGTCGAACAGCAGAAACGTCATCGCCACGACGTAGAACCGCACATTGAACCGCCGGCGGGCGTCGCCGATGGGGTTCATGCCCGATTCGTACACGGTGCCCTTGACCTCGCCCTTGCGGCTCGGCCCCAGCAGGTGCGTCAGCACGATGTTGCCCACGCCAAACCCGATCGCCATCAACAGCAACACGCCCACGGCGGCCCACATGGCAAACGAACTGGATGCAAGGATCATCGGCATCCCACGAGTTTACCCAAGCCCGGCGGCCGTGTCACACCGGAAAAGGCGATCCCCCAGACGGATCCGGTGCCCCCAACGCCGAGCCCGCCTCGGCTACAATATCCCCCTCATGCAGCAATACCACGACCTGCTCCAGCACGTCCTCGACCACGGCGTCGACAAACCCGATCGCACCGGCACCGGCACACGATCCGTCTTCGGCCACCAGATGCGGTTCGACCTGTCCGAGACGTTCCCCTGCCTCACCACCAAGAAGCTCCACCTCCGCTCGATCATCCACGAGCTGCTGTGGTTCCTCCGCGGCGACACCAACGTCCAGTACCTCCAGAACAACGGCGTGACCATCTGGGACGAGTGGGCCGACCCCAACACCGGCGAGCTCGGGCCCGTCTACGGCCACCAGTGGCGCAGCTTCCCCACGCCCGACGGCGGCAGCGTCGACCAGATCCAGAACGTCCTCGACTCGCTACAAAACAACCCCGACTCCCGCCGACACCTCGTCTGCGCCTGGAACCCCGGCCAAGTCGAGCAGATGGCCCTGCCCCCCTGCCATTGCCTGTTCCAGTTCTACGTCGCCCCGGCTCCCGAAGGCAGCGACGCCAAGGGCATCTTGTCCTGCCAGCTCTACCAACGCTCGGCCGACATCTTCCTGGGCGTGCCGTTCAACATCGCCAGCTACGCCCTGCTCACGATGATGATCGCCCAGGTCACAGGCCATCAGCCCGGCGAGTTCGTCCACACCCTCGGCGACGCCCACCTCTACCTGAACCACTTCGATCAGGCGAAAGAACAACTCAGCCGCGATCCCCGCCCGCTGCCGACGATGAAGCTCAACCCGAACGTGACCGACCTCTTCGCGTTCACCTACGAAGACGTCACCCTCGAAAACTACGACCCCCACCCCAGCATCAAGGCCCCGATCGCGGTCTAACCCCCCCCGGCGTGCGGGCTTCAGCCCGCATGCCCACCCCCCAAAAAAACGCGCTCAATAACATCCATGCAAAAACGCCTGACTATGATCGCCGCCATGTCGGAAAACCGCGTCATCGGCGTCGACGGCGGCCTGCCGTGGAAACTGCCCGACGAGATGGCTCAGTTCCGCGCCTACACGCTCGGCCACCCCGTCATCATGGGGCGGGTGAACTTCGAAGCCGAGGGCAAGCCGTTGCCCCACCGCCGCAACATCGTGCTCACCCGCAACGCCGACTGGCAGCCGCCCGAAGACGCGACGGAACAGATCGAGGTCTGCCACACCCTCGACGAAGCGCTCGCTCTGGTGGAAGGCGACCCCGAGCCCTACATCATCGGCGGCGCCAAGATCTACGAACTCGCCCTGCCGATCGCCGACCGCATCGTCCTCACCACTGTTCACACCACCCTCGACGGCGACACGTTCTTCCCCGAGTTCGATCTCAACGACTGGACGCTCACCGATTCGCGTCACCACCTCGCCGACGCCCGCCACTCCTACGCGTTCACGGTCAACACCTACGACCGCACGCATTGACCGTGGCTGCAGTCCGAACCGCCCGTTCCTGATTTTCAGGGTCAAGAGAATAAACCATCTATTTTGCGGTTTCGCTAAAGCGAGAAACCGAGAGGCGACCGTATATTTAGTTTGGTAATACATCGGTGTTTCTAGCATCTCCGATGTCGCCTGAGCTTGCCCCTGCATTTCTACGCGAGCTTTTCGTTTGCATCTCTGTTCGTTACGACATCTCTACGATTGGATTTCCCCCATGACTACACGCCCGAACACCCCGCGGACTTTTAGAGGATTCACCCTCATCGAACTACTCGTGGTCATTAGCATCATCGCGTTGCTGATTGGCATCTTGCTCCCCGCCTTGGGGGCTGCACGGCAAACGGCACGCCAGATGGCCAACAGCACCCAGCTCCGTGGTATCCACCAGGGCATGATTATTTTTGCCCAGAGCAACAAGAGCGGCGGCAAGGACGGCTGGTTCCCCGGGCTCGACGCCGCCGGCGACATCGCCACCAACCCGACCATGGCCGGGGGTGACCCGTACTGGACTCAGAACAATCGCAAGAACCTGCCCCAGGTCCGCTTCGCCATCATGCTCAACAACAACGTCTTTACCCCCGAGTACCTCATGAACCCCGCCGACCCGGGCGTATCCGAAGCGGAGGCCAACGCGGAGTTCACCTCGCTCAACTACTCCTTTGCCATGCTCACCCTCGGCGGGAGAATCACGCCGGCGCTCAACGACACCAACAAAGTCATCGCCAGCCACCAAGCGGGCCGCAAGGCCGAGTGGCAGGAAACCATCAACAGCCAAGCCCCGATCATCAGCGATATCAACACCGGGGCAAACACGTTTACCCAAGCGAGCTCGTGGTGGACCGAAGAAAACTCCGGCGAATGGGGTGGCGGCGTCGTGATGAACGACAACAGCACGAGCTACGAAAGCACCACCGTCATGGAAAACACCCGCTACGGCAACCTCCCCGAAAACCCCACCGACAACATCTTCACCAACTCGCGTGGATTCGCCGCGGCACCCAACCCCGACGGCGGTGACGCCACCATGATCTTCGCCTGGCCCACCAACTTCAATATGGAGATTGACCGCGAGAACCCCGCACGGCGGTAACCTCCAAGCGGCATCGCACCAGCGCTCTTCACCCATGAAGCACACCCCAAGCCTAACGATTGGGGTGTTTTTCTTGCGCTGCATACGCTCCCCTCCCTCACGCCGACGCTGAGCCACGCGAAGCGTCTGGTACCGCCTCAGCCCGCCCTGGTGTACACCTAACCACACCGTTATCCCCCGAGTCGAGAATAAGCCAACTATCTTCCCACATCGCCAGCGAGTTCAAGCGCCACCCCCAATATAGTGAACGGCTCGGCTACTCCGCTGATCGGATCACCCATGCGCACATTCTTCGCTCTGCTCGCCGCACTGCTGCTTGCTCCTTCTCCCCAGGCCCAGCCGACCGGCAAGCCCAACATCCTGTTCATCTCCATCGACGACCTACGCACCGAGCTTGGCTGCTACGGCTCGGACATCGCCGTCACCCCGCACATGGACGCCCTCGCCCAGCAAGGACTTCGCTTCAACAACGCCTACTGCCAGCAAGCCATCTGTGGCCCCTCCCGCGCCAGCCTGCTCACCGGGCTCCGCCCCGACACCATCGGCATCACCCACAACTACGTCAAGATCCGCGAGCAGGCCCCCGACGTCGTCACCCTCCCCCAATACTTCGGCAACCGCGGCTACGACACCGTCGCCTTCGGCAAGATCTTCCATCCCGGCGACCGTGACCCCGCTTCATGGAACCGCCAGCCCCAAGTTACCGAAGAAGACGCCGAGTTCGCCCGCAGCCGCTACGGCTTCGCCCTCACGGAAAACCGCGAGAATACCCATCAGTCGCGTCAGGAGATGTTCGCCAAGTACGGCGAGGTCGCGAAGTACGGCCTGGCGATGGGCCCGGCCTACGAAGCCGCCGACGTCCCCGACAACCGCTACATCGACGGCCACAGCACCGACCTGGCCATCGCCACGATGCGCCAGCTCGTCGCCGAGGGTGACAAGCCGTTCTTCCTGGGGCTGGGACTCTACAAACCCCACCTCAACTGGATTGCACCGAAACGCTACTGGGACCTCTACAACCCCGACGACATCACCCTCGCCACGCAAACCACCGCCCCCGAGAACGGCGCGGCGATGGGCCTGCACGCCTCGTTCGAGCTGCGCGTCCGCCAAGGCATCCCCAAGAGCGGCGGCTTCGACCCCGAGTTGGCCCGCACGCTGAAACACGCCTACCTCGCCTGCACCAGCTACATCGATGCGCAGGTCGGGCGGATGATCGCGGCCCTCGAAGAAGAAGGCGTCCGCGACAACACGATCATCATTCTCTGGAGCGACCACGGTTTCCACCTCGGCGAGAAAGGCGTCTGGGGCAAGGCCACGAACTACGAACTCGCCACCCGCGTGCCCATGATCATCTGGACGCCCGACATGCCCGCGTCGACCCGCGGCCGATCGACCGATGCGCTGGTCGAGCTCATCGACATGTACCCCACGCTCTGCGAACTCGCCGGACTCGACTCGCCCACCGATGTCGAAGGTCACAGCTTCGCACCGCTGGTTCATTCGCCAGACACACCTTGGAAGACCGCCGCGTTCAGCCAGTTCCCTAATCCCGCCCTACGCGAATGGGGCGCCTTCCCGCTCCGCCCCGCGATGCGTGAGACCTTCTTCGGCCCGCTCATCGAAGACGTCGAAGCACGCATCAAGCAGCAGTTCCCCGACCGGTGGGACCGCGACCTGTTCGAAAACCGCCTGATGGGCTACTCGATGCGTACCGCCCAGCACCGACTCATCATTTGGATCGACCAGGCCAACCCCGACGCGGAGCCGCTGTTTGTCGAGCTCTACGACCACACGGCCGACCCGGAAGAAACCGTCAACGTCGCCGCCGAACAACCCGGCCTGGTCGTCGACCTGATTCAGCAGTTCCGTCGCGGCTGGCAAGGCAACCTGCCACCACAGTGATGTGAACCGCGGGGCTTGCCCATCCGCGTCCTCTTCAGCATCTCCATTGCCCCACACTCCAAAAAGGGTTAAATGGGTGCATGCACAAGCCCTACCGATGCCACTGCGTGGATTGGGAGTTCGACGATTCGTTGTCGGGGCAATTGGCGTTGTGGCCCTCGACCAAAACCGTGACGCGTTCGCTCAAGGGCTCAGCGATCCTCATGGTCTTCGTCGGCATCATCGTGCTCGCCTTCGGTTTTCCACCGGGCTGCCGCACCGTGAGTAGCGAGCACCGCAAGCTGGCGCAGATGGAGCAACAACTCGAACAAGCCCAGCGTCACGCGAAACGTGTCGCCACCGGGGCCACCGCCAACGAGCCCGGCTCCGTCGGCAGCCAAGTCGCCCAGCAAGCCCGAGCGACCGCCGAGTGTCTCGGACGTGAGGTTGAACAACAACGAACCCGAGCCGAGAACGCCCGCCCCACCCTCGGCCCCGTCGGCGACACGCTCTACTGGTTCGCTGTGAGCGGGCTCACTCTGCTGGCCGTCGCCGTGCCGTTCATCGCCCGCCGCGAACGCATCGCCCTCGACCTCGATGCCGACGGCCACACCCTGCGCGTCAAGCGCCGCGGCCAGGTCTTGCCCTCTCGAACGTTCGACACCCGGCACTACGTCGGCCTCGCCGTCGTCGTGCAACGCATCATCACCCGGGGTGAACACGGCCGAACCTACGACCACGGCTGGCGCTGGTCCGTCGTCATGGTCAGCCCCGACCCCGGCACGCCGTGGCTCGAACTCGCCATAGACGAAGACACCATCCTCCCCCAGCCCTTCACCAAACTCACCACCCGTGTCCGCAAGGGGCTGCGCTATTTCGAGCAAGCCACCCACTTACCCACCGCCCCGCCGGTCAAGATCGACGTCGGCGAATCCTGGTCCGGCCTGCTCCGCAGTTTCGAAACCCGCGTCGAGCAAGGCACCGAGCCCGCCATCAGCGACTCGCCTTACACGCCGTTGTGACGTTAGCAAATTCGGATCGAAACGAACTGCTGGTGCGCACATAGATACGCACGGGAGAGTTCGTGCGATTATTTTATTTTTCGAGTTATCTACCGTCATCCCAACGGCTTGCAAAATCATCTGCCACGATCGCGCGCACAGATGTGGCACGCCATCCCTACATAGAGGGAGGTTTTTTTCGGCACCCCGCGGCGGCGGGACGGTTTCAGGCAAGGACCGTTCCGTGAGATGCGTGGGGAGGGCCGGGCTCGCGTTTTCAAGCGTGGGGGTTTCGGCGTTCGTCGGTGAGTCACCTTGCCGACAACAGACACGATGGACCGTGGCGTAATCGCGCAGCCGCTCCCAGCACGCGGGTCGAGGACGTTGGCTTGAAGTGAACTTCGCGACACGGGCCGATGCGTGTGGCGGGGTTGAGCCGGGCGTTCGCTCTTTGGAAATTAGGGGCTTGGGTGTTGGGGGCTTGGAGGCTTGGGTTGCGCGCCGAGCGCGGGATGCGAAGCAGCCGCGTGGCTTCGCTACGCTGGTCGGGTTGTAGGTCAGGTCTTCGACCTGACGCGAGTGATAGTGCACATATGAACCGTGTCAGGTCGAAGACCTGACCTACAGCGCTTGTCGGGACTTCATAGGGAGTCCGAATAATTCGTCCCGGTCACGGGGCTTTGTGTCGAAGCACGGCAAACGGTTCCCATAACCCGACGTCGCGTCCGAGGATGGCTCTAAACCATTCATACCATTCAGCCGTTTTTGGCCAACCAATCCAAAAGACTGAACTCCCCGATATTCGTTGGTGGAAGCCCGACTTAACCCCCCACCACCATGTCACGCACGTCCTCCAACCTGTTCACCGAGCTCGCCGAGCACCGACGCCAACGGCGGAACGTCGCCCACGCGGTGCTCGCGCTGATGATCGTGCTGATGGTCGGCACGGGCGGGTTCACGCTGCTCGAAGAGCAGTGGACGCCGTGGGACGCGTTCTTCTTCACGCTCATCACCATCACCACCGTTGGCTACGGCGACTACGGGCTGGACATGAAGGGCGAAATCTTCGCACTCGTGCTCCTGCTGACCGGGATCGCGGTGACCACCTACGCCTTTGGACAAGTTGTGCAGCTCGCGGTCAGCAGCCGCGCCGCCTGGAGACGCAAGATGCTCAAGACCATCGAAAACATGTCGGACCACTACATCGTCTGCGGCGCCGGCCGAGTCGGACGCGCGGTGTGCGAACGCTTCGAGGAATCGGGCATCCCGCTGGTCGTCGTCGACAAAGACGAAGAGCGCTGCGAGTGGGCCCGGTCACACGGACACCTGGCGATCGAGGGCAACGCCACCAACGACGAGACGCTACTCATGGCGGGCATCGAACGCTGCAAAGGCCTGGTCGCGGCCGCCCCCGCAGACAACCAGAACCTGGTGATTACGCTGACCGCACGGGAGCACAACCCCGATGCGCTCATCGTGTGTCGATCCGACGACCCGGACACCGAGGCGAAGTTCCGCCGAGCCGGGGCCGACCGCGTCGTGGCCCCCGAGACCAACGGCGGGCACACGATCGCCAACCTCCTGGTCCGCCCGCACATGACCGACTTCCTCGCCCACACCGGCGAAGACGACTACCAGCTCTCGGAGCTGCACCTGCGCGATAACTCGCCGCTGGTGGGACTCACGATCCGCGAGCTCGGTGAACGCGAACCACAGCTCGTATTCGTCGCCCACAAGCGAACCGACCAACCTACGCGGGTCCGCCCGAACCCGGACGAGGTGTTACAGGTGGACGATGTGCTGATCGTCGTGGGCGAGCTGGATGCATTGGCCCGGGCGGCGCAACACGCCGCCGCGGCATAAGACGGTGAATGCGAGATTGCTCCGGGGTGGACTGAAATCCATGGGCCTAACCCACGTCTACCCCTGCAAGGCGTTCGGCGGTGGCTTGCACCCCCGCGACCCGCCGCTGTTCTATGATGATCGCGATGCTCGAAATCACCCTGCTTATCTTCGCCATCGTGGCGCTGCTGCTGATCAACGCGACGGGTGTGGTGCTGACCGCCATCCAGTTGCCGGGGACGTGGCTGATGATCGGGGCGACCGCGGCGTTCGCGTGGTGGCGCTGGGACGCCGAGTATTTCACCTACGGCTGGTGGACGCTGGCGAGCCTGCTCGTTCTGGCCCTCATCGGCGAGCTGATCGAGTTCGCCGCGAGCGCGGTGGGCTCGAAAGCGGTGGGCGGATCGAAACGGGGGGCAGCGATCTCGATCGTCACCGCCCTGGTCGGCGCGATCGCCGGCTCGTTTCTTATCCCCATCCCGATCGTCGGCACCCTGATCGGCGCCGCCGTCGGCGCGGGCCTAGGCGCTTCGGCCGGCGACAAGTGGGCCGGCCGTTCGTGGTCCGAAACGGCCCAAGGTTTCAAAGGCGCCGCCGTCGGCAAACTCGGCGGCGCCGCAGGCAAGCTGCTGGTCGCGGCGATCATGTGGCTCGTCGCGGCGGTGATGTTGTTTCTGTGACTCAAGAGGAAACAATTGTTTCCCTAGGCGTGCGGACTTCAGTCCGCATGCCTCCCCTCATAACGCTTGTATCTCACCCCCTCCATGAATGCGCCCAGCTCCAGCGCACGCTTCACCGCCCGATCGATATCCAATCCCACACGCGTGTGATCATAGGTACGCCAATCGTCACACACCCCATGCCGCTCGGATTGGATCAACGTGTAGCGATAGGCCCGACGGGCTTGCAAATCGTCACGGATACAGCCATCGAAGTAGTTCTGCCTGCCGCTATCGATCCAGAAGGGTTTGATCCGATCCAAACCTTCCGCAACAAGCAAGTCGTTTACTCGCTTGGCTGTGCGTCCATGGATCCCGCGCATCATCCTCGGCAACTCCGTCCCCAATTTCAGATATCCCAGCGTGTGGTAGTGATTGCCCAACAACGATGTCACCCAAGGCACAAATCCGTGCGCTACGGTGTAGTGCTCAAACGCGTCCCAGAACACGGATTTCGCTTCTTCGGTATTGAACGCGGGGAACTTGCCGCGTACCCGAGCGGTGATGAAATACACCTGATTGTCGCGGAGCCAGTGTTCGAAGCGGTGTTTGCCTCGAAAGGTGCGCTTGGTTGACCCGGAATTGCGTTTGGTTGGACGCATGGTTTCATCATACTGCAACCCATGCGTGCTGAAGCACGCACGCCGAAATATGAGCCCACTTCCCTATAGCGTGCGGGCTTTAGCCCGCATGGCCATCCTGAAACTCTCAACTCAGCGCAAGAAAAACCCCGCCAGGGGGCGGGGTTGAGGGGAGTTAGATTTAAACATCACGCCGACCGTAGGCCGCAGAGCGGAACGTCTTAGCTCTTGCCGGTCGGGTCTTCGCCGAGGAGTTCGGCGACGAGGCGGCTGTCGCCGACGGTGCTGGTGATGGTGTCGGGGCTCTCGGCACCGGCGGCTTCGGCGATCAGAGCGGCTTGCTCGATCTCTTCTTCCACCGACAGGGCTTCTTGAGCCGGGGGCTCGGCGAGCTTGACGACTTCCATGTTCTGGTACTCGCGGAAGCCGGTGCCGACCGGGATCAGGTGACCCAGCAGCACGTTTTCCTTGAGGCCCACCAGGTCGTCGGACTTGCCGGCCAAGGCCGCTTCGGTGAGCACCTTGGTGGTTTCCTGGAACGACGCACCGGAGAGGAACGACTCGGACTGCAGCGCGGCCTTGGTGATGCCCAGGAGCAGCACGGTACCCGTGGCGGGACGGCACTTGCTGGCGGACGCGGTGGCCTTGCCGTCGGCTTCGAGCTTGGCGTTGACTTCCTTGAGCTCGGCCTTGGTGACGATGCTGCCGACGACCAGCGACGAATCGCCCGGGTCTTTCACGCGGCCGCAGCCGGCGATCTTCTCGTTCGCTTCGCGGAAGCGGAACTTGTCGACGACTTCGTTGGGCAACAGGTCGGTGTCGCCGGGGTTGTCCACGCGGGTCTTGCGGAGCATCTGGGCGACGATGACTTCGATGTGCTTGTCGTTGATCGGCACGCCCTGAGCACGGTAGACGTTTTGGACCTCTTCCAACAGGTAGTTGTAGAGGGCCTCTTCGCCTTTGATGCGGAGGATGTCCTGCGGGACGAGCGGGCCGTCGATGATCGGATCGCCGGCTTCGACGTGGTCGCCGGAGTGGACGAGCAGGTGACGGTCCTGCGGGACGTGGTGATCGACTTCGAGGCCCGAGTCGGACCGGACGATGACGGTCATCTTGCCCTTGCGCTTGTCGCTGCGGAGCTCGACCTGGCCGGAGATCTCGGCCATGACGGCGGCGTCCTTGGGCTTACGCGCTTCGAAGATCTCCGTAACCCGAGGCAGACCGCCGACGATGTCGGCCGAGCTGGTCGCGGCGCGGGGCTGACGGGCGAGCATGTGACCGGCTTCGATCTTGTCGCCTTCCTTGACGTCGATGCGTGCCTTGGCGGGCAGGTAGTGGAAGTCGAGGATGTTGCCCGACTCGTCGTCGATGACGATGCGGGGGTGCATCTCGCCCTTGTGCTCGATGACTTCGAGCTGCTCGCCGGCGTTGCCTTGAGCCTTCTCGACGCGGACGGTCTGGCCGACCACGATGTCTTCGAAGCGGATGACCCCGGCCTTCTCGGCGAGGATGGCCGAGCGGTGCGGGTCCCAGGTCACCAGGACGCTGCCCTTCTTGACCTTTTGGCCGGGCTCGGCCTGGATGTAGGCACCGTAAGGCACCTTGTACTTCTCGAGTTCACGGCCCTTGTCGTCGAGGATGGCGACTTCGCCGTTACGCTTCAGGGCGACGAGCACGTCGTTGCCCTCTTCGTCCTGGACGGGGACTTCGTTACAGTCGCGGATCTCGACGACACCGCCGTTGGCGGCGCGGTGCGAGGTGTCGACCAGCGAGGTGGTGGCGACGCCGCCGGTGTGGAACGTCCGCATGGTCAGCTGGGTGCCGGGCTCACCGATCGACTGGGCGCCGATGATGCCGACGGCCAGGCCGGGCTCGACGAGCTTGCCGGTGGACAGGTCCATGCCGTAGTCGAGCACGGAGATGCCGGTGCGCGACTCGGTGGTGAGCGGGGAGCGGACGACGACGGTGTCGATGCCCAGGTCCTCGATCTTGCGGGCGGCTTCCATCGTGATGAGTTCGTTTTCTTTAACGATGATCTCATCGGTGATGGGGTTGGCGATGGTCTCGCGGGCCACACGGCCGAAGATGCGGTCACGCAGCGGCACGTCGACTTCTTCGCCCTTGTAGATCGCACGCTTGGTGATACCACGCTTGCTGCCGCAGTCGTACTCGGCGATGAACTGGTTCTGAGCGACGTCGCAGAGCTTACGGGTGAGGTAACCCGAGTCGGCGGTCTTGAGCGCGGTATCGGCCAGACCCTTACGGGCACCGTGGGTCGACGAGAAGTATTCGAGGACCCGCATGCCTTCACGGGCGTTGGCCTTAATGGGCGTCTCGATGATCTCGCCCGACGGCTTCTGCATCAGGCCACGCATACCGGCGAGCTGCTGGATCTGCGACTGGTTACCCCGGGCGCCCGACGCTTCGGCGGACATGATGTGCACGGGGTTGATGTAGAGTTCGCCGTCGGTCGAGTCGCTGGCGACTTCGTTGCCGTCCGCGTCGCGGCGGTCCGAACGCAGCTCCTTGAGCAGCTCCTTGGTGACTTCTTCACGGCAGTGCGTCCAGAGGTCGAGCAGCTGGTTGTAGCGTTCGCGGTCGGTGATGGCACCGGCGTCGAACGCCTTCTCGACGCGGTCGACCTTCTTCTGGGTCGCGGCGATGAGGTCGTGCTTCTTGGCGGGGATACGCAGGTCGGTGATGCCGAACGACAGACCCGAAGTGGTCGAGCGCTTGAAGCCGACCTGCTTCATGTTGTCCAGCAGGGTGATCGTCGCGGGACGTCCCAGGTATTGGTAGGTGTCGTCGATGACGCGCGAGCAGCCCTTCTTACCCAGGGCGCAGTTGTAGAACGGCATGCCGGGTTCGAGGATGTCGTTGAACAGCAGGCGGCCGACGGACGTGATGATCCGGCCGGTCTCGGGCAGCGGGCCGACGTCGCCGCGTTCCTTGGTGACGATGCCGTGATACTTTTCGGGGTCGGGCTTGACGACGATGGGTTCGTGGATGCCGATCTTCTTGAGGTCGTAGGCGAGGATGGCCTCGGTCGGGTCCTTGAACTCCTTGTACTTGCGCATCTCGGCGACCATGTCGTCGGACAGCTCGCCGGAGCGGGTGACCAGTTCCTTGGCGACCTCGGGGCCGGGCTCACCGCGGAGCATGGTGGTGTAGTACACACCGAGCAGGATGTCCTGCGACGGCGAGATGATCGGGTCGCCGTTGGCGGGCGAGAAGATGTTGTGCGGCGACAGCATCAGCACGCTGGTCTCGGCCTGGGCCTCGACCGACAGGGGCAGGTGGACCGCCATCTGGTCGCCGTCGAAGTCGGCGTTGAAGCCGCCGCAGACCAGCGGGTGGATCTTGATCGCGTTGCCTTCGACGAGCACGGGCTCGAACGCCTGGATACCCATGCGGTGGAGCGTGGGGGCGCGATTGAGCATGACCGGGTGCTGGTAGATGACTTCTTCGAGGATGTCCCAGACTTCGGGGTCACGACGCTCGAGCATCTTCTTGGCGGACTTGATGGTGTCGACCAGGCCGTGCTCTTTGAGCTTGCGGATGATGAACGGCTGGAAGAGCTCCAGGGCGATCTTCTTGGGCAGGCCGCACTGGTGCAGCTTCAGCTCGGGGCCGACGACGATGACCGAACGGGCCGAGTAGTCGACGCGCTTGCCGAGCAGGTTTTCGCGGAAGCGGCCCTGCTTGCCCTTGATCATGTCGGTGAGCGACTTGAGCGGACGGTTGGACGAGCCGAGCACCGGACGGCGGCAGCGGCCGTTGTCGAACAGCGCATCGACCGACTGCTGCAGCATCCGCTTCTCGTTACGGATGATGACCTCAGGAGCGTTGAGGTCCATCAGCTTCTTGAGGCGGTTGTTGCGGTTGATGATCCGGCGGTACAGGTCGTTGAGGTCGGAGGTGGCGAAGTTGCCCGACTCCAGCAGGACCAGCGGACGCAGGTCGGGAGGAATCACGGGCACCACGTCCATGACCATCCAGGTCGGGTCGTTGTCGCTGCCGCGGATCTGCTCGACGATCTTCAGACGCTTGGACAGGTCCTTGGTCTTCTGCTTCGACTTGGTGGCCTTGAGATCGGCACGAAGCTCGGCCTGCAGGGCGTTGAGGTCGATGGTTTCGAGCAGTTCCTTGCCCGCCTCGGCACCCATCATGGCGACAAAGCCGCTGCCGTACTCGGCGATGGCCTGGCGGTACTCGTCCTCGGTGAGGACTTGGCGTTCCTTCAGCGGCGTGTCGCCGGGGTCGGTGACGACGTAGTCCTGGAAGTAGATGACCTTCTCGAGGTCGCTGGTCTTCATACCCAGCAGGTTGCCGAGGTGCGAGGGGATCGCTTTGAAGAACCAGATGTGGATGATGGGTGCGGCCAGGTTGATGTGGCCCATGCGCTTACGACGCACGCGGGAGTGGGTGACCTTAACGCCGCAGCGGTCGCAGATGATGCCCTTGAACTTGGTGCCTTTGTACTTGCCGCAGGCGCACTCGTAGTCGCGTTCGGGGCCGAAGATGCGTTCGCAGAACAGGCCGTCCTTTTCGGGGCGGTAGGTGCGGTAGTTGATGGTCTCGGGCTTCTTGACTTCGCCGAAGGACCAGGAGCGGATGTCGCTGGGCGAGGCGAGGTTGATCTTGACCGAGGAGTAGTCGTTGACGCGGTCGTATTGCTGTTCAGCCATGGGGGTAACGCTTCGTTTGGGGTGAGCGTGAATAAGTCAGTGGGGGTAGGAACAAGAGGCTTTGGCCTGCACGCTTGAGCGTGCGGGCCGGGAGGGCACATCGCTTACAGGATCGAGCCGCCTTCGTACTCGGCTTTTTCGATCGTGATGTTCAGGCCCAGGCCCTTGACTTCGTTGCACAACACGTCGAAGGCCACGGGCATGCCGGCCTCGAGGGTGTTGGTGCCCTTGACCATCGACTCGTAGATCTTGGTACGCCCTTCGACGTCGTCGGACTTCACGGTCAACAGTTCCTGCAGGACGTACGCGGCGCCGTAGGCCTCGAGGGCCCAGACTTCCATCTCGCCGAAGCGTTGGCCGCCGGTGCGGGCCTTGCCGCCCAGCGGCTGCTGGGTGATAAGCGAGTAGGGGCCGGTGGCGCGGGCGTGGATCTTGTCGTCGACGAGGTGGTGCAGCTTGATGATGGTCATGAAGCCGACGGTGGTCTTCTCGTCGAACGGCTCGCCGGTGCGGCCGTCGTACAGCTGGATCTTCGCGCCCTTGGGCATCTTGGCTAGCAGCTCGCGGTCGCCGTGGGCGCCCTTGGTTTCTTCCATGCGCTGGTCGATGTAGGCGTTGGCCTCTTCGAGCACCTCGTGGATCTCGTCTTCGGTCGCCCCGTCGAACACGGGGGTGACGGCCTGGAAGCCCAGGACCTGACACGCCCAGCCGAGGTGGGTCTCGAGGATCTGGCCGACGTTCATCCGCGAGGGCACGCCCAGCGGGTTAAGCAGCACGTCGACCGGGGTGCCGTCGTCGAGGAACGGCATGTCTTCGATCGGCACGATCCGGGCGATGACGCCCTTGTTGCCGTGGCGGCCGGCCATCTTGTCGCCGACCGACAGCGGACGCTTGGTGGCCAGGTAGACCTTGACCATCTCGAGCACGCCCGAGGGCAGCTCGTCGCCACGCTTCATGTGAGCCAGGCGGCGTTGCTTTTCTTTGTCGACGGCCTGGATACGCGGCCAGAACTGGTCGTACAGCACTTCGGCCTGTTCTTTGACGTCCTTGTTGCCCTTCACCCACTTGAGGTTGAAGTCGCTGATCTGTTCCATCACGACCTCAGCGATGTCGCTCTGGGCGACCTTCTGACGGGTCGAGGGGTCGACCATCTGCGTGCCGGTGATTTCGTTGACTTGGTCGACAAACTCACGGAACAGCGAGACGGCCTTTTCGTCCATCTCTTGTTCGTACTCACGCATCTCGCGACGCAGGGCCTTCTTCTGGTCGTCGTTGAGGTGCATCCGGCGGCTGAACCGCTTGGCACCGATGACGATGCCTTCGGTGCCGGCGGGCACTTCCAGCGAGTCGTTCTTCACGTCTTCACCGGCGCGGCCGAAGATCGCGTGAAGCAGTTTTTCTTCGGGCGTCAGCTCGGACTTACTCTTGGGCGAAACCTTACCGACGAGGATGTCGCCGGGGGTCACACGAGCACCGGTGCGGATGATGCCCTGCTCGTCGAGCATCGACAGCATCTTCTCGGAGACGTTGGGGATGTCGCGGGTGAACTCTTCGCGGCCAAGCTTGGTCTCGCGGATCTCGACGTCGAACGACTCGATATGGATCGAGGTGAAGACGTCTTCCTTCACGAGGCGCTCGCTGATGACGATCGCGTCTTCGAAGTTGTAGCCGTCGAAGGTGTTGAACGCGACCATGACCGACTTGCCCAGGGCAAGCTCACCCTGGTGAGTCGCGGCACCGTCGGCGATGATCTGGTCTTTCTTGACCTTCTCGCCGAGGCGGACGATGGGCTTCTGGTTCTGGCAGGTGCGTTCGTTGAGGCCGACGAACTTGCGCAGTTCGTACTCGTCGGCGTTGTCGATGACGATCTTCATCGCGTCGACGTAGGTGACGGTGCCGGCCCGCTTGGCCCGGACGACCATGCCCGAGTACTTGGGGATTTCCTTTTCCATCCCGGTCGCCACGTAGGACGGCTCGGTGATGATCAGGGGCACCGCTTGGCGTTGCATGTTGGAGCCCATCAACGCACGGTTGGCGTCGTCGTGCTCGAGGAACGGGATCATCGCGGCCGAGACACCGACGATCTGCTTGGGGCTGATGTCGATGTAGTCGAGGCTGTTCGAGTTGACCTGCGAGAGGTCGCCGTCGACACGGGCCAGGACGTTGCCGGCGATGATCTTGCCGTCTTCGTCGATCGCGTCGGTCGGGCCGAGCGTGATCTTCATTTCTTCGTCGGCACGCAGGTAGGTGACGTCGTCCGACACCTTGCCGTTCTTCACGGGGCGGTACGGCGTCTGCAGGAAGCCGTACTCGTCGATGCGGGAGTAGAGACCCAGCGACGCGATCAGGCCAATGTTCGTGCCTTCCGGCGTTTCGATCGGGCAGATACGGCCGTAGTGCGAGATGTGGACGTCGCGGACTTCGAAGCCCGCGCGCTTCCGGTTCAGGCCGCCGGGGCCCAGCGCCGAGAGACGACGCTCGTGGGTCAGCTGCGAGAGCGGGTTGGTCTGGTCGACGACCTGCGACAGCTCGCCGCGGCCGAAGAAGTGGTCGATGGCGCTGCTGATCGACTTGGAGTTGATCAGGTCGGCGACCTTCGCCAGCTCGTCGGGGTCCTTAACCGACATCCGCTCCTGGACGGTGCGGCGCAGCTTCAGGAAGCCCTTGCGGAGCTCTTCCACCGCCAGCTCGTCGAGCGTGCGGAGGCGGCGGTTGCCCAGGTGGTCGATGTCGTCGATGTGGGCCTTGTTGCGGTTGTTCCGCAGGTCCAGCATGTACTTGATGACTTCGAGGAAGTCTTCGGCACGGATGTGCATGATGCCTTCGTCGACATCCATGTCGAACTTGCGGTTGATGCGGAACCGGCCGACCTTACCGAGGCGGTAACGGTTCTCGTCGTAGAACTTCTCTTCGAACAGGGCGCGGGCCTTGTCGACCTGCGGCGGGTTGCCGGGACGCAGGCGGGCGTAGAGGGCCAGCAGCGCCGCTTCGTGTTCGGTCACGTCGAGGCCGTCGGGCAGGTGGGCCTGCTTCTCGTCGGCGATCGTGTTGAGGATCAGCATGTCCGAGGCGTTCGAGATGACCTCGATCACCTTGAGCGAGCTACCCAGGACTTCTTCGATGTTGTCGCCGATCTGGGCGCCGAGGGGCACCAGCTCTTCGCCGGTCTCGGTGTCGATGATCGGAGCGGCGACGTAGTGCTCGGGCTTGGCGTCTTTCACCTTGATGGTTTCGACGTTGTAGAAGGTCTTGAGCAGCGCGTCGGTGGTCGAGAAGTCCTCGTTGAGCGCACGCAGGAACGTGGTCGCGGGGATCTTGGTCGACTGGTCGATGCGCATCTGCAGCACATCCTTCTTGCTGACTTCCAGCTCGATCCACGAGCCACGCTCGGGGATGATCCGAGCCGAGTGCAGCGGGCGGTCGGCCTCGGCCGAGGCGATCGAGAAGTCCACACCGGGCGAGCGGTGCAGCTGGTTCACGATGACGCGCTCGGCACCGTTGATGATGAACTCGCCGCCACCCATGAGGATGGGGATCTCGCCGAGGTAGATTTCTTCTTCGGGGATCTCAGCGACGTCTTTACGCACGAGACGAACCGCGACGCGGAACGGCATGCCGTAGGTAAGGCGCAGCTCGCGGCACTCGTCGGGGGTGTAACGCGCTTCGTCGAGCTTGTAGTACAGGTACTCGAGTTGCATGTTGCCGTCGTACGAAACGATCGGGAACACTTCACGCAACAAGCCCTCGAGGCCGGCATGGGCGTCGCGGGCATCGATTGGGCTGTCTTCTTGCAGGAATCGTTCGTAGGCCACCTGCTGCACACGCACCAGGTTAGGGATGGGAAGAGCATCTCCACGTTTGGAGAAGTCACGCACAGAATCTAGCAGCATCAAGTTCCTCGCGCTAAAGCCAGGGTGAATGAGTGTCGTCAAGTTGTGAGGGTTCGAGTCCCGATCACGCCGCGAACACAGCATTGTAGGACAAACCACAGGGGACCACAACCGGACCCCGGAAAAAATTTAAGTCCAGAGGGGTTATTGGCCCCAAATTTGCCACACCGCCCCGCCCGGCACCGTCCTATCCACGCAAATCATATCCAAACCTGAATTTACAGGTTTTCCCAAAATTCTCCACGAACCATTAAGAAACCGCCCACCCAGCCGTCTGTCACCCCGGCGGGTCGATTCGCTCGGATTTCACCCAAAACCTCAGATTTTTCGCGGGAAGGCCTCGGGATGACTGTACAACTCCATGAACGCCCTTCCGAATCTGCCGCCCCGCCCATGACCGATTCCGACCCCGCAGCCGATCCCGACCTGCTTCAGCCCCACGAGGCGGACCTGTTGCGTTACGCCAACCACCTCCTGGGCCGAACGCCTGGAGCCGCGGACGTGGTTCAGGACACCTTCGCCCGGTTCTGGGCCCAGCCGGATGACACCCGGCAGCGCCTCTGCGAAGCCAACGCCCACCCCGGCCGCGACCCGCACAGCCGACTCCGGGCCTGGCTCTTCACCGTCTGCCGCAACCGGGCGTTCGACGTCCGCAAGAAGGAGCGACGCATGACCCCACTCACCGCCCCGGTGTCCGACGCCCAGACCCACCCCGCCCCGGGCCCCGACCAGCAGGCCGAGCAACGCGACACCCACGACGCGGTGCTCCGCCGACTGGCCGACCTGCCCGACGCCCAGCAAGAAGTCGTCCGCCTCAAGTTCCAGGCCGGGCTCAGCTACAAGCAGATCGCCGAGGTCACCGGCCTCACCGTCTCGGGCGTCGGCGTCCACCTCCACCACGCCCTCAAAACCCTGCGCCAGCAAATGAACCCCGCCAACTGACACACACCCCCCATGCCGCGAACACCATCCGCGGTCTTCAAACGAAACACCCCACGTTTAGCGGGCGGCCCGAAGGGCCCCGCGACCTCCCCGGAGGAAACCACCATGACCGACCAACCCACCCCCGACATCAACCTCACCGCCTACGCCCTGGGCGAACTCGACCCGGCCAGCCCCGAGCACGCCGCCGTCGAAGCCCGCCTCGCCGCCCCCGGCCCCGAAGGCGACGCCGCCCGCGCCGAGGTCGAGTCGATCCGCGCCACCGCCGCCGACCTCACCGCCGCCCTCGCCGACGAGCCCGCCCCGGAAGCCACGCCCACAAAGCCGCGGATGTCATCCGCGGTCTCGGCAGCTTCCAACAACAATCAAAACGATCCCCCCGCCCCCATCCCGATCCGCAACTGGCCCCGCCGCCTCGCCCTCGCCGCCAGCCTCGCCGCCGCCGCCGCGCTGGGCGTCGCGGTCCTCCTCCCGGGAATCCTCGAACAGCGAGCCAACGCTCTTGCCCAACAACGGCTCGAGCAGGCCAACGAACTCTACGAGCAAGGCCTACTCAGCCGGGCCGAATGGGATGCCGCCACCTCATTAATCTATCAGCCCGAAGGCTTCGGCCACTTCATCGAAAAAGCCCAAAACCTCACCGACGATCAATGGCTCGCCACCATCGAACGCGAAGCCGACGCCCGCTCGAGTAACGACAGGCTCGGGGCACAACTCCGTGGCCTCTATCTGCAAGAAGACGGCAGATCCGAAAGCGAAACCGATCGGTTCATGCGTGAGCTTGATGCCCGTATCTCGGCTTCCACCGACCCGGCCCCAGGGGAACCCGCCCACGAAACCCGCGTCTACGACATCCGCGACCTGGTCGTGCAGGTCCCCACCTTCACCGACGCCCCCGAGTTCGATCTCAATGAAGCGCTCGCCCAAACCAACGGAGGTACCCAACACGAAACCGGCGTCTCCCTCTTCGGCGTAGATGATTCCGCCACCCCACAGAGCGGCACAAAAACGATGATCGCCGCTGGCGAAGCCGGGGCTCGCCCCAACGATCGGCTGTTCTACTGGAAAGACAACACTTCCGGAGACTGGCGCGGCGGTATCACACGTAACGACAACTCGACGGATTTCTCAACCGAACGCTCCCCGGCAGGTGCAGATCGCACGGCATCGTTACACCAGCTCGGCGCAAGTAGCGGCAAAGAGGTACGCACCCTGATCTCGGAAGCCCGTCAGCTTCAAAAAGAAATGAAGTACGACGATGCTTTAGCACTCCTTGATCAAGCAAACGCTATCGATCCGAACAACTTCACGGCCCAACTACTCAAAGAGTTGGTTGAAGACTCCAAGGTTGCCGTCGCGTACACCAAGATCGAACGTCAGCGTCGTCTCGAAGGTGCTCGCGACCACCTGCTCAACCGCGAAGCGATCATCCCCTACACCGATCTGGTCGCCTTCCCCGAAGACTGGCCCGAGTTGTCCCACCGCCAAATCGAAGAGCGGAACGCTCGGACGTTGGAGATGCTGAAGCACAACGAGAATGCTCTTCGTCTACGAAGAACGGTGCCGATCAACTTCGACGCCAACCCCCTTGAATCGGTCATCCTTTATCTGGAAGAAACCACCGGTGCCGATCTGGAAGTCGATTGGGACACACTCGCGGAAAGCGGCGGCATCGAGCGTGACCAACCGATCTCGCTTTCTCTGCACAACGTTCCGGCGGGGAAAGCTCTGGAACTGGTGCTACAGCAAGCCTCGTCGAGCGGCTTTGGCGACCCCATCGGATATACCGTGGCAAACGGCGTGGTGAAGATTACAACCCAGGAGAACATCAATTCACCACTTCTAACGGTAGAGCGGCACAAGGAAGCCAATCGGGAAGCTGAACTAAGACTCAAAAAAACGATATCTATTGTTCTCGATGGCAACCAACTCGAACGGGCTATTGGCGATATCAGGGAGAGAACCGGCAACAATATCTTCGTCAACTGGCCAGAGCTGATCGACGCAGGAGGTATCGAGAAAGACGTACCCATTACGCTGACCCTAGAAGACGTACCTGCCGATCGTGCACTTGAAATTATCCTGCAACAGGCTGCACACGGTTTCGGTGATCCGATCAGCTACGCAGTGATCGATGGGATCGTGATGATCTCATCCCAACGCGACCTGGATCAGATGAAACAGAAAAGCGAAGAGTTCACCACCGAATCCTACGACCGCGTCGAAGACAACCCGTTCCTGGCCGCGATCGACAACCCGTTGTCGACGTTCTCGGTCGATGTGGATACCGCGAGCTACGCCAACGTGCGGCGGTTCCTGGATCAGGGTCAACTTCCCCCCGCGGATGCGGTGCGGATCGAGGAACTCGTCAACTACTTCGAGTACGGCTACGAGCCCCCGATGGCTTTTGAACTCAACGGCGCTTTACCCAATGCCAATGATGAGCCGGCGGCTGCAGACACGGCCCCATTCGCCGCACACGTCGAGGTCACCGCCGCGCCGTGGACGCCCGAGCACCGGCTCGTTCGCATCGGGATCAAGGGCATGGAGATCGCCACCGACGATCGGCCCGCGGCGAACCTCGTGTTCCTGCTGGACGTGTCAGGCTCGATGAATCGACCCAACAAACTCCCGCTGGTGAAAGCCGGGATGAAGAAGCTCGTCGGCGCGCTACGCATGGACGACCGTGTGGCGATCGTGGCGTACGCCGGGGCGTCGGGGCTGGTGCTGGATTCGACCAGCGACCACGACGCGGTGCTCGCGGCGATCGACAACCTCACGCCCGGCGGCTCGACCAACGGCGCGGCGGGCATCGAGTTGGCCTACCAACAGGCCGTGGACAACCACATCCCGGGCGGGCTAAACCGCGTGATCCTCTGCACGGATGGTGACTTTAACGTCGGCATCACCGACCGCGGGGCGCTCACCCGTCTCATCGAAGACAAGGCCAACGCCCCCGAGACGCCGACGTATCTCACCGTGCTCGGCTTCGGCACGGGCAACCTCAAGGACGCCACGATGGAGGAGCTCTCCAACGTCGGCGACGGGAACTACGGCTACGTCGACTCGCTCGCCGAGGCCGAGAAACTCCTGGCCGAGCAGGTCAACGCCACGCTGCTGACCATCGCCAAGGACGTGAAGGTCCAGGTCGAGTTCAACCCCGCCAACGTCGCGTCCTACCGCCTCATCGGCTACGAAAACCGCCTGCTGGCGAAAGAAGATTTCAACAACGACGTGGTCGATGCGGGCGACATCGGGGCCGGGCACACGGTGACGGCGTTGTATGAGGTGGTGCCGGCTTCGGCTGAGCAACCCGCAGCCCAAGAGCGCGGGCCTCAAGACGTAGACGACCTCAAGTATCAGAAGAAGAGCGCGCTCTCCGACGCCGCGGACTCGAACGAGTTGCTGACGCTGAAGCTGCGGTACAAGCAGCCGGACGCAGCGAAGGTGCAGGGGACGTCGAAGCTGCTGGTCTTCCCGGTCGAGGACGCGAGCACGCCGTTTGCCGAGGCGTCGGAAGACACACGGTTCGCCGCGGCGGTGGCGGGGTTCGGGATGCTGCTGCGGGGCTCGCCGTATGCGGGTGAGCTGGATTTCAACGACGTGGCGGCCTTCGCGGCGGAAGCCGGTGCGGGTGTGGTGGATGCCCGCGGCGAGCTGACGCCCGAGCACGAGCGCCGGGCCGAGTTTCTCCAGCTCGTAATCCGTGCAGACGCCCTGGCGAACCCGGTGAAGCTGCCCCCCGCCGCACCCGCGACCGAACCCGCGGCGGACTGAGTCGTATGATCACGCATGGCCGTAATCTTCCTGACAGGAGTGCTGTGCGATGCGTGATTGGACCCGATCGATGGGGTTGGCGGTGGCTGTGGGTGCGATAGGCGCCTTGGCTTTTCAGGGATTCTGGCAGGGCAATGGGGGCACGTCGGCCGTCGCGCAATCGGCGGAAACTGCGCCCGCGATTCAGCCTGAGCCTCGACCGTTGCCCGAAGGGTTGCTGCCGGACGAGTTGCACACCGTTCAACTCTTCGAGACCGCCTCGCCGTCAATCGTGAACGTCGACATCACGCAGCGACGGGTTGACCCGTGGTCGCGCCGCAGCGTTGAGGTGCCGGCCGGGTCGGGCTCGGGGTTCTTGTGGGACGACCAAGGCCACGTCGTGACGAACTTCCACGTGATCCGCCAAGCGAGCGGCGCGACGGTGACGCTGGACAACCAGACACAACTTGAGGCCGAACTCGTCGGCGTCTCGCCCGACCACGACCTCGCGGTGCTGCGCATCAAGTCCGAAGACGGCATGCCGCTGCGTGCGCTACCCATCGGCGCATCCGGCAAGCTGCGCGTCGGCCAACGCGTCTACGCCATCGGTAACCCGTTCGGGCTCGACCACACGCTCACCACCGGCGTCGTCTCCGCCCTCGACCGCGAGATCCAATCCCTCACCGGGCGGATGCTCGACCACGTGGTGCAGACCGACGCGGCGATCAACCCCGGCAACTCCGGCGGGCCGCTGCTCGACTCGGCCGGACGGGTCATCGGCGTGAACACCATGATCTTTAGCCCATCCGGTGCCTCGGCGGGCGTGGGCTTTGCCATCCCGATCGACACGGTGAAACGCGTGGTGCCCGAGCTGATCGAACACGGCGAGTACACCCGGCCGATCCTGGGTGTGCGGATCGACGACCGCGTCGCGGCGCCCCTGCTCGCAGAGCTCGGCGTACGTGGCGTGCTAGTGTTGGGCGTCGATCCGAACAGCGCCGCGGGTAAGGCGGGGTTGCGCCCGACGCTGCGCGATCAGGCCGGGGAGATCACCTTCGGCGACGTGCTGCTCGCCATCGACGGCCAACGTCTGGAAGACACCGACGACCTGCTGAACGTGATGGAACGCCTGACCGACCCCGGCATGATCAAGCTGAAGGTGTACCGCGAGGGTGAAGAGGTCGAGATCGAGGTTGCGCTGGATTAAACCCGCAAAAAACCGTTTAGCGGGTGGCACGAAGTGCCCCGCGTTGGCGAAATCAAGCTTATACGACATAAGGAAGCGGGACGCTGCGCGTCGCCCGCTAAACCAATGGTTGATCTGCATTAAACCCGGATGACGTTCAACGCGGCGGGCATGACGGTCATCTCCAGCGGCGTATCGCCCGCCGGATCGCCATCAGCTTGGGCTGGGGCGGGGTGGCCGTTGCCGGTGCGGAGGGTGACGCGGTCGGCTCGGCCGTGGGCGACGGTTTTGCGGGTCAGGTGTTTGCCACGCAAGACCGACCAGTGGTAGCCGAGCAGATTAATAAAGCCGGGCTTCTCGAAGACGACCCAGGCGAGTTGGCCGTCGTCGCGCTGGGCTTCTTTGCCGATGTGCAGGTTGCCGCCGTACTGCGGGAGGTTGAACACGTAGGCCTGGTGGCCGGTGACGGTTTGCCCATCCGCTTCGAGGGTGACGGGCGGGAAGCGGTAGCCAAGCATCGCGGAGACGACGCGCGGGGCGTAGCTCATGCGGTTGACACGCTTGAGGCTGGTGTCGGCGGTGGCGTTGCGCCAGCGGTCGACACGGTGAACGACGTCGGCGTCGAATCCGGCGGAGGTCATCAGCGTGAACAGTCGGCCGGGCTCGTCGGGCTGCTCGGGGTCTGCGGCCCGGGCGAGGTCCACGGGCACGGTGTCTCCCCGCACGATGGCGTCGGCGATGTCTTCGGGTTTGCCGGTGAACTTGAACTCCTGGGCGAAGAGGTTTTCGTTGCCCGCGGGCAATGTGGCGAAGGGTAAACCCAGGCACCCGGCGGTCTGCATGTCGTTGAGTACGTCCGCCACCGAGCCGTCGCCCCCCGCCGCGACGACGCAGCGCAGTTCGTCGCCCGCATCCTTGAGCGCGGGGATGCGTTCGTCACGATCCCACACAACACGGGTCGACAAGCCTTGCTGAGTCAGCGCCTCTTCGAGACGCAGGACGCGTTTGCGGTTGGGGCCGGTGCCGCTGAACGGGTTGGCGAGGATGAGGACTTTCATATCGGCCGGTTCGGATCGGTCTAGCCCTATCGGCGTTGCCCGTGAGCAGCGGGTTAAAAAGCCGCGAATGCTGTGTGCGAGATGAACCTACCAGTGCGGTGGCTTGTCGTCTTCGAGTTGCTGATCGCTGTCGGGGGCGGGTGCGTCGCCGGAGCCGGGCTGATGGGTTTCGAGATCGGAGCGGATTTTTTCGAGCTGGGCTTTGAAGCCGTCCATGCGGTCGTACATCTCGCGGACCACGCCGTCGAGTTCGCCGAGGTGGCGCTCGAGGTGGGCGATCTTTTCTTCGATGTTGACGAGTCGCTGGTCCATGGTGCGGGATTGTAACCGGGGGTGGTTGGTTTTGGGTGTCTAGGTGGATACCAGACGCTTCGCCCCGTTGGGGCTCAGTGTCGGCGTGGGGGGGTGAGTTGGGGGCCTGAAGTCAGAGGAACATGCCGGCGACGGCGGCGGTGCAGCAGGACGCGAGGGCGCCGCCGAGCATGGCGCGGAAGGCGAGCTTGGACAGGTCGGTCTTTCGGCCCGGGGCGAGCGGGGTAATGCCGCCGATCTGGATGCCGATGGACGAGAAGTTCGCGAAGCCGCACAGGGCGTAGGCCGCCATCTTGGCCGAGCGAGCGGATTGGAAGCCGCCCTCTTCGCCGACGGTCATCTGGCTGAGGTCGAGGAAGCCGATGAACTCGTTGATCGCGATCTTCGTGCCGAGTAAGCCGCCGAAGAGCTGACAGTCTTGCCAGCCCTGCACGCCGATGACCCAGGCGATCGGCGCGAGCACCCAGCCGAAGACCTTGGCCAGCGTAAGCGGGTTGCCGGGGTCGGTCACCACCCCCGCGTCGTCGGTCGTCGGCAACGGCATGCCCAGCAACGCATCGCCCACCCAACCCAGCGGCCAATCGACCAACGCCACCAACGCGATGAACGCGATGAGCATGGCGATGACGTTCAGCCAGAGCTTGAGGCCGTCGGCCGTGCCGTTGGCGGCGGCTTCGATGAGGTTGTGCGCATCGCGTTTGATCTCGAGCTTGATCTGGCCCTGCGTCTCGGGCGTCTCGCGTTCGGGGAGCATGATCTTGGCGATGACAAACGCGGCCGGGGCGCTCATGACCGACGCGGTGAGCAGATGCCTTCCGAACTCCACGCCCTGGTCGCCGAACAACCCGATGTACACCGCCATCACCGAGCCCGCCACCGTGGCGAAGCCGCCGGTCATCAGCGCGTTGAGTTCCGAGCGCGTCATCTTGGGGAGGTAGGGCTTGACCACCAGCGGCGCTTCGGTCTGGCCGACGAACATGTTCGCCGCCATCGCCATCGCCTCGGCCCCGCTCACACCCATCGTGACCATCATCACCCGCGCGAACACCCACACCAGGATCTGCACGATCCCGATGTAGTACAGCACCGACATCAACGCCGCGAAGAAGATGATCACCGGCAACCCCTGCGCCGCGAACGCGAACGCCGGGCCGAACGTGCCGTCCGCCGAGGACAGCCCCGTGCCGAAAAGCAGAAACGTCGCGGGCTCCACGCTCGCCACCAACCGCTGCACAAACTCCGCCAACCCGCCAAACACCGCCAGGCCCACCGGGGTCTTGAGCACGAGCAATCCCAAGAGCAGCTGCAGCCCCATGCCCCAGGCGATCAACCGCCACGGCACCCGCTTGCGGTCGCTGGACATCAGCCACGCCAACGCCAGCAGCACCGCCACCCCGAGCAACCCACGCAACATGAAAATCGCCAACGCTTGCACTCCACGCCCGAACGGGCTTCTCGAAAGTGTCCCTCTCGCAGCAGGCCCCTGCCGCAGTGTCAGCTTAACCGGTTCCGCCCCGGTTGTCGGGGGTTGGCCGATGGGTGGCCCCGCGTGTCACCGCAATGCCGCGGTGTTTTGACCTACAATGCCTCATCACCCCAACCCCGAAGGACTCCACCATGCCCAGCGCCGTCGCCAGCCACATCCTCGTCTCCAGCGAAGCCGAAGCCCTCGACCTCAAGCAGCAGATCGCCGATGGCGCCGCTTTCGCCGACCTCGCCAAGCAACACTCCGCCTGCCCCTCGGGCAAAGGCGGCGGCTCGCTCGGCCAATTCAAGCAAGGCGACATGGTCCCCGAATTCGACGCAGTCATCTTCAGCGACCTGCCCATCGGCGAAGTCTCCGAGCCGGTGAAAACCCAATTCGGCTACCACCTGATCGAAGTCCAACAACGGTTGGCCTAAGCATCGATTCACCCGGATGTTGTTCCGGGCGGGTTCGGTTTTTCCTCGCTGTCGCCTGCGCGGCGGGCGGCAGGGGCTCCGCCCCTTGCATCCCCGCCAAACCACCACCCCGTCTCCATTCGCCCCGGGCTCTGCCCGGGGGCGGTTGTTTATATCGACACGGCCCCCGGGCAGAGCCCGGGGCGAATGGGGCCGATCAAGGCAACTCGAAGGTGCCTTGGCCGCCTTTTTTCAATCGGCCCAGTTCCACCAACTTGATCCACACCGCCATCGGGTATTCCTTGGGCGGAGTCACCGCGCTGATCTGCGAGCCGCGTCCCGATGTCACGTACTTGCTGCCGAGCTTCGATTCATCGTCCCGGCGGATCGTCTTAAGCTTTCGGCGAAACGCCTTGAGCGCCCGCTTGAGGTTCTCTTCTTCGAGTGAGTCGTAGCCCGCCTTGGCGGCGGCCTCGTCGCGCATCTGCCCGATCGTTCGCCCGCCGCCGGGCTGATCGGCGACCGAGCGTGCGCCCATCGCCTTGATCTCCGAGCCGTCGAGAGGCGTTGCGCCTTTATGCGGACGCTTCACGGTGCCGGGGGCACTGGCCCGGTGCTGCCCCATCGCCTTGCCCGCGTCGGCTTTCTGCACAAGCTGCGCGAGCGCTTCCATGTCACGCTTGGCCACGACCTGGCCGACGCGCGTCGCGTCCACGCCCATGCGCATCAACGCGACCTGGGCCTTGCCCCAGAGCTTGGTCTGCGTCTTGGCGTCCTCGGCGAGCCACAACTCCGACACGAGGTCCGAGAGTTTGTTGCTCTGGATCGTGTCGTGGTTCTCGTAGTAACGCTTGACGATGCCCTGTTGGTAACGCGAGAGGTCTTGCTTGGCCATGAAACGATTGTAGCGACCCTCCCTCACGGATTCGTCGGCCGCACAATCTTCACCCCCCGAATCACAAATGCGTGATCCAGGATCGCCGTGATGTCCGGTGTATCGCTCGCCACATCCGGCGCAGGCTCGAACACCAGATCCACCAACGTGCCGTCTTCCCATTCGTCGGGCACCGCCCCGCCGATGCCGAAGCCGTGGTTCCCCACCGTTTGCGTAGAGGCCACCGTACTGAGCTTCCACTTCTGTTCGCCGCGTTGCATATACAGCTGATAAGCCAGATCAACCGGAATGGAAGACCAATCCAGCATGGCGTTGATGCCGTAGGTGTTCACCGTGAGTTCGCCATCTCGCAGTTCGACCGCCTGCTCGACCTGCGCCGCCAACGCGGGGTCGTGGATCATGGCAATCGGGTCGCCGCCTTCGGGGACGTATTCAAACCTAACCGGATGCGGCTCGGTCCAATGGACCAGCAGCGGACCGTTTTGTCCGTCGGTGATGCGGACAGGCACCTCAGCAACCATCTCGTGAACCCCGAGCCCCAGGCCGCGCGGCAGGCCGTAGCTCGGCGCCAGCGAGGTCCCGCTCCAGCCCGAACTACTACTGCCTCCACCCCGGGTAGCGCTAAGGCTGCCGCCGCTGGACATGCCTAACGGATAGCGCTGCGTATCCATGACGATCACCGGAGGATCGAGGTGACCGTACAGACCCGCCGCATAAGACGGCCCGAACTCGCGCCGTTTAAAGCGGATCGGCACCGACTCCCCCACATGTGTTTTAGCCCGAACCTCGACGGAAAATTCGATCCATGAGCGCCCAATAATTTCATGCTCGGCCGGCGTGCCTACACCCCGGCGTAGCAGCTCAACCGCAAGGTCATCCCAAGCATTCCCGATGGCTACGTTAGTCAACAACGGATTACCCGCCGGGCCGTACGCGACCGCGTCATCCATCAGCCGTTCCAGGGCGGTGTTGCTGAGTTGGCCGTTCTTCAGCCGCACAGTCATTTCACTCAGCGCCACCCCCGCCGCGCTGGACGAACCCGATCTGGCTTCCCAACGCAGGAGCCAGACCGGCTTGTACTTCGCAAGCTGCTCCGCGCCGTAATTCTGATACCCCCACACCCCCGCGCCGCCCAGCGACGCGAGCATCAACAACACCCCCGCCAACACCAACACCGGCCGGCGTTTGCGATTCCCCACAAGCGGCTCGCGCCGCGTCCCGCACTCCGGGCATTTGGGGTGTTTGTCGGGGATCGGCTCGTGGGTGCCGACCAGGTCGAAGCCGCAGCCGCGGCAGATCGGGTGGTCATCAATCCGCTTGCCGCGTCGCCCCGCAATCAGCAGCAATAGCCCCGGCAGGAAGCCGATGATCACGACCCACACAATGAACCACGGGAACCCGGCGGACGCCTGAGACATGCAAACAGTTTAGCGGGCGACGCGCAGCGTCCCGAGGATTTCACGTATGCAATCGTCCCGGTTTTGCGATTAGACGAGCGCGAGGACAATCCCCGCGGCTAACAACACGTATCAACCGCCCGCGGGTTTGGCGGGGTAGCCCTTGGCCTTGAGCATCTCGACCAAGCGGTCGCGGTGGTCGCCCTGGACTTCGAGGCCGTCGGCCGTCACGGTGCCGCCCGCCGAGCAGGTCTTTTTGATCTGCTTCAGCAGTGCGGGGAGATCGGTGGCCTGTGCATCCAAACCGCGGACCACGGTCGTCCACTTGCCTCGGCGTTTCTCACGCTGCACCCGCGCGGGCTGATCCTGCGGCCGACAGACCGCACCCGAGCCGTCACGCGGGCAGGCGCAGTCAGCGACCGCTTCGCTGCAGTGTTCGCAGGTGACGGGTTGTTCGAGCGCGGTGCCGTCGAAGAGTCCCATGGGTGTTGGCTCCGCGGGGGCGTGGCTTGAAGGATCAGGCTTCGAGCGAGTCGTAGATCACGACCTTGGCCCAGGTGTCCTTGAAGTTCTCGATGAACTGGGTGTGGAGGGTGTCGTCGGCCGACTGGTAGCGGTCGTGGTCTTCGACGCTGTTGAAGCCGCAGACGAGCTGAATGTCGTAGCTGTTGTCGACCACCGGGCGGTCCGTGCCCGCGGGCACTCCGACCCGGCAGGACGCGACGTTGGGGCTTTCGCCCAAACCCTTGAGGGCCTCGACGAGGGCAGCGCGACGCTCATCGCTGACATCGGGCTGCAACCAGAAATGCACGGCGTGGACGAATGGATTCATGCGTTTACTGTACCGCATCCATCGCGGCCTGAGGAGCCTGGGCCGTGGGGGTTTGCTCGGGGGCCAGCCGCCGCAGCGTGTTCAAAGCCACCCAGCCCATCGAGAACAGAACCAGCACCGTCGCCGCCACGCCGACCGCGAGCCACCCCCAGCCGCCGGGCTTGGTCATCTCCAGCTTCTCCAACCCCGCCCCCAGCGCCGCGACCGCCGCGACCCGTGGCGCGAGGCCCAGTGCGGTGCCCCAGATGAACGCCCCGAGGCGCACCCTGAACGCCGCCGCCAGGACATTGGTTGCGCCGTACGGCACGACCGGCGAGAGCCGCAGCAAGCCCACCAGCCACCCCGCTCGCCAGGCCGAGGAACGGGTGATCGCTTCGCACACCGCGGCGCCTTTCGGGTATTTCTCCGCCCAGGCCAACGCGCCCGGGCCCGCCAACTTGCCGCCCACGACATAGCCCAACGGCGAAGCCAACGTCGCCGCCAACAACGCCACCGCCGCGCCCACCGGAAAGCCCAACGACCAGCCGCACACCAGCGAAAGCACGTGGGTCGGCATGAGCCACAACCCGCAGCAAACCGTGCCGATGACCAACAGCATCACCGCGATCGGCAACCCGCCGTCACGCAGTTCGTCGGACCAGCCGATCAACACCCCCAAAGCCACCGCCCCGCCCAGCCCCGCAAGCACGGCGGCCATGAACATGATCACCGCGGGTCGGCCGAGTTCTCGGATGGTCTGCTTGGTGCTCATCGCCGAAGTCTAGCGCTTCACCCGCAGCCAGAGCCACATGGCCAACCAGAACAACAGGTTCGCGGCGAAGAACTGAAACACCAGCAGCACCACGAAGTTGCCGATCGGCGAATACAGGATCTCGGTGAGCGGGTCGTTGGTCGTGACCTGGGCCGCGAGGTTTTCCTCCGGCTCACGCACCGCGTACCACCCCGCCCACCACGTCAACGGGATCATCACCGCCACGATCGAGCCGATGGCGATCCAGTAGGTGCGTCGGCTCACCGACTCAAACACACGGGGACGGGGCGTTTTTTCATTGGCCATGGATACATTCCAAACTGCCCTTAGCCCCGGGCTCTGCCCGGGGGGGGCTGGCGCTCTCACCATCTTGCCCCCGGGCAGAGCCCAGGGCTAAGGGAGAACATTCCGAAGCGATTACTTCGAGCCGCCGAGGAACTTCTCGGCCAGCGTCGCCAGGTCGCCGCCGCCCTTGGCTTCGAGGAACTCCATGACCTTGGGCAGGAACTGCGTGACCATCGACGCGTCGAGCCCGAGCTTGTCGAAACCGCCCGCCAGCGAGGCGACGCCCTCAAACTTCTCGCCGCCGAGCGCCCCGGCGATCGAGCCGACCACGCTCATGAGGCCACCGCCCGAACCCTCGCCGCCCTCGGCTGCGCCGTCCGCCAATGCCTCGGCCCCGGGCACCGCTTCTTTGATCTTCTCGAAGTCTTCGCCGCCGAGCTGATCCTTGAACAGCTTCATGATCAAACCCAGACCGCCCTCGGCCTGCTTCTCGTCGATCCCCAGTTCCGCCGTTAGCTTCGCGATCAATTCCTGCATCGTGGCCCTCTCGTGGTAGTGATTTGGGTTGTGATAAATGGACGAATCAATTTCAAAATTTAGCCCCGGGCTTTGCCCGGGGACCCGGCGTTTTTACCCCATCGCCCCCGGGCAGAGCCCGGGGCTAATGGGCAGACGCCGCATGCTTCAACGGAAACGGCAGAGGTATGCCGTGGGCGCTTCGACCTGCACGACGAACGCGCTGTCGCCGGGCACATCAAATTGATACCCCGCCGGGTATTGGGCAAACGCATCTCGGCCCGGCAGCTTCACCATCAAGCAGCCGGTGATCACCGACATCGTCTCGGGCGCCGCGGTGTTGAACGTGTACTCGCCGGGCAGCATCACGCCAACGGTGGCCTTGCCCTCGGCGTCTTCGTATCCGAGCGAGCGGACGTGGTCATCGAAATAGGTGTTGGGTTGGATCATCGTAGACTTCCTGTTTTTCAACATGCCGGGCGTTCCGGATGTATCCTCACATCATAGTGGTCTGGCTACACAACTGTTCGTAACCTGCTTGCTGTTTGTATCCACTTTCCGAGGAAGATGTCGTGCAATCACCAATCCGTCGCAGAACCGCATCGCTACTTTTGTGCCTTTTCGCAATCGTTTTTTCTGGCTGCACCGACCCCAGCGACAACGCATTCATCTCAGCCAATCTTTTGTTTCCTCCCGCCAAAACGATGGGGCCGGATTGCACGGTAAGCGATTCATCGGATAACACCGCGATCGCGATCGCGACCGGAACCTATCAACCGCCGGCCGGGGCAGCCTCTCCCTCGATCTGGGGGCACCTCCAGTGCCAGTACAAAAACCCCGACGTGCTCGTCACCGTTCGCATGCAGTCAGACGCAGACGCAGCAAAAAAACAACACGAGGACTTTCTTCAGCAGATGGGTGAGATGTCCAGCCTGAAAGACTACGACACCTCGAGCATGAAACGATATGGAGCCGGCGGAGCAACGTGGAAAGATCCGTTCGCGCACGGCGCCTACTTCCGCTACGGCAATCTGCTGGTCTCACTCAGCGGGGATTCACCCCAAGAGTTGCAGGACGTCGCTGCGAAACTGGTTAGCCATAATCAATCTTCACCGTAGATCGCCGACTCAGATAATCGAATCGTTCTTCGACAGCCCGTGTGCCTCGGCGGTGTTGAGCTGGACCAGCGTCTCCTTGGGCGCTACCTCTTTGGCTTCATCCGGGTCGACATAGTCGCTGTGGCAGGAGGCTTTGCCGGAATCGTCCTTGGCGGTGAGCTTACCCTTGGCTTTGGCGGCGAGCTTGTGGATCTCTTCGGGGCTGAGGTGTCCGCGTTGTTCGAGGATCTGTTGCTGCTCGGGGGTGAGGCCGGGCGACTTCTTGGTCTTGCCGCGGTCGAAGCCGTCGGCTTTGCCGCTGGCCCATTCCTGGATCTCCTTGGAGATGCGGACGCTGCACCAGTCGTGGCCGCACATCGCGCAGAAGTCGGTGTCGACGTCGAGGTCTTCATCGTGGAAGGCCCGGGCGGTGTCGCCGTCGAAAGCGAGGTCGAAGTGTTTCTTCCAGTTGAGCGCGGCACGGGCGCGGGTGAGGTCGTCGTCCCAGTCGCGGACCCCCGGAATGCCTAAAGCGATGTCCGCGCCATGCGCCGCAATCTTGTAGGCGATGCAGCCCTGTTTCACGTCGTCCTTCTTGGGCAGGCCGACGTGTTCCTTGGGGGTGACGTAGCAGAGCATGGACGCGCCGTGGTAGGCGGCGTTGGTCGCGCCGATGCAGGAGGTGATATGGTCGTAGCCGGGGAAGACGTCGGTGACGAGCGGGCCGAGCACGTAGAACGGCGCACCGTGGCAGATCTGCCGCTGGGCCTTCATGTTGAACTCGATCTGGTCGAGCGGGACGTGGCCGGGGCCCTCGACCATGACCTGGACGCCGCGGCGCCAGGCGCGTTCGGTGAGCTTGCCGATCTCGACCAGCTCAGCCAACTGCAACTCGTCGGTCGCGTCCGCCAGGCCGCCGGGCCGGCAGCCGTCGCCGATGGAAAACGTGACGTCGTGCTCGCGCATGATGTCGCAGATCGCTTCCCAGTGGGTGTTCATCAGGTTTTCTTCGTTGTGCTGCAGCATCCACTTGGCGAGGAGGCTGCCGCCGCGCGAGACCAGGCCGATGAGGCGGTTCTTCGCGAGCTTGATGTGCGACTTCAGGATGCCCGCGTGGATGGTGAAGTAGTCGACGCCCTGCTCGGCTTGGTGCTTGACGGTGTCGAGGACGATCTCGGGGGTGAGGTCTTCGATCTTTCGGCCGATGATCATCGAGTAGATCGGCACGGTGCCGATGGGCGTGTTGCTGTTCTGGATGAGGGCTTCGCGGGTCGCGTCGAGGTCGCCGCCGGTGGAGAGGTCCATGACCGTGTCGGCGCCCCAGCGCTCGGCCCAGTGCAGCTTCTCGACTTCTTCATCGGTCGACGACGACACGGGCGATGCGCCCATGTTCGCATTGATCTTGGTCTTCGAGGCCCGGCCGATGCACATCGGGTCGAGCTTGTACTTGAGGTGGTTGATGTTGGCGGGGATCACCATCCGGCCCGCCGCGACTTCGTCACGCACCTGCTCAGCGGTCAGGTGCGGCTCGCGCTCGGCGACGCGCTGCATCTGCGGCGTGATCGTGCCGAGACGGGCGTGTTCGAGTTGGGTCACCGCGGTGAAGCCTTCGGGGGCCTGCCATGCTTCGGCACGTTCGTAGTTTTCGAGGTCGGTGCAGGTCCAGTCGGCAGGCATGAAGTCCCAGGCCGTCTTGGTCGGCAGGCTGGGCATGCCCGTGGAGTTCGGCGAGCTGAACGTCGAAGCGCCCGCGCTGCCGGGCTTGATGCAGGCGGGGTTGGCGAAGCTGCCGGGCGTGGTGACGTTTTCGGAAGTGCCGGGGTTGCCGCCGATGGGCGGGAGGACGTAGTCCGCATTTCGGGATTCGGATTTCGGATTGTCGTTGGGCTGGATCATCGCGTGGCTCCTGGGCAGTGGCGGAGGGGCACGCGGGTCACCGGGATCTTAATCACTCTCATTGATGGAGTGACAACTTCCGGGGGAGGTGGGTGCTTGCCTACGCCGGTACGAACCGGATCAGGTCTTACGGGTGCTTCTCAGTCCGCGACTTTCGGCGGACGCCCCGAGCAAAGTCTGAGCATAGGAGGGCAACCCCCCGGCTGCAAGCGCTCACCACTTAGAATGCCCCCATGGACCCCGGCCCACGCATCTCCGCCCTCCGCCCCACCAACCGCGACCCGCTGCGCAGCACCGTCAAGGTCGACGGCAAAGCCGTCGGCACGCTCTCGCAGAAACTCATCGACGACCTGGGCCTGACCATCGGCTCGCCCTACACGCCCCAGCTCGCCGAGGCCGTCGCCGAGGCGGTCATCTACGACAAGGCCTTCCGCGCCGCGACCCGAAGGCTCGCCCGCCGGGCGATGTCCACCGGCATGATCCGCCAGAAACTCCGAACCCCCGCCCAGCGCAAACGCGACAAAGACGGCAAGCTCCGCGAGCCCACGCCCCCACCGCCGCCGCACATCATCGATCAGGTGATCCAACGCCTCGACGAGCTCGGCCTCGTCGACGATCGCGCCTTCGGCGAAGCGCTCATCCGTGACTTCACCCGCGGCAAACCCGCCGGCCCCATGCTGCTCAAGCAGAAGCTCTACGCCAAAGGACTCGACCGCCAACTCATCGACGAGCTCGTCGCCGAGGCGACGGATGATCCCGAGGAGCAGGCCGACGGGGCCACCGCCTTTGCTCGCAAGAAGTTCCGCAGCATGCAGCACCTCGACCGCGACGCGCAGAAACGCCGACTCTACGGCCAACTCGCCCGCCGCGGCTTCGCCCCGGATGCCATCCGCACCGCGATGGACGCCGTGTTGACCGACGACCCCGACGAACACTTCAACTGATCTATCACAAACAAAAAACTTCTCCCGCCGCGCAGGGTCCGCCCCTTCGCCGGGTACCGCATGGTGAAGTTCGCTGTTTCTCCGACCCGCACCCCACCCCGAACTGGAGCCCGTTATGCGACCCATCACCCCACTCTTCGGCCTGACCCTCGGCCTCATCACCGTCTTCGCCCTCTTCGTCGCCACCGGCTGCGAAACCACAAGCCAACGCGTCGACGAAAAAACCGACCGCGCCACCACCCGTACCGAAAACCGCGTCGACCAGGAAGCCAACGCTGCGATCGACCGCTCGGTCGACCGCACCCTCGACAAGATTTTCAAATAAAAACTTTAGCCCCGGGTCAATGACCCGGGGCGGCTGCGGCGTCCGCTCGAACATCCACCCCACCACCCACATCAACCCGACACGCCCCCGGGTGACTCACCCGGGGCTAAAGGGCTTCTTTCGTCTTCTCCACCAACCGCACCCCCTCGACCCGCAAGTCTTTATCCACCGCCTTGGTCATGTCGTACAACGTCAGACAAGCCACGCTCACCGCGGTCAAGGCTTCCATCTCGATCCCCGTCTTCGCCACGATGCCCGCCTCGGCCATGACCGTAATCTCTCCGGGGCCGGTACGTTCAAAGCTCACATTCACATAATCCACCGGCAACGGATGGCACAACGGGATCAATTCCCCGGTCTTCTTCCCCGCCATCACCCCCGCCACCCGCGCTACCGACAACGCCTCGCCCTTGGGCAAGTCCCCTTGCATCACCAGATCGATGGTTCCGGGGGCCGCACAAAACCGCCCCTCCGCGATCGCCCGCCGCCGCATGGGCGGCTTGCCACCTACATCGACCATCCCCGCCCAGCCGTGCTCGTCCACGTGTGAGAGTTTCTTGTCCATGCCTGCAGTCTAACCCACCGTATGCATTCACCCCGCCTTCCGAGTCCGCGGCCTCAACCCCGCCACCGTTACGCCGAGACCAAGTAAAGCAAGGCTCGAAGGCTCGGGGATCACCACCATTGAGGCCCCCTCAAGATTGGTGCTGCCGAAGTTGTCCTGCCACACGGTATAGTCCGCCGCATCCACCGCCCCATTGCCATTCCCGTCGGCAGCCAAGTCTTCCATCGATCCAAAAGCGTCTTGCCAAACCGTGTAGTCCGCTGCATCGACCACGCCGTTGCCGTTGTAGTCGCCCGGAAGAGTCACCAACTCCGGCAGCAGTGTAATCGTCACGATCGAGAAGTTGCGAAACACATCGCCTCGGCCCGAAAGGTCGTCACCGCCGTCGTCGGTCTCGTCCAAGTCGAAAGCGAAGGCCGTACCGTCGGCAAAGAATCCCGCCAGGGTCACATCACGGTCGGTCACCGTGAACGCCACGCCTTCGGTCAGCCCCGTCACCTCGGACCCGCCCAGCGTGAACGACGTGCCGAAGATGTTCGTCATGCTGTTGGGTGCCGCAAAGATCACGTCGCCGATCGTTCCGCCGCTGATGTTCACCTCGGCACCGCTGTCGATATAGAAGAGGCCGCCGACACTCCCGCCGGAGATGTTCACTTGGCTGCCACTGATCGCCCCAAAAAGGTCTCCGACACTGCCGCCGCTGATGTTCACCTCGCTGCCCGGCAAGGCATCGAAACGCTCACCGATGCTGCCGCCGCTGATGTTCACCTCGGCACCGGAGCCGGCCTCAAGCCGATCGCCGACGACCCCGCCGTCCATGACATTGAGCTGCTGCAGATTGCCCACCGCCGGGGGTGGCGTGTCGGACGGCACATTAAATACGCCGTTGGTAAACAACGCCGAATCGGAGGGACCCGAGCCGAACACCTGCCCCGACGCCGACACCCCGCCGAAGCCGACCAACACCACAGCCATCGCCAACTGATTCTTCAGATTCATCTTTCTTCCGGACTCCATGGAATGTTTACGAACGCATTGCCGCCACGCCCCCAGCACACCCGGAGAGCGACATGCAGCACGTTGATCATACCGGAAGCGGCGTTTTCAGCCTCGCACTTCTCCGTAAATCGAATTCAGCACCGGCCCTTCAGCGGAACGCACCAATCGGGGCTAGCCCGCAACATCTTGTCGCATTCATGCAAAACCCTCGCATTTTTCTTGACTTCATCGCCCCGACAAGCCCATACTATGTTTTACATAGCTTGCGTTGCGTAATAACCTAATTTCTGGAATCCATCATGAAACTCGAACGCGAAATGATGCGGGGGGCCGGGCCCACGGCCGTGCTCCAGCTGCTCGCCACCGGCGAGATGTACGGCTACGAACTCGTCGAAGCCCTCGAAACCCGCTCGGCGGGGGTCCTGGCGATGGGCCAATCCACGCTGTACCCGATGCTCTACAACCTCGAAGCGAAGAAGCTGGTGAAGTCGCGTACCGTCACCGCCGACAACGGCCGGCCGCGCCGCTACTACCGCCTGACCGGAAAGGGCAAGAAGAAGCTATCCGCCGACCGCGAGCAGTGGTCGGCGCTGATGGACGCGATGGCCGCCCTCGGCGTCACGCCCGGGGCCGGAACCGCGCAACCCCTCACCGCTGGCCTCGGCCTGCTCCGCGGGGGTGTGGCATGAGCGAAACGCTGCCGAACCCCTCGTCGCAGAGCACCGCCCTTCCGCCGTCGTTCTGGCGTCGCCTCGCCCACTCCCCGCTGCGCGACATCCTCCGCGGCCGGATCAACGGCCGGCTCGACCTCGACGCGAAGCTCGAGGCGGCCGAGCTCCCTGCCGAAGCCGAGGCCACGGTCCGCGATGTCGTGAAACGCACGCGCCTCTGGCGTCTCGAGAAGATGGAGGTGGCCGACGAGTTGATCGCCCACTTCAAAGACGGCCAGCAAGCCGAGGCGGATCCGCAAGCGGCCGTGCTGGACTTCGGCCAACCCGCGGTCACCGCGAAACTGATCCGCCGGTCCAAGCAACGCAACCGCTCGATCACGGCCAAGGCGTTTGTCTGGACCCGCCGGGGGATTGCGGTCCTGGTCCTGTTCTATGCCCTGCTGGCTGTGCGTTTCTTCATGGGGTCGCCCCAAGTCACCGTCGATTACGTCGCGGCGATGAACGCCGACGCCCGGGCCGTGCCCGCCGAAGATCAGGCGTGGCCGATCTATCGGGAAGCATGGATCGCGTTTGGCATGGCCGAGCACGATCTCGCGCCGCTCTTTCCGGATGACCATCATCCCTCCAGCCGTTCCTTGCTACGCCCCGGCGATGCGGGCTGGAACGAATCCCGCGCTTTCCTGGCGGAACATCAACCCCTCCTTGACGCGCTGCGACAAGCCGGGGCCAAGCCGGGCCTGGGTTATGAAGCCGGATTCAACCACAAGCTCGACGAACGTGACCGCCTCGCGTTCTACGGCCCCAACAATCAGCCCGAGCGGGTCGATCTCAGCAAGCTTTCTCCTCAGGAACGCCTGGCCGAAGAATCCGTCATCAACGTGCTGCTGCCCCACCTCGGCTTGATGCGGAAATCCGCCCGCTTGCTCGCCTCTGATCTCGACGCCGCGGTTCAGCAAGGTGACGCCGACCGGGTCTTGGCGAAACTCGAAGCCCTCCTCGGCATGGCCGATCAAGTCACCGAAACGCCCATTCTGATCAACGGCCTTGTTGGGCTATCCATCCTCTACCTGACGTACGAAAAAATCGAAGACCTGCTCATCGAATCGCCCAACCTGCTCTCCGACGAGCAGCTCCAACAACTCCAAGCCCGCGTCGCCGCCGTTTCACCGCGCACGATCGTCCGCTACGACGGCGAACGCATGATGATGTACGACACCCTGCAGCGGATGTTCACCGACGACGGGCGCGGCAACGGACGTATCACCTCGGAAGGGCTGCGTCTAATGAGCACTTATTCCAATACGTTCGCAAGCCAAGGCGTCGAGGTGCAAAGCCCCGTCTTGCAAACCATCGAGTCCGCAGCGATGCCCGCATCATTGTTGGTCATCGCTTCTCGACAAGACATGCGAGACAAGTTTGATCAGATGATGAATGACCTCGAGGCTTCGGTCGCACTCCCTCGGCGGTTTCAGCAAACCAACGAGTTCTCCGACGATCTGGACACCTGGTCGCTGCGCGAACGCACCAAGTACCTGCTGATCTCCCAGCTCATGCCTGCGCTCGGGGCCACAACGCGGAGAATCGAGCAGTGTGAAGGCCGACAGGAAGGCGTTGTGTTGGCCCTGGCCCTCGAGCAGTATCGCCGCGAGCACGGCCAATGGCCCGACGTCCTCGCCGCACTCACCCCGGCCTATTTATCCGCCTTGCCCGTCGACCGAATCACCGGCGACCCGCTGCGCTACCTCGTTACCGAAGACGGGCCCAAGGTCTACAGCGTCGGCGTGGACCGCGTGGACAATCAGGGCCAACCTCCGATCGGCGAGGACGGCAAGGCCCGACCCGAATCGGCCGCATCCTGGAGCAAAGATCGCTGCCCCGATGACGAAGGCGACTGGGTGCTCTTTCCGACCAACAACGCCAAAAAATAAGCCGCCCAAGGTTTGAGCCTTGGGCGGCAACGATGTGATGACTTCATCGGGCCTTTACTTCATCGGGTAGTGGTGCAGGTAGTCGATGTCGAGGCGGACGGGGTTGAGTTCGTATTCGGGTTTGTAGAACCAGATGTTGGAGAGGACAAAGTACTGCTTCGAGCGGTACTCGCGGTCGAGGACTTTGGCTTCGAGGTCGGTCTCGTCGCCGAACTTCAGCGCGACGCCCTTCTTTTGCCATTGGTCGTCGACGTACTCCCAGAGCTGGACGTAGTCGGGGGTGTATTCGTAGCCGTGGATGCGCCAGCCGTTGAAGTCGGTCTGGCCCTGGAAGGCGTGGATGCTGCGGTCGACGTCGGAGCCGCCGCCATCGGAGGGGAGGATGCGTGCGTGGTAGCCGGGCACCTTCTTCCACTTGATGTATTCCATCCAGTCGATCTCGAGGGTCTTGCCGCTGTCGTTGGGCGCGTTACGCGGCGTTGAGCCCATGTTGTAGGAGTAGCTCCAGATGGCAGGGTGGGCGGCGTGCTTTACCCCGTACTCCAGGCCCTTGGTGCGCCAACGGCAGACGGTGAAGCCGTATTCGTGGACATGCAGCGCCGAGACGCCCGCCTCGCCGTGCTTGTTCGCCAAGAGGCTGAGGTAACGGGTGTCGCCTTCTTTGCGGAGCTGGTTGTGCTTGGCCTTGATGTTGCCCGAGGGCTTCGAGGTGTCGGTTCCTTTACGGGCGCGGACCACCCACTTGTTGGGGTCAAGTTTCCAGAAGTCGTCCGAGACGTTCTTGTCCATCTCGACGGCGAAGTTCTCCGCGATTTCCTCGGGCACCGGCAGCGGCCCGGCACAGGCGACCTGCGAAGAACAGAGGGCGATCAAGCAGGCGACGATCAGAACAGGCAGGGTTGAATTCAGGGTGTGCGAATCGAAGGGGCAGACCATTCGGAGGGACCTTTCATTTAAGATTAAACTTATTTATTTTAATGAAGTCAGATTTCGTGAAGCATGGGCGGCGGATTCAGCCGTACCGCCCTACGTGTGGCGGGCAGCGAAGGTTTTCATCGGTGAAACCTGCAAGGCCGGTGACGTAAAAACTTTGTTAACATTATACATTTTGCGGGTATCATTTCAACTCCCAATTGCCCCCTCTCTCAGGAAATTCTCCATGCCGAACCGTCTCTGCCTGCTAATGATCGCCGTCGCGGTGCTGCTGCTCGCCCCCACCACCCCCGCGGCGGCGGACAAGCCCAACATCATCGTGATCCTGGCCGACGACCTGGGCCACGCGGATGTCGGGTTCAACGGCTGCACCGACTTCCCCACGCCACACCTCGACCGCTTGGCCGCTGGGGGCGTGAAGTTCACCATGGGTTACGCCAACCACTCGTTCTGCTCGCCCACCCGCGCCGCGCTCATGACCGGCAAGTACCAGCAGCGGTTCGGCTACGAGCTCAACGTGCCCTACGCCCCCCGCGACAAGGTGGCGGGCCTGCCGGTGGAAGAAGTCACCATCGCCAAGCGACTCAAAGACGTCGGCTACACCACCGGACTCATCGGCAAGTGGCACCTGGGCGTCAGCTCGAACCACCACCCGCTCAAGCGCGGCTTCGACCGGTTCTACGGCATGATCGGCGGCGGCCACGACTACCTCTCGGTCGACAGCACCCGGCTCGACAACCCCTACTACCACGCGCTCATCGACAACAAGCAATACGTCAACGTCGAGAAATACCTCACCCACCAACTCACCGACGAAGCGCTCGAGTTCATCGAAGACAGCAAGGACCAGCCGTTCTTCCTCTACCTCAGCTACAACGCGCCGCACGGCCCGTTCCAGGCGCCGCAGAGCACGATGGATGAACTCAGCCACATCGAACACCGCTTCCGCCGGATCTACGGCGCGATGGTGGTGGAGATGGACCGCGGCATCGGCCGGGTGATGCAGAAGCTCGACGAGCTCGGGCTGGAGGAGAACACGCTGATCTTTTTCCAGAGCGACAACGGCGGGCCGGAGAAGGGATACAAGTCGGTGGAGGAGACGTGGGGCCTGACCGACAACTCGCCGTTCAAGGGCGGCAAGGGTTATCTGCATGAAGGCGGCATTCATGTGCCGTACTTCCTGTATTGGCCCGGCAAGATCGAAGCGGGCCAGACCTACCCCTACCCCGCGCTGTCGATCGACATCACGCGCACAGCAGCCGCGGTGGCCGGGGCGGATGAGTCGGACATGGAAGGCGTAAACCTGATCGAATGCGTGACCGCCGACCCCGTGAAGGTGTCACACGAGCACATCTTCTTCCGTCAAAACAACAACGTGATCTGGGCGGTGATCGACAAGGACGGCAACAAGCTGACCAAGCCCGGCGGCGATCCCGCACTGGAGCTCTACAACCTCCAGGACGATCTGGGCGAGTCGAAAAACCTGATCGAACAGCAGCCCGAGCTGGCCAAAGCGTTGCAAGAGGCGTACGACGCCTGGAACGCGGACAACGAGGCCACCCGCTTCGTGACCCACGGCGAATACAACCGCCTGCTCGACGAGATGCACGGCTCGATCAGCAAGGGTCCCCCGAGCGAGTGATTGCTGGGCGGAGCTTGCAGGGCATCGATACACTGTGGCGATGCGGAAGCGGATTCCCCTCATCCTGATGCTGGCGAGCGCACCACTGCTGCTCCCGGGGTGCGTGCAGCGGACGATCTCGATCACCTCGGAGCCGGCGGGCGCGTTGGTGTGGCTGAACGACCAGGAGGTCGGGCGTACACCGGTGGAGGTGCCGTTCAAGTGGTACGGGACCTACGACGTACGTCTGGAGAAGACGGGGTACGAGCCGAAGTGGACGACGGGCGAGGCGGAGATGCCGTGGTGGGAGTTGCCCGGGCCGGACCTGGTGGCGGAGATGCTGCCGGGGGCCGAGTCGCGTGTGAGCTGGCATTATGAGTTGACCCAGGAAGTGCCCGCCGCGGAACAGGATGTCCCCGCCCTCATCGACCGGGCCAAGCAGATGCGTCAGGACACCCGCGGCTTCGCGGACGATTGATCGACGCATCCCTCTGATCCCGCCCCACCACGCCGCAAGTACATGGCCCACCAACCGATTCAATTTGGCGACCACAAAGACTCCGACGACTTTGGCGAAGTCGTCGAGCCGCTGCCGCCCGGGCTGCGGCCAACCGCGTTGGACCTTAAGAAAGACACCGCGCTCACCATCACCTGGAGCGATGGGCGGGTGTCGGTCTATCCGGTGGGCTACCTCCGGAAAAATTCCCCCTCAGCAGAAGCCAAGGCGTTCCGAGAAAAACAAGCGGAGAACCCGCTCACGGTTCTTCCCACCTCGGCCTCGAACACCTCGGGAAAACCCTTCCAAGCGGAGAACGCCGAGCTGATCGGAAATTATGCGCTCCGCATCGAGTTTTCCGATGGACACCGCACAGGCCTCTACACCTGGGCCTACCTACGTGAAATCGACCCGGCCCAACACGGCTCACCCGATAATCACAATGAATCACAGACTCACCAAACCCCGCCCGATCGAAAAACATCGTCCTAGACGTTTTTCCCTGCCCCACCCAGTAAATACGCCCGCATCCACGAAACGCTTTATGCGTTGCGCGTTTACACCGCTAACACTCTTCTAACTTAACAGTCGCTTAATCCTCACATGAGACTCGTACCCTTCCGCCAACCTAAGACCCCCCGGATGTCCGGGGCACGCACTGGGGTGGCCTGCTACTCCTCTTTCTCTTTATGGAGACCCGATCGATGCAACGTAAACTGACTACCGGTGTTCTCGCTGCGGCGCTTTTTTCGCCCGCCGTCGCGATGGGCGAAACTTCTGAGCTCGACGCGATGAAGGCCGAGCTCGCTGCGATGCGTGCCGAGCTGTCGCAAATCAAGGGTGGCTCGACCGCTCAAGCGACCGCCGACCTGCAGGCCGCGACCGACGCCGCCATGCTCGACGCCCAGTCGCGCATCAACTACGCCGCCGAAGAAATGACCGCCGGCCACAACGGCAAGAACTTCTTCCTCGAATCCGCCGACGGCGGCTTCAGCCTCGCCCTCTCGGGTCAAGGTCAATTCCGCTACATCTACAACCAACGCTCCAACGCCCCCGGCACCGGCATCGACGACGGCGACAACCTCGCCGGCTTCCAACTCCGCCGCATGAAGCTCAAGGGCAAGGGCCACATCGCCGACCCCAAGGTCAGCTACAGCTTCAGCCTCGCTTCGAACCGTGACTCGAACAACACCGGCCTGGAATCCTTCACCCTCGGCTACAAGTTCGACAACGGCGTGGCCCTCAAGGCCGGCCGCTTCAAGGCCCCCTTCGCCTTCGACGAACTGACCAGCTCCAGCCGTCAGCAAGCCGTCGAACGTTCGCTCGTCAACGAGCAGTTCACCACCGGCCACACCGAAGGCATCCAAGTCGAATTCAAGCCCGTCGATGACCTGAAAGTCAAGGCGATGTTCAGCGACGGTGCCAACGCCGGCGAAGGCGGCAACGGCGACTTCAACGAAACCCCCGCCGACCTGGCCGTCACCGTCCGCGGCGACTACACCATCGGCGGCAGCAAGGGCTTCGCCAAGGACTACACCTCCTGGGTTGAAGACGAAATGGGCATCAACATCGGTGCCGCGGTTCACCACGAAGTCGCCAAGACCGGCGTCAACCAAGCCACCGGCACCCTCGACGCCTTCACCCGTCTGACCGTCGACGCCCTGTACAACAACGCCGGCCTGAGCCTCTTCGGTGCCGTCTACTTCGAAACCCAAGACGCCGTCACCGGTGGTGTTGAGTCGGACCCCTTCGGCCTGCTCGCCCAAGCCGGTTACACCATCGACGACACCTGGGAACCCTTCGTTCGCTACGAGTTCATAGACACCGACGTCGCCGGTGCTGACGAAATCAACGTCATCACCGCCGGTGTGAACTACTACCTCAAGAAGCACTCGGCCAAGTTCACCGTCGACGGTGTCTTCGCCCTCGACCCGCTCACCGGCATCTCGGTCAGCGACGGCCTGGGCCTCCAGCCCGACGCCCCCGGCGAAGACGGCCAGTTCGCCCTGCGTGCTCAGTTCCAGCTCTTGTTCTAAGGCCTGCTCGCTTAAGAACAGACCCTACCGTAGGGCCCACGGCTTAATCGCCGTGGGCCTTTTTCATGGACCTGGTCGATGGTGGCTCGCCGGTGCTTAGTTAGTCAGCGTAACACTGCCGTCCTGCAGCGAGTAGACCGCACCGACAATCTTGATCTCGCCGTTGTTTTCCATCTCGGTCAGGACCTCGCTGCGTTCGCGGATGTCGGCGATGACCAGCTCCACGTTCTTGTGGACCACTGCTTCGACGAAGGCGCTGTTCTTCGAATTGCGTTGATCGTCAGCGAAGCCGTCGACGCCCTCCACTGCCGGCTCGATGTGTGCGAGCAGGTCCGTCAGGTTGCCGAGCTCCACCCCGTCACACGCCCCCTTCACCGCACCACAGGCCTCATGGCCCAAGACCATCACCAGCTTCGAGCCGGCGACCTTGGTCGCGAACTCCATCGAGCCGATCTGCTCGGTGGTGGCGACGTTGCCCGCCACCCGACCAACAAACACATCGCCGATGCCCTGATCAAACACCATCTCCACCGGGACGCGCGAGTCAAGGCAGGACAGGATCACCGCCTGGGGGTACTGGCCCGTCGAGCTGATGCTGACCCGCTCGGTGATGTTGGGTTCGGAAATGACGCCGCTGACATAACGCTCATTACCCTCCATCAAATCCGACAGCACCGCATCGGGGGTCAACGCGGCCTGCTGAGCCTGATCGATGGGGGCCTCACTGGCCTGCGGCGCGGCACAACCGGTCAGGGTTAACGCCGCGGCGATTAAAAAGCCCGAGGCGGCGGTGCTCGCTTTGCGGTGGGCGGTTTGAATCATAATTTTGCCTTTCAGTTAGAAGTTCTGGCTCTGAGAAATGGGTTGCAGACTAGGGTTATGCCGGACAAAAACCGTAACCCCGGACTCTAGCGCGAGTAAAGACGATTTCCCGGAAACCAGGACAATTATTTGCGTCCCGGAGGGCTCGGAACCCGCAGCGTAACGGGGGCTCTCGTAAGGATGAATGTCAGTTTTCCGTGAGCAACGTAGGGAATATGAATCGGTCTGCTACATTCTCCAGCGATCAATCGAAAGGTGCCTGCCCGATGCCAGATCTGAAAGTTCTGCTAGTTGAAGACGAGCGCGACCTGCTCGAACTTCTGAAATACAACCTCGACCGCGAAGGCTACGACGTCGTCACCGCCGAGACCGGCGAGGACGGCCTCAAGCTCGTCCGCAACCAGCCGCCGGACCTGATCCTGCTGGACCTCATGCTGCCCTCGATGGACGGCCTGGAGGTCTGCCGCAGCCTCAAGTCCAAGGCCGAGACCGCCGACATCCCCGTGATCATGCTCACCGCCAAGGGCGAAGAGAGCGACATCGTCCAGGGCCTCGAGCTCGGGGCCGACGACTACATCACCAAGCCCTTCAGCCCGCGCATCCTCATGGCCCGCATCAAGGCCGTGCTGCGTCGGGCCGACGTCGACGGCGAAGAGCGCCGCGTGCTCGAGTCCGCCGGCGTGCGAGTCGACCTGGAGCGCCACGAAGTCACCGCCGAGGGCGAGCCGGTCGACCTGACCGCCACGGAGTTCAAGCTGCTCACGCTCTTGGTCTCCCGCCCCGCCCGCGTGTTCACCCGCCAGCAGATCATCGACTCGCTGCATGAAGGCTTCGCCGCCGTCACCGACCGCAGCGTCGATGTACAAGTGGTGGCCCTGCGTCGCAAGCTCGGGCCCGCCGCGGGCAAGCGGATCGAGACGGTCCGCGGCGTGGGCTATCGGTTCAAGGACTGATTCCACACACAAAGTTATTTCTACAAACGGGCCGGCCCGGGTTACGATATTTCGTAGCCCATCTGAAATATCGTCCGTCCCGCCGTGGATCGAAACCCACCGTTTTTCACGTTCATGCAAACCGCCCTCATCATCCTGCTGACAGTCTTGCTGGTCGCTGCGGTCCTGACCGCGGTGACGCTCGGCCGGCGGCTGCGCCGATTGAAAGAGGGGCTGACGGGTCAGCGTGAACACAACCGCCAACTCGCCGAGCGTCTGACCACGGTCGAGCGCCGCCGCAGCGAACTCGAGGCGGTGCTGTCGTCGATGGTCGAGGGCGTCGCCGCGATCGACACCGAAGAGCGTTTGATCAGCCTGAACCGCGCCGCGGCGTTGATGCTGTCGCTCGACCCCAAGCGTGCGGTCGGCCGTTCGATCCAGGAAGTCGTCCGCAACGCCTCGCTGCAGTCGCTGGTCACCGAGGCGTTGGGCAGCCAGGCCAACACCCCCGCCACCCGCGAACTCAGCCTCCGGCTGAACCCGGGGTCGAGCACGGACGACCGGTCGATCCAGGCCCAGGCCGCCCCTGTCCGCGACGCCGAGGGCCGGCAAGTCGGGGCCGTGGTCGTGCTCCACGATGTTACCCGGCTGCGCCGGCTCGAGTCGGTCCGCCGCGACTTCGTCGCCAACGTTTCCCACGAGATCAAGACCCCGATCAGCGCGATCAAGGCCGCGGTCGAAACCCTGATCGACGACGAGCAGATGCCCGTCCCCGCCCGGCAGAACTTCACCGGCATCATCGCCCGCCAGACCGAACGCCTCGACGCGATTATCGAAGACCTGCTCAGCCTGACCCGCCTCGAGCAGGAAGGGGCCACGGTCTCCGACGAGATCGAAGCCCACGCCGTCGAGCCGGTGATCCGCGCCGCCTGCGAGACCTGCCACGCCAAGGCCCAGGCCAAGTCGATCACGCTGAAGATCGAGGCCGAGCCGTTGCGGGCCCAGGTCGTGCCCACGCTGCTGGAGCAGGCGCTGGTAAACCTGATCGACAACGCGATCAAGTACAGCCCGGAAGACACCACCGTCGTCATCTCCGCCGAGCGCCGCAACGACGACGCGGTCCTGGCCGTCACCGACGAAGGCCGCGGCATCGAACCCGAGCACCTGCCCCGCGTGTTCGAACGCTTCTACCGCACCGACCGTGCCCGCAGCCGACAACTCGGCGGCACCGGCCTGGGCCTTTCCATCGTCAAGCACATCGCCGAGACCATGGGCGGCAAAGCCAGCGTTCGCAGCCAACTGAGCAAGGGCAGCACATTCACGCTGACCTTCCGCGCCGGCACCCAGAACGCCGCAGCCAAGCCGTCCACGGGTTCGGCCGTCGCCGGCGTTGTCCACCCCGCCGAACCGCCCACCACCGAATCCGCATAATCCCCAAAAGATGGCGCAAGCCTTACCGGGGATTGTTAAACTCGAATGTTCCGGTTTACCTGTCCCCGTCGTTTTGAAAGTTCATCATGCCTATCTTCCTGCAACGCCAAATCAACACGCTCAAGAAGATGCTGCTGAGTCTCGGCGCGCTCTGCGAAGAGCAAGTGCGCGACTCCATCGAAGCGGTGGTTACCCGTGATGTCGAGCTCGCCCAACGCGTCGTCGAAGGCGACAAGAAGATCGACCTCCTGGAAATCGAGATCGAAGAAGAGTGCCTCCACACCCTGGCGCTCCACCAGCCGGTGGCGTTCGACCTGCGCTACGTCGTGGCGGTGTTGAAGATGAACAACGACCTGGAGCGCATCGGCGACCACGCCAAATCCATCGCCGAGCAGGCCAAGTACCTCGCCGAGGAGGGGCAGGTCAACGAGCCGCCGTTCGATCTCAACGCGATGGGCCGACGGGTCGAGCAGATGCTCCGCCACGCCCTGGACGCGGTGGTGAACATCGACGTCGAGGTGGCCCACCAGGTCCGCGTGCTCGACGACGAAGTCGACATCATGCACGCCTCGATGTACGGCCGGGCCATCGAGCTGATGCGTGAAAACCCACACCAGACCGAGCAGATGGTGCACTACATCAGTGTCAGCCGACAGCTCGAACGCATCGCCGACCACGCCTGCAACATCGCCAAGGATGTGCTCTACATCACCGAAGGCGAGATCCCGCGCCACGGCCAGATCCGCCGGGAAAACGCGGTCGAGGCCGCGTCCGAGGGCGAAGGCGAAAACGCCTGAGCGCGCAGGCGACGTTGGCCGATGACGTAGGAGAGGAGAAGCGGGCCGCTTTCGTGGTCCGGTAATCTCCTGCGAGGACCACGCCATGGCCAAGATGCAACCCCTCGACGTCGCGATCGAGAGCATGACCTTTGTCGCCCAGGCTCAGGGCTTTGCCGAGCCCGCGCCCGCGCCGACCGACGAGGACATCTGCGAGGCCCAGGAAGTCTTGGGCGTCCCCCTGCCGCCGAGCTACATCGAGTTCATGGAGCGGGCCGGGGAAGTCCTGCTGCCCGACTGGGACCTCTACTGGGTCGGCGGATGCGACCTGACCACCCGCCGCAACCTCGTCATCGCCAACGAACTCGAACGCGACCACGACAGCTCGCCCCTGCCCGCTTTCCTCATCGCCTTCTGCGACGACGGCAACGGCGACCAGTACTGCTTCGACACCCGCACCCGCACCGTCGCCGGCAGCGACCAGAGCGTCGAGCTCGAAGGCGAAGTCGGCATCGGCGAACGTGCCGACCCCGCCACCGACCCCTTCAACATGCAGGCCCTGGAATACCCCATCGTCCTGTGGGACCGCGACCAGGGCCTCAGCCAGATCCGCGACGGCCTCTACGTCGTCGCCACCGACTTCATCGATTGGCTCAAGGGCCAGGTGCATGAGTCGACGTGATTGTGTCGTGAACTGCGAAATTGAATGAAGCATCTTCTCCCCTCCCTTGAGGGAGGGGCCGGGGGAGGGTGCCGAGCACCCGTGACTTCCCCCCAACACGACGCCCTCCCCTAACCCCTCCCTCAAGGGAGGGGAATCAATCGGCCGCAACGCAGTCTCTACCGATGCGCTAAACTTAGCTCATGTCCCCCACCGCCCACACCACGATCAACTCCCCCGTGGGCCCCCTGCGTCTCTGCGCCACCGACACCCACCTCACCCGCATCGACTTCGTCCACGGCCGAAAGATCACCCCCCTGCCCGACGACGCGACCGCGGTGCAACACGCCGACGACCACCCGGTCTTCGTCGAAACCGCACGCCAACTCGCCGCCTACTTCGCCGGCGAATCCGAAACCTTCGACCTGCCCCTCGCCCCCCAGGGCACCGAGTTCCAGCTCCGCGTCTGGCAACAGCTCCGCCTCATCCCCTTCGGCACCACCATCTCCTACGGCCAACTCGCCCAGCGCCTGGGCCAACCCAACGCCAGCCGCGCCGTCGGCCTGGCCAACGGCAACAACCCGCTGTCCATCGTCGTGCCCTGCCACCGCGTCATCGGTGCCGACGGCTCGCTCACCGGCTTCGGCGGCGGCATCGACACCAAACGCCAACTCCTCGAACTCGAATCGCCCAGCCTGTTTGCGCTATCGAAGACAACCTAAGCCTTGCAGGCCGAGCCCGAACCGGCCATACTCAGGCGAACATCTAAGCCACGTAACCGAAATGCGTGGCGCATTCGCAAGGGGTTCATACATGGCACAGGTTTTGGTTAACGTTTTGGCACAGTCCAACGGCGGCGATGCCGTTGCGATGATTATCGGTCTGCTGTTCTTTCTTATCTACCTCGGCCTCATCGTCGTGGTCATCGCCGGGGGCTGGCAGATGTTCGTGAAAGCGGGTCAGCCGGGCTGGGGAGTGATCATCCCGATCTACAACATCTACTTGGTCTGCAAGATCGTCGGTCGCCCCGGGTGGTGGACCATCCTGATGTTTGTGCCTCTCGTTAGTGTAATCATCGGCATCATCCTGGCGATCGATCTGGCCAAGTCGTTCGGACGCGGGGTTGGAACCGCGATCGGACTGATCCTCCTCGGCTTCATCTTCATCCCGATCCTGGGTTTCGGCAGCGCCGAATACGAAGGTCCCGCTGCCGCGATGTAAACCAACGCTTTCCCCGCGTCACCTATGCCGCCGATCAAACTGCAACCACCCGAGTGGCGAACAGTACCCGAGCACTGCGCGGCCTGCGGTTACGCTCTGAAAGGCCTGGCCACGCCCGGCTCGTGCCCCGAATGCGGGACGCCATATGACGATCAAACGCTGGTCATGATCGGTATGCCCCGCCGAGGGAGCACGACAAGCCCCCTGCGTCGAATCCTTTGGGGGGTGATCATGGCCGTCGCGCTGCTCTGGCTCAACTGCATCGGCTTCTTTGTGATCGATCCAACGATCTTCGGCATCGTGGGCGTAGGCTGGATCATCGGGCTCATCGCCATGCTGTCTACCGGCAAACGCGAGCGATCCGCCACCCAGCCTTTGATCTTCACGGCCGGTGGCTTTGGCATCGCATCGGACGAAACCACCGACGCCAGCCGAACGTTGCAATCATGGTCCGAAGTCAACTGCTTCAACCTGACCCGCATCGGGGCCAAGTGGTACCGATTACGGATCGGCAACGCCAAAGACCCTGAGCGAATCCACACCGATGGTCAACTTCGATCGGTCAAGTTCGAAGCAGGCGTGCGCTGCGACGACGATCAAGCCAACCGAGTCCGCGACACGATCACCCACCACCTACGTCACTATTCATATCCCCCCGCTGCCTGAGCCAAGGCGTCACGCGGCGCTCGAGGCCTTGATCACTTCCGGATCGATAAACTCGTCGATCTGGATCATCTGATCGAAGCGGAATCCGATCTCATGGCTCTTGCCCGAGACGAGCCGGCACCAGCTCACCTTGCCCGACATCGCGACACTCTCGCCGTGGCGGGTCTGCAACGCGATGTGGCAGGGCGTGTCCGGGTACAGGAAGCTCAGGTGCAGGAAGCCCATGCCCCCCGAAGAGAGGTTGCGCGACCGCACGAGGTGCGACGTCTTCTGACCGCCCGGGTGGATGACCCGCAGGGCCACCTTCGTAACGTGGGGGTAGCGCTTGATATCCAGGTCACGCCGATCACGGGTCGCGGGGACCGTCGGGCCCTTGCCCGCTTCGAGGCTCGAGATCAGCGTGCCCCATTGCTTCTCCGTCAGCTTCAGGGAACTGTTCAAAATATCGTTCGGATTCGCGCTCATAGACCCTCTCAGGATGACTGCAGATTTATCGGAGATTTCACGGCACCGAATAAGGCGCGCCTCTGACAAAATCGCCGCGATCTGTCATGATCCGTTCATGGCCAGCCCCTCCCTGCAGATCGAAGACACGCCCAACCCCCAAGCGATGAAATTCATCGCCGAACGTCCGTTTTCCCCTCTCCCGATAGCGGAAAACGCGCCCGCGAGAATGCGTAGTTACCGATCCGCGGAAGACGCCCAGGCCGCCGAAGACGCGTTGGCGGTCGCCGTGTTTGCCGCGGGGCCGATCGTGTCGGTGATGGTCGTGGCGAACTTTGTGACCGTGAACAAAAAACCCTCGGGCCGATGGTCACGGCTGCAGCCAAAAGTCGAAGCCGCGCTTCGGCCTTTTCTCGAGGGATAATCGCTCTCACCTCACGCCACCATGTACGAATGCTGAAGACCGGAGCATCACAACCCGTGCTGCGGATCAGGGCTCCAGGATCGGCTCGATGATCTCGACCAATTCCGCGGTGGCGGCGCTGATCGCTTCGATGTCTTGCCCCGCCTTGCCCAGCGCCTTGAACGTCTTGCTCAGCGCGGTCCGCTGTTCGTCCGTCAGCGGATTCATCGCCCCGGCCTGGGCCTGATCAACCTCCAGCGCGCCGCGCTGCGCGTGGGTCCGCCCGGCGACCAACGCGTGGTGGTACCGCGCCCGTCCCAGCAACACGAACGGGAAGTTCGGGTTCCGTGTCGGGCCGCACCGCAATAGCTTGCCGCCCAACGGCTGATTCATCAGCTTGAAATCCGCCAACCGGCCCGCGCCCAGGTAGCCCATCGTCCCGCCGACCACCGCACCGATCGCCGCGCCGAGGAACAGGCTCGATCCGCCCGCCGCCACGTCCAGCGCCCCGCCCGCAGCCGCACCCCCGCCCGCTCCCGCGAGCACCAGGTCCTTTCGGCGCAGACCAAACAACAGCCACGCGTCTTCCGAAAACAGGTCGGCCACCAGCGACTCGACGTCCTCGCCCGAATCCGCCTCGCGCCGGTCCAGGCCGTGGTGGTCGTAGATCGACTCGACCCGCTCGCGTCCGCGCTTCTCGCGTCGGCGAAGCTTGCCCTTGAAGTCTTCCAGCAAGCCGGGCTGGAACTTCTTGGGGTCGTCATCGGGGCCGACCTTCTTGGTCACCGAAAGCGTGAGCCCGTCGGCCAGCAGCGTGGCGATCTCCTGGGCCGACTCGTGACGCCTCCGCTGACGGTCGGCGTCGAGGGCCTGCACCGCGGTGTCCAGCGGCTGCCGCCACTCTTCTTTGAGCTGGCCGAACGCACGCAGCAGCTCGAGCCGCTTATCGAACTCCGCGGTCACGGCGTTAAACACGCGCACGATCTTGAAATATTGGCCAAGCGCCGAGCGCCACGCCTCGATGTAGTCCGCTTCGCCGATGGGGTTGATCAGCGCCAGGCTCGGCCGACCGGTCCAGCGGAGGATCTCCATCTCCGCCTCGTACTCCGGGCCGTAGGGCACCGAGCCGTCGACGACGTATAAGATGCCCGCGGGCTGCTCGTCGTCGATCAGGGGACGCAGCAGCTCGACTTCATCGGGGTAGGCATCAGAGCGTTCGTGTTCGGTCACAAAGTCGCGCACGACCGCGCCGTGTTGATCGGCCGTGGTCTGGCGCTGCGTCATCCAGTCCAGTGCCCGCCGAGCGCGTTGGAAGCCGGGGGTGTCGATCAGGGTGTATAGCGTGTTGCCGTCGACCGACATCGGGAACTCGCGAGAGCGCGTCGTCGTGCCGGGCTCGGGCGCGACGCGCACCGCGTCGTCCGCCGCGAGCGTTGCGACGATGCTCGACTTGCCTTTGTTGGGGTGGCCCACCACCGCGAATCGTGGCTCGCTCACGGCGTCCCCCCTTCGGCTTGCCCGGCTTCGTCCATCACCATCCGCAGCCACGGGTCACCCACGCTGGCGAGTTTCTTCTTCCACACCGCGTGGTCGCCTTGGCCGATGGGCTGCACCTCGATCGAACGGCCGTCGCCGAGGGCGCGGCGCAGATCACCCAGAAAATCCAGGAACTCCAGCACCGGCGGCTCCCACGCCTTGACCCGGATCAGCACCGGATGTTCAGGCGCTTGCGCGGCCGCGGCTTCGATCGTCTGCCGATCCTCGTCGAGCGATCGCCCGCCACCCGCGTCCAGCGCCTGGCCGTCATACGCCGCCTCCGCCCAGCGGATCACACAGCCCGCTTGCGACGAGGGCGTTGCGTCCATGCTGTCCGCGGCGCTGCTCGACGCGGCGCCTTCGTGTTCGCTGGCACGCGTCTCCACCACCGCCGCGGTCATACGGCCGAGCACGCGATCGGCCCCGGGCGTGTGCACCATCGCCTTCACCACCGCGCCGCGCAGCCGCCATTGCGTGAACACCAACGTGACGAAACGCGGCACCACGCCGTAGACCAGCATCGCCATGACGAGGAAAGGCCACCACTTGGCCGACTCCTCCGCCGCCACGCCCAACTCGAAGTTCTCCGCGCGGTAGGTCTGCGTCGCTTCCACCAATGCCAACGGCGGCACCGCGTCCTGCCAGGCCATCGCCCAAGGCGTCGCCAACGCCGAAGTCAGCCCGTGCATCTGCTCGGCGTCCACCTGCAGCGTCGTGCTCCAACCAAATCCCAGGTCGCTGAACACGATCAGCTGCAGCGCCCCGCACACCGCCGCGAGGTTGAACGCCAAGGCCATCGACTGCGACCACGCCAAGAGCTGCCACTTCTGCACCGCGTGGTACACGCGTTGATGCGCCTGCCCACGCCCCAGGATCTGCTGCACCGTGTCGCGCGTCTCGCCGGGCAGCCAACGCGCCACCAGCGTCGCGAGCTTCGCCGGGCTCAGGTCGCGCAGCCACGCCGACCCCGGCACCCGGCCCGGCAGCGCCGCCACGCCGAACAGCCCCAGCGTCACCGCCTGCAGCACCACGAACACCGCGATGATCCGCACCACGTTCACCGGCGTCGAGCCGTCGTAGTAGAACAAGCCCATCGCCGCCACATACCCCAGCAGCAACCCGATCCCCACCGCGATCAACCCGACCAGCCGCAGCCCGTCGCCGCCTCGGTGGGGGCTGTCGGGGATCGCGTCCAGCCAGGCGGTCAGCCGCCGTGCCCGCGTGGGCGTGTCCAGCGGCTCTTGGCTTGCCTCGAATCCCAATTCCTTGCCGATGCCGCGGTCACGGGTCCGCAGCCGCTCCAACGGTTCGGCCTCGTCGCGATGCAGCTGCGTCGCCAGGTCCAGGAGCGTGCCGGGTTGAGGTTTGGGAAGCCGGGGCATGAGTCGATCCATGATCGGCCACCGCCCGCCGCAACGCAACGTCCGCCGGTGGATCATGCCCTGTTCTGTGTATCGTTTTTGCAGGGTAAGATAGAGAGGCTAGGTCTCTTCGCTGATCTGAATGACTAGAAGGGGTTTGTTTTGCCGATCGATCTGGACTGCCCATCTTGCGGAAGGACGCTGCGTGTCGACGACAAGTACGCCGGCCGACGCGGGACGTGCCCGGCCTGCAAGAGCCCGCTGCTGATCCCCGAGGACAGCCCGCTCCTGGAGATCCTCCCCGAAGACCGACGCACCTACGACAACGTCATCCTTCCTTCGCCCAAGCCCGCGCCCCCGCCAGCTCCGAAGCAGGACCCGGCGGAAGAAGCCGAGGAGTGGCGTGACCCCCGGCTGGTGCGGTTGGACCGTCTGCGCGAAGAGGAAGAAGCCGCCAAGCGCCCGCCGTGGTGGAACCGGCCGTTCCTCGATCTGTTTGGTGTGAAGCTTACGCCGCTGGTGATGATCCTGATCCCGCTAATGTTGGCGGGGGTCGGTTTCTGGTACGCCCGCAGCGCGGGCCAGCCCGCCAAGGTCATCAACGCCTCGCCCGTGTTCGTCGTCGAGGTGCTGCACACCGGCGACACGCTCAAGCCCGTCGGCAGCTCGACCGCCAAGTCACTGCTGGGCGGCGGGTTCCAGGGCATGGGCGCGAGCGGCGGCAGCGGCCCGGTCACGCCGTACACCGCGCCGACGGGCAAGACCCGGACGAACGTGTTTTCGGTGGGCGGTCGAGATCAACTCGTGGTCACCCAGGCCGACCCCGACGGCGACTACGTGCTGCTGGAGATCGCGCTGCAGCAAAAGATCATCAACAACCTCGGCCAGTTCTCGGGGTACGACTCGATCCTCAAAGAGGGCGAGTTCGAGCTACGCCGCATCAGCGACCCGCCGGGCGCGGGGACGACCGGCCGACTGGTGAGTGCGACGTTCGATCAGCCGATCGACCTCGACCTCGCCGGGGCGAACACAAGCAACTACCGCGCCCTGTTCCCCGCCTCGGCCAAGCCCGACCGAGTCACGGAAGACAAGATCCCCGGCGTGGTCAACGGCGAGGCCGAGTACGCCCTGAGCCGGACCCAGGGCACCATCAGTTTCACCGCGTCGCGCAGCGTGCAGGGCTACCCCGCCATGAAGGGCCTCAACGCGACGGGCAAGCTCGTGACCACGCATGCGGACAAGGACGGCCCGACCGTCACCGCCGACTACCAGGGCGGCACGCTCAACGTGAGCTGGGACCCCGGGGCCCAGGCGCACTGGACGGTGCCGAAGATGGTGGAGAAGACGCGCACCTCGCCGTGGGACCGCTACACGTTTTCGCTGCTGTTCCCCCGGCCGGACACCGCGGGCAAGTACAAGCTCTCGTTCGCGGGTAAAGACGTGGCGACGGTGAAGCTCGGCCGGGCCAAGCAGCCCAGCGCCCCCGCCCCTTCGCCGATCGCCTCGCAGCGTCCGGGCGGCCCGCAGGCGGCGTCGAAACAATCCAGTTCACCGCTGGCATACTTCGACGTCCTGCGTGACGCCAAGAGTCAAGCCAATGGTCTGGTCTCGGCCAACAACATGCGGCAGATCGGCATCGCGCTGCAGACCTACATGGATCAGAACAACGGCCGATTCCCCGACACGCTGCTGCAGCTGCGTGAGGTGTTCCCCCAGCTCGACCAGGTCATGGAGAACCCCCGCACCGGCGACCGCCCCGGGTTCATCTACGAGAAGCCCCCGCCGGGCAGCGCACCTTCACGCACCCCGGTGCTCTACGAATCCCTCAACGGCCAGAAAGACCCCGACGGCGCGGTGTTGTACGGCGACGGTAGCATCCGTTAAGCCGCCGAGCCGCTTACACCCCGACGCCTACACATTCACGGTGGATCGCTTTACTCTCCTCCCTTGAGGTAGGGGCCGGGGGAGAGTGATTTGGCAAAGCCTCCGCCGCGTTGGGTGGCCGGGGCAGAGTCCGCGATGCCCCGGAACGCGTAACCAAGGCAGCGTTCAATGCATACGCTTCCGGGGCTTGTGGCGACATCGGAACTGGATGGGAGGGCGAGGCTACCTCCGAGCCGGGTGTGGCTAAAACTTCGCGGCTTGGCATGAGCCTCGCCCTCCCATCCAACCGTGAAAAAATTAGCCCGGCTGTCGCCTTACGCCTTCGGCCCGGCCGCGCGGACGGCATCGGTGACGCCGTCTTCGTAGGTCTTGAAGTTCTCGATGAACAGGCCCGCGAGTTTCGATGCGGTGTGGTCGTAGGCGTTGCCGTCGGCCCAGGTGTTGCGGGGGACCAGCAACTCGTCGGGCACCCCGGGGACCTGCGTGAGCATGTCGATGCCGAAGACGGGATCGGCCTGGGTCGGGGCGTCCGCAAGAGAGCCCGCGTGGATCGCATCGACGATCGCGCGGGTGTAGGCGAGCTTGATGCGGGAGCCTTCACCGTAGCCGCCGCCCGACCAGCCGGTGTTGACCAGCCAGACGTTGGTGTTGTGCTTCTGCATCTTCTCGGCGAGGAGTTCGGCGTACTTCGCGGGGTGCCACACGAGGAACGGCCCGCCGAAGCAGGGGCTGAACGTCGCCTCGGGTTCGGTCACCCCCACCTCGGTGCCCGCGACCTTGGCGGTGTAGCCCGAGATGAAGTGGTACATGGCCTGCTCGGGCGTGAGCTTGCTTACCGGCGGCAGGACGCCGAATGCGTCGCACGTCAGGAAGATGATGTCGGTGGGGTGGCCCGCGACGCCGGGGATGCGGGCGTTGTCGATCGCTTCGACGGGATACGCCCCGCGGGTGTTCTGCGTGATGCTGTGGTCGGCGAAGTCGACGTGGTGGTCGTCCGGATCGAAGCGCACGTTTTCGAGAAGCGCGCCGAAACGCAGCGCGTGGAAGATCGCGGGTTCTTTTTCTTCCGAGAGGTCGAGCGCTTTGGCGTAGCAGCCGCCCTCGATGTTGAAGATGCCGGTGTCGGTCCAGACGTGTTCGTCGTCGCCGACGAGTTGGCGGTTGGGGTCGGCCGAGAGCGTGGTCTTGCCGGTGCCCGAGAGGCCGAAGAGCACCGAGCTGTTCTCGCCGTTGGCGTCGCAGGTCGCCGAGCAGTGCATGGAAAGGTGGCCCTTCTTCGGCATGAGGTAGTTCATGACGGTGAAGATGCCTTTTTTCATCTCCCCAGCGTACTCGCTGCCGAGGATGACGAACTCCTGGTCGCCGATGTTCAGGTCGATGCTGGTGCGGCTGGTCATGCCTGCGGTGAGCGGGTTGGCGGGGAACTGGCCCGCGTTGATGATGGTCCAGTCGGGCTCGCCGAAGTTGGCGGACTCCTCGGGGGTCGGGCGGATCAACATGGTCCACATGAACAGCGCGTGGTACGGACGTTCGCAGATGATGCGGACTTTTTGGCGGTGTTCGGGGTCCCACCCGGCGAAGGCGTCGACGACGTATAGCCGGGGGCGGGTGTTGAGGTAGTCGATCGCCCGGCTGCGGATGATGGCGAAGGTGAGTTCTTCGATGGGGACGTTGATCGGGCCCCACCAGACATCGTTTTCTGATTCGGGTTGTCTAACGATTCGTTTGTCTTTGGGCGATCGGCCGGTCTTCTCGCCGGAGTAGGCGATGAGCGCCCCCGACGCGGCGATCGAGGTGCCCTCTTCGTAGCGCAGCGCTTCTTCGTAGAGCGCGGCGGGGGACAGGTTGCGGCGGACGGTTTGGACTTCGAGTCCCAACGATTCGAGGCTGAATGATTCACTCACGGAATTCACCTTTCACCAGGCCAGAGGACCCACGACGATCCGTGTCGATCCGGAATCCAACGGGCGTGCCTGCATCGTAACGCGCCGCATGATTGTGAACTGGCGAACACGCAGATTTCTTCCCATGCCTTACTCCCTCTCCCTCCGGGAGAGGGTTGGGGTGAGGGCACTGGACGTATAACACGTTGGGAGCACATACGGACTCACGTTCCCCCTCCGACCGGCTTCGCCGGCCACCTCCCCCGATGGGGGAGGGGTTGGCTACGACTTCAACGACGCATACGCATCGGCCAACAGCAACGCCGGAAGCACGGCCCCCGCCCCGCCCTCGATCTGCAGGTGCGTCTGCACATCGTGCAGCTGCTGCTCGCCGAACATGATCGTGTCGGGGTTGGAGAGGAACGCCGCCAGGCCCCACGGCTGATAGGTCGTGTAGTCGGGCTGGGTGTGGTGCTGGTGGTAGTTGGTGATCTCGACGACGCGTTGTTGCCAGTCTTCTCGCTGATAGCGCTGGGCGAGCAGGTGCAGGGCGTGCACACCGACCATTTCGCGATAGGTCCAGAAGTCGATGCCGTCGTCGAGGGCTTGTTCGTGCAGCGAAGAGTCGCAGGTATTGGCGATGGCCTCGATCTTTGAGAAGGTGTCGGTCGACGGCGAGACGACTTCCCGCCAGAGGGTCAGCGATACATCTTCCTCATCGGTGGACCACTGCGGGGTGGCCGGGGCGCCCGCGGACGCAGCGAGGTGGAAGGCCAGGCACCGGTAGATCGGGCGGGAGTGCCCCCGTCCATCGGTGAAGTCGACATCCGCTTCGACCGGCGGCGCGGTGATCGTCAGCCCCGACTCGCCCAGGCGCTGGCGGGCAGCGGGGAGCATCTCGATGAGACTGAAGACGCGTTGACCCTCCCGCGGCTTGTGCGGCGTCGCGTCCACCGCGATGTCGATCGCGTGGCGGGCCAGGCTCTGGACCATCGCGGCGTACCGGCTAAGATCGTGTCCGCTGTTTTGCATATGTGATTTATAGATCGGACGACCCGCCATGCCCAACTGGACCGACCTCGGCACCGCCCAAGACTTCCCGCCCGACGCCCAGGTCTGCACCCACGCGACGATCGACGACGGCAAGAAACAGGAAGTCGTCGTCTTCAACATCAACGGCGAGTTGCACTGCATGGCCAACATCTGCCCCCACGCCGGCCTGCCCCTGGGCGACGGCGAGCGACGCGGGCTCACCATCACCTGCCCCTACCACGGCTACACCTACAACATCCGCAACGGCAGCGACCTCGACGACCCCGAGTTCGGCCTGCCCGCCACCGTCTACCCCATCCGCGTCGAAGGCGACACCGTGCAGATCGACCTGGGCTGAGGCGGATCGTCTGTCGATTTGAACCGCGGCCCAGGGGTTCGGTTCGGGTGGCCGGGGCAGAGCGGAGCGATGCCCCGGAAGGATGCGATTCACCCCTTGCTTCTCTTTTGTCGTTCCGGGGCATCGCTCCGCTCTGCCCCGGCCACCCGGCGATACGCAGACGCTATCGCGTGATAATTTTTCGTGATCGTCGCGGTTTTGTGCTGCGCGTCCGGTGTGCGGCTGCATAGGATGCGGGTATGAAAATCATCTCTCCCCTCCGCGTCGTTCTGGCCTGTTCCATCACCGCCCTGGCGGGAAGCCTGCTGCTGTCGCCCCAGCCAGCGGATGCGCACTGCCAGGTGCCATGCGGCATCTTCGATGACCAGGTCAAGTTCGCTGAGCTGAACCAGCACATCGATACGATCGAAAAAGCGATGGTGCAGATCGCGGGCTTGGCGGGCAGCCACGACGCGGAAGAGCAGCAGAAGTTCGTCCGCTGGGTCAACACCAAGGAAGACCACGCCCAGAAGATCATGGATGAAGCCCAGGAGTATTTCCTGGCCCAACGCGTCAAGCTGCCAAAGGACGAGTCCGAACACGAGGCCTACCTCGCCAAGCTGGTCTCGCTGCACGAGGTCATCGTCTACGCCATGAAATGCAAGCAGACCACCGACACCGCGGCCGTCGCGCCGCTGCGTGCGTCGCTCGAGAAGTTCGAGGGGCAATACTTCGGCAAGGATGACCACGCCCAACATGACGACCACGGCCACGCCGATCATTCCCACGGCGAGGATGGTCATAAGCACTAAACCGCTCCACACCGAACACTCTTTCAAAAGCAGCCCCGAGCAAACCGCCCGGGGTTGTTTTTTGCTCGTAAACTAATCGCATGACCACGCCCAACCCCCTGCTCGATCATCTTGATTCCGACCACAACCACGCCGTGCAGCGCCTCTCGCAACTGCTGAAGATCCCCAGCGTGAGCACCGACCCGGCGTTCGAATCCCACGTCCACGACGCCGCCCGCTGGATCGCCACGTTCTGCGAAGAGATGGGCATGAACGTCGATGTCATGCAGCCCAAGGGGGCCGACGGCAAGCAGGGCCACCCGGTGATCATCGCCAAGACGATGCCGAAGATGGTCGCGGATGATGCGAAGAACCGCGTGCTCTTCTACGGCCACTACGACGTTCAGCCGCCCGACCCCGTGGACCTGTGGACCAGCCCGCCGTTCGAGCCCACGGTGCGCGATGGCAAGCTCTTCGCCCGCGGCGCCTCCGACGACAAGGGCCAGGTCATGTGCTTCCTCGAAGCGCTGCGTGCGTATCACGATACCGACACCAAGCTGCCCTGCCACGTCACGCTACTGATCGAAGGCGAAGAAGAATGCGGCAGCGTCAGCCTGCCCGCGTTCCTCAAGCAACACGCCGCGATGCTCGACGCCGACGACCAAACCGTCTGCGTCGTCAGCGACACCAGCATGTGGGACTCGCCCGACTCGCCCACCGGCTACACCCCCGCCATCACCTACGCCCTCCGCGGACTGGTCTACTTCGACATCAAGCTCCACGGCCCGTCCCGCGACCTCCACTCGGGCGTCTACGGCGGCACCCTCGCCAACCCCGCCACCCAGCTCGTCCGCGTGCTGGGCAAGCTCATCAACGACGACAACCAGGTCACCATCCCCGGCTTCTACGACGACGTGCTCCCACTCACGAACGAAGAGCGCGACGCCTGGCAGCAACTCGGCTTCAACGAACACGAGTTCACCGGCGACGTCGGCAGCCAACCCTTCGGCGAGAAAGACTTCTCCACCCTCGAACGCCGATGGGTCCGCCCGTCCTGCGACGTCAACGGCCTCTACGGCGGCTACATGGGCGAGGGCGCCAAGACCGTCATCCCCACCTTCGCCGGGGCCAAGGTCAGTTTCCGCATCCCCGCGAACATGGACCCGAAGAAGGTCGCTCAGCAATTCACCGACTGGCTCCACCAGCACGACACCGGCGGCTGCCGCTGGGAGATCACCAACCACGGCGAGGCCGACCCCGTCGCCACCCCGACCGATTCGCCCTGGGTCATCGCCGCCAGCAAAGCCATCGAGCAGACGGCCGGCCAGCCCCCCGCCTTGGTGCGCGAGGGCGCGACCATCCCCGTCATCGCCGACTTCAAGAACCAGCTCGGCATCGACACCCTGCTCATCGGCTTCGGCCTCAACGCCGACAACATCCACTCCCCCGATGAGCACCTGGGCCTCGACCGCTTCCTCCTGGGCTGCAAGACCCACGCCGCCCTGCTGCAGCAGATCGCCGACGCCTAAAGCCGCTTGCGTCTTAGCCATCTTCGAACCCCGCTCAGCCGCAAGCGGCTACCCAACCCGCATATCCGATAACCCTTAACGCCCGGCCCCGTGGCGCGGGTTTTTATCGGTTGCACGACTTGCTGTGAATCTTAGGGTTCCCCCGTTCGGCCGCGTGCCGTGTGATTCTCCATGACCGCTCAGGGAACCTTAGTCCGATGAAACCCTCCTCCTCGATCTTGCTCGGCGTCGCGTGCGCCACCACCTTCGCCGCGGGTTGTTCGTCCACCGTCGCCACCGTCGAAGGCCCCGAACACCGCCAGAAGCTCGGCATCCCGCACCCCGTCGCGGTCAACCTCGACGACAAGCGTGCCGACCCCGCCACGTTCGCCGCGTCGATCAACGGCAGCGACATCACCCAAGCCTTCGTCTTCAACGACGACGAGGTAACGCTCTCCGACGAGTTCGTCTACGAGCCCACCACCGGCCGCACGCCCCACCAGCTCACCGTCACCGCCGAACCCGCACTCAACGCCAAAGGACGGCCTATGGGCAAATCTTTTGAGCAGACCCTCACCTTCTTCCCGCCGTCGCTCAGCCTCCAAGGCAACGTCGGCATGGGCGCTAACAGCCGCATCAACGTGCCCCAGGACGGCCGGACCAGCGTCATGGTCAAGCTGCCCCAAGCCCCCCACCGCGAAACCACCCTCACCATCCGCCCCGTCGCCACCGACGCCCAGGTCGTCGGCGACATCTCGGCCGATGACATGATCAACTGCATCGCCCTGAACGACAGCGAGCCGGGCGAAGCGATCACCCTCACCATCATGCCCGGCCAACGCGTCGCCGTGTTCACCGTCCGCGGCCACACCACCGGCGTCAACGAACTCCGCGCCGAAGCCCCCGGCTACGTCGCCACCGCCATCGACGTCTACATCGACAGCCCCGCCGTCACCGCCGCGGTGAATACATACTGATCTCCGCGGGACCAACTCCTCCCACGCAAGAAGCCCACGGACTCGCATCCGTGGGCTTCTTGCGTTTAATCAAGATTTACTTTCACACCCTTACGACCCGGGCAAAAACTTCACGCACACCGGCCGCGGCACCGACACCGGCTCGCCTACCGGCGAAAGCTTGCCCGACTCCGCATCGATCGAAAACACCTGCACATCATCGGTGTTCTGGTTGCACGCCAGCAGCCAGCGCCCGGTCGGATCAACGTTGAAGTTGCGCGGCTCCTCGCCGCCCGACGGCTGGTGGCCGACCAGCGTCAGCGTGCCGTCGCTGCCGTTGACCGCAAAGATCGCGATGCTGTCGTGCCCCCGGTTCGAGCCGTAGACAAACTTGCCGCTGGGGTGGACGACGATCTCGGCCGTCGACCTGCGCTCGCCCTCGGGGTAGTCTGCGGGCAGCGTGTCGATCGTCTGCTTGGCCGTCAGCGTGCCCGCCACGGCGTCCCAGTCCATCACAGTCAGCGTCGCGTCGAGTTCGTTGATCACGTACGCCCACTGGTCATTCGGGTGGAACGCGAAGTGCCGCGGGCCCGCGCCGGGGTGCAACGACATGAACGGCGGGTCGTTCGCCTTGAGCTGGCTGGTTGCGGGGTCGATTTCGTAGACGAGCAGTTGGTCCGTGCCCAGGTCCGCCGCGATCGCCCACTTGCCGGTCGTGTCCACGTTCACCGAGTGGGCGTGCGGGCCTTCCTGGCGGCCCTTGTTGGCGCTCGAGCCTTCGTGCTGCATCAGCGAAGCGACTTCGCCCAGCGAGCCGTCGTCGTTCACGGGGAAGGAGGCGATGTTGCCGCTGCCGTAGAACGCCACGATCGCCGTGGTCGCGTCGGGGTCGAGGATGATGTGGCACGCCCCGCGTCCCGCGACGGTCTGGGTGTTGATCATCGTCAGGTCGCCGGTCGCTTCGTCGATCGCAAACGAGGTCGCGCCGTCGTTCTTGCCCGCCTCGGCCACGGCGTACAGGAACTTGCCGTTGGGGTGCACCGCCAGGAAGCTCGGGTTGTCCACGCCGCCGAAGCCCTTGGCGACCGTAAGCTCGCCGGTGTCAAGGTTCAGCTCGCCGCGGAAGATGCCCTCCTCGCGGTCCTGGGTGTAGGTGCCAAAGTAAACGTGCATGGTCGATCGATCCTCCGAGTTCGGCGCGGCCACGGCACAGCCGCCGCCCACCACCATCAACAACAAACTCAAACCCGCTAACCAGTCCAAACGCATCATGATCTAGTCCTCGCGGAGATATGTAGGTCAGGTCTTCGACCTGACACCGGCTTGATATAAATCGCGTCAGGTCGAAGACCTGACCTACGACGCCATCTGCTCAATGCCCGAACAGATTCGTCTGAGCAAACATGCCCTGGTCTTCGAAGTACTGCATCGCCTCGTCGACCGTGCGGAACCACTTGGTGCTGGTCTCGGTGATGAACGGGCTGGGGTTCTTCTGGGGGTGCCAAACCACGTACACCTCTTTGCCGTGCTCAAACGCGTGGTGCAGCTCGCGCTCCACGCCGCTCGACAACCCCGGCGAGCCGTCGGGCAGGTTCGGCACCAGCGACACGATCATGTCGCTCTGACGCACCATCTTGAAGTCACGCGAGTAGATCTGCCCATCGACATCCCCCGCGATGTCCAGCACCTGCTTCACCGGCACCTTCAGTTTTTCCTGCCCGCCCATGAAGCTGCCCGGCTCGACCTCGACAAAGTCCAGGCCCTCCCGCGCCGCTTCGATCGCGCGGTCCAGCAGGATTTTCTCGTCCACGTCGGCCGGGTCGAACGCGATGAACTTGTCCGCCAGGTCCGCACGGAACTTGTCGATGACCTTGAGCACGTCCGGCAGCTTCTCGACGTGGGTCATCGGGAAGCTGGGGTACACCGTCTTCATCTCGGGCTTGCAGATCAGCCGGTAGCCGGTCTCGGTCGTGTCTGCGTGACGGCCGCGGCTGAGCACGTAGAACCGGTCCTGAATCCCCAGCGCCTGGGCCATGATCTCGGTGGCCATGATCTCTTCTTCACGCCAGACCATCAGGTCCTTGAGCGTCGCGTCCACCGCGTGGTCGCGGTGCAGGCGGGCGTGGACGATCTCGATGTTGTCCAGCAGGCAGATCAGCACGTCCGGCTTGAGCGCCTGGACCTGGTCAAAATCGAACGCGGAAAACAGCCCGTGCCGCCAACGGAAGGTGGCGTGGGTGTTGACGATGATGTTCTCTTTGCCTTCCGACTCGCGGATGATGTCTTTGAAGGCCGAGCGACGCAGCGCGTTGAGTCGGCCCAGCTGCAGGTCGAGGATCCGGCCGGGCTTCACGTCGGGCGCCTCGGCGTACATCATGTCGCCGACGTTGTAGAGCTCGACGGCTTCGCCCCGCGAGCCCGCCAGATCGACGATGCCCTGGAGGTAGTCCTGTTTATCCATGCCGACTTGGCCGGTGACGATTGCGCGCATGATGCCTCATTTCTCAAGGTGTAGATTTGCTTGCAAGCAACGACCAAGTATAGGGATTTAATTGTGAATTGGGGTTAGCATCGCGTTGCCCGGGGGCACCCGGCGGGCGTACACTAGAACGTGTTACCCCGAACCGACGCCCCGCCGGGGCTCTGCCATCTTCCACAAGGACCGCGTCATGCCTGCTTCTCCGTTCTCGCTCACTCCCACGCTGGCGATTAGCGACCAGATCGTAATCGTGGTGCTGATCATCGCCGTCATCTTCGGCGTCGGGGTCATCATCTTCCTCTCGCGCTTCCTGAACCTGTGGGTGCAGGCCTGGGTGTCGAACGCCAAGGTCGGGCTGCACGAACTCGTGGGGATGTGGCTGCGGAAGGTCAACCCGCGCACCATCGTGCTCAGCCGCATCCAGGCCGTGAAGGCCGGGCTGGACATCGGGTCGAACCAGATGGAAACCCACTACCTCGCCCGCGGTGATGTGCCGCGTGTGGTCAACGCGCTGATCGCCGCCGACCGCGCGAAGATCGACCTGGACTGGAACACCGCGTGCGCCATCGACCTCGCCGGCCGTGACATCCTCGACGCGGTGCAGACCTCGGTGAACCCCAAGGTCATCGACTGCCCCAGCCCCGAGCAGGGCCGCAGCACGATCGACGCCGTCGCCCAAGACGGCATCCAACTCAAAGCCCGCGCCCGCATCACCGTGCGGGCCAACCTCGCCCGCCTCATCGGTGGTGCGACCGAAGAAACCATCGTCGCCCGCGTCGGCGAAGGCATCGTCACCACCATCGGCTCGGCCGAGACGCACAAGGCCGTCCTCGAAAACCCCGACTCGATCTCCAAGGTCGTGCTCTCCAAAGGCCTGGACTCGGGCACCGCGTTCACGATCCTGTCGGTGGACATCGCCGACATCGACGTGGGCGAGAACATCGGCGCGAAGCTGCAAGCCGACCAGGCCGAGTCCGACAAACGCCGCTTCCAGGCCGAGGCCGAGAAACGCCGCGCAATGGCGGTGGCACTCGAGCAGGAAAACAAGGCCGACATCGAGAAGAACCGCGCCATGGTCGTCCTCGCCGAGGCCGAAGTGCCCAAAGCCATGGCCGACGCCTTCCGCGCCGGCAACATGGGCATCATGGACTTCTACCGCATGAAGAACATCCAGGCCGACACCGAGATGCGCGACAACATCGCGGGCAACGAAGAGTGATCTAAGCGACAACCCAACAACCGCGACGCACTCGACCACAACCCAAACCACGAAAGCCCGCAGGTGCACCGCTCCTGCGGGTTTTGCTTTTCACTGCCCCAGGTACGCCATCAATTCTCCGGCATCACCCCCGCGCTTATTCCACTCGACCAACCAAGGCGAAAAGGCCCATGGCGGGTCGCGCTCGATCTCCATCACGCCAAGCGTTTCCAACACCGCGTGGGTGAGCGCCGTGATACCTTCGCCGTTCTGTGCGCTGACGAGTATCGCATCCGCCCGGCCGTCCCACGCCTCGCCCACCGCATCGGCCTTGTTCACCACCCACACATCCGGCTCTCTCGGCAATTCGGCCACCTCGGGCCAATCGTTCTCCGGGTCACGCATCAACACCAACACATCCGCCGACGCCACGACACTGCGGGCCTGTTGAATCGCGCGCTGCTCGACCGTGTCGTCGCTGTCACGCAGCCCCGGCGTGTCCAACCAACGCACCGCCACGGCGCCGCGCGTCGGGTCGCCGCCTTCGGGCACCAGCTCGACCAGGCCGCCGACCCAGTCACGCGTCGTGCCCGGAAGGTCGGCAACAACGCTGGCGGAACGGCCCACGAGACGGTTGAGCAACGTCGACTTGCCGACGTTGGGCCGACCGACGACGACGACGGTGGGCGGGGTGAGGAGGTGTTGGAGGGACTTCGGATTGGGGATTTCGGATTTCGGATCGGAAGACAGCCAGGTGCGCCAACGCGCGGGTTGCTGGGCGATCAGGTCGATCGCGGCGGGGCTGGCAGCGGTGGCGATGGCGTGGAGCATGTCCGCTTCGATCGGCGATGCCGCTTCGGGGTAGAGCGTTTGCGTATCGATGTCCGTGGCGGGCTGGACGGCGTGGGCCTTGAGCCAGGCTTCGAGTTTTTGCACCACACGCAAGCCGCCGTGGGGCATGAGTTGGGCCGTGGTCTCCGAGATGCGTCCCGCCAAGCCCTCGTCGATGTCTGCGAAGTGACACAGCCGTAAACGGCCAACCTCCCACCGATCGAGTAGCCGCGACGCCACGCGTCGTGTGTCTTGCTCTTCTCCGCGACGCGTGGCGTCACGGCTTTTGTCGTTGTCACCCGCCGACAGGGTTTCGAGCAGTCCGACCAGCTCGCCCGCTTCGCCGCTGACCTGCACGATCGCGACCGCGCCGGGTTGGTTGGCGGTGGTGATGGAGTAGTGCAGCGTCATCGTTCGTTTCGTTTCTCGGGGACGCCCAGTCGCGGCGAGGCGTCGAGCTTCGGCCGGCCGTGCGGGTAGTTGAGCAGCAGCAGGCCCAGCACCACCGCCATCGGCAACGCCCCGGGCAACAGCCGCCCCTCTATGAACGCCGACACAAAGCCCAAGATGGCGGGCAACTCAAGCAACGCGAAGAAGATCAGGTTCGCCTGAACGTATCCCTCGTCCGACACCGCGTCCTGCCGCCAGTGGGCCTTGTAAATCTGATTCCGGATGAAGTACGCGATCGGCACCACCAGCACCAGCGCCACCCAACCCACCATAAACAACAACCCCGCGAGTTGCTGTGCCGGTTCCTCGGTTTCAAAACGTTGCCCCGACACGCCCAGGAACAGGAGCATGAAAACCTGAGCCGAGACGACGGCGAGCCAGATCAGTTTGACGGGCGGCACGACGGGGCGAGGGCTGGACGGATGGTCGCCCGCCTCGCTTCCCCGATCACAATCGTCTTCACTGCGCCTCATCCGCTTGCTCCCGCGCGATGCGTAGCGTCGCTGCCAGGCCCATGAGCGTGAGGTCGGGGGCGATGCGGTCGATCAGGTCGTAGTCCTGGAAGAGCAGCGGCGCATCGCCGCCGGTGGCGACGACGAGGGGGAATTGCCCGGCGTGCTCGGCGAACTGCTCGACGAGCTCGCGGACCATGCCGCGCAGGCCGTGGAACACGCCGACCTTCATCGCCTCGATCGTGTTGTGCCCGATGACGTTTTCCGGGCGGTCGAATTCGACGTCGGGCAGCTGCGCGGTGCGCTGATTCAGGCTGTCGAGCATGAGCTGGGCGCCGGGGGCGATCGCGCCGCCGTGGAACGTGCCCGCGCCGTCGACGAAGTCGACCGTGATCGCGGTGCCGGCATCGACAACGACGCAGGTTTGTTTCAGCACGTCGTAAGCCGCGGCGGCGTTGAGCAGACGGTCTTCGCCGACCATGGCCTCGGGGTCGAGCTGTCGGCCGATGGGGATGTTGAAGTCGCGCTCGGCCAGGTGGACCTCGCGCCCGAGGTGGGCGGCCAGCGTCTTCTGGATCGGCTCGGCGATCGTGGGGTTCACCGACGACAGCAGCACGACCGCGTCGTCCTTGCCACGCAGCGGGGCGTAGGCACGATCGATCGCGTCGGTGATCTTGCCGTTGCGGTCGTTCACGAACGTGGCGGTCTCGGCGAGCTTGCCGTCGACGAATCCGCCGATGCGGGTGCGGGTGTTGCCGACGCTGACAGCGAGGAGGTTGACTTCAGACATACAAAGCAGGGAATAGGGAGTAGGGAGTAGGGAGTAGGGAGTAGGAAATCGTGGCGGGCGTGAGACGCGCTCGTGGATTTATCCTTGACGGGTTATTCGCTGGCGGGTGGTTGGCTTTTCCAACCGGGGGCGGTCTCGGGGGCGGCGTGGAGCAGGGCCCACGCTTCTTCGAGCAACTCGGTCAGGCCCACACGGGTCGCCGAGCTGAACGTGAACACCGGCTTGCCGAGTTCGTCGGCGATCATCTGCCGCGCGACCTCGTGGTCTTCGGGCCCGCCCATGAGGTCCATCTTACTTAGCGCGATGATCTCCTGCTTGTCGGCCAGGGCCGGGGAGTGCGACGCGAGCTCTTTGCGGATCACGTGGTAGTTCTCGATCGGGTCGCTGCCGTCCTCCGGCTCGGGCTCGAGCACGTGGATGAGCAGCTTCGTCCGCTCGACGTGACGCAGGAACCGCGTACCCAGCCCCGCGCCCTCGCTCGCTTTTTCGATCAACCCGGGGATGTCGGCGATGACCAGCCGGCGGTTGTACCCCTCGGGCGTACCCCCCGAGTTGTTCTTGCCGAAACCGCTGCTCAGCTCGGCGATCCCGAGTTGGGGCACCAGCGTCGTGAACGGGTAATCCGCAACCTTCGGCTCGGCAGCGCTCACCACACTCAGCAACGTGCTCTTGCCCGCGTTGGGTTTGCCCAGCAGGCCGATGTCGGCGATCAGCTTGAGTTCGAGGCGAAGATCAAACTCCTCGGCCGGCTCGCCCGGCTCGGCCTCGGTGGGGGACTGGTTCGTCGCGGTTTTGAAATACTCGTTGCCCCGCCCGCCCTTGCCGCCTTTGGCAACGGTGAAGGTCTTGCCCTCGTAATCGAGGTCGACGATCAGCTCGCCGTTTTCTTCGTTGTACACCAGCGTCCCGGGGGGCAGGCGGATGGTGAGGTCCTCGCCCTTCTTGCCGTGCTGCTGCTTGCCCCGCCCCATCTCGCCGGCCTCGGCCCGCCAGTGGTGCCGACCCGCGAAGTCCAGCAGCGTCTCCACCTCCGGGTCCGCCACGAGAATGACCGACCCGCCGTCGCCGCCGTCGCCGCCGTTGGGCCCGCCCTTGGGGATGTACTTCATGCGGAGGAACGAGGCGCACCCGTCCCCGCCCTTGCCGGACTTCACGTAGATGTTGGCGGTGTCGATGATCATGGGAACGCCCCATCCTACTCGCCCCCCGGCATCCACGCCCGGTCCTGGAATGGCACCCGGAATCGCGACCGGAACTGCACCACGAGAATCGTGTCCACTGGCCCGGTCGTGGTCTGGAACTGGTCTGGTTTTGGTGGTCTGGTCTGGGGGTAGACCAGTTGGCGGACCAGATGTCGGGCGATTGAGGCTCGGTGGGATTGAATTCGCCCATAGTTGAATCACCCACAAAAGGAACCCCTTGCTGTTGTATGCATATTTATATATTATAGGTTTTTGTACGGTTTTGATCAATCCCCCCCTTTAGCCCCGGGCTTTGCCCGGGGTCTGGGATTCAAAGGCTTTGACTGCTTGAGTGTTGGTTGCGGGGATTGGTTTTTGGGCGCTTGCCCCCCGGCAGAGCCGGGGGCTAAGGGGGCAATGAAAATGGCGGAATTCCGGGTGAACCTGTTGGCGACGATGATCACGACGACGACCTACGGGGTTTGGCTGCCCGGGGATGTGCGGGGGTACGTGGAAGACGGAAAAGTGTTGCCGGGCGATCCGCGGAAGGTGGAAGCGGCGCGGGCGTTGATGACTGCGGAGGCGGTGGTGTTGACGACGACGGAACAAGACGCGGTGTTTGATGGGCTTTGTCGCGGGGTCGTGGAATTCAACTATGAACTGCTCGCTGTTTCGGTCGAGTCGTGGCACGTCCACGTGTTGGTGTCGCATGAAACGGATGCGGTGAAGACGGTGGTGGGACGACTGAAGAACCGGATGCGTCAAGCGGTGGACGAGGTGTCACCGGGCCGGGGGAGGGTATGGGCGAAGGGGTATGACAAGCGGTACTGCTTCACCGACGCGCAGGTGCGGACGCGGATGGCGTACATCGAACGACACGCGGGTTGTCGTGCAGTTCCCCGCCCTTAGCCCCGGGCTCTGCCCGGGATCGGACTCAAAGGCGTGGCCAATAATGTGATCGAAGACGTGATCGTGTTTGGGGGCATAGGCCCAAAGTGGTTTATTTGTTGGTGGTAAAACCCCGCCCGCCCCCGGGCAGAGCCCGGGGCTAATGGGGGGCGAGTTGGTTGGGGCGGCAGCCGAGTTCGCGGTGGACGCTGCGGTAGCACTGGGCGTAGCTGCCGAAGCCGGCGGCGGTGGCGGCTTGTTCAAGGGTCAGGCGGCCGCCGCGGCCGACGAGTTCGCGGAAGAGGCGGACGCGTTGGCGGGTGCGGAAGTCGGTGAGGGTCATGCCGATCTGCCGGGCAAATAATCGCGACAGGTGGGCGCGGCTGACGTGGCACTCCTCAGCAATCGCATCGAGGTTGTCGGCGTCACGTCGGTGTGCGCGTTCGTGTAGTAGCCGCGCGGCTTTTTCCACGGCCGGGTGGAGGTGCGTCCCGGCGGGGATGTCGGCGGCGTGTTCAAACATCTGCCACGCTTCGCTCAGCAGCCAGGCGATGCCCGCCCTTCCGCGTTGGTGGGTGGTGCCTTCCAGACCGGCAACCCGACGACACAACCCGCCGAGCATCTCGGCTTCGGGCTCGGCGAGGATTCGGCCCCGCAGCTCGACGGGTTCATCACGATCGAGCAGCCGTTGCCAGTGGGATAGCCCGGCGTCCTGGCTCATCTGCCGGACGAGCGGTTCGCTGAACACCGCGACCCACATCCGCATGTCGCGGGACTGGTCGATGAGCACGTGCGGCTGCTGGGGGAGCAGCCACGTGAGTGAGTCGGTGGGCAGGCGGTAGCGCTGGCCATGGATGAGGTACTCGACCCAGCCGCGTTCGATGAGGTTGAACTCCCACTCGGCGTGCTGGTGGCCGAGGTTGGGCCCGCCGCGTGGCCCGCCGGTGTTCAGAAACAACCGCGAGGAACCCAGCTCACCGGGAGGGAGCACCTGGACCCGTGGGATATCACCATTTGCAATGTTTTGGCTTTCTGGCGGCATGGCGAGGATGAACTAACCCACAGGATAATCTGGAATCCGCAGAATGCGCGATTTGGACCATATCGCGATTTGTCATGATATGAGAATTCGTGCCATGCGGACGCGCGGGGACAAGCCCCGCGGCTAACGGGACGCCGCAATTGGGGGCGGCCATCGACTCTGATCCCATGTCTGAACCATCAGGACTCTCGCATGAACACACCGACCACTCAAACCCTCCTGAGCCGACGGTCTTTCGTAAAAGCGGCCGGTGCCGGGGCGCTGGCGTTCCCGACGCTGATTCCTTCGCGGGTGCTGGGCGACACCGCCCCGTCGAAGCAGATCACGCTGGGCTTCATCGGCGTCGGCGGGCAGGGCGTCAACGTCAACCTCAACGGCTTCCTCCCCGAGAAGGACTGCCGGGTGGTCATGGTCTGTGATGCCCACATGGGCAAGGCCCGCCAAGCACAACAGATCGTCAACGAGCGCTACGGCAACACCGACTGCCAGGCGGTGCAGGACTTCCGCGAGGTGCTGGCCGACCCGGCGATCGACGCGGTGGTGATCTCCACGCCCGACCACTGGCACGTCACCATGTCGCTGATGGCGATGCGGGCGGGCAAGCACGTGTTCTGCGAAAAGCCCACCCATAGCATCCACGAGGGGCGCATCCTCACCGACGCGTTCACCAAGAGCGACCGCGTCTTCCAGGCGGGCATCGAAGACCGCTCGGCGGTCCACTTCCACAAGATGGTCGAGTGGGTAAAGAACGGCGCGATCGGCGAACTCCAACGCGTCGAAGTCAGCATGCCCGGCGGGATGTACTACAAGATGCAGGACCCCAAGCCCGTGCCCGAAGACCTTGACTGGAACCTGTGGCAGGGCCCGGCGGCGTACCGCGAATTCTTCCCCGCCCGCATCAACCCCGGGGGATGGCGTCAGCACTCGCTCTACGCCAAGGGCGCGATCATCGATATGGGCACGCACCTGGTCGACACCGCCCAGCTCGGTGTGAACGATCCGGATGTCTGTCCGGTCGAGGTGACGGGCACCGGCGAGATCCCCGAGGGCATGCTGACCGACGTGCCGGTGAGCTACGACCTGAACTACCGCTACGGCAACGGCGTGGAGATGCACGTGTTCAACGGCTCGACCAAGGGCTGGGACCCGCAAGCCTGCGTGCTCGAATTCCACGGCAGCAAAGGCTGGATCAAACGCGTCGGCTGGGGCGGAAAGATCGAAGCCAGCGAGCGCGACATCCTGCGCAAGAAATACACGCCCGAGCAAAACAAGCACTGGACACGCCCGCCACGCGAGCAACGCGACTTCCTGGACGGCATCCAAACGGGCAAGCGCACGACCTACCCGCCGATCGACCTGCACCACATGTCGACGACGCTGCACATGGGCGTCATCTCGATCGAGCTCGGCCGCACGTTAAACTGGGACCCGCAAAGCGAGGCCTTTCTCGGCGACGACGAAGCCAACGCCAAACGCTCCCTCCCGCCGGCCCGCGACTGGGAATCTGCATCATGAAACCATGGATCATCGCCCTCGGACTCCTCTTCTGCACCGCGTCGGCGGCCGCGGAAGAAGGCTTCTACCAATACAAACACCCCGGCCACCCGGACAACCCGCTGGTGCCCGGGATGCAGTGGAAGGTCCACGACAACGACCGGCCGCACGCGCCGCGTGTGATCCCCGGCAGCTACGACGAGCAGGCGATCATGGCCCCGCCATCCGACGCGGAAATCCTGTTCGACGGCACCCACCTCGACGCGTTCAACGAGAACAAGTGGTTCCTGAAAGACGGCTACGTCATCGCGCACTGGGGCGGCCTGCAGAGCAAGAAAGCCTACGGCGACATGCAGATGCACCTCGAGTGGCGCACGCCCAACCCGCCGCTGACCGAAAAAGTCGGCGCGATGGGCAACAGCGGCATCTACATCATGGGGCTGTACGAGCTGCAGATCTACGATTCGTACAGCTCGAGGATCTACGCCGACGGCGCCGCGGGCGCGATGTACGGCCAGTGGCCCCCGCTGGTCAACGCCTCCCGCCCGCCGGGCGAGTGGCAGACGTTCGATATCTATTTCACCGCCCCGGTCTTCGACGGCGACCAGGTCATCGAACCCGCGAAGATCACCGTGCTGCACAACGGCATCTTCATCCACGTCGACACCGTACTGACCGGCCCGACCAGCCACCGCAAGCCCAAGGCCTACGAACCCCACGCCGACCGCCTGCCGTTTTATTTGCAGGGCGGCAAAAACCCCGTCGAGTTCCGCAACATCTGGGTGCGTGACCTCGAGAGCCCTTAATCGGCCGACACCACCAATCCCACCGGGATCGAACCGCGTCTCAATCGACGCGGTTTTACATATTTTTTCAAGCGCGCTTGACTTAGTGTCGATTTGACAATATCTTTTAGTATAAATAACACTAAGGAGCCCGTCATGCCCACCACCTACGACTACCCCCGCCCCGCCCTGACCACCGACTGCGTGGTGTTCGGCCTGGACCAGGAAGAGCTGATGGTGCTGCTGATTCAACGGGCCAGCGACCCGTACGCCCAGCGATGGGCGTTCCCGGGCGGGTTTGTGGAGGTCGGCGAAACGATCGACCACGCCGCCCGACGCGAGCTCGAGGAAGAGACCGGGTTGCGCGACGTGTTCCTCGAACAGCTCTACACCTTCGGCAATCCCGATCGCGACCCGCGTGAGCACGTGATCAGCGTGGCCTACTACGCCCTGGTCAACCTGCACGACCACCGCGTCCAGGCGGCAACCGATGCGTGTGACGCGGCGTGGTTTGCGGTGGACGACGTGCCCCCGCTGGCGTTCGACCACGCCACGATTCTGGATACCGCGCTCGAACGCCTGCGTGGCAAGGTCCGCTACCAGCCGATCGGCTTCGAGCTGCTGCCCGACAAGTTCCCGCTGCGGAAACTTCAGCACCTGTACGAAACCGTGCTCGGGCGGTCGCTGGATAAACGCAACTTCAGGAAGAAGATCCTCTCGATGGGGGTCCTCAAAGAACTCACCGAAGTCGAGCGTGATGTCTCGCACCGCGCCGCAAGGCTCTACCGCTTCGACAAGAAGAACTACCAGAAACGATTGAAACAAGGCTTCAACTTCGAGATATGAAACGAGGTGACCCGTGATTGGAATCCAAACGATAAAACAAGGCGAACGCGTAGCGGTCTGGACAAAAGACGGACGCGTTCAATTGATGGACGGCCCCCGACGCATCCGCACACGGGGAAGAACGATTGAACCCCTGCGAAGGATCACCGCCGACGAGCAACACTTCCTGGCGGTGCAGTTCATCGATGGCCACACCGAACACTTGGCGGGGCCAACCGAGCTCTTCATCGACCCCACGCAGCACGCGAAGATCAACAAAGAGCAGGCCACCGCACTGGATGCGGGGGTGGCGCTGCTGCTCTACACCCGCGGCGACGACGGCGAGGTGACGTGGGAAGTGGTCCGCGGACCCGCCCGGATCGTTCCCGGGCCGAACCAGTGGCTGCGCCCGCTTCCCCTGCACACCGCGGGTGAAGATGAGTATCTGGCCATCCGCTTCCGTGACGGGCGGACCGAGCACCGGCCCGGTCCCACCGCGATCCACGAAGACCCCGTGGAGCACGAAGCGGTTGAGGTCCATCAGGCGTTGCCCATCAGCACACATGAAGCGGTCGTGGTCTACGGCCGAGACGCAGAAGGCCGGGTCAACCGCCGGGTCCTCCGCGGGCCCGCTCAGTTTGTACCCGCCAGCAACGAGTGGTTACACGAGTTCCGTTGGCACGGGGCGGACCCGAAGAACCCGCGGGTGAAAGTGCCTCGGGCGTTGCGCTTCAATCGGCTGCGGGTGATCCCCGACCAGATGTATGTCGATGTCGAAGATGTCCGGACCGCGGACGACGCCCTGATAGCGGTCAAGCTGATGCTGTTCTTCGAGCTGACGGACATCGAGCGGATGCTCGACCAGACCCACGACCCGGTCGCGGACTTTTTGAACGCGGTCACCGCCGACGTGATCGATTTCGCTGCCACCCTGAATTTCGAGCAGTTCAAGGCCCGCACCGAACAGCTCAACGAGCTGGAGGCCTACCCCAACCTGACCAACCGGGCCGAACGCATCGGCTATCGTGTCAACAAGTTGGTCTACCGGGGTTACGAGGCCAGCAACAAGCTCCAGGTGATGCATGACGACGCGATCGAGGCCCGGACTCGGCTCAAGCTGGAGGGCGAAACCGAGCGGCAGGCCCAAGAGCTGGCCGATCTCAAACTCGAGCGAGAGGGCCAGCGGGACGCGATGCGTCGAGAGATGCAGCGGGAGCAGGCGGAACACACCCGCCAGCTAGAACGCGAGGCCCATACCGAGAACTTGCGTCAACGGGCCGAGGAAGCGGAACAGCAGGCCACCGGTCAAAGACTGATCAACGAGGTCGAGCTAGACCACATCAAGGCCAAGGACACCCAGCAGGCCGCCCTGCTCGGCCAGATGCAAGCGATGCAGATCGACGTCACACGGTATCTAGTGGCCCAGTACCAGAACCCCGACCGCCTGGTGCGGATCGAGGGCGGGGGCACCCCACCGGTTCACCTGCATGAGCCCGGCTAATCGCTCGGTCGCTAACCCAATTCAAAAAAACGCCCCGCAACGGATGCGGGGCGTTTTCATTGATTTATACAGATAGTGTTCGCGTAAGCGGCTGGGCTTCGCCTCAGGCCACGGCTTCTTCGCGGACGTGGACCTTGCGGCCTTGGAATTCCACGGTGCCGGGGATCAGGGCGAAGAGGGTGTCGTCTTTGCCGATGCCGACGTTGAAGCCGGGCTTGAACTTGGTACCGCACTGGCGGACGATGATCGAGCCGGCCTTGGTGGCTTGGCCGCCGTAGATCTTGATGCCGCGGAACTGGGGGTTGGAGTCGCGACCGTTTTTGGTCGAGCCTTGTCCTTTTTTGTGTGCCATGGTGGAACTCGTGGGTTCGGGGTGGTTTCGGGGTATCGGGCCGGGGCACGGGCGTTGGGCCGGGCTTTGGCGAGCCGAACATCTTAATGGATGGTCGCTGCGAAGGCAAGCGTGGGGTGATCCGGGTTCGGCCGGGGTTTCGGGGGGCGGATTCGGGAGGGCCCCGCATCGACCCCGGATTCGAGCAGGCCAGTCTAGTCTTACGGCCCCGCCGCCACCCCTCGGCCTAAACGGTACTTTGGGCAAGGTCCGACAACAGTCGGGCAGGCAGTATTGGCGTCCGGGATCGCCCGTCTTCTCGGACCCACAGCTTGGGCGTTCAAAACCACTTGCGTCTCGTGGTGCAGCCATTTAGACTGACCGTCCGGGTTGGATTGATCCGTATTCATTTGCGGTTCAAAATTTGTTTACCGTATCGCCCCATTAACGTCGTCTGCCTCACGCAACACGACCCCGCCTGATCGTTCGATTTAGTCCCCGCATCGGAGGCCTTGCTTTGCTCAAACGTCAACACGCTGCCGTTGTTCTCGTGACGTGTGTCGCCCTGTTTTCCGGGGCAACCCCTCGGGCCCTGGCTCAAGACACCACGGCCGCTGAACTGCTCCAACAAGGCATCACGCTCATGGAGGCCGGCGATTCGCAAGCCGCCAAGGAAGTGCTTGAGCAGATCGATGCCATCGCGCTTTCCAAAGAGCAACGTCAAGCGCTGTACGCGGCCCTGACCGACATCGAAACCACACTCGCCGAAGCACCCGCCGAACCCGCCGCCCCCGCGGCCACGGAAGTTGCCGAGGCACCTGCCGAGACTGAAGCCCCCGCCGAAGCCGGCCCTACCGCCGCGGAGGTGCTCGCTCAAGCCGACGCCGCCGCCGAGGCCGACCCCGGCACCGCGATCGCTTTGTACACCTCGCTGATCGAAGACGGCGGCAGCGAAGCTCAGACTGCCCAAGCCCGCATGGCCGACCTGCTGCGTGAACTCAACGCCGACGTGACCCAAGCCAAGCGTACGCTTGACTCGGCCGAGGCCGACCTGGCCGCGGGCCGCTTCGAACTGGCCCAGGACAAGTTTGCCGCCGTGACCGCTTCGGGCGTTGAACTGGGTTGGTTCGACGAGCAACGCATCGCCCGCGGCAACGAACGCATCGCCGAAGCCGGCGTCGCCGCCGAAGCCACCGCGGTGGCCGAAGCTCCCGCTGAGCCCGAGCCCGCCGCCGAGCCGGCCGTGGAAGTGACCCCCGCGGTCGCCGTGGCCCCCGCTCCCGCCGCTTCGCCCTCGCTCAACGCCGAGAGCGACCTGATCGTGCAGGCCCGCAAGGCCGTGGCCAACGAGTACTACGTCGACGCCCAGGCCGCCATGGAGCAAGGCTACGACGCCCTGGCGATCAACCTGCTTAGCCAAGCCGATGAACTGGACCCCAACAACCCCGCCATCGAAGCGAGCCTGGCCCAGGCCACCGCGACCGCCGGCAACAACATCCAGCTCACCAACCAGGTCGACAACTTCAAGCTGCGTCGCGACGCCGCCCAGGCCGCGTACGACGAGTCGATGACCAAGGCCCAGGGCAAGCTCGAGGCCGGCGACTACGCCGGTGCGGGCAACGACGTCGCCGCCGCGAAGAACACCATCGAAAACAACCAGGAGTTCTTCAGCGTCAGCGAATTCGAAAAACGTCGTGATGCTGCGACCGAACTCTCCAAGACGATCAACCAACAGCAGATCGCCGCGGCGATCAAGGCCGACGAAGACGCACGCAAGAAAGCGGAAATTGACAACGCCGAGGCCCTGAAGCGTGCGAAGAAGCAAAACGCCCAAGAGGTGCGTGAGCTGATCATCAAGGCCCGACAGTTCCAGAAGGAAATGAAGTACGAAGACGCCCTGCTGCTGCTAGAGCGTGCTCTGTTCATCGAGCCCAACAACTTCACCGCTCAGCTCCTGAAGGAAGTCATCGAAGACTCGCAGGTCGCGGTGAACTACACCAAGATCGAACGTGCCCGTCGCCTCGAAGGGGCACGCGACCACCTGCTCAACCGCGAAGCCATCATCCCCTACACCGACCTGGTCACCTTCCCCGAGGACTGGCCCGAGCTGTCGGACCGCCGTATCCGTGGCCTCGATGACACCGGCGGCGAATCCGAAGCCAACCGCGAGACCGCGCTGCGTCTGAAGAAGACCGTGCCGATCAGCTTCGACGCCAACCCGCTGGAGTCGGTCATCGACTACCTGCGTGAGACCACCGGCGCCAACATCTTCGTGAACTGGCCCGCCCTGATCGACAGCGGCGGCATCGAGCAGGATCAGCCGATCTCGCTGACGCTCAACAACGTCCCCGCCGAGAAGGCCCTGGAGCTCGTCCTCCAACAAGCCTCTTCGACCGGCTTCGGCGACCCGATCGACTACTCCATCATCGATGGCGTCGTCACCATCTCGACCGCTGAAGACCTCAAGCGCTCGACCGACCTCCGCGTCTACGACATCCGTGACCTGCTGGTCCAGGTCCCCAGCTTCACCGACGCTCCCGAGTTCGACCTGACCGAAGCCCTGTCCAACACCAACTCCGGTGGCGGCGGCGGCGGCGGCGGTGGCGACAGCATCTTCGGTGATGACGAAGATGACGAAGATGATGAAGAAGAAGTCACCCGAGCCGAATTGATCCAACAGATCACTCAGCTCATCGAGGAAACCGTCGGCCAGTTTGAAGACTGGGAAATCGAAGGCGGCGAATCCACCGTTCGTGAACTCAACAGCAACCTCATCATCAAGACCACCCCGGACAACCACCGCCAGATCAACGATCTGCTGGCCCTGCTCCGCGAAACCCGTGCGATCCAGATCTCAGTCGAGGCCCGCTACCTGCTGGTCGACCGCAACTTCCTGGAATCGGTCGCGGTCGACTTCGACCTCGCCTGGGTGGGTGGCCAAGAAGCAGACGGCACCGGCTTCCAACCGGTCGCCCTGGATCAAAACTCCGCGGGCCAAGGCGGCACCGGCATCGCCGCTCCCGTGATCGACGCCCTGAGCTACGAGCCCTTCTTCGCGGTTGACCCCGCGTTGGGCCTGGGCGTCAGCTTCATCGACGACCTCTCGGTCAACCTGCTGGTGGAAGCCACGCTGGCCAACCGCAACTCGATCTCGCTGACCGCACCCCGCGTCACGTTCTTCAACGGCCAACGTGCTTACGTGGTCGTCGCCCGTCAGATCGCGTTCGTGTCCGACCTCGAGCCCATCCCCGACGCGGCGGGCTTCGACGTCACCGTCTCGGTCACCCAGTCCGGCGTCGTGCTCGACGTCGAGGGTACGATTTCGGCCGACCGCCGATACGTCACCCTGACGCTGCGGCCCAGCCTGGCCGACGTTGCCGAAATCGATGAGTTCCGTGTCATCGGTATCATCGACGACGACGACGATGATGACGGCATCGACACCAGCGGCGTCTTCGAAGGCTTCATCCAACTCCCCGTGCTGGACATCACCACCGTCCGTGCCACCGTCAGCGTTCCCGACCGCGGCACCCTGCTGGTCGGTGGTCAACGCCTCGTTGGCGAGACCGAAGTCGAGGCCGGCGTCCCCGTGCTCTCGAAGATCCCGGTCCTCAACCGGCTGTTCACCAACAGCTCGAAGGTGGAAGACGAGCGGACGCTCTTGATCCTCATCAAGCCGACCATCATCATCCAGAACGAGCGTGAAGAGGATGCCTTCCCCGGCATCTCCGAGAACCTCAAGGAACTCGGCGCCAACCTGAACTGATCATTGCATCAGTCAACCGGCCTCGGCAATCACAATCCCTCAACCGCCCACCGAAAGGTGGGCGGTTTTTTTATGGGGGTTAAACGTGGGTGAGGGGTGAGGGGTGAGGGGTGAGGGGTGAGGGGTGAGGGGTGAGGGGATGATCATACGCCGCGGGGGTGGCGTGGAGCAACGTTAGCCGCGGGGCTTGACCCCGCGCGTCTCGCACAAAACCGATCGAGTGCTTGAGGTGATCGCCATCCCCTAAATTCACCATCCCGGCGATACCTTTGTGCAAATAAAGCGCATCGATGCGAAAGGCAGCGCGGGGTCAAGCCTCGCGGCTAACGCTGTTCCAATCACCATGCTCCCTACTCCCTATCTCCCTACCCCTCACCCCCGCTTGCCCGACTCCAGCAGCGCCAGCACGGCCAACACCGCCCCGGCCTGCACCGCCACGAGCACGGCCTGCCAACCCTCCAGCCGACCCAGCATCACCCCGCCCAGCCCTGTGGCCAGCGTCGAGAGCAGGATCACCGTCAAAGCCTTGCGCTTGCTCAGCCCCTTGCGGAGCAGGCGGTGGGAAAAGTGGTTGTGGTCCCCCTGGAACGGGCTCTTGCCCGCCAGCAGCCGCATCACGGTCACCGACGTGAAGTCGTACAAAGGCACCGCGAGCACCAGCACGGGCATCATGACGCCGTACCACGCCGTGCCGGGCCCCGACAGCACGCCCGGCTCGGCCCCGGGAACGACGTACGTCGTCCGCACCGAGATCACCGCCAGCATCAGCCCAACCAGAAGCGACCCGCCATCGCCCAGGTACAGCCGGGCGGGCGGGAAATTGAAGAGCATAAAACCCAGCAGCCCACCCACCAGCAACGCCGCCAACCCCGCCACGAACCACTGCCCGGCGATCAGCGTCGCCGCGAGGTACAGGCTGCCCACGACGATCCCGACGCCCGCCGCCAGGCCGTCCATGTTGTCCAGAAAGTTCATCGCGTTGGTGATGACCGCGATCCAGAGCACGCTGACCACGATCGAGGCCACCAGCCCCAGGGTCCCCCCGCCCGCCTCCGGGTTGCCCAGGAACGACAGCACCCGCACGTCCGCCAGCACCACCAGCCCCGTCGCCACGGCCAGCTGCACCGCCAGCTTGGGCCAGGCCCCCAGCGCCCTACGGTCGTCCACCAGCCCCATCACATGCAGTACCGCCAGGGCCACGAGCAAGCCGCCCCCCAGCTTCGTGGTCTCCTGCAGGCCCGGCAGGTGCGTGACCAGCGCGTTCTCGCCCACGCCCGGCAGTTGCTCCCAAACCTCCGACGGCACCAGCCACACGCCCAGCAGCACCCCCACCATCGGCCAGGCGATCGCACAGAACAACGCCACGCCGCCGGTGTTCGCGATCGGTTGACGCCCGGGCAGAAGCGCGAGTTTGTGCGCCTCGGTGCCCGCCTGGTCCACCAGCCCCCACATCTCACTCATCCGCCGCACCGCCAGGCACAACGGCACACTGATCAGCAGGGCAACGAAACCGAGGGCAAAAATAATCCAAACCATATGACGGAGTGTCGCGGCAAACCGCCCTCTTGTCGAGCCGTCATCCGCTGCGTTGTCCTGCGTGCAGCGAGACCGCTTGCCGGACAGACTTCCGTTGGCGTCAGAATCCCCACCAGTCGGTCATGCGCTGGTAGTGATACGTCATGCGTGTGGAGTCGTGGGCGGAATGGTGGGCGACATGCCCGTCCACGAACATGATGTTGAGGCCGCCGGAGTGCTGCGGCTCCCAATGGTTGAGGGTGGCGGTGAAGCTCAGTGTTTCCTGGGTGTAATCGTCTTTGTCTGGCGCGTCCGGCTCGTTTTCAAACCGCCAGTTGTTGTCGCCGCCGAGGATGTGCGCAGAGGTGTGTCGGACCCGGGCGCGATCGACCGGAGCAAAGCCGAAAAGTTTCGCTTGGTCTGCCGCATCGAGGGCCACCGCCCGGGTGCCCAGGAAGTAGTGGTAAGGCGTATCGGTGGGGTACTCGTGACAGCCGGAGAAGACTTCTCGGCTGGTCATATAGGTGTCGATCTGTTCCATCCACGAAGGCAGACCTGTGACCGGGTCGATCATCCCCCAGCCGATCTGTCCGCCCGCGGTCGGGTAGAGCTCCTTGTGATCGTTGGCGTGCATCTCCAGCGCCTTGCCGACGTGGGCGATCTGAGCGCTGCAGTGGGTCTGGTGGGCCGCCCTTCGGGCCGAGCGGAGCGCAGGGAGCAGCAACGCCAAGAGCAGCGCGATGATGCCCAGGGCCACAAGTAGCTCGATCAGCGAAAAGCCGGCCTGAGTGGCGGGGCGCTCGCCCGCCGTAGAGTCGTTGCAGGAGATCATGGCTGATACTCCACAAACATCGCCAGGGTGAGGCCTTCTCGCGGATCATTAAAGCCCTTGGGGTACTGACCGTTGAACGGTGAGTTTTTCAAATACACCGCGGTTCGAATGACGCCGTCATCACCTGCTTCGTAGATCATCTTCCGGGAGTCGACCATCTTCCCTTGCGGGGTAGCAAGGGTGAAGACCCCGCCGAGACGTTTGGGCTTCGAATCCACATCCCACTCCTTGACCTCAAGCTCGCCCACGGGCTTTTCGGGATTCGTGACTTCGAATATCTGCCATCGCTCCGCGGCAGGCATCACGTAGTACTGGTCGGCCAAGAGCCACGGCCCTTGCAGGGTGTAGACCGTGGTGTCGCCCTGTAGCTGCCGGCTCGCCGCCGCCTGCTCGGGGCTGCGGGCACTCGCCATCAACACCTGCCCCGCTTCCCGGTTCTCCGTAAATGATTTGGGGATCTTTCGCGGCCGCTTCCCGTCGAAGGCACCGGCGTAAAAAATCAGGCATTGCCCTCGGTTCAGGAATTGATAGACCGCCTTCCGCGTCTTGCCGATGTTGGCGCGGTCTTGATCGGAGATCGGGCCCTTCCCCTCGATGCGCACCAGCTCGAGGTCGATCGTGGCTGGCTCGGCGAGCGGGTCATTGTCGGCGATGGTGTACACCCAGCGGATGTCCGGCTTCCGGGTGTAGAGGATGACTTCATCGTCTTTCACAGCGAGCTGAAGCAACGTGTCGGAGATGCCGGAGATCAGCACCGGCTGCAGCGGGCGATCGAAAGCCGGGTCGGGAAGGCCCGAGGCCGCCGGTTCCACCACCGTGATCTGGGGAACAGACAACGTCGTGGCGGTGGAAGACGGCTGAGGCGCACGCTCGTTCGTCACCGAAACGACGCCGATGGTGGCCGCGGTGGTCAAAACGGCGGCGGCACCTAGCCACCCCAACTTGCCGGATAAGAGAGTGGTTAAAGCATGGCTCGCCGAAGCACCGGGGGCCATCCCACTCCCCACGCCGCTGAGCCCGAGCTTCATCAAGCCCGCGCCCAGCGTGCCGGGCACCTGCGCTAGGGCCGCGTCCTGAACCAGGAACGTGGTTAGGGCCACGGCCGAGGTCGCCACATCCCGCTTGGCCAAGACATCGCGCAGCCGCTCGGTCGCTCGGCCGAGGCGGTGTTGCAGGCCCGACCGGCTGATCCCCTGTTCGTCGGCCAGATCGGATTGCGTACCGCCCTTGAGGTAGTAGCTCAGAATCAGTTCGCGGTCGGACGCACGGAGTTCCTCGAGCGCCGCGTCGACCTCGGCCATGATGGCCTGGCTCCGCTCCGCTTCATGGTTGTCGGTGGGTACCCACGCCAGCTCGTGACGCCGCCGGGTCGCGTCACGCCGGATGCGGCTGATACTGGCGTTAGTGGCGCAGCGGTGCAGCCAGCCCGCGATGTTCCGCCGAATCTTCGCTGCGTTTTCTGCCAGCTTCAGGAACGTCTCCTGGACCGCGTCCTCGACATCCGCCTCGTCCCGGAGGTGGCGGCGGCAGGCGGCGTAGACCAGCCGTTGGTACGTCCTCACGAGGTGTTGGAAAGCTTCGACATCCCCATGGCGTGCGTAAAGTTGTAGAGCTTGCTGATCGGTCATCACAACCATCCTTTCTACAAACTAGACGCGAGACACCCGTGCGATGCCGGTGACCGCTCAACATATTTTCTGTCACACCCCACCATGACAGCAAGCGGGGACGTGGTACGTCACCCGCTTGCGGCCGTGTTTCTCGATGTAAACGCAGCTTGCTGCCTTATGCCGGGGTGAGCTTCAGACACCAGGCGTACTTGCCGGGCTTCTCGGCGGGGAGCTTGACCTTCATCGCTTCGTCGTCGCGGGTGTATTCCACCTCGCCCGGGTGGCCGAGCAGCCCGACCTTGGCCAGGTGCTTGTGGCAGAACCGGCGGTCCTTGTAGAAGTTCTTGATGTGGACCTCGCCCGACTCGGGCCAGCCGAGGAAGTGGACGTAGATGATGCCGTCCTTGGTGGTGAAGCGCAGGTCTTCGGGGCCGAAGTCCTTGCGGTTCTTCTCGGCGAAGTGGCCTTCGGGCACCGCGGTCGGGCCCTCGCCGTAGATCTTCCAGGGGTAGGTGTCGTAGATGCCTTCGCCGTTGATCTTCATCCAGCCGCCGAGCTCGCGGAGCAGGTCTTTCTGCTCCTGCGGGATGGTGCCGTCGGCACGCGGGCCGACGTTCATGAGCAGCGCCCCGTTCTTGCTGACGATGTCGACGAAGTCGTGGATGATCGCTTCGGGGGTGCGGTACTTCAGGCCCTCGATGTAGCCCCAGGAGTTGTAGGCCAGCGAGGTGTCGGTCTGCCAGAACGGGTAGCGGATGCCCTTGAGCTGGCCGCGTTCGATGTCCCAGACACCCGCGTTGGCGGGCATGGCTTCGTTCTTGAAGTTGATCGCGCCTTCGATGCCCCACTCCTTGCAGCGGTTGTAATAGTAGGCCGCGAAGGTGCGGAACCGCTGGGCGTAGAGCGCCTCTTCGATCCACCAGTCGAAGAACACCACCTCGGGGCGGAACTTGTCTACGAGCTCGCAGGTGCGGACCAGCCAGTCGTCGAGCCACTCGTCGCCGGGCGTGCTGCCGTGGACGACGCGCATCTTCTCGCAGAAGGGCATGTTGTCGGTCGGGCCGTAGAGGTCGCGGTACTCGGGGTCCTGCACGTCGGAGGGCATCAGCGTGCCGCCGTTGAAGAACCAGCAGTTCTCTTCGCGGTGGGTCGAGACGGCGAAACGCATGCCCTGCTTGCGGACCGCCTCGGCGAGCTCGGCGGTCACGTCACGCTTCGGGCCCATGTTCTTGGCGTTCCACCGGTTCCACGGCGTGTCGTACATCGCGAAGCCGTCGTGGTGCTCGGCCACGGGCATGACGAACTCCGCCCCGGATTCCTTGAACACCTCGGCCCACTCGGTGGCGTCGTAGTGCTCCGCTTTGAACTGCGGGATGAAGTCTTTGTAGCCGAACTGATCGACCGGGCCGTACGTCTCCACGTGGTGCTTGTGGACGTCGGTGTCGGGCACGTACATGTTGCGGGCGTACCACTCGCTGCCGTAGGCGGGCACGGCGTAGACGCCCCAGTGGATGAAGATGCCCAGCTTCTTGGCGCGGTACCAACTGGGCACCTTGAACTGATCAAAGTTGTCCCAGTTCGCATCGTCAAACGGCCCCTGGGCCACGACGTCGCGAATGGTGTTCAAGGCCGCGTCATGAGACACCGTGCCGGAAGAAGAGCCGTTCAAAGTATGTAAGCAGTTGGACATTAATTAAGGATAACTCAAAATCACGTCTTGTCGACCACAATAACACTTATTGTTGTAGACAATTTTCAATTGTTAACCTATTTTAACTGCCTTATCGCACCCAAAAAACGCTCCATTCCCAGGCGATCAATCGCCCAAGACATAGCTGAAGACCAGCGGGGCAACGATCGTCGCATCAGACTGGATCATAAACTTGGGGGTCTCCGGGGCGAGCTTGGCCCAGGTGATTTTTTCGTTGGGCACCGCCCCGCTGTACCCGCCGTAGCTGGTCACCGCGTCGCAGACCTGGGCGAAGTAGCCCCAGAGCGGCGTGTCGGCCAGCTTGAGGTCCTGGATCATCAGCGGCACCGCACAGATCGGGAAGTCGCCCGCGATGCCCCCGCCGACCTGGAAGAAGCCCACGCTCGGGGCGTCGCTTCCGGCGTTGTTGTTGGCCGAGTACCACTCGATCAGCGCGGCCATCGCCTCGGTGCCGAGCTTGGCGACCTGGTGCGAGAACTCGCCGCGGATCGCCCCGGCGGTGAACACGTTGCCGATGGTCGAATCCTCCCAGCCCGGGGTATAGATCGGCAGGTTCTTCTCCGCCGCAGCCAGCATCCACGAGTCCTCCGCGGGCATCTGGAAGTGGTCGGCGAAGTCGGGCTGAGCAAAGACATCCCGGTAGTACTCGTAGGGGAACTTACGCGTGCCATCCAGCTCTGCCTGCTTCCAGATATCCAGCAGCCGGTTCTCGAAGTGACGCATCACTGTCTCAGGGATGCAGGTGTCGGTCACGCGGTTCATCCCGCGGTCCAAGAGGTCCTGCTCGTCCTGAGCACTGAGCGCCCGCCAGTTGGGGCACCACTCGTACTCTTTGCCCGCCAGCAACAGGAAGATGTCTTCCTCGAGGTTCGCGCCCGTGCAGGTGATCGCGTGGACTTTTTCTTCACGGATCATCCGGGCCAGGATCCGCCCGATGCCCGCGGTGCTCATCGCGCCCGACAGCGTGATCATCATCTTCCCACCCGCCGCGAGGTGGTCCTCGTAGCCCTTAGCCGCGGCGAGGGTTTCACGGCTGTTGAAGTTGGTGTAGTGGCGCTCCATGAAGGCGCGGATCTGGCCGGATTCGATTTCGAATTTCGGATTTCGGATTTCGGATGTAGTGGCCGTGGTCATATGTCTGCTCGTATAAAAGTTCATAGAGGACTTCGGGTTTTGCTTTCCGAAATCCGAAATCAAAAATCCGAAATCATTTCAGCCCCATCACGTCCTTCATGTCGTAACGCCCGGGCTGCTGCCCGGCGAGCCACTTTGCGGCGCGCAGCGCGCCCGAGGCGTAGCTGTCGCGGCTGGTGCTGACGTGCTTGAGCTCGAGGCGTTCGCCCGGCGCGGCGAGGAAGAGCGTGTGTTGCCCGGCGTCGTCGCCGATGCGCAGGGTCTGGACGGTGATGTCCTTGGGCTGGCGGGGGTCGTCGCCGTGGCGGGTGAGCTTGACGTGCTCGTCGAAGTCCCGCCCCGCCGCGTCGGCCACCACGCGGGCCAGCGTGAGCGCGGTGCCCGAGGGCGCGTCCTGCTTGTAGCGGTGGTGGGCCTCGAGGATTTCGAGGTCGTAGTCGTCGCCCAGCAGCTTGACCGCCTGGGCCGAGAGGTGGTTGAGCACGTTGACGACCTGGCTGAAGTTGGTGGCCTGGAGAACCGGGATAATCTGGGCAGCGGCGTCGAGGTCGGCCTGGTCGGCGTCGGTCAGGCCGGTGGTGCCCACGACGATGGGCGTCTGGGTCTCCACACAGCGGGCCAGCGCGGCCCGGAAGCCGTCGGGCAGGGTGAAATCGATCAGCACGTCGCACTGGCCGGCGTCGAGGGCGGCGAGCTGCGGGCCGTCGGGGTTGGCGGCGTCGATGGCGGTGGTGACGGTGAGGTCGGCGTCGGCGTCGGCGAGGGCGATGAGGCGTTGGCCCATGCGGCCGGCCGAGCCGTGGATGGCGAGGGTGGTCATGGTGTCTGCTTTCGTGCGGGGGCGTTCAACAACGGTTGACTGCCGAGTCGAGCGGCTTAGATTACAATATGTAGACGATCTTTTGCGGCATCTAGGCCGTATGATCCAGAGATGGGGCCGTGGGCGGACCCGCCATCGGGGCGTTGGGCGCAGGATTCCGGGCATTTCGCGGTCCACCTTTTTTATTCTCTAACTTGCAGGTGCTCGATTGGCCTTCTTCGGTAAGAAAAAAAGTAGCGGCGACAGCGCCGCCCCCGCGGCGGACGGTGCCGGTGATGGTATGGACAGCGGCAGCGGCGGCTCGGTCGCCGGCGCCGCGGCGAGTGGCCCCAGCTTCCCGCGCGACCCGCGCAAGGCCCGCAAGTTCTTCGACCACGCCGAGACCGTCTCGGAAGCCAAGAACTACGACTACGCCGTCGAGATGTACATCAACGGCCTGCGTCACGACCCCGACAACATGAGCCGCCACGAGGAGCTCCTCGAAGTCGCCAAGCGGCGCAAACTCGCCGGCGGCAAGAAGGCGGGCTTCAAAGACAAGAACCTCAAATCGCTCGGCCCCGACGCCGTGGCCAAGATGCTCGACGCCGAACGCGTCTGGGCGATGAACTTCCTCGAAAACGCGCTGATGCGCGAGTTCATGCGGCGGGCCGTCGACGCCAACGACGCCGAGCCCGATCTCAACCTCGGCGAGGTCGCCTACTGGATCGGCTGCATGGCCTTGGACTTCGCCAACCCCAAGGGCAAGAGCAAAGACTACATCCAGCTCCGCGACCTGTTCTCCCGCATCGGCAGCTTCGACAAGGCCATCATCGCCAACAAGAAGGCCTATCAGCTCGATCCCAAGAACGATAACCTCCTGGCCGAGCTCAAAGACCTCGAAGCCCAGAACTACGCCAACAAAAACACCAGCACCGAGGAAGGCGGCTTCCGCGACAACCTCAAGGACGACGAGGCCGCCCTCGAAGCCCAGCAGGGCAACACCCGGGCCGTGTCCGTCGTCGATCAGAACATCGAAAAACGACGCGACGAATACGAGGAAGACCCCGAGGACATCGATCGCCTGACCAAGCTCGTCGATGCGCTTCTGAAGAAGGAAGAGTACGAGGAAGAAGAAGAGGCGATGAAGCTGCTGGGCAAGGCCCACGAGCAGACCGGCCAATACCGCCACAAGGTCCGCATCGGCGACATCAAGATGAAGCAGTACAACCGGGACCTGCGCGACATCAAGAAAAACCTCGAGGTCGCGCCCGGCGACGACTACTTCACCGGCCGTCTCGAAGAAACCACCCAGGAAAAGCTCCAGTTCGAGCTGGGCGAGTACCAGGAACGCGTCAAGAATTACCCCACCGACCTCAAGCTCAAGTACGAGCTGGGCCGGCGCATGTACCAGGCCGAGCTCATCGACGAAGCCATTGGCCTGCTCCAGGACGCCAAACGCGAACCCAAGTCCAAAGGCAACGCCTACCTCATCCTCGGCCGGTGCTTCATGCAGAAGGAATGGGTCGACGAAGCCATCAGCACCCTCGCCGAAGCCATCGAAGGCCACGGCGTGCCGGACGACGCGCTGGGCAAAGAGCTGCGCTACGACAAGATGGTCGCGCTGATGAAAAACGCCGAGAACGCCAAGAACCTCGACCACGCCGAAGAAGCGAACCAACTCGCTTCGGAACTGCTGCAGGCCGACATCAAGTACAAAGACATCATGGACAAGAAGAAGGCCGCGACGGAGTTGCTGAACACGCTGCGAAACGGTTGACCGCCTGAAACATCCAGCGTCGGCTGAACTGAATCAATGCTGCCAATCTCTGACACAACTTTGATTCGAGTTGTTCTCGGAGGCTTTCTGTTCGTCAACCTTGCAATCACGTTCATCATCCACCTCCGCCCCGATCTGCTTGAAAAGGCTGGAGGCGCTTTTGCGAAGAAGCTTTTGGGTGACGAAGCAGAGGTTAAGGAATCTTCAATCAATTACGGCTTCACCTGGTTCCTCAATTTCATCCTGATTGGTTTGCTCATCGCATTCGAGTGGAAACTCAAACACCTGCTTCCACGCAGCTGAATACAGCACAAGAAATCCAACAACGAAACACATGCCCAAAGCCCTCGCCCTCATTCCCGCCCGCATCGGCTCGACCCGGTTTCCGGGTAAGCCGTTGGCTGCCGAGACGGGTAAACCGTTGATCCAGCACGTCGTCGAACAGGTCGGCGGGTGCGAGACGATCGACCGTGTCGTGGTGGCGACCGACGACCAGGGCATCTTCGACGCGGTGGTCGGCTTTGGCGGCGAGGCGGTGATGACCTCGCCCGAGCACCCCAACGGCACATCGCGTCTCGCCGAGGCGGCTGAGAAACTCGGCACCGACCACGAACTCATCGTCAACGTCCAGGGCGACGAGCCCGAAGTCCCCCCCGCCACGGTGGACGCGCTGGTGCGTGGTTTGGCGGAAGACCAGGACGCCGACATGGCCACGCTCGCCTCGCCGTTCGGCGACGACGAGGATCCGACGAATCCGAACGTGGTGAAGCTCGTGCTCGATCGGCTCGGCCGGGCGATGTACTTCTCGCGTTCCCCCATCCCCCACGACCGCGACGCGGAGATGCTCGGCACCAAGCCGCACGTCACGATGTACAAACACCCGGGGCTGTACGCCTACCGCCGGGCGTTCCTGGCCAAGTACCCCACGCTCGAGCCGACCCCGCTAGAGGAGGCCGAAAAGCTCGAACAGCTCCGCGTGCTGGAGCACGGGTTCTCGATCACCATCATCCACGCCGACGCCCCCCACCCCGGCATCGACACCCCCGAGCAGTACGCCGCGTTTGTCGAACGGTTTCGCCAAACGCAAAACAGCTGACCCCAGCCCCGCGATCGCTGAATCCGCCGCCCTATCATTTCGCATGAGACGGCGCGATACCCCCCATCACACGGCCAACAAGCACCACCCGCCGCTGCTGAGCGTGCTCACGTGGCTGCTCGCGGCGGGGTGCGCTGCCCCGTCGGAGGAGCGTTACGCCTCCGCCGAGGTCTCACATGAAGATCAACGGCAACGGGACCTGATCCGGCCGCCAATGGTCGGCGACGACCGGTACGTCTGGGTGGAAGCACAGCGGGAGTACGACGTCTCGCCCGAGGTGTTTTGGGAGCGGTTCTTCGACACGCCGCTCGCGGACATCCTCCGGCCCTCGCCGACGTTCCCGGGCGTCGAACGCACGGTGCTGCTGGTCGGAAACGACTGGGACCACCCCGGGGCACGGCGGCGGCTCGAGTTTTTGGACGGCCACTCGGCGGTGGAAGAACTCCTCACGTTCGACCCGCCCCGCGCCTTCAGCACCCAGTTCTGGGCCCTCACCAGCGACGACCGCCGAGGGGTGGCGCACGGGGTGAGTCGATGGACGGTGACGCCGTTGGACGGGGGCGAGCGGTCGCGGGTGCGTTGGCGTTACGGGCTGCTGCCGCACAACCCGGTGGTGGGTTTGATCGTGCGGCGCAAGGCCGAGCAAGAGGTCCGCCCGGACCAACTCGAAGCGAGTCTTCGACGACTTGAAAGCCTCGTAACCCCACTCACAGGCTCTGAAGAATGACCACGCAACGACGCGTTTGCCCGGACCATCATCGCGCGGTACGGTAGGACATGCCCCCCACACAAGACCTCCTGCAAGAAGCCGGCCACAGCACCCACGAATCCGAGTTCTTTAACCCGGTGCCCAAGGGCTACCAACCCGGCAAACACAAATACGTCGTCGTCTTTGGCACCGTCCTCTCGGGACTGGGCAAAGGCATCTTCTCGTCCTCGCTGGCCAAGCTCCTGAAAGACAAGGGCCTGACCATCGCCCCGATCAAGATGGAGGGCTACCTCAACATCGACTCGGGCACGCTCAGCCCCTACCGCCACGGCGAGGTGTTCGTCCTCGACGACGGGCTCGAGACCGACATGGACCTGGGCACCTACGAACGCCTGCTCGACCAGAACCTGACCCGCGACAACTACACCACGTCCGGCCAGATCTTCAAGCGTGTGCTGGAAAAAGAACGCCACGGCGGCTACCTCGGCCGCGACGTGCAGATGATCCCGCACGTCACCGGCGAAGTGAAGTACATGCTCCGCGAACTCGCGATGAAGCAGGACGCGGACGTCGTCTTCATCGAAGTCGGCGGCACCGTGGGCGACCACGAAAACGCGTTCTACATCGAGGCCCTGCGTCAGCTCGCCTTCGAAGAGGGCGAAGGCAGCGTGTGCTACGTCGCGCTCACTTATGTCATCGAGCCCCCCGCCCTCGGCGAGCAGAAGACCAAAGCGGCCCAGCTCGGCCTGAAGAAGCTGCTCGAAGCGGGGGTCCAGCCCAACATCATCGCAGCCCGGGCGAAGAACCCCGTCGAACAGGGCGCGAAGGAAAAGGTCGCGATGTTCTCGAACGTGCCGATGAACCGCGTGTTCTCGATGCACGACCGCGACTCGGTCTACACCATCACCGAATCGCTGCGTAGCGAGGGCATGGACCGCGAAGTCCTGACCATGCTGAACCTGCACGGCCGGGTCGACGCCAACCACGAAGACCAGGCCCGCGAAGAGTGGCGCAGCTTCGTCCGCAAGGTCGTGGCCGACCGCAAGCACAAGGTCAAGATCGGGCTCACCGGCAAGTACGCCCAGCTCCGCGACGCCTACGCCTCGATCGAGAAGGCCGTCGAACACTGCGGCGCCCACCTCAACGCCAAGGTCGAGATCGACTGGATCGACACGACACTGATGAAACCCGACGACGCGGCCGCCACCCTCAAGCAGTACAACGGCGTGATCGTCCCCGGCGGCTTCGGCCACCGCGGCACCGAGTCCAAGATCGCCTGTGTGCAGTACTGCCGGGAAAACAACCTGCCGTACCTGGGCATCTGCCTGGGCTTCCAGATGGCGGTCATCGACTACGCCCGCAACGTCGTGGGTCTCAAGGACGCGGGCTCGACCGAGTTCGACCCCAACTCGCCCGACCCGGTCATCGACATCCTGCCCGAGCAGAAGAAGATCGAGGGCCTGGGCGGCAACATGCGGCTGGGCGGCAAGGACGTGCTGATCAAGAAAGACTCGCTGGCCGAGATGCTCTTCGCGGATGAGATCGACAAGAAGACCTCGCAGATCCGTGCCCGCTTCCGCCACCGCTTCGAGGTCGACCCCAAGTACATCAACGTGCTCGAGCAGCACGGCCTGGTCTTCTCCGGCCGACACCCCGAGCAGCCCATCATGCAAGTGCTCGAACTGCCCGACCACCCCTACTTCATCGGCGGCCAGTTCCACCCCGAGCTCACTAGCCGGCCGATCCACCCGCAGCCGATGTTTATGGGCCTGGTCGCCGCGGCGATCCAGCACGCGAACCCCGACCTGGCCCCCGAGAAGATCTCGACCCGCTGGCTGCGTCCGCAGAAGCCCAAGGCTCCCGCCAGCCCCGCAGCTTCGTAAAGCCTGAATCGAATTAACTTTAAACCAAAATCATGCCCTCATCGGCTCCTCGCCGATGAGGGTTATCGCTAGGTGCGACTCACGGCTTCATAAGCTCCGCGGCGTCGGCCTGGCTGAGGCGTGTTCGCACCCAGTGGTCAAGGAACCACCCACGCCCGCCCGAATGGTCAAGTGTCGGGTGATGATTTATCGAATCACGGGGAAATTCAAGGAATCCTGAGTATGAAGCTGTTTTCACTCGCCACCGCCGGGCTGGTCACCGGTTCTCTCGTCGCCGCCTCGGCCCAGGCCGGCACGGTAACCCTGACCAACGACGACACCATCACCGGCACCGTCACCAGCCAGACCGACGCCGGCGTCACCGTCGAGCACCCCGACCTGGGCACGCTCAACCTCGACGCAGCCCAGGTCGCGGGCGTCGAACTCGACGAATCCGACCCGATCTACGTCGAGCCGCCCGCCCCCGACTTCTTCTGGGGCTGGGACAAGACCCTCTCGGCCGGCGTCAACGGCAGCGACGGCAACACCGACAGCCTCAGCATCTACGCCGCGTTCAACACCGGCTACGAAGACGACACCGACCGCTGGGCCTTCAACGCCCGCCTCTTCTACGGCGAGGAAGACAGCGTCAATACCCGTAACGAATGGCAGGCCAACCTCACCAAGGACTGGCTGTTCCCCGGCGAAGACCACTTCTTCTTCACGACCCTGAAATACGAAAACGACCGCTTCACCGGCTGGGAAGAACGGACCTCCGGCTACGTGGGCGTCGGCTACGACGTCGTCAAGAAAGAGAACTACAACATGATCGCCCGGCTGGGTGTCGGTGGTTCCTACGAAGCGGGCGTGATCAACGAGTTCACCGCCGAGCTCCTGCTGGGCGTCGAGGGCAACTGGGCGATCGATAGCCGGTCGTCGTTCAACTACTACACGTTCTTCTACCCCTCGCTCGACCCCGCATTCGAAGACTTCCGCAACACCACCGGCGCGGCTTACGTCGTCGCGATCGACAAAGGCGACGGCCTGAGCCTCCGCATCGGCGCCGAGAACGAGTACAACTCCGCCGCCGCCGCGGGCACCGAAAAGAACGACCTGAAGTACTTCCTGGCGCTGGTCTACGACTTCTAAACCGCGTCCAGACAACGCAACCACGACGCCGCTTGCGGCTTAGCGTCCGACACGGATGGGCTAAGCCGCAAGCGGCTTTTTTTCACAGCTCGGGCTCTTCCAGGGGCACGGGGCAGACGTCGCGTCGGCCGCAGCCCTCGCAGTGGCCGCCCTCCCAGAGCGTGTTGAACTTGCCCATCACCGCGTCGACGAGGTTCGCCGACTCGCTGACCACGCCCCACTCGAAGTTGCGGCGGGTCGCGCCCTTGGCTCCGAGGCCCGCGCCGGTCAGGTTGGCCGAGCCGAGGTACAGCCAGCCGGCATCGACGACCACCGCCTTGGCGTGCAGCCGGGGGCAGCGCCGGATGGTCAGCCCACCCACGGGTTTCTTTTTCGCAAACGCCTTCTTGAGCTGCTGCAGGGCCGGGCCGCTGGGCACGCCGGCGTGCAGCACGCGCACCTCCACGCCGCGTTTCGCCAGGCGGACCAGGTGGTCGACGATCGACGGGGCGTTGCGCGACCGCGGGTTGGCGGGGTCGGGCACGAGCATGGCCTTGAAGTCGGCCGTGGCGATGTCCAGGCTGACCTTGGCGGCGAGCATCCCCTGCTGGACCACGCGGGGCAGGTGGTCGCTGTCGGCGATCAGTTCGACCTCGCCGCGCACGGGCGCATCGGCCTCCAGGTCGGCCGGGGAAAACGTCAGGTCACCGTCGCGAGCGATCATCCCTCCTCTATCGGCCAACCCCACAAAAAACGCCCACGCCGATACGAGATCGACGCGGGCGGGGTCAGGACGGGCGCTGTGGGGGCGCCCCCGGATGGGTCATTTGAGGTACTCGTCTTCGAGCGTCTCACGGATTTTTTCCAAGGCCTTGTTCTGGATCTGGCGGACGCGTTCCTTCGTCACGCCGATGAGCTTGCCGACCTGTTCGAGGGTCAACGGCTTCTCGTCCGGGCCACGGTCACGCAGCACGTCCGGCAGCTGGTAGTCCTCGGAACGCTGGGTCGGGTCCACTTTGGTCTTGGTGAACTTGGGCGCTTCGACGGCCGCCTTGCGGGACCGACGGCGACGTGGCTGATTCGGCTTCACGTTGAACCGGGCCGCGACCACGGTCCGTTCGACGTCCGACAGGTCCGCGCGGTTGTCCACCACGATCTGACGCACCTCGTCGGCGCAGTCGTCTTCGTGGGCCGCGTTCTTCTCGGCCTGGTAGTTGGACCGCTCAAACGACGGGTCGTACTCCACCGGGAACATGCCGCGGTACTTGGTGAACTTGATCCCCTGACGCGAAAACGCCTTGAGGATCGCACGGCAGGCATACGTGGAGAACTTAAACCCACGGCTGACATCAAACTTGTCCGCCGCACGCAGCAGCGCCATGTTCCCCTCGCTGATGAGGTCGGGGAAGTCGCCGGGGTGCATGCGGGTCCGCTTGGCCATCGCCAGCACCAGCGCGAGGTTGGTGTCGGCGATCTGGGTGCGCAGGGCATCCGCACGGACGTACCAGTCGAGCATCTCGCGTTGGGCTTTACGCCGGCCGTACTCGGTCAGCGGCTTGGCTCGGCTCTTGCTGCCGTCGGGGCGCACGCCCAGCAGGCGGTCGCGCAATCGGCAGACGCGCAGCCGGCAGTAGTTGTATTGGCTGAACAACACGCGTTCCTGCGCCGCGGTGAGCAGCACGCTGCCGGTGTTGCCCGCGGCCTTCTTGGTGAGGCTGGCGGTGTCGTCGGCGGCCGAGGTCGTGGGGCCCATCAGGCCGTGGTACCACGACACGTCCGGCACGGGCACGGGCTCGGGGTCGAGGAACAGCTGCTTGTACGCCTTGGCATCAGGCAGGTCGAACGCTTCGTGGTCGACGTACTCGTACTTCTCGGTGAGCAGCCGCTCGAGGGTGGCACGCTCTTCGGGGCGCAGGGCACGCTTGGCCCGCTTGGCGGAGGGGGCCGATTTGATCATCGCCTCGGGGGCGTGGGTGATGGTGACCGTGCTGGGGGCCGACTTGAGGTGACGGTCCCCAGCCGAGGCGTGGTCGGAGGCGGGAGGTTGCGGGGCGAGGCTGGGCATCTTGCGTAAGCCTTTCTGCAAAAAAGAAACGAAGCAGACAAGCACAATAGGCCAACCACGCCCGTCGCCGATTTATTGCCGACCACGTCCGACTGACCCAAGGGCTTAACGCTAATTGGTACTTAATTAATCCCTATTGGGTTCATTTTTTCTTTCGAGATTCTGCGGCACGCCGCTTAGTCTTTCTAAAATAGGGGTTTAAACAAGCAATCACTTGTTAAAACAATCTTGACCCTTTCTCCGGGTCCGCCTACACTCCCTCGCAACGCAGCGCCCGGACGCACGGGGGTACGCTGCCGAAACCCAATCTGTTACCCCGAACCTCCCAAAGGAGCTGCCCGATGGCTTTCGAGATGCCCGCCCTGCCCTACGCCCTGGACGCCCTGGAACCCGCGATCGACGCGAAGACCATGGAAATCCACTCCCAGAAGCACTGGGCGGCCTACACCAGCAAGCTCAACGCCGCGGTCGAAGGCACCCCCGACGCCGACAAGTCCATCGAAGAGATCCTCGCCGGCGACATGTCCCCCGCCGTCCGTAACAACGGCGGCGGCTACTACAACCACCGCCTGTTCTTCAGCACCCTCAAGGCCCCGTCCGAAGGCAACGCCCCCACCGGCGACCTCGCCGCGGCCATCGAGTCCGACCTCGGCGGCTTCGACGCCTTCAAAGAGTCCTTCAGCAACGCCGCCGCCACCCGCTTCGGCTCGGGCTGGGCCTGGCTGGGCGTCCTGCCCGACGGCAAGCTCTGCGTCTGCTCGTCGCCCAACCAGGACAACCCGCTGATGAACGTCGACACCTGCGACTGCGGCTGCGTGCCGATCCTCGGCCTCGACGTCTGGGAACACGCCTACTACCTCAACTACCAAAACCGCCGCCCCGACTACATCGAAGCCTTCTTCTCGGTCATCGACTGGGACAAGGTCGCCGAGCTGTACGCCGCGGCGAAGTAAGACTCCACTTCTGACCAACCCTCAACACTTGTCCGAGTAAACTCTCGGACAAGTGTTTTTTTATGCCAAACCGGGATCGACATGAAACTCTACAAAATCGTCAGCGGCGGCCAGGACGGTGTGGACCAACTCGCACTCAAGGCGGCGAGTGAAGCCGGGTTCAAGATCGGCGGATACATCGCCGAAAACGACCAGGATTTCATCAAATCTCTGGACAACCCAAACTATCAGCCGATACCGGTGAGTAAGGCGACCGCCGACAAAGTTGATGACGCGACGGTGTCACATTACTACCCGGAAATAAATGAATCTGATCTGAAAAATCGCATCGCGCGAACTGGCCTAAACGTACTCAACGCCGACGCCACGCTTATTTTGATCAGCAAAGACGCCCCACTTGAAGGCGGCACCCGCGCCACCGCCGATTTCTGTGAAATACACAATCGGCCTCTATTCATCGCCAGGCTGCCCGACACCAAATGCGGCGCCGAACCTTCATATCTCGATCAAGCCAAAGACATAAAGGAATGGCTAAATGATCTGAATGTAGGCGTGCTCAACATCGCGGGGCCACGCAAAAAAAATAATGACGGGGATGTGGATTACTTCATTGAACAGTTCCTCCAGTATCTCTTCCAAGAGGCCAGCAATGAACCAAGAACGCTTATCGATCAGCTCGCTGAAAAATACCAGCCGTTTAATGAGGTAAGTGCAGAAACCCTTAGTGACTCTCTGGACCAAGTCTACGCCGCTCGTGCAGCTTTCATTTCTACCGCAAACCAAACCTTGGGCCTAGTTTTGGCTGCGTGCACGGCCTTGGGTTTTGCGCTCACCGGGGTTGCCACCGCCAAAGCTATCACCGTCTTAGTAGTCGTCAATCTTGCCGGAATCGGCATCGTTGCCATGATTTTCAAGAGCACCACCTGGGTGAAACAAAAGCTACGTGCGGGCTACGACCTGTACACCTCCGCGTGTCTTCATTCCGCAGTGCTCCACCGCAAAGCCCGAGTAAAACCAAGCCACCTTTGGCTCGAACTCAGCGAAGAATACGCCATGACCCCTGCGACATTCAAACCGCGCCAAACCCATGCAGGTTTTGACGACTATTACATCGCCGAACTTACCGGCCCCAAAAAAGGACGCATCGCAAAAAAGCAAAAAGAATTTAACGCGGTATGGCGAGCCCGTGGACGAAATCTGTACATACTCTACTTCAGTGCTTTTGGCTTCCTGAAGACCTACGCCTTACTGGTCATTCTTTCTGGCTTCTTCTATTTGTCTATCCTTGGCTTGCCGCATTTGGTCTACTTGTTCAAGTTAATGAATGCTCCCTATAGCCATTAGCAAAAACACACCACGGGTGCTTAGACTTTGCTATGTGGATGATTGTCCCAATTAAATGTTTCTTCCTTGCGTTGGTGATACTCACGGCCTCGGGCTGCGGTGCGCCATCCACAGAAACGACAACGAAGGAGAATCAATTGGACGATTCGCGGAAGCTATCCTTGAACATGGACGAATTCGCCTGGTCCCACCGCCCGCTTCTAGTTTTCGCGACATCGGTGGAGGAGCCCGCGCTGCTCGAACAACGCGAGCTACTCGCTGCGCATCGTGAGGGCTTGAACGAGCGCGACATGGTGGTGATCGAGTTGGTCGGCGATGACCTAACGGTCGATGGACAGCCCCGCACAGCAGACACCCATGCGTTAAGAAAACGTTATGGCGTCCCGACTTCTCGGGCATTTGCGGTCCTGCTCGTGGGCAAGGACACGGGCGTAAAACTCCGGAGCGATCGTCCCGTCACGGCGGAGGGAGTGTTCGGGCTGATCGATTCCATGCCGATGCGGCGTCAGGAAATGCGAGAAGCGTCGGAATAACTCGTCGACTTGTTCCACGACCTGATTACCAGAAGGTATTATCGGCTCTGCCTGTGACTCGCTCACGCCAAGGGCCGTCTGTGTCGATCCTGACGGTCAGAACATCTCAGGAAAGATCAGGGATATGAAGCATTACGACGTCATCGTCATCGGCACCGGCCCCGCGGGGCAGAAGGGCGCGATCCAGGCCGCCAAGCTCGGCAAGAAGGTCGCCATCATCGAGAAGAACAACGTCCTCGGCGGGGCGCAGATCAACACAGGCACCATCCCGTCCAAGACGCTGCGCGAGGCCGTCATCCAGCTCACCGGCACCAACCGCCGGGGGCTGTTCGGCGAGGCCTACCGCGTGAAGAAGAACATCACCGTGGCCGACCTCATGGCCGCGTCGCAGAACGTCATCCGTCACGAGTGGGACGTCATCCGCGGCCAGTTCGAACGCAACAACATCGATCTGATCTGGGGCGCGGCCCACTTCGAGGGGCCCAACCTGTTGCAGATCGTGCGTGAAAACGAAACCGAGATGCTCACCGCCGACAAGTTCCTCGTCGCGGTCGGCACCCGGCCCGCCCGGCCGGACAACATCCCGTTCAACGGCCGAACCGTGATGACCAGCGACGAGCTGCTCAAGCTCGACCGCCTGCCCAAGACCATGATCGTCGTCGGCGGCGGGGTCATCGGCACCGAGTACGCCTCGATCATGGCGACGCTGGGCGTGCGCGTCACCCTCGTCGAGGGTCGGCACCAGGTGCTGGGCTTCCTCGACCAGGAAATCGCCGGGGCGTTCCAGTACTTCCTCCGCCAGGAGGGCATCACGCTGCGTCTGGGTGAAAAGGTCAGCGCGATCCGCGAGGTCGAGCACGACCGCGGCGTGGGCGACACCAACGGCAACGGCAAGGGCGAGCTGGTCCAGGCCGAGCTCGAGTCGGGCAAGAAGCTCCACGCCGAGACGCTGCTGTACGCCGTCGGCCGGCAGGGGGTCTGCGGCATCCTGGGCCTGGACAACGTGGGCATCACGTTCGACGACCGCGAACGTCTGAAAGTTACCGACAACTACCAGACCAACGTCGAGCACGTCTACGCGGCGGGCGACGTCATCGGCTTCCCCGCACTCGCTTCGACCTCCATGGAGCAGGGCCGGCGGGCGATCTGCCACGCGTTCGGCCAGGACGTGGGCAACTACAACACCGCCCTGTTCCCCTACGGCATCTACGCGGTGCCGGAGATCTCCATGGTCGGCAAGACCGAGGAGCAGCTCACCGAAGACGGCATCCCCTACGAAGCCGGCATCGCGGGGTACAAGGAACTGGCCCGCGGCAAGATCCTCGGCGACGAGGACGGCATGCTCAAGATGCTGATCCACCAGGAAACCCACGAGATCCTCGGCGTCCACGTCATGGGCACCCAGGCCACCGAGCTGATCCACATCGGCCAGGCCGTGATGGCCCTCAACGGCACCGCCGAGTTCTTCATCAACAACGTGTTCAACTTCCCGACCCTCGCCGAGGCGTACAAGGTCGCGGCGTACAACGGGCTGAACAAGCTGGCGCACATCCGGTGATCACTGAACGCCGGATTTCTCATCGGCATTTCATTGATGGCCGATCGGGGCAGATTTATAATCCAGCCATGAAACACACTCTCTACGGCGTCCTTCTTTCCGCGGCGGTTCTTCTCGGCACCGGGTGCACGTACTACGAGATTACCGATCCGACCACCGACAAGACCTACTACACCACCAACTGGGACCGCAAGGACAACAAGTCCGGCGTGATCCAGTTCAAGGACATGAAGTCCGGCAAGCAGGTCACCCTGACCAACGCCGAGGTCGGCGAGATCAAGGAAAAGCAGTACAAAGCCGCGATCAAGGACTGATGGCCTTGCCGTCGTGTTGCCGCGCAACGCGAACCAGCGACGCGTGGCGTCGGTGCCAGCTGCAAACTCGACATACGCTCGTTTAATCGATGAGCGGGGCGTCCTGCTCGGGCGCTCCCGCGTCGATCGGCTTTGCGGCGGTGATCTTGAGCATGCGGTTGAGCGAGAGCATCGCCTGACGCTGCGCCTCGGGGTGGACGCTGATCTGGTTAAGGACTTTGCCCTCGGCGAGGTGGTCGAGGATCCACAGCAGGTGCGGCAGGTCGATACGGTACATCGTAGTGCAGAGGCACTGGCACTCGCTGAGGATGCGGGCGGTCACGCCGCGCTCGGCCGCGGCGTTGCACAGCCGATTGACCAGGTGGACTTCGGTGGCGATCGCCCAACGGCTGCCGGGCTCGGCATTCTCGATCGCTTGGATGATGCCCTCGGTGCTGCCGGTCAGGTCCGCCTTCTGGCAGACCTCGTACGCACACTCGGGGTGGGCGATCACGGTGACGTCCGGCCACTCGGCGCGGAGTTGATCGATGTGTTCGGGGCGGAACAGTTTGTGGACCGAGCAGTGGCCCTTCCACAGGATGAACGTGCTGTCGCGCAGCTGATCTTCGGTGCAGCCGCCGAGCCCATCGGCATCGCGCGGGTCCCAGACGCACATCTGCGTCGCGGGGTCGAAGCCCGCCGCGGCGCCGGTGTTGCGGCCCAGGTGCTGGTCGGGCAGGAAGAGGATCTTCACGGACTCGCCTTCGCCCAGCGGGGTCTCGCCGCCGGCCAGGGCCCAGTCGAAGATCTTGTCGCAGTTGGAGCTGGTGCACACCGCCCCGCCGTGGGCGCCGCAGAAGGCTTTGATGGCGGCGCTGGAGTTCATGTAGCAGACCGGGATCACGCGGACCTTGCCGGTGGTCTCGTCGAGCTTGGGCACGGGTTGGCCGAGCGTTTCGTGGATCGCTTCCCAGGCCTCGACGGTCTGGTCGTAGTCGGCCATGTCGGCCATGCTGCAGCCCGCGCCCAGGTCCGGCAGGATCACCGCCACGCCGTCGTCGGTGAGGATGTCGGCGGTCTCGGCCATGAAGTGGACGCCGCAGAAGACCACGTATTTCGCCCCCACCTTGCTGACCTGCTCGGCGGCGAGCTGGCTGAGCTTGAAGCTGTCGCCGGTGAAGTCGGCGAACTCGATGACGCCGTCCTGCTGGTAGTGGTGGCCCAGGATGACCAGGTCCGACCCGAGCTCGGCCTTGCGGGCGCGGATCGCCTCGGCGAGCTGGTCCTCGCTCATACGGGTGTAGCGGTCGGGGATTGCGGGCTGCCAAAGCTGCATCGAGTCGTCCTTTCGGGGTGACAAAATATCTTATCCGGACCCGGCCCGATTTTCGATCTTGCCCACGCTCCGATAACATCTAGTGGATTGAGCGGTCAAGGGCATTTCTCCACAAACTCGCGATCTCGTCGGAGTTTTTCCCATAAAGCCAGAGCCGTGTTCGCCCCGATACGAATTGAGGCGGACGCTCAATAGTAGTAATCGATGTCTGTAGCCCACCCCCCCAGCCCGAAACACACGGCCAACGCCGAGCCCCGGCGCGACGCGGAGACTGCCGTGCCCGGGAAAAATTCGGGCCACCGGGCGATCCGGGTCTACACCTACTGCGCGTTGGCGCTGGCCTGCGTGGGGATGCTGGTGCTCAGCGGGGTCGAACTCAAGCTCCACCTGGAACTCAGCCATAAGCAGGAGCAGGTGCAGGAGATGGTCACGGGCCTCGGCCAGGTTCAGGAGTTGATCCACGCCGAGCGCATGCTGAATGAGTCGCTGCGTGGATTGCCTCGAACCGAGCAGCCGCTTGACGACCAGGAACCCTACCGCCTGTTCCAAGCTTTGCAGAGCGAGTTGGACATCAAGCAGGAGGCGTTCGCTCTTCCCGCTATCCATTTCCGAGAGATCGCGCTGCAGTTCACCGACGCGCAGGCGGAGGCGGCCGAGCACCGGGACCGGGCGTTGGAACTCATCTCGATGAAGGGCCAAATGAATCCGACGCTGCGGAAGGCGGTGTCGCCGACGTTGGCCGAAGAGTTCGCCGCGCTGGACCAGATCGAAGACCAGATGGGTCTCTACGCCCTGCGTGCCTCGCAAGAAGTCAGCGACATCGTTCAGGAGCTCCAGCTCCAGTCCGACGGGGTGCGCGGCTGGATCTGGACGTTGTCGATCCTCATGATCAGCCTGCTCATCATCGGCGGCGCGGCGCTCAACGTCGTGCTCAGCCGGATCTTCCACGACATCCGACGGTCGCAGGAAGAAACCCAGCGCCAACACCTCGAACTCGAATCCACCCACCAGCAGGAAACCGAACTCCGCAAATCGCTCGACCGCGAACGGGCCATGCTCGAAACCGTGCTGGCGACCGTGCCCCTGGGCGTGTTCTGGAAGGACCGCGACAGCGTCATCCTCGGGTACAACCGGGCGCACATCGCCATGTTCGGCCTCGACCACCCCGACCAGCTCATCGGCACCGGCGGGCCCGACGACCACGAGTCCTTCTCCGAGCAGCAGCTCGACGACTTCCGGCGAGACGACCTGCGGGTCATGAACTCCGGCCTGCCGCTGCTGGGTCTGGAGGAAGACATCGTCCGGGCCGACGGCACCACCGTCTCGGTGATCACCAACAAGGTGCCCATGCGTGACGCCGAGGGCCAGGTCATCGGCGTGTTGGGTGCCTGCATGGACATCACCGAACGCAAGCAACTCGAACAGCAGCTGGCCCACGCCCAGAAGATGGAGTCCATCGGCCAACTCGCCGCGGGCGTCGCCCACGAGATCAACACCCCCACGCAGTTCGTCTCGGAAAACATGCGCTTCCTGGGGGAAGCGATCGAGAAGTTCCAGAAGTTGATCGATCAATACGAAGCCACCCTGGCGGTGGACCTCTCGGTGCCCGACCGCGAGCAGAAGCAGGACGAGCTCCGCCAGCTCAAAGAAGACCTGGGGTACGGCTTCATCTACGACGAAGCGCCCAAAGCGGTGCACGAATCACTCGAAGGCCTCGAGCGCATCTGCAACATCGTCACCGCGATGCACGAGTATTCCCACCCCGGCGACTGCTCCGCGCACGACTTCGACCTCAACCGCGTCGTCAGTACCTCGGCCACGGTCTGCCGCAACCGCTGGAAGTTCTTCGCCGAGATCGACTACGACCTCGCCGCGGACCTGCCCCCGGTCCACGGCCACGCCGGAGCCATCGGCCAGGTCCTGATCAACCTGATCGTGAACGCCGCCGACGCCCTGGAAATCCACCAACCCCCGCAGGCCGACGGCCAACCCACCGGGCGTATCCGCCTCACCACCCGCCAGACCCCCGAGTGGTTCGAGATCGTCGTCAGTGACAACGGCCCCGGCATCCCCGAGGAGATGCGGTCCCGCGTGTTTGACCCATTCTTCACCACCAAAGACATCGGGCGGGGCTCGGGGCAGGGCTTGTCGATCACCCACAACGTGATCGTGAATGAACACCAGGGTGAGATCCACCTGCACAACAACCCCGACGGCGGAGCGTCCTTCACGCTCCGGCTGCCGGTCGCGCCGCCTCAGGAGGTAACCGGCGACGCCGCGTAAATCGATAATTCCAAACCCCGCGTCGTAAGGGACGACGTTTCCGGAAACCATTTGTATGACACGTATTCTGTTTGTTGATGATGAGATCAATGTGCTCAACGGCTTCCGCCGGACACTGGGGACGAAGTACAACTGCATCTTCGCCCAGGGCGCTGCCGAGGCGTTGTCCGAGCTCTGCCAGACCCCCGAGGTCGGCGTGGTCGTGACCGACATGCGCATGCCGGGGATGGACGGCATCACGTTCATCAACCAAGCGCGGAAGATCACGCCCCACACGGTCTTCATCATGCTCACCGGCAACGCCGACGTGGAGACCGCCACGGACGCGGTCAACCGCGGCGAGATCTTCCGCTTCCTCGCCAAGCCTTGCCCGCCGGATGTGCTCCAACCCGCCATCGACGCGGCCATGCACCGCTACCTGCTGACCAGTGCCGAGCAGACCCTGCTCCGAAAAACGCTGACCGGGTCGGTACGGCTGCTCACCGAAATGCTCTGGCTGGCCAAGCCCGAACTCGCCGAGCACAACGGCCGGGTCCGGCGGACGGTGCGGCAGCTCGTCCAGCAGATGGAGCTGCACGACCCCTGGGCCCACGAGGTCGCCGCGCTGCTGAGTCAGATCGGCCGCTTCACCCTGCCCGACCACCTCACCAACGCCAGCGCGTCCAGCCTCGAAAACGAGGCCGACCTCCAGCTGCTGAACAGCCACCCCGCCCGCGCCGCGCAGATGCTCCGGCATATCCCGCGTCTGGAACTGCCGGGCAAAATCATTGAGCACGAGTTCGACGCCACCGAGCCCGGGGGCAAGCCCGCCGAGGCCATCGATGAGCAGATCCCGTTGTGGGGGGCGTGCGTCCTGCGCGTCGCCCTGGCTTTCGACGCGATCTACTCGGAGAACCCCAACGAGATCGAGGCCCGGCAAGCGGTGTACGACCAGCTCCACGACGCCTGCCCCCTGACGACCAAAGCGTTGATCGAGATGCCCACCACCGAGTGCGAAGACAGCCCGGCCCAGCTACGCGTGCTCAACACCGACCAGCTCCAACCGGGCATGTTCTCCGCCGCACCCATCACGCTCTGCGACGGCCGGGTCCTCCTCGGGCGCGGGCGTGAACTCACCCAGCCGCTCATCCTGCAGCTCCAGGTCCACGTCGAGCACGGCCTGCTCGCCGAGCCCCTCGACATCCTCGTGCCCGAAGCCGCCAACGACGACGACGGTGACGGTGACGACGACCAGGCCCAGGCGGCCTGAGCCGCTGGACGCTGCGTTCTGTGGACTAAACACAATGGGTTGCACGGAGCGTTCGTTCCGCTTTACCCCGTGCCCGATAGCTTGCGCACGGTCTGGTCGAAGCCTTTGACCATGCCAACGATCATCGCGTAGACGATCATGCTGTAGCCCGCCGCCGCGAACAGGGCCGCCAGGGCCAGCGAGACCCGGCCGAAGATTTCGCCCTCGCCGGCAAACCCATCCACGCGGTCCCACGGGTTGATCAGCATCGCCGTGTTCGTCGCCGGGCTGAATCCGTTGACCACCGGGCCGATCAATGCGGTGGTCCCCAGCCCCGACCAGCCACACAGCCCCATCACCAGCACAACCGCGCCGATGATCCCCACCGTGGGCACGACCGCGCCGAGCACGCCCTTGGCCTTCAGGCTCCACGCCATCCCCGACGCCACACACAGCGCGATGAACGGCACGAGCATTAGCGCCAGCCACAGCCCCACCTCCGGCAGGATCAACGGCGTGTCCGGATACGCCCCGCCGTCGAGGCCGTAGTACGTAAAGGCCGTTTGAGACCAGCCCATGATGTTGCCCGCCAAGGCGTACGTGCTCACGCCGACGATCGTGAGCACCGGCACCGCGATCATCAGGCTCAGGAACCGCACCAGCCCCCGCAGCTTGCCCCAGATGTACTGCTTGGGCGTGACGGGCGTGGTCAGCATGATGTCCAGCGTCCCGTCTTCGCGCTCCCGGCTGACGCACCCCGCGCTCATGTAGATCGCCACCAGTGTCACCACCGCGACCTCCAGCACCAGCAGGATGGTCAGCAACCGGTGGAACACCTCGTGCGGCGGCAGGTAGCCCCCGCCGGCGGTCTGCGAGGCGGGGATCTGTGGCAGTCGGTTGGTGTGGTACAGCCACACCAACAGGCCCGCGCCCGCCCAACCCAGCAGCGCAAAGCCGTAGCGTCCGAGGATGCCGCCGAACATCTTGCCGCGGGTGTTCGCCTCGCGCCAAGCGATGGGGTTGCCCGTGACCTGACGCGGGGCGTGGGTCCGCTCGTCACGGCTGATCCGCAGCGCCCGCTTGAGCGAGATCAGCCACTTCGCCTCGCCCTGCCCCACCTGACGCAGCCCCAGCGCACAGCCCAGCACCATCAGCACGCTCCCGCCCAAGGTCCAGGCGACAAAGGCCGCGAAGGGTGAGCCGAGGAAGAAACGCAGCGGTGCCGGGTAGTCCACCAAGGCCTCGGCTGGGGGCGGGGTGTAGTCGCTCAGCAGCGACGACTCGAGCACCAGGATCGGGTGCAGCGAAGTCAGCCAAGTGGTGTAGGGCTCGGGGTCGAGGATCCGCACCAGACCGCGGTCCAACGCATAGAGCCCGACCAGGTACGCCATGATCCCGATCACGAAAACGAACACCGCCTTGCGCCCGCCGGCACGCAAGACGCTCAGCGTCACCGCCACGCTGCCGACGAACACCGCGGTGCACCCCGCCACCGCAAACGCCATGAGCACCGACCCCGTCCGCACCCCGCCGAAGACCAGCACCACCGCGAACAGCGGCAGCCCGCTGAGCAATAGCGCCAACACGAAGAACAGCCGCCCCGCCAACGAGCCCAGCACGATCTGCAGGTTCGTCAACGGCGTGGTCAGCAAAATGTTGTACGTCTTGCCCGACTGCTCCGACGCGATCGCCCCGGCCATGAACAACGGCGCGAGCAGACACACCCCGAGCACCTGGCCGTAGGCGATAAACCGGAACACCTGCGAGCCCGCTTTGGCGAGTTCGCCCAGGCTCACATCCGACGACATCCCCGGCCCGGCGAGCAAGCCGATCACCACGAGGATCACCAGCAACCCCAGGTAGCCCATGCGGACAAACATGTGCTGCATCCGCCGCGAACCGCCCTCGACGATCCGCACCACCATCGGGTTGCCCGGCCCCAGCCTCCAGAAATATCGACCCACTGCTTGCATCGTCCATATCGTAGCGGCATCGAGCGGCCGCTTGAAGCCTTGTCGCAGGTTCGAGAATGGCCATCACATTTTCAGGCTGAGCCAATGATGTAGGTCAGGTCTTCGACCTGACAGTGTAAGACCGCAGGCCGTGTCAGGTCGAAGACCTGACCTACGCAGCGAGCCGTTGCCGCGGAGGTGGAAGATGATTATGCCTATATCGGGAAGCCAGCCAACAACGCCGCCAAGTCGTCTTCGCGCTGCCGAAACAACGCCAAGGCCTGCTCAGCCGACACCAACCTGAACCGCAGCGCCTGCCCGGGCTGGTACTGCGACAACCGATCGAGATCGACATCGATCACGGTGGCGATGCGCGGATAGCCGCCCAAGGTGGGGCGCTGGCGAAGCAGGACCAACGGGCCGGTCGGCGTGAGTTGCACGGTGCCGTCGGCAACGGGGCCCGAGGTGATCTCGGCGGGTTGGGCCGTGGGCATCGCCGAGACATCATTCGCCGTGGGTCCCAGCCGGAGGCCGACATCGCTCATCTCCCGCGTCAGCTGCCACGCCCGGCCCCACATCGCATCAGGATCCGCCAGGCTGTCGTGCTCCGGGCCCGGGGTCACCCGGATCGCGCCGTCAGCGTCTGCGGTGTTGCAAATGTCTTCGAACGGCGGCCGGCTGCGCCCCGCGACATCGCTTGAATCCTCCGTGCCCTCGGGTCGCACACACACATACGTTCGCAGCCCACGACTGCTCCGCCCCAGCACCAAACGATCCCCTGCTTCGGCGCGATACACCACCGCGTGCCGCAACGCCGATTCATCCGAGTTGTCGCGACGCACCAGCCGCACCCGATCACGCGGCGCCCCCGATAACACGAAACAACTCGGCCCGGCGAAACGCACCTCAGACAGGTGCACCACCTCGAGTGCCGGGGCGTATCGCTCCTGGCCGAGCATCGCGTTGCCCACCCACACCGCAAAGCGATCCATCGGGCCGCCCGGCGCATGGCCCAGGTCCTGCCGGCCGTACGCCGGGGCCGACACCACCCGGCACAACCCGCCCGCGTCGTAGTCCAGGCACAGCGTCACGGCTGCGCCTCCGTCTCGCCGCGCATCCCCCGCAGCCGATCCGCCAACGCCGCCGCCAACTCCATCGCAATCGGCGAGTCGCTGTGGATGCACAACGTGTCCGCCTCGATCCGGATCGACTCGCCGTGAGGATGCAGCCGCACTTCTCGCCGTGCGATCAAGGCCTCGGCTTGAGCGAGCGCATCGGGCAGCGTCGTCAGGCAGGCCTCGGGATGGGACCGGGGCAGCAGCGCGACGCGATCCGTCGCTTCCTCACGGTGGTACCGCCGTTCGACAAACGCCTCGGCCAAGACGTTCAGCCCACTTTCTCGAGCGGCCCGCGCGAACACGCCGGGCACCGGGGCGATCGCGGTGGTGAACCCCGCCTGTTTCAACCACGCCGCCAGCGCGACCGCGAGTTCGGGGTCGCGATCCGCTTCGTGGTACAGCGCTCCGTGGAACTTCACCCATTCGGGTTCGGGCAGGCGAATGCGCTGCGCATCCAGGGACCGCAGCAGTTCATCGACCGGCAGCTCCAGACGTCGACGGCCGAAGTGTTCCCGGTCGGGATAGGACAGGTGTGCCGTGACGGTCTTGCCGAGCCGGTGGGCGAGTTCCGCGAACACCCGGATCGATTCCGCATCGCCCGCGTGCCCGCCGCAGGCGAGGTTGATCACGTCGGCGTGTTGCACGAGCGCGTGGTCCACCGCGTGATCCGCACCGCGTTCGCCGGTGTCGACGTTCAGGAGTAGCTGCGTACCTGACGCGGTCATGCCGTCACCCCCACCGCTTCGAAAAGGACGCGGTCGCCGGGGCGGAGCGTGGTGAGCAGCGCGGGGTCGGCGGTTCCGATGAGGTTCCACCCGCCGGGCGAGTCTTGGGGGTAGACGCCGGTCTGGTCGTTACCGATCGCCACGCTGCCCGCAGGCACGCGCACCCGGGGCGAAGCAAGGCGGGGCGTCGCCAACGCCGGGTCCAACCCTAGCAGGTACGGGAAGTGCGGCATAAACCCGATCGCCGCCACGGTGTAACTGGGCGCGGTGTGTCGCTCCACCACTTCATCCGTTGTCAGCCCCGTGTGCTCCGCCACCCGAGCCAGGTCCGGCCCGTCGTAACGCACCGATAACGTCACCGTCTCCCCCGCGTGGGCTTCCGCCTCCGCGTCGCCGTCCAATTCACTCAGCCACGCCTCCACCTGTCGCTGCAGCTCCGCCACATCCGTCGCCAACGGATCGAAGTGCACCGCCAGGCTGTCGTACCCCGGTACCACATCCCACACCTTCAGCCGCCCCGCTGTTCGCTCCGCATCCAGCCGGCGATACAACCCATGCACCCGCGCCGAGTTGGCCTCGCTCACACCGCGTCCCACCCGCCAGAGCCCACAGGATTCGCCGATACGTTCCACACTCGGATTGTATGGGCTGCATCGCCGCAAACAATCCGAGCGCTGGTATCGTTAGAGCCTGACGGCGTGCCACGCTGCTTCGTTGCCCCGTTATGCATCTTCTCTTGATGGGAGTCTTGTCATGTCGAAACGATTGATTCTGGTTTGCCTCACGTGGGCGCTACTGTGCACTGCGACCCGGGCGCAGGAAACCGAAGGCTGGGAAGACCTGAACGTGGCGGAGCTGATCCAACGCAGCAAGCTGATCGCGACGGGCAGCATCGCGGTGGGCCACTCGTCCGAGGTGGGCTGGGACCGAGGTGTCTTGATTCTCGACCAGACGATCTACTCGGGCATCGGCGAAGCCGAGCGCCTCGAAGTCCGCATCGCGTCGAAGACGGTGCCGGGGAAGACGCAGAGCTGGTTGAACAAGCAGCGTGGCCTGTGGTTCGTGCTGAACGAAGGCGACGTCTACGCCCCGCTGAACCACCCGGCCTGCCGGATGGACGAAGACGAAGCGAAGGACGCGGCCAATCAGGTTTACGCCGCGTTGAACGAGGCCTACGAGAAAGCCGCCGAGGCGGTGGACGAGGCGACGGGTGACGGGGATGAAGACACGAGCGACAGCGACGAGAGCATTGAGGCGTATGCCGAGGCAACCCGCGCCGCGGCGGCGGCCTCACGCGTCCCGTTCCAGGACCCGGGCCAGCAGAACCAACAGCTCTTTGAGCGTGCGACGAAGACGATCGAGCAGGCGGGCCTGAAGCTGCCGTTCGACACCGACCTGTCCAGCAACGCCGGCCAGCAACGCTTCTTCGATCAGGTCAAGCAGATGCTCGGCCCGTTCGGGCAGAGCCTGGGCGAACTCCCCGCCAGCGGGCCCGGCCGGGACAACCTGCTCAACCAGGCCCAGGGCCAGATCGGCCAAGTCCTCAACAACCTCACCGCCCAAATCCTCGGCTCGAAATCCCCCTCTCAAGCCCCCGGCCTCAACGGCCCCGGCCCATTAGGCAACCTGGACTCGGGTTCCCGCAAAGACATGCTCAACCAAGCCCTCGGACAGATGGGCCAACCCAGCGCCGGCCCGGGCATCTCGCCCCCCAGCGGCGGTCGGCCCCAACCCTCCGGCGGTGGCCCGAAGCCCGGCGGCACAGACGGCGGCCCCGGACCGCGGGGGCCGGGGCGCTAAGCGCCCGCCCGGGATCGCTACAATCCCTGCCCATGGCCACGCTCCTCACCGCCCGCGACCTCTCGAAAACCTACGGCACACACACGCTGTTCGAGGGTATCTCGCTGGCCATCCACGACGACGAACGCCTGGCGCTCATCGGGCCCAACGGCTCGGGCAAGTCCACGCTGCTCAAATGCCTGGCCGAGCTGGAGACGCCCGACACGGGTGAGTTCACGCGGAAGAAGAATCTAAAGCTGGCGTACGTCGCGCAGTCGGACCACTTCGCCGAGGACGCCACGCCCCTCTCGGCGGTGATGGATCGGCTCGCCCAGGAATCCGGCGGCGCCTCACTCAGCGAAGACCAGAACTTCCGGGGGTCTGCCGTCCTCTCGAAGCTGGGGTTCACCGATCACAACCGCCCCGTGCGATCGCTCTCCGGGGGGTGGAAGAAGCGGCTCTCGATCGCGTGTGCGTTGGCGACCGAGCCGGACGTGCTGATGCTCGACGAGCCGACCAACCACTTGGACCTGGAGGGAGTGCTCTGGCTGGAGTCGTTCGTGAACCCCAACTCCTCGGTGGGGTTCAAGGGCGCGATGGTGTTTATCACCCACGACCGGACGTTCCTCGAAGCGACCGCGACGCGCATCGTCGAGCTGTCGCGGGCCTACCCCGGCGGGACGTTCGAGGCCAAGGGCAACTACACCGAGTTCCTCCGCCGTAAGGAAGACTTCCTCGACGCCCAGGCGGCGCAGCAATCGGCCCTGGCGGGCAAGGTGCGGCGCGACAACGCCTGGCTGAAGCAAGGGATTCAGGGCCGACAAACCCGCAACAAATCGCAGGTCGACGACGCCGCGGCACGCAAGAGCGAACTCAAGAACCTCGCCAACCGCAACAACGCGCCCAAGCAGACCGCCACCATCGACTTCCAGGCCACCGAGCGCAAGACCAAGCGCCTGCTCGCGGCGCACAACGTCTCCAAGACCATGGGCGACAAGAAGCTGTTCGACAGCCTCGACCTCGAGCTCGGCCCGGGCGACCGCCTCGGACTGCTCGGGCCCAACGGCTCGGGCAAGACGACACTGCTCCGCCTGCTCATGGGCTCGGTCGAAGACGACGGGCTCCAGCCCGACGCCGGCACCGTCAAGCCCGCGGCCGAGCTCCGCGTCGTCAGCTTCACCCAGCACCGCGAAGCACTCAACCCCACGCAGAAGCTGCGCGAAGCGCTCTGCCCCGTCGGCGACACCGTGGACTACCGCGGCAAGCCGCTGCACGTTGCATCCTGGGCCAAGATGTTCCTCTTCGACCCCGGCAAGTTCAACACGTCCGTCGGCGACCTCTCTGGGGGCGAGCAGGCCCGCGTGCTCATCGCCAACCTGATGCTCAAACCCGCGGACCTGCTGATCCTCGACGAGCCGACCAACGACCTGGACATCCCGTCCCTCGAAGTCCTCGAGCAAGCGCTCACCGAGTTTCCGGGCGCGATCGTGCTGGTCACCCACGACCGCTTCATGCTCGACCGCCTGTCCACCGAGCTGCTCGCGCTCGACGGGAAGGGCAAGGCCAAACCCTACGCCTCGTATGCCCAATGGGCCAAAGACCAGGCCAAACGCCAACGTGAAGAAGCCGCCACGAAGGACAACTCCAACAAGACCAACAGCCCAAGCCCCCAACCCCCAACCCCCAAGCCCCCCAAGAAACTCACCTACAAACTCCAACGTGAACTCAACGGCATGGAAGCCGCGATCCTCGACGCCGAGGCCCAGCTCGAATCGCTGCAAGCCCAGTCTTCCGACGCCGACATCATGGCCGACCGTGAGAAGTTCACGAAGGTCTGCCAGGACCTGGGCGACGCCCAGACCAAGGTCGAGACGCTCTACGCACGCTGGGCCGAGCTGGAGGAACTCGCCGGGGGCTGAGTCGATCGGCTATCCTGTATCGCTGCCATGTTCATCCTCAAATCCACCAACCTGGTCAAAACCTACAACGGCCGAACCGTCGTCAACGAGGTCTCCTTCGACGTCGCCGAGGGTGAGATCGTCGGTCTGCTCGGCCGCAACGGCGCGGGCAAGACCACCAGCTTCCGCATGACCGTCGGCATGATCTCCCCCGACGGGGGGCAGGTCGTGTTCAACGGCCAGGACGTCACCCAGCTGCCCATGTACCAACGCGCCCAGCGCGGCATGGGCTACCTCGCCCAGGAGTCGTCGGTGTTCCGTCGGCTGAGCGTGGAAGACAACCTCAAAGCCATCCTCGAGACCCGCCCGCTGACCAAGGCCGAGCGCAAGGCCCGGGCCGAGGAATTGATGCAGCAGTTCGACCTGACCAAGAACCGCAAGCAGGCGGCGAGCACCTTGTCGGGCGGCGAACGTCGGAAGCTGGAGATCGCCCGGGCGCTGATTTCCGAGCCGTCGTTGATCCTGCTGGACGAGCCGTTCGCGGGGGTCGACCCGGTGGCGGTCGAGGAGTTCCAGGCCGAGATCCGCAAGCTGCGCGACGAGCACGAGATCAGTATGCTGATCACCGACCACAACGTGCACAACGTGCTGGCGGTGTGCGACCGGGTGTACGTCATCAGCGAAGGCCGGGTCTTCGCCGAGGGCACGCCGAAAGAGATCATCAACGACGAGAACGTGCGCAAGACGTATCTCGGCAGCACGTTCAAGGGCGATGAGTTCGACTAAACCTGTGCGGGTTGTCGTGAGCGCTGGGCCTCGCGGCTCATACCTTGTCCGCGGTTCCGCTGTTGTATTTCGATGACGGCTTGGGGGTGAAGAACGGCTTCTGCAAAGGCAGCCGCCGCTCGATGTGCAGCTCAAACGGGTAAGGCTCGGCCGGCTCTTCCGGGTCGGCCGACACACCACGCCAGAACAACGGGTTGGGCTCTCCGTCGTTGAAGACCCGCCCCATCTTCCAGTTGCGCATGCCCTCCGACATCGCAGGCCGGGGGTCCCAGATGATTTCGCCGGTTTGATCGATGTACCCGAAGGTCTCGTGGCCCATACTCACCCGCGCAACGCCGCGGTAAAACGGCAGGGCCGCGGCGTACTGCGGCTTGATCTGCCAACGGCCCCGTCTGTCGATAAAACCGTACAGCCCGTCTTGTTTTACTAACGCCGGCGCTACCGCTTTCTTGTCGTCGTGCTGCGCGCCTTGGTCCAGCCGATCGGTATCACCGAAGTCGTAAGCCTCTTCGAAGCCCTTGGCGACGACCCTTCCTTTTTTATCGATATAGCTCCACGTTCCATCTCGGAACACCGCCGCCAGGCCGTTCGAGAAGTCGCGAACCTCATCGTACTTTGGCTTCACCCTCGGCTTGAAGCCCTGCGTCAGGAATCCCCACTTGCCTTTGACGCGCACCGCCGACATTCCGTCGGAAAACCCTCGGAGTTCCTCTAGTTCCCCCTTGCGATCAAAAAATACCATCTCGCCGCGTTTATCGATGTAGCCCCACCGTCCGCCCTCGTTCTCGGGCTCACGCACCGCGGCGTAGCCATCCGAGAACGCGGTGACCTCGGCATACTCAGCAGGGATCACGACTTTCCCGCCGTTACGCATAAAGCCGCACAGGTCGTCCTGCTGGAACGCAATCATCCCGTCGCCCTCTCTCAGCAATCCGTCGTAGATCGGTTCGGTTTTGAAACCGTTCGAACTACGGGAACGGTAAGCGTACTTCTGGGCGCCGTTTTCGTTGGGTATCGAGCCGCGATAAAGGCCGTCCATGATCCGATCGATCCCGGGCAAGGACGATCCTGATTTGGTGACATCGGATCCGGTGGGGCTTCGAGCAACCTTCCCCGACTGGACTACCTGGGTCGTCGCGGTCAACCACTTGGTCTTGTTCCCCTCTTCGATATATCGAGCCCGCCATGCATACCACGGATAGGATCGGCCTCGCGACCCGCCGGTTTCGTAGACCGTGGAGCGCAGGAGATAGAAGTAGTCCGTCCACTCGTACATGGGAGGCACAATCACGCTGCCTTCACGGTTGGCATACCCCCAATATCCGTAGACCTGAATCGGGAGCAGTTCCACTGCATCCTCGATCGGCGTATCGGGCATATAGCCCGTGCGTTGGGCTACCGAGGGCGACACGGAGACGCCCAACAGGACCACAAGCCAAACCCGCCCCCACCCAAACGCAGTCAACCTGGACATAATCAGAATCCCGAAAAATGAAGTAAAACATGAACCTGACCGGCTCATGCTACAGTATCCCACCAAATTGCCAACCCCACGTCGTGACGACGTCAGGAGACCTCCGATGGCCCGCAAGCCCAAACCCACCCACAGCTACACCGACAATACCCGCGGCATCCGCCTGCAGAAGGCGATGGCCAACGCCGGCATCGCGTCCCGCCGGGAGTGCGAAACCTTTATCGAAAATGGCCGGGTCACCGTCAACGGCGAACGCGTCACCCAGCTCCCCGCCTGGGTCGATCCCTTCGAGGACCGTGTCGAGGTCGACGGCGAACCGCTGATCAAGCCCAAGAAGGCCAGCAAGAAGTTCGCCACCGCGGGCAAGCTGTACATCATGGTGCACAAGCCGCGCGGCGTGCTCAGCACCAACGACGACCCCGAGGGCCGCCGCCGGATCCTCGACCTGATCGACCCCTCGGCCGTGCCGCGCGGCGTGCGGCTGTTCCCCGTGGGCCGACTCGACGCCGACTCGACGGGTCTGATCCTCATGACCAACGACGGCGAGCTCACCCACCGCCTCACCCACCCGTCCTTCGGCGTGACCAAACGCTACCTCGTCTCGGCCAAGGGACGCCTCGAAGAAGACGACCTCCGCAAACTGCGCAAGGGCCTGGTCCTCTCTGAGCAGCGCGCGGGCAAACCCGAGAGCCAGCGCGGCGGCAAGAAGGCGTCGATGGAGTCGGTCCAGATCGTCCGCCACGAAACCGACCGCACCCGCGGCGACCGCACCACACTCCGCATCACCCTGACCGAGGGGCAGAACCGCGAGATCCGCCGGCTGCTGGCACGCGTGGGCATCCGGGTGAAGAAACTCAAACGCACGGCGCTCGGCCCGGTGCGACTCAAAGGCTTGGCCCCCGGCGAGTGGCGGATGCTCAGCAAGCAGGAAGTCGGGGCGCTGCGTCGTGCGGTGAAACTCCGAGGCAACAAGCCCGCCGCCGAGAAGAAGACCGGCGGGGATGCCCCGTACGTCTCGGAGAAACCCAAGGCGTCGCGCGGGTGGTCGACTGCATCCGACGATTGATCGTTAGCCCCGGGTCAGTGACCCGGGGTGCCGCGGCGTACGGCGATGCAATGCGTTGATCGATGAGCGTCTCAAATCACGTGAAACTTGCAGCCCGCGGCACCCCCGGCGACTCGCCGGGGGCTAAAGGGGGAACTCCCCCACCGCGACTCGGTCGTACAACTCACGCAACGCGTTGCGGATGTTGCCCCCGTGGCGGGCGTGCAATTCCATGATCGCTTCGTGGCCCAGCGCCCCGCACACCTCCGGCGATAACCGCTCTACCAAACCCTCCAACAACGCCGGCGTCGTCTCGCAGCGCAGCAGCGTCGGCAGCTTCGTCTCGCGGTGGCTGGTGACCAACACCCCGGGGCGGCGGGCTAACTTCCAACGCAAACGCCAAGGCAAAAGGTCGTAACCATCGACGAACAGCCGATCGGCGTCGGAGCCGAGGGCGTGCTTGACCGCATGCATATTCGTGCCGTCGGGCATGATCTGGATGATGTCGTGGTGTTCCGCGTCGGCGGGAGGGTCGAGTTCTGCGAGCGCTTGCATGAGTGTGGATTTGCCGTGGCCGTGCGGGCCGACGAGTGCGCCCCGGAAGCCCGCGTTGCGGACCCGGGTCACGATCTGTTCAAAGCTTTCCCCGGTCGGCGAGGCGTATTCCAACGCGTCCACACACCCGCTGCGGAACGGGTTGTCGCGGGGGCTCACCACGGTTTTCGCATCCGCCACGCTTATTCCGACTCCAGCTTGAGCGGTGCGCCCGTGGCCGAGAGGGTCAGGTCGAGCTGCGCGGTGGTCTTCGTGCGGTGGGCCACCACCTCGATGCCCCAGGCGATCTCGATCAATCGGCCCTCGTAGCTGAACGGCCCGGCCGGCGTGACAAACCCAAACACCTGAGCGTCCACCCCGCGTGGCTCTTCGAACCGCACCGAGTCCGCCACGACGATGTCCTCGTCGCCCTTGCCCAGCGTGTGCCAGTACAGCCGAACCTCGACCCACTTGGGCGAGTCGGGGCCGAAGTCCCAACCCGCCAACCCGTCGATGCGTTCGCCGGGGACGAAGTGGGTCTGATTGCCGTTGAGTTCGACGGTGAGTGTGGGCATGGGGTGGTGGGGGTTAGGGCGTGGGGAGGCAGGCAGTGGGCAGTGGGCAGTAGGCAGTAGGCAGTAGGCAGTAGGCAGTAGGCAGTAGGCAGTAGGCAGTAGGCAGTAGGCAGTAGGCAGTAGGCAGTAGGCAGTGGATTCTAAATGAGCGTCGGGCCATCGCTTGCGTCCGCCCTACTCCCTACTCCCTACTCTCTGGCTCAAAACATGCCGCGAACGTTGGGCCCGCCGTCGGTCACGCCGGCGGGGACCACGGCAAACTCGTACTCGTCCCGCACGTCCGGCCAGCGCGGGATCTCGCCGCGGACCTTGATCCGCCAGACGATCTTGTTGTGGTCCGAATCCAGCGAGTGCATCGCGTTGGCCGGGAATTCCATCTCGGCCTCGCCCTCGCGGGCCAGCGGGTCCCGCCGGTCCAACGCCTCGGCGTCGTAGAGCGTGTGCTCGAAGAACACGTGTTCATCGGTGATCGTGTCGGTGCCACGGGTGTAGCTCGCCCGCTCCAGGCCCTCCACGGTCAGGGTCAGGCGATCGAAACGCTCGGCCCGGCCGTCGATGCTCCAGTCGACCCGCAACGGCGAGCCCAGCGGGATCACCCGCGGATCGAAACGCATCCGCACCACGGGGTTGCTGAGCGACAGCACCATATACACCGCCGCGATCAGGCAGCCGATGCCCACCAGCACAAACGGGATCATGAACAGCAGCGGGCCCCAGTTCGCCGAGACCCCGTCCTCGAGCATCTTGATCAGCGCGATCGCGACGACGCCGTCCCAAATCACCATGAACAGCAGCACAAACAGCAGGCCGCCCCAGCGCGACTTGGTCGGGGTGACCGTGTCCTTGCCGCTTCGTATCTGTCCATCAACGGCGTCGCTTTCATCGGGGCGGGCAAAGGCGGGGAGCCATTCTTGCTCGCTGCGGGGCCCGACGCGGCTGGTGCCTGTGGCCTTCTGCGTGATGCTTTTGCCCCGCGAGCCGCCCCACAGCATCGCGATCATCCCGCCGCCACCGATCAGCACAAAGACCAACGGGATCAGCCCGAACCACAGGTTGTTGCTCCAGCCGCGGTGCAGGACCGCCACGTCCGGATTCTTGGGGTTGACGTAACACGTCGTCTGCTTGCCGACGGGGTGGTCGTCGACGACGTCCCGCTTGCCGCGGTAGCCCGACGAACTCATGAACGAAAAGAAGTCGTAAGTGTCGCTGGTGTAGCGGCGGCCGTTGTACTCGTAGGCGAAGCTGATCTTGATCTTGTAGGTCGTCCCGTCGCTGTCGGAGTGCGACTCGAGATCGCTCGAGGTCACCGTCGCGGGTGCGCTGGGCCAGTCCTGGGCGTCGAGCAGCTTGATCGCGGGCCTGGCGAACATGAACCAGCCGAAGCCGGCCCCCACGAAGAAGAACAACGAAAAGAACAGCGCCCCGACCACCCGTCCGCTCTTGGATCCCTTGGCCCGCTTGGTCACGCCCGGGCTCTTGCGCTTGGCACGCTGCTTCTCCTGCATCCGTTCCCGCAGATCGCCGCTGCCCTTGCCGATACTGAATTTCATGGTCCAGCCCCTTGGTGATACTCCACCGTAAAGATATCACGCCAACCCCGCGCAATCCCGGGAAAGCCGGGCGCTGCATTCCCAGCGGTGGCACAACATGGAAATCGGCTGCGTCCCACCCTCGGCTTGATCCGTCCTAAAATAGCGGCACCATGGCCATCCAAGACCTCCGTCAGAACTACACGCCCGAGCCGATCGATCCCGAAGACCTGAGTGCCGACCCGTTCGACCAGTTCACCGCCTGGTTCGACGACGCCCAGCAGGCGGGCATCCTCGAACCCAACGCGTTTACCCTCGCCACCGCCTCGGCCGACGGCACGCCTAACGCCCGCACCCTGCTGCTCAAAGGCATCGACGACGCCAAGCCGGCGGCTGCGGAGCCCGGCTCGGGGGGCGACAAAGCCCCGGATCGCGGCTTCGTCTTCTACACCAACTACGCCTCGGCCAAAGGCGAAGAACTCGCCGCCAACCCGCGCGCGTGCATGAACTTTTACTGGGACACCCTCTCGCGCTGCGTGCGTGTGCACGGCAGCGTCACCAAGGTCGATGCCGAGGAAACCGCGGCCTACTTCAAGACCCGGCCGCGCGAGTCGCAGCTCGGGGCGTGGTGTTCGGAGCAGTCCTCCGTGATCGACGGACGGGAAGACCTGATGCTCAAGTTCTTCCAGCTCACCGAAGAGTACCCCGACGAAACGCCCATCCCCGTCCCGCCGACCTGGGGCGGCTACCGTGTCGTGCCCACCTCGTTCGAGTTCTGGCAGGGCCAACCGTCTCGCCTCCACGATCGGCTGCGTTACCTCCCCGACGGCGGCGCGTGGAAGATCGAACGGCTGTCGCCCTGATCCGGCTGATCTGAAAGGGATTCCCCATGACCCCCGAAGAATGCCTCCGCCAATACGAGACGGCGAGCCGCAACCACGACCTCGATGCGCTCCTGGAACTCATTCACGACGACGCGGTCTACTGGTTCAGCAACGGCACGAGCCACGTCGGCAAGCCCGCGATCGCCAGGGCCATCCGCCACAACTTCGAGACGATCGAGGGCGAGGACTACCGCATCCTGGACCCGTGTTGGCTGATCGAAAACGACGGATGCGCGGTGTGCACCTACCGCTACGAATGGGCGGGGAAGATCAACGGCGAATCGATGTCGGGGGCCGGTCGCGGTACGTGCGTCATGCAACGGCGGGGCGAGTCGTGGATGGTGGTTCACGAACACCTGAGCCAGGGGCCTGCGTCGTAGTATTCCCAATTTAATCCGATACGTTTAGCCGCGGATCGCAGATCCGCGCTCTGTATTTCATGACACCCACACGGCGATCTACGATCGCCCGCTAAACGTTTACCGCCGCATCACTCATCGAGTGGTCACGCGGCCTCGCCACGTCGGACGTACCCCGCGGGACTCCTGCCACTGCGCCGCCCACTGCACGGCCAACAGGGCCAAGATGCCCAGCGGCCGGGTCATTGCCGCCAACACGCCCTGCCGAAACGCCAACGCAACCATCACACTGGACAACGCCGCACACCCCGCCGCGGTCCACGGCATCCAGCCCTGCGCCCCCGACGCCACCAGCCAAAACCACGGGACGATCTGAGCCCCCAAGAGCAGAATCGTCCACGGCAGGATCGCTTTGCGCGAGCCCATGCCCGAGGTGGCGTTCTTCGTGAAGCCCTTCCACGTCTCCCCGGTCGTGGTGTACATCCGGCATACCGCGGCATCGGTCGCGTCGAACAGATCGGTCATGTGGCCCGCTTTGCGGAACGTCCGCGGCAGGTCGACGCCGTCGTGCACCGAGCCGGAGATCGCCTCATGCCCGCCGCTGGCCAGGTACGCCTCGCGATCGGCCATGAACAACTGCCCGCAACCCGCGCCGAAGCCCGGCATCGTCGAGCGACGCATGCGGATCATCGGGAGGTAGCCCAGCAACACCCACAGGATCTGCGGGATGATCAGCAACTCAAGCCAGGTCCCGGTGATCTGCCGGGGCACGCCGCTGATGAGCTTGGCCCCCGACTTGTTCTCGCGCAGGTAACGCTCCATCCGCGGAACACTGCCCGGCTGCAAACGGACATCCGCATCGACCCACAACAGGGTGGGATACTTCGCACGCTGAGCCAGCACCCAGCAGGCGTGCTGCTTGCCGTTCCACCCCGTCGGCAACGGCGGGGCCTGTTCAAGGCGGACTTGCGGGTTATCGTCCGCCAACGCACGCACCAGGTCGGGCGTGCCATCGGTCGAGTGGTCGTCGAGTACCACGACCTCGGCCTCCAAACCTTCCGCAGCCGAGAGCGCGGACTTGATCGCGTCTTCGATCGTCTGTGCCTCGTCGCGTGCGGGGATCAACACGCTGACCGGATGGCATTGCGCCAACTCGCCCTCACGCAATTTCCGGGCGGGTTGGTAGAGCAAGAGGTTCATCGCAATCATCGCGGCCGGAAGCACCGCAAGCACGAGCATGGCCCAGGCGAGCACGGTCATGAAGCGTCCCCCCGGGAGCCGTGGGCCGCGTCGAATTGTTCACCCTTGAGTGCCGCCCGTGCTCTTCGCCACAGGTCATACACCCCGCCGACGCCGCGCTTGCCGTCGCCGAGCGTGGTGAACACCGAGAGGTCCCCCGCGAGGCTGGCCTCGGCGAGGTGGTCCATGGTTTGTTCGAGGCGGTTGGCCAAATGCGTGTTCCAGTCGGAGGCCGATCGTGAAGGGTCTCCCAGGACAATAGGCTCGCCGAACGCCAGCCGCATCTCCGGCTGCTTCTCTTCGCCGAAGACGTACTCGATCGCCAGCGGCACCGCTTCCGCCCCGATCGCGGGGTCGGCTTTGCGCGCCAGGTGCGCCACCCCGGGCCGGAGCGACACCGGGCGTTTGCGGGCGTCGGTGAAGTGTCCCTCGGCCGTCACCCATAGCGTCTGGTTCGGCGTCGACAACACCGCCCTTCCGATCTTCAGGAAACGCTCCGCCCCGGCCCGCGACTGCAGGTCGATCCCAAAGAAGCCCAGCTTCTCCATGAAGCGGTACTTCTCCAGGCCCACCGCGTCGATCGGGCCGTAGCCCGTGCGGTGTCGGAAGTAGCGGGCACACAACAGCATGATCGCCATCGGGTCCCACCAGGACGGGTGGTTGAGATAAACCAAAAGCGGCCGAGGATTCTCGGTGTCCGGCGGATCACCCAGCAGGCGAACCGCGCTGAAGTTTTTGTCGACGTAACGCGGGCCGTACCACGCGAGCATGCGCACCCACCTCGCCGAAACCTCGGGCAAGTCGGGATGCGTCGCGGGGGTGCCCGCCGGGTCGGCTGTCATGGCAATCAGGCGAAACGGTTCTCGATCAGGACTTCGGACAGCGGCAGTTGGCCGGGCTTGGGCCAGGGCTCTTTCACGCCCTTGCCGATCGCCACCATCGGTCCGAGCACGTGATCATCGGGCAGGTTGATCAGCTCGGCGACGGGGTCGAAGTCGAAGCCGATCATCGGGCAGGAGTCGTAGCCCATCCCCTTGGCCGCGAGCATCAGCGTCTGCATCGCCATGCCCATCGAGCGGTTCGCCTCGTCGCGTTGCAGGAAGTCACGGCCCTCGTGGAACGGGCCCATCCAGTTCACCAGCAGGTCGGCGACTTCCTTGGGCGCGTTGGCCCAGTAACGCTCGGGCGATTTCTCCCAAGCTTTCATGTCGGCGGTCATCACCACAAGGAGCGACGCGTCGGTCATTTGGGCCTGGTCGTTACCCACCGCGCGGATCTTCTTACGGATCTCGGGGTCGCGGACCAGGACGAAGCGCCAGTGCTGGATGTTAAAGCTCGTGGGCGATTGGATCGCCAGCGTGAAGAGCTGCTCGATCTCCTCATCGCTCATGCGGTGATCGGGGTCGTAAGCTTTAACCGAACGGCGTTGATTGATCGCGTCGAAGACATCCATGGGAAAGTTTCCTGGGTGAAGTGGGAATACCAATCAGACAGCGGCGGGCTCGGGCGAGACCGCGGGCTTGTCGCCGGGGGTGATCAGGCCGTCCTGATCCAGGCTGTCGGCGGCGATCCAACCCGACATCATGACCATCGGCATGCCCGGCCCGGGGTGGGCCGCGCCACCCGCGAGGTAGAGGCCCTCGACATCCATGCTGCGGTTGGCGGGCTTGAACGCGCCCAGCCACTTGCCGTGCGACGCCAGGCCGTAGATCGCGCCGTTGAGCACGTTGTAGCGATCGTGGATGTCTTGGGGCGTGAGCGCTCGCTCGAAGACGATGCGCTCTTCGAGGTCGGGCATGCCCGCGGTGCGTTTGAGTTTGTCGAGGATGGTCTGGCGGTAGGACTTGAACAGCTCGCCGTCCTTGGACCAGTCGTGGTGCGGCCGCATGTAGGGCGTGTGGACCAGGACGTAGAGCGCTTCGCCGCCGGGCGGGGCGACGGCCCCGGGGGGCTCGGTCCGCGCGGTCGCGGCGAGGTAGGCAGTGGGGTCCGGGGCGGGCTCGCCTTTCTTGTAGATCGAGTCGAACTCTTCCTCGGGGTCACGGCTGAAGACGAAGTCGTGGTGGGCCAGGTGGTCGTAGGCCTTATTGAGCCCGAGGTAGAGCACCACGCCCGAGCAGGCGGGTTCGTAGCCCCGGCGTTTATCGAAGGCCTTGGCCACGTCGCCACCGACGAGTTCGCGGTGGGTGCGGACCGAGTCCATGTTCGAGACGACCGCGCCGCAGGCGACGCGTTCGCCCGCTTCGGTCTCGACGCCGACCACCTTGCCGCGTTCGGTGACGATGCGTGACACGCCTTCACCGGGGCGAAGGTCGACGCCGAGCTCGCGGGCCAGCTTGGTGAGCGCCTCGGGCACCGCGCGGGTGCCGCCCATGGGGTACCACACGCCCTCGTTGACCTGCATCGACGCGATACCGCAGAGGATGGCCGGGCTGCCGTAGGGGCTGCTGCCGACGTACTGCGTGAAGTGGTCGAGCATCTGCGACACGCGGTGGTCGGGGATGTACTTGCGGATGGTGCTCGCGACGGATTTACCCATCCGCATCGAGAGCACGTCTTTGAGCGTGTTCAGGTTGAACGTGCCGCCGAAGCCGCCGTCCATCATCATATCTTTGAGCCCGCCGATGGACTTCCAGAAGTAGAAGTCGTCGCTGATGCGGTGCAGGCGTTCGGTGTATTTGATGAGCTCGGCGTACTGCTCGCCGGAGACCGGGGCCCCGGCCTTGCCGTGGGCGGGCGTGCGGTCTTGGAACATCTCCAGCTCGCGTTGCATGTCTTCGACGCTCTGCCGAAGGTCCAGCACGCCCCCGCCGCCCTGCGACTCGTCGAAGAAGCAGCGCCACTGCGGGTCGAGCCGAACCAGGTCGAGGTAGTCGTGCATATCCCGGCCGGCTTCTTTGAAGATGCGTTCGAGCACGCGCGGCACGGTCAGGATCGTCGGCCCCATGTCGAACTTAAACCGCTCGCCGGGCTCGCCGTCGGAGACGAGCTGCGCCGCTTTGCCGCCCAGCCAGGAGTTCTTGTCGAACAGCGTGACCCAGTGGCCGCGGGCCGCGAGGGTACACGCCGCCGCCAATCCACCGAGGCCGGCCCCCACCACCGCGACGTGGTTCGTTGCGCTTGTTCGATCCGGGTCGGGCATATCCATGTGTTTACTCCTGATCTTGGGCGGAGCTGTTCCGCCTCGATAATGTTAGCAAGCTACACCCCGCCTTGACCCGCGCCGCGACGCCTTTTGCGTGACTCATCCGCAATAACGCCCGCAGGATCGGCACGGTCGTCGCATCCGTCGGCCGGAGGTGCGGGTGCAGCTTCCACCGCCGGGCGGTGATCGCCTTGACCCGGGTCATTTCCAGCAACCCATCCGCCCCGCGTGTCGCACCGAAACCGCTCCGGCCACGCCCGGCAAACGGCAAACGAGGGTCGGCCGTGGGCACGATCACGTCGTTAACCACCACGCACCCCGCATCGATCCGCGTGGCGAAGTCGTACGCCTCGCGGTCGGGGCCGAACACCGACGCGCCCAAGCGGTACCCGCACCGGCTCGCTTCACGCAACGCTTCGTCACCGTCTGCCACCGGCACGACCGAGACCACCGGTGCAAACACATCGGTCTGCAGCAAACGGCACGTCGCATCTACGCCCGTCACCACCACCGGTTTCATGGTGTCGCCTAACGGTGTCGATTCGCCGTGGACCTCACCGCCCTGCTCCCGCACTTCATCGAGCAACCCATTCACGAGGTCGCGCGTCCGCGGCGGGATCGGGGTTGCGGGTGTTTCGGCGAGTAGTTCCCGAAGACGATCCACGAGACGGTCGTGCAAGCCTTGCTCGACAAACACCCGCCGCGGCGCGATACACGTCGCCGAGCCGTTGAGCGTTAAGCCGAACGCGATGCATTTCGCCGCGAGCTCGACGTCCGCCCCGGTCAACACCACGACCGCGTCGCAGCCCGACAGCTCCATCACACACGGGATGCTGTGCTCGGCGCACTTGGCTTGAACAAGTTTGCCCGTGGTCTCCGAGCCGGTGAGAAACACCTTGTCCATCGCGGGGTAGAGCGCATCGAGTTCAGACGGGTCGGTACCCGTGACCGTTAGCGCCTCTTCGGGCAAACCCAACTCGTGGAGCGCTGCGGCGAGCTCCCGCATGATCTCAACACACCCGGGCCCCGGCGAAGGCTTGACCCACACCCGGTTGCCCGCCGCCAAGGCCTGCACCACTTGGACGCCAGGCAGAAACAACGGGAAGTTACCCGGCGCAATGATCAACACGTTGCCCATGGGCTCACGGTGAATCTCCGACGCCACGCCCCACAGCCACCTCGGCCGACCGCGTCCGCCGAGTTTTTGGGGGCGCAAGAGCTTCGTTGCGTTTTGTGCGATCCACCCGCACGCCTCGGCCAACGGCAGTACTTCCGCGGCGAGTGTCTCCGAGTCGTGGCTCCTCGTCGACAGCGCTCGCAGCGGCGCGATGAAGCGTTCGGATTGATCGGCCAGAACGTGACGCAGTCCGCCGATGAGTTGGACCCGCTGCTTGAGTGGCAACGAGGACCAAGACGAGGTGGCGGATGAATCGTGCGTCACGAGGTGCGGAATCCCTAGACCGTGGTGAGCGGCTCGGCCGATGCGGGAGTGGTTGACGCCGAGGCAAACCCCGGTGTTGCGGTCGCGGGCTCGGGGGCCTGCCAGGACGCGGACATGCCCAGGTCTTCGAGCAACAGACGTGACGTAATCCGTGCGCCTTCGTAGATCACCGGGAGACCGCTGCCGGGGTGGGTACCGCCGCCGACGAGGTACACACCGTCCACATCCTCGAAGCGGTTCTGCGGGCGGAGGTGCAGCATCTGGCCGAGGTTGTGGGCGAGGTTGAACGTGGCACCTTTGTAGATGTCCATCTCGGTCCGCCAGGTCACGGGGGTCATGACTTTTTCGTAGCGGATGCGCGATTCGAGGTCGGCGGGCAGGCCGAGCTTGGTGAGTTGGTGCATCACCTTGGCGCGGAACGGCTGGAGCTGCTGCGACCAATCGACGTTGCCGTGCTCGTGCGTCACCGGGGCGAGGATGTAGAGCGACGTCATCCCGTCCGGCGCCATGGTCGGGTCGGTCCGCCCGGCGTGATGCACGTACACCGACGGGTTGTCCGAGAGCTTGTGCTGGTTCTCGATCTCGTCGAGGTTCTTGGGGTAGTCCTTCGCGAGGAAGATGCTGTGGTGTTCGAGGCCTTTGCCATCGAAGCCGCCCAACTCGTCCGGTGGGATGTCCACCCCGAGGTACATCATGAACGTCGAGCAGGAGTACTTCTTCGTTTCCAGCTTCGCGTCGGTCCACCGGCGACGCACGCCGTCGGGCACCAGTTGATTCATCGCGTTGGCGAAGTCGGCGTTAACCACCACCGCGTCCGCTTCGAGGTCTTGCCCCCCCGCGGTCACGCCGACGCAACGCTTGCCCTCGAACCGCATCGCATCCACCCCCGCGTTCAGACGGATATCGACGCCCATCTCCTCGGCGACACGTGCCATCGCCTCACTCACTGCGGCGCATCCGCCGGTCGGGTGGAACACGCCGTAGTCGTACTCGAGGTAAGACAGGATCGTGAACAGGCTCGGGCACTTGAACGGGCTCATGCCCAGGTACTTGCTCTGGAAGCTGAAGGCCAGACGGATGCGTTCGTCTTTGAAGTAGCGGCCAAGATCGCCGTCGACGCTCGCCCACGGCCGAACCAGGGGCAGCATCTTCATCATCGACAGGTTCACGTAGTCGGTCACGCCCTGCCAGGGCTTCTGAAGGATGGGCGTGAAGGCGTCGAACTTCTCGCGGTTCTCTTCGATGAATTTCGGGAAGCGCTGGGCGTCTTCGGGCGAGATGCGGGCGATTTCGGCCTGCATCCGCTGGATGTCGGGCGTCGCGCGCAGGTCGCCCATGACCTTGCCGTCGTCGCCTTCAAACAAGAGGTGGTACTGCGGGTCGAGGCGGACCATCTCCACCTCGCGATGCAGGTCACGCCCGCACATCGCGAAGACTTCTTCGAGGATACGCGGGTACAGGAAAAACGTCGGCCCCATATCGAACTTGAAGCCTTCGTCCGTGGTGATCGTGGAGGTGCGTCCCCCCACACGGTCGCGTTTTTCCAACACGGTGACTTTGGCCCCGGACTGGGCGAGAAGCATCGCGGCGGCGAGTCCGCCCGGCCCCGCACCCACGATGACGATTTGCTTGCTCATGCCAAACCTCTGTGACAAACACGGTAACAACCATGGTAGGCCCAAACGGCCCGGCCGACCGCGACAAACCTTCAGCTTTTTGCGATGGGTGCCTGTTTCGCCGACTTGCTGCAGGCTTTCGAGCAGTATTTCACGCGATCCCAGTCGCGTTCCCACTTCTTGCGCCACACAAAGTCCCGGCCGCACACCGGGCAGGTCTTGGTCGGCAGGTTATTCGGGTTTCGTGTGTCACGCGGCATGGCAACATCCCAACTTCAACCCCGGGTCAATGCCCCGGGGCCGCCACGGCGACCGAGACTTCGCCCTCGGCACTTTCTTCTTGTTGCCACAACGCTCGCGCCTCACGCTCCAAGGCTTTGAGCATCGAAGGAAAGATCAGTCCGTGCGCAGGCACCAGCGAGTACCAGTACAGCGTGCCCGGCAGGCCGTGCGGATCGAACAGCGCGGTCTGACGGAGGATCGTCTTGCCGGCGCGTCGTTCGACCTCCCACTGCAGCCAGGCCCGGCCCGGCACCCGCATCTCGGCCCGCAAGCGCAGCAGGCCAGGCGAGCGCGTGTCTTCATCCGCCGTTGCTCCAAACAGAGGCGGCTCGATCGCGTCCACCCGCCACCAGTCCAGCGCTTCCCCTTCGAGCAGTTCGGTGGGATGCCGCCGGCCACGACGCAAGCCGGGGCCGCCCATCAACGCATCCGCCACGCCACGCAGCCACCACGCCCAGCGGTAGACGTACCACCCGTTCTCGCCGCCCACCGACTGCACCGCGGCAAACACGTGCTCGGCCGGGACATCCGTCGCCAAGGTGCGCTGGTCGCGGGCCAAGCCTTCGCGGTCTTCAATAACGGTGTCGACCTCGCCGCCGCCCTTGGCCGGGGCGGCGTCGACCACCGCGCTGCTCCAGCTGGTCTCGACCTCACCGCGTTCGATCTTGGTCAGCGCAAAACGCACCGCGTCCTGAAACGGGATCGGCTCGATCCACGGAAACAGCTTGCGAGCTTTATCGGTGTCGGCGATCAGGTCCTGCGTCACCCCCGCCACCAGCGGCACTGCCAACGCATTGGGGATCGGCGTCACCAGCCCCACCCACCGCGCGGCCAAATTCGGCGCCAGCACCGGCAGCGGCACAATCAACCGGCGGTGCCCGCGTTCCTTCGCCACGCCCAGCATCATGCCCTTGAAACTCAACACGTCCGCCCCGACCTCGACTATCCCGCAGGGGCCAACGCCGAGCGCCACCTCCAGGTAGGCCAACACGTCCCGCACCGCGATCGGCTGGACCTTCGTGTTCACCCACTTGGGCGTCACCATCACCGGGATCCGCTCGGTGAGGTAACGAACCATCTCGAAGCTCGCCGAGCCGGACCCGATGATCGGACCGGCGCGGAACTCGCTCACGCGCTTGGGCAGGCCGTCCGCCAGGATAGCACCAACCTCGGCCCGGCTACGCAGGTGATGGCTCCGCGTCGGCTGGCCTTTCGGCTCGAGCCCACCGAGATAGATCACGTGCGGCAGGGGTTGGCGTGTCGTTTCGGCGACGGCGTGGCAGGCCGCGACGAAGTTATTTGCCGCGTCGCGGTCACGCTGAGCGAAGTCCGCCCCGCCGTACATCGAATGCACCAGGTAGTAGGCCGCGTCGATGCCCTTGACCGCTGGGGGCAGCGTCTCGGGTTTCAGCAGGTCGCCCTGCACAATCTCGACGTTGTTTTCCCAGGGCCGCCCTTTGACCGGATCGGTCTCGCGCACGAGGACACGCACGTGGTGCCCGGCTTCAAGCAGCCGAGGCACCAGCCGACCCCCGATGTAGCCGGTGGCTCCGGTGACCAGAACGTTCATACGGGAGTCTAGGGAGCCCGACCCCGCCCGCCCACCGAACGGGCCCTTATCCCTCGGTGACCTCATCGATGAACGTTTGGGCTTTGCCGAAGATGCGTTCACGCCGCTCGGAGTCCATCTTGTCGAGGGTGCCGAGCATCATGGACAGGCGCGGGTTGCGGGAGAAGAACGCGCGGTGCTTGTCAACGAATCGCCAGTACAGGCCATCCACCGTCTCGCACCATTCATCGGATTTCTTGTAGCAGTCCGACATCTTGACGAGGTAGTTGCTCCCACAGATGTAGGGCTTTGTAGCGAAGACGCCGCCGTCGGACATCAGCCCCATGCCGTAGACGTTCGGCCCCATGACCCAGTCGCTGGAGTCGACGTACATCTCCATGAACCAGCGGTAGGCCTCGCCCGGCTCGACCTCGCAGAGATTCATCAGGTTCGCCAACACCATCAGCCGCTCGATGTGGTGCGTCCAGCCGAGGCGATGTGCCTTGTCGATCGCGTCGTCGAGCGGCGGCAGGCCCGTCGTCGCGTCGTACCAGCACGGCTTGAGCTTGCGGGCATGGTTCCAGAAATTCGTGGTCGACTGCTTGTCGTCGTAGTGCTGATACACCCCGCGGACGAACTCCCGCCAGCCGATCACCTGGCGGACGAAGCCTTCGAGTGAGTTCAGCGGCACCTCGCCGTCGGCATCTTCGGCATAGGCCAACGCCCGCTCCACCACCTCGCCCGGCGTGAGCAGCCCGAGGTTCAACATCGGCGACAACACGCTGTGAAACAGCACATCATCACGCCGCGACAGCGCATCTTCGTACGGCCCAAACTCAACGAACCGCTCGTCCAAAAACTCACGCAGCCACGCCAAAGCCTGCCGCCGCGTCGTGGGCAACCAGAACTCGCCGTCGCCGGACAGCTCTCCCGGGTGGTCAGAAAAACGCTCGGCCACCAACCGCTTCACCGCCTCGACGTGCTCGGTCGGCTTGGCCCAACTCGTCTCGGGGAACTCGACCTTCTTGGGCAACTTCTTTCGATTGTCCGCATCGAAGTTCCACTGCCCACCCAGAGGCTGATTGTGTTCATCCACCAGGATGCCCAGGCGTCGGCGTTGACGTTCGTAGAACTTGGCCATGAACGGCCGCTTGCCCGAGCCGCCCAGATAATCCGCAAACTCTTCGCGCGGCGTGACAAACATCGGGCTCTCAAGAAACTCCAGTTCCCAGCCCTGCTGCTTCGCGAACGCTTGGATCCGCTTTTCGAAAAAACGGTCTTCGATCTCGAACATCACCAGCCGCTCGATGCCCTTACCCTTAGCAAACCGCTCGAGCTTTTCTTCGTAGCTGGCTTGCTGAGCTTTATCGTTCTGAGCTTCGAACTTGTCGTAATGCACCTCGCAGCCGTTGCCACGCAGTTCGTCGGCATAGGAACGCATCGCCGCGAGAAACAGCACGATTTTTTGCTTGTGGTGCTTCACATACGTGCAGAGCCCGAGGTCCTCGGCCATGAAAAAACGTGCCCCGCGCATCGGCTTGTAGGCCGACCACGGGAACAGCTGATTGCCCAATACCACGACGAGGGTTTCCGATCCGTACGAAGCCATGCCGGAGCATAGGCCCAGCCGCCGCATCGGGCTTCGCCTACCCCACCCCGCCGGTTACACTTGCTCTATGCCACTACTCATCCAAAACGCGCGCCTCGTCACCGCAACCTCGGACCAGCCCGGCGACCTCTACGCCGAGGGCGACAAGATCACCACCCTCGCCGCGCCGGGCAAGCTCGACCCCGCCGACCTGCCCAAGAGCACCACGGTCATCGACGCGGCGGGCAAGCTGCTCATGCCCGGGTTTATTGATCCCCACGTGCACATCCACCTGCCGTTCATGGGCACCTTCGCCAAGGACGACCACCCCACCGCGAGCCGCGCCGCCCTCGTCGGCGGCACCACGACCTACCTCGAGATGGTCTGTCCAAGCCGCGACGAACAACCGCTCGAAGCCTACGAGCTCTGGCGGGACAAGGCCGCCACCGGCGTGTGCGACTACGGCTTCCACATCGGCGTCACCCGCTTCGACGACGACGTCGAGCAACAACTCCGCACCCTGGTCGCCGACCACGGGCAGCGCTCGTTCAAAGTCTTCCTCGCTTACAAGGGCGCGTTTGGCGTCACCGATGACGAGCTCTACAACGTCTGCAAGCTCGCCGCCGAGCTGGGCGTGATCGTCACCGCCCACTGCGAAAACGCCGAGCTGGTTGCCGCGAACCAGGCCGCCCTGCTCGCCGCCGGCAAGGTGGGCCCCGAGTGGCACGAGCCGTCCCGGCCGGTGTCCGTCGAGACCGAAGGCGTCCACCACTTCTGCACCTTCCTCGAAATGACGGGCGCCACCGGCTACATCGTCCACACCTCCTGCCGCGACGCCGTCGAGATCGCGATGGATTTCCGGGCCCGCGGCGTCAACGTCGCCGTCGAAACCGTCATCCCGTACCTGACCCTCGACGACACCTACGCCCAGCGCAACGCTTCCACCGGCCACGACGCGTTCGAAGGCGCGAAGTACGTCATGTCCCCGCCCATCCGCGGCGTCGAACACCAGCACTACCTCTGGCACGCTCTCGCCGCCGGCCACGTCCACACCCTCGGCACCGACCACGCGCCCTTCGACTTCGCCACCCAGAAACACATAGGCTGCCCCGACGCATCCAAAGCCGTCGATGCCCAGTTCAACCCGCTCGGTGAACCCAGCGACTTCACCCGTATCCCCAACGGCATCCCGTCCATCGAACACCGCGCCGACCTGCTGTACCAGGGTGTCGCCGACGGACGGATCACGCTGCAGCAGTTTGTTGCCCAGGTCAGCACCAACGCCGCCGACCTCTTCGGCCTCCACACCAAGGGCCACCTCGCCCCCGGCTACGACGCCGACCTGGTGCTCTACGACCCCGACGCACCCAAAACAATCTCCGCCCAAACCCACCACATGGCCACCGACTACTCCGGCTTCGAGGGCGTGACCCACCCCGGCCACGCGACGCACGTGTTCTTGCGTGGTCGGGCCGTTGTAGAAGACGGAAAACTCGTCGACGAACTCTCGCCGGGCCAAGCCGCACCGCGCGGCTAAAACCCCCGGGGATGAATACACTCATGCGTATGAACCTCCGCCTGCTCCAACGATTGGCCCCCAGCCTGTTCGCCGCGTGTCTCGTCGTCGGCTGCAAAACCGCGCCGCCCGAACCTGAGCCCGAGCCGCTTCCCGAGCCCCCGCCGTCCGTACCGCTTGGCGAACTGCCCGAGACCGCGCCCGAGCCCCCACCACCCGACGTCGCCCTCGGCGGGCAAGACGCCCAGAGCAAGGACTACACCCCCGCCCAGATGCAGGCCACCGTCCGCAACTTCGCCGACCACTACCGCCAGTCCATGGCCTCGGCCCTCGACCGCATCATCATCGAATCCGACGACCCCGAACTCATCCGCCGCGCCCACGCCGCCAAGATCAACGGCGTCACCGCGATGTACGACATCGCCGTCGACCCCATCCCCGCGTCGGCCATGCTCAACGGCCTCGTCCTCGTCTCCCTCCAGGCCAAGTTCCTCCGCGCCAACGGCGAACAGTACCTCGGCGAGTACTACCCCCTGCTCCAGATCACCGCCGACCGATTGCAAGAAGAAGCGTTCCGCATCGCCGCCCGCGCCATGACCGAGCAGCAACGCATCGACCTCCGCGCGACCATCGACCAATGGGCCGCAGCCAACCCCGACGAACGCAACTTCTGGTACATCCGCCTCGACGACCTGCCCGGCATCAGTGAGGACCCGAACTACCTCAAATCCTTCACCAGCCTCCCCGGCAGCTTCCTCAGGTTTGTTAACCCCCTCTCCGGCACCAACAAGTCCGTGACCGATGCCCAGATCTTGGCCGAGCGTATGAGTTGGCTCGCCCCCCGCCTCATGATCCTCGCCCAGTGGCGGGCCGAAGCCATCGTCTACAACAGCATCGCCAACACCCGGCTCAACGAAGTCGTCGACTTGGGCAACCGCATCACGACCGTGGCCGAAGAACTGCCCAACAACATCAGCGATCAGCGTGAAGCCCTGTTCGACGACCTCGAAGCGAACGAAGAACTCATGAACAACCTCCTCACACGCAGCGAGTCCATGACCAACGAAGCCACCGAGCTGGTGACCACGGTAAACAGCCTGGCCGAGCGCATCGAAAGCATCATGGCCGCGTCCCGGGAAGCCAGCGACAAGAAACACGAACGCTACCCCGACCTCCCCCCGCCGCGCCCGTTCGACATCACCGAGTACACCGAAGCGCTCAACGAGCTCAACAAGGTCGTCACCGACGCCAACACGCTGCTGCTCAACGCCGACACCGCCGCCAGCCCCAAAGCCATCGACGACCGCCTCGCCGTCGTCGAAACCTCTGTCCGCAACCTCATCTTCACCGCCGCCGCCGCCCTGCTGGTCGTGGGCTTGCTGCTCATCCTCGCGGTGAAGTTCATCCCGCGGCGGCAATCCAGCAAGTGACCCAACAACCCAATAGAACGATGAGGCAAGCCGCTAACGCTTGCATCCTTTCGCCTGGGTTGATCGATTTCGCTTTACTCTTCAGTTGCTGCCTGATTACACTTTTGTGACGAGAGAATCTTCTTTTCTACATCCCAACCAGGCAGGAAATGCCTTTCTCAACTAGGTCAATAAACATGAACAAGTTGCCACTTACCCTTGTTTGCCTCGCTCTGTGCGCCGCCTGCTTCGTGACTCAGGCCGACGAGCCGGTGATCGTCACCGAATCCAACTACCCGCAGGTCGAGACCAACCGGCAGATGATCATCACCCAAAACAACGCCGGGGGCGTGAACAAGTTCCTGCGCAAACGGTCCGTACCGAGCGTCGACAACCAACCCGTCATCCGCATGAACCGGGACACGCTCTACTCCATGGCGATCATCGACGCCTCCGAAGGCGCCACCGTCACCCTCCCCGACACCGGCGATCGATACATCTCCCTCATGTACCTCGACGAAAACCACCGCGTCTACGACATGGTGTATGAACCCGGCGAGCACGACATCCCCGCCCACACCGAACACATGTACGCCCTCGTCCGCATCGGCCTCCAGTCCGGCGATGACGCCGACCTCGCCGCCATCCACGAGCTACAAGACCAGATCAAGCTCCACGCCAACAGCGCCACCCCCTTGGCCCCCATCGCGTTCGACCAAGCCTCATACGAAGAAACCCACCACGGCATCCTCACGAAGTTTGCTGAGTCCGGCCTCCTCGACACCGAGCGCATGTTCGGCACCGAAGACTACGTCGACCCCGACCGCTACCTCATGGGTACCGCCATCGGCTGGGGCGGCGCGACCTGGAAAGACAACATCTACCAGTTCTCCCAATTCTTTGAAGGCTTCGACGGCCGATCCACCACCTTCCAAGACCCCCAAAACACCGGCGGATTCTGGTCCATCACCGTCTACAACAAAGACGGCTTCATGTTCAACGACATCGCCAACATCAACTCCGAAACCGCCACCCCCAACGACGACGGCACCTACACCGTCCACTTCGGCTGCGAAGGAAAAGTCAACAACATCCCCATCCAAAACGACACCGGCAGCTGGAACGCCGCCATGCGCCACTACACCCCGTCTCAGGATGTGATCGCCGGCAAGATCGTGCCGATGGAAACCATCGAATTGGTTGACTAGGGCCTGACAATTCAAATCGCCGGAAAAGCTACCTTCACGCCGCGTCCAGCCGTTTGGGTTCGATTAGATCGCGCTGCCCACGCCCGTTGGCGCTACCAGTAAAGCCGGTTGCTTCGATCTGACGACACACGTCGTACTTCGGGATCGGCAGCAACAAGCCCGGATCGGTGGCGACGTGTTCGAGCCAACGGTCTTTGAGCTCTCGGGCAAACGCCTCCTGAGCGGGATCAAACTTCTTCTTCGCGGCTTTGACCGCCTTCTTGGCTTGCTTCAACTCCGCGTCCACCGCGGCCTCGGCTTGTTGCTCGGCTTCCTTCGCTGCTGGCGAGGGCATCGGGGCACCGAAGCGCAAGCCGCCACGTTTGACGGTGCGTTGAGTGGCTTCGCTCTTGGTGGCGAGCTTCAGGGCGGCGTCTTTCTTCTGCTTCACCCGCTGCTTCCGCTCGCGCTCCAGCCGCTGGACTTCGCTCTCGAGTAATAAGACTTCGTCTTTGGTCGCCTCACTTCCGGGGGCGGGACCGTTCGGCAGCACGATCGGCTTCGCGTCGCTCCAGTGCGTGCCGGGCGGGATGGGGAGGACGAGGCGATCCTCGCCGATCGCGCCGGCCCCGGTCTGGCTCGGGAACCAGTACGGCGTCCCCCCGGAAGCGGGATCACCCGTGTCGCCTTCCCGGATCCGCTTCTGCCAAAAGATGTGCATCCGCGGCCCCGCTTTGCGTTTCCGACCGCCTCCCGTCCGGAACGCCAGGGGCACGAAGCCCATCGCTTCCCAGAAGTGGTTCGCCTCCAGGTCCTGGGCACACCAACAACAGTACAGCCGACACCCGTAGGCGCTGGCCTCAAACTTCGCCTTGAGTAGATTCGCCGCCACCAGCGACCGCCGCCACTCGGGCACCACGTTCATCTGATAGATGATCCCCAGCTCGTCCCGCTTCAGGTAACGGTCCACGGCGATTAAATAGCCCACCGGCGAGCCGGTGGAGTGATCGGTACCCAGTGAACAGTCCACCGTTGAATCCGCGTCCCCACTGTTTACTGAACACGGTGAACTGTTCACTGTCCCCGTTGCAACCGCGACGAGGACGTTCCCCTTCGACAGGTGGCCCTTTATCGCCTTCTCCCACATGAACCCCACCGCTTTGGAGTTGGCTTTCTGCAACGCATCGATAAACGGGTAATCACTCGCCATCGCGGGACGGATCGTGATGTCTTGTTGGCTACGCGGCTGGGGTAATTCAACCGGCACAGGAACACCCGCGGGGTTCGTGTCGATTCGGATCACGTCGGACATGGCTTGTACTCCCGGAATAGGTGAGGTTTGGAAGGTTGGAAGAGGTCTCACGCAGAGCCGCGAAGACGCGGAGGACAAGGCAGGGTTTATCCACCGATTAAGAGGATGAAAGGCAGGATTTCGCAGCCAACACACAAGGCATTGGGTTTTAAAAAATCAGGTTCCAATCGTCTTAATCTGTGGACAACAACTTGCCTTATTGCCTTATCTGCTTAACGCCTCTGCGGCTTTGCGTGAGGCTCAAATAATCCCGCCCCGATGTCTCGGACCGGGATTGTGGGGATGGGGGGTTCGATGTTTTACGCCGCGTCGGCTTGGTCGCTCGCTGAACTTCCGGAAGCGGAGCCGGGGTTGGCGGTGACGCCGAAGCCGAGGTGGGTGCTGATCGGGGCGCAGGCCGGGCCGGATTCGCCGCGGCGGTTGGACCAGAACGCGGTCAGCCAGACCTTGGTGGCGGGGGTGAACTCGTCGCCGAATTCGACCTCGGTGTCCAGCCGGGTGTCGTTGCCCTCGAACGACCAGTCGCGGATGTCGGCGGGGATGTCCTCGCCCACGTAGCTGAGCACGGTCGCGGTGGCGACGCCCTCGGGCTTCTTGCGTTTGCCGGTGGCGGCGTTGCGTAGCCGGAGCTTCACGGTCCGGCCCTCGACCGAGACGATGTCGAGCTGCGGCGCGTCTTCGGGGGGCGGCACGGGGGTCGGGTCGGTGTCGGGTACGGTGATGCCCAGCGCCGCTCGCTTGTCGTTGTTGATCGCTGGCGAGGCCTGGATGATGCGCACCAGCTTCCGCGTCTCGGCGATCAGTTGGCGTTTGAGCGTGTTCTTGGCCTCGATGTTGGCCGGTGACCGGGTGGTCTGCTCGTTGGCGGTGTCGTACGCGGTGATGAACACCGCCCGCAGTGCGCCGTAGCCGGTGGCTTGGTCGGCCGTGAGGCCGTAGGTCGTGGGATTGGCTTCGATCAGCGACGCAAAACCCTGGGTCCACGTGACCAGTTCCGACTCTCGGGCCGGCAGATATGGCTTGCTCATGGCAAGTCTCCTTGCGGCGGTGCCGCGTTCGTGTTGTGAGCCCCGCCCGGAAAAGTAGAGGGGGCCCCGGAAATCAGTCGGTACCCGCCACGCCCCGGCCCCCGGAAACAGAATCCATGTCAGGCCCGGCCCCCGGAAGGGGTGAGCCCTGGAAATCTGCCCCGGAATTGCCCGGGAATCAGGCCGAGAAGTTCCCCGCGGAAAGTGGAAGAAGGCTTCCGTTTCCGAGGGCGAGGTGTGGCTTCGCCGACAATGCCGCTATCGCCGTTCCGTGATGCGGGCTTTACCCGGCCGGCACAAACCCACACGTTATATTCGTCGGCCGCCCTGCCACCCACTTGGCTTGGGTTCCTACCGGACGCGACCCGGCCCGACTGTCCGGCCCCATCGCGTTTGAGACCCGATCGCGGGGTAAACCAGCGCGGCGATTTTCGGCGTGATCGCAAAAAATTCGTCCGTTGCAGAGTTTGCAACGTTCGTGGCAAGGTTAGATTCGTTCGTTGCAGACTTCGGAGCGCGCGTTTCGAACTTGTTTACGTTCGTTGCAGCCTTGGATTCGTGCGCTAAAGAGTTAGATTCGTCCGTTGCAGACTTCGCCACGTTCGTTCGGAGGTTCGAAACGTTCGTTGGAGCGTTGGTTTCGTTCGTTGGAAGGTTCGCCACGTACGGTGCAGAGTTGACCACGTTCGTTGCAAGTGTGGCTTACCCGCGAAAATGGCGCCAGTCGGGGCGTGCGACCTTCCGAATACAAGTATTAGTCCGCACTGGCCACGTCATAGATCTTTTTGAGGGAGAACCGGTGCCGCATCTCCGGGCTGAGGTCGGGATAATGGTCGAGGAAGAGTTCGACGAAGCGGTTAGCGTCGATCAGAATCAGGTTTGCATCGTTGCGTTCGGTATGCCGTGCGTCGCAGCGAAGCCGCCGAGACTGATGAAAACAGCCTTTTCGCCTGTATTAGGCGTACCGCGCGAATATAAGTGTACGCCTCTACTTATCTATCCCCTGTAAACATTCACCCACTTCGTATACGAATTCATAAATTAGATAATTACGGCCTGAATGAACAGATATTCTCTGAGCCAAACAACCCCTCGAGTGTATGCAGTGCCTCTTGTGTAAGAACTTGAGTGAATAGCAAAGCGAGATTCTTCTTTGGCCGAGAGCACGCTACGTAAAATAGATTTCTGTTTCGCACGTAAGTATTTTCCTTGCTGGACGAATAACGATTGGGGAACCACTCTAGAAATTGCGTCCAGTTGTATTGATTCCAGCCTCGGCCGAGCACAACTAAAACATTATCGAACTGCGCCCCTTTCACACCGTGCTTTGTGGAAAATGGAGTATGATCATTTATGAAATCTGCCAAGGCAATCAGTTCTGAATACGGGATAGACCGAAGCTTTTCGATTTGACTGAGCGTCCGTGAAGCATCGATCTCTTCGCGTGTACCTTGCCCCAAAAGACGCTCGGTGCGGAGCACTGCATTAGGCAGGTGTGGTTTTCGCGTAGTTTTCAAGAGATCAATGACTTCTCCAATCGTCGCTTCTGTGCGAATCTCTACTAAGCGACGGATATCTCTACTCCACTCACGCTTCTCCGCGAGGGTCGAGATATATCTAGCCTTTCGGCCAATAACTGAAAACATATCGCCAAATCTCCCGGCCGAGAACGCTGCACATACAGGTTCTACAGTGTCTACCAAAAACGCAATATGAGGATCCTCTTTCTTAAGAAGCGAGTCATTGTATTCAAACACCCCAAGAATCTGGCTATAGCACTGCTCTGCCGCAAGTACGTTATGTGTTAGCATCAAGATTTTTGTTTTATCCGGCGAAAAATCCCACCCGGTAGTAGTAAGCTTGCTACGCAGGCTCGACAGGTATCGGTGAACATCATCTGCGGGAAGATCACCACCCCAATGCCCTCCGGTTCGGCGCGTTCCAGCAAAACCATTGGAATGGAACACACTGGCTGACCCCACAGCTTGAGGATCACTAACCTGCTGTGGAAGCTCGGGCCGTATGCGGTTTAGGACGTCAACAATATCAGGTGCAGACCGAAAATTCGCCTCCTTACCAATCAATTGCAGATTGGGGTGTTCCAGGTGTCCCGCACCTGTTCGATAGATTTTCTGCCAACTATCTCCGAAAAGACCAACAAGTGGACCGTCTCCAGTTTGAACAAATTTTTCAATTATACTTATAGCAAAATTGGCGTCTGTATCTTGATACTCATCAATAAAGAGCACTGGAAACCTTGCCGCAAAAATCCTGCGGAATTTTGGTCGCTCCATTAGAGCTACCATTATTTTCAAGACATCATCATGGTGTAGAAGTATCTCCGTATCTGTCACGCGACGGTGCCCTAACTCATAACCGATTCGTCGGCCTCCTATTTCGCCAACCTCACTTAACTTTTCCGCCAACGGCGCAATATTAATGACTTCTGAGCGAACCACCGCTTGGAAACCCTTGCACAGTTCCCAGCAGAATGAGTGGATGGTTGATGCATACACGGCAGGATGGCCGTCTGTACGTTTTGTCACTTCGTCAGTCGCGACATTGGTATAGGTGATGCAAGCAACCCTTTGATGACGGCGTAGCAACTGAACCCCATCTACTTCAATGATCAGCTGTAGTGCTTTGACCAAAGAGTAGGTTTTGCCTGCTCCGGCACCCGCTTCTAACAGGAAGCTTTTCTTCTCATGAATACAGTGAAACACCTCGTCAAGGGCACGTTGCGCTGCTACTTCGGCCGGGTTGGGTGCCAAAATATCAGACATCCGTATTCTCCTCGCCAGATGGTTCACTGACGTGCGATGTTACAGCAACGTCAATCTCTCCGAGCCAGCGCAATCCTTCGTCGATGTACCGTGGAATTTCCCAATTCGTCTCATCAATAGCAAAGCGGAGGGCAAACCCACTTTTGTCGACAACTCCCGCCAGGTCCCATGCTTCGCTCTCTCTTTCCACCGCAGTTGCACCACAAAGAGAAAATATTTTCGGATTCGCCAAGATAAACGCATCTTCAAAGCTTCGCCCACATGCGTCGCCGTCAGTCTGCGGAACTTGATATGCGATACGACGAAAAAATAGTAATTTCTCGTCATCAGCCTTTGCTTGTATCTCCGCAAGCGTGGGAGCATTTTTGTTGTCTGGGTCAAACCATCTATTGAGTGACGCATTACTAGAGTGCGTTCCTTCAGACACTTTACACTTAGTTCTACCATTGCCACCATCGATTGAATCTAAGTCGGTAACAACCAAGGTCCGAAGCTCAAGAAAATCGACGAGATTATAAAACCGATGAGCATAAGCCCCTCCAACTTCCATGATTGAAAGGTACTTCTTGCCGAGGCCACTTCCGTTCTTACGGTCAAATTTCTCAATCGCTTTTGGGAGAATCAACCGTTCTGTCGTCCCCTCGACTATGATCGCACCATCGGCAAACAAAAGGTCACACCGAGTTAGAGTCAGATACTGATGCAGGAACTTGTGGTTCTCTGGCTCTTCCCCGCTCAATCCACTTCGCAGGTTTTTCGACTGCGTACAGAGAATTGCTGATCCTGGCTCCCGAGGCTTTGCCAGAAAATACCTCATTGCGTCAAATGACGCTTCATTGGCAATGTGTGACGAGTGGGTCGTTACAACGAATTGCACAGGCCAAGCATTGCCTTCATTGTAGTTCGACTCAAACATCGTTCGAATGTGATTAAGTTGCCGAATAAAGACCGTCTGCATCTGCGGGTGTAAATGGGCTTCTGGTTCTTCTATGAAAACGATATGAACACCGGATTCTGACTGGCGATTTGTAAACTCGCGAAAAATCTCGAACAACTTGAGCAGGATAAAGATCAGATTTCGTGAACCCAGACCGTTGTAGGATTCTGGCAGATTTATTCCATCAGGATCAGGGCCAGCGTAGGTCACCGTGGTGTGATTGGAAAGCAACTGTTGAACATCGAGTTGCGTCTCGGTACGAAGCTTTGGGTCCGACAAACCCGGGTAACCGAAGAGCTCAAATGTTGGCGTCAACGCTACCAATTTTTCGTTAAAGTCGCCATCGATCTGGGTTTGGACCCCTTCGACTGCGGTTTTGAGAGCATCCGCTATGACTTGATCATCTGGCCCCGCCCCTATGGCAGAAGCAGACGTAAATAGGCGCTCAAATACTTTCCCTAAAACCGCTTTATCTTTGCTTGTGGCATCATCCACCGCTCTTTGTGCGTTAATGAATCCAAATTGAAGAACTGCCCGCAAACTTGCGTAGTCCAAGGTCTTTGTGTTGGTGGCATCGTTAGGATCTTGGGCTTCAATTCGTGCCTCGAACAATTTTGGAATGCGTTCGCGAACACCACGAAAGAACGCTCGTTTGTCGTCAGCCAAGTCGGCAAACAGATCACCAATTTTTCCAGCTCCAATCGCGTAAGTGACGACAATTTTTGCATTCGAGCACTCATCGTCAAGGTCAACGATAAAATCAGAAAGAGTACCGAGATCTTCACCGTCCGTATATTCAATAATTAGGTCAATAGAAATAGCAGGTAAAGTATCTCGAATCAGGTCTTCTTCTTGATTGTCTGCGAATAGCTTTCGTGCTTCCCAAAAGTGTGTGTGCGTTCCGAGTGAGAAGTCTTCGAGTTGAAACTTGGGTGAATTTTCTGCCAAGAGCCGGCGAAAAAGCTCAGTCAGAGAAGTCTTGCCGCAGTTATTTCGCCCTACAATTAGTGTGGTGTCCTTCTCAAGAGCTATTTCAACATCCTCAAGTAGCCGGAAGTTTTGTACTGAGATATCTCTAACTTGCATTTCACTAATACCCGGTTATACAGCTTGATGTTAGTAGTGACTGTTTAATTGTCCCTACGTATGGTTCTTAAGCGATTTGACCAGTTGCGTTTAGGCTTGATCGCACCTGTTCTTGCGCATGGTAGCTTTGGTATGCCCCCGTAAGCCTGATGTTGTGCAATACAGCATAGAAGAAAGGACCCGGACAACCATGCGTCGATACTCTCGGAGACGGCCACATCTGTCAAGGCTGGTATTTAGCCGCTGGTGGATATGGGGTGATTCCTACCTACCAAAACTCTCGGGAGCGAAAGTGGCTCCGGGGGCATAATGGGTTGTATTCAACCGTACCAGATGACCGTTGGTTAAAGAACTGTCTCTCATGCCATGAGACTAGCGGGGTGCCACGTATCTTTGCATGCTTCGTGGTCAACCACCCCTATGTTCACCCGCTAACCAGATCATCAGATTGCTGGACGAAGTCGTCGCCGTCCCATTTGTCGTCGATGGTGATGCCTTCGCGTTCGGCTTGTTTGGCGGCGGCCTTGGCGGCGACGGCGGCGCGTTTGGCTTCCTGGGCTTTGGCCTGGCGTTCGACGAGGTCGGCGTGGGTGGTGAAGTAGGGAGTAGGGAGTAGGGAAGACAGCTTCCGGGGCGTAAGGCAAAGCACCGTCAACCCATTGACGGGGAGACGGCGGGTGCAGTGATGCCGGGGGTTATTTCCGGGGGGCGGGCTACTTCCGGCGGCGGGTGGCGAGGGTCAGCCCGCTCATGCCCAGCAACGCGAGGGTGGTGGGTTCGGGGATGGTCGCGACGAATATGCCGCCGCTTCCGTCGGTGAATGACAGCGTGAAGGCCAACTGGCCTTCGTTGTTCAGCGCCGGCGTGCCGTTGTCGACGGTGGAGCCGAAGCTAATGAAGCTGATCGTGCGCTGTTCTTCGGTGATGCCGTCGGCCAGAAGAACCGTGAACAGGTCGCCGGCGCGGGCGATGAGCGATAGCTCGCCGTCGGCGTAGGCGAAGAGTCCGGTGCCGTTGGTCGAGTCCACCGCCCCGCCGCCGGTGCCATCGCGGAGGAAGCTGATAAACGCGGCTTGGCCGGCGTTGTTGAACTGGGGGGTGGCGAAGAAGTTGAGTTCGGCCCCGTCGGTCACGCCGGGGGCGGTGTCGCCCCGGCGGGCGATCACGCCCAACGCCGAGCCGGGCCCGTCGGTGGGGCCGAAAATCGCAAAGTTGTTGCTGTCGGGCCCGCTGAAACTGTCGTCCACCGGGGCACCGGTGCCGGTCCGGACGGAAGCGGTGAACAGCAGGTCGCCGTGGTCGTTGAGGCGTACGGCGTTGAACGAATCGAACTCGGCGTCGTCCGCGGTGCCGGGGGCGGGGTCGTTGGCCCGGGCGACGAGCCCCAGCGACGAGCCGCTGCCGGACGTCGGCCCGAAGAGCGCGGAATTGTTGCTGTCGGGGCCCGAGTCCTCGACGGGGTCGCCGTTGCCGGTGCGGAGGAAGCCGACAAACGCGGTGTCCCCGGCGTTGTTGAGGACGGGCGCCCCGCCGAAGCCGCTGAACTCGGCGCCGTCCGATACGCCCGGGGCGGGGGAGTCTTCTCGGCCCAAAAGGCCCAGCCCCGACCCGCTCGGGCCGAAGACGGCGCTGTTGTTGTCGTCGTCCACCACGGTGCCCGTGCCGGTCTGCAGGGAGTGGGCGAAGGCGACCTCGCCCTGGTTGTTGATCGTGTTCCGGTTGCTGAACCCCAGGTAGGCGGCGCCGTCGGCGACGCCGGGCGCGGGGTCGCCACGTCGGGCGATCACGCCGAGGGCCGAGCCCGGCCCGGCCGTGGGGCCGAGTAGTGCTTGGTCGTTCGCAGAGGTCACGGCGGCGCCGGTGCCGGTCGCCAGCTCGACCTGCAGCAAGAAGTCCCCGGCAGCGCTGAAGTCGATCTCATCGAAATCGGCGAAGACCGCGTTATCCGCCGTGCCGGGGGCCGGCGCCCCTTCCCGGGCGATCAGCCCCAACCCCCCGTTGGGGCCGAAAATCGCCCCGTCGTTCACGCCGGTGACGGCGGGACCCGCGCCGGTGGCCAACACCGCCTCGAAGGCCACCTCGCCGCTGTCGCTCAGATAGGCGGTGTTTTGAAAGCTGGAATACACCGCACCATCCGCCACGCCGGGCGCGACGTCGCCCTTGCGCGCCACGATCTCCAGGTCCGACGTCAAGGTTGGCGCGAATAGTGCGGTGCTGTTGTCGGACGTGACCGGTGCCCCCGTCCCCGTTTCTAAGAAGCTGACAAAGGCTACTTGGCCCGCATCGTTGAGGACCACGTTCGAGAATCCGCCGAAGATCGCTCCGTCGACGGCCCCGGGCGCGGCTTCGCCGGACAGGGCGATCTGGCTGATGTCAGACTGGGCGACAGCCGATCCGGCGACGGCAATGGGGATGAGCGAGGTGGTCAGTAGACGGCAGGTGTTACGCATTATTCTCTCCTCCTAGGAACTCGGATTATCCCGTAAACAAGGGGAAGATCAAGGGTGAATTCGCCGCGACGCCATGAGCCACGGCTCGCTTAGCCGCTGACCAGATCATCCGACTGTTGGACGAAGTCGTCTCCGTCCCACTTGTCGTCGACGGTGATGCCTTCGCGTTCCGCTTGCTTGGCGGCGGCTTTGGCGGCGACGGCGGCGCGTTTTTCGGCTTGAGCCTTGGCTTGGCGGGCGACGAGGTCGGCGTGGGTGGTGAAGTAGGGCAGGGCGTGGCCCTTGAAGTCGTCGATGGTTTCGAAGCCGTGGGTTTCCATGAAGGCGAGGAGGCCTTCGATCATGGGCTTGACCATCTTGTAGCCCATCTTCATGACGCCGGTGCAGACCTGGACGGTGTCGGCGCCGAGGAGGATGAACTGGGCGGCGTCTTCGCCGGTCTCGACGCCGCCGATGCCGGAGATGGTGCGGGAGCCTTCGAACTCTTCGCGGATGAGGGTGGCGATCTCCATGACCATGCGGAGGGCGATGGGGCGGACGGCGACGGAGGAGTAGCCGCCGGGGGTGGTGTAGCCCTCGACGGTGGGCATGGGGCGGAGGGTTTTGAGGTCGACGCCGATGACCGAGCGGATGGTGTTGATGGCGGAGATGCCGTGGGCCCCGGCGCGGAGGGCGGCGCGGGTGGGGTCTTCGATGTGGGTGACGTTGGGGGTCATCTTGGCCCAGACGGGGGTCTTGGCGGCGGCCATGACCCAGCCGGTGACCTCTTCGAGGATCTCGGGGTCTTCGCCCATGGCGGCGCCCATCTTGCGCTCGGGCAGGCCGTGGGGGCAGGAGAAGTTGAGCTCGAGGCCGTCGACGCCCGCGGCTTCGCAGCGCTCGACGATCTCGCACCACGCGTCCTTGTTGTACTCCTCCATGATCGAGGCGATGAGGACGTGGTCGGGGTACTGGTCCTTGATGGCTTTGAACTCGTCGAGCCATTGGTCGAAGGGCGTGGTGGAGATGAGCTCGATGTTCTCCCAGCCGAAGACTTCTTTCTTGTTGACGCCGGTGAGCTTGCCGTAGCGGGGGGCAACGTTGATGACCTTGGAGGCGTCGAGGCTGACAGTCTTGGCGATCATGCCGCCCCAGCCTTCGTCGAAGGCTTTGCAGATGACTTTCTTGTTGGTGCCGGGCGGGCCGGAGCCGATGACGAAGGGGTTGGGGAACTTGATGCCGTCGACGGTGGTTTCGAGGGTGGGCATGGGGATTTACTCTCTTCTCTTTAGTGTTTGTTCTGGGCCGTGAGTGCTTCGTCCAGGACGGCGACGATGAAGTCGGCGTCGTCTTGGGTGATGCACATGGGGGGTTTGAGGCGGATGGTGTTGCCGTGGAGGCCGCCTTTGCCCAGGAGCAGGCCGAGGGTCTTGGCGTGTTCGACGATCGATGCGCACTCTTCCTTGGCGGGGGCTTTGGTGGTGCGGTCTTTGACGAGTTCGACGCCGAGCATGAGGCCCAGGCCGCGGACTTCCCCGATGAGGGGTTGTTTGTTTTGCAGTTCGAGCAGGGCGTCTTTGAGGTAGGTGCCGACGGTCAGGGCGTTTTCCTGGATGCCTTCTTCGTCGATGACTTCGAGGGTGGCGAGGCCCTGGGTGACGGAGATGGGGTTGCCGCCGTAGGTGTTGAAGTGGACGCGGTTGGCCATCGTCTTCGAGATGTCGGCGGTGGTGGTCATGGCGGCGAGGGGGGCGCCGTTGCCGATGCCCTTGGCCATGGTGATCATGTCGGGCTGGACGTTGAAGTTTTGGTGGGCCCAGTAGTGGGTGCCGGTGCGGCCGAAGCCGCCCTGGACTTCGTCGGCGATGCAGATGCCGCCGTGTTCACGGACGATGTCGTAGACGATCTGGAAGTATTCGGCCGGAGGTACGACCGCCCCGCCGACGCCCTGGATGGGTTCGCCGATGAACGCGGCGATCTCGCCGGAGGTCTGGTACTCGATGACGTTCTTGACGTCGTGGGCGCACTTGAGGTCGCAGGACGGGTACTCGAGGTTGTAGGGGCAGCGGTAGCAGTAGCCGGGGTGGGTGTGGGCGATGCCCGAGGGATTGTTGGATTTGAAGCGCCAGGTGCCGTGGGCGGTGAGGCCCATGGTGTTGGCGGTGCCGCCGTGGTAGCCGTTGCGGAGGGCGATGACGTCGTGGTTGCCGGTGGTTTCGCGGGCCGAGAGGATGGCGATCTCGTTGGCTTCGCTGCCGGAGTTGGTGAAGTAGGTTTTGTCGAGGGGTTGGCCAGTCGTACCGGAGGTCTGGGGCATCTTGCTCGCGAGCTTCTGGGCGAATTGCGCGATGGTCGGGTGGAGGTAGATCGTGGTGGTGTGCTGGAGCTTGTCGGTCTGGGCCTTGACCTTGTCGATCACGGACGGGTGGCAGTGGCCGACGGAGACGGTGACGATGCCGGCGAAGGCGTCGAGGTAGCGAGTGCCCTTCTCGTCGTAGACGTACTGCATCTTGCCCTCGACGATCATCATCGGCTCGGCGTAGTAGGTCAGGATGCCGGGCGAGAGATATTGGTGGCGCAGCGCGATGACTTCGTCGCGCGTCGGGCCGTCGTAGGGCGCGGGCTGGTGGTCGAACTGCGGCAGCCGGATCGTGCGCGGGGGGTCGGCGTTGCTGCCGGGGTTACTTCCGGGGGTGTTGAGTGTTGTCATAGAGCACCTCTGCTGATTAGTCGGTGAAGACCGACGGTTCATCCGGTCGAGATTTTGCTGCGGGCTCGGCGGGAGAGACGGGTGCGGACGCCACGGGTTCGTCGGCGTCCACGTCATCCGCCTCGGGGATCATGGTCGAGGGCACGCGCGGCCCGGCTTCGAGGCCGCGCTCGGCTTTGGTGCCGGGGATGAGGTTGTCGAGCACGATGCCGAGCACCGCGGCGACGCCCATGCCGTTCTTGCCGATCGCGTTGATCACGTCGGCCACGGCCCGCCAGCGATCGGCCGTGGCTTCAGTCGAGATACCGGCGAAGTACGCGTTGACCGCCTCGACGCCACCGTTGTTGAAGTAGTGCGGCAGACTTAAGCCCATGAAAAGCGCGAAACCGCCGATGAACAGATTGCGGTCGCTGGTGAGGTCGGCCCGAGCGAACTGGCGTACACCAACGGCAGCGATCAGGCCGAACATCGCACAGTACAACCCCCCCACCACCGGCGTCGGGATCGCCGCGGCGAGCGCACCGAACTTGCCGAACAACCCGAGCAGGATCAGCAGCACCGCGCCGATCTGCACGACAAACCGCGAGCCAACTTTGGTCAGGCCGACGAGCCCCACGTTCTCGGAATACGACGTTGAGCTGAACCCACCGAACACGCCGGTGAGCCCGCACCCCACGCCCTCGAAGCCTATGCCCCGGCTGATTTCGGCAGGCGTCGGGTCGGCGTTCGCGGGGTCCTTCACCGCCATCTGCTTGACCGCGTGGTAGTCGCCGAAGCTCTCGATCATGGAGGCGAGGTAACCCGCCAACACCGCCACGATGAACACGGTCTTGAACTCGGGCATGCCCCAGGGGAACACGATGTTGCTGGTGCGCACCCAATCAGCCTGCGCGAACGCCGAGAGGTCGGGTCGCGCCGGGTGCGGATCAATCGCCGCGCCGTCTTCGGCGATGCCCGCCCCGGCGAACACTTCGAGCCCCGCCAAAGCCGAGCACACCGCGACCGCCCCGAGGATCGCGATCAGCATCGGGAACATGCGGAACACGACGCTGAGTTTCCCCAGCACAAACGAGCACAGGATGATGAGCACGATTGTCAGGATCGACACCGGCCAATAGCTCGCCGCCACCGGCGCCCCCGCCTGATACAACGCCAAGCCGATCAGCATGATCACCGGGCCCACGACGACGGGCGACAGGATCTTGCGGATCAAACCCATCAGCCCGCTGAACCCGATCGCCATCTCGATCAACGCCCCGGCGATCACCGCCCCGGCGATGTTGCGCATCGCCGCAGCGCCGTTGTCTTGCCATTGCGTGAGCTGCGCGTTCGCCGCTTCGACGGACGTGCTTGCCGCGGCCCAGTCGATCGGGGTCGCTTCGAGCGTCGCGGCGATGATGCCGAAGAACGCCGCGAGGAAGGAGAACGACACGCCCTGAATGATCGGCAGCCGTGAGCCCAGCGTGGACTGCAGCAGCGTGGCGATGCCCGAACACAGCATCACGCTGGTGATCAGCATCGCGGTGTTGAGCATGCGCTGATCACGCAGCGTCTCGGTCAGCTCGGCCGACAACCCCTCGGGGATCGGCCAGAGCACCGGGGCAAACAGCAGCGGCACCGCGACCGTGGAGCCGAACATGGTGAGCACGTGTTGCAGCCCGAGCACGATGGCTTTGGGCAGCGGCGGCTTGTCATTCAGGCCGTAGAGCAGGGTCGAGGTTGATGAATGCGGGTGAGCCATGGGGATCGCGCCCGAGAGACGGGCTTGTTTTTACCATCGGGTAGCAGGCCGACAGGCGATTGGTTTTTCGCGGTTCGTGAGGTCCGGGTCAAGTAAACCCCAAGACCTACCACAGGGACACGGAGGCACAGAGAAGAAGACTGACACTGGGTTCGCCTTGGCTCAGTGCCTCTGTGTCTCTGTGGTTCAACAAACCACTTACTGAGCAACGATCGCGTCGTACGTGTCGGGCCGACGGTCGCGGAAGAACTGCCAGGTGTTGCGCACCTCGCGGATCATATCCAGGTCCATGTCGGCGATGACAATGTCGTCGTCGACCCGTTTCTCGCTCTGGGCGATGAACTGGCCGCGGGGGTCGCAGAAGTACGACTGGCCGTAGAACTCCCCGATGTTCCAGGGCTCTTCACGCCCGGGGCGATTGATCGCACCGACGAAATACTGGTTCGCCACCGCGTGGGCGGGCTGCTCGATCTTCCAGAGGTATTCGCTCAGCCCCGCAACCGTTGCGCTGGGGTTGAACACGATCTCCGCGCCGTTCAGGCCGAGGCAGCGTGCGCCATCGGGGAAGTGGCGGTCGTAGCAGATGTACACGCCGACCTTGCCAACCATCGTGTCGAAGACGGGGTAGCCCATATTGCCCGGGCGGAAGTAGAACTTCTCCCAGAAGCCGGGGTTGCAGTGGGGAATATGGATCTTGCGGAACTTGCCGAGGTATGACCCGTCGGCGTCGATCACCGCGGCGGTGTTGTAGTACACGCCGGTCATCTCTTCTTCGTAGATCGGCACGACCAGCACCATCTTGTGCTTCTTGGCCAGCTCCATCATGAGCTTCGTGGTCGGGCCGTCGGGGATGCGCTCGGTCAGGTCGTACCACTTGGTTTCTTGCTCGGCACAGAAGTACGGGCCGTAGAAGAGTTCTTGCAGGCAAACCACCTGTGCACCCTGCTCAGCGGCCTTGGCGATGAGGTCGACGTGCTTGTCGATCATCGCCTGTTTGACCTTGGCGACCGGGGACGTGGCGGGTTCGCAGAGGGTGGCTTGGATCAATCCACCGCGGACGATTCGGCTCATAATGTTGATTCCATGGTTCTCAGCGCAGGCACAATCCTTTAACCTAGCATGGTTCGGCTCGCTTGCCTAGCTTTTTTTACTCCGCTTTCACAAACCCTCGGAGGCGTTCTGTCCATGCCCGAAACCCCCGCTGATGTCCCCGTTTTGATCGCCGGTCGATGGGAAACCCTCGCCGCCGACCGCCACACGTCCGTGTTCAACCCCTCGACCGGGCACGCGATTGCCCAGACCCCGCTGGGCGATACCGGCCTTGTGGACCGCGCGGTGGCGGCGGCCAAAGCGGCGTTGCCCGCGTGGAGCGAAACGCCGGCCGTGGAGCGGGCGCGGGTGATGTTTGCCTACCGCCAACTCGTCGAAACCCACTTCGATGAACTCGCGGCACTGGTCACGCGTGAGCACGGCAAGACGCTCGCCGAAGCGCGGGCCGAGGTGCAACGTGGGCTCGAGATGGTCGAGTTTGCCACCAGCGTGCCGACCATGCTCATGGGCCAGACGTTCCCCCAGATCGCCAACAGCGTGGACGGCGAAACCAACCGCCACCCGGTGGGCGTGTGCGTCGGGATCACGCCGTACAACTTCCCGAATATGGTGCCGTTGTGGATGTACCCGATCGCGATCGCGTGCGGCAACACGTTCGTGCTCAAGCCCAGCGAGAAGGTGCCGCTCTCGGCCGTGCGTCTCGCGGAGTTGCTGGTCGAAGCGGGCTTGCCCGAAGGCGTGTTCAACCTGGTACACGGCGACAAGGCCGTGGTCGACGCCTTGATCACCCACGACGACGTCAACGCCATCTCCTTCGTCGGCTCGACCGCGATCGCCAAGTACGTCTACGAGACCGGCTGCGCCCACGGCAAGCGGGTCCAGGCCGCGGGCGGCGCGAAGAACCACCTGATCATCATGCCCGACGCCGACCTCGACCAATCGGTGAAAGCCCTCGCCGCCTCGGCCTACGGCTGCGCGGGGCAACGCTGCATGGCGGGCTCGGTCGCGCTGGCGGTCGGCAGCGTGGGCGATGCGCTGGTCGAGAACCTGGTGGACTACGCTGGGTCGATCAACGCCGCGCCGAGCGACGGCAACGAAACCGCGGGCATGGGCCCGGTGATCTCGGCCGAGCACAAAGACCGCGTTGCCTCGGCGATCGCCACCGCTGAGACCGAAGGCGCCGACGTCGCACTCGACGGGCGCGGCGTCGAATCCGGCGACTCGTTCCTGCTTGGCCCGTCCGTGATCGACCGTGTCACCACCGACATGTCGGCCTGGAAGAACGAGATCTTCGGGCCGGTGTTGTCCGTCGTCCGGGCCGACACGCTCGACGATGCGCTGGCCATCGGCAAGGCCTGCCCCTACGGCAACGGAGCCTCGATCTTCACCCGGTCGGGCTACGCCGCGCGGCAGTTCAAACGCCACTTCAACGCCGGGATGATCGGCATCAACGTCGGCGTGCCCGCACCCATGGCCTGGCTGCCCTTCACCGGCTGGAACCAGTCCTTCTTCGGCGACCTGCACATCCAGGGCACCGAGGGCGTGCACTTCTACACCCGCCAGAAGATGACCCTCACCCGCTGGTTCGAGTCGGCCGAGGAATCCCACGCCGACCCCGTGTGGAAGACGAAATAAGCATAAGCCGCTTGCGGCTTAGCAATCCCCCTCCACGCTAAGCCGCAAGCGGCTAACCTGTGCGCATGGCCACCCCCATCCCCCAAGGTTCCACGCTCGGCATGCTCGGCGGCGGGCAGCTCGGACGCATGTTTGCCGACGCCGCCCACGCCCTGGGCTACCGCGTCCACGTGTACTGCCCGGAGGACAACTGCCCCGCCGCGCAGGCCGCCGACGAACACACCAACGCTCCGTACGACGACCTCGACGCGGTGAGCCGGTTCGCCGAATCGGTGGCGGTGGTGACCTACGAGTTCGAGAACGTCCCCGCCGCGACCGCCGCGGCCTGTGCCGCCCACGCTCCGGTCCGCCCCGGCGAGAACGTGCTGCGTGTCGCCCAGGACCGCATCCGCGAAAAAACAACGCTGCGCGAGCACGGCATCCCCGTCGGGCCGTTCGCCCCGGTGAAGTCCGAGATCGATCTGCACCAGGCGATGCAGGCCATCGGCCTGCCCGGCGTGCTCAAAACCTCCGGCGGCGGGTACGACGGCAAGGGCCAACGCATCCTGCGCAGCATCGCCGACGCGACCTACGCCTGGGAAGACCTAGGCCGGGTGCCGTGCGTTTACGAAGCGATGATCGACTTCGAACAGGAGGTCAGTATCGTGGCGGCCCGCTCGGTCGATGGCGGTGTCCAGTGCTTCGGCCCGATCGCCAACACCCACCGCAACCACATCCTGGATGTGTCGGTTGTGCCGTCGGGTGCCCCCGAAAAAGTCGAAGAACAGGCCGTCGCCATTGCGACCCAAGTGATGAACGGCCTCGATGTCGTCGGCGTGTTGTGCGTCGAGTTCTTCCAGACGCGCGACGGCCGCATGCTCGTCAACGAACTCGCCCCCCGCCCGCACAACTCCGGCCACCTCACCATCGAAGCCTTCAACGCCAGCCAGTTCGAGCAGCAAGTCCGCACCATCTGCGGCCTGCCCGTCGCGCCGCTGGAGCGCAAGAGCCCCGCAGCGATGGCGAACCTGCTCGGCGACCTCTGGCCGGCCGAGGGGGGAGACCCGGACTGGTCGGCCATCGACGGCGAACACATGCACCTACACCTCTACGGCAAAGCCGCAGCACGACCGGGTCGAAAGATGGGCCACCTCACCGCCCTCGCCCGCACCCCCCACGAAGCGATCCGCGACGCGGTCGAAGCGCGGACGCGTCTGGCGCCCCGTAACCCGCTGTCCCCGGATTGATCCGCGTAAGCCGTTTGCGGCTTAGCGCGAAGAAGATGTCAACGCTAAGCCGCAAGCGGCATATCACGGATCGACGAGCCGCCGATACAGCGCGTCGTATCGCTCGACCGTTTGCGAGATATCGAAACGCGATTCGATCCACCGCCGCCCCGCTTGTTGAAGTTGGGCTCGCTCGTCAGGTTTGAAGTTGAGCTTCGCGTTCATCGCATCTGCTAGCGCGGTGGCGTCGCGTTCTTCAACCACGAACCGCTGCGCCTCGGACGGCAATGCCTCGGGGTTGCCCGAGTGACGGGTCGTGATCACCGGCGTCCCCACCGCTTGGGCCTGCATCAGAACCATCGGACACCCTTCCGCGTCCCCGTCTTCGGCCACACGGCTGGGCGTGACCAACGCCGTCGCGTGACGCATCGCCTCCGCAAGCGCGTCGTACGGAACTCGGCCCACGAATTCCACCGCCGACGCCAAACCCAACGATTCCACCAACTCCCGAAGCCTTTGCTCCTCGACCGGATCGCCGGAACCGATCAATTTGAGTGTCGCCTTTACCCCTCGGCCACGGATTGTCGCCATCGCCTGGATCGCGTCGTCGGGTGCTTTCTTGTCAACGAATCGGCCCACAAAAAGAAAGGTCGCGTTACACGGTTGAGGCTCATAGACCCAGCGCGGCAACTCGATGCCCAGCGGGATGACCTCCACTCGATCAACGGGCACGGCGCACGCCCGCAGCGTCTGCGCCATCGATTCGGAAAGCGCCACAAACGTTGCCCCCCGTTCACCCATCCAGCGATAACGCTCGGCCCAACACGGGTCGCGCAGCAGACGCGAAACGTCGTACCCATAAGTTGTGATCAAGGTGGGCACACCACGGTGGAGGTAACGCGCAGCGTGGAGCGCACGCGGGCCGAAGTGGCCGTGGACCAAGTCGAAAGATTCATCGATCGCCGGCGGTTGCTCCGCGATCGCCCGCATCTGCGCACCGATGTCCTCGGCCGGCTCGACGTGGATGCGCTCCAGCCCCAACACCCGCTGCGTCACCTCGGGCGCATCGTCAGCAATCGTCTCTGCGGCAAACGTCATGTCGTGCCCCCGCTGCGCTAACGCCAAGGGCACTTCGAGCATCGTGCGTTCGGTCGCCGCCCCGAAGATGTTGTAGAGCTGCAACACCTTCGCCATCAGGCCTCCTTGTTTTTGTGAGCCACGACGAGGTACAGGCACGCCCACTTCTCCGAACGGTCGAGCTTTTCGAGCAGCATCCCCGCCACCTGAAAACTGCCGGCCAAAAGGTGCGTCAGCTTCAGCCAGCGCATCGGGCCGCGGTGGAACTTGAAGACGTGGTACGACGCCATGGTCGCTGCGGTGGTCCAGAACGTGCCGATCGGCTCGATGCGGTCGAGGGTGAAGCCCGCCTGGGTGAACAGATGTTCGAGCCCGAACTTCGTGAAGCGGTAGAAGTCGCGCGGCTCGTCGTGCAGGTGCCAGAACATCGGCACGCTCACGACCGCCGCCCCGCCGGGTTCGAGCACGCGGGCCCATTCACGCAGCGCCGCGGCGGGTTCTTCGACGTGTTCGAGGTTGGACGTGGACAGCAGCGCATCGAAGCTGCCGTCTTCGGCCGGAATCTCGGTCGCGCTGCCGAAGAGATCAACCTGCGACGCGTCGTAGGCTGTGTCGGGGATGTCCAAGCCGAGGTACTGCTCAACGTATTGCTCAAACACCGGCCGATGCGGCATCACGCCGCAGCCGATGTCGATGAGTTTCTTCCGACCCGCCAACTCTGCTGCGGCGGCGGCCAAGCATTCGTCGTGGATCGCCATGACCAGCGCGTTGCGCACCCGCGCTTCGCGGAAGAGGTATCTCAGGAATCGTCGGGCGACAGCGCTCACGCGGGTTTGTATCCCCGGCACGTGGCGGTCGCACAAAGCCGATCGGGGCGGTTGAACAGATTCCAAAGCAGATGGCAGCCCGGCCACTTCATCGGCGCATCCATCGAAACCACCCGCTCAAAACCAACGGCTTCCAAAGCGCCTCGCAGTTCACTGGGAACGTAGAGGTGTTGATCCGTCGCGTCCCGCCCGCGCTCGGCGGGGTTGTGCCGGCAGGGCGAGGCGATGTAGATCATGCCGCCGGGCCGGAGGACGCGCAGGGCGTCGGCGAGCGCGGCCCGGCCACGCTCCACTTCGAGGTGTTCGATGACCTGGTTCATCACGATCGACTGCACCGAGGCGTCGGCTTCGGGAAGCGGTTCCCCGAGCGTGTGTTGGGCCAGCGGCAGCGCGGGCACACGGCGGTGACCGATCGCCACCGCGTCGGGCGAGCCTTCGTAGCCGCGGCAGTCCAGGCCCCACTGCTGCGCGAGTTCAACGAGCAGGCCGGTGCCTGCCCCCAGGTCCAGGACCGGGCCGGGCGTGCTGTGTCTAAGGACATGGGCCAGGATCGGGGCGTAGAACGACGCGTCGCGGTCGGCGTACCAATGCTCGAAGTATTCGCGATCGCCGATGCCCGGCGCGGTCATGGGGCCGGGTCCTCGGGGGTGGGCGTCGCTACGAGGCCGGCGGGCGGATGGGGACGGCCCGCGAAGATCGACATCGTTTCGCCGAACTCTTCGTAGCCGCCGAGGTGCTCGAGATCGATCTCGGGGAACATGGTCAGGTGATCTTCGACGCTGCGGAAGAACCAGTGCGGCGCATCGGGTGCGTCGGTCGTGTTTTCGATCAGCACCAGAATCCCATCGGGCCGGAGCACGCGGTTGAGTTCGCCGAGGGTGGCGGGGAGCTCGTCGTCGGGGATGCCGCCGAGCACGCCGAAGACGAACAGGAGGTCGATGCTGAAGTCGGGCGTCGGCAGGGTGTGGTCGGTGAGGTGAGTAAACTTCACCCGGCCCGAGCCCTGAGCGAGATCGATCAGTTCGCGGGTCGGATCGACGCCCAGCACACGGCCGGACACACGCTGGGTGAGCAGCGGCGTCAGCCGACCGGCCCCGCAACCGAAGTCCAGGGCCGTGACCTCTTGGCCGGTTAGCAGCGGATCGACGCGGTCGAACACCTCGTAGAAGTGTTTGTGGGTGACTTCGTCGATCGCCTCGGGCGGGTGCTTGATATGCAAGACCGCTCGCGTGCCCAGGCGGGCAGCGCGGTCGTCCCAGTATTGCTTTCGTGAGTCGGGCAAAGCGGCGACCTCCTTGTCGCGTCGAGCCGGTCGAACAGGCGGACTCGATCAGCCCGCGTCGTCCCCCATCATACGGCCCATGAGCACCGACATCCGATGGGCATCCTCGACGCCCTCCGATTTGTTCTCGAGGTGGACCGCGTCGCGTTTCCACTGCATCTGCGGAAACATCTCCCGGTACGTTTCAACATCGCGGTAAACGTGCTGGCGGGTATCGGGCAGGTCGGCGGTGTTTTCGATCAATACCAAGAGGCCGTCGGACTTGAGCACCCGGACGATCTCGCCGACGGCGCGGTCGAGCAGACGCCCGCGCAGGCCGCCCAGGGCGTGATTGGCCAGGACGAGGTCCATGCTGCGCGGCGGAGTGGGCACTCGGCCGTCGGGGATGTGGATGAAGCGGACCCCGGAGGAAGGCGTGGCCTCGTGGATCAGGGGCAGGCTGGTGTCCACTCCCAGCACGTCGCCGTCGACCAGTTGAGCAAGGTCCTGGGTGAATCGTCCCGCCCCGCAATAGAAGTCCAGGGCCTTGGATTCATCGCCGCGCAACTCTTCGCGGATGAGCGAGAGGGTCGTGCCCCAGCGCGGGTCGGTCAGCTCGGACGAGGGGTCGATGTAGACCTTGTCGTTGAGCAGATCGCGCAGGCCGAACTTCGGGGATTGTCTACTCCAATAGGAGATCGGGACGCTCATCAAAGAACTCCTTGACCACAGACACGACGTCGCGGAGGTCGCGTTCGGTCAGCCCCGCGGTAAGCGGGAGGCTGAGCGTGCGTCGCCCCAGGTCCCGAGCCTGGGGCTGTGCGTCGGGCGACCAACCCAACGATGTCTGATACCACGGGTGCTCTGCAACGGACAGATAATGCACCCCGATGCCGATGTTCTGCTGCAAGAGGAAGTCCAGCAGCGGGTCCCGGTCGGCGTCGTCCCCGACATGCACTGTATACAAGTGGCGTGCGTGCGTCTCGTCAGAATCCGATTCAGACGGCAAATTTAAGGGCACACCCGCGAGCATGTCGTTGTAATTTTTCCATACGAGCGACCGCCTCTCGAGGTTCGTTTCAACCCGCGACAGCTGGTGAAGCCCCAGCGCCGCGGCGAGGTCGGTCAGGTTGTACTTGAAGCCCGGCTCGACCATCTGATAGTGGCGGAAATGGGGGCTGCCGTCCGGTGCCTGGCGGAAGCGGGTGTAGGCGTCGCGGGAGAGGCCGTGGAGGCTGAGCGTGCGGGCCCGGCTGGCGTCCTGCGGGTCGCGGCAGAGCAGCATGCCGCCCTCCCCGGTGGTGACGTTTTTGGTGGCGTAGAAGCTGAACGCGGCGAATCGACCGAAGGTACCCGCGGGCTTGCCGTGATACGTCGTCTCGATGGCGTGGGCGCAGTCCTCGATAATCTCCAGCCCGTGACGATCGGCCAGCGTGACCAGCGCGGTCATGTCGCAAGGCCGACCCGCGAAGTGCACCGGCAGGATCGCCGCGGTGCGCGGCGTGATCGCGGCGGCGACCGCGGCGGGGTCCAGGTTCTGGGTCACCGGATCGACATCGGCCAACACCGGCGTCGCGCCCACGTGCAGGATCGCGTTGACCGTGGCGCAGAAGGTCAGGGGTGTGGTGATGACTTCGTCCCCCGGGCCGATGCCCGAGAGCTTGAGCGCCAGATGCAGCGCCGCGGTACACGAGTTCACACCCACGGCCTGCTCGTCGTCGAGCCCCTTGTACGCCGCAAACGATTGCTCGAACGCGGCGACGCGTGGCCCCGTGCCCAGCCACCCGCTCTCGAGTACCGCCTGGACCTCGGCCATCTCCTCGGGCCCGATCACCGGCTTGCCGAACACGAGAAAGTCTTCACGCGGGCTCGGCGGAGCTTCGGTCGTGTTCACCTGGATCGGCTCGGTGAGTTTCAACGCGGGCCGGGCGGGATGGCTGAAGTGTGCGGTCATGGTCAGGCGACGAGTTTCTCCACGGGCGCTTCGGGCACGCCGCCCAGGGTCTTGGGGTACCACAGCGTGAGCAGCGGGCCGGCCCAGCGTTCGCGCAGCTCCGCAACGCGTGCTTCGACGCGCGCGGGGTTCACGTTGGACAGGATCACGCCCTCATTCCTGCCGCAGAGCGCCTCGCGGTCGGGGAGCACCGGAACGCCGCGGTAGGTCCCGCCCGCCAGCGCGGGGTGGTTCTCGGCGATGGCGGACACGGTGAGCCCGTTGCGTTGGGCGGCGCGGAACGTGGCGTAGAGGTTCTTGGAGTGGTCGGCAATGACGACCCGGCGGATTTCCTGTTGCTCGGCCCATGCGCCGACACGCTGCTTCTGCAGGCCCCATTGCATCACAGTTTCGAGCGTGGCGGGCGACAGCGTTTGCCGGCCGGCGGTGCGTTCGCGCTGGGCCCACTGGCGGGCCTCGGCGATGGCTTCGGACATCGCGCGGTCGTGGCCGTGGTGGCGGGCGAACGCGGCGTAGCGTTGCGTGAAGTCCTTGCGGTAGGCACGGCGATAGGCCGGGGGGAAGAACCGCTCGACGAGGATCAGGTTGTTGCGCAGGTCCATCTTGAACGCGAGCTCGGCGCTGCGTCCGCCGGCGTGTTTGTCGTGGCGGTACACCACGTCTTCAAACCGCGCCACCTGCCAACCCGCTTCCCACAGCCGGAAGCTCAAGTCGTATTCGCCGGCCTTGCGGAAGAACTCGCGGCGGAAGCCGCCGACCTGATCGAGCGCGGCTTTGCGCATGCACACCGCGCCGCTGAGCATCACGCCCGGCAGCGCACACGCTTCGAGCTCACCGCTGGGCAGCACGCACCGCCCCACCACCGCCGCGAGGTCGGGGTGGGCGTCGAGGTGGGCGATCGAACGCGTCACGGTCTGGGCGTCGGCGGGGTAGCTGTCGTCGTCCAGGAGAATCACCGCCCGGCCGCGGCACTGCGAGAATGCCAGGCTTCGTGCCCAGACACCTTCGTTGGTCTCGCGACGCAGGAGATTGACCTTGGGGAACTGCTCGGCAATCGCTTCCGCAGTGCCGTCGGTCGAGGCGTTGTCGACGACCCAGGTCTCCCACTGCGCTTCGGCCAGCGGTGTGCTGCGTTCCAGGATGCCGAGCGTGCGCAGCAGCGTGTCCCGGCGGTTGTGGCTCACGATGACGTAAGACAGGTCCATGGCGAAGCTCCGAACGGAGATGAGTCAGGCGGCGAATGTGAACGAAGACGTGATCGTGGATGCCGCAGAAGGGTTGTCGGGGAAGAGGTCCGGCGGCTCCTCGGCGATGAGTTGGCCGATCCGAGCCAGGGTGCGTCGCAGCCCCGCGGTGTACGACAGCCGGTGCTCGACGCTCTCGCGCTGCTCGGTGGCCACGCGGCGACGCAGCGCGGCGTAGTCGCTGTAGGTCTCCAGGTGTTTCCGGAGCGAGTCGGCGTCGTGGAAGCTGACCTCGTCTAGCTTGGGCAGCGATTCGCCCTCGTGGTTGAGCAGTTCCGCCCGTTGGCAGCCACGCAGGAACTCGACCATGTCGACGGGCGTGCCCAGGTCGGCCAGCCCGCCCGCTTGTTTGAGCAACGCCTTGAGCTCGTCACGCTTGGAACCCGCGGCTTCGAGGGCTTCGTTCACGGTCTTCGCCTCGGGGTCGATCAGGCCCAGTAGCTTGGGGATCAGGGTGTCGCTGGGGTGTTGTCGGATCAGGAAGAAGCCGCCGGCGACCAGGCCGTCGAGCAGGCGTTGGTGGAGGCAGAAAGACGGAACGATCTGCAGGTTGATTTTGCTCTGGCGGGTGAGTTCTTCGAGGTCCGGGCCGTAGGCGACGGGGCCGCGGGCGTAGGCGGCGAAATCGGGGTGGTCCTGCCAGCCCTGGCCGTAGAGCGCGAACGACAGGCCGAGATCCTCGGCGGCCTGGGCGGCCCAGCCCAAGGCCTGCTGCCGGTAGAGCGCGTTGTTGAGCGGGTGGTACAGGGTGTTGACCGCCAGCGCGCGGTTGGCCGCGCTGAGCGTTTGGTTTTGCTTTCGGGACACACGGTCCACGATCCGGCCGACGTCGCCCATCGCGGGCAGCGATTCGCCGGCCTCGTAGCGCTGCACCATTTCGTCGGCACAGGCTTTGAGCAGCGGGCTGTCGAGCGCGTCGATCAGGTCGGCCGGGCGCTGCGAAGCGTTGGAGACGTAGACCAGATCGTCGCCGGTGCTGACCCACTTGTCCGGGCGGGCCGGCGGGCGGGTGAGCTTGGGCATCTCGACGATCTGCCGGGCGGGGTAGCCCCACTGCCGGGTGTACATCGGGCCGACCATCGACAACACGAAGTCGCGAGGGGTGATCGACGCGCCGGCTTTGCGGGTGGTGAACCGGCTGAGTTGGTCTTGAACCCAGCAGACAAACGGCAGCCGTTCGGGGAAGGGCGTCAGGCAATGGGCGCGGAGCTGGTCGATGGTGAACACCAGGTCCGGCTTGAACGTCGCCAACGCGTGGCGGATCGCCGAGCGGGTCAGACGGTGGGTGTCGCCGGGCTCGATCAGCGTGCGGGTCCGCCAGCCCAACCGTGCGAACGCCTGCTCGCAGTCGGCGGTGGAGTATTTCAGGACGGTGGTGAACCGGCAGGTGATCAGCAGCACCTTGGGCCGGGTCGCGGTGCCGACGGTCAGCGCGTCGCATTGGAAATCGCTGTAGTGCTTTTCGATCTTCCTGGCCCACTTGGCTTCGCATGCCTCGTAGTAGGCGTGGCAGCGTTCGAGGATTTCGCCGATCGCGGCCCGGGGGGCTTCGCGCCCGAGCTTGATCACCGGCAGGGGCAGCATGCGGTTGCGTCGCATGTGGATCTCGAAGTCCAGCCAAGCCCGCTCGCCGACAAACCACGTGAACCGCGGGTCGGTGATCGGGCTGTCCGGGCCCGACCAGTCGTGGACCATCAGGCTGGCGGTGAGCAGGTGCGGGTCGGGTTCGGCGATGTAGATCGCCTGCTGCATACCCAGGCCGAGCGTCGGCTTGGCGTCGGCGAGTTTGGAGATGAGGTAGCCGTCGATCACGTCGGCGAAGACGATCGCTTTGCCCGCGTTGATGTGTTCAGCCAGACGCTGCATCGCCAGGTCGGCCGCGGCGCTCGGATCGGGGTTCGTGCTCAGCGGGACCGGGGCCGCGGCGGGCGCATCCGGATCGGCACACGCCGGAGCCAATCGGCCCGAGGCGGTGGGCACCAGCGGGTAGCGTTTGAGCGTGCTGAACAGCCCGGCTTGTTCCAGCGTGGTGAGGATCTCCGGCCGGTGCACCTGCAGCGCCCGGAGGTTGCGGGACAGGCAAAAGGGGATGGCGACATTGAGGTTGGACGGGTCGTATCGCTCCAGAACCTCGGCCGCGGCGGCGTACCCCCCCTGCTGAATCTGGGTCCAGGCCCGGTGGACAGCGGCGGCGGGCGGAGTGCCCTCGGGGCTGCTACCGGAAGACGGCGATCGCATGATCGTGTTCATAAGAACCTAAAACTCTTTCAAACATCGGCTTACGCAGGTGCTACGGGTTCCCCGCCGACCCCAAGGTTATCGGCGGTTCCCCCACCGGGGCGACAAAAATCCCCTACCCCCGGTTCTCACGGCCGAGCCAAGCCGATGCCGATAACCCCTTTAGCATGGCCGACGCTCCGCGACCTCCCCGACTCTCCGATGCCACCCGACACGACGACGCCACCCTGCTGGCCCGGGCGGTGCCCGCGGTCGAGGGCCGACGCATCGCGGTGGTGGGCGATGTCATCCTGGACTGCTACCGCTCGGACGGTGGACGCTCGCACTGCTTCCCCGGCGGGGCCGGCGTGATCGCGGGTCACCTTCGTCGCCTGGGAGCGCAACCCGTTCTGGTGACGCAGCTCGCCAACGACGGGAACGCCCGCCAACTCCGCCGAGGCCTCGACGATCTGGGGATCGAGGTGCATGCGGTTCCCACGGACGCCGCCCAGCCGGTCCGGACTCGCCGGGTCCAGGGCCATCGCATTACCGCAACGCCACGCCAGGAGCTGATCGAATCCCCCCCGCCCGTGACGACCGGGCGGATTGCCGGGGCCATCACCGAACGCCGGCTGGACCTGGACGCGGTCATTTTCGCGGATTTCGGCCACGGCACGGTTACCCCCGAACTGCTCGACGGCGTGCTGCCGATCCTCCGGCCCAGCACCCCGGTCCTGACCGGCGACGTCAGCGGCCCCCGCGCCAGCCTCCTGGCGATGCGGAAGTTTGACCTGCTCACGCCGACCGAGCGTGAGTTGCGTCGGCTCTCGCCGAGCCCTTCGCCGCTCACCCCGCTGGATGCCTTGGGCAGGCGGTTGGTGACTGAACTCGACCTCAAACACCTGCTGGTCACCCGCGACGCCTCGGGCTGCGTCCGGTACAGCTCCAACGGCACCAAGCGGGAACAACCCAGCCTCGCGTCGATGTACCAGACCCGGGTCTTTGATGAAGTCGGCGCGGGCGATGCCCTGCTCGCCGCGGCCACGCTGGGGCTTTGTAGCGGGCTCGGGATCCGTTCCAGTGTCCGCCTGGGCCAGATCGCCGCCGCCGCCGCGATCGCACAAATAGGCAACGCCGCGATGGGTTGGGAGCGTCTGCACCGCGTGATCGCCCCCCAGGCCACCTCCGCCGCCTCGTACCCCGCACAGGCAGCCTCCATGCCCGCGGCGTAAAATATACGTTTGAAACCTGAACCGGCACCCCGGCGTAACGACCTATAGTCAGAGGCCGTACTTCTGTCATGAACGCGCTCATCTATGTCTGACCACGAAACCCCCGACCACACCGTCCCCGAAACCCGGGACGAACCACGCCCCGAACGCCAACCGATCCCGCGCGGCCCCAACCGCCTGCTGGCGTTGACTTCGCGCCTGGTCGTCGCGGTGCTGATGCTGGGAGCCGCGATCGCGATCTTCTTCCTCATGAGCTCGACCAAGCCCGTGGTGCAGGAAGTCGATCCCGCCGCCACCCGGCAGACCGTCATCGTCTTCGAGGCCCAGCGCGTGCCCGTCCAGCGGCAGTGGCGCGGCTACGGCACCGCCGAGGCGCTGTACTCCGCCGACGTCCCGTCCCGGGTCACCGCGACGGTCGAGTCGATCCCCGTCGAGGTCCGCCCCGGGGCCGTCGTGACCAAGGGTCAACTGCTGGTCCAGCTCGACGCCTCGGATTTCGAGCGGCAACTCGATATCGCCCAGCAACGCATCGCCGAACTCGACGCGGCGCTGTCGCAGCTGGATGTGGAATCCGATCGGCTCGAAGAACGCCTGGTGCTGGAAGACTCCGACGTCGCCATCGCTCAGACCGAGTACGACCGTCAGGTGCGTTTCCAGGAACGCAACGTCGGCACCCAGCAAGACCTCGACACCGCCGAACGCAACCTCATCACCGCCAAGCGTAACCAGCTGCTGACCCGCGAGGCGGCCGACCTCATCGGGCCGCGCCGCCGTTCGCTCGAGGCCCAGAAGGCTTCGCAGCAGTCGCAGGTGAACCTGGCCGAGCTCAACCAGCAGCGCACCACGATCCTTAGCCCGATCGACGGCGTGCTCCAGACGATCGACGTCGAAGTCGGCGAAAACCTCGCCGCGGGGCAGACCATCGCCCGGGTCGTTTCGCTCAGCCCGATCGAGGTGCCGATCCAGCTGCCCGCCTCGTCACGCATGTCGGTCAGTGTGGGCGATCGTGTCATCCTCGAACCGACCTCCGGCCCCGCGAGCCTGATCGACGGCCTGGGCTGGACCACCACCATCGCCCGCATCGCCCCTGAGCAGGACGCGACCACGCGCACCCTCACCGTCTACGCCGACCTCACCGACGAAAACGGCAACGCCCGCTTGCCCGCCCCGGGCATGTTCCTCGAAGCCACCGTCGCCATCGCCGATGTCGAAGACCGCTTCGTGGTGCCGCGCCGCTCGATCCGGCAGGGCCGCATCCAGGTCGCCCAAGACGGCGAGGTGGTCAGCCGCGCCGTCCAGGTCGCCTACACCTTGTCCGGCACGCATTCGGGCTTCGGCCTGCCCGACGACCAGTGGGCGGTCATCGATGATGTGCTCGAAGACGGCGACCTGGTGATCGTCAACGCCGCCACGCGTATCGCCGACGGCACCCTCGTCGATCCCAAGCCGGTGAACGAAACCGTCAGCAAGGCCTCGGCCCAGCAAACGCCCGAGGAAGGCGAGGCCACGCCATGAGTCTGGCTCGCTTCGGCGTCCGCAACCCCGTGCCCGTCAACCTGCTCATGACCGCGATCCTCATCGCGGGCATCGTCGCGGGCCTGTCGCTGCGCCGCGAGTTCTTCCCCGAGCAAGACCCCGAGTCCGCCACGCTCACGCTGCCCTACCCCGGCGCAACCCCCGAAGAGGTGGAAGACGCCCTGGCGATCAAGGTGGAGAACCAGCTCATCGACCTCGACGAGGTGGACGAGCTCAGCGTCACCCTCGCCGAGGGCGGCGGCGGGATGACGATCAAGTTCCGCGAAGGGATCGACGCCGAAAAAGCACTCGACGAAGTCGACCGCGCGATCGACACGCTGCAAGACCTGCCCGACGAGAGCGAGGAGATCACCACCCAGCTCCTCGAGCCACGCCTGCCGGTGATCCGCGTCGCGGTGTTCGGCGACCTCGAAGAGTCGGTCATGAAAGACGTCATCCGTGGCGTCCGCGACGACCTGCTCACCCTCGAAGGCATGGGCGAGGTGCTCATCGACGGCGTGCGCGACTACGAGATCCGCGTCGACGTCCGGCAGGACGCGCTGCTCCAACAAGGCATCGCGCTGCCCGAGGTAGCCGACGCGGTCGGCGCCTGGATGCGCGAAATCCCCGGCGGCACCGTCAAAAACGTCGGCGGCAACGTGAAGGTCCGCACCATGGGCGTCGCGGAGCGTGCCGAGGCGATCCGCCAGATCGTGGTGCGCAGCTTCCCGGATGGCCGAACGATCGCGCTGGGCGACATCGCCGAGGTCAGCGAGGGCTTTGTCGACGACCAGATCATCAACCGGTTCAACAGCCGAACCACCGACGCGCCCCCGCAAGACGACGCGATGGGCGAAGAGCTGATCGGCAAGCCCGCCGCGATGCTGACCGTGTTCAAGGTCGGCGACCAGGACATCGTCAACATGGCCAAGTCCGTGCGGTCCTACGTCAAGGGCCGGCAGGGCAAGCCGTTCGACGGCACGGCCCTCGAAGTCCGCTTCGGCTCGGACCGTTACGACGCCTACCTGCTCGGGTTGAACTCACCCACCCCCCTGCCGCGCGGGGTGTCCGTCTCGGCGACGTCGGACCTGGCCCGTTTCGTCGAGGGCCGGCTCGACCTGCTCACCCGCAACGCCGGCTACGGCGCGATCCTCGTGTTCGCCACGCTGCTGGTCTTCCTGAACTGGCGCGTCGCGTTTTGGGTCGGCGTGGGCCTGCTCACCGCGATCCTCGGCACGCTGGTTCTCATGTCCGCGATCGACGTCACCCTCAACCTGCTGACCATGTTCGGGCTGATTGTCGTGCTGGGCCTCCTCGTCGACGACGCGATCGTGGTCTCGGAAAACATCCAGGCGCGACACGACCGCGGCGAGCCGTCGTTCGAGGCGGCAGTGGGCGGAACCAATCAGGTGAGCTGGCCGGTGGTGGCGACGGTGCTGACCAGCATCGTGGCGTTCCTGCCGTTGTCGTTCATCAAGGGCAACATCGGTGACCTGCTGGGGGCGCTCCCGATCGTCGTGGCGTGTGCGCTCATCATGTCGTTGATCGAGACGCTGCTGATCCTGCCCAGCCACATGGCCCACAGCCTGGTCCACCGCGACCGCGCTTTGGCCGACCAAACCAAACCCCACCGCCTCGCCCGGGCGATCAAGCGTTTTGAAGAAAAACGCGACTACGTCATCTTCGAGAAGGTCGTCCCGGCCTACGCCCGGCTGCTCAAGTTCTCGCTGCGTTACCGCTACCTCGCCATCGTCGCCACGTTCTCGGTGTTCATCGGGACGATGAGCCTCTGGGCCGGGGGCCGGGTGGTCTTCGAGTTCCTGCCCAACAACGACGCCGAGACGCTGGTCGTCGACCTGCGTATGCCCATCGGCACGCCGATCGAAGACACCAACGCCGCGGTCGCCGCCGTCGAGCAGGCAGCGTTCGGGCAGCGCGAGGTGCAGTCGGTCGCCTCGGTCGTCGGGCAGCGGTCCGACATCGACACCGGCCAGGCCGACGGGGCCTCGACCCACGTCGCGCAGATGTTCATCGAGCTGTACTACGTCGAGCTGCGGGACCGCGAATCGTCGAAGGTCATCCAATCCATCCGCGACGAACTGCAAGGCAAGCTCGACGCGGTCGACCGGATCAACTTCTCCGAGATCTCCGGCGGCCCCTCCGGCCCGGGCATCACCGTGCGGGTGCGCGGCAAAGACGGCAACCAGATCGACGCCGCCGTGGCCGACCTCAAGACCTTGCTCGCGGGCTTCGAGGGCGTGGTGGATATCAACGACGACAACGACCTGGGCCAGGCCGAGCAGCGCATCGTGCCCCGCCCCGCCGACATCCGCAGCGTCGGCCTTACGCCCGCCGACGTGGCGCTGCAGGTCCGCGGGTTCCTCTTCGGCATCGACGCGCACACCTACGCCGACCAGCAGGAAGACATCGACGTGCGGGTACGCGTCGACGAGCGCACCCGCCGCGACCTGGGCGCCATCGAAAACGCCTGGCTGGTCACACCCACCGGCTCGCTGGTCCCGCTGTCTGAAGTCGCCGACATCGAAGAGGCCACGACCTACTCGACGATCAAGCGCGTCGATCGCCAGCGGACCGTCACCGTCACCGCCGAGACGATCCCCAGCGTGAGCACCGAAGACGTCACCGCCGCGATCGACCTCGACGAGGTCCGCAAGAAATACCCCCAGCTCACCATCGAATACGCCGGCCGACAGGAACAAATGGGCGACGCGTTCGGCTCGCTGCCGCTGGGCATGGGCGCCGCCTGCCTGATGATCTACGTCATCCTCGCCTGGCTGTTCTCCAGCTACTTCCAGCCGTTAACGGTCATGCTCATCATCCCGTTCTCGCTCATCGGCGTGGTCTGGGGCCACCTGCTGCTCGGCTACAACCTCACGTTCCTCAGCCTCATCGGCATCGTCGCGCTTTCGGGCATCGTCGTGAACGACTCGCTGATCCTCGTGGAGTTCTTCAACCACGAACGCCAGCGAGGCATGGCGATTCTCGACGCCCTGATCGCCGCGGGCCGGGCCCGCCTCCGACCGATCCTGCTCACCACGATCACCACCGTGCTGGGCCTGACCCCGTTGATTCTCGAGCAGTCCTTCCAGGCCAAGTTCCTGATCCCCATGGGCATCAGCATCGCCGCCGGCCTGCTCTCGGCCACCGTGCTCATCCTCGTCGTCCTGCCCTGCTGGATCCTGATCTTCGACGACATCCGCCGCGGCGCGTACTACCTCTGGCACGGCCGGGCGAAAGAAAAGGCTTCGCCAAACTTGTTCAGCGAAGCCTCAGCTTGATTATCGATTTGGTGCCGTAGGTCAGGTCTTCGACCTGACATGGCAGTTCATTGGCAATGGTGTCAGGTCGAAGACCTGACCTACCGAACCATCTACGAAGGGTGGATTTCGGAAGCCTAGAAGTATTAGCCCAAGTACTTTGACCTGTCTCCCAAAACTCGAAACTTCATCCCAAAGAGCCTAGCGAGCAGATTCTGCTTACCTTGAAGCAAGCACATACAAACATGTACGCTCCAAATGCAAGCCGCAACACTAGACACCAAAACTTGCCAACTTGGTTTAAGTGAAATCGACACCCCCTGCCAACCATCCTCACTGAAATAATGAGAAGCGGCAGAATAGATAAGCCCAACAATTAAAAACACACAAAGGAATTCAAAAAGAAATCTAACACCTATCCAAAAAGGATTTTGCTTAGGTCTCAAATTTGATTCCATGTCAGCCCCCGAAAAAATCACTCGCCCTTACGCATCGCCCAATGGATCGCGTGGCGCGTGAGTTCGCTGCCGTTTTTCAGGCTGAGCTTGGTCTTGATCTTTTCGCGGTAGGTCTCGACCGTCTTCACCGACAAGTGCAGGCGGGCGGCGATGTCGCGGGAGGACAGGCCGTCGCCCAGGAGTTCGAAGACCTCGAGCTCGCGGTCGGACAAGGTCGACACCGGCGACTGGGCGGGCGACTCGTTGGTGGCCACGCGGTTGAGTACGCGGGCGGTGGCGCTGGGGCTGAGGTAGATCTTGTTGTCGAGCACCTGACGGATCGCGGTGATGATGTTTTCGGTGGCCTGTTCCTTGCGGAGGTAGCCCGAAGCACCGGCACGCAGCACGCGGTCGGCGTAGAGCGCTTCGTCCATCATGGAGACGACCAGCATCTTGATGTTGAGCTCGGCGGCGCGGATCTGCTTGATGAGTTCCAGGCCGTGGCCGTCGCCCAGGGACAGGTCGATCAGCGCCAGGTCGGGGCGGACTTCGCTGAGCACGTCCAGCGCGGTGGACACATCGGGCGCCTCGCCAACCACATCGAACTCGGGCACATCGTTGATCAGTTCGATCAGGCCACGACGGACAATCGGGTGGTCGTCCACGACGACGATCCGTGCGGTGGCTTGGGTGGTAGAGGCATCAGATAACATAGTCTTCTCCGGTTTCGTCTTGCGGACGAGGGGGGGCACCCGCGGGCAGGTGCAGGGTCTGGCTTGGCCGCGAGCACACAATCATGGTGCCCGCGTCGGGGTAAGAATTAATCGTCATTGTAGCGCCGATGGCCTCGGCGCGGTAGCGCATAATGTTCAATCCCAGCCCCGATTCCGGTCCGCTGGAACGTTCTGGAACAGGCGGGATGCCAACGCCGTCGTCTTTGACGGTGAGGGTCAGGGCGTCGTCGCTCTGGCCGAGGATGATCTCGATGGACGAGGCCTGGGCGTGCTTAGCGGCGTTGTGGGTCGCTTCCTGAGCGATGAACAGCAGGTGGTTCGCGGCCTCTTCGTCGAGCTCATCGGGCGTACGGCGGCAGTGGAACGTGACGGGCAGTTGGTGAACCAGTGCCGAGCGCTCGGCGAGGCTTTCGAGTGCCGTCTCCAGTTCGTCGGGGGCGATACGCTCGGAGCTGAGGCCGCTGATGAGGCGGCGCACCTCGGAGTTGGCCTGCCCGACCATGCCGGCGAGTTCGGCGACACGCTCGGCTTCGGGGATGCTCTGCGACTCGAGGCGGCGACGCAGGCTTTCGCTGAGCATGTTGATGCCCGTGAGTTGCTGGGCGAGGGTGTCGTGGAGCTCGTGCCCCAGCATCCGCCGTTCGCGTTCGGCGTGGGTGACCTGGGCCTGGGCGAAGACGCGTTGACGGTTGGCGCTGATGTCGGTCAGCGACAGCAGCACGCGCGACAGGTCGGGCTTGCCGTTGGATTCGGGGATGACCACGCGCAACAGCACGTCGATCATCCGGCCATCCAGCGTGCGGTAGCGGGTTTCGATCTCGCCGGAGGTCTGCCCGTCCCAGATCATGTGGAGCTTCAGCAGCAACGCTTCGAGCGGCGGACGGAATCGCCCCTGCCTCACCGCCTCGGCAAACTGCTCGGTGCCCGTCGATGCAAACAACGCGCAGGCCCCCTGATTCACACTGAGGATGCGTGTCTTGCGCATCACTTCACCGATAAACTCGGGGTTGGAGGCCATGTGGGCCGAGAGGTCCGCCACGTCCAGCTCGCGCAGCTCATCGAACGCACGGCCGACCGCGGTGAGGTCGTGTTCGATCACGCCGACCGGGACCCGTTCGAACAATTCGCGGTATCGCCGCTCGCTGGCGGTGAGTTTCTCGGAGGTCTGTTTCAGCTCGGTGACGTCCATCGCGATCACGATGACCCCGACCGGTTTGCGGTCGTTGTCGAACAGCGGGACCTTGTCGGTTCGGATCCATCGCTCCTTGCCGTCGAGCGTCGGCATCCTTTCGACGTATCCCAGCTTGGGCTGCCCCGAGCGGATGACTTCCAAGTCGTCTTTGTAGAACGCGTCCGCGGTCTCGGGGTAGAGCTCGGCGGAGTGTCGGCCCTCGATCTGGTCGGCGGGCAGGCCCTCGGCATCGCACACGGTCTTGTTGACCCGCAGGATGCGGTTCTGGGTGTCCTTGTAGAACACAAACGCCGGGATGCCGTCGAGGATCTTCTGGTTTTCTTCTCGCTGGCGCGCGATCTCTTGCTCGTTGCGTTTACGGGAGGTGATGTCCCGGGCGCTGATGGCCACGCCGTCGCCGACGCGCACGACCTGCTGCTCCATCCAGCCCGCCTGGATCCCTTCTTCCGCGGCATCGAGCGGGAATTCCCGGCTGAACCCTTCGCCGGTCCGGACCACCTCGCGGTAGGCCCCGAAAAAGAAGTCGCTGCGGTTGACCGGCAGCAACTCGCAGAGTCGCTGGCCGATGACCTCGTGCCGCTGGCGCGACACCATCTCCGCGCCGCGTTGGTTCAGGTCGGTGAACACAAAATCGATGATCTCGCCGTCTTCGCCGCGGAGCGCATCGAACAGGAAGAAGGCGTCCATCCCCGCCTCGGAGGCGGCGCGGTATCGCTCTTCACTTCGCATGACTTTCTGGTCGGACAAGACGCGTTCGGTCACGTCTTCCACGAGGCCGACCAGACGAACGACGTTGCCGTCGTCGTCGTGCACCGGGTACCCGCGGTCCCGCACCCAGCGTTCCTCGCCGGTCGGCCGGATGATGCGGTACGTCAGGTCGAACGGCTCGTCGTCGGCGGCCCGGAAGACCTTCATCACGTGCGGCTGGTCTTTGGGGTGGACCGATTGAATCCACTGCGTGGAATCGTCCAGGACGACCTGCGCGGGTTTGGCGAACACTTTCTCGAAGGCCGGACTCAGGTAAATGATGTCACGTTTCTTCCAGTCGAAGATCCAGAACACGCCGTCGAGGTGGTCGGCCAGCTGGTTGAAGCGGGTCTGGCTCTCGTGCAGGGCTTCCTGCGTCCGCTTGATCGGCGTGATGTCACGGCCGACGGATTGCAGCTCGATGATCTCCCCGTGTTGGTTGAAAAACGCCCGGTCGGTCCACGACTGCCAACCCATGGATCCACCCGGCAACAGAGCCGAGTGTTCGTCCGTCGCGGTATGGAAGTCCGGCGTGAACGAATTGATCTTGTTGAATACGGCCGGCCATTCCTCACGGGGCACGAAGTCCAGAAACTTTCGGCCCAAGAGCTCTTCACGGGTCTTGCCGAGGTAATCGCAATACGACTGATTGACAAAGGTCAGGGTGGTGTCGGGGAGGTAGCGGCAGATGAAGTCGACCTGGTCTTCCACCACCGCGTGGTAGCGGGATTCGCTTTCCAGCAGCGCACGGTCGGTGCGGAACTCCGCGGTGACATCGTGGCGGGTCAGTAGAACCCGGCGTTGCCCGTCGGACTCGTGATAAGCCCGGAGTTCGATCCGGACCCACCGCGTCTCGTGGTGCTCGGCCGCCCCGCAGGAGTAGTGCTGGACAAACTCGTCACACTGTCCCCCCACCACGTCCCGCATCCCGCCGGTCAAGGCCTCGGTGTCCACGCAGCCGTTGGAACACGACGAATTCAACGCCTCAAAAAGGTTGACGCCCGCTTCGGCTTTTCGCACCAGACCAAAACAATCGTCCGCCGCTTTAATCCACGCCCGGTTCACCGCGAGGATCACCCCCTGGTCGTCCAGGATCAGCGCCGCCGAGGGCAAGGCGTCGATCACGCCAGCGGTTGGGATGGAACGGGTCATCGACATGCTTGGGGTCCGAGAAGATGGGGGCTAGTCACCCCAAATGTTGGTTTCCGAAGGGCTGGCCGAGAATCGGCGGCGAGATGCCTCACTCCATAGTTTAACTCGACCATCCCACATCCCATGCTGAATCGGGTTTCGAACTATCGGACGGATTTGGAACAAGCGGAGAAATCCCCCGTTCAGATCGGCGTCTTAAACCCCATCGCCCGGACCACGCACCAGCCCGCCCAGCCTTCGAACAGCATGAACCCGCCGCCCAAGACGGTGCCCGCGACAACGAACCACCACCAGCCCTGTTCCAGCACGCCAGCCATAACCAGCCCCGCCAACACACACGCGATCCCGAGCGTCAGGAACCCGCCCACTAACCGATACGCCTTGCCTTTCGCATTGATGTTGCACTGCATACTGAGAGTGTACGCCACGCGTTTCATCCCGGCATGCACCTCTTGTTCTGATCGCGTTAAACGGGTTGGAACGTTTCATGTCGAACGAATCCCCGCGCCGCCGAATCAACCCAACGAGGTTGCTACACTCGGCTCATGCTCGACCGTCAATTTACCCAACGACTGCTCAGCCCCACCGACATCAGCGCGTCGCGTGATGACCTGAAAGTCATCGGTGTATTCAACCCCGGCACCACCCGACTGCCCGACGGCCGCATCGTTCTGATGGCCCGCGTCGCCGAGTCGCCGACCGAGCAACGCGAAGGGTTTCATGCCCTTCCGTCGTGGAACGGACAAGGCGAACTCGACATCGAGTACCTCCCCGAAGACCAGGACATCCTCGTTGATCCGCGCAAAGTCGTTCGTGCCGCAGACCAACTCATGCGGCTCAAGTTCGTCAGCCATATCCGCACGTTCGTACTCGACGAAGCCGGCACCGCCATCACCGGCGAACTCGCCTCGCTGTATTGCGAAGGGCCGTACGAAACCTTCGGCGTCGAGGACCCCCGCATCACGCTCATCGACGGCACGTACTACATCACCTACGTCAGCGTCAGCGAACACGGCGCCGCGACCAGCCTCACCACCACCACCGACTTCCAGAGCTACGAACGCCACGGCGTCGTCTTCTGCCCCGAAAACAAAGACGTCATGCTCTTCCCCGAGAAGATCAACGACAAGTTTGTCGCGCTGCATCGGCCCAATACGTTCCAGCGGTTCTGCAAGCCCGAGATGTGGCTGGCGAGTTCCGCCGACGCCAAGGCGTGGGGGGATCACCGCTTTGTATGGTCCGGACAGTTCGCCTGGGACAACGACCGTATCGGCGCGGGTGTGCCGCCGGTGAAAGTGCAGACCCCCGACGGCCCCGCTTGGTTGGAGGTCTACCACGGCAGCCGACGCGCCACGAAGAAAGGCGAGGTCGGCGCCTACATGGCCGGGCTCTTGCTGCTGGATTTCAACGATCCCACCAAGGTCTTGAAGCACACGCCCGAGCCGATCATGGGTGCTCAGGAAGACTGGGAAATGCAGGGCTTTGTTCCGAACGTGGTCTTCCCGACGGGGATCGTCGAGGACGGCGAGCGGTGGCTGGTGTACTACGGCGCGGCCGACACGCACGTCGGGGTGACCGCATACCGCCTGGATGACCTGATGGAGGCGTTGCGATGAAGACCGTGGCGGTGACGGGAGCGAGTGGAGCGATCGGCCGGGCGCTGATGCAAGGGCTGAAGGACGTCTACGATCTTCGGCCGATGTCGAGATCGATCAACGGCACGGACCTCATGAACCCCGAGGGGCTGGAAGAGAAATTCCGGGGATGCGACGCGGTGATCCATCTGGCCTGGGGCTACGCCCGGGAGAGCGAGGTGCCGGGCCGGTCGTCGCTGAACAACATCCTGATGCACCGCAACGTGATCGATGCGACGAAGGCGGCCGGCGTGAAGCGGGCGATTATGGCCAGCTCGGTCCACGCCGACTTCTTCTACGACTGGATGGGCCCGGGCCTGCTGGGGCTCGACCGACAGCAGCGGGCCAACGGGCTCTACGGCGGCCTCAAGCTGCTCATCGAAACGCTCGACGAAGAGGCGGCCGACGAGAACTACCGCATCGCCGACATCCGCTACGGCGGCGTCACCGACGACGGCCAGCCCCACCCGACCGACACCTGGGAACGCCGCGTCTGGCTGAGCCACCCCGACCTCTGCGCGATGGCGAGGGCCATCCTCGACCACGACGACCCGCCGGCCTACGCCAAGCTCTACGCGGTCTCGGACAACGAGCACCGCGTCCACGACACCGCCAACCCGTTCGGCTGGGTGCCGCAAGACGCCGCCCCCGTCGACATACGTGACGACCTCGCTCCGTGATGTCACGGAAGCCCTTTCCGCGCACGAAGCGTAAGCGAGTGCAAAACGTTTCCAACGCCGCCACCCGCCAACGCTTCGTGCTCGGATCATGACTCTTCACCAAAAACAACCCCCGGGAATTGACCCGCCATGCCCGACCCCCTGCCCCGCCTCGAGACCCGCTGCCTGATCCGCCCCGCCGACCTCCCGCCCTCGCGGGACGATTTCGAGGTCGTAGGGACGTTCAACCCCGCCGCTGTCCAGCTCGACGACGGGTCGGTGGTCATGCTGGTGCGCGTCGCCGAGCGCCCGACCGAGACGCGCGACGGCTTCGTCGCCTCGCCACGCTACAACGACCTGGGCGAGATCGAGATCGATTGGATCGACGCCGACCTCGTCACCACGAACGACCCGCGGATGGCGATCTTCAAAGACACCGGCTTCAAGCGGCTGACGTTCATCAACCACCTGCGCGTCGTGCGTTTCGCCAGCGACGGTGTGACGATCACCAAGGTCGGGCCGATCGTCGACTACCGCGCCGACCACGCGACCTTCGGCCTGGAAGACCCACGCATCACACGGATCGGCAGCGTCTACGCCGTCACCGCCGTCGGCGCTTCGCACCACGGCGTGTGCACCGTGCTGCTGACCACCACCGACTTCACCCACTTCGACGACCTGGGCATCATCTTCTGCCGTGAGAACAAGGATGTCGTGCTCTTCCCCGAGAAGATCGACGGGCACTACGTCGCGATCCACCGGCCGACCGGGAAATTCGAGGTGACCCAGCCGGAGATGTGGCTGGCCTATTCGCCGGACCTGCACTTCTGGGGCGACCACCAGCCGCTCTGGGGATCGGGCGACGGCGCAGCGAGCGTCGGCGGATCGTCGGGCTCGTGGGACGACGGACGGATCGGCGGCGGCGTGCCCCCCATCCGCACCGAACGCGGCTGGCTGAAGATCTACCACGCCTCCTGCAAACCCGGGCCCGGCGAACCCATCGGGGTCTACGCCGCCGGGGCGCTGCTGCTGGACCTCGATTGCCCGACGCGCGTGCTCGCCGCGTCTCCCGACGCGTTCATGCGGCCCGAAGAAGACTTCGAGAAGATCGGCTTCGTCAAAGCCGTCGTCTTCCCGACGGGCTACGCCATGCAGGGCGACGACATTCAGCTGTACTACGGCGCGGCCGACACCAACGTCGGCGTCGTGCGTTACCGGCTTGCAGACCTTTTGGATTCACTGGTGCCCGTCGGCACCCCCGCCTGACAGGCATCTGCGCAGCGCATAAAAATGCCGCTGACACTCAGTGGTGCCAGCGGCAAGACCCTCCTGCTGCTGTTGGATCGATACAACAGCACTCAGAAGACAAGTTTCGTATTCGGGCTTACCCGCCCAGGCCCTTGAGCAGATCGCCCGCGCCTTGCGCCTTTTCGAGAAGCCCCTTGAGGCCTTCGATCTGGTCGGCGTAGCCCTCGGGGAGTTCCATGCCTTCGAGCTTGCTGATCCATTGGCTGGCGGTGTCGTAGTTCTCTTCGCCGATGAGGTCTTTGACCTTCTTGATCACGCCGTCGAGCTGTTCGCTGTTGAGCGACATGCCTTCGGTCAGGCTGTCGAGGGTGATGCCACCCGCATCGGCCTCGGAGTTGGAATCGGTCAGCTCGTCGAGCTTCTTCTTGCCGGCGTCGACGGCCTCTTCGACTTCCTTCTTGCCGGCCTCATAGGCGTCGGCACCGGCCTCGGAGATTTCCTTGCCGGCGGCCGCGGCGTCGTCCTTCAGGGCGTCGAGGGCGTCGCCGGTCTTGTCGGTGGTCACCTCGGCAGCGTCTTTGACGGCTTCGGTGGCTTCGGCGGTGGCGTCCTTGGCTTCTTCACATCCGACCGTCAGGCCGGCGGCAAACAGGAACGCGATCGAGAGAGATTTCATTTTCATCGGGGGTCTCCAAAACAGGGGGAAGGCGAGATCGGTCTGAAAATTATAGTTGATCCGCTCGCCAAGCCCGACAACGCCAAACCGAAGCGTTGCGGCATTGATGGATTCCCCGAGTTCTATCAGGAAAAAAAGAGCGACACGGCGACAGTGTCGCCGCATCGCCCCGGTTCCTCGAGCGGGGCCGGGGGATTCCACCGCGTCGAGGAGGGTCAAGGACGGGTGCCAATGCTCAACACACGGCTGAGGCCTTGGCGAAGTTCGCGTTACCCCTCATGGGTTTAGTGCGTCCTTGACCGACTTTGAAAATACGGCGTACACCTAACGCGTACTATCAGGCAATGCCTGAGTTGAGGGGTGGATATCCCCGACGATGTCTGCGGACGCGTGGCGGTAGGTCGGGGGGATCGGTTCCTGAGACGTGGACTCGGGCGACGAGCAGCCGGTGGAATACGCAACCGCACCCAGCAACAAACCCAAGCAGCAAACAAGACGCAGGAGACGCGATAGGCGGCGCCGACGCTGCATCCGCAGCATCTGCTGCAGCTCAATAATCTGAAATGATGAATAGATCGAACTCATGAATCCAACATAGAACAGCGCTCCCCGCCAAACGATCGGGCAAACCCCGAGATCGTTCTCGGAAAAATCTCCGGTATGCCGATCACTTCCACGCGCCGGATCGGCTCAATCGTCCAGTTGGGTCAGCCCCTCACGGATCGCGAACTTGGTCAAGTCGGCGATGCTGTTGGTGCCCAGCTTTTGCATGATGTGCTGCCGGTGAGTCTCGATCGTCTTGACCGACACGAACAGATCGCTGGCGATCTCCTTGGTCGAGCGTCCCTCGGCCATGAGCTGCAGCACCTCGCGTTCACGCGGCGTGAGCGACTGGAACTGCTCCGAGCCCTCCGAGCGGTCGTCACGCACGTAGTCCCCCACCACGACCTGACCCACCGCCGGGCTGACGTAGGTCTTGCCCTGCAGCACCATGTCCATGGCACTGCGGAGCTCTTCGAAAGCCGAGTCTTTCAGCAGGTATCCCGAGGCCCCGGCCTGGAACATCCGCCGGACGTAACGCCCATCGGACTGCATCGACAGCGCCACCACCTTCACGCCGGGCACTTCGTTGGTCACCTGCTTGGCGGCGTCGATCCCGTTGAGGTCGGGCATACCCACGTCCATCACCAGCAAATCGGGCTTGAGCTCACGGGCCAGCGACACCGCGCTGCGTCCGTCGCCGGCTTCCCCGACCACTTCATAGCCGTCCAACGCTTCGATCAAGGCGCGGACCCCATCCCGGACGATCTTGTGGTCGTCCGCCAAAAGAATTCGGATGTTCTTCAAGACACAAACCTATCCATACAAGCCTCGGCGGCTCGGGCCTCCCCGGCCGCCCCTAGTTTAATCAGATTTCAGCGGCACGCTGATGATCGACCGCGTTCCTTGCCCGCGGCCCGCGTCATCCTCCGTGCCCGGCGTGCTCGTCACCCGGAGACTGGCCCCGAAGGGTGACAGCCTTTCCCGCACGCTCAGCAGTCCGAATCCGCCCTTTCCGACCCGCGGACGCCCGAGTTGTTCGACGTCAAAACCGCGGCCGTCATCTTCCACGACCAGTTCCATCTGCTGTTCCAAACGGCGGGACGACACCTTGAGCCGGGTCGCCTGGGCGTGTTTGAGCGTGTTGGTGATCAGTTCGCGGACCACCTGAAACAGCAACACCGCAAGATCAGTTTCCAACGGCTTGGGCTGGCCGTCGTCTTCAAACGTGCAAACCAGCGGGGCGTGTCGCTCGCCGGTCTGCTCAACCAATGTCGACAGGGTTGGGATAAGTCCTAGTTCGTAGAGCATCGGGGGGCTGAGTTCGAAGGTCAGGCTCCGCGTGGCGTCGATCGCGTCGGCGAGCAGCCCGATGGTGTCCTCCAGCCGATTTTTCGACTCGGGGTCCGAACACCGGGCCGTCTCGCTGGACACGCGCATCTTGGCGACCGCCAGGAGTTGGCCGACGTGGTCGTGCAGCCCGATCGCCAGCCGGTGCCGTTCACGCTGCTCCGCCAGCGCCACCTCGGACGCCAACGCCCGGAGTTGCTGGTTGGACGCGTCGAGCTCGGCCGTGCGCTCCGCGACGCGTTGGCGCAATTGTTCTTCGACCAGTTGCCGCACCGCGAGCTCCCGGTCCGTCGCCAGCCGGCGTTCACGCGCAGTCTGCAGGATGCTCTGAGCCGGAGAAAACTCCAAGCCGACCCCCGCAATCACCAACACCCCCTGGCCCGCAACCCGCAGCGCGACCGCTTCTAGCTGACGGTCAGTCCCGTCACGATCCGGCTCGGCCCAGACCTCGGACCGCAGCGTCGCATCGGCCGAGTCTTCCGGCTGACTCGCCCACCAGTCGCGCGCTTCGTCGAGGAAGAAATCGAGAAACGTGAAGTGCTGCGTCGGTTCGCAGGGCTCTTCGATCGCGCAACCAAACCGCTCGGCCCAATCCGGCAATCGGCCGACCCAGACAAAGCGTTCATCGCCGACCGGCGCATCGGGGGCCTGAGCGATGACCAACAGGCCCATCGTGTGAACCACACCGGAGAGAAGTGATGCGTCGTTCAAGCCAGCACCCCGCGGGCCAGTTCTTCGAACGCCTGATTCACCGCGTCGCCGGTCTTGGCGCTGGTGTGGAGCGTGGCGAGCGCCTTGTCGCGCAGCCCCAGGAAATCGCTCGAGGGCTCGCCGATCGCCCAGGCGTCGGTGAGGTCGGCTTTGTTGAGCACAAGCACAAACGGCAGCTCACCCACCTCGCGGATCACCCGCTCGTGGAGCATCTTCGCGGTCTCCAGCGTGTCGGGCCGGGTGCCATCAACGACCAAGAGGTAGCCGGAGCTGCCCCGCAGGTAACGCATCTGCACCGACACGAAATCGTCTTCACCCGCCAGGTCCCAGAGGATCAGCGAAAGCGATCGGCCGTCGAGGTCGACGGTCTTCTTGTCGATCTTCACGCCGATGGTGGACTGATAGACCTCGGAAAAGATGCTCTTGACGTACCGCGCAACCAGGCTGGTCTTCCCGGTGGCGAAGGCGCCGAGCATGCAGATCTTGCGTGATTCCATGACGTGACTTTCGTCAAAACCCAGCCGACATCGTACCCATCAAACCGGGCACGTCGAGCCGTTGTCCTGAGACGGCCTCACGGCCGGGCGGCCAACTCCACCTCGAACGTCACCCGGCGGTTGCGCTGCTGGTCGGCCAGGGGCATCGTGTCGGGCACGATCGGCTGATCCGCCGCCATGCCCACCTCGACCATGATCGGCGGCGCCTGCATCCGTGAACGGATCATCTCGGCGACCGCGGCGGCCCGGGCCTGACTGAGTTCGAGGTTGCGTTGAGGGTCACCCGACAGGTCGGTGTGGCCGGTCACGATAAGTTTAAGCTCCATGCCGATGGCGTCGGCCGCGGCCTGAGCACCGGACACATCTTCGAGCAACTGCGAGGCCATGACCTCTTGCCCGTTCAAGTCCAGCGTGCTGCCCGAAGGCATATCGATGACACACGCCTCGATCCGACCGGCAAACACCTCGAGGTCTTCCATGTCCCGGTCGACCAGACCCGAGTCGTCGAACGAGGTCATGCCCGCCGTGACGAGTTGCGCCGAAAGCGAAAGCGTCCTTTCGATCCACGCGTGCGGTGCAAGGCCCTCGGCAATCAGGACCGAGCCTTCGGTGCGCAGGGTCACCGAGGCCGGAGGATCAAGCAGCTGCTCCGCCTGCTCCAACAACGTCGGCGGTTCGGGATCGAGCGCAGGCTCAGGTAGCGGGGACTCCTGGATCTGCACCGTGGGGTAGTGCTCCCAACGCTGGCTGACTTCTTCCGGATCGATCCCCGAGTTGGCCAGGATTTCGTCGGGCAGGTGCGCAGCATCCGGGCTGACCAAACCGCGGACCTCGGACCGGCCCCACCAGTTGTGGTCGTCTTCCACCAGCATGATGCCCCGCGTGCGTTCGAGCTCGTAGACGTAGCCCGCCCATTGCCGATTCGACAACACCCCCGCGAGGACCGCCCAGAGGACCAACCCCAAAACAACCGCCACGAAGATCAGGAACGCGGGAGACACCTTGCGTTTGGCCCCGGGCTGCGCCGCACTGACCAGGCAACGCTGGAGTTCGGGTTCGACCACTTCCATTTCCGAATCGTCGCCGGCAAACGTTTCGAGAAGCTCGCCGTGACGCAGGTGGATGTCTTCGAGCACCTGCTGGAACACCTCACGCAGCTCCGCCGGGGCCGAGCCCCGCACCGCCCCAGCGAGGATTGCGTGGGGCCCGCGCTCGACCCAGACCGTCACGCCGCCGACCTGCATGGTGCGTAGACCCGCCTGATCATCGGTGTTGAACGAATCGCGGACAAACTCGGTGATCGCCGTGAACATGCCCGAGACCAGCTGCTCGTCGCGCGTTTCCACGCCGTCCGCCGCGACGTGTTGCATCAACAAGCCCGACTCGGTGTGGATCAGAAACACCTGCTCCACGCGGTAACGCAGCGTATTCAGCAGCACGACCTCCGCGAACGGCTTGCCGGTCCGTGCCGCCTCCATCCGCCACTTCAACGACTTGATCGACAGGCTGTGCTCGAGCGTCTGGTTCAGTGACTGGACCGCACTGGCCAGGGCTTCGCTCACCGCCTTGCGGATCGCCGGGCCGATGACCGGGAACACCGCGTCGATCATGGGCTGGGGGTTGTTCTTGACCGAGGTTTGGATCGCCTCTTCCACCGTGCCCGACAGCGCACGGCCGAGTTGATCGTCCTTCTGCTCGCGCAGCGTAATCGCCTGAGGCAGGAGCTCGGCGATGTCCTGGGCCTGCGCACGCGACGAGGCGAGGGTCTCGCGCAACTCGGCGAGCTCTTCTCGCTCGGGCCCAATCAACAACTCACGCAACTGAGCCAGCGTCTCGGCGTCACCCAACGGGCTGGGCGAGGACTGGCCCGGGGACTCCGCGGGAGACTCGGATGTTTTCGCGTTGTCGGACGGGTCATCCATAGGCGGTGCCACCCCTAACCATCAAGATCGGGCCAGCCCCTGACCGCTGCACCCATGAACCCCTTAGCTGTCGACCTACTCTTCTTCAGCCACCAGCGTGTCGGCCAAATGACGCAGCACCTCGGCCACCTCATCCCGGCTGGTCAGTTCGCTGCGGAGCTGGGTCATGGCTTCGGTCAACACCTCGGTCTGGCGCTGCTCGCTCCGGGCCAACTCGTCACGGATGGCTTTGGCTTCCTGGGCGATCTTGGCTTCCAGCGACTGCTGCGCCGCGGCGGCGGCGGATTCGAGTTCGGCGAGTCGGCCGGTGAGTTCAGCTTCCACCGCCTGGACGTGTTCGGTCCGCTCGGCAGCCTCGGCTTCCACCGATTCGCTCAGCGTGTCGATCTGCTTCTGCAGCTCGGAACGCAGCGACGCGATGGCTTTGTCCTGGTCCTTGCGGAGGGTGTCGATCTCCTTGGACAGACGTTTCTCGATGCCGTCAAAACGCTTTTCGCTCTGCCGGGCCTGAGTGCCAAACAGGATGTCGCGGACTTTATCGAGGCTCGCGGCATCGGGGTTGTCGTTAGATGGATTCGCCGAGTTCTTGCTGGTGGATTTAGCCATGGAAGGTCGGTCAAGAGGATAGAGTCAGGTGAACACAGACCTTACATCGGCCAGCACCTGGAAGCGAATGAGTATACCGGGTCCCCCCCAACACTCCATCGGTTCTGAACTTTTCGCAAGGATTTCCCCACGATCACCCGCAGATGCACACGGATGCGGCTTTTTGCGAATGAAAAACGCCCCACGTAACCGACACGCCTAGGGCTAACCCTTAGCGTTCACCGAGTTCAGCCATTGGCGCAGGGTCTGCGCATCCGCCGCGAGGTTGCCCGGGTCGTTGTCACGTACGAACTCCAGCAGTGCAAACATCTCGCCGCCCTCCGCCAGACGCGGACAGGTCATCGCCTGACGCAGATACGTCGGCCACATCCCCTGGCCCTCGGCCAACGCGTGACGCTCGACGGTTTCCACGTCCCACTGGAACACATGCACCCCCACCAAGCGAGGCAGCGCCGTCTCCATGTCTTCCAGGCAATCCGCAAACGCCATGCGCTGGTGCGGCTGCCAATAGGTCTGAAACGCGGGGTGGTCCACCGCGTCGAACAAGGCCTGCGCCGACTCCGCGGTGTCGGTCAGCGTTTTGCCGTGCCACTCGCAGGCGATGGTGATGCCCGCCTGATCCGCGACCTCGGCGGCGCTGCGCCCCGCATCCGCCACGCGTTTTCGCCAGTCCGCGTCTGCGTCGGCCGAACCCTTGTTCCCGCACCACACCCGGATGATCTTCGCGCCGAGCTCCGCGGCGGTGTCCACCGTCTTCTGCCACTCGTCCAGTTCGTTCACCCCGAGCCAGTGGTACGACCCGTAGGCCGCGACTTCGAGGCCGTGGTCGCGGGTGAGCTCGGCGACGTGGGCGGCGGTGCCCAGTTGGCCGACGGGCACATGGATGTCGCTGCCCCACTCGATGCCCTGGAGCTGGGTCTCCGCCGCCCAGTGGCAGACTTCCTCGGCAGACAGTTGGCGGAACGTGATGGAAACCAGACCGGGACGGATCATGCGTAAACTCCTGGGTGGCGAGATACCCCAGTCTAGCCCGGCGGGTCGGCTTTGCGTTGTGCGCGACGAGCCGTAAACTGTGCGATCCGAGACACGCCGGAGTGGCGGAATTGGCAGACGCGGTGGATTCAAAATCCACTGGTGGCAACACCTTGTGGGTTCGAGTCCCACCTCCGGTATTTTTAAGTCGTTTCAGATGATGGGTTCTTTTCGGGGTATTTGATCGAGTTGCGTGATTCCGTTTAGCCGATCGCCTGCGCGGCGAGCGGCAGGTGCTCTGCCCCTGCACCCCGGAGGCAATTACGAGATTACCGAACCTTGCGAAACGCGATGGGGTAAAGATCGAGAGCATGCGGCGACGATTCAAAATCTTCCGGCGAATCCTCTGTGCTCTTCTCGTCGCCTTGGCGGTGATCTTTGGGCCCTACCTGACGTCCCGGGCGCTGTCGCCGTTCCGTGTGGTGAGCAGCTACGAAGTGACGCCCTCTGTTGACGCCACCCCTACGGAACCCACCGCCCCGCTGCGTGTCGCCTGCTACAACATCGCCCACGGGCGCGGGCTCGCCCAAGACAACTGGTCCGGCGGCACACCTGACGAGAGGATTCAACGCCTCAACGACATCGCCGAGCTCTTGAAAACCCTTGATGCCGATGTCGTGATACTCAATGAAGTGGACTTCGACGCGAGCTGGAGCAACCACGTCAATCAGGCCGAGTTTCTCGCCGAGGCCGCGGGCTACCCGTACGTGGCCGAGCAACGCAACCTCGATTTCCGGATGCTGTGGCGCACGTGGAAGTTCGGCAACGCGGTGCTCTCGCGTCACCCCATCACACGAAGCGAAGTCATCGACTCCCCCGGTTTCTCGAACGCCGAAACCCTGCTGGCCGGGAAGAAGCGTGGCCTGGCCTGCACGATCGATTGGCACGGCCAAGGCATCCGCATCCTCGCCTCCCACCTCTCACACCGCAGCGAATCCCTACGCTCTCGCTCAATCGACCTGCTCATCGCCCCGCCGGACCTGCCCACGATCATCGCCGGCGACCTGAATTCCACGCCCACCGGCTTCCCCCGCAGCAAGCCCTCCGAAGACCACGGCAACGCCATCGACAAGATCGACGCTTCGGGCCTGTTCGCCCGGCGGCCCGTCGATCCACCGACCGACCTGGCCGAGTTGACGTTTCACGCCGAGAAACCCATCAACGTGATCGACTGGATCATGATCACCCACGACCTCGCGTTCGAGGACTACCGAGTCATCGACTCGCTATTGTCCGATCACCGCCCGATCGTGGCGGACCTGATCCTCAGCCCTGAGCAATGAAAACCGCGCCTTCGCGCTCTTCCAGAATCCCTCGGCCCAACAACGCTTCAAGCTCACGTTCGATCACTTCGCGCAGGTTGCTGCGCGTGGAAGCGAAGCCCAGCAGGCGGGAGGATTCGATCACCGCGTCTTCTTTGCTGACGCCGATCGCGACGCGGGCCACGCTCTCGAGCGCAAACCGCACCTCGGCGGGCGGCAGGAACTCGGGCTTGCGTAGGCCCGGCGACTCGACGTCCGCCCGGCTTCGCACCTGCGACACCGTCGACACGCCGGGCAACGAGTAGAAGCCCAGGCCGTTCTCCAGCTTGCCCGCGTTCACCGCGTCGGCCAGGGCCGACTCGAGCAGCCGGGTGACCTTGCTGGTCATGCGGTCGACCTTGTAGATGTCCGCGGCGCGACGCATGACCTCTTCGCCGTGCACCGGCTCCTCGATCTCGACGACCTTGGTCACCAGCTCGATCAGCTGGAAGTTGTCGAGGTCCTCCAGGTCTTTGCGCGGCACCTTCTTGAAGCTCGCCTCGACGTACGGCCCACTCGGGATACCCGCAAAACGGTCGGTTTCCTGTTCGGGGTCAACCGCTTCACGCTCGATCACCGGGCGAGACTTGGCGGGTTTGCTGCCCGACTCGGCCTGACCCGCACGTGCCGATTCGACCGCGTCGAGGATCTTCTGCAGTTGTTCGTGCGGACGGTTGAACCAGTCGATCGACCACAGGCGGTGGATCGACCAGCCGCGCATCTTCAGGATGAACTCCCGGCTCGAATCGCGTTCCCGGGCTGAGCGACACGCCCCGTAGCCCGGGCCATCGAGCGTGATGCCCAGAAGATATCGGCCGGGCGTCTCAGGATCGACGATCGCGAGGTCGACGTAGAACCCCGCTTCGCCGACATGGGCCTCGACGGTGTGGCCCGCCTCGGTGAGCGCATCGGCCACGCTTTGCTCGAACACGGACAGGTCGCCGAAGCGCTCGGGCGCTCGGCCGTCGAATGTGCCGGTCTGGGCGTAGCGGAGGAACGTGCGGAACGCGGCGGGGCCACGCTTGCTGACGCGCGAAAGGTCGATGTCGTCGGCCGTCATCGAGCTGAAGACTTCGAGGCGTTTCTTGGCCCGGGTGATGAGCACGTTGAGCCGGCGCTCGCCGCCATCGTTGGACAGCGGGCCGAAGTTCATGGTGAGATTGCCCTCTTCGTCCGGGCCGTAGCCGACGGAGATGAAGATCACGTCGCGCTCGTCGCCCTGGATGTTCTCCAGGTTCTTGACGAAGAACGGCTCCTCGGTGTCCTCGGCGAAGAAGCCTTCCACATCCTTGTTCTTCCGCCGCAGGTGTTCGATCTCGTCGAGGATCGCGTCACGCTGGCGGACGCTGAACGCCCCGACGCCCAGGGTTAGCTCGGGCGTCTCGGTAGCGTGACGCATGACGGCCTCGGCGATGGTCTGGGCCTCGACGCGGTGCGTCGCGGTGCCGCCGCGGTCGAAGTGGCCCTCGGTGATCTTGTGGAATCGCAGGCCGAGGTCCTCGGGGTCGCGGCGCGGACTGGGGATGACGAACAGGTTGCTCTCGTAGAACTCGCGATTGCTGACCGCGATGAGCGAGGGGTGCTGGCTGCGGTAGTGCCAACGCAGCATGGCGCTGGGCATGTTCTGGGCGGTGCACAGGCCCAGGATCGACTCGAGGTCGGAGGTGTCGAGCTCGGTGTCGTCGGTTTCGTCTTCGTCGCCGCCGGAGGTCATCGCGTCGAAGAACCGCGTCGGCGGGAGCTGTTTGTCATCACCGACGACCACGATCTGCTGGCACCGGCTGACGGCACCCAGCGCATCGACCGGGCGGACCTGCGAGGCCTCGTCCATCAGCATCAGGTCGAACTCGAGGCCGCCGGGCTCGAGGTACTGGGCGACCGACATCGGGCTCATCATGAAGACGGGCTTGATCGCCTGGATCGCGAGGCCCGCTTCGCGCAGAAGCCGCCGCAGGGGCAGGTGCCGGCGTTTCTTCTGGAACTCGCGTCGCAGCAGGCCGACCTGGCCGACCTCGCCGCCGCCGCGGGGCAGGCCGTCGTGGTGGGCGGTGGCGACTTCGTGGCGGGCAAGGGCGAGGCGGTCGCCGTCGAGCTTGCGGAACTGTTCGAGGGTGTGTTCGTGGCTCTCGCCGGTGAAGCGGGCGAGCTCGGGGTGGGCCTCGAAGGTGTGGCGGAGCAGGGCTTCGTAGTACGCCATGTCGAACGCGTGGGCGGCGTCGGCCGGGGCGCGTTCGCCGTCGTTGAGTTGTTCGACGAGTTGGGCCATGCCCAGCGCCTGGGCCGAGGCCCGGCGGTCGCGGACGCTGATCCAACGCGTCAGGCCGTCGGGTTGCTGCACCCATTCTTCAATACGTTTCGCCGCGAGGCCCAAAGCCACGTCGCTGACCTGCTCGACTCCGAATGCTTCGTTGAGGTCGAGCTGGACCGGGCCCGTCGCCGCCTCAAACGCCCGCCCCGCCGAGGCGACCGCGTCGTCGGCTTCATCCGCCAGCCCCGTCAACGGTGAAACGTCTTCGATCTTCGCCACCAGCTCCCGGCAGCGTTCCGCGTCGCCCTGTTCGTCGTTGCGGCGGTTCCAGCCGTGGAGCTTGCCCAGCGCATCCCAGTCGGACGCTTCGCCGCGCCACATCGTGCCGAAGGCGTATCGGCCGATGGCGTCGTCGCGCTCGATGGCTTTCAGGGTCTTCTGCGCTTCGAGCAGTTGGTCGACCAGCTTCAGGCGTTCTTCAAGCGGCTTGGGCGGCGGGCCGGTGAGCACCGCGGCGAGCTGGCGTTTGGCGCGTTTGTACGCCGGGTTGAGCCAACGCAGCCACGACTTGCCGAAGCTCGCCAGGTCCAGCCGGGTCTGCGTCAGGTCGGCGGACCAACCGGCGTCGTTGACCTTGCCGTCGAGCTGCTTGCGCACGGCGGTGAGGTTCAGGCCGTGCTCGACCAGCTCGGACAGTGCGGTGGCCTGCTGGGCCCAGACCTCGTTCTGGATCGCCTCGCGGTCGAGCATCGGCACCGCGGCGAGTCGGCGGGCGCGGCTCGACAGCGTCTGCGTATGCCCGGCCGTGGTTTGCGCGTCGTCTTCCAACGCATCCGCCAGCGCCCGCGCCTTGGTCTCGGCCCCGCGCAGCGACGCGGCGGCGCTCGGCAGCTTCTCGACCAGCCGCTGGAGGTCCATGGGCAGGATGCTGTCGATCGACGCGCCACGCCACGGGTGCTCGCCCGGCGTCCCCACCGTTTCGACCTGCTCGACAAACTCGCCCAGCGTCTGCCGGGCCGACTCGGCCTGGGCCGCGGTCCAGGCCGCGGGGTTGTCGAGGGTGAAGTCGGCTGGGGACACGCCCGCCGCGCGCAGCCGCACCAGCTCGCCGATCGCGTGGTACGGCGTCTCTTCCGACTCGCCGATCTCGGTATGCAGCGCCTTGGCGTGCTCGTTGAGCGTGTCGCGGGTCGAGGCGAGCTTCTCGAAGTAGGCCTCGGTGGCTTTGTGCTTCGGGCCGCCCAGGGCCAGCGTGTGTTCCAGGTCGTCGAGCACGGCACGCTTGCGGGCTTTGTGGGAGTGCAATTCGAGGCACATGTCGCCGATGCCCACGTTGGTTAGCCGGCGTTTGACGACCTCCAGCGCCGCCATCTTTTCGGCGACGAACAACACCTTCTTGCCCTCCTTCACCGCCGCGGCGATGAGGTTGGCGATGGTCTGCGACTTGCCGGTGCCGGGCGGGCCCTGGACGACCATGTTGCGGCCCTGCCGCACGCCCTCGACGGCGATGGCCTGCGACGTGTCGGCCGGGACAACGTGGATCATCTCTTCGGGGCCGATGACCGTGTCCAGCATCACGTCCTCGGGCACAACCGGCTCGTGGTCCTGGAACCCGCTGTCACCGAGCAGTTGTTCGAGAAGCGGGTGCTCGGCGAGCTCTTTTTCGTCCTGCCAGTTCTCCGGATCGAGGTCGCGGTACATCAGGAATTTCGAAAACGAGAAGAACGACAGCACGATATCGTCGCCGAGCACTTCCCAGCCGTCGATGCCTTCGACGAGTTGGCGGACCTCGTCGATGTAAGTCGAAGGCTTAAAGTCGTCATCGAGTTCGGGAACCTCGGGCAGGTCCAGGCCGAACTCGGCCTTGAGCTTGGCCTGGAGCGAAAGGTTCGTCGTGATCTCGCTGTCGTCGTAGGTCAGCGAGAAGCGGGTACGGGCGTTTTTGCGTTCGAGGTGGACCGGGACCAGCAGCAGCGGCGCGTGGCGGGCCTTGTCCGGGCGCTCCTCCTCGTACCACTTGAGGAATCCCAGGGCCAGGAACAGCGTGTTGACGCCCTGCTCCTGCTGCGACGTGCGGGCGTCGTAGAACGTGCGAAGCAAACGCTTCTGCAAGTCCTCGGCGTTGAGCATGGTCTGCAGCTTGCGGTCGGTCAGTCGGGCCGGGTCGATCTCGGGGGCGTCTTCTTCATCCTCGGCCTCGCCTTCCGCAGCCTCCTCCACGGACGCAGACTCTTCTTCGGAATCCCCCGCTTCCGCATCGCGGAAGATCGCCCCGGCGGAGCCTTCCTCGACCTCGGGTAGCGATTCCACCTCGGCCTCGGGCTCCGGCTCGGCGGGTGTTTCGACGGGCTCGACTTCGCTTTCTTCCTTCTCGGGGGCGGGCACGAACGACAGCGCGTTGCCCTTATCCACCAGCAGGTGGAAGACCGCGTCGGACTGTTCATCCACGATCTCCAGCGCACGTGAACGCTTACGCCGACGCGGCGTGTTGAGCAGGCGGTTGCGGGTGGAGAGTTCCAGCAGGTCCTGCCGGGCGGCGTCGAGCCGGCGGACCAGGGGTGAGGCCGTGGGGGCCTCGGCCTTCACATCCAGGAGCGACGCGGGAACGGCTTCCGGCGTATCGGCCGAGGCGGCATCCGCCGGGGTTTCGGGAGAGGGGTCTGGGGCGTTTTCCGGGGGCAGGGCGTTGGCATCGTCGGTCACGGCAGGCACTCCATGGGCGGTGGAACATCCGGGCCCCCGCCCGGTCGCTTTAGCATATCGCAGGTCAGCCGGGGCGACGCGGTTGTCGGTAGACTGTCACGCCGTGGAGAACCTCAAACCCATCGTGTTCACTGTGTTCGAGCCCAGCGGCGACGTGTTGGCCGCCCGCCTGATCGAAGAGATCAAGCTGCGTCAGCCGAGCCGCCCCGTCGTCGCGTTCGGCGGGCCGAAGATGGAGGCCGCCGGCGCCGAAATCCTCGAACACACCACCGCCCACGCCAAGATGGGTTTCGGTGCCGCCAGCGAAGCGAAAGAGCTCTTGCGTCGCAAAGCGGTGCTCACCAGCTGGCTCAAAGACAACGAGATCGCGGCGCTGGTCCCCACCGACAGCCCCGCGGCCAACTGGTCGATGTGCAAGGCCGTCCGCAAGACCCACCCTGAAGCGCCGATCGTCCACCTGGTCTGCCCCCAGATCTGGGCGTGGGCGACGTGGCGCATCGTTCGGCTGCGCAGGCTCACCGACCACGTCATGTGCCTGCTGCCCTTCGAGCCCAACTGGCTGGGCCAACGCGGGGTGAACTCCACCTTCGTCGGCCACCCGCTGTTTGAAGCCACCGACGACACCCCCGACGCGCAAGACCTCCTCGACACCGACGGCCAACCCCTGCGCGACAGCGAAACCAAACTCGCGCTCCTACCCGGCTCACGCCCCAAAGAGATCGAACGCAACTGGCCCACCATGCTGCAGGTCTACGACCAGCTGCGCCACCGCGTGCCCGACCTGTCGGTGGTCATCGCCGCGGCCGACGCCGCCCGCGCGGATCAGGTCCGCCAGCACTGCCCCGGCGGCCGGATCCCCAGCGGGATCCAGACCGTGGTCGGCGAAGCCTCGGCCGTGCTCGACTGGGCCGACGCCGCGCTGGTGGTCTCGGGTACCGCCACCCTTCAGGCCGCCTCACGCCAAACCCCGATGGTGGCGCTCTACAACGGCAACATGAAGCTCTGGCACTCCGTCGGCAAGCTGCTGATCAAGGCCCGCACCTTCGCGCTGCCCAACGTCATCACCGAGGCGATGGAGCTGGGGCGGATCGTTCCCGAGTTCATCCCCCACGACGGCCGCCCCGAACCCCTGACGACCGCGCTCACCCCCCTGCTCAACGACGCGAACGCCCGGCAGAAGCAGCTCGACGGCTTCTCCTCGCTGGCCGACTTCTTCCGAGACGTGGAATTCCGCCACGCCGCGGCGGATGTGCTGTTGGAGCAGATTCAGGACGGCTGAAGCACGCGGCATTCACCCCGAAGAGTCTCGTTTATTCTCCCCTCCCTTGAGGGAGGGGCAGGGGGAGGGTGTGGAGCGCTCGCAGCCATTAGCCGTAGACGGCACCCTCCCCTCACCCCTCCCTCAAGGGAGGGGGATAAAACCAGCGCTACGGATGGATTACGAGCGCTCCAAACGACTTCATCGGGTGCACACCACGCGCAAAAAGTAAGAGGGCGACCCGAATGGGCCGCCCTCTGTGATTAGCTCCGAGGCGTAGTGTGGGGTGGGCTTGAGTCGGTGGCGGGCCGGAAATTCGGAGCGGCCTGCCGGGTGCCCGCGTCACGTGCCGCGGGCGGGAAGCTCAAGCTGATCTCACTTCTTCTTCTTGGTCACACGACGGGTGACTTTCTTCTTAGCAGCCTTTTTCTTGGTTGCTTTCTTCTTCGTGGCCTTCTTCTTGGTGGCCTTCTTCTTGGTCGTCTTCTTCTTGGCGACCTTCTTCTTGGTTGCCTTCTTCTTCGCGACCTTCTTCTTCTTGGTCACTTTCTTCTTAGCAACCTTCTTCTTGGTTGCCTTCTTCTTGGTCACCTTCTTCTTGGTGGCCTTCTTCTTCGTAGCCTTTTTCTTCGTAGCCTTCTTTTTAGTGGCTTTCTTCTTTGCCATGGCGGTTGATCCTTTCAAGACGCCGTTCGGAGCTTAGATAACTTTAACCGTCGATGCGAAATCAAGTCAACACTAAAACACAACGACGCGCGATAAATATCGGCGCGTCGTCGACCAAGACTTGAATGAATTCATCGGTTAGCGTGAAGAACCCGCTTTAAACAACATGATCAGCGCGACGTAGATCACGATGTAGAACAGCAACAACACGATCGCACCCAACGCGTAACGAAACATCCCGATGCACGCGAACACGCACAGGCCCGGGATAAACACGCACACCCTCTGCGCGGCGTTGGGTTGAATCTTCTCCGCCTCTTCAGCGCTGAGCGCTAATGCGCGGTTGGCGGTGAAGCGGGCGCGCGGCAACAGGGCCATCCCGCCGATGAGGAGCATGTAGTAGAAGTATTGGTTTGCTAAGAAGTCGGTTGTCCACATCGCGGCATCATACACGCGTTACCGAAGCGTGAGCGAAACACGACATGTGCTGCTCATGCCAACAAAAACGCCGACCCACTACGCCGTGGGCCGGCATCACGTTATCTGGATGGCGCAAGCAAACACTGCTTGATCAAGGGTTTAGTCGTCGTGCAGGTCGGGCTTGAAGTCGCGTGCCAACTGCTCACGCAGATGCGAAGGCACCGGCTCGTGGCCCGCGGACTTGAGCGTGTAACTGCCCAAACCGCCGGTCATCGACTTGAGCTGCGAGGGGTACAACCCCACCTCGGCCAACGGCACGACCGCCGTAATCAACGCCTGATCATTGGAGAGGAAGTCCGTCGAGACCACTCGGCCACGCTTGCCCGACAAGTCGCTGGTGATATCACCCAGGTGCGCGTTGGGCGCGGTGATCTCCAGCTCCACCATCGGCTCAAGCAACGTCGGCTTGGCCTTGAGCACGGCATCGAGGAACGCACGCTTGCCCGCAGTCACAAAAGCGATCTCTTTGGAGTCGACCGCGTGGTATTTGCCGTCGGTCACACTTACTTTGAGGTCCTGCAAGGGATAACCCGCGAGTGCACCGGTTCCCATCGCCTGGCGGACGCCTTTTTCGATGGCGGGGATCAGCGGTTTGGGGATCGATCCTCCAAAAGTCTTGTCTTCGAAGACAAAGCCTTCGCCACGCGGGGTCGGCACGACTTCGAGGTGGACCTCGCCGAACTGCCCCGCTCCGCCGGTCTGTTTCTTGTGGCGGTGGTGGCCTTTGGCTGAGCCCTGGATGGTTTCGCGGTAGGCGACCTTGGGCGTCTGCGTGTCGACATCGACGTGGTGCTGGTTGTGGAGTTTTTCCAGGAGGATGCGCAGGTGCAGGTCCCCGAGGCCGTGGATCACGGTTTCATGGGTCACCGGATCGCGGGTGACGCGGAACGTGGGGTCTTCTTCCTGCAGTTTGGTGAGTGCATCGGCGATCTTCTGCTCGTCGCCGCGCTTCTTGGGCAGGATCGCCAGGCCCGCCATGGGCTCGGGCATGTCCAACGGCCGAAGATGCAGGTTGTCCTCGTCGTGCGAATCGTGCAAAACCGCGTCGAAGTGCAGCTCATCGACCTTCGCCAGCGCCACGATGTCGCCCGGCACAGCCTGGTCGCACTCCACATGCTCCTTGCCCTGAAGCTTGAACAGGTGGCCCGCCTTGATCGGCTTCTTGGACTCGCCGGTGTTCGGGTCGTCGATAAACAGCTGCGTCTGCGGGGTTAGCGTGCCCTGGTGGACGCGCAGCGCCGCCAGCTTGCCGACGAACGGGTCGATGCGGACGTTGAACACGTGGGCGAGCACGTGCTCTTCGGCATCAGGGATCGGGTGGATCTCTTGGTCGGGGTCCAGATCGACCTCGCCCACCCGGCCGCGCACGAACGGCCGCGGGTTGCCCTCGGTGGGGTTGGGCGCGAGGCCGACGATCATGTCCAAGAGCTCGTTCACGCCCGCGCCGTTGGTCGCCGAGGTGAAGCAGATCGGCACGAGGTGGCCCTCGCGCAGCGCCTGCTCGAACGGCGCGTGGAGCTGCTCGGGCGTGACGACGTCGCCCTGCTCGAGGTAGAGGTCCATCAACGCGTCATCGACTTCGACGACCTGTTCGATGATCGCGGTGTGGAAGTCCGAGACGGGGCCGAGGTCGGAGTCGCCCTCGGCGTTCTGGAAGCAGTCGAGGACGGAAGCGCCGCCCTCGGCCGGGAGGTTCAGCGGCAGGCAGGCCTTGCCGAAGGTTTTCTGGATGTCGCCGAGCAGCGCGTTGAGGTCAACGCCCTGGGCCTCGGCGTCGATCTTGTTCACGACGATCATGCGGCAGAGGTTCTGGTCGGCGGCGCGTTGCATGAGCTGCCGGGTCACCGGCTGGATGCCGGACTGGGCGTTGATAACCACGGCGACGGTCTCGACCGCCGGCAGGATACTCACGGTCTGCCCGATGAAGTCGGGAGCGCCGGGCGCGTCGAGGAGGTTGAGGTGTTTGCCCCGGTAGTCGGCGTGGAGAACGGAGGCGAAGAGCGAGTGGCCGTGGTGGTGTTCTTCGTCGGTGAAGTCGCTGAGCGTGTCTTTACGGTCGATGCTGCCGGGCTGGTTCACGACGCCGGCCTTCTGGAGGAGCGTCTCCACGAGAGTGGTCTTCCCCGCTCCGCTGTGACCAACAAAGGCGAGGTTACGCAGATCGGGTGTCGAATGGGTGGCAACAGGCATACCAAACGCTCCTTTCGGGATGTCGCCGTGAGGACCACGGCCGGTGAGAGAGGGAATCGAAACCACGGCCATTGTAGATTCGGCCGTGCGAATCCCGAAGCGGTTTCCGCTTCAGGTCCTGTGATAGAGCGCATCGAAAAACACTTCAAGCCGCATAAAAAGCGTGCTGAATACGTAAGAACCAATCTAATTCGAGTGGTACGACGGGAGGGCGAGGCTCCCGCCGAGCCGCGTGCCAGAGAAATATCGCGACGGGTGGCCGGGGCTGAGGCTTGGTGAAGCCCCGGAAGTGTTGGCATGAACCTGCGCCTTGGTCACGCGTTCCGGGGCATCGCGGACTCTGCCCCGGCCACCCGACATCGGGGCGGGTCAATCGAGGTAGTCGCCGATCGTTTTCTTCGGCCCGGCGCCCCAGGTGTTGTATTTCACGATGCACCACAGCGCCCGGAAGCCGTCGCTCATGCCGATCTTCTTGCCTTCGTCGTAGGTCCGGCCCGAGTAGCTGATGCCGACCTCGTAGATGCGGATGCCGCGGATGTTGGCGAGTTTGGCGGTGATCTCCGGCTCGAAGCCGAAGCGGTCTTCGACGATGGTCATGTCCTGGATGATCGGGCGCTTGAAGACCTTGTAACACGTCTCCATGTCGGTCAGGTTCAGGTTGGTGAACATGTTCGACAGCACGGTGAGGAAGGCGTTGCCCATGCGGTGCCAGTAGTACAGCACGCGATTGGCGTCGCCGCCGGCGAAACGCGAGCCGTAGACGACGTCGGCCTTGCCGTCCTGGATCGGCTTGAGCAGGCGGGGGTATTCCTGCGGGTCGTACTCGAGGTCGGCGTCCTGGATGATGACCACGTCGCCCGAGGCGGCCTTGAACCCGGTGCGGAGGGCAGCGCCCTTGCCCTGGTTCTTCTCGTGGTACATGACGGTGCAGTCTTCCTGCTCCTCGTAGCCCTTGAGGATCTCGCGGGTGCGGTCGGTGGAGTAGTCGTCGACGAGGACAAGCTCTTTGTCGATGTCCACCGCACGCACCTGACGGATGATCTCGTCGAGGGTGTCTTGTTCGTTGTAGATCGGGATGACGACGCTGATTTTCATCGCGGGTTCTCGGGTTGGGGCTCGGGCGGTGTCAGGGTATCGGACAATTCGGTCGGGAGCCCGTCGACGTCGGGCGGCGGGCCCGCGGGCGTGGGGGCCGGGGTGGGGTCGGCGGTGAAGTCGAAGAGCGTGGCGGAGGTGTCAGAGTTCTTCCCCGCCGTGATCTCGTCGAGCTGCCGGCCCTGCTGCTTGGCGAGCAGCAGGACGAAGTTGATCTCGTCGACGCCCTGCCGGCCGATGGCGTGGGACATGAGCAGCCAGACGCGGGGTTGGCCGTCGAGGGCGCGGATTTCATCGACCGCCCAGTGGCGCTGGCCGTCGACGAGCTGGGTGTACTGCACCACCGCGGGGGCGAGGTCGAAATCGTCAGAGCGGGCTTGCAGGAAACTCACCATGTACATCGCCCCGCGGTCGACCCAGACGACGTCGCCGGGCTGGACGCGTTCGGCGAGTTCAAGCATCACCGGCTCGAGGTCGTCGTCCACCTCAACCGACCCCGCAGTGAAGATCGGTCCAGACACGACCGCTAAGGCCAAGACGACCGCCAGAGTCCGGCCGTGCCTGCCCTGCTCGTTGATCCACGCCAGGCCCATGGTCATCGGGCCGATCAAGAGCGGCAGCGCGAAGAGCACCTGCCGATCGCCGTAGGGGTAGTGGCCCAGGAACGACATCAACCCCAGCGTGAGCCAGCCCAGCACGATCGCCCAGGGCAACGCCCGCCGCGACACCGCCGCGGCCCAGAGCCCGAGCCCCCACAACACCAGGCCGAGCTGATGCAGTTGCAGGTCCACCGGGTGGATGAACACCCCGCCGAGTTGCCCGAAGATTTTGTGGGGCAGGCGCGGGTTGAGGCGCAGGTAGAAGTTCTTCCAGTAGTCGACCAGGTAATCGCTGCCGCGGTACTCGCTGAGCACCAGGGCGTACTGCCCGAGGAAGCTGCCGACCCACAGCACGCCGACGCCCAGCACCGCCGCGACCATCCCCGGCCGTTTCCCGCGCACCGCCAACACCAGCAACACCACGCCGCAGCCGGCCAGCACCATGACCGCCGTCACCGCCAGCCACGTCGCCAACGCCCCCACCACCGCGAAGACCAGCAGCCGAAACCCGCTGAGCCCGCGTTTGGCGATCCAGCCCATCACACCAAGCAGCAGCAGCGCGACCATGAGTTCGACCGTGTACTGCTTGGTCTGCTGGGCGTAGTACGCCGTGGACGACCCCGCGGCGAACACCGCCATCCCGAACCACGCCGGCCAACCGCGCACGAGCTGCCGGATCAAGATCCAGAACAGGAACATCGACGCCACCGCCGCCGCCATCGGCACCGCGCGGAAGCCCAGCTTGTCGTCGCCGATCCACCCGATGCTCAGCTTCACCAGATACAGAAACCCCACCGGAGCCGCCTGCTCCTGGGTCAACGGCTGGGTCAGTTCGCTCCAGCTGCGCGACAGGATGTTTTCGAGCAGCCGGGCTTCGTCGATGAACAGGCTGTGCTGGGCGAGGTAGGCCTTGACGCACAACGCCCCGCCGACCGCGGCGATGAGCATCCCCACCGCGTCGCGCCACCACGGGCCGGCGGGCGCGGTCCGGGCGTGGTCCGCCTGGGCGTTCTGGGTGTCTTCCCCTGGTTTCATCTAAAATCCCGTGTCCGTGGGTGTTTTCCCCGCGCCGCGTCTCCAACGCGACGACCACACTATACCGACTCGCCCGCCATGCCCGATCCGAATCCGCCCCAGCCCAGCCTCGCCCAGCTCGACCACGACCACGTTTGGCACCCGTTCACGCCCATGCGCCAGTGGTGCGAGAAGCCCCCGCTGGTCATCGAGGAAGGCGACGGCCCCTACCTCACCGACACCGACGGCAACCGCTACATCGACGGCGTCTCCAGCCTCTGGTGCAACGTCCACGGCCACCGCGTCCCCGAACTCGACCAGGCCATCCGCGATCAGCTCGACAAGATCGCCCACACCACCCTGCTCGGCCTCGCCAGCCCGCCGAGCATCGAACTGGCCAACCGCCTAGTCGATCTCACCGCCTCAAAACTCAACCCTCAAACCTCACCCCTCAACAAGGTCTTCTACACCGACGCCGGCGCCACCGCCGTCGAGGTCGCCTTCAAGATGGCTGTGGGCCACTGGCACCACCGCGGCCAACCCCAGAAGACGCGATTCATCGGCCTCGAAGGCGCGTACCACGGCGACACCGTCGGCAGCATGTCCGTGGGCTACTCCGACCTCTTCCACCGCGCGTTCCAGAGCATGGTCTTCCCCGTCGATTGGTTCCCCGCGCCCGATGCGCTGCGTCCGCCGCATGGGTTCAAGGCGGTCGGCCGAGGCTGCGACAACGTGGAACACGCCTGGCCCTCCGAAGACCCCGGGCTGAGCGAAGCGCTGATGGATTACTGCCTCGGCAAGCTCGAAGATTTGTTGAAAGCCCAGGCCGATCAGACCGCGGCGATCGTGATCGAGCCGGTCATGCAGGGCGCTGCGGGCATGGTCTGCCAGCCGCCCGGCTTTGTCGGACGCGTCGCGGCTTTGGCAAAGCAGTACGACGTGCTGCTCATTGCCGACGAGGTCGCGGTGGGCTTCGGGCGCACCGGCAAGATGTTCGCCTGTGAGCACGACGGCGTGTCGCCGGACATCCTTTGCCTGGCCAAGGGATTGACCGCGGGCTACCTGCCGCTGGCGGTGACGATGACGACCGATGCGATCTACGACGCGTTCACCGGCGAACCGGATGAGAAGAAAACCCTCTACCACGGCCACACCTACACCGGCAACCCGCTCGCCTGTGCCGTCGCCCTCGCCAGCCTCGACCTCTTCGAGCAGCCGCCCGGCGAATCGGTGTGCTCGGACCTGATCGAGCACATCAACGTCTCGGCCGAGTTGATCCGCGAACGCCTCGAACCCCTGCGCGGCTGCCCCCATGTTCGCGACATCCGCCAGCGCGGCATCATGGTCGGCATTGAGCTGGGGCCCAACGCTCATCTCGATGCGGCTGCCGACCAACCCGAAGCCTTCGACTTCTCCAAGCCCCAGGGCCACCGCTTCTGCGACGCGATGCGCCGGCACGGCATCATCATCCGCCCGCTGGGTAACATCCTTGTGCTCATGCCCATCCCCGCCACGCCCCACGACGTCATCAACCGCCTGGTCGACACGGTCGTGCAGGAGCTGATGCGGCAGGCCCCGCTCCCCACCGCCTGATCCCGCCCCACCTCGCTGCCACGGTCTCATGCAACCGGGTGGACGGGGCTGAGGCTTTGCGAATCCCCGGAAGCGTGCTCCTAAACCCTCACCTCGGTCCTTCGTTCCGGGGCATCGAAGACTCTGCCCCGGCCACCCCGCTGATCGTCCAATCGGTTTTTACGGCAAACCAACATCGGCTGGCACCACCTTTGCCTTACTATTAACCAGCACCGCTTGGCGGAACCGTGTGCGCCTTTTTTGGGCAGTCTGCCTCAGATTTCGAGGCCGACGCCCATGTTTTCGCCACGCCTGCTTGAAACCGACTCACATGGATCTCAACGGCTACTCCACCACCGGCTTCTACGACGAACTCATCACCGACGCCGGCCAACCCCGCCCCGCGGCCATCCCCCTCATGGACCGCCTGTTCGAACTCGAACAGGGCGAGATCCAGCAACGCCAACGCGCCGCCGAGCGCGCCCTCTTCGAGTCCGGCACCACGTTCAACGTCTACCACGAAGAGCAAGCCACCGAACGCATCATCCCCTTCGACGTCGTGCCCCGCATCATCGAATCCGATGTCTGGGACCGCGTCGAAGAAGGTCTGAAGCAGCGCATCCAGGCGCTCAACCACTTCCTCACCGACATCTACGGCCCGCAGCACATCCTGCAGGACGGCACGATCCCGCGTGAATACGTCGACCTCGATAACCCGACGTTTCAGAAGTGCATGACGCTGCACCCGCCGCGCGGCGTGTGGTGCCACATCAGCGGCATCGACCTGGTCCGCACCGACGGCGATGAGTTCTACGTGCTCGAAGACAACCTGCGTTGCCCGTCGGGCGTGTCGTACGTGTTGGAAAACCGCCGGGTCTTGAAACAGACGTTCCCGCGTGTGTTCGGCAGCCTGCCGATCCGGTCGGTGGACGACTACGCCGAGAAGCTGTTGGCGACGCTGGAGCACCTCGCGCCGCGGGGGATCGATCGCCCGCAGACCGTGGTGATGACGCCGGGCATCTACAACTCGGCCTACTTCGAACACTCCTACCTCGCCCAGCAGATGGGCGTGCCCCTGGTCGAAGGCAGCGACCTGATCGTGCACGACGGGTTCGTCAAGATGAAGACGACCCAGGGCCTGCAGCGCGTGGACGTCATCTACCGCCGGATCGACGACGACTTCATCGACCCGGGCTGCTTCAACCCCGACTCGGCCCTGGGCGTCCGTGGCATCATGGACGTGTACCGCAGCGGCCGGGTCGCCTTGGCCAACGCCCCGGGCGCGGGCATCGCCGACAACAAGGTGATCTACGCGTTCGTGCCGAAGATGATCGAGTACTACCTCGACCAGGAGCCGATCCTGCCCAACGTCGAGACGTTCCTCTGCGGGCGTGAAGCAGACTGCACGTATGTGCTGGACAACCTCGACCAACTCGTGGTCAAGCCCGCCAACGAAGCAGGAGGCAAGGGCATCATGGTCGGCCCCCACGCCAGCCAGGCCGAGCGCGACGCGTACGCCGAGGTCATCGCCAAGGACCCGCGCGGCTACATCGCCCAGCCGACGCTGTCGCTGTCACGGGTACCCACGGTCGTGGACGAACAACTTGAGGGCCGACACGTCGACCTCCGGCCCTACATCCTCTACGGCAAAGACATCCACGTGCTGCCCGGCGGCCTGACCCGCGTGGCCCTCCGCAAGAACTCCCTGGTCGTGAACTCGTCCCAGGGCGGCGGCACGAAGGACACCTGGGTCTTGGCCCAGAATGGACATGCAACCGAATAAATTTAGCCCCGGGTCAATGCCCCGGGGTGCCGCGGCATACGACGACACATGACACCAACACATTGAACACTGCAGCCAACGCCTCGATCGTAAACCGCCCCTCCTTCACCCCGATGTCCCAACCTAGCGCCTAACGACTAATCCCTAGCGCCTACAACAATGCTTCTCTCACGTGTCGCCAACTCGATCTACTGGATGACCCGCTACATCGAGCGGGCCGAGAACATCGCGCGGTTCATCGATGTGAACCTGCAGCTCTCGCTGGACCAATTCACCCCCTCCAGCGACCCGTGGGGACCGCTCATCGACGTCACCGGCGACCGCGCCGCGTTCGACGAGCTCTACGACTCGACCACCCGCGCCAACGTGATGCGGTTCCTCACGCTCGACCGCCGGTACCCCAACTCGATCGCCAACTGCATCGCCCTGGCCCGGGACAACGCCCGCACCATCCGCGACATCATCACCTCCGAGATGTGGCAGCAGATCAACGCGATGCACATCACCGTGAAACGCGCCGCGGACGACGTGATCCGCGAGGATCGGCCAGTCGACTTCTACCGCGCGGTCAAAGAAGGCTGCCTGCTCTTCTCGGCCAACACCGACGCGACCATGAGCCACAACGAAGGCTTTGAGTTCTGCAAGCTCGGCCGCATGCTCGAGCGGGCCGACAAGACCTCGCGCGTCATGGACGTGAAATACTTCCTGCTGCTGCCCGACGCCGAGGACGTCGGCGGGGCGCTCGACACCGTCCAGTGGGCGGCGCTGCTGCGTTCGGTCGGCGCTTTGGAGATGTACCGCCAGGTGCACGGCGTCATCACGCCGGGCAACGTCGCGGCGTTTCTCATCCTCGATCGGCAGTTCCCCCGCTCGCTGACCCATTGCCTCGAACAGGCCCAGGGCGCACTCGTCCACATCACCGGGCCCCACAACGGCCACAGCACCGCGGTGCAACGCTGCGTCGGCCGGCTGCGCAGCCAGTTGCAGTTCAGCCAGATCGACGAGATCATCGACTTTGGTCTGCACGAATACATCGACGACACGCAGACCCAGCTCAACAAGATCGACGAAGCGATCGACAAAGCCTTCTTCCGTTTCACGCCGCCTGCCGAGGACATCTTCGCCCAGCAATCGGCCCAGATGCAGCAGTAGCCCCCCCATGACAACACCCGTCCCCCCGATCGAACCCGGCGACCTCGCTTCGCCCGGTGCGTCCATCCCCGGCTCTCCCCCCGACACCAGCCCCGCGATCCGCCGATACCGCATCACCCACGAAACGCGCTTCCAGTACTCCGCCCCCGTTAGCCTCGACCAGACCGTGCTCCGCCTCCAGCCCCGCACCAGCGTGCTCCAGCACCTGCGCGACTTCACGATGACCGTCGACCCCAAACCGGCGCGGCACACCCACGGCATCGACCTGCACGGCAACATCCGCCACTGGCTCTGGTTCGACCAGCAACACTCCGACCTCACCATCACCACCGAGTCCACCGTCGACTGCCTGCTGCACGACCCGTTCGATTACATCATCGTCGACCAGGGCGCGACCAAGCTGCCCGCCCGCTACGCCGAGCCGGTCAAGAGCGCCGCGGCCCACTACCGCCAGCGCGACGGCCTGCACCCCACTGTCGACGCGATGGCCCGCGAGATCATGCACCAGTCCGATCGGCAGACGGTCATCTTCCTGGGCAACCTCGCAGCGCACCTGCAGCGCACGATCCGTCAGGTGTTGCGCTACGAAGGCGAACCCTACTCCCCCATCGAAACGCTCGAGCGTGGCGAAGGCGCCTGCCGTGACTCGGCGGTATTGTTCATGGACGCCTGCCGATCCGTGGGATTAGCGGCGCGGTTTGTTTCGGGCTACGCCTGGGATGCGCAGCAGCAGGACCAGCGCGAGCTGCACGCCTGGGCCGAGGTGTACCTCCCCGGCGCGGGCTGGCGGGGCTACGACCCCACGACCGGGCTGGCGTGCGCCAACCGCCACATCGCCGTCGCCGCCTCGCCCACCCCCGGCTACGCCGCGCCGACCACCGGCACGTTCACCGGCCCGAAAGTCGATTCCTCGCTGGACTACAACATCCACATGACCGTCGAAGAACGCGCCGCCAACGAGACGCCCGAAGGCGCGACCTTCGCCTGGCCCTAAATCACGGTTACGTTTTACGAATTTACGTGATAAAGTACTTTAATGAAGACGACTTCCACGTCCCCCGGCCGGCTCTCTGCCGGGCAACGCCTGCACCCCCTGCCCCGCCACGCCAAGTTCATTGATGAGGGGTTCTACATCTGGGGCGCTTCGGTCGTGCGCACCGACGACGGCACGTACCACATGCTCTACGCCCGCTGGCGACGCGAACTCGGCCACGACGCCTGGGTCACCGATTCGGAAATCGCCTACGCCACCGCCGACAACCCGCTCGGGCCCTACACCCACCAACACGTCGCCCTGCCCCCGCGCGGCGACGGCCACTGGGACGGACTCTGCACGCACAACCCCACCGTCTGCGAATTCAACGGCAAGTACTACCTCTACCACATGGGCACCCACGGCCAAGACCTGCCCGATCCACAACAAAAGTACTGGGATTTCCGCAACAACCAGCGCATCGGCGTCGCCGTCGCCGACCATCCTGCGGGGCCCTGGGAGCGCTTCGATGAGCCGCTGATCGAGTGCCACCCCGGGCAACACGCCGGGGTGTGTTGCGCTAACCCCAGCGTGGTACAGCGGCCAGATGGCAAGTTCCTGATGATCTACAAAGCCGTCGGCGACCAAAACCCCGCGCCCAAGTTCGGCCCGGTCGTCCACGTCGCTGCAATCGCTGACGCGCCCACCGGCCCATTCATCACGCTGCCCAAAGCGATCTTTACCGTGCCGGGCGTGGACTTCCCCGCGGAGGACCCGTTCGTGTGGGTCCAGGACGGCAGCTACCACGCCATCGTGAAGGACATGAACGGCTCGTTCACGCCCCACGGCATGTCGCTGGTCGCCTTCACCTCGCCCGACGGCCTGGACTGGTCCCCCGCCGAGGAGCCCTTCATCACCACGCCCCAGGTCGCCTGGAACGACGGCGAGGTGCAGCCCCTCGACCACCTCGAACGCCCCCAGATCTACCTCGAAGACGGCCAACCCAAAGTCCTGTTCTGTGCCGCCGACACGGGAGCCGAGCGGTCCCACAGCTTCAATCTGCACATCCCGCTGGGGTGATCCCGCCCCGCGATCCGCCGCCCGGGCTATGCCATTTCGACACCCGCGCCCGCCGCCGCCGAGCCACCCGGCAGCCGAGAGCGGTTTTTCGGGCCCACAAGCTTGCCCAATATTTAACGTAAGTCCTGAAAAATCAATAGCCTGATCGATTTCCCCCACCCCTGTCTCCGGCACACCGCTTGCATCTTTCCTGGCACATTATGGTGAACGTGCGCCCACCCATCCCGCCTGCCGACCCCGATGCCGGCTTCAAACCGCAGCCCGGTGGGCGGTTCAATGTCCTGCTCACCGAGGACCGGGCCCGCCCCGTCGAGCACTGGACCCGGCAGTTCCCCCGGCTGATGAAGCCCCTGGGCGTCGAGGCCCACCTCGCCACCTCCGCCAAGCAGGCCCTCGAGCTCACCGAACGCATCCGCTTCCACGCCGCGTTCGTCGACCTCGCCACCCCCAAAGACACCACCCCCTCTGCCACCCCCGCGGCCCAGTCCGACGGCGGGCTCTGGCTGCTCGAAGTCCTGCAACGCAAGCCTGACCACCCGCCGGTGGTGGTGATCAACAGCCGAGCGACCCAGCAGCAGGCCGCGCGTCTGCTCAACGATGCCCTGCGCCTCGGCGCGTTCTCCGTGGTCAACCGCCCGGACAACCTCGCGCCCCTCCTCAACGTCATCCAACGCCTGCTCAACCGCCACCACCAAGGCCAATGGCCCGCCCCCGGAAGCAACAACACTCAACCCCCCGCTTAACCCCGGCGTGCGGACTTCAGTCCGCATGCCCCCGACCTCTTTTAACTTTCAACCCTTTTTACGGAGTCTCAGTGTTATGAAAATCAAACCCCTCGGCGACAAGATCATCGTCCAGCGTCTCGAAGCCGAAGAAAAAACCGCTTCGGGCATCTTCCTCCCCGAAGGCGCTAAAGAAAAGCCCCAGCAAGCCAAAGTCATCCGCGTCGGCACCGGCAAGACCCTCGACAACGGCACCGTCACCGACTTCCAAGTCAAAGAAGGCGACACCATCATCCTCGGCAAATGGGGCGGCACCGAAATCAAAGTCGACGGCCAAGACTACATCGTCATGGGCGAAGACGAAGTCCTCGCCATCGTGGAGTGAGTGGGTAGGCGCTAGTCGTTAGGGATTAGGCGCTAGGCTTCGTTGCCAACGCCACTCGGAAGCCCCATTCCGCGGCTCCTCACTCCCGCCACACGACACGCCGATCTCCACCTCACCCCAAGGCCCTAGCGCCTAACCACGAGCGCCTAGCGCCTCAAATTCTTATCCCCAAGGCCCACTCAAACGGCCCCAAACCGAAAGCAACTAACAAATGCCCGCTAAAGACATCAAATTCGATAACGAAGCCCGCGCCGCCATCCTCCGCGGCGTGCAGAAACTCTCCAAAGCCGTCAAGACCACCCTCGGCCCCTCCGGCCGTGTCGTGATCCTCGAGAAATCCTTCGGCAGCCCCACCGTCACCAAGGACGGCGTCACCGTCGCCAAGGAAATCGAAGTCGAAGACCCCATCGAAAACATCGGCGCCCAGATGGTCAAGGAAGTCTCCGCCAAGTCCTCCAAGGACGCCGGCGACGGCACCACCACCGCCACCGTCTACGCCGAAGCCATCTTCGCCGAAGGCCTCAAGAACATCACCGCCGGCGCCAACGCCAACCAAGTGAAGCGCGGCATCGATAAGGCCGTCGACGCCATCGTCGAACAGCTCTACAAAGACTCCAAACGCATCAGCTCCTCCGAGCAAGTTGCCCAAGTCGGTACCTGTGCCGCCAACCACGACGGCACCGTCGGCGACATCATCGCCCAGGCCATGGACAAGGTCGGCAAGGACGGCGTCATCACCGTTGAAGAAGGCAAGTCCCTCGACACCAACGTCGAGCTCGTCGAAGGCATGCAGTTCGACAAGGGCTACCTCAGCCCCCACTTCGTCACCGACGCCTCCCGCATGGAAGCCGTCCTCGAAGACGCCTACGTCCTCATCCACGAAAAGAAGATCAGCTCCGCCAAGGACCTGATCCCGATCCTCGGCAAGGTCGCCGAGTCCGGCAAGCCCTGCCTCATCATCGCCGAAGACATCGACGGCGAAGCCCTCTCCACCCTCGTGGTCAACAAGCTCCGCGGCGTCCTCAACATCGCCGCCGTCAAAGCCCCCGGCTTCGGCGACCGCCGCAAGGCCATGCTCGAAGACATCGCCACCGTCACCGGCGGCCGCGCGATCATGGAAGAGCTCGGCATCGACCTCGAAAAACTCGAGCTCACCGACCTGGGCCGCATCAAGAAGGCCGTCCTCGACAAGGACAACACCACCCTCATCGAAGGTGCCGGCAAGTCCTCCGCCATCAAGGCCCGCATCGACATGATCCGCGGCCAGATCGATTCGACCGGCAGCGACTACGACCGCGAGAAGCTCCAGGAGCGCCTCGCCAAGCTCGCCGGCGGCGTGGCCCAGATCAACGTCGGCGCCGCGACCGAGTCGGAAATGAAAGAGAAGAAGGCCCGCGTCGAAGACGCCATGCACGCCTGCCGTGCGGCCGTGGAAGAAGGCGTCCTGCCCGGCGGCGGCTCGGCCGTGATCCGCGCCCGCAAGGCCCTGGCCAACATCGAAGGCCTCGTCGGCGACGAACAGCTCGGCGTCGACATCGTCTTCCGCGCCGTCTCGGCCCCGATCAAGCAGATCGCCACCAACGCCGGCCACGACGGCAGCGTCGTCGCCAAGGAAGTGGAAGACGGCAAGGGCAAGAACTTCGGCTTCAACGCCCTGACCGCCGAATACGGCGACCTGGTCGCCGCCGGCGTCATCGTCCCCACCAAGGTCGAACGTACTGCTTTGCAAAACGCCGCCAGCATCTCCGGCCTCCTGCTGACCACCGACGCGGTCATCACCGAGATCAAAGGCAAAGGCGACGACCACCACGACGACGGCATGGGCTACTAACCCCCCCCGTCTGAACCAACACCCCCTCAACACGGCCGGGTTAACGCCCGCCCGTGTTCTTCCCTTCAAAATACTTATTCCGAAGACTAGTACTTTATGCCACACACCGAGGCCACAATCCTTATTGGGAATGGGCTTGGTATGGCTTTGGATTCCCATTACCTCAACCTATCTACTGCACTCAATGCCGCTTGGAACTCTAGTGGAGATGGATCGTTATCTGCAAAAGACAAAACTAGAGTTATTCAATGCCTGCCGACAGATGACGCTAGCGATGCGCCGAAACAAGAAGCTGAACTCCATATCTTGCAACAAGTCATCACTGCTTGCGACCTAATAAACAGTATTGGTGAAGGGGAGATTCATTGGCTATCAAATGGGGGGCAGAAGTTTCCAAGAGCTGTTCGTCGATACTTCGGACTTGCGGCTTCACACTTCCACAACTACGACGAAGAGCTACCCGAAGATTTCACAAACAGTCTGTGCGAATTTATTAAGAAAACCCAATCGCATGTCGCAACCCTGAATTACGACAATTTACTCTATCGCCCCTTTGTATCCCAAGATATATGCAAGGGATACAATGGTTCTCTCGTGGATGGATTCCATCGATCCGGGTTTTCCGAATCAAATCTGAAACGGACTTACAGCAATTTCGGCTGGTACCTTCACTTACATGGATCGCCACTTTTTAAGGAAAACAGCTCTGGTGTTATCGAAAAAATCCAACTTAGTGGTTTGCAATCCACCCATTCTGAACGAAAACACCTCATCTTGACGCATCACGACTACAAGTTGGAAATCCTAAAAAGCAGTAGCATCCTCAGCGCATACTGGAAATATTTCCGACTCGCTATGAAGGAATCAAAGCGATTAATTATTTTTGGTTACTCTGGCACTGATACTCATGTGAATCGAAGAATCCGACTGCGATTGCAGCGACAGAAACTAAGAGTTGAAGTAATCGAGTGGAGCGGTATTGGGGAGCACAACAGTAGGATGAAATACTGGAAAGAAGCTCTCGGCAAGATTGACCGTCTAACTCATCTCGACAATATCCTTGATTATAATTTTGACTCTACCCCGGGTCATTGACCCGGGGCTAAAGTTTTGATTCATGTATTTCGGGAAATGGTCATGCGAAAGACGCTCGGGGTGATGATCACGTGTACGACCTACGGGATGTGGCTGCGTGGAGATCGACTTCCGGGGGCGGGGCTGGGTGGACGACGGCAAAATCCTGCCGGCCCACGCGGAACTCGAAGATGCCGACCGGGCGGCGATGAAACATTCGGCCTGGGGGTTGGCGGTCTTACCCCCTCTCCCTCCGGGAGAGGGCTGGGGTGAGGGCGGGTTGGTGATCTTGTGCGCGGGGCGTGACACGGGTGGAGCGTGGGTGCCCTCACCCTAACCCTCTCCCGGGGGGAGAGGGGATCAAGGCATGCATCTGCGGAACGGGGTGGGTGCTTCCCCGCTCGGGGTCATTGACCCCGGGCTAAAGTGGGGGGCGAAGGAGATTCGCCATGGCCGATGCGGGTTCGTTTTGGGACAAGATTGCCGAGGGGTATGACAAGGGGTCGCGGAACAAGGGGCCGAATTATGCGGCGCGGTTGGAGCGGGCCCAGGCGGTGTTTTCGCCGGAAGGCCGGGTGTTGGATGTGGGGTGTGCCTCGGGGGAGATCACGCTGGACCTGGCGGCGCACTGCGGGTCGATCCTGGGGATCGATCTGGGTGGGCGGATGATCGAGATGGCCAAGGCGAAGGTGCAGGAGCGCGGGGTGGAGAACGCCGAGTTCATGGCCATCGATCTGATGGATTCCGCGTTGCCGGTGCCGGAGGGTGGTTACGACGCGGTGACGATTTACAGCGTGTTTCACCTGGTGCCGGACGTGGAGGGGTTTGTCGAGCGGGTGCACGCGGTGCTGAAGCCCGGCGGGCATGTGCTGTGCGAGACGCCCTGCCTGGGCGACTGGATGTGGTTTTGGGGGTTGGCGATCGGCGCGGCGAAGCTGTTGGGCAAGGCCCCGGCGATCGTGCATCGGCTGAAGGCGGATGACCTCGAAGCGATGCTGCGCGACGCGGGGTTCGAGGTGCTGGATCGGAACATCTACAACCCCAAGAGCGGGCAGGTGTGCATGTTGGCGCGGAAGGCGGGGTGAGGGTGGTTGGTAAGACAATGCCCGGGGGTGGCGACGCCCGGGCATTCGAGTACAGGATTGTTTTGCGCGGCTAGAGGCCGCGGTTGAGCAGGTCGGGGTCGTTGGCCCAGATCTGGCCGGTGGAGGGGAGGTAGAGCCAGGCGATGGGGGTGGGATACGTGGTGTTGGGCGGGGCCGCGATGGTTGCCACGACGGTGCTGCCGGCTTGGGGGCCGGACTTGAGTTCGGGGATGGCGTGGACGTACGGGCCGAAGGGGTAGAGTTCGGACGGCGCTTCACTGGTTGAGCCGGCGGCATTGGAATAGAGAGTCAACGAGTTGACCAGGCCCATGCCCCCGGGGTAGTTGCCGTTGTGCTCGGCGGCGTACATGTCCAAAGCCTGGCGCAGGACCGCGAGGTCGGCGAGGGTGGCGTTCTCACTCGCGGCGGAGGCGCCCCGGCTGAAGCGCGGGATCGCGATCGCGGCGAGCAGGCCCACGATCACCACCACGATGATCAGCTCCACCAGACTAAAACCACGGCTCAGCGGTTTGCCCTGTCTCACGTTGCTCATGGGGAAGAAGCCCGAGGGTGCCGATGGCAGTAAACGCGGAAACGCGAACCCCCTAATCCCTTTATCGTGCGGATTTGGTGGTGGCTTAAGCCGGCCGGGGCGAGGGGCGGACGTTACGGGTTGTCGTTGAAATTCGGATCGAGGCGGCGGGCCTGGATCCACTCGGCGAGTTGGACGTCGGTGCGGCTGGGTCGGCTGTGGATCGCGTCGTCTCGGCCGAGACGCCAGGCGTCGCCCTCGAAGCCGGGCACGTCGCCGAGCCCGTAGCCCGCGCGGGTCCCCATCTGCAGGGCCTGCACATCGAAGTAGCCCTGGTCGTAGCCCCGGCGGGCGAGGTGCTGGGCCTGGTCGTCGGTGAGCTCAGATAAGCCGGGCGGCCCCGCGCCGCAGCCGGGCAGCAGCGTGATGAGGAGCAGGGTCGGGAGGCCGAGGGCGAGGGGGTGGCGGAGGTGCATGCGTGGGGTCCGGGTCGGTGGCGTTGGCCGGGGGTGGAGGCTCGGTTCAACATTATGTCCCGCATCGGGGCGGGGCCAGGTCGAACGGTGATGAAGGTCGGGTCGGGTTGAGCCATGACGGCCCGAAGACATTGGCTCGGGAAAACGTTGGAGCGGTGCGCACAGGGTGTCGCACTGAGGCCAAGAAAATACGGGGTAAAAAACATTTCTTAACCCTTGTCGTGAAGAGCCTCCGTGAATCTGGCGACGGTGTGGTGCGCATGTGCCCACCGCCCCACCCCTTGATGTGGGGAACTCGCACCGATCCACCACGGAGAGCGCGGAGGCACGGAGACACGGAGAAGAACAATGATTGAGCGTCAGTACCCATGGCTTCTGCCTTCCTCCGTGCCTCCGTGTCTCTCAAACTCCGTGGTGGATCGAAACGACTTTCAATCAGCCCGCGCGGAGACGGCGTGTTGCAAGCGTGGGAATAGTTGCGGTTACCCCCGACAGCAGCCCCAAAGCCCTAGCGATAGGATTGCGGGGCCACGGGCCCCACGCGGCACCCACTGGTCTGCTTTTGGTACGGCAGCAGACCACCAGACCAGACCACCAGTCCCCGACCAACCCCTGAAGGAAGCGTCCGACATGCCCCCCATCAACCTCGACGACCACGGCCTGGCGGTGCTGGGCCAACCCGATGAAGCGAAACTCACCGAGCTGGCCGAGGCGGGGGTGAAGACGGTGATCAACCTGCGGAACGACGGCGAGGACGCGATGCCGATGTCGGTGAAGGAGGAGGGCGAGGTTTGCGAGCGATTGGGGATGGATTACGTGAGCCTGCCGATGTCGATGCGGCCCCCGGAGCAAGGCGGCGCGGACGGGCGCTTGGCGACGGCGTTTGAGACCGTGCTGACCGGGGCGCGGGAGCACGGCCCGGTGGCGGTGCACTGCAAGCTGGGTCAGCGGGCGGGGGCGATGGCGCTGATCGCGCTAGCGCGGCATCAGGGGTGGAACGCCGAGACGGCCCTGGGCGCGGCGGAGGAGCTGGGGCTGGGCGAGGCGGTGAAGCCGGAGAAGCTGCGGGCGTATGTGGTGGCCTGTGTGACGGATCGAGGGTGAGCACGGCCGATAATCCCGCGGAAGATAGGGGAAACCGCCATTAAACGGACCGAGGCGGGGAAGGAGTAAACCCCGCATTCGGGCTGGCCGATCCGATTCCTAGCGGGTGTGGTCCCGCCCCGTCCGATCACGATCGATCTCCCTCATCCCGAGACCCCGAACATGCCCACTCCCTCGACCTCGGCCAAGAACAAAAGCAAAGACATCCTGCTCGAATCGGGGACCAACGAACTCGAGGTGCTGGTCTTCGAGGTAGGCGGCCAACGCTTTGGCGTTAACGTCGCCAAGGTCCGCGAGGTAATCCTGCACGTGGACGCCATCCCGACCCCCGGCCAGGCCGACACGGTCAAAGGCGTCATCCGCCTGCGCGGCAGCGTGCTGACGGTCGTGGACCTGCACAAGCAGCTCAACCGTATCCCTAAGCTGGAGGATGAAAACGAGTGGCGCATCATCGTCACCGAGTTCAACGGCGTCACCGCGGCGTTTGAAGTCGAGGTGGTGGATTCGATCTACCGCTTGTCGTGGGAAGACATCCGCCCCGTGCCCGACTCGGGCGCGAACGGCCACACCGCCGTCACGGGCATGGCCGAGGTCGGCGAAGAACTCATCATGATGCTCGACTTCGAGTCGATCTACGACACGATCACCAACAACGACAGCCACGCCAAGGCCGCCGCGGTCAACACGATGGGCGTTGATCGCAGCAAGCCGCGGATCTGGCTGGCGGAAGACTCAAGCTTCATCCGAGCGTCGATCGAGAAGATGATCCGCGACTCGGGCTTCGAGCAGTTCACCGCCTACCGCAACGGGCAGGAAGCCTGGGAAGCCTTTGCCGAAGCGGTGAAAAACAACTCGCCGCTTCCCGATGTGCTGATCTCGGATATCGAGATGCCGCAGATGGACGGGCTGCACCTTTGCAAAAAGGTCAAAGACAACCCCGCCACGTCCAAGATCAAGGTGGTGCTTTACAGCTCCTTGATCACCGCCGAGACCCGGCACAAAGGCATTGAGGTCGGAGCGGATCAGCAATTCAACAAGCCGAACCTCGAAGACGTGGTGCACACCATCGACGAGTGGATGGCCCAGGCCGCCGCGGATACGCAAGCCGCGTAACATCGACAAACACCCTGAGCCATCCCGTGACTCGCGACGCCTTGAGGGGTTCAGCGTTTCTTACGGCCGAGCTTCTTGAGCGCCCGGCGGGTGTAGGCCGAGTCGAGCTTCACCAGGTGTTGGCGACGCACGTCCAGCGTGACGTGCCGTTTATACGCGTTCTCCGCGAGGACAAACGGCAGGCACACGCCCACGATGCGCAGCGGATCGCCGGCGTCGTGCGGGATGTAGTCGGCCTTGAGCACGCGGTTGTGCGTCTCGCCCGGCGGCGGGTCTTCGCTGGCGAGCACCTGCAGCGTGACATACGCCACCGTCACCCCATCGCCCACGCGCAGGTCTTCCGCGGCCACCGTCCGCGCGGCCGACAGCTTCAGCGGCTTGGTCTGCTTGGCTTTTCGTTTTTTGTTTTTCGTCTTGGGCATCGTTCAAACCAGCCTCGCCGCGCAACCGCCAACACGGCCCGCAGCAACGAGGGAAAATCAATCCGTTCCGATACACGGCGACACCCCAACGGGTATCGCGTGAATTCATCGTTCAGTTTTTTGTGACACACAGCCCCGGGCACTCAACCGTGAGACGGTCAGGCTCGTTGCCGTGGATTCGAAATGGAAAGCAAAAGTAGACTCATCGCGGTGGCCCTCCGAAAGGGCGAGCCGACAAGATACCCGCGCCCAGCGCGGGTTCAAGCATCAATCTGAAAACGATTGAGAATTTGCCCCGGCCTCAAGGCAAGCCGGCCGGCTCGTCTTCGTTGGCAATCGCCGCGCCCGCGGCGGGCTTGGCCAGCTTCGACATCGCGACGAAAGTGAACGACGCCGACCAGGCGATCAACACCAGCCCGGCCAACGCCTCGAAGCCCACCATCAACCGCAAGTAGCCCACCGGCGTGATATCGCCGAAGCCCACGGTCGTGTACACCGCCGCGGAGAAGTAGACCGCGTCGTTGAACGTCCCGTCGTAGACACCCTGCAGCCCGTGCTCGGAATCGACCATGAAGTGGTAGGCCAACCCGAACAACACGATCTGAAACATATGGGTGAGCAGCAGGCTCAGGACCACCGCGGTCAGTCGGGCCCAAACGAATCGGCCGGGGAAGCACAGCCGCCTGAGCAGCTCGCGCATCACGACCGCGTGCACGCAGACCGACACCGAGATAATCACGCTGGACAGCGTCAGCGTCCACAACAACGATGTTTCGGCCAAGAGCACCGGCATCGTTCCTGCGTAGTCCATGAGCGATCCAAACGTGGAAATATTCACCGAGGCCAACACGCCCCGGGCGGGTCACTGGCCGCGCTGTTCGCGCTGAGCTTTGCGCTCGGCCTTGCCCTTGAGGCGGGTCATCGCCGCCTCTTCCAGGGCCTTGAGCCGGACGAGGGTGTCCTTGGCCTGCTTGATCTTCTCTTCGGGGGCCGCGGGGTCGCGGGCCAGCAGACGCTCGAGCTTCGCATTCATCCGCTGCTGTTCTTCCCTCAGCGACATGATCTTGACCGCGAGCTTCTCCATGTTCATGGCGTTGATCTTCGCCAGCGACGGCGAAGGCTCACCCAGTAGCATGGGCAGATCGGGCCCGCCGCGGCCTCCGCCGCGTGGCCGTCCGCCGCCGCCGGAGCCGAAGCTCCTGCCGCCGCGGTTTCCGCCTCCAGAGCTAAATCGGCGACCCCCGGGTCGATTGGAATTGGGTCGTCGTGGATTCATACCGTGAGTGTAACCGCATCGCCCCGGTTTTGCGGCTCCTCGCCGCGATCCTTCACCAAAGATGAACAAGCGGATCGGCTTCGGGGCGGACCGCAGCCCGAGGAATAGATTGCCGTGTCGGGGAGTTGGTCTTTCTGATCCCGCGCCTAAGATAAATGAGCCATGTCACACTTCAGACTTTCCCCTAACCGCCTGTTCCCCGGAGCCGTTCTCATGCTGCTGACTTGTTTCGCCGGGTTTGCCTGTAGCCGCCCTTCTCATGCCGCGACCGACCTGCCCGCCCCGGAAGTCGATCTTCAGGTCGAGGCTTCGGAAGAGCCGCAAACCGCCGTCGCCGTGTTGGCCGGCGGGTGCTTCTGGTGCACCGAGGCGGTCTTCGAAGAGCTCGAGGGCGTGAGCACCGTCGTCTCCGGCTACGCCGGCGGCGCGAACGACGACGCGAACTACAAAGCCGTCAGCGCCGGGATCACCGATCACGCCGAGGTTATCGCGATCACCTACGACCCCGCGGTCATCAGCTACGGGCAACTGCTCCAGGTGTTCTTCGCCGTGGCCCACAACCCCACGCACGTGAACCGCCAGGGCAATGACGTCGGCCGGCAGTACCGCTCGGCCGTGTTCTTCGCCAGCGAAGACGAGAAGCGTGTCGCCGAGGCGTACATCGCCCAGCTCACCGCCGCCGGCGTGTTCGACGCCCCGATCGCCACCACGCTCGAACCCCTCAAGCGGTTCCACCCCGCCGAGGACTACCACCAGGACTACGCCGCGCTGAACCCGAACCAGCCGTACGTCGCCTACACCTCGCTGCCCAAGGTCGACAAGCTCCGCAAGCAGTTCCCGGAACTTCTGAAATCAGAAGCTAAGTCGGAGTAAGTCTGAGTGAGGACTGCGAAATATAAACGGCCTTAATCCCCTCTCCCCCCGGGAGAGGGTTAGGGTGAGGGCACTCGCCGTCCACATGTGCCGGGCCCAACGCACACGGGCTTTCTGCCTCCCTCACCCCAGCCCTCTCCCGGGGGAGAGGGAGTAAGGCAATGCTCTGGTGCAGATTCCAATCCCCTAAACCCTACGCCTACACCTCACCTTCGAGTAAACTCCTGCTTGGTTCGAGCAGGAGTTTTCTTTGAATGGGATTCGTCGAAAAAGTGTGATCACCGCCGCGGCACTCGCCGTGCCGTTGACGTTTGTGCCGGGCTGTGGCGTCGAGCTGGCCGTGATCGGGGCGGCGGCGTCGGCCGCGTCTCAGGGCGCAGCGGTTTACAAACGCGGCAAGCTCACCGGGTCGTGGATGGGGCCGTTCGACCTGGTCGTGGCCGCGGGCGAGATCGCGATGGGCGACCTGGGCTTTGTCATCACCGATTCCAACGGCGACGTTGAAGAAGGCAAATGGAAAATCGTCGCGGTCGATGAAGACGGCGAGAAAGTCACCATCAAAATCGACCGCAAGACCCACCGCCTCACCGAGTTTCAGATCGACGTCACGTGGTTCGGCCAGGAAGCCACCGCCCGCCTCATCCTCAAACGCATGGCGTTGGCGATCGACATCGAGACCTACGAGGACGGCACGGGCAACATCATCCGCGCCTACGTCCCGCCGCCGGAGCCCGAGGCGTCAACCGAGCCCGAGCCTGCCCCCCCTTCCGAGGAGACCCCATGAACTTCGCCCCCGCGTTCTGCCTTGCCGTGTCGTGCGTCGCTTGCTTCATGTTGGCGGGATGCATCAGCCCCCAGGCCAACGAAGGCGATTGGGAGATCGTCTCCGGGCAAACCTGGAACCTCACGCGTCTGAACGGCAAAGCGCCGATCACCGCAACCGATGGCAACCTCGAGCCCCTCTCGCTGGAGCTGTCCAACGACGGCCGCGCCGCGGGCTTCGCCGGGGTCAACCGCTTCTTCGGAAGCTACGAATCGACGCCGCAGGGCGATATCCAATTCGCCGCGCTAGGCGCCACACGCATGTTCAGGGACGACCCCCCTGGACTGATGGACCAGGAGCAGGCGTTCTTCGAGACGCTCAGCGCGATCGATGCCTACCGACTCCAGGACGGCAATCTGATCCTGCTCAGCGCGGGCAAGAAACTGCTGGTCTTCGAACCCGCCCCCGAGCAGCCTGCCGCTACTCCCGAATAATGCGGTAGTACCGACCGTCTTCGAACTTGCGGAAGTTGCCGGTGCTCAGATCGCCGTCGTCGACCAACTCGTCGATCTCACGCATGTAGATGTCGTCGCGAGTCATGCCGGTGCCGTCGAAGTGCACGCCGATCGCCGACTGCACGCCACCGAGGTCCTGGTATTCGAGGTCCCAGACCCCACCGATCGGTGTCCCCGCCGACCATTTGCCTTCGTCGATGTAGTCGCCGAAGCCAGGCGGGATTTGCCCTGACGACGAGTCGGGCGGGAACTCGCCGGTGTCGAACATATAGAGCTGGGCCGCCTCGGTGTAGTGGCGGAGGTTGGAGACAAAGACAGACTTGCCCGACTGCTTGGTCGCGTCGGCAAACTGCGGAAGGACGATCGCGGTCAGCACGCCGAGGATCACCACAACAATCAGGATCTCGATGAGGGAGAAACCGTGAGAAGCGCGGGCCGTGCCGGAATACCTGGCTCGTTGATGCATGGCCCAACCATCCATTACCCCCTCAGTCATGTCCAATAAAATCACGCCCAATCGAGACACAAGGAAAAGCCTGCGGGTTGTGCGGGTCGGGTAAACTCTTGGCATGCTGATGGACCGCCCCGAGATGTTGCAGAGCTTTTTCGAAAAGGCCCTCCCGTACGAAGCGTTTGTCTCTGGCGGCGAATCGCTGGGCCACCGCACGGCCTGGGACCAGCGGTACGAACAGTGTGCGTTGACTGCCGACCAGCAAGCGATGGTCGCCGGCTTCACCCGGAAGATGCACGTGCTATGTCTTACCGGCACGTGGTGCGGGGACTGCGCCCTGCAGGGCGCGGCCATGCAGCGGGTCGCCGAGGCCAACCCCGATTGTATCGACCTGCGGTTTGTGCTGCGAGACGAAGAGAACGCGGAGCTGGTGGTGAAGTCACCGATCAACGCGGGATTCCGTGTGCCGGTGACGTGGTGGTTGGCCGAGGACTTCGCGCCCGTGGCGTGTTTCGGCGACCGCACCCTGAGCCGATACCGATCGATGGCGCGCAAGGCGTTCGGCGAGGCGTCCGGCGTCGTCGCCGAGCCGCCGGAGGACCCGGTGTTGGCGGTGCGTGACGAAGTCGTCGCCGAGTTTGAGCGGGTGCACCTGCTGCTGCGGACGAGTGCTCGGCTGCGGAAGATCCACAACGATTAAAACAACACCCGCCGGGGAAACCCACGGCGGGTGTGATCGTTGTCTTGCCCCAGAAAGAGATTTAGTCTTCGAGCATTTCGAGACGCTTGAGTGCTTCGCGTTTGCCGAGGTTGCGGATCTCGCCCCAAGCCAGGAGTTGCTTCTCGCGCGGGTTGGAATCGCCCTTTTCCCAGTTGTAGATCGTCAGGCCCGAAACACCGACCAGCTGGCCGTAGTCGGCGGCGCTGATACCGAGTTTTTCGCGGTGTTTCTTGACCCAGCCCGGGCTGAAGCGGGGACGCTTGGCACCGGACTCCTCGGCCGACGCGGGCTGGCCGAGGCGCTTCTTCTCTTGCTTCTCGACGTAGTTCAGCCGGCGTTCCAGGTCGCTGATCCGCCTTTTGAGTTCGGCGATTTCGCTGCGGTATTTGGCCACGGTCTTTTGCGTCGCGCCGACTTGGGCACGGATTTCTTTACGGGCCAGACGGCGGATTTCTTCGCCAAGAACAGTGTTTAGATTCGGCAAGACTGCCTCCTTCTCAAGGGGAAATTACGTAGAGGGCGAGGCATCGTATCAAAAACTATCTATAACATCGAATGCTTTATTCAAATATGCATTTTTGGCGACATTGCTATTTCCGCCGGGTTGGCGATCAAAACACCGACCTACCGATAGGAAATAGGTGTCTGAAGAGCAAAACAACTGCGGCATGCGTCCCTGGCAGCGGAAGTTGCACGACGTCATCTTTGAAGCCGAGACCCCCGCAGGCCGGCTATTCGATGTGCTGCTGCTGATCGCCATCCTCGCCAGTGTGTTGGCGGTCGTCCTGGAGAGCGTGGAGAGCGTCGACGAGCGGTACCACACCCAGCTCCGCGTGGCGGAATGGTCGTTCACGATTGTGTTCACCATCGAGTACGTGCTGCGTTTGATCTGCGTGCAGCGGCCCTGGCGTTACGCCCGCAGCTTCTTCGGGGTGGTGGACCTGCTCGCCATTCTGCCGAGCTTCCTCAGCCTGCTGATCCCGGGGTCGCACGAGTTGGCGGTGATCCGCGGGCTCCGGTTGCTGCGGGTGTTCAGGATTTTCAAACTCGCGCGGTACCTCGGAGAGGCCGAGGCTTTAGTCGAAGGGCTCAAAGCCAGCCGGGCCAAGATCACGGTGTTCCTGACGACGGTGTTGATCAGCGTCACGATCATGGGCGCGCTGATGCACCTGGTCGAGGGGCCGGAGAACGGCTTTGTCGATATCCCGCACGGCATCTACTGGGCGATCGTGACCATGACCACGGTGGGGTTTGGCGACCTGACCCCGATGACCGGGCCGGGCAAGTTCATCGCGTCGGTGATGATGGTCTTCGGGTACAGCCTGATCATCGTGCCCACGGGCATCATCAGCGCCGAGATCGCGGTCGGGAAATCACGGCAGAACAACACCGAGGCCTGCCCGCACTGCATGAAGGTCGGCCACGACCGCAAGGCCGAGTACTGCGACCGCTGCGTCGGTGCGTTGTAGAACGCGATTGCTTCACACCGTTAAACCCATCAACCGTCGTCGGGAGCGCGTCGCTGCGACTTGATCTGGCTGCGGTGTTTCTTAGCGTCGAGGCGGCGCTGCTTCGCGGCGGCGCTGGGGCGGGTGGGCCGGCGGATGCGCGGGCGGTTCATCGCGGCGACGATGAGTTGCCGGAGCTTGAGCACGCACGACCGGCGGTTGGCGAGTTGGCTGCGGCTGTCCGAGGCGTGGATGACCAGACGCGGCGGTTTGTCGGCCAGATACCGCCCCGCCGCATCACACAGACGGGCAAACGCCCAGGCCGGCATCGCGTTTTCGAGCGCCTCCAGCGGCAGCGTCAGCGTGGCGTGGGTGTTGACCTTGTTGACGTTCTGCCCGCCCGGCCCGCCGCCACGCGAAAACGTAAACGACATCGCCGACTCGTCGAGCCAAACCCCCGGCGCAATCGGGGCGCGTGAATCATCGTCGGGGATCGTCGGCATGGGCGTATTGTGGCACGGCCCTTTGCCGCCGCAACCCCTTAAGCCGAATTCATGTAGCTTCGGGGAGCGCTCAGGAATTCGAGCACTTCCTGCAGCGGCAACGGCTTGGCGAACAGGTAGCCCTGCAGGCTGTCGCAGTCGAGCGCCTGCAGCACCGCCAACTGTTCCATCGTCTCGATGCCCTCGGCTACGACGGTGAGCCCCAGCGTGTGGGCGAGCGTCACGATCGCCTGGATCACCGCGGCAAACTCGACGTGGTGGTCGAGGCTGCTCACAAACGAGCGGTCGATCTTCAGCACATCGATCGGGAACTGGTGCAGGCACGACAGCGAGGAGTGCCCCGTGCCGAAGTCGTCCATGGCCAGCTTGAAGCCGCGGCGGCGCATCTCTTCGAGCACCACGGTCACCTGTGCCTGGCCGTCCATAATGACCGACTCGGTGATCTCCAGCTTGATCCACTGCGGATCGACGCCGGCGTTCTCCACGACCTCGACGAGCATGTCGACGACGTCGGGCTGCACAAGTTGGCGTTTGGAGAGGTTGACGTTCATCGTGAACTCAAACCCGGGCATCGCCTGGCGAATCAGCATGAGTTCACGGCAAGACTCTTCGAGCACCCACCGGCCCAGCGGCACGATGAGCCCGGTTTCCTCGGCTACGTGGATGAAGTGATCAGGGCGGACCACGCCCATCTCGGGGTGCTTCCAGCGGACCAGGGCCTCGAACCCCACGACATCGCCCTCGGCGACGGTCACGATGGGCTGGTAGGCCATGAAGATCTGTTCGGTGCCGATGGCTTGACGCAGTTCGCGTTCGAGGACCAGGCGTTTGAGCGATTGGTCCTGCATGTCCTTGTCGAAGATGGCGTAGCGCGCCTTGCCCAGCGACTTGGCGTGATACATCGCCGAGTCGGCGTCGCAGATGGCGGCGTCGGGGTCTTCGTAACCCATGCCGCCGTCGATGATGCCGATGCTCGCGGTCGAGGTGACTTCGTTGCCGTCGATGTTGAACGGCTCGGCGAAGACCTCCAGCAGGCGGTCGGCGATGCGTTTGACCTGATCGAAATCCTCGACCTCTTCGAGGAGGATGATGAACTCGTCCCCGCCGATCCGGGCGGCGGTGTCGGTCGAACGGACCTGCCCGCGCAAGCGGTCGGCGATCTGGATGAGCAGTTGGTCGCCCGCGTCGTGGCCGAGGCTGTCGTTGATGACCTTGAACCGGTCGAAGTCCAGGAACATCATCGCGTAGTGGCGGCGTCCGCCGGTGAGCTTGTGACGACGGATGGCCTGGGCCAGCCGGGTGTGCAGCGTGGCGCGGTTGGGCAGGCCCGTGAGTTTGTCGGTCTCCGCGGCGTGGCGGAGTTTGGCCTCGGCGGCCTTGAATTCGGTGGTGTCGCTGATCGACCCGACCATGCGGATCGGCTCGCCGGCTTCGTCACGCACGAGCTCTGCACGGCACAGGACCCAACGCTTCTCGCCGGTGATGGTCGTGAGGCGGTGCTGGTTCCGCAGCGAATCGGTCTGCCCGGCCATGAACATCGCCAGATCCGCTTCGAGCTGCGCCAGGTCGCTCGACTCGACGTAGTTGAACCAGTCGTCGGGCTTGTGGACGACTTCGTCGTCGCCGTAACCCACGATCTGTTTCCACCGCTCGGAATACTCGACTTCGTTGGAGCGCAGGTCCCATTCGAAGACCCCTTCGCTCAGCCCCCGAACCATCGCGCGGTGACGCTGCTCGGCCAAATCGCTCGCACGTCGGACCTCGGCGCGGCGCACCCATTCCCCGCTGATCCACCGCGCACACGCCGCCACCAGTTCGATCTGGTTCGGCGTCACGGGCAGTTGGCGGGCCTGGCTCCAGTAGAGCACGATCACGCCCAACGGCTTGCCGGCCTCATCCATCAGCGGCCGTGCCAGACGTTGATCATCCTCGTACACCCCGCCGTCTTTCACCGCGGGGTGCCAGAAGTCGCGGAGGCATTCGGATTCTTCGGGGCCCGGCGACGAGAGCGAGATACGCTCCCCACGGCGTTCGGCCGCGGCGATGACCCGGCCGTCTCCGGCACCGGTATCCAACACATACACCCGGTCGGCTCCAAGCTCCTTGCAGCACAGCGACATCATCGAGCCGATCGCTTCGCCGAAGGGCTTGTCGGCCACAAAAGACGTAGCCCGCAGGATACGCGTGACTTGCGCCTCTGCGGCTGCGTGCTGTTTGGTTGGTTCTTGTTGCTCAGTGCCCATCTTTTTCTCTCGAAGTGTCTCCAATGAAACACCCCCCCACATCTAACATCTTCGGGTTTATCCTCGGATTGCTTAAGGTCAACATGTATAAAGTAGATAGGTCCCGACTATGATTTATCGGGACGTCTGCGATTCGCCCCTTGCTTCTGCGCATCACCCCGGGAAAGCGATCATGCAAGCCACTGCCCAACGTATTGATGAACGGAGCGGAGCGCCTTCCAAGACGCTTTTTATCTGGACTTGCTTGGTTTGGAGCGGGATCGTGGTCGCCTTGGCCTCGCCTGCCCAAGCTCAAATACACATCCCCGATCCGCGGACGCCCCTGTTTGGCGAAGTGCAAAACCCCGATGCTCTGAAGTTTGCGAACGCCGGGACCGGCGACGATCTGATCCCGCTGGAGATCAATGGCTACTGGGGCATCTTGAATCAGAACCGCCGGGTGGTGGCGTTGCCGGTGTTCGACTGGACCGATTACGGCGTCGACGGTTTGGTAAGGGCCACCCGCAACGGCAAGACCGGGATGCTCATCGGCAACGGCAAATGGCGTTTCGATCCCGAGTACGCCTACCTGGATCGTTTCGAAGAGGGCTTCGCGGTGTTCGGCAACGGAGAGAAGTACGGCTTCATCGACAAAGCCGAGAAGGTCCGCGTCGGCCCCGAGTTCGACGCGGCGCTGCGCTTCCGCGAGGGCTGGGCGGCGGTCCGCAAGGGCAACCGTTGCGGCTTCATCAACAAGACGTTTCGCCCCGCGACCGACATGCGGTTTACCGCGGTGCGTTCGTTCCACGAAGGCTACGCCGCGGTACGCTTGCCGATCAGCGGCGCCGCGCAAACCTCGGTTTCGGGAGCGACTCCCTCGCCGACGAACGAGCAAGAAGGCGACGCCACTCTGGCCACCCCAACACCATCCACTTCCGATGAACCGTTGCCGGGCACGTGGGGGTTCTTGAACAAGAACGGCAAGGTCGTCTACCACGACAGCTCCGGCCAGATCGAAATGCTGGGCGACTTCAACAACGGGCTGGCCCGCTTCCGCTCGGGCGGGTTGTGGGGCTACATGGACAAGAAGTTCCAGGTCGTCCTCCCGCCCACCTACGAAGGTGCGCGCGACTTCACCAACGGCAGCGCCGCGGTCAAGCTCGGCGGCAAGTGGGGCTACATCAATCGCCGATTCAACGTGACGATCCCGTTCCTCTACGACCTAGCGGATGACTTCGACAGCACGCTGGCGATGGTGACGCTGGGCGGGAAGAAGGGATACATCGGCCGGACCGGTCGCGTGGAGATCGAGCCCCAGTTCGACTGGGCCGAGCCGTTTCGTCTGGGTCTGGCACGCGTGGGGGTGGGCGACAGCTACGGCTACATCCGTACCTCGGGGTATGTGTTCTACGACCCGCGTGTTGGTCAACAGGGAATTATTGACATTACCCCGCGTGAGCAATTTCGGGCCAGCATTAGCACCTGGAAACGTTTCAATCGCCGGTTGATGCCGCCCGCCAAGCGCCCGGCCAAACCCTCGCCTTACGCCCCGGAATATCAGTACGACGAGGGGCTGTGGGTCGGCTCGCCCCCCGAAGATATCGAGCCGAAGAAGCCGAACCCCCCGAAAGAAACCGCCCCGGGCGAAACGAACCCGGAGGATGTTGAACGCGTATGATTCTCAGGATGGTATGGGCCAATGTGTTCCACGAAAGGACCCGCCATGAGTCAGCCCCACCCCACGAATCGCCCCGACCCTCAACCGGACGATTTCTTCCCCGACATCTTGCCGGCGTTCACGATCGGTCAGTGCGTGGTGCACCGCCGCTACGGCTACCGTGGCGTCATCGTGGATTTCGACATGAGCTGTCACGCCGACGAGGATTGGTACAACAGCAACCAAACCCAACCCGCGACCGATCAGCCGTGGTACCACGTGCTGGTGCACGGGTCGACCGGCAACACGTACGTCGCTGAAGAAAACCTGCTGGCCGACGCCACCGGACAGGAAGTGACCCACCCGTTGGTCACCGAGTTTTTCGGCGGCTACCGGGCCGGGCAATACGAGCGGAACGATGCGCTTTGGCCGTCGTGGTGACCTCGGCCACCCAACAATAGGGTGGTTGATGTTTAGCGGGTGACGCGAAGCGTCCCGCTTGGTATCGCTCGCTTTAAAAATAAAGACAACCACAGCCACAACGCGGGACGCTGCGCGTCACCCGCTAAACGTGACGGTAAGTTAGAACTGCGCGGCGAGTTCCGGGCGGCGCATGACTGTGAGGTCGGGGTCTTCGACGCGCGGGTCCGTCGACTCGTCGATGCCGCACAACTCGGTGATCCGATCAAACAGCCAACGGTTCACCGTGGTGGCGTGGCTGAGGTTGATCAGGTGTCGGCCGCGGTCGATGACCATGTCGCAGTCGTCCTCGCGCAGCGGGATCAACCAGTCGTGTCGGCCGTGGATCTGGTAGATGGCGGGGAACGCGTCGCCGTTGGGCAAGGACTCGCTCGGGCCGGGATAGGTCCACTCGGCGGTCGCGCCGATGGCCCACTTGAGGCGGGCGGGGTCGGACTGCTTGGCCATCTTCAGAAGAAGCTTGTAGCCGATGTCGTCCTGCCCATCGCGGATGCCGAAGGGGATCGCGCCGAGCTTCACCATCAACGCGACGTGATTGGGTTTCAGCGGTCCGGTGGTGCCGGCGGCGAGCTTGGCCCACCACGTGGCGGCCGGGCTGCTGCGGGCCGACGAGATCAGGAAGACCGCGGCGGGTTTGCGGTCGAGGTGGGGGATGAGTTCCAGGGCGAGCATCCCACCCATCGACATCCCGCTGAGGAACCAGGGGCGGTCGGTGCGGAAGGTGGCGATCTGTTGGTTGATCGACTCGGCCCAGCGTTCGGCGTATCGGCCGATGCTTTCGTTGTCGGCTTTGACGTCGATCCAATCGGGGGTGGTCACGGCGTCGCCGAAGGCCTGGCGTTGCGGGCCGAACAGGTCGCCGTCGGCCCCGAGGCCGGGCAGGAGCATCAACGGAGCGGGGAGGGTGAGTTCTCGCATACGCGGTATCGTAACCTTGGATGGGCGGGGCGTGGGAGTTGGGGTGGGGTGAAAGCAGATGCGCGGGTTGAGGTGGAGACGCGCGGGGTCAAGCCCCGCGGCTAACGCCGTTGTATTCCCGTGGCCGCCCGAGCGCAAGCCTCACGCCTCACGCCTCAAACCTCAAACCTCAAACCTCAAACCTGACGCCCCCAATAAAAAAACCACCGCCGGTAAGCGGTGGGTTTATCGTATAGCAAGTTGTTCTGCAGCCGATCAGTCGCCCAGAGCGGGCAGCTGGGCGGGGGTCGCCGGGGGCTGGGTGGCGATGATCTCGACGTCGAAGACGAGCGTGGCGTTGGGGCCGCCGGGGCCACCCTGCATGCCGTAGGCGATCTCGCCGGGGATGAAGAGCTTGCCCTTCGAGCCGACGGGCATGAGCTGGAGGCCTTCGCCGAAGCCGGGGATGACGCCGTTGATCGGGAAGGTGGCGGGCTCGCCGCGGTCGTAGGACGAGTCGAAGACTTCGCCGCCGAGCAGTTGGCCTTTGTAGTGAACGGTCACACTGTCGCTGGGGCCGGGGAGCGGGCCGTCACCCTTTTCGGTGATGACATACTGCAGGCCGGACTCGGTGGTGGTCACGCCTTCGGCGTCTTTGTTCTCGGCGAAGAAGGCCTCGGCGGCGGCGTTGTTGGCTGCGAGCGCTTCCTGCTGCTCTTTGAGCGCGGCTTCCATCTGTTCCTGCTGCATCTTCTGGGAGTAGGTCTGCAGGAAGGCCATGGCCTGGTCCATGGTCATGCGGCCTTCGGCGTCAGTGTAGCTGGCAGTGATGGCTTCGGCCAGGACAGCGGGATCGATCTCCAGGCTGTCGTTCTTCATGCTGGTGCCGATGTTCAGGCCGATGGCGTAGCTGAGGCGTTCGAGGTCGCTGGCGAAGCCGTCGTCGGCCGCGGCTGCTGCCTCGGCGGCGGCTTCAACCGACGCGGCTTCGACTTGCTCGACCAGCTCCTCGGTCGCCTCGACGGCTTCCGCGGCGGCCTCGCCGGTCACCTCGGCCACGTCGGCGTCGTCCGCGTGAACAACCGCCCAAGGGCCAGCCATCACGCCGGCGGTCAGAGCAAACAAACAGGTCTTGGAAAATGAAGTCACAGGAAAAATCTCCGGGGGAGGGAAAAAGACACGCCGTGGACCGGCGTGGGGGGCATAGATGATACGCCACTTCGCCCCCGGGGTTCAGAGGCCCGGTTGGGCCCCGACCGGTGAATCCGCCTCACAAACCGTAACTGGCCGGATACACTACGCCTAGGAGTTTCCACCTATGAGCAAGTTCGGCATCCCTCTGACCACCATCGCCCTCGGCCTGGCCCTCGTCGGCCTGGGCATGTTGTCCCACTATCTGGCCGGGGCCGAGGCCAGCACCACCGCCCTCATCCCTAGTTTTGTGGGCGGCGGGTTCCTCATCATTGGGGGCATCTCGTTCAGCCCCAAGCTCCGCAAACACGCGATCCACGGCGCACTCGTCCTCGCGCTGCTGCTCGGCGCCATGACCCTGTATATGGCGATCAAGGAACTTCTTAAGCCCGCTGAAGAAAGCTCGGCCCGCAAGCTCTTCGCGTTCGAAACCACCGCCGTGCTGTGTATCACCTACATCGTCATCGGCGTCCGCTCGTTCATCCACGCCCGCAAGCTCCGCAAGCAGGCCGACAAAGCGATGAAAAAAGCCGAGAAGGCTGCGCCCCCGACACCGGCCGAGCCCGAAGCGCCCGCCGAGGGCTAAGCCCGCCGCCCCTGTCCGTCTGAACCTTTTGTATGAACCCTTCCGAACCCACCCCGCTGCACTGCCGGCCCCAGGCCTTCGAGACCTTGGCCGAGGAACTCGACGCGATCGACACGACGCGTGGGCTGGTGCGTTGCGCGGTGGCCGTGTCGATGCATCAATTGGAAGAGGCAAGCCCCGACGACGTCGAGGGTGAGATCGTCACGCTGGCCACCTCGATCAGCGACCGGGTTAACTCCGATCAGCCCCAGGCGCTGCTCGCCCACACCCACGCGGTGCTGTTCGAAGAGGCCCGCTTCACCGGCAACACGTCCGACTACTACCACCCCGACAACAGCTACCTGCCCCGCGTGTTAGAGACCCGCCAGGGCCTGCCGATCACGCTCGTGATGGTGTACAAGGCGGTGCTCGAAACCGTCGGCGTGCGCGTCCTGGGCATCAACGCCCCGGGCCACTTCCTCGCCGGGGTCAGCGACCTGCCCGAAAACGAGAAGCCCGGCACGCCCAAGCTGCTGATCGATCCGTTCCACGGCGGGAAGATGCTCAACCGCGAAGAAGCCTTCACCCGCATCGAAGAAATCGCCGGCGGCAGCGTCCTCCGCGACGACTCGCTGCTCCGCCCCGCCACCCACACCGAGTGGCTCATCCGCCTGATCCAGAACCTGGTCACCGCGTTCGACAAGCTCGACCAACGCGACGACATGGCCGCCATGCTGGAGATGCGGGCGCTGGTTGAATCGATCCGCTAACACCGTTGGCGTTTGAACGGTTACGTAGCGACCGTAAACAACCACCCGATTAATTCACCCTACTGGATTACCCCCAACAAAAAGCCCGCGGGGCTTGGGCAAGCGATCCGCGGGCCTGAGGGGGTGGCAAACTAGCGTTGGATAGTAGGCTTCCTCCATACAACCCCGCCTGGTCCGAGACTATTTCCCGCCACGAAAAAAATTTCGCAATCCCCGGGGCTACACTTTCGCCATGAATCCCACCACCCAACTCACCCACGTCGCCCTGGTCGGCCACTGCGGCTTCGACAGCTCCTCGTTGACCCGGCTGGCCAAGTCCGCCCTGCCCGATGCGAAGATCGTTGCGGTCAACAGCCAGAGCGCCCTGGACGAGGTCGCCCACGCCCAGAGTCTGCTGCTGATCAACCGTGTGCTCGACGGCCGGTTTGATGCCGGGTCCAGCCTCGCCATGATCCAGCAGCTCGCCCAGCGCGACGACTCCCCGGCCATGATGCTCGTATCGAACTACCCCGACGCCCAAGCCGAGGCCGAGGCCGCCGGGGCGCTGCCGGGCTTCGGCAAGAGTGACCTGGGCAAACCCGAAACCGCTCAACGGCTGCGCAACGCCGGCGGTTGATCTTTCGCGGCCAAGTGCATTGGCCTTACCCCCTCTCCCCCCGGTAGAGGGCTGGGGTGAGGGCGGTCAAAAGTTCTTGTGCTTGGGGCGGACTCATGCAACACGCAAGTGCCCTCACCCTAACCCTCTCCCGAGGGGAGAGGGAACCGAACCCCCTCACTCCTCACTCCTCGCGCCTCACCCCGTAAACTATCTGACGCATGCCGCGTCCGACCCCAGCCAAATCCGCTGCATCTCTGAGCCGGCTCAGCGACGCTGATCTCCTGGACCTGCGGTTCTGTGATCTCAAGCTCACCATCCAACCGCCGCTCGCCAAGCGTATCGATCGGCTGTACGCCGACCTGGCCGAGAAGGGGCTGCCCCACTTCCGCCCCCACTGCTGGCTGAGCTCGGAGTGGTTCAGCCCCGATGGTGTGCCGGGCATCGCGATCCCGTTCTACCTCGCCCACCCCCGGCTCGCCAAGCTCGAGAAGTCGCAGATGCTCAGCGTCGAAGGCGGCAACGAAAAAGACTGTCTGCGCATCCTCCGGCACGAAGCGGGCCACTGCATCGACACCGCCTACCGCCTGCACCGCCGCAAGCGTTGGCGTGAATTGTTCGGCAGCTTCGCCGCGCCTTACCCCGACACCTACAAGCCCCGTCCGAACTCGCGCAAGTTCGTCACCCACCTCGACGGCTGGTACGCCCAGGCCCACCCCGCCGAGGACTTCGCCGAGACGTTCGCCGTTTGGCTCCAGCCCCGCTCGCGGTGGAAGAGCCAGTACCGCGGTTGGCCGGCGTTGCAAAAGCTCGAATACGTCGACCAACTCATGGCCGAGATCGCCGCCTCGCCCAGCCCGGCGCCGGTCCGTAGCCGCAAACAGATCGAGTCGATCCGCAACGACAAACGCACCCTCCGCGAGCACTACCGCCAAAAGAAGCTGCAGTACGCCGACGCGTTCCCCGAGTTTTTCGATGCCGACCTGCGCAAGATCTTTTCGGACGACAAACGCTTCGCCCACCGCCCCACCGCAGCGAGCTTCCTGCGTCGCGTCCAACCGGAACTGCGCGACACCGTCGCCCGCTGGACCGGCACCCACGCCTACACCATCGACCAGGTCCTCCGCGACATGATCGACCGCTGCAAGGAACTGCACCTGCGCCTGGCCGTCCCCGAATCCAAAGCACGCAGCGAAGCGACCATGATGGTCACCGTCCAAACCATGAACTACATGCTCTCGGGGCACCACCCCGTGGCGTTATAAAGTTGAACCGCGAAGGCGTGGAGGGCGCGAAGCAAGGCAATAAGACATGGGATTAGATCAAGGCAAGCAGATTGAATCGCTGGCTCATGAAGTAGTGGGTGCTGCGATCGAAGTGCATCGGCACATCGGACCCGGTCAGCTTGAATCGACTTATCACCGTGCGATTGAAATCGAACTCGGATTACGCGACATCCCATTCAAATCAGAGGTGGCTACGCCAATCACATACAAAGACCATCCGATTGGCGATGGACGGATCGACGTGTTGATAGGCGATAACGAAATCTTGCTCGAACTGAAAGCGGTCGATCAGCTCGCCCCGATCCACGAAGCTCAAATCATCGCCTACCTCAAAAACACGGGCTGCCCGCTCGGATTTCTCATCAATTTCAATGTCCCGTTACTCAAAGAAGGTTTACGCCGCTTCGCCAATACACGAAACTCTTCCTAACTGCCTTTCTTCGCGCTCTCCGCGCCTTCGCGGTTCACGCCCTCATGAAAAAACGCCTCCGCATCCTGCTGCTCTGCCACGAGAGCCTGATCCCGCCCGACACGGTCGAGGGGATCAGCGACGCGGAGGTTGCGCCTTACAAAACCGAATTCGATGTCATGGCCACGCTCCGCGAGATGGGCCACACCGTTTGGCCGATCGGCATCGGGTCGGACCTGGCGGTCATCAAAAACGCCGTCGACCACCTCAAACCCGACATCGCGTTCAACCTGCTCGAAGAGTTTGCGGGTGTCGGGGTCTACGACGCCCACGTCGCGTCGTACCTCGAGATGATCCGGCTGCCCTACACCGGCTGCAACCCACGCGGCCTCATGCTCGCGCACAACAAAGCCGTGTCCAAGATGATCTGCCGGTACCACCGCATCCCCGTGCCGGCGTTCCACGTCTTCCCCGTCGGGCGGTCCTCGGCCAAGCTCCGCCGGCCCAAACGCCTCGAGTTCCCACTCATCGTCAAGTCGCTTACCGAGGAAGGCAGCGTCGGCATCTCCCAAGCCTCGGTCGTGCACGACGAAGAAAAACTCGCTGAGCGTGTCGCCTTCATCCACCGCCAGCTCCGCACCGATGCGCTGGTCGAGCACTACATCGACGGCCGGGAGGTCTACGTCGGCGTCCTGGGCAACGACCGCCTGCAAACCCTGCCGCCCTGGGAAGTCCACTTCAAAGACCTGCGCGAGGGTGCGCCCAAGATCGCCACCAGCAAGGTGAAGTGGGACGAGAACTACCAAAAGAAAATCGGCCTCACCACCGAACACGCCAAGGACCTGCCCGGCAACCTCGAAACCACCCTCCCCAAACTCGCCAAACGCGTCTACCGCGCCCTGCAACTCTCCGGCTACGCCCGCATGGACTTCCGCCTCACCGACGACGGCCGGGCCTTCCTCCTCGAAGCCAACCCGAATCCCCAACTCATGTACGGCGAAGACTTCGCAGAATCCGCCGAGTTCGTGGGAATCCAATACGAAGCCCTGCTGCAAAAACTCCTGAGCCTTGGGATGCGGTATCGCTTAGTCGGGCAAGCTTGAGAAGTTGATTGCATGGGTTTTCCGAGGCAAGCGCCTGCGCGGCGAGCGGCAGGGGCTCTGCCCCTGCACCCCGAGAAGACGAAAACGCGGGACGCTTCGCGTCGCCCGCTAAACATTGCGTGAATGCCTTGGGGGGTGTCGGGGGTGAAACCCCTGACCGCTTGCCGCGCAGGCGACGGCGATCCAACCCATTCCCGATACACTTCAACCTATGGGACTTCTGCGGAAAATCGGACCGCTTGGGCGTGCTCTCGCGTTTTGGCGGATCCTGCGCGACAAGTCTGTGCCGTGGTGGGGCAAGGTCACGTTTATCGCGGCGTCGCTGGGGTATATCGCGAGTCCGATCGACATGATGCCGGATTTCCTGCTGGGCATCGGCTGGCTGGACGACCTGATTGTTCTGCCGATCTTCGCGTGGTTCTTCGGGAAAAAGCTGCCCGAGTGGCAATGCCAATGGGGCATGCGTGATGACGAACCCGAGCGGTGATCGAGTTCACTTGCCGGTGTTGAGCACCACGCGTTTCAGACTCTTTTCCGCGGTGACGTAGAGCGTCTTGCCGTCCGCGCCGAACACGCAGTTGGTCGTCTGCGGGCCGGTCTCGATGAAGCCGAGGCGTTCGCCTTCCGGTGAGAGGATCAGCACGCCCTCGTTGTAGATCGTGGTGTAGATGCGGCCGAGGTGGTCGACGGTCATGCCGTCGGGGCCTTTTTCATAATCGCCGAGATCGTTGAGCACCCAGCCTTCGCCGACCTGGCCGGGCTCGAGAATCGGGTAGGCCCAGATCTTCTTGTCGCCGTTGTCAGCCACGTAGAGCGTTTTGAAGTCGGGCGAGATGCCGATGCCGTTGGGGCGGACGAGGTTGTCGACGACACGGGTGACGGCATACTGCTCTTGAACACCGCTGTCGGTTAAGGCGAAGACCGCTTCGCTCGGAAGTTCCAGGCCATCGCGGTTTCCGTATCGGGGGTCCGTGAAATAAATGGCATCGGTCGAGAAGGCCAGATCGTTGGGGCTGTTTAAACGATTCTCGCCGTAGTGGGTGATCTGATGAGTGGCGGGAGGCGCATCGATTTGCCAAGGGGTGTCGGGTTTCGGGCCGCCGGTGTAAATATCAACGCTCCGGTTTTTTCCGGCGCAGGCGTAGAGATAGCCGCCAATAAACATCAACCCGTTCGCCCCGCCCGAGTCGCCGGTGAAGAGCGTGGTCTCGCCGGTCTCCGGGTCGTAGCGGTGGATATTGTTGTTGGGGATGTCGGTGAAGTAGATCGAGCCGTCGGGGGCGAGGGCGGGGCCTTCGGTGAATTTGTAGCCGCCGTCGGAGACGATCTCGGCCACCGCGCCCGCGGGGATGATCGACGTGTCGTCCGCCGCCGCGTTACTCAAGACACCGAACCACGCCAGAACCGCTACGAGGGGGAGAATCTTCATGGGCATAGCGTACACTCTCGGCCATGGAAACTCCCCTGCGATTCGGCATCCTCGGCACCGGCAACATCGCCCACCAGTTCGCTGACGGCGTCGCCCACGCCCGGCACAGCTCGATCGCCGCGGTCGGTTCACGCTCGGATGAATCCGCGCGAGCATTCGGCGCGGAATACGAAATCAACAATGCGATGTGTTTTGGAAGTTACGACCAGCTCATCGCCTGCGACGCGATCGACGCGGTGTACGTCTCGCTGCCGAACCACCTGCACGCACCGTGGACCATCAAGGCCCTCGAAGCGGGCAAGCACGTGTTGTGCGAGAAGCCGTTCGCGATGGATACCGCAGAAGCCGAGGCGATGTTTGCTGCTTCCCAGCGCACGGGCAAGCGATTGATGGAGGCGTTCATGTACCGATGCCACCCGCTTATGGACGCGGTGCGTGATGAAGTGACTTCCGGCAGCATCGGCGAGCTGCGCATGATCCGCGCCAGCTTCTGCTACCGCACCTCCAACATCGATCAAAACGTCCGCTTCCAGCCCGACATCGGAGGCGGCGCCCTGATGGACATCGGCAGCTACTGCCTGAGCTTTGCCCGCTTCATCGCCGGCCGTGAGCCCAGCGCCGCGCACATCGTCGGCCACCAACACGCCACCGGCGTCGACGACTACGCCACCGCCGTCCTGCGTTTCGATGAAGACCCCGCGCAGCCGGAACCGCTGCGCGGCACGATCACCGCGGCACTCACCTTCGGCATGACCGTCCAGCTCAACAACACCGCCCACCTCGGCGGGACCGACGGCCACCTGCAGGTCCCCATCCCGTGGAAGCCCCCCGCTTCGGGCGGCACGTACATCCTCGGCGGCCAAACCCCGCCGCGTCAGGACCTGGCCGACGGCAAACCCGGCCCGCCCGAGCCGAAGGCGGTGACCATCGCCTCGCCCGCCCCGCTCTACGGCCAGCAGGCGGATGCCTTCGCCCTGGCGGTCCACGCGGGCACGCCGATGCCCGTCACCCGCGATGACACACTGGGCAATATGCGGCTGATCAACGAGCTCAACCGGCAGCTGCGGGCGGCGTTCTGAGCGCGGCCCTCAGAGATTCACTGATGGGATAAAACCCGGGCAGATCGTCATTTCCAAGGCCGGGCCAAGCGGTATCATGTGCCCGACTCATGCCCAGCCATGTTCCCCAACTTCAACACGCGGTGCTGACCGATGTCGGTCGGAAGCGACTGGCCAACGAAGACGCGGTGTCGGCCGACACGCGTCTGGGGTTGTTCGTGGTATGCGACGGCGTGGGCGGGCGTCCCTCCGGCGAGGCGGCGTCGCAGATCGTGTCGCATACCTTAGCTCACGCGCTTCGGCGTCGGCTGCGTGGGCTCAAGAAGCTGGACGAAGAGCTGCTCAAAAAGCTGCTGTTCGAGTCGGCCGTCACGATGAACGAGCAGATGTACCTGCACAGCCAGGCGGTGCCCGCGCTGGTGGGCATGGGCTGCACGATGTGCGCCGCGTTGTTCGACGCCCGCACGATGTTCTACATGCACGCCGGCGACTCACGCATCTACTTGCTGCGCGACGGCCAACTCATGCCGCTCACCCGCGACCACACGCACACCCAGCAGAAGTTCAAAACACAGATCGACACCGGCGACCTGATCGACGTCGGCGAACGCCGATTGCTCATGGAGTACATCGGCTCGCCCGAACAGCTCAACCCCACTGTCGACACAATCCCGCTTCAAGCCGGCGACCGCGTGCTGTTGTGCAGCGATGGGCTGACCGACCCGGTGGACGACGACGAGTTGTTTGACCTGCTGAGTTTCCACGCCGACCCCGCCGCGGCGGCGCAGGCGTTGGTCGAGACGGCCAACAACGCCGGAGGTCCAGACAACATCACGGTGGCGGTGATCGACTACGAGGGGTATCGCCCGGTGACCGCGGCGGACCGCGTGCCGCCGACCAAGACCCCGCCGGAGCTGCCGCACGGGATCGCGGGCAAGACGCGTGATGCGCTGGCACTGCTCGAGGCCGACCTGAACTGGCTCAAGCAGGGTGCGCTCGAATCCGCCCACCCCAAGAAGCTCACCGCCCTAGCCGCGGCCAAGCGCCGCTTGGGCACCGAGGCGTACCGCGAGTTCCTGGTGCGCCACCCCAACCAGTCGGCCTCGCACGTGTTCCACCAGTGCTGCACCAACCCCGAGTCGGACTGGCGCAAGCAGTACCAGGCCCACCTGGCCCAGCTCGAGGTCCCGCTCGCCCGCATCACCGCCGGGGGCATTCGGCTCAGCCCGGTGCTCAAAGGCGACGAGACCGCTCGCATCTACCGCGACCTGTGGAACGGCTGGCGGCGGGTCGAGCAGCGCTACTTCTTCACCTGCCAGCGCGACGCGATCCACGACACCGAGCAGACGCTCAACATCCTGATCGATCACATGCTCCACAGCGTGCAGACACTTACGGGGCTGCTCTACTTCCTGCCGCGGTTCATGCGCGAGAGCCGTGCACCGCGGGCGGAGACGAAGTGAGTCGGTGATCGTGGAACGCCGAGTTCCGTCTTTGTGCGCACAATCCGACGCACCGGGGCGCGTTTTTTCGTAAACGGAATGTGTTTTTTAACTGCTTGCCGCCCCTCCGCTTAGCCGACAACAACACGGAGAACGGCGATTTGGTGCGCACCCGGCGTCCGCCGCGGCCCGGGGTAGAGGCCCTGGTTTTCCGAACGCGGCGGGGCCGAACCGTGTATCAAACTTTGTCCCCTTCGTTGGAGCACCCGGGTATGAGCGATGGAACCCTGAGCATCATTTTCAAACTTGGTCTGGCGTGTTGGAGCGTGGCGGTCGTCGGCTGGTCGTCGGTGGCACCCGCCCAGACCCTGATGGGCAACGTGGAAGTCGACGCCAGCGAGCTGGTCGAACGGCTCGATGCACAGGACGCCCGGCTCGACGCGGCCGAGCGCGAACGCGACGAGCTGCGCCTGGCGGTTGAGAGTCTCGCCCAGGCCGACCCCGGCAAGGCGCCGCTCGATCCCGCCGTTAAGCCCGTGCCGACAGACAAAGCCGCTGCGCCCGTGGCGGTGGCGACAGGGTTCACGGCGTTCCCTCGGTCGCCCGATGGACGCACGGTCTACGTCTCGGCCGAGGGCAACGACCGCAACCACGGCTACACCCCCGACAAACCCATGCGCACCGCCGCCGCCGCGTACCAACGCATCCGCGACGGCCGACCCGACCGCCTGTTCTTCCGCGCCGGCGACCAGTTCGTGGGCAACCTCGGCGCACTGAAGAAGTCCGGGCGCAACGCGGCGCAGCCCATCGTCATCGGCGTCTACGAAAACGCCGACCTGCCCAACGCCCCGCGGCCCGTGCTGCTCAGCCCCGGCGGGACGTGGGCGAAAAACGACTTCCGCGACACCGCCGACCACGTCGCCTTCGTCGGCCTGCACATCGTCGCCATGAACCGCGACCCCAGCCGGCCCGGCTTCAACGCGGCGGCCATGACCTCCGACCACTGGAACGCCTCGGCCATCACCTACCTCGGCGACGCACAGAACATCACCGTCGAAGACTGCGTCTTCGAATACTTCAAGTTCGCCCTGGTCTTCCAGTCCAACCCCAACAACGGCTTCGCCACCGACATCAAGCTCCACCGCAACATGATCCTGGGCAGCTACGGCCACTGGGACATAAAAGTCGCCGGCCACAGCTCGGGCATCTTCGCCGCCTACGTCGACGGCCTGGTCATCACCGACAACCTCTGGGACCACAACGGCTGGCACCCCGACGTCCCCGGCGCCAAACGCACCAAGTTCAACCACAACCTCTACATCCAGAAGAACTGCACCTTCGCCACCGACATCCGCAACAACATCATCTCCCGCGCCTCGGCCCACGGCCTGCAGCTCCGCTCGGGCGGCACCATCGCCGACAACCTCTTCGTGCAGAACCCGCTGGGCTTCTTCACCGGCCGATTCCCCAGCAACGTGAACGACAACGTCGTGCTCCAATCCATCGACATGAGCGACGACGACGGCGAAGCCCGCGGCCACGGCATCGAGATCCTGCCCTGCCTCCGCGCCAACGTCGAGGGCAACATCATCAGCCAAAAGAAAGGCACCCTGCCCAACGCCTACGCCATCCAGTTCAGCTGGGAAAAAGACTACGTCGAGTGGCTCAACGGCCGACCCTCCACCGGCACGCTGAAAAACAACAAGGTCTACCGCTGGCCCCGCGAAGGCCAGCCAACCATCGACGTGAAGTTCGGCGACATCGAGCAGGACAACAACATCATCGATGGCGACTTCCCCGACCCTGACCGCGACGTCGCGAGCTACCTCACGACCCTTGGGGTCTCCGCCGAGGACGCCTCCCTCGAAGCCTTCCTCGACACCGCCCGTACCCGCCCCCGCGGCGTATGGTGGCCCGCGTACTCGGCCGAAGCCGTGAACGCATATATCCGTGATGGCTTCGAATAAACCAGGTTCGGCGTCGCATATGGCGGCGTTTTGACAACCGCCCCGCCTTGCGGCGATCATGCGGCGGCTAACTATCTCCGCAACCTCGGCTTGGAGTCGTCCGAATGAAAATCGCCATCGCCTGTGACCACGGCGGGTTCCCGCTCAAAGACCAGATGAAGCAAGTCATCGAATCGATGGGCCACGAGGTCGTCGATCTGGGCGCTCACGAATACGACAAGCACGACGACTACCCCGACTTCGCCCGCTACATCGGCACCGCGATCCAGCACGGCAACGCCGAAAAAGGTGTCCTGCTGTGCGGCTCGGGCGTGGGCGCCTGCATCGCCGCCAACAAGATGGACGGCATCCGCGCCTCGGTCTGTCACGACGTCTACTCCGCCCACCAGGGTGTCGAGCACGACGCGATGAACGTGCTTTGCCTGGGCTCACGCATCATCGGCCCGCAATTGGCCGAGGACCTGGTCCGTGCGTTTGTCGCTGCGGAGTTCAGCGGTGAAGAGCGTCACGAACGCCGACTGGAAAAGGTCAACGCGCTCGAAAACGCGGGCTGAAGCAACGCGCCCGATGTAGGGTGGGCATTGCCCACCGTGTTTCGCCTTGATCGTGCTTGGTGGGCATTGCCCACCCTACGACTGAAAAATGATTCGCCGCTTGCGGCTTAGCACTCGCCCGCTAAGCCGCACGCGGCGTTTTTGATTTGCGTTGGGCCTCGCGGCTATTCCTCATCACCGCTCAGCGCTTCGAGGGTGTCGCGCATCTCCAGCAACGCCAGCAGCGTGATCGCCGAGGGCGCGATGTCGAGCGTGTTGTCCCACAGCGACAGGCGGATGCCGCCGACCGCTTCTTCGGGGCTGCGGATGGCGAAGCAGTTGGGCTCATCGATCATGAGTTGCCCCAGGAACCGTGCGCTGGCCGAGGCGGTGACCAGGGTGCCGGGGCGTTGCAGGCCGGGGACGATCTGCTCGTCGCGGAGCGTGGTGGCCATGAAGCTGAACAGCTGCGCGGTGTGCCAGGTCGGATTGGGCGGAGCACCCTCGGGGGCGGGGGTGAGCGCGACGCCGCCCTCGACGTCGGACGGGCCGAACTCGGGGCGTTCGATGACCTGCCACTCGGGGATCAGCAGGTTCATCGCGGCGAGGTCTTTGCTGCGGTTCGCACGCGTCTCGGCGTCGAGAAGGCCCGCGTCTTCCAACAGGTCGGCAGACCGCACGTGAGCGATCGCGATCCAGGGAAGGGTGCTGACGTTGAACCGGCCGTTCTCCTGCTCCCACAGTGCGGCGAGCGCCTTCGCAAACACCTCGCCCACCTGCGGGTCGCGCGTCTGCTCATACCACCGGGCGAGCGCCGCGAGCGCCGCCGCCCCGCTCGCCGACGGCAACGCCTTCTCGGGGTTGTTCGGGTCGGCCAGGAGTCGGCCGTCCTCCCCGATCATGTCCATGAGCAGCCCCGCGATGCGTTCGCTCAGAGCAGGAGCGAACGTGCCGGCCGGCGCTTCGAGGAGTGTCAACAACGTGAACGCCGAAGTCACCGCATCGGGCTGGGCGTCGGCGGCCAACAGCCGGCCCGACACGCGTTCGGCGGTGCGCTGGCTGGCTTCGACCATGGCGTTGAGGAACTGGTCGTTGTTGCCGTCGCGCTTCTGGCGGTCGACGTAACGCAGGAGCGTGTACGACGCGAGGGCCGATTCGAGGTCGCTGGCGAGCTCGGGGCGATACATCGCGCGGGACGGGTGGTAGGACCCGCGCACCTCGCCGTGGACGCCGATGAATCGGCCATACAGGTGCAACGCGACACGGTTGGCCATGTCGGTGAGCGTCTGCTCATCCACGAACCGCCCGGGCAGGAGTTGGCAGCCGCGCACCAGCCGCATCACCGGGAGTTCGGGCAGAGGCCGAACGACATGCACGACGCGGAACCGCCCCACCGTCACGCCGTCGGGCCGGCCGAGCAAACCCCCGTCGTCGGGCTTGAGCCCGCACCGTGTCAGCAGCCGGAGCGTTTGCCGCTGCGGGGACGCGTTGCTCGCCAGCGCCGAGGCGGGCCACACCGGCGTCTGCCGCGCTTCGAACCCATCGGCCCCGCCGCCGGGCAACGCAAACAGGCCGTGGTAACCCGGCGCGAATCGCGCAAAGATCATGTCGTCCGCGGCTTCGGTAGGAATGACGATCTGCTCGGGCCCGTAGGCGATCTGCACATCCACGATCAGTTGCGGCCCCAAAGCCTTGGCGTCGATGTCGGCTAGGGCCTGCGGCGCATCGGGGTCGCCCGCGGCGCGGATGCGGGCCTCCATGTTCCGGCGTTTGACCTGCTCCACCGCATCCCGCAACGCCTCTTCCGTCGCGGGCTCGATCAGATCGATCAGGTCAACCGCCGGCAGCGGCGCCCAAGGCGACCCGGGGCCGTTGGCCGTCAATTGCTTCACCAGGTCTCGGCGGACCCGCGAGCCCTCGCCGAGCTTGGCCCCGTCCAGCCGCAGCGTGACCCGCACGCCCATCACGCCCGTGGCCCGCACCGGTGCCGCCCGTTCGCCGGGCACCCCGCCGCGTTGCACCCATCGCTCGACCAGCCGGTGCGCGGTCCGGCCGTGCGATTCGTCCACCCCCGAGACCACCTCCGCCTGTGCCGTGGCCGGGGAACCCCCGGCCAGCATCAACCACACCACCAGCCCCAGCACCGCCACCAGGCGCCCCGCCCCCGTGTCGCGTCCACGCAACATCCCGAACATTCCGGGCAGAACGCAGGGCATACCGAGACGGCGGATATCGATGAAAATCATTGTCAATACTGACCTTAAAATAAATCGAATCAACAAGCTGGTTTAGCTTCCGGGCTGAGGCATGTTTGAGCAACCTCGATCAGGAGCCCCGCCATGAACAGCCTTCTCGCCCTCAACGCCGGCCCGAAATCGCACCGCAAACGCATCCTGGTCCTCATGGCGTTGACCTTCATCGCCCTCTGCTAGGGCCGGCACCTCATCATAACGGCCCTCGCTGCCCGCCGGTTCATCCGCCGCGGCCGCTGTTCCGATCCACGGCAACCCCTCCGCCGTAGGGTGGGCACCGCCCCCCACAAAATCCCCACATCACACCGACGCACGGTGGGCATTGCCCACCCTACGTTTCGTCCCCCCACGCCTCTCCACACCTCCCGTTTTCCCCGCAAAACTAGACGTTTTCGGTGCTGAATGGTTTCTTGGGCGGTCGTGCCACAGGCCCCGCAAAGTGTCTATACTCGCGGCCAGTGCCTCGTTTTGTTTCGTTTTCCCCCTTTGAAGGAATGCTCCCATGAACGCCCCGATTCGCGTGGCCGTCACCGGTGCCGCTGGTCAGATCTGCTACAGCCTGCTCTTCCGCATCGCCGCGGGCGAGATGTTTGGCCCCGATCAGCCGGTGATCCTGCAACTGCTCGAAATCCCCGTCGAAAAAGCCATGAAGGCACTCGAGGGCGTCGCCATGGAGCTCGACGACTGCGCCTTCCCGCTGCTCGATTCGATGGTGCTCACCGATGACCCCAACGTCGGCTTCAAGGACGCCAACTGGTGCTGCCTCGTCGGCAGCAAGCCCCGTGGACCTGGGATGGAACGTGCCGACCTGCTCAAAGACAACGGCAAGATCTTCATCGGCCAGGGCAAAGCCATCGACGAAAACGCCGCGGACAACGCCCGCGTCGCCGTGGTCGGCAACCCCGCCAACACCAACTGCATGATCGGCGCTTCGCACTGCAAGCGCATCACCGCCGAGCGCTGGAGCGCCATGGTCCGCCTCGACCAGAACCGTGCCCAGACCCAGCTCGCCCAGAAGGCCGGCGTCGGCACCGCCGCCGTCGAAGACATCTACATCTTCGGCAACCACAGCCCCACCATGTTCCCCGCCTTCGGCCTGGCAAAGATCAACGGCCAACCCGCCACCTCGGTCATCAACGACGACGCCTACCTCCAGGGCGAGTTCTGCTCGACCGTCGGCAAACGCGGCGCCGCCATCATCGCCGCCCGCGGCCTGTCCAGCGCCGCCTCCGCCGGCAACGCCCTGATCGACCACGTCCGCGACCTCTCGACCCCCGGCAAGATCCACTCGGTCGCCGTGAAGTCCGAAGGCCACTACGGCTTCCACCCCGACGTCTGGGCCGGCCTCCCGGTCAAGACCACCGCCCCCGGTGAATACGAAGTCATCGAAGGCCTGGAGATGGACGACTTCGCCAAGTCCAAGATCGCCGCGACCAACGACGAACTCGTCAGCGAACGCGAGACCGTGGCGGAGATGTTGGGGTAGGTCAGGTCTTCGACCTGACGGATCAACTCTAGCTCGGGCGTCAGGTCGAAGACCTGACCTACAGCTAGTTGATCGACAATCGCATCACCTACACGAAGCCGGCACATGATCTCAAATCATGTGCCGGCTTTTTGGTTGAAGATATATGATGTAAGTATGCGAAAGCAGATTCAATTGTGTCTAAAGCTTGTCGCTTTTTTTACTTTGCTAATAGCTTTGCTTTCTTCGGTGGCATGGCCGATCAGCTACACATGGACAATCGACATCGGGCACAACAAAGGGTGGCCTCACAGAATTTCGGGTAGTGAAGTTGCATCTATCACAAGTAAAGCAAGATCGTTTTTTCTCCATCTCACAGATGGAAAGTTGATTACATGGATGTATGGACAAGATTTTTTGCCCGGAAAGTATCACACCGGTGCCGCAACCGTAACTCCGCCGGAAGGTTGGAATATCCATGTCAGCCTGCGTGGCGTTGATCGATCGACGTACCAATGGCACCTTGAAGCAGTGGCACAGACGAGTGCCGACCGCAGTTTCTGGAGTTCGCTGTCATTACCAAAGCTTGTTTTGTTCTCATGGCTTACGGTATTATCGCTCTGGGCGATAAACCGCACTATTAACTTCTTCTACCGGGACCTCCGCCTCCAAACCAACCTCTGCCTCCACTGCGGCTACAACCTCACGGGCGTGGAGAGCGACAAGTGCCCCGAGTGCGGGGCGGAGCGGCCGTTGGTGACGGTGTCGTCGCAGGCGTGAATTTGGTTTCGGGGTGGGGGATCGCCCGCTAAACGAGGAAGGTCTTGACACGACCCGCGGGTCGGTTTTATGTTGCAGTTGGCCTTACGGGAGGCCGACGGTCCGCGTAAAGGGTTGAACCCACCCCCGACTCGTTTTTGGCTTGGCCGAGGTGGCCGGGCCGACATCACCTGACTTCCTATGCCCGACCACGCGGACGCCGGGCGCTGACGGAAGGAAGGTCTCGATCATGGCTGACACGCCACCCCCCACCCCCGGAAGTGTGCCCCCCGCCGCTTCGCTCCCCGAACGCCCCAACCTCGAATACCTCCGCAAGCTGGCCAAGGACCGGCTCGATGTCCTGCGCGACCGCGAGCCCGAGGCCCGGCTCTCGGCGGCACAGCTCGACGTGGCACGCGAGTACGGCTTCGCCAGCTGGCGGGCGCTCAAGAAACACGTGGATGACCTCAACGAGACGCGGTACCAGCCGTTTGTCGCGGCGATCCAGCGCGGCGACGTCGCGGCGGTGGCCGAGGCGCTCGACAAGGAACCCGGGTTGATCCGCGCCCGGCTGAACGCGCACAACCGGTCGGCGTTGCATCAGGCGGCGTGGCAGGGCCAGGCCGAAGTCGTGCGGTTGCTGCTGGAGCGTGGGGCCGAGGTGAACGCCCGTGACCGCGGCGACCACGCCTACCCCATCCACTTCGCGGCGGAGCTGGGGTTGATAGAGATCGTGAAGATGCTCGTCGAGGCCGGGGCCGAGGTCCGCGGCGGCGGCGACACGCACGGCCTGGGCGTCCTGGGCTGGGCCACGTGTTTCCAGGAAACACGGCCCGAGGTCGCGCGGTATCTGCTCAGCCGTGGCGCGACCCACCACATCTTCTCGGCGGTCGCGCTCGGCGACGCCGACGCGGTGCGTCACCTCGTGGAGCAAGACCCCACGGCGTTGACCCGGCCGATGTCGCAGTTCGAGAACCACCGCACCGCGTTGCACCTCGCCGTGATGAAGCGGCAGTACGAGATGGTCGGGTTGCTGCTGGAACTCGGCGCCGACCCGCACGCGACGGACAAGAACCAGCAGACCCCGTTGCATCTGGCGCTCGTGAAAGACGACCCCGCATCGTTGGCCATCTTCGAGCGGCACGGCGTAGAGCTCGATCAGTTCACCGACGAGAATTCTCCGCTTAACGGGGTGACGCCGATCCTGAACGTGAAGGACGTCGAGGCCAGCCTGGACTACTACGTCGACAAGCTCGGCTTCACGAAGCAGTGGGTCTGGGGCGACCCCATCGGCTTTGCTTCGGTCAAGCGAGGCGAGGTCACGCTGTTCCTCTGCCTCGGCGGTCAGGGGCAGCCGGGCATGTGGATGTCGTTGTGGGTGGACGATGTGGACGCGATGTATGCCGAGTACCAGAAACGCGGCGTGATCATCAAGCAGGCCCCGCACAACTTCCCGTGGGGCTGCCGGGAGATGAACGTCGCCGACCCGGATGGCCACCGCTTCCGCGTTTCTTCGAGCAGCACCGGCGAGCCGGACGGCGTGCCGTTGTGTGAAGACTGATCCGCTCCAACCACAACCATTTCTACAAAAAATCGCCCGCCCTGGTGATCCGGGGCGGGCGTTTGTTTTATGGTGCGGGGGTGAAACCCTTCGACCAACTCACCACCCGAGGCCAAGTGCGTCGGCTGCGTCGGCTTGCTGCAAACGCGTTGCAGGAGTTTGGTTTGTTTGAAGCGCATTTCGAGTTGATCCAGCACTGGGAGAACTCGACGTTCCGCGTGGATCACCCCGACGAGCGGGCGGCCTATTGCCTGACCGACCGCTCCGTGCCGGGACGCTACCTCTTGCGTCTGCATCGGCCGGACGAATTTTCGCTGGCGTACATCGAATCCGAAATGGCTTGGCTGGAGGCTCTGGCGCGAGACACCGATCTTTGCGTGCCCACGCCGGTCCGTGTTCCCGATGGGCGGCTGGCGTTGGAGTACGCCAACGCCGAGTTCCCCGAGCTCGGCGGAAAACCCGAGGGCCGCCGGGTGTGTTCGCTGCTGCGCTGGGTGCCGGGCCGACTCCTGAAAGGCGAGGCCCGGCGGCGGGTTCACATGCGTCGGCTGGGCGGTCTCATGGCCCAACTGCACCAACACGCCGACGCGTGGTCCCCGCCGTTTGAGTTGAACGTCAACCGCTGGGACGGGCCGACGCTGATGGGCCGGCGGGAGGCGCTCGGCATCGAGCCGGATGTCTGGGACGAGCTGCCCACGGATGAATTCGATCTGTTTGCGGCCTGCGAAGAACGGCTCACCTCTGCCATGCAAGACCTGGGACAGGGGCCCGAGGTGTTCGGGCTGATCCTCGCCGACCTCCACTTCAACAATGTCCTCTTCGCGGGAGGCGAGGCCCGCCCGATCGACTTCAACGATTGCGGGCACGGCCACTTCGTGCTCGACATCGCCAACGCCCTGCTGGGGTTCGACCCGCCCGGAGGCGAGCAGCCGTGGCGTACGGTCTTTGCCGAGGGTTACCAGCAGCACCGGCCGCTGCCGCCGCAGACCATGGACCACCTCGATCTATTTCTGGCGGCCCGGCAGGTCACGCTGATGCTGTGGTGCTACTCGTGCGCCCGCCACCGCGAGGCGTTCCGCCAGAGAATCCCTCGCTGGAGAGCATCGCTGATACCCGAGCTAACCGCCCGGATGAAGGGCCACTCGGCCCGATGAACCGCTGCCGGCTGGCGGGCAGGCAAGGACATGACAGCGGGGTGTGCTAAACTGTGGGACTCGCCTCCCCCAGAGCCCTCCCATGCCCCAAGAACACACCGGACAACTCACGCCCGGCGACCACAAGATCGCCATCGCCGTCGGCCGATTCAACGAGTTCATCACCGAGCACCTGCTCACCGCCTGCCTCGACACCTGGCAGCAGCTCGGCGGCAAAGACGAAAACGTCACCGTTGCCCGCGTGCCGGGGAGCTTTGAGCTGCCCGTGACGTCGCTCAAGCTGGCTGAGTCGGGCGACTACGCCGCGGTGGTGTGCCTGGGCTGTGTGATCCGCGGTGACACCGACCACTACGACCACGTCGTCGAGCAGACCGCCAAGGGCATCAAAGACGTGGGCGTCAACACCGGCGTCCCGACGATCTTCGGCGTGCTGACCTGCGACACCCTCGAACAGGCCATCCACCGAGCCGGGGCCAAGATGGGCAACGCCGGGCGGTCGGCTATGATGACCGCCGTCGAGATGGCGAACCTGATGCAAAAGCTGTGAGCCGCCCGCTTCGACCTTCCCCCCAACCACTCCACCCCGGGTCATTGACCCGGGGCTAAATTTTTTACCCCGAATCCCTATGTCCAAACGACACGCATCCCGCCGCCTGGCCATGCAGGTGCTCTACCAGATCGACGCCACCGGCGAGACCGACGCCGACACCATCTTCGCCGGCCTCGACGAAGACCACGACCCCGTCGAGGTCCGCCAGGAAGCCGTCGAGCTCGCCCTCGCCGCGTGGGCCCAGCACGAAGAGACCGACGAGAAAGTCACCGCCCTGGCCGAGGATTGGCCGACCCACCGCCAGCCCCCCGTGGACCGCGCGATCCTGCGTCTGGCGTTGTACGAGATGACCTCCGGCCGAACCCCCGCCAAGGTCGCGATCAACGAGGCCCTGGACCTCGCCAAGCAGTTCAGCAACGAAAACGCCCCCGCGTTCATCAACGGCGTCCTGGACAAGCTCCATAAATCCCTAGATCTGCCTGAGCCCGCCGCAGACACGCCCGCGGATGCGAGCGAGTGGTTGGATGATGCCAAGGCCGGGGAATAAGGGGTTGGGGACTTAGGGGCTTGGGTGTTGGGGGCTTGGATAGAGCAACTCCTACTTTTCAGATGGACCTGCTTGGTTCGAATGCCGTGGCCACACGAGCGGAGCGAGTGGTGGCGGGAACGGCCGCGGTTTTGCCTTGGCGTCTTGACCCTTTAGCCCCTCGGGCCCTCGGCCCCTCTCCCTCCCGAACCCGTTAGAATCTCCGCGACATGGCCCTCTTTAAATCCGCCTTCAAGAAGCTCTCCGGAGCGCTCGGCAAGACCCGCGAGGGGTCGGCGGGGGCGTTGCGGACGATCCTGTCCGGGAAACAACTGTCCAAGGAACTGCTCCGCGACCTCGAGCGGGCGATGATCCAGGCCGACATCGGCATCAAGACCGCGATCGAGATCCGCAAGGACATCGAGGCCGGCTGGGAGCGGGGCGAGATCGCCGACGGCGACGCGGCGCTGGACTTCCTCAAGGCCCAGCTCACCGCGTACTACCCCGAGTGGGACCGCACGCTGAACTTCGCCCCCGAGGGCGAAGGGCCAACGGTCATCCTCGTCGCCGGGATCAACGGCGCGGGCAAGACCACCAGCATCGCCAAGATCTGCAAAAGCCTTCGTGACGACGGGAAGAGCGTCCTGCTCGCGGCGTGCGACACGTTCCGCGCCGCGGCGGTCGAGCAGCTCGAAGTCTGGTCGGGTCGGCTGGGCGTCGAAGTCGTCAAGGGCCAGCAAGGCGGCGACCCCGCAGCGGTCGCGTTCGATGCGGCGGCGGCGGCGAAGGCCCGCGGCGTGGACGTCCTGATCATCGACACAGCCGGGCGTCTGCACACGCAGTCGCACTTGATGGATCAGCTCAGCAAAATCCGCCGTGTCGTCGAGAAGCAGATCCCCGGCGCGCCGCACGAAGTCATCCTGGTGATCGACGCGACCACCGGGCAGAACGGCGTGAACCAGGCCAAGGTTTTTGCCGATTCCATCGACGTGACCGGCATCTTCCTGTCCAAGCTCGACGGCAGCGCCCGCGGCGGCATCGTGATCGCGATCCGCGAAGCGCTCAACATCCCCGTGAAGTTTGTCGGGGTGGGCGAGACGCCGGCGGACGTGGAGCCGTTCGACCCCGCGTCGTTCATCGAGGCCATGTTCGCAGAACCCGCCGCAAGTTAACGCCTCGCTCACGCCACTCTTCCGAACCCCCGCCCCGCCTCCACGCGTAGCAATCCCATGACCGACTCCGACTCCCAGTCCGCTTCCGTTGACGACGAACCCACCCCCGCCGCCAAGGCTGCGGAAACGGCCGCGTCCCCAACGGAAGACGCCTCAGACTCCGACAAGAAGAAAAAGAAGGAGCCCCCGCAAGGCCTCTGGAAGGGTTGGATCCGTCCGCTGCTGACGGTGGTCATCATTGTGACCACCCTGCGGTCGTCGCTGATCGACTGGAACGATGTGCCGACCGGCTCGATGATCCCGACCATCGTTGAGGGCGATCGTATCGTGGTCAACAAGCTGGCGTATTCCTTCAACCTGCCGTTCAACGGGCCGGTGGTTTCCGTGCCGATCGTCAACGTGAGCTTCAACAACCCGCTCGACTTCCTGCCGGGGTTCTACTACGGCACGCCCGAGCGCAACGATATCGTGACCTTCTGGAAGCCCGGCGAGTTCTACGAGCCTTCGTACGACCTGTGGATCGAAGCCGGTTTCACCGAAGAATATGCTCTTGCACGTTCCACACCCACCGACGGCGGCATCCGCATGGTCAAGCGCATCGTTGCGGTGCCGGGCGACACCGTGGAGATGAAACTGGTGGTCGAGAAATTCGACGGCCGGCCGTTCGAATTCACCAAGCTCATCATCAACGGCGAAGAAGCGGTCTACAGCGACAAGAAGAACATCGAACTCACCGAAACCATCGGCGGGCACACCCGACGCGTGCGCTACGCCCGCTACACCGAAGTCAATGCGGGTGACGGTCGTATGATCACGCTGCCGCTCCACCCCCCCGCCCGGGCGTTCGGGCCACTCACCCTCGGCGAAGACGAATACTTCATGATCGGCGACAACCGCGACAACTCCGCGGACGGGCGTTTCTTCGGCCCGGTCAAGCTGGACCAGATCACCGGTAAGGCCAAGTTCGTTGCCGTGTCGTTCGACGGCAGCTACTTCAACCCGAACTGGTCGCGCTTCTTCCACGCGTTTGACAGCGACCTCGAACAACCCGCCACCGAGTAAGCCGCTTGCGGCTTAGCGTCGCGCAACCCGCAGGCTACACACTCACCATTCCGCCGAATCGAGCCACAACGTCACCGGGCCGTCGTTGTGGATATCGACTTTCATGTCCGCACCGAATCGTCCGGTGTCGACGTGGGGCACGCCCAGTTCCTTGAGCTTCACCGCGAAAAGATCGCACAGCGGCTCGGCGAGTTCGGGCCTTGCCGCAGCAATGAAACTCGGTCGACGGCCCTTGCGTGCGTCGCCGAACAGCGTGAACTGCGAGACGACCAGCGCCTCGCCGCCCACATCCAGCAGCGACTGATCGAACTTGCCCTCGTCGTTATTGAACAGCCGGAGATTGACCACCTTCTCGGCCATCTTGGCGATGGTCTGTTCGTCGTCGCCCTCGCCGACGCCGGCGAGCAGGACGTAGCCCCGGCCGATCTCGCCGACCACTTCTTCCGTGACCACGACCCGGCCTTCCGTCACTCGTTGGATCAATACACGCATGGCCGAATGATAATGCCCCGGCACGTGGCCGGGGCACATCAGGAGGAGACTTCGAGAGTGATCCGCCAAGCAAACCCGGAAGGGTTCAGGCTTGTTCGCGTCGACGCAGCAGGGCCAACCCGGCGATCACCGCCAGCGTTCCCGTGCCGGGCTCGGGGATGAGCGTGACCAGAGCGACCCAGTCGTTCACGTTGTTGCGGCCATCGGGGGTGTAGCCCAGCGCCGCCCAGTCGCCGCCCTCGAGACTCACCACCGCGCCTTCGAACAGGCCGGTGCGCGGGTTGTACCAACGCAGCTCAAACTCCATGGCGTCGTACAGGGTGAGGTTGAGTTCGGGCGAGTCGTCGGCACTCTGGCCGTTGTCGTCGTTCGAGCCGTCGGGCAGGTAGATCGCGTAGGTGTCGCCGACCAGGGCAAACACCTCCGCCCCGCCGTAGTCCGAGTCATCCCCGCGGACCAGTTCGTCGTCCGGGTCCATGAGCCAGAACGGGGTGTTCTCTTCGAGGAACTTCCGGGCGAAGTAAGACTCGCGGTAGACCTTCTCGTAGATGCGCTGGTCTTCGACATCCTGGTCGGCGTTGTGGATGAACCACTCGACGCCGCCGCCGGAGAACAGGATGTCGTACATCATCGTCTTGCGGACGGTGTTGAAGCGTTCGTTATTCGTGGTGCCGGACTCGGTGTTGTCGTTGACGCCGACCGCCATCCGGGTGATGGACTCGGGCTCGTCGATCTGTACCACCCACGGCCGACCTTCTTCAGCGGAGGTGCGGCGGAATGCCTCGACCACGTTCGACCATCCCTCGGCCACGCCGGGGCGTTGGAGGCTGGTGGTGTCGAAGTTGTCGTCGCCGTAGAAGAAGCGGTACGGCGAGTTGGGGAGCCGGGGGTCGGTCTCAAAGTTGTTGTGCTGGACCTGGTGCACGGTGACCGGGTGGTCGTAGGGGTCGATGGTCGAGAGGTATTCCGCGAACTCCTGGATGCGTGCCGCCTCCTCGGCGGTGCTGCCGCCGAAGCCGCTTCCCGCTTCGTATTCTTCACTCATGTTCCACTGCAACGCGTTGTGGTGGCCGAAGCGGGCGACCAGCTCGCGGTAGTAGAGCTTGCGTTCGTTACCGAGGGTGCCGTCGTCAAGCTCGCGCTTGTTGGCGAATTCGGCTTCGTTGAGGACGAAGTGCAGCTTGATGCCCTTCTCCTGGGCGTGCTGGAAGACGGTGTTCCACTGCTCGAGCTTGGAGATGTCGAAGCGGGTGTTGTCGTTGCTGCCGCCCACGTTCGTCTCGCCCGCAAGCCCCTGGGCCAAGTTGCCGCGGAGGTTAGCGTAGGGGTTCACGTCTTTGCCGTCGCCGCCGATGTTGTTCGGCAGGAAGTAGATCGAGTTGGCCGCAGCGTGGCCGGCCTCAACGCCGGGCAGGTCCAGGGTCTCGAGGTAGTTCAGGTAGCCGATGATGTTGCGGGCGTCGCCGCCGTTGGCCGCGGAGTTGCCGAAGTTGAAGTCCGGCGTATCCCAAGTCGGATCGCCGGCGTTGTAGTCGCCCGCGTGGGGTGCGTAGTTGTGCAGGATGCCGGGCCGTCCCGCAAAACCCGAGCTGTTGCCCTTGGTCTGGCTGTTGTCGAAGCCGCGGTAGGCCAGGAAGTTTTCGGGGCTGTCGATGCCGGTCTTGATCCAGTACTTCCCGTCGCCCAAGGTCTGCAGGTAGTGGTTGCCGGTGTAGGCCAAGCGACCACGGCTCATGAAGCCCGGGGCATTCGCGTCGCGCGCCGCGATATTGAATGAGCCGTTGGCACCGTTGAAGCTGGTCGCGGTGCCGGCGTTGGCGTCGAGGCTCACCGCGACGTTGGTGCCGCTGCGGAAGCTGGCTGTGTAGTCCCAGCTGCCCGCTTGGTCGGGCGTGAAGCGCGCTTTCCAGATGCTGTTGCCCTGGCTGTCCACCCCATCAAAGAAGCCCGGCACGTCGTAGTTCTTGCCGTTGCTGGTGAACTGCACCTGCAAACGGTAGTTCAGAAACGGGTTATTCCCGCCAACCTCACTCAACCCCGAGGGCCCGGAGAAGGTGACTTCGATGGGCTGCCATTGGGTCAGATTGCCCGTAACCTGAGCCAGGGCCTGACCACCACACATCCCGAAAACCAATGCGACAACAGAACCAACCGCCGCGGCGCGGCGAGCGAGAAACGTCTTCTGCATTACACCATCACTCCCGATGAAAGACGCAACCCCAAGGCAATGATTCGCCGCCCACCATCTCCAAATCTGATTATATAGAACACTCGGCCAAAAACCGCGCTAAATTCCGGGGATTGTTAACTGTTTATTTTTCGAGGGTATACCCGCAGGCTCTGAGACATCGGGCAAACGCAAAAGCGCGGCTCAGTAGAGCGTCTGGAGTTGGTACTTGCTGCGGAGCTTGCGGATCTCGGTCAGTAAGTCCGGCCGTTCACTCAGGCGGATGATCTCGCTGTAGAGGTGGTGCAGCTTCCAGAACGCCCAGCCCTGCGCGACCTCGTTGGTCCCCGCCGGCGCGTCATTCAGGTCCGCGCGGAACGTGAGGTCGACCGGCTTGCCGGCGCTCTGGCCGGTGACCTGCACGGTGAACGGCCCGGGCTGATCGAACCGGCCGTAGACCTCGAAGCTCTCGCCCTGGTGGATGTTGGGCAGCGTAAGCGGGTAGATCTGATCCATGCCCTGCCCGGCGAAACGGACCTGGACATCGTGGATGATCGGGTAGCGCAGCCGGCTCATCAGTTCGACAAGCTCGAGCGTCACGTCGGCGCGACGCTCGATGCTGACCGAGAAGCCCTTGTTGCGATAGGCCAGGAAGTCCAGCAGGCGGTTGTCCTGGTCTCGGCCTATGCCGACGCAGTAGATACTCGCCGCCAGGTCGTTCTCGCGGGTGATGAGGTTGATCAGCTCGCGGGTGTCGAGCACGCCCATGGTCGGGTTGCCGTCGCTGATAAGGATCAGTTCGTACACCCGGCCGGGCTCAATGTCGCGCTTGAGCAGTTGCCGAAGCGCGAGGTTCACGTCGGTCTGACCGCGGGCCCGGACGTTGCGCATCCAGCGGTCGGCCATCGTCAGGTTTTCTCGCGTCGTCGGCACCGGGTCGCCCGCAAAGGTGCGCACCTGGTCGCTGAAGAACACGAGGTTGAACCGGTCGTCGTCGTTCATCGTGCGGATCGACTGCTTGATGCCGTCGGTGATCTGCTCGATGGTTTTCTGCGGGATGCTGCGTGAGGTGTCGACCATGAACACCACGTCCTTGGGCATCGTGGCGAGCTTGCGCAGCGATCGCTTGCCGGTGATCTTCACCTGGAAGTAGCCGGCCTCGGTCGGCGAGTCCAGGCGGGTGATGCGGTAATCGAAGTCGTCGTCGAGGCGTTCGGGCGGCTCGAAGTCCTGCGGGTCGATCGCGCCAAAGCCCATGAAATCAAGGCCCAAACCATCGCCCACGGCAGCACCCGAAGCCGCGGAACTTCCCGCCGACCCGCCGCCGGCTCCGGGGCCCACGCCCGGACCCACACCGGGACCGGCGGCACTCGCGGCCGCCGCCCCGCTCGCGCCCAGGCCATCACCCGTGCCGGCCGCCAGATCGGGCAGGCCGCCGTCGGCAGCGCTGAGCTGAGCCAACAGGTCACCCGACAACGCCGCGCTGCCCGCGCCGACACTGCGCTGCGCATCGAACGCCGAGGTGTCGTCGTAGGCGATTTCTTCCGGCTCGATCACCATGTCGCTGAGCAGGTCGCCGAAGTCAAACACGTCTTGCGTGCTCGGCTGGGCCACCGCTTCGGTGCGCGGTAACGGCTCGGGGACCTCGCGTAGTTCCAGCTCCGGATCAAACACCTCGGAGCTCGCGGTCTCGACGTCACGCATCAGCGTCTCGGCCAAAGACTCGGCGGTTTCGTCGGGCTCCTGCGTTCCTTCGCCTTCGTCATTCGCCGCGCCGGTGATCTGGTCGAAGGTCGCACGCTTCACCCGCACCGGGGTGTCGTCGTCCATCAGCAGGCTCGGATCGAACTTGCCCAGCGTGCGGTCCTGCATCACGTAGCCCAGGCCCGCGTGGGTCCCCGCGCTGAGCACAAGGCCGATGATCAACATCAGCCCCGGCGCACGCGCCGCCAGCCCCGGGCGGAAACTCCTGAACCTCGGCTTGCGGTACTTGCGGGGCGGCATCAGCGCATCGCCTCCAGTTCGGCCTTCTTCGCCGCCACCCAACCGCCCAGCGTCGGGTCGAGCGACTCGGCGTCCATGCGGTTCAAGCGCACCAGCGCATCGTCCGCACGCTTACGGGATTTCTGATCCAGCAACGCGCGGCCGTACTCGGCATAGGGCGAGCCGTCGAAGGCGCGGGTCAATTCGTTGAGCTCTTTTACCAACACGTCGTCTTCGCCCAGCTCATCCGCGATCTCGGCGAGTTCGACCAGGCCCTGCTGCGGCAGCGGCTGGAGAGCCTCGACCGTGAGGTAAAGTACGACCATGCGTTTGATCGACGCCCGGGCCGAGAGCAGCGACTCGCGCATGCCCGCCTCATCGCCGCGGCGACGTAGCAGGTCGGCCCGCTGGCGATAAACCTTGCCGGTCTCGTAGAGCGATTCGGCGACGATCCGTCCGTCGTCGGCCTTGGTCAGGTCCGACAGCTCGATCAACGCCGCGTCGTGGTTGCCCTGCTTCGCTTCGGTGCGGGCCAGGAACAGCCGGGCTTCGAGGTCGAAGCCGCGTCCCAGCGCGACAACGCCGAAGAACGAGCGGTGGGCGTTCTCCAAATCGTCGAGCATGAAGTACGCCCGGCCACGGGTGAAGAGCATTTCCGATTCTTCGACGCCGACGAGCTTGCGTTTCTCGCCGTCGATCACCGCCAAGGTGCGGATCGCCTCGGCGGGCTCGTTGCGCTCGACCTCGTAGTTGCCCAACCAGAGGAGCTCGGCGTCCTTCAGCGTTTCCAGACCGCCGAGCTGTTCGATGCGGCGGAGCGTGAGGGCCGAGTCGTCGGTGCGGTTGGTATCACGCAGGTGGGCGGCGATGATGCGCAGGGCCGCGACGCGCTGGGGCGTGGGCATACGGGCGTCGTTGGCCGACTCGAGCAGCACCGCCATCGACTCGTCGGTGCGGCCGAGCTGATTCAACAACAAGCCGCGCCGCAGTTCGACCGCCTGGCGGTAGGGGTTGATCGGGTGATCGCGTTGCAGCTCGTCGAAGGTCGCCAGCGCTTCGCGGTACTGGGTCGCCCGGGTCTGTGCTTCGCCCTTGCGGTACAGCGCTTCCTGGGTCACGGCTGGGGGCATGGCTTTGGCGGCACCGAGGATCGCGTCGCAGGTCTCGATCGCGATCTCGTAGTTGCCCAGCCGGTGGTTGAGGTCGACGTAGCGGAGCGTGACCGTGGGCGACTCGACGTTGCCCTTCTGATCCATGTACTGCTTGAGGTCGGACGCGGCCGCGTCGAGCTCGTCGCCCTGTTCGAAGAGTGCGGCGCGACGCAGGAGTGCTTGGGCGTAGTACGGGTTGTCCGGCCCGGCTTCGATGAAGGTGTTCAGTCGGCCGATGCCTTCGACGGCGCGGCCCTGCTTGGCGTCGGCGGAGGCGAGCAGGAACGACGCGTCGATCTGCTGCGGCGACTCGGGGAACCATTTCTCGAGACGGGCCACGGTCTGGGCCATGTCGGTGTAGCGGGCGAGCTCGAACTGGCTGACCGCGAGCTTGTAGAGCACCAGGGCCGAGAGCGGCTGGTCGTCGCCGCCGCTGGCGTAGTCGGCCAGGAACTGCGTCGCCAGCGCGTGCTGGTCGATCGATTGATACGCCGAGGCCACGAGGTATTTCGCCTCGGCCTGGTTGGCCTTGGGCATCGACTCGGCAAACTGCTTGTACGCATTGACCACCGCGACGTTGCGCCCGGCCTGGAGGTCGGCCCACATCCGGCCCGTCACCGCGGCGGGGAACTCGCCCGAGGTCTGGTAGCGCTCGATCACGCGGGTGTAGTACGCGCTGGCTTCGTCGAGTTGTCCTTCGGAGAACGACAGGTCGCCGGCGTATCGCGCCGCCTCGGGGTTCACCGCGGCGTTGTCCATCGCCAACGCCTCGGCGAGGGTAACCAGGGCCGAGGTGGTGTCGCCGCCCAGCGCCTTGGCGCGGGCGAGTTCGAGCAGCGCCCGGGCTTTCACCGGCGACGCGAGTTTCGCCGCGGCGTCCGCCGAGTTGGCCGAGGCCTCGAAGTTGCCCGCGCCGCGGTAAGCGAGCGACCGCAGCAACAGCACCGACGCCATCGCGTTGTCCGGCAGACGATCCAGATCGATCTGTTCGAGCGATTCCAGGGCCTGGTCGTATTCCCCGAGGTCGGTCAGGACCTGGCCCCGCAGCAGCTGCACCGCGAACGCGGGCACGCGCTTGGGTGCGCTGGTGCCGGTCGCGCCGGCGAGCAGTTCGGCCGACGCCTGCAGCGCCCCGGACTGCTGGTAGATCAACGCCCGGAAGTACAGCGCATCTCCGCGCTGCTCGTCGTTGGGGAACTTCTCAAGAAACGTATCAAACGCCGCGCCAGCCTCGGCGGTGTCGCCGCGTTGCATGAGCTTGTAGGCGAATAGGAACTCCTGCTGCGACGCGGAGGCTTGCGCCAGGGACGAGGTAGCAGGGACGAGGGACGAGGCCAAGGCAAAGCACAGCCAAGCCGCCACCTTCACAGTCCACCGCGATTTGGATCGATTCCGATTCATAAAAACTCGTTCCTGTTCACTCGTCCCTCGCCCCTGATTTCTATTCCGCCGGTCGGATCGTCGCGGCCTGGACGTTGTCGAGGCCCACCTGCTGGGCGACGTCCATGATCCAGACCCCCAGACCCCAGTCGGCTTTCTGGTCGGCCCGGACAACCAGCGAGTCGATCGCGGTCACGTTCTTGAGCTGGGTTAGCAACTCGGGCAGTTCCTCGGCCGAAACCTCACGCTCGCCGAGGAAGATCCGGTTGTCATCGGAGACGGTGATGATCACCTGGTCCTGCGGGCCGACCGCGGCGCTGGCGGTCTCGGAGGTGGGCAGGCTTACGTCCATGCTCAGCTCGGCGTCGCGGAAGACCGAGGCGGTCATGAAGAAGATGAGCAGCAGGAACAGCACATCGACCATGCCGGCCAGGGGCAGGACCGGGGCGGAGCGTTCGCGGGTTTGGGTGGCGAAGGACATAAATCTGAAGTCCGTTAGCCCCGGGCTCGGCCCGGGGTCGGTGGGAGAGACAACCCCCCGGCAAAGCCGGGGGCTAACGGGTGGTTACAACAACTTCGAAGGCTCTTCCTCGGGCTCGTCGTCCTCGGCGTTGCGGATGCGGTCGGCAATGGTGTGGACGGCGGCCTCGGCCTCGGCCAAGGTCTTGGTGGCGCGGCTCTTGATGATGGAGTAGAAGACCAGGGCGCTGATGCCGACCATCAGGCCGAACATCGTGGTGGCCATCGCCTGGCCGACGCCTTGGGAGAGGACGGTCGAGTCGATCGAGCCGGACTCTTTGTCGAGGCCGAAGAACGCGGTGATCATGCCGATGACCGTGCCCAGCAGGCCGAGCATGGGGGCGACGTTGCTGATGTCGGCGAGGTAGCTGATGCGGTTCCAGATGATGTCGGAGAGGCGTCGGCCCTCGGCGTCGATCATGCTCATGATGATGGACTGGCTCTTGCCGTGGTTCTCGACGCAGCGGAGGATGATGGGGGCGATAAAAACGCCCTTGCTGCGGCGGCAGGCCTCGGCCGCGGCGTCGTAGCGGCCGACGAGCACGAGGTTGGTGATCTCGTTGACGAAAGCCGCGGGGGCGACGGATCGGCTGTTGATCGTGAACAGGAACCAGAGGAAGAACATCAGGCTGAGCACCGAGAGGCCGCCGATGATGCCGTTGATCACCGGGGCGAACTCAAACATCTGCCGGAGCTTGTAGATCGGTTGGACCGAGAGGTCGCCGAGGTTGCCGTAGTCCGTGGGCGTGGCCGGGGCCGAGGCGGGTACCGGCGCGGGGGTGGCCGGTACGACACCGGGCGACGCGGGGGCCGGGGCGGGCTGCGTCGGCGACGCAGTCGGAGCGGGCGGGAGGGCCGGGGAATTCTGGGCCCGGAGGGTCAGCGTCGAGCCGACGGCCAACAGCGCGGCGATCATCACCAGAGCACGGGGCCACAGCCGACGCGCAGGAACGGGGGCGCGCCCGGCCGACGGGGCGGAAGAAATCATTTGCCGCATGGGGTCGTCTCTCAATGTCACAACAGATCCTGATCGGTACACATCATACCCCCAGAGCCGGGGCTGCCCCTCTTTTATCGGTGGACCGCTCGGCTTGCTACAATCGCCCACCCGATAAAACCCCAACTATGGGAGCCCCCCGGCATGGATTTCGCGTTTTACCAACAGCTCGCCGACGACGCTCTGAACGACGTCGAGCCCTCCGAAGAGCTCTGCCTCCGCCTGCTCACCGATGAGTCGCTGCAGTTGATGCCGCTGCTCAACGCCGCCTACGCGGTCCGCCACGCCCACTTCGGCAACCAGGTCCAGGTCCACATCCTCAACAACGCCCAGAACGGCCGCTGCCCGGAAGACTGCTCCTACTGCACCCAGGCCAAGACCAGCGACGCCGACATCGAGCCCTACCCCATCAAGAACGAAGAAGAGGTCCTCGGCGAGGCCGAGCGCGCCTACAACGCCGGCGCCCACCGCTACTGCATGGTCTTCTCCGGCCGGGGCCCCACCGCCAAACGCACCGACCAGCTCGCCGGCTACATCAAGGCCGTGAAAGAGAAATTCCCCTCGCTGGAAGTCTGTGTCTCCGCGGGCCTGCTCGACGACGAAAAGGCCAAGGTGCTCAAAGAAGCGGGCCTCGACCGCCTGAACCACAACCTCAACACCTCGCGGGACAACTACGGCAAGATCTGCACGACCCACACCTACGACGACCGCCTCAACACCCTGCTGTCCGCCAAACGGGCCGGGCTGGAGACCTGCTCGGGCCTCATCGCGGGCATGGGTGAGACCCCGGAAGAGTTGATCGAGGTCGCCAAGACGCTCGCCTCGGTCAACGCCGAGTCGATCCCGGTGAACTTCCTACTGCCGTTCGAGGGCAACGTCCTGCCCGGCACGCCCGAAGACGCCAAACAGCTCACGCCCGAGTACTGCCTGCGCATCCTCTGCATGTTCCGCCTGACTAACCCGAGGGCGGACGTCCGCTGTGCCGCAGGCCGGGAGTTCCACCTGCGGTCGCTCGAAGCGATGTGCCTGTACCCCGCCAACTCGCTGTTCCTCGACGGCTACCTCAACGGCCAGGGGGCCGAGCGCCGCCGGACGTATCAGATGATCCAGGACGCGGGCTTCGCGATCGTGTCGGACCAGCCGCTGGAAGACCTGCTCGAAGAAATCCCCGCGGATGCCGACCCCAACGCCAAGATCAGCGAACTCACCCGCGACGGCGTTCAGATCAAATCGATGGACCAACTTCGTCCCGCGATGCCGGTCAAGTCGTGACCCCGCCTCGGCCACACAACACAGAGCAAAAGAAAAACGCGGCTGCGAGGCCGCGTTTTTCTTTAGTTTGCATGTTGTAGTTTTGCGAAAACTTACCGACGGCGACGGTCGTCATCATCCTCGCTGTCGTCCACACCGCCGCTGAAGATCTGATCCAGCCGAACACCGCCGGCGGGCTGGAGCGACTTCCGCGAGATCTCCAGGCGGTAGACCAGCAGCGTGCCGCTGGTGTTGTCGAGGACGAACAAGGCTTCTTCGCCACTGCGGACCTCGGCAGTCATCAGCGTGAAGTTTTCGCGGGCGATCACCAGCGCGGCCTCGGCGGAGTTGGGTTCGACGCGCTCAGAGAGCTGGACGACCAGCAGGCCCGAGAGGACCAGGGCCGAGGCGATCAGGCAGTAGCAGGCGGTTTGGATACGGTTCATGGGAAGACCACCAAAAGTTTGTAATTCAGGGGAAAGAACGAAGCACGCGGCGGGCGAGGGGAGCGAGTCCGGAACGAATCAGCGGGCGTCGCCGATGCGTTCCATGTCACGGGCGACCGATCGGCCGGCGAAGAACTCGAACTTCTTGCTGCTGCCGTTGTAGAACAGCGGAGCGACGCGGGCCGAGGACAGGTCGATCACGTAGATCGCGGCCTGGCTGCTGCGGCCGGTGACGCCGCCGGAAATCATGGTGTACTGCCGATTCGCCCCGAACTGGGCTTCAGCGGGCGTGGGGTTGAAGACCGTGACCGACAACGCCGCGAGCAGCACGACATTGAGCACGACCAGAACAGCGAGAGAACGTTGGGTCATGGCGAGACTCCGTGGGGACGCGTCGAGGGGAAACCAAAAGCAAAAACGACGCGGTGAAAACTTCAGAAAGCCCGGGAACGATTCAGTCCTGGTGGCCCCGGCGTGAACTCATGAAACTAGCGATCGCGACGATGATGAGCAACACGATCATCACCATAAACGACAACCAGTTGGCCACCGGCTTCGCTTCCGCGACGGGTTGGGCCATCGCGGAGGGCGCGGCGGTGACGATCAAGGCCAGCAGGGCTAGGGCAAGACTTCGCATGCGTTTATGGTACGGCGGGGCGCGGGGCGTGTAAATGGCCGAGTCGAGGATCGGGCCCTCGGTGCCCCTGTAGGTCAGGTCTTCGACCTGACGCGGTTTCGCTAGCGGCGGTGTCAAGTCGAAGACCTGACCTACAGCGCACACATTGCGGTAGGATGCGGGCCGGTGAATCCATGGCCGTAGAGATCTGGTTGTTGTGGCTGGTCGGGGCGTTTTTGTGCGGGTCGATCCCCTTCGCGGTGATCCTCGGCAAGGCCAAGGGCGTGGACATCCGCAAAGTCGGCAGCGGCAACCCCGGCGCGACCAACCTCGGCCGGGCCGTGGGGAAGAAGTGGGGGTTTGTTTGTTTTGGCTTGGATGTCGCTAAAGGGTTAGTGCCCACGCTCCTGTATGCCCATGGATACGAAATCGAAGTCATGACATGGGTCGAATCCGGGCGTGGCAATGCGTTTGCTCTTGGTGAACCCGAAACGATCGATCACACAGCTGGAATGATGGGCAGCGTGCAGTGGGTCCTCATCGCCGTTGCCGCGGTGTGCGGGCACGTCTTCAGCCCGTTCCTGAAGTTCAAAGGCGGTAAGGGCGTCGCCACAGGACTTGGTGCAGCTCTAGGCCTGTTCCCCATCGTCACCGTGCCGGGGCTGATCGCCTTTGCGCTGTGGTACGCCGTCTGCAAACTCTCGGGCTACGTGGGCCTGGCCAGCGTCATCGCCGCCGGGAGCCTCCCGGTGCTCACCATCGTCAGCGGGTTGGTCCTTGGCCTCAGCCCCGGCGAGATCGCCGTCTTCGCCGGCCTCACCGGCGTGCTCGCCGCGCTGGTCATCGTCCGCCACCGCGGTAACCTCGCCCGCATCCGCGCAGGCACCGAACCCAAGGCGGCTTGGACGGGCAAAGCCCGGCCAAGCGCCAGTGATGAGTGACGAATGAACAGTGATGAGTGAAAAGCAAAAGCCCCCCCTGTGTGTTGGGGAAGGAGGCCTTGTACTCATCACTGTTCACTCGTCACTCGTCACTTCCTTTCCGTAAACCAAGTCACAAACGCCCCGAATGCGAACAGCGAGGCGATGAGAGCCCCGAGCATGAGCGGCCGGCTGGGCTCGCTGGAGACCAGTGATAACAAGCCGCCGATCCCAAGGCAGGCCACCGCCGCGAAGGCCATGCCCCAGACCTTCACCAGATAGATCGCTTTGTCACCCCTCTGGTGGGCGAGCATGTTCGCCGAGACCTTGGTGACGCCCATGCCCAGCGCGAGGTCGTACCGCTGGCCACACTCCGGGCACCGCCCTTCCCGGGCCACCCCCATCAGGTCGTAGCCGCAATTGCTGCAACTCACTTTCGCGTCCAGATCAAGCATGTGAACCATGCTACGAAAAATGGCATAAAATCTCCGCCCCACCCCCGGCAGGGCCCCAATGGGCCCCAAACCCTCCCGGGACGTGGAAACCTGTAGGGTGGGCATCGCCCACCGACGAAACCCAAGCATCCACCCGGTGGGCCACCCCCACCGCCCCACTCACGGAGTGCCGATCCGATGTCCGCCAAACCCGTAGTCCTGATTGTCCGCGACGGCTGGGGCACCAACCCCAACGCCGAGCACGACGACTTCAACGCCATCAAGCTCGCCGAGACCCCGCGCTGCGACGCCCTGCTCGCCCGCTACCCCCACACGCTGATCCACACCTCCGGCCGGGACGTGGGGTTGCCCGAAGGCACCATGGGCAACTCCGAGGTCGGCCACCAGAACATCGGCGCCGGCCGAATCGTCTACCAGGAGTCGGTCCGCATCACCGTCTCCATCGAAGACGAATCCTTCTACGACAACGCCGCCATCACCGCAGCCATCAACGCCGCCAAGGAATCCGGCGGCAAGGTCCACCTCCTGGGCATCGCGTCCGACGCCGGCGTGCACGGCCGACTCGAACACCTCTACGCCTGTGTCGAAGCCTGCAAGCGGGCCGGCCTGGGTCCACGTGACGTCTGCCTACACCTGTTCACCGACGGCCGCGACACCGGGCCGTTCACCGGCAAGGACTTCCTCGAAGAGATCGAAGAGAAGATCGAAGACATCGGCTGCGGCCGGATCGTCTCGCTCTGCGGACGGTACTACGCCATGGACCGCGACAACCGCTGGGAACGCGTCCAGCTCGCCTACGACCTGCTCACCGGCCGGGCGAAAGAAGACGCCAACCCCGACTTCCCCACCGCCGCCGAGGCGCTCGCCGACTACTACGACGAGCCCACCAACGATTCGCAGAACGGCGACGAGTTCGTCACGCCCCGCACCATCGGCGGCGCCGAAAAGAACCGCATCGCCGACGGCGACACCGTCCTCTTCTACAACTACCGCGGCGACCGCCCCCGCGAGATCACCCGCGCCTTCATGCAGCCCGACTTCCGAGGCAACGTCCCCCCTTCGCCCGACTCCGGCGAGCAGGGCTTCGACCGCGGCGAGCAGCTCAAGCTCAACTACGTCTGCATGACCGCCTACGACGAGACCTTCACTGCGTTCCCGAACCTGTCGGTCGCTTTCGAGAAGTCCGGCAAGATGCCCGAGATCCTCGGCCAGTACCTCAGCGAACAGGGCAAGACCCAGCTCCGCGTCGCCGAGACCGAGAAGTTCCCCCACGTGACCTTCTTCGCCAACGACTACCGCGAAGACGCCTTCCCCGGCGAGACCCGTGAGATGGCCCAGTCGCCCCAGGTCGCGACCTACGACCTGCAACCCCAAATGTCCGCCCCCGAGATCCGCGACATCGTGCTCAAGCACGTCAACTCGGACGACTGCCCCGACTTCATCCTCGTCAACTTCGCCAACGGCGACATGGTCGGCCACACCGGCAAGCTCAACGCCGCGATCGCCGCGGTCGAGACCGTCGACACCTGCACCGGCGAGATCGTCGAGGCCGTGCTCGCCAAGGGCGGCAAGCTCATCGTCACCGCCGACCACGGCAACGCCGAGCAGATGTACGACCCCGACACCAAGGCCCCGCACACCGCCCACACGACCTACGACGTCGAGTGCATCATCGTCGACCCCAGCCTCAAGGTGGACACCCCCCTCCGCCCCGGCGGCCGGCTCGCCGACTGCGCCCCCACCGCCCTGCAGCTTATGGGACTCGACAAGCCCGAAGAAATGGACGGCGTGAGCCTGCTCAGCGTTTAGCCGCGAAAGTGATGGGTAACGGGTAAACCGTGACGAGCGAACAGCCCGATAGAACCGAGGGGGTTGCGTCCTGGACTCATACCGCCCCACCGTTGATTCATCGCTGATTTTATGTGGACCTGGCTTCTTCTCTGGAACCCCCTGATCGTCTTGTGGTGCCTCTGGGTCACCCAATCGATCCTCGTGGCGATCCAGAGCCGTAAGTTTGCCCGGCGGGTGGCGATGCCGCCGCGTGAGTGGTTCGACGACCACTCGCCCAAGACCGCGGTCATCATGCCGTTCAAGGGCCACGACCACGACCTGCCGCGCAACGTCCGGGCGATCCTCAATCAGCGGTACGACAACTACCGCCTGGTCTTCGTGTTCGAATCCGAAGACGACCCCGCCCGGCGGCTGGTCGAAGACGAGTTGGACAAGTTCGACGCGGCGCCGCAGGTCGATCTCGTGGTCGCCGGTATCGCCCCGCCGACGACCGGGCAGAAGGTGCACAACCAGCTCGCCGCCCTGTCGTTCCTCGACCAGCAAAACGACGACTCGGAGGTCTGGGTCTTCGCCGACTCCGACGCGGTGCCCGGCCCCGGCTGGCTACAGAAACTCGTCGGCCCCCACCAGCAAGAAGACCGGGTCGGCGTCACCACCGGCTACCGCTGGCTGATGCCCGAACTCCGCGCTCAGCGCCCCCGCACCGCGAGCATGTTCGCCAGCGTGATCAACTCCGCGGTGGCGATGTTCATGGGCCACGACAAGCTCACCCAGGCCTGGGGCGGGTCCATGGCCGTGCGTGCCGACTTCGCTCGGGAACACAACCTCGTCGATAACTACTTCCAGGGCTCGTTGTCCGACGACTACCAGATGACCCGACTCTGCCGCGACACCGGCCAACGCGTGTACTTCGTGCACCAGTCGCTCATCGCCTCGCCGATCAACCTCAACTGGGGCGAGCTGCTCGAGTTTGGCCGGCGGCAGTACCTCATCACCCGCATCCACGACCCCAAGCTATTCCGCAAGGCCGTGGGCGTGATCGCGCTGTACGTCGCGGGCTTCTTCACCGCCTGGCTCGGTTTAATCCTCGGGCTGATCAGCGGCTTCCTCGTCGCCCCCGTCCTCGCGGCGATGGCGATCGTGACGGTGGCCAGCGCCAACCAGCTCCGCGCGATGTACCGCCGACGCGCCATCGCCAGTGCCTTCGGCACCGACCAGCTCCGCTACCTCCGCCACACCATCCGTTTGGACCAGTGGGGCACCATCGCCGTGATGGTCGTCAACCTCGTCCTGCTGCTCAGCGCCACCCTCGGCAACACCCTCACCTGGCGCAACAACCGCTACCGCCTCGACGGCCCGCAGCAAATTGAAAAGATCACTTGACCCATAGGTCAGGTCTTCGACCTGACGCAGAGTTTCTTGCATATGGTGTCAGGTCGAAGACCTGACCTACGGGGCGTATTGCTCCCTCTCCCCCCGGGAGAGGGCTGGGGTGAGGGAAGTCGAAAGCTCATTGGGATTGGGGGAAGGCACAGGTTGGCGGCAAGTGCCCTCACCCTAACCCTCTCCCGGGGGGAGAGGGGACCAAGGCAAACCCATCAATTACCCTCGGGATCATTCGGCGTCCCGGGCGTGCTGCCGGGCGCGTTCTCGCCGAGGTCGTTTTCGGCCAACACCGTGAAGTGGCGCTTGCGTAGCACCTGCCCGGCGAAGGTGGTGTCGTCGGTGTGCAGCGCGACGACCGGCAACCCGCGCGGACGCACGAGCAGCGGGTAGGCGTAGTGGATGTTCAGCTCCACCGTGGTGAGCACTTCGCACACGCTGACCAGCGAGTTTTCGTAGGGCAGCTCGACGGCGATCACATCGATCTCGCTGAACGTGTACTCGCAGCGGTTGAGCAGACGTCGGGCGAGGTCGGCCTTGCTGGTGAGCAGACGCACCACGGCGTGGTCGGCGCTGTCAACGACACTCAGGCCCGCGAGCGTGAGGGCTGAGGCGTTGTCGAATTGCTCCAGGAGGTCCATCAGCCGGCCGACGCGGTTATCCAGAAACACCGAAAACTGAGTGTTCACCGGGGGCTGATAGCCGCGGGCCGTGGGCGTGTCGATGGGGATCTGAGACATGGACTTGTACTGTAGAGTCGGCGTGTGGGGCCGTAAAGGGATTTATTGAGGGTCCGGGAAATTGTGGGGTAATCCCGGCTATAGGCCGGCCCGCTCTCGCGGTTTTTGGCCGGAGCGTCACGATGACATTCTCCTAGACCACGGCACCGGGGGTGTTAGGCCCCGGCTAAATTTTTCGTTCCGCGTTTCACCGCTTGGACTCGGCCGCGTACCACTCGACCGTCGCCGCGAGGCCGTCCTTGAAATCCACGATCGGCTCGTAACCCAGCGTCGCGCGGGTGTGGTCGAGGTCTGCGAGCGAGTGCTTCACATCGCCGGTGCGAGCCTCGCGGTGCTCCGGCGTCAGCTCGGGCTTGCCCAACAGCTCGGCCATGTCTGCGGCGAGCTGGTTCACCGAAACCCGCTGCCCGCAGGCGACGTTACAAACTGTTCCAGCCAGTTGACCCTCGGCACGCGCGGCCAGGAGGTTGGCGTGGACGGCGTTGTCGATGAAGGTGAAGTCGCGGGACTGCTCGCCGTCGCCGTAGATCGCGGGACGCTTGCTGTTCAACAGCGCGGTGGCGAACGCGGCGATGACCGCGGCGTAGGCGGAGTTGGCGTTTTGGCGGGGACCGAAGATGTTGAAGTAACGCAGGTTCACGGTGTCGACGCCGGAGGTTTCCGCGCCGCTCTCGGAGGTGTTGGAAGTTCCCGGGGCGTAGCTGATGGCGTAGGCCCGCATGAGCGCTTCGCAGGCGACCTTGTTGGCGGCATACGGGCTGCGGGGCAGCACGGGCATGGTTTCGGTTTTGGGCAGCGTCGGCGTGTCGCCGTAGGCGCTGCTGCTGGCGGCGAACATGACGCGGGAGACGCCGGCGGCGCGGGCGGCCTCGAGCACGTTGAGCGTGCCGGTGGTGTTGTTCTCGTGGTACCGGCGGGGCATCGTCACGCTGCGCGGGACGCTGCCCATCGCCGCCTGGTGGAACACCAGATCGCAGCCCTGCATCGCGTCGGCGACGAGGTCGGCATCGAGGATCGTGCCGGTCACCTGGCGGCCGGTGAAGAAGGTGTTGAGGTTGGCCCAGCTCCCATCCGAACCGGACAGGTCGTCGAGGGCCACGACCTCGGCCCCGAGGGTGGTCAGCGCCTCGCAAAGGTGGCTGCCGATGAACCCCGCGGCCCCGGTGACGAGGGCGCGGCGGCCGGCGAACGCGTCGCCGTGAAGTGATTTCCAGTCGGTTAGTGCCATGGGCCAAAAAGTGTATCCGCCCCACCCCAGCAACGCGAAAAACACTGGTCAGGGCGGGGGATGCGGATATCATAGATTGTTAACAATCTCCCCTCCGGAATCTCCCATGCCACGTCTTCCCCGCCTGCTCGCGTCCGTCGCCGCCCTGTTGATCGCCCCGGCTTCGGCCCTCGCCGCCCCGCCGACAAATGTCGAGGTCTTCCCGAACGTCCGCCACGAGGTCGGCGGCGTCAGCGAACTCGATCGCTCGGTCTTCTTCGCCGCCCACACCACCCCCGTCAGCCCGGACTGGAACGGCGAGGAAGACAAGCTCGACTACTTCGCCAAGAAGCTCCGCGGCCACTTCGGCCGAGACACCGGGCAGATCAGCGGCACGCTCAACCGCGCCAAGCAAGACCCCAAACGCCCCGGCTACGCCGACCCGAAACACATCGAAGCGCTAGCCAAACAAGACGCCACTTCTTACCGCAAGATGTCCAAGACGCGGCAAAGATACCTGAGCGGATCCGACATGATCATCGGGGCCCAGCTCCACCCGTTCTGGCCGGGCGACAAAGCCACCCGCCACACCAACTGGAAGCTCTCCACCACCGACACCGCCGACGAACCCTTCGGCACCGCGACCGGCGAGTTCATGGGGCTCTACTTCCGCAACTTCCACAAACCCAAGGGCCACCGCCCACCCCCCGCCTGGATCGAGGTCGTCAACGAGCCGCTCTACGAGCTCTCTTCCCACGGCGACGTCGACCCCGACCAGGTCTTCCACTTCCACAACGTCGTCGCCGACCAGATCCGCAAGTATTACCCCGGCGTGCCGGTCGGCGGGTACACCATGGCCTTCGACCTGTTCGACCACGACGACTTCGGGCGGTGGGACAAACGCTTCAAGTCGTTCATCGACATCACCGGCGACAACATGGACTTCTACAGCGTCCACTTCTACGACTTCCCCGGCATCAGCCGCGGCAAGGTCCGCCTCCGCCGCGGCAGCAACCTCGAAGCCAGCTTCGACCTCATCGACCACTACTCCACGCTCAAGCTCGGCCAGCCCAAGCCCTACCTCATCTCCGAGTACGGCTCGCAGGTCCACGACTGGTACCACCAGCCCTGGTCGCCCTACCGCGACTGGCTTTGCGTCAAGGCGTTCAACACGATGGTCATGCAGTTCATGGAACGCCCCGACCTCGTGCTCAAGGCCCTGGCCTTCACCCCGCCCAAGGCCGAGTGGGGCCGCAACTCTGAAACCGTTCCCTACTACTGGCGGTTGCTACGCCGGGCCAACGAGGGCGACGGCAACACTGCCAACGACCAAGAGGGCCCGTGGGTCTTCAGCGAGCAGATCAAGTTCTGGGAACTCTGGTCGGACGTGCGTGGCACGAAAGTGCTCATCCACTCCGATCAACCTGATGTGCAAACCCAGGCATACCTCAGCAGCCGCAATCTCTTTGTCGCGCTCAACAACCTGTCAGACGACGACACCCAGCGCGTCCGGCTGAACCTCAAGCACGCCGCGCCCCCCGAAAGCGTCTCACTCAAACTTCTTTATCTCAAGGGCGAAACGCCTCAGCTCGATGAGGAATCGCTGGACGCCATCCCCGATCGCGTCGTGCTGCCGCCCAACGCCACCGCGATCCTGCACATCCGCCTGCCCGAGCGCGTCGAGCCCGAGCACACGGCCAGCGAGAGCAAGACCTTTGCCGATGTCTACCTCCAACCCATCCAGGGTAAGAAGGCGATCACCTTCAACATCGACGGCGTCGAGCTCGGCGAGCAGGGCACCGCAACCCTCCGCCTGGGTATCGGCCGAGACCACGGCAACGAGCTCACCCCCACCCGCATCAAGGTCAACGGCAAGTCCGTCCGCGTCCCCAAGCAGTTCCGCGGCGACGACACCCAGGCCGACCGCAAACGCTTCTTCGGCCTGCTCGAGGTGCCCGTGCCCTACAGCGTGCTCCAGGAAAACAACAAGGTCCAACTCGCCTTCCCCGAAACCAACGGCCACGTCAGCAGCGCCGCCCTGCGTGTGGTCACACACAGCGCACCGTTGGAGTAGGTATGCAAATAAGCGACGCGTGGCGTCACAGCTATAGGCACAACCAACTCACAAGCGTTTAGCCGGCGATCAAAGATCGCCGCTCGCCTTGCCCCGCAACTCAATACCGCGGCACACCCGCGTCGATATCCCGCGACCACAAGTCGATCCCCCCCGCCATCGACTTGACGTCCTGAAACCCCTGCTGCCGCAGGAACGCGGCCACCCGCATCGAGCGTACCCCGTGGTGGCACATCACCACGATCTTCTCCTGAGCCCGGGGTTCCAACTCGCTCAGCCGCGAGGGGATCTCGCCCATCGGCACGACCACCGCGCCATCGACCGCCGCCGCCGCGATCTCCCGCGGCTCGCGCACGTCCAGCAGCACGAAGTCTTCGCCCGCCTCACGCAGTGTCTTCACCGCACGCGGGGTCACTTCCCAATCGGGTTGGAGGGTGTAGCCGTCGGGCAGGCCTTGGCTGTCGAGGGGGCGCTCGGCCATCCGATTCAGTCCGCTTGGGCGTCGTCGCCGTCGTCTGCAGACGACTCACCCGCCGCGTCGGCGAGCTCGATCCTGCTGTAGGGATCGAGGTTGCACACCACGATCTCGCCGTCGTCTTTCTTGAGGATCAGCCGGTCCAGCCAGAGCTTGTCGTCTTTGGAGTGGGCATACCACGAGCCGGTCTTGCGCTGCTCCAGGCTCTCGATGACGCCGGTGACCGACGCGGTCCAGCCCTTGAGTTGCACCTGCTGGGTCACGGTCACCCGCATGCCCGGGGCGAGTTCGGGCAGCGTGTCCGGGGCGGTTTGTTCTGGCGAATCGGTCATCCAAATCGGCTCCTGAGGTGCCCTCACGATAGCCCAATCCGAGGCGACTGGAAAGCCCCCCGCCGATCTGGTTACAATGCTCGGCCTTGCCGATCGCCTGCCTGTCGCAGTGCTCCCCCGGTGGGCCGTGAACGACCCGTTCGCCGCCCACCCGCACTGCATCGACGAGCAGGCCATCCTCCCGGAGAGGTGTCCGAGCGGCTGAAGGAGCTGGTTTCGAAAACCAGTGTGCATCTAGGTGTACCGTGGGTTCGAATCCCACCCTCTCCGCTTCCCGCCAACATGCTCTCAAACAAGTAGAGAACATCAGGCTCTAAATTCAAAAACTCCCGCAGAATGCGGGAGTTTTTTGTTTTACACAAGCGTCTCTGCCAGGGCTTTCGGACCTAAAGCTGGCCCCACACACCAACAATCTCGCGAAACGTCTCTTTGGCCGCATATCGCGGTGCGCGCTGGGCACTTAATCGTGGCAATCAGAACTTGACACCAAGCGGATTAGATGGATTGGGGTGCTGCCTCTGGCACAGAAAACTGGAGTTAACGTCCGCGCCACAACTATACAGAATCTAGTAACAAGGGAGGAAACTGATCGTATATCGACTAGGACTTCGCCTTACGCATCTGTATATCACCGCAAAAGACAGTAATACGGATAAACCCTCCAGAAATTGAGCCTCCATTTCTCAAAAAATTTGGTACCGGTGAAGTAATTTGCTTTCGGCAACGTCATCAATATGCCATAGGCTATTGACCGCGGTTACGAATCGAGTCTCTTCTACATAATCATCTTGTCTTTATTTATGAAAAAGTTATTCAGAAGCCTCGCTTGGATCGCGGGAGTTTTACTGGCCATCGTGGTGGTGTTGGGAGTGGCGGGCAGCATTGTCGCGGCGCGGTTTGCCCCCGGCGATGACCAAGACCTCGAGGTCTGGCTCAAAACCGTCGAAACTGGTGAACTCGTCGAAACTCTGGCGGCCCCGGGATTGGTGGAGGCCGTTACGGAGGTAGAGATCAGCGCCCGGGTCTCCGCACGGATCCTCGATATCCCTCATGGTGAGGGCAAACAAGTCACGGCAGGGGACACCGCCTCCGATTCGCCGATCCCCCCGTCGATTTTGATCGAACTCGATGCCTCGGACCTTCGGGCCCAGCTCGATGCGGCCCAGAAACGCCGTGACAGCCTCATCGCCACAACCGCGGTCGACCGCGCGCGGATCCGCGGGCTCCAGGCCAGCCGTAAGAGCGCTCTGACGACTCTGGATGACGCCCGCTCCGACCTCGAGCGCCAGACCCAGCTGCTGGAGAGTGGCGATGTCAGCGCCATGGTGCTGGAAGATGCCCGTCAGGCCTTTGCGTCGGCCGAAGCCGCCGCCGCGTCTGCCGAGGCAAATCTGCAGGCGGCGGAACTCGGACTCGAAGTCACGGGGTTCAACATTGCTTCGTCTGAGGCCGAGATTCAACGCCTGCGGGAGAACCTGGCGTACACCACCATCACTTCACCGATCGACGGAATCGTCACCCGCGTCAACGTCGAGGCTGGCGAGATCGCAGTCACGGGGACGATGAATAATCCCGGCACGGTGCTTATTGAGGTTGCTGACCTCTCCGGGCTGGTCGTGACCGCCCGGGTCGACGAGTCGGACATCATCCGGGCCAAGGAGGGCCAACCCGCAAAGATCTACATCGCCGCGTACCCCGACCAGGTGTTCGACGGGATCGTCGAGCGAGTCGCATTGGCCACGTCGACACAAACCGCGGCTGGCCGGGGCAGCACGGGCTCCGCCTACTTCGAGACCCGCATCCGCCTGAACGAGCTACCAGACCCCATCCGCACCGGGCTCTCGGCCAGCGTCGAGATCGAGGCCGCCAAGTACCACGACGTTTTGCTGGTGCCCAATCAATCCGTGATGAGCGTGCCGATCGAGTCGCTGCCCACAGTCGAAGACGGGGACGACGAGCAGGACGGCGAAGACGCCGTGCCGGCCACTTACAACGTAGGCAGCCGGACGACTGCGCTAGCGGTCTACGCCGTGCGGGACGGAAAGGCGACGCTGGTGCCGGTCGAGATCGGCGCATCGGATGAGAACAACACCGTCATTACTGCAGGGCTCGAGGTCGGCGACACCGTGATCAGCGGGCCGTTCGCCTCCTTGAGCCAGCTGGCCAAAGACCTCAAGGTTCGGGTCACTCGCCGGGACGGCAAGACGATCGATGCCGAGGAATCATCATCAGACGCTGTGGATAAAGGCAAGGGTGGAGGCAATGATGACGACGCCCAGTGATCGCCCGCCACTCCTGGAGCTGACGGGGATCACCCGGATCTTCCACGTCGGCAGCGAAACCGTCCACGCGCTCGCGGGGGTCGACCTGACCATCCGGCACGGCGAATTCGTGTCCATCATGGGTAGCTCGGGCTCGGGTAAGAGTACGTTGATGAACGTCTTGGGCTGCCTCGACCGCCCGACGGACGGGGACTATTACCTGGATGGTCAAGCGGTGAGCCGGATGTCGAGCTGGGCCCTCGCTGATGTACGCAACGCCCGGCTGGGATTCGTGTTTCAAAGCTTCGAGCTCATGGCCCGCACCCCGGCGTGGAAGAACGTCGCGCTGCCGTTGATGTATGGCGAATCCGGCGGGCGGCGAGCGAAAGTTAAAGCGCTCGCTGCGCTCGATAAAGTCGGCTTGTCGGACCGCGCCTCGCACCGCCCCAGCCAGCTCTCTGGCGGGCAGAAACAGCGCGTCGCGATCGCCCGGGCTCTCGTGAACGAGCCCAAAATCCTTTTCGCCGACGAGCCCACCGGCAACCTCGACTCGCAGACAACCTCCGAGATCCTCGATCTCTTCGGCCAGCTTCACGCCGAAGGGCACACCCTCGTGATGGTCACTCACGAGTCCGACGTCGCCGCCCACGCGCAACGGGTGATCCGTATGAAAGACGGCCGGGCCGACTCAGATCTCTCCACGGACCAAGACCCAGTCACCGCGCCGTTCCGTCAGTCGATAGAGGTGACGGCGTGATCCAGCACGTACTCCTCGCTCCGCTACGGATGCTACGGCTGACCTACGTCAGTGTGCAGATGTCGCTCGGGCAGATCTGGGCCAACAAGCTGCGCAGCTTGTTGGCGACGCTGGGAATCGTGATCGGCATCGCGTCGGTCGTCGCGGTGATCGCGGCCCTGGCCGGACTCAAGACTAAGGTGCTTGCCGAATTCGAGACCTTCGGGGCCAACAAGGTCTTCGTCTTCCCCGACCGGCCCGACTCCGGCCCCGACCGCAACGCGCCGTTCTACGGCCGGATCAACCTCGAACCGCAGCAGTTCAACGGCCTGCTCGAACAGGCACCGTCAGTGGCCGACTTCTGTCGACTTGGCGAAGGCTCCTCGAATGTCGACTACCTCGACACGCATTTAGAGAACGTCAGCATCTACGGCATCGACTTCTCCTGGCACGGCATCCATAACCGCTGGGTTGAGAAAGGCCGAACCTTCAGCGTGGTCGATCAGCTCAACGCCCGCCCGGTTTGCCTAATCACCACCAAAACCCGCGATGACCTGAAACTGCCCGAAGACCCGATCGGCGAGAGCATCATCATGTACTCGCAGAAGTTCAGAATCGTCGGCATTGTGGAAGCGAGCCCCGCGGGCGCGGCGTTTGGCGGCGGCGTGGTGCGGCAGGAGATCTACGTCCCGTTCCCCACGCAGATACGCCGCGACACGCCGTGGGTCTACGCGGTGGCCGTCGCCCACTCGCCCGAAGTCGCCGAGGAAGCCAGCGCCGAGATCCAGGTGTTCCTCCGCAACACCCGCGGCATCGCGCCTGGCGACCCCGACAACTTCCGCATGGAGGTGCTCAGCCAAGCCATCGAGCAGTTTCAGAGCCTGGCTGCCGGCGTCACCGCCGTAGCGGGCGGCATCGTCTCGATCTCGCTGCTCGTCGGTGGCGTCGGCATCATGAACATCATGCTCGTGTCGGTCTCCGAACGCACCCGGGAGATAGGCCTGCGTAAAGCCGTCGGGGCCAAACCCACAGCCCTGCTGATGCAGTTCCTCATCGAGAGCGTCACCCTCTGCACCGTCGGCGGGATGATCGGCCTAGGTGTCGGCCAGCTCATGGTCGAGGGTATCCAGGGCATCCCCAACGCCAACCTCGACCAGGCCTACATCCCGCTATGGGCGGTGCTACTGGCCTTGGCGTTCTCCGGCGGCGTGGGCGTGACGTTCGGCTTTTTCCCCGCCCTCAAGGCGGCCCGTATGGACCCCATCGAGGCGCTGCGTCATGAGTAACCTCTTTCATCCCCCCCAAACCGGGGCCGCGCTGATCGTGGTCGCCTGCGGGCTCGTTGGCTGCGCCGACCCGTTCCGCCACGATCCAGTGACGCAAGAGGCCTACCGCGCGAAGCTGCAAAATATCGAGCCGGTCACGCTCGAGACGTTCACCGCGACCGAGCCCGCCCCGCCGATGCCCGAAGCCCCCGCCGAACTGGAGCTGACGCTCGAGCAATGCCGGGCCTGGGTCTTGGCCGACAGCCTCGACCTCGATGTTCGATTGCTCGATCCGACTCTCGCGGATCTCTCGGTCACCGCCGCCGAGGCGCGGTTCGAGGCGGTGCTGTTCGGCTCCGCCAACTACAGCGACACCGAAACCCCGACCGCCTCGACCCTCGACGGCAGCGAGGTGCAAAGCTCTCGCGGCCAACTCGGCGTCCGTCTGCCGCTGCGTACCGGCGGAACCCTGACCGCCGACTTCGTCGCGCAGCGCCTCGACACCGACAACACGTTCTCGACGCTCAATCCGTCGTTCGACGGCGACGCCAACATCTCGCTGTCCCAACCGCTGCTCCGTAACGCAGGCCAACGCGTCACCGAAGCCCCGATCCAGATCGCCCGGCTCGACGCTCAAGCCGTCTCCGCTCGAACCCGCGTTGATGTGATCCGCGTGCTGACCGCAATCGATCGAGCCTACTGGCAACTGTACCAAGCGCAGCAGGAACTCACCGTCCGGCAGCAGCAACATGAACTCGCCATCGCCCAACTCGAACGCGCCGAGCGTCTGGTCGAGGCCGGCGCCGCCGCGGACGTTGAGGTCATCCGCGCCCAGGCCGGGGTCGCCGACGGACTGGAGGCGATTATCACCGCCGAGAATACGCTCCGCCTCACCCAACGCTCGATCAAACGCCTGATCAACCAGCCCCATCTACCGCTCAACGGCCCGACCGCTTTGGTCGCCGTCACGCCTGCCAACCCCGTGAACTACGCCCTCGACGGCGATCGGCTGCTCGACACCGCGATGGATCAGCGCGTCGAACTTATCGAAACCGAGCTCCAACTTGCCCAAGACGCTTTGAATATCGATATCCGCCGCAACGCAACACTGCCCCTGGCCTCGCTCGACTACCGCTATACCCGCAACGGCCTAGGCGGCTCGTTCAACGACGCGTTCAGCCAGGTCTTCGAGGAAGACTTCGACGGCCACAGCATTGGACTGCGGGTTGAGGTACCACTTGGAAACCAAGCCGCCAAGTCAGAACTTCAGCGTGCCCTACTCACGCGCGTGCAACGGCTCTCGAACCGTCGGCTGCAAGAAGTTCAGATCGCCCAAGAAATCGCGAACGCCTTAGATACCCTCACCACGACGTGGCAGCGCATCCTGGCCACCCGGCAAGCCGTGTTGCTGGAAGCACGCGTGCTAGAGGCCGAACAGCGCCAGTTCGAGTTGGGGCTGGTCACCTCGACGCAAGTATTGGAAGCCCAAGCTCGACTGGCTGACGCTCGATCCCGAGAGGTGAGCGCCATTACCGCTTACCAGATCGCCCAAATCGACCTCGCATTTGCCACCGGCACCGTTCTCGGCGAAGCCCGCATCCGCTGGGAACCGCTCGGCTTAGACTCGGAAAGCCAGAAGCGATAGCTACGAATCGCAACCCAATGTCACCAAACGTTTCTTTGGCTACATACGGCCGTGTGTGCCAACCGATTGCCTAGGGGGCTACCTCGAGGCCGAGAAACTGGGCTTGTTTGCCCCAGTTCAACGTCTGCGCGGCCTCGAGCAGATTGGTCAGCGTGATCCGAACAGGCAATTCCCCACTTAGAGCCTGCTTCAGGATCGTGGGAGATAGTTGAACCAAGGGTAGGTACTTCCGGATCCGGCTCGCCGAGACGTTCTGCTGCTTCGCGAGTCTCGGCAGGTTGACACCGCTTTCCATGAATAACTCACGCCAGCGATAGGCTTGCCCAATCGCGGAAACAATGTGGCTTTGAGGCGTTGGGGTTCCGGGCGCTACGAGGTCTTGTCCGTCTGGTGAGACCAACATTCGCTTTCCGTCGAGCCGCTTGATCTGCAACGCGATACGCAGCCGGACCTTCTTCCGGTAGTTATCCACCCGCGGCTGATAGAGGCAGCGAGGACAAGGCGCAGCCTCTGCGTTAGGCGTATGGGGCCATTCAACCTCCCGCACCGCCTCAAGCTGATCCGGCAATAGTTTGACGGTCAGTTCATCCGGTGCCAGTACGATTCGGTGAATAAGACGCCTAATCCAGTAGTCACGCGTGCCAACATCGGATCGAAGCAGCGGATCTCTGACGTCCTCATCCAGGTAATTCAACACCAACGCGCGGACCAGCTCGTCGAGGTAGCTCGCATTGATCGTCTTGATGGGGCAATTCTTATACCCCTGCTGAATCCCTTTCTGGCTGACGTAGTACCGAACCAGACGCTTCTGGCCCCCGGAAGTGGCTGCCGCCCTATTGGAGATCGGCCGGTGGACCGAGCTGGGGCTCATTGCGTAACTTTCGTGTGTTCGAAGTTTGCCCTTCAGTAGGTGAGGTTGGCTCCAGCGATGCTGCGACTGGCGGATCACCGAGTCGATCTCCCCTTGCACCTGGTCCCACAACTTCCGGGACACGATGGGTTCGTGTTGGCCCTTCCAGTCTTTGTCCTTATGCACGATCCGGCCGATGTACAGCGGATTGGTCAGCATGTCGCGAAGGTACTTGGCCGTCAAGGGCTTCCCGCCGTGCTCTCTCCCCCTGCTGCTCACCCAGTACCTTGTGGTGTAGCCTTCACTGTTGAGCTTCTCCGCCAACGCCAACATGGAACCGTCCGCCTCCAAGAACCCCCGGAAGGTTTTTTCCACCAGTTCCGCTTCCGGGGGATGGATGTATAGCTTCCGCTCTTTCAGGCGGTAGCCGAGAGGAGGCTGGCCACCAACCCACAGCCCCTTCTTCTTGGTGGCGGCGATCTTGTCGCGTATCCGTTCACCGGTGACCTCACGCTCGAACTGGGCGAAACTCAGCAACATGTTTAAGGTCAGACGACCCATGCTGGTCGTGGTATTGAACTGCTGGGTCACAGACACGAACGAGACGTCGCGGTCCTCGAAGACCTTCATCATGGCGGCGAAGTCGCTCAAGGAGCGAGATAGTCGGTCTACTTTGTAGACCACCACCACATCGACAAGGCCGTAATCGATATCTTTGAGCAGTTGCTTGAGCCCGGGGCGTTCCATGTTCCCGCCGGTGAAGCCGCCGTCGTCGTAAGCCGTCTCGATCGCTACCCAGCCCTCGTGTATCTGGCTACGGATGTAGTCGAGACCTGCTTCACGCTGAGCGTCAAGTGAATTGAAGGCTTGATCGAGGCCTTCCTCATGGGATTTACGCGTGTACACCGCGCATCGAATCAGTTTGGAACTCATTGGATCCCCCTCACTCGGTTGAGGCCGAAGAAACGCGGACCGGACCAATGGGCCCGGGTGATCTCCTTAGCGATCTGGGTGAGGCTGCGGTACTCCTGGCCCCGGAACTCGAATCGCTTGCCGGGTTCGACCACCACCACTTCGTAGGTCTTACCCTGCCAATTCCGAATGAGCTTAGCCCCAGCCTGAAGTACCGGCTTGGACGGTGTTCGGATCTTCCGAGGTTTCCGGGAATTGACGCTTTGGGGAGGTGCTTGGACACCTCGAATCGCAGACTTCAGCATGGTTTGAGTAGCGGCGTCGATACCTCCACCTTGGGCTTGCCAAGCAAGGTCACGGCGAAGCAGAAGCTTGACCTTAGGGGGAGGCTTACCACGGTTCGTTTGCTGCCAGCTCTGCGATAGTTCGGGTAATGATAGACCCTTGAGATCATTCAGAGATCGTGGAGTGTTCATACCCACATACATCCATATCTACCGGCAGATATCAAGGCATGATCGATAGGATCATCCCTGTGTTCTGGCACTATCTATGGACGCTTCGGGGTGCTTCCGTGGATCACTTCCGGGGGGGTGAAGTGGGATAGGATGCCTTCGACGAGGGCGTGATCATGGAGCTTGCAGACCGTCTGGCGTCGGGCCTTGAGCCTCAGGGCTTCCTCACGGGGCACCACCGCAACCCAATTGACACCGATACACCAATCGCAGCGGTCCGGATCGTGGAGGTGCTCTTTCATGGGTGCCTTCTCGAGCGGCAACTCCAATAGACGCTTACTTTTAACCGGCGAGACGAAGTCACGCTGCATCACCGCTTCAGAGACCACCTCACCTACCCCCACATAACCGTGGCGGCTGAGGTAAGCCATGATCTTGTCGCCCGGCTGCAAGCGGCTAATCTGCCGGATCCATTTGGGACCCCCGCCTGCCTGCATGAACCCGTATCGCTGACAGTCTTCCCAGCAGCGACTATTGGTCGGTGATTCGCCGACATTCACGAACCAGTAACCCTCGCCGTCTATCCAGCCACCGCCTCGAGTGGCCCGGCGTACCCCTCGCGACTTGTCTTTGGCCCGGACCAAGAAGTCTCCTGCTTCAGGTAGCGGGATGATGCGTTGGACGTCGAGGATTAGTTCGTCTCCCTGGCGATGCGGCCGGATCCTCACACAAGTGATATCTAAGTCACGCTGATTGAGCCAGATGACGGACGTTGTGACCTCCTTGTGGAAGTCGGGTGCCACCAGAACGATGCGGACCTCCTGGCCGAAGAACTCCTCCTGAGGCCCGTCCCAGTCGAGGAAATCCAGCAAAACCTGCTCAGCTTCAGTCGACGTGGATCCGGAGTACTTGGCATAAGCAGCAACCGCCTGATCAAAGGTCATCGTCGAGGCCATGGCGGCGTATCGGATCGCCTGCAGGTCCAATTGTCCGTCGTTGGTGGTGCGTTTCAGTTCGATCACCACCAACCGGGCCTCGGTATCCAGGGCTAGCAAGTCGATGCGACGACGGCTGTCGTCCCAGTCAGCAAACTCGTCGGTCAACACCAAGGCATCGGGAAGCAGGACGTCGATCTGCTCCCGAAGCAGTCGCTGGAGGTCGTAGCGTTCGGAGACGCCCTCCTGAGCAAAATTGGTGACGGGAAGCGTGGTGAGTTGATCGGAATCGAGGCGGAATAAGGGCATATCGAATTCTCCGGAGCCGTCGAACTACCGTGCTGGGGAACACCCCCAACTGTTTGAACACGAGGAAGCTGCGGCATGGACCATATTGCCTGACAACAAAGAGTTGTCAATAGCAATCCACACGATCCTGTTGGGGTGCCCAAGCCGCAAATACGACCCGATTACGCCCCCCTACCCGAGCTCCTACGTGAGATGCGCGACCGCGCGGGGCTAACCCAACGTGACTTGGCCGAACGCCTGGGGATGCCGCAAAACACGATCTACCGTATGGAGCAAGGGATTCGCCGATGTGACGTCCTGGAGTTGATCGACTGGTGCCGGGCATGCGACTACAACCCGAAACGGGCCTTCAACAAGTTGCTGTAACTGCCCAGCGACTCAGAACTGCGACACACTCGTATAGCTCTTAGAAGTCTGCGCTATCCGAACCGCCATTTCCAAAGCGTCGGGACCATCGTCATGGGCCCCCAGTGGGAAGTGGCGCAATTGCTCGAGGAGCATCTGCTGGCGACGGGAGAACCTTAACTGCCCCTGCGCAATCAGCGGTTCTAAACTTGAAATCCTTACGCCTTTATTCTGAGTATTCTCGACTTTCTTGACTCGCAATGATCGGCCACCAACTCGCGTCCGATTGATGATCTGATCAACCAACAAACCCTTATGCAGATTGGTTTCCATTGCGAAGTCTCGATACGTATACGTCCGGCTCAGCCGCGCGATGTGTTCAACCAGTTGGTCAGGGCTACGTCGAGCGATGTCCGCTCCAATCACATACATCACCTTCGTCGATGAATCCCGAACCAGCGTGATCACCGCAGAGTAATCGCCTTTGCGGCCCCGCTGCCCCAAGCTCGGGTCGCACGCCCCATAGAACTGCGCCCGTGAACCCAACTTCCGTATCAATTCCGCTTCACCCCCCGCAGTCAGCCCCCCGGAAGTCGCGTTCGAGTTTCCGGGGGTGGTTACGGAGATAATTCCGGGGGCGGGGGTGTCCCAGAAGCGGAGGTTTTCTTCTTTGAAGAGGCATTCTTCCGGGTCCAGGGGCTCATTCTGCTTCTCGGATTGGAAGCTGGTCCTTCCTTCGTCCGCCCGGATCTGCATTAATCGTTCGTAACTCTCGACTTCAGGCCACAACACTTTGGTCCCTGTAAGCATGTCTTCTTCGTTGGCCTTGAAGAAGGCGTTGCTTGCCCCCGGCCCCGACTTATCCTCGAAGTCGTCTTCACCAAACCGGATCGCCTCCCACTGATCCCAGAGGTCATGCCGTTCACTGAACTTCTCCACAGCTCGGTAGACCTTTCCGTCCCAACCTCCGGCCTTGCCCCTTTGGGGTGTCTCACGTGTCAGGTTGGCCAACAGCGAGTCGTAGTGCAGGATCGTTCCGATCACCACCACGTTGGTCTGCGGATCACCGGCCTTCAAGAGCGTCTTCTGGAACCAGTCCATGGCCTTACGCCTCTGATCATCCGACAGCGTTGGCTCTAGCTCCTCCAGGTCGTCCGCAATGATCAGACTCGGCCGGTGCTGCCGGTGCTTCATGCCACGCAGCCCCTGCCCCGCACCCAAGACCCGCACGCAAGTGTCGTTGGGAAGCACCAAATGATGCGCCCTCACCTTCACCGCCCCGCCCCCGGAAAGTTCCGAGAGGCTTCCGGGGGTGTTAGTTGATGGCTTTGCCTGCCGGCCCTGGATCAAGGGGATACAGATCTCCGGAAAGTCTTGGATCAGACGAGTGTTGCCTCGCAATTCCCGAGTCAGGTCCTGCAGCAACTGCTTTGCCTGCTCACTTGTCGCCGAGATGATCAGGATGAATGCTTCTTTCCGGTACAGCAAGCACCACAACACATAGGCCAAACTCACGACCGTCGTCTTGGCGTGGCCTCTAGGAGCCGCAATAGCAACCCGGCTCCCACGCTTGTCTACAAGTACTTTCAACTTCCGGAAAAGAGACGCGTGCATACGTGAACCCTTGGCGCGGAGGTGATGCTCTAGGTACACCGCCGCGAATACACTGGGCGATTCACCGCCACGCTCGCGTCGGCGGAGCGATAACGCTCGGAGCAGCCCTCGATGATGGTCTAGTTCGACGCTGCTCATTTAGCTACCTTTCCGGTAGCAGGCGGAGTGGGCAAGGACTGAACCGAACCAACCCCCTTCGAAGCCTCCCCGTAACGCCTTTCCTGCATTCCATTCGGTAGCTCAATGCAGCCCACCCGCTTCGCTTCGGCATAGATTTCCTGCAAAGTCAACGGGTCTTCGAGACGATGGCTCAGCGTCGCCTCGATCTGCTGAGCCGATGAAGGCAGAAAACCCATGATTTGAAGCCGGTGAGCCGTCTTGTCCAGGATCTCCATAGCCGCCCGCTCGCCGTCGATCCGAACTGCTGGGGGTGTGGACTTGTCCCGCGTCGCCCGACGGATGTGTTCAACACCTACTCGTGCCTGATGCAACAGTTCACCCGCGACCTCGCCGGCCAGCTCGGGATCATTCTTCAAAGCCCTGCCTTCAAGGATGGCCTTGCGGTCGCGGGCGATGGTCCGCTCACTGCACGTCAGTAAGGCGGCCATCTCGGGGACCGACACGCCCTCGCCGCCAAGATGGGCAACGCAGGCTCGGCGTTCTTCTACTGCCAGGTCTTTGGGATTTAAACGCTTCTGCTTGAGATCACGTAGAAGATCAAGCACGTTCCTGGGATCGGAAATATCTGAGGGTTCACTCTGGGCTTCTAGAGTGGTTTGTTCAAGGGGTTCGTTGGTCATGGTGATGTGCTCACTGATGATGGATGTGTTTTAGAAATTCAGGTCTTAGTTGAATGAGTGATTAGTGCAATATGGCCACTAAGCAGCAGAGGAACCCTGAGTCCACGAATAGGCCTGCGCAACTTCCGGGGGCACGGCTTGAGGGCCGGCCAAAGCGATGTAGCGGCGAACGATGGTGTCGCAGTCACGCGGATCGATCTCCATCCCCAGGCAACGACGCCCCAAAGCCGCCGCGGCCAGCAGCGTGGTCCCGCTGCCCAGGAAGGGGTCGAAGACAATCTCGCCTCGTTTCGAAGAGTTGCGGATCGCTCGCTCGGCCAGCTCCAGGGGTTTCTGGGTAGGGTGCTTGTACTCCCGAGTACGGTCGCGATGAACGTCCCAGAGCGTTGACGCATTCCGAGGGCCGTACCAACGATGGCGGGCACCGGCTTTGTAGCCATACAGGCAGTACTCCACCTGCTCGTTGTAGTCACCAAACCCCGGGCTAAAGCTCTCCTTGGCCCAGGTAATCGTCGAAGACACCTTGAACTTCCGTTCCGTGAGCAGGTCGTGCATTAACCCAAAACACTTGTGCGCATTCCAGATGTAGAACGCTCCCCCCGGAATTAGGCTCTCATCCAGCGCCTCTAGGACTTTGGGGAACCACCTGGCGTACTGCCTGGGCGTGAGGTTGTCGTTAATGATCCGGTCTTCAGATGGCTTGCCCGAAGGTCCAGTCTTACCTCGCTTGGCCGACGTTGGGCGTTTATTGCGGTCATAGCTCACGCCGTAAGGCGGATCCGTATGGTTCATCGAGGCCCGTTCGTTGCCCAAGAGTCGAGCAACATCCGCGGGGCTGACAACTTCGCCGCACAGTAAGCGGTGCTCGCCGCTTGGCCCAAGGCAAATCAAGTCACCCGGCTTGGTAATTGGTTCTGCAGGCTCTTCAACCTCATCCAAAGCCTCTAGATCAAGCTCAGTGTCTTTAGCCAGGTCGGCTATGAGATGCTCGATCTCTACACCATAGAAACCGGTGACCGTCGCGTCGATATCCGGCTCGACCACGAGCTCGGTGAGGAGTTCGGCGAGCTTACCCTCGTCCCAAGCACCGTCGATCTTGTTCAGTGCGATGTTGAGGGCTTTTTCGTCAGCGAGGGACAGATCCACCTCGACGACATCGATCTCTGCGTCTCCACGGGCCTTAAGTACCTTGAATCGCTGATGCCCCCCTACCAAGTGGCCGGTCTGACGATTCCAGACCGGGGGCTCAACGCAGCCGTAGGTTTCGATACTACGCTGGAGTTTCTCGTACTCGGGATCACCCGGCTTCAAATCCTTCCGGGGGTTGTAGGGGGCAGGGTTGATCTTCTGAACTTCGATACTACGAACTTGCATGGCAACGCTCCTTTAGACGTGTAACGACCACGCCGTGTCGCCTCTCGGGCCAGTTAATGGCCTATGCAACGTGCACAAGCCACAAAAAAACGAACCAGCCCGAGAGGCAAAAGGTCCGATTGATTCGAAGCTACTGTGTTCTGTGATTTGAGGCGGCAAGAGCAATCTCAATGCCGGCTCGTTCAGCATTATCGCCAAAGCAATATGCCTGACAATAGTTGTGTGCTGACAAGAAGCTGTGAGCAGCTAAACTATTTGGGCTAGATAAACTATTCGGCTTATGCAGGCTACAGCTAAGCCCCAAGCAAGCGAAATCTGCAGCCACAGCCTACGGGTCATTTGTGAGTTACTGGATTAGCTGCGTAAGGAATGATCTGCCCCTAGGGTTCATTCCATCCCGATCTACCTCAGCTGTACATAACCCCCATTCATGGAACGGACTATTGCTTTCGTTGAACGAGAGTTCATATGCCGTACATCCCTGCCGTAACTGCCTGAATACCTCACGACGAATCGGTCCCATCGTTTGCCGGCTCGGGCTGGCCCTCCAGAAAACAGCGCATCAATTCGGGCTGCGAGCGGACACCGAACATCTTGAAGATGCGCTGGGTATAGGTGTTTACGGTGTTGATCGACAAGAGCCTGACATCGGCAATGTCCTGCCGGGAGTAACCTTTCACCAATAACGTCAGCAGCACCATATGGCTGGTTGGCAGTTCGGCGATCTGATGAACACGCGCGTCCTCGGGCCAACCCGCGGTATGCAGCCACGGCACCCCGCGGATGATGATGTGCAGCATGTCGCGCTGCCGGTCGGTAAACGGTGGCTCGCCATACGGCCGGAAGAGCGTGACGGTGCTGGACCCGTGGTCTTCGACCGCACAGATCGACGAGACGAACGTACCGATGCCCGCGGCGGCGGCCAGGGCCGAGGCCTCGCTCTTCTCCCACTCCGCCGCCCCGGCGTGGTCTTCCATACGGATGGTCAGCGGCTCAGGCTGGGTGAAGATGCGTTGGTAAGTCGGCGCAAAGACGCGATGCGTCGCGGGGTGGTTCACGCAAGTGGCGAGGCACTCGGCCTGCTCCAAGGAGAAGCCGCCCTGCAGCGCTCCGGCATGGTGCGGCTTGCAGTCCTCGTCGAACACGTTGATGGCCCAGCTCCACTGCGTCGCATCGACCAGCCGGCAGAGGCCGTCGAGCAGAAATCTTTTCTTGGCTAGGTGGTCGCCCTCGTAGGTCGAGGTCTGCGCCAACAACTCCACCAGACGCACCGCGTCTTCCTGGGAGATCGTCGCGTTTCCGGAATCGGGTTGGCGGATCGGGTCTGACATCGCATATCTCGTCAGGGTGGTGCGTCGCGAAAGACACCATGGCATGTTAGGCCATAAACAAACAATCTGGGTTGCCGTACGGGAAATTAAAGTGCCCAAATTTACGAGCGGTCTCAAATTTGAGACTTACGCCAAGCAAGGCGATCGGGTATCAATTTCACCAGTCAAACTTTTGCAGAGCTGCTCTTACAGCCTGATCGTATTCAGGCTATCAACCGAAGGGTTTACCCGTATCAAAATTGGGTAACGAGGTACTAAGGTTTTCAAACACGGTGCTGATACGACTGATTGAATTTTTGTAAGTAGGAAGACCTCCATGCGATTCATAGCAACGGCCGCGGCGCTCGGGCTTGTGTCACTGACCATCCAAGCCCGGGCCGATATCCTTGCCGGCTCGTCGGCGTTCAACCTCCAAGAGATCGTCGATGCGTTCGGCGACGAACAGGGGCAGACCTTAACGCTCCCGATCGCCGCCGACATCACTTCGATCGAGCTGCTCATAGGCCGGGCCAACATCGCGGTGGTGCTCACCGACCCGATTGTGGTGGACCTGTTCGCCACCGCTGAGTCGCCTCTCAACGGGCCGCAGCCCACGGGCAGCCCAATCGCTACAGGCTCCGTGGCCCCGTTCATGAGTAGCTCTTTCGAGTGGCGTTCGTTTGATTTCGGCGGCGTGGTCGCGCTGGAGACCGACACCACCTACGCGATTGTCGTTAGCAGCACCGACACCGGCGGCTACGCCTGGGCCGGAACGAACAACGGCGACTACGAGGACGGGAACGAGATCAGCCGAAACCTGGGGGACACCATCTGGGTGCAGCAACCCCAAGGCGAACAGACCTTCCGCGTCATCGGCACGTTCATTCCCGAGCCGGCTTCGGCGGTACTGCTGGCACTGTGTCTCGGTGGATTGACGCTCCGCCGCCGCAGATGACCCCACCGCGCGGCCGATTGCTGGGCTCGAAAAGATAATGCATCACAACGCCAAAACGGCGGCAAAGAACTTCAGAGCGGAGAACCATGCACGTGAATAACCCTATCGATCTTTCCGAGGCCGGCGGGTGGAACCGAGGGGTGTTGACGTCCCGTCGTGGACGCCGATTCTTGCGTGCCGGGCGTCTGGCCGTGTTGGCGGCACTCACGCTCGCCGCCCTTTCACACGGCCAGCAGGCCCGCGCACAGAACATCACCCCGTTCGTCTCGGGGGTTGAGACCGATTTGAATGTAAACGGCGGCACCATCATCGTTCATTATGGTTACGTCAATGTGCAACCATTTGAGATTTTTTTGCCCGTCAACCCTGGTACCGGGGTCAATTTCTTTCTCCCTAATTCCGACGATGTCGATGGATTCAGGGGCCAGCCGGACGAGTTTCTCCCAGGCATACACAGAGACGCTTTCCAGGTTCCGGGCACCGCGGCGGAGGCCATCATCTGGCAGATACAGCCCGGCGTTCAGGCGTTAGGGTCCGTGGAAAACTTGAGCGGGACCATCCCGGTCGTAGACGGTATCGCGTCTATCAGCGGGTACGACGACGGAGGCGTCCGGACACCCTACACCTACTTCCACAACGACGGCCCCGCAGGAAACCCTTACACCTTCACCAACCCCTCCCAGACCGGGAGGCCGACGCTGAGGGTTGAAGACGACGGGGTCCTGCAGATGCAAAGCAAGACCCTCCGGGCCGACGCCATGGTCGTTGGCGACGACGGATTAGTGGTGGCCACCGGCGGGTTGATGGCGATTGATGAGAGCCTGACCGTGGAATCGGGCGGCACCATGCAGACCATCGGCGGCGGCTTCAGCGCGGGCACGATGGTCGTCGAAACGGGTGGGCGTTGGACCGGGATCGGCGGCTCACTGGGCGGCGGGGACTCCTACGACGTGGGCTCGGGCCTGGTTAACTCAGGCCAGATCGATCTCAGCGGCGTCACCATCCAAGGCGACGTGTCCAACAACCAAGACGCGGTGATCAACCTCTTCGGCGACGTGGTCTTCAACGGCCTGGTCTCCGGCCCGGGCGGCTTCTTCGGCAGCGGCACGGCGATCTTCAACGGCGGCTACGCCCCCGGCGCCAGCCCCGCGGTCGTCGAGCACGAGAACAACGTCGTCTTCAGCGACACCAACACCCTCGAGATCGAGCTGGCCGGGCTCGCGCTCGGCGAGTTCGACCGGCTGGAGATCCTTCAGGACCTGGAAATCGACGGGCTGCTGGATATTAAATTGATCGATGGGTTCACGCTCGACCTGAACCAGGAGTTCGTGATCCTGGACGTCATGGGCACCACCACCGGACAATTCCTCGGGCTGGGCGAAGGCGATCTCGTCGACACGTTTGACGGTACCGATTTGTTCATCAGCTACGTCGCCGGCGACGGCAACGATGTTTCGCTGTTCGCGGTCCCTGAACCAACATCGCTAGTACTGCTTGGCTTGGGCGGGTTCATGTTCGGCCGGCGACGGCCATCCTTCCAAGCGTGCCGCTGACCCGCATATCTCGTAACCTCGGCCTTTTTCATACCCTCAGACAACTTCGCTGCTGTGCATCGCGATCGGCCTGTTCCGTGGTGCATATACTCGATATTTTCCACTGGATCGTTTGCGATTTTCAGAAAAATAACCCAATCTTAGACCAGCAGCTCAACCTTTCATCACTCGAACGACGACCTATCAAGCTAAACATATCCAGGTCTATTCCAATATGTAGGCACCTGATAATTTCTGGTAGAGGTTACGAAAACTGCATCACCTGAATCTATAATCTGGTCCACATGAAAGGGCCAGAAAATGAAAGGCAAACGATACACCACCGAGCAGAAGATCCGGATCGTCCGTGAAGGCCAACGTGCCGGCATGGCGATCGCCGATGTCTGCTGAGAACACCAGATCAGTGAGCAGAGCTACCATCGCTGGAAAGCGGAGCTGGGGATGCTCGAGGTCGACCAGTTGAGAGTCAACACTTTGCCTTGGCACGCTTGCAGAAAATTAAACATGTGTGGCAACATGTCGTCCGTAATGATGAAGATAAAGTTTGGCTGTGAGCGAACTGCCTCTTACGCGTCAACAGACTGCGTTGCCGTCAGGAGCAGCAACAAAGCCATCAAGGACATTATCACACGGTATGAGCATATTCTGGACTGAGAATCCATAAAGCTCTAAACCAATCGTTTGAACCGACGTGAAAACGAATGGCATATTAAGCACATGGAGCTTCCTATTCCTATTATTACGATGTGATTAGAATTCGAAAAGGGATTAGATTGACTCGACATGGCGCGTTTTGGCGTCAAAAAGCTGTTGGTAAGCGATCGACTTCGATGGGGGATGCATTGAGCTTTCGTCCCCTATGGCGCGGACCATCTCTACCGCAGCCATGCCCACCGCATCAAAGGGAATGAGGATCGTATCGATGGGCAGGTTGACAGTGGTGTAGGCGAGAGAATCAGCGAAAACTATGATGCGGAATTCGTCGGGTATAGAAAGATTTTTCCGCATAGCCGCCGCATACAACGCGACCGCATCGGCCAGCTCGTAACAGACCACGCCGTTCACATCGGGGTAGAGGTTCAAATAAGCTTCAGCTTGATCGACGCCATTTATATCTTGACCTTGTCGAAATCTCTGATCTCCGAGCACGCATCGATTACTAGGCAGCCCCGCATCGCGCATCGCATCGAGATATCCCTGATATCGATCCGACACCGAATAGTGTGATTCATTGCCATCGTCACAGGTTAATCGAAAATAACCTATATGCTTGCGCCCTTGCTGCAACAAATGGTTTGTAGCTGCCCGCGCACCTCCTATCTCATCTGGATAGATGCTGTTGGTATCGGACTTCCGATTGACCAAGACGCCGGGAACAGGCTGCGACATAAAAAAGCCGACCACCTGATCATCGAGCTTGGGGTCGTGGTTGAGCACGATCCCGTCCGTCGCTGATTCTTGAAATAGTCTGGGCACGAACTCCGGATCGCTAAACTTGTCCGCATCCAGTTCGCTGACGACCAAGCTTTCCCCCTGATCCTCGAGTTGTCTGTGTACCCCCCACAACAAGCGACGCGAAAACCAATCGAAGCCCATCTCGCCACAAGTCACGAAAGTCATCACACCAAATCGCCCCCGACTCATCGAGCGAGCCGCCGCGTTGGGCCGATACCCCAGCTCCGCTGCTAGTTGCCGTATCCGGGCACTTCGAGCGGCGATCGCGGGGCGATTTTCTTTGTTTTTCCCGTTCAGGATGCGTGAAACCGTCCCCGCCGAGACGCCTGCTTGCTTGGCGATCTGATCTATGGTTGTCCTTGTCATACATAAACCTTACTTCTAAGCCCTAATGGCGTCCAAACAAACTAATCTTTCAAAATAATAAATGCAATCGGTTGCAAATACAACCGTTTTCGTTTATTGTTCGTGCGGGCGACGTCCCGTCCCTGTTTCTTTCATGTCATTTTCTATGAATTAGGAGGCACTATGTCTTTTTGTGCAAAATTTGATTCGAAGCGGTGGTTCGGCTCCTTGCGGGTCGCAGCGGTATGTGGGCTGATGGGGCTGAGTGCTACTGCAGTAGCCCAAGAGTTCGTCCTCTACGACTTCGAAGGTACCGATGTAAACACCTTTGGCCCCAATGGTGCGCCTCAGCCGTATAGTGGGGTAATTGGAACTACTGGCGCCACATCGGGTACGCAGGCGCTGGCGGTCACCCGGGATGTGGGTGACTCCTTCTTTGGTTTTTTGTTTGGCATTACGGATGCTGGTTCCCGTGCAGCGCTGCTTGAATCCTTTGATAACGGCGGTAGTCTGTTGTTTGACATCTCGTCGGCGCCCGGAAGTTTTACTGATATCAATTTCTTTCAGTTCAACGTCGTTCTGAACATCGACGGTAACTTTTCGCAGATTCCTGGTAACGAAGCGGCCCTTCAGAATTTGGGGTACTTTGGCCCCGATGGAACGGGTGTTGATCTTACCTCGACAATCGAAGTCCCCTTGAGTGCATTCCCCGGAGTTACCTCGGGCTCTCTGGGCAGCTCTCCTTTCGCTGAGATTATTCTGAGCCACAACCATGAGGGTTCGGGTAGTTCGACGATATATTTTGACAACATTCGTCTGACCAACGTGCCTGAGCCGGGCAGTTTGGCGCTGATGGGCTTAGGGGGAGTAGCTTTGTTGTGTCGATCTAAGCGGAGAGGCGGCCGCTGATTCTGCGGGAAATTTGCTAGTGCTCGGATCGTATCGCTCTGGGCTCTGAATCAATCGGCCTTAGGTTACCGCCTGAGGTTGATTTTAGACAGAACGCTTGGTTCATCTGGCCAGTGTGTAGCTTCGATGCATATTGCAATAGGTTTCATGAATTAAATAGAAACAGACAAGGTCTCCCATAATGCGTAAAATAAAAGCATTTACTCTAATCGAACTTCTCGTGGTGATCTCGATCATCGCTTTGCTAATCGGCATTTTGCTTCCTGCACTCGGGGCCGCTCGTGAGACTGCACGTCAGTTAAAAAACTCGACACAGGTCCGGGGGATACATCAGGGGATGGTGACTTTTGCGCAATCGAATATGGGCTTTTATCCTGGTGTATCCGACCCGAGAGCAAGTGGCACTACGGCATTTACCAGTAGCGCGGATATCGATACTTACAGCGGTGGTGGTTTGGCGGCGGGCACACATAACGGGGCTCGCTTCGCCATCATGCTTGAAAACAACCTATTCACTTCGGAGTATGCGATATCCCCCGCAGAAACCGATTCTCGAATTGATTTATGGGATTCTACGATAACCAATTACAACGATTTCTTTGGCGACCGGTATATAGCTTCTTATGCACTCAACACCATTGCTAACGGCGCGAATGCTCCCAATGGAGATCGCTTCCTGGAGTGGAGCGATACAAACCTTGGATCGCAAACCATTATTTTAGGTGACCGTCTCATAATTACCCCCACGTTTGCTCGTGACAACCCAGACACATTTCAAAGTCTGTGGACAGACGATGCGGGCGAATGGGGTGGGTCTTTGACTTTTAACGATGGACACGTGATTTATAGCCCTTCCGCGGTCATCGAAAATACACGATACAACATGGTGACCAATCCCTCTGACAATATTTATCAGGAAGGGGCAGATGACCCCTCCGTTGTTTCCAATGACCAATCGAACTGTTCGCTGACATTTCGTGGCCGAGGGACTCCAGTCCTTCCTTAACTCTTTTTGTATGGGCCTGGGTGGTGTAGAAGTCGTGTTTGGCAAATAATAGATCGTCAACAAACGATTGAAGCCTTTGGCCGGCATAATGCAGCCCCGCTAATTTGCGTCGAGTTTTTTAAGATGGCTGCATTTAGTTTGAAGTTAAAGATGCGGTGCGAGAGGTGAGGGTTAAGGGCTGTAGTTGAGTAAATTTTCCTGTGCGTATTCTTTACATTGATTTAGACGCGTTGAATCCCAGCCATCTCGGTTGCTACGGGTATCACCGAGCAACGTCGCCGACGGTTGATCAGATTGCTCAAGGCGGAATTGTTTTTAACAACGTGTATTGCTCCGACGCCCCTTGCCTACCTTCGCGAACGGCTTTTTACCAAAGCCGCTTTGGGATCAAGACCGGAGTGGTCGGTCATGGGGGCACCGCTGCCGACCCCAAGCGCCAGGGTGTTTCCCGAAATTTTCGCTCAGACCTGGAAGAAGACAGCTTTCCGCGTCAATTGCAGAAGCTCGGCTACCACACCGCGATGATCTCCCCGTTCGGTCAGCGTCATGCGGCGCACCATTTCTATGCAGGCTTCCACGAGATATATAACACCGGCCAAGGAGGCGGGGAATCCGTAGCGAGAGTTCAACCGGTGGTTGAGCGTTGGCTCCAAGATCAGCAAGGCGAAGATAACTGGTACCTCCACCTGAACTACTGGGACATCCACACGCCCTACCGCACGCCGTTGGATTATGGAAATCCGTTTAAAGATACTCCGCTAGCGGATTGGTACACCGACGAGGTGATAGCAGAACACGTGAAACGCGGAGGACCGCATTCCGCGCAAGACTTGGATATGTACCAAGACGCCGACTCGGCGTCTTTCCCACGGATGCCAGTACGCATCCTCGACTGGTCGTCTTTGGAGCAGTGGATCGATGGCTACGATGTGGCCATACGTTACGTTGATGATGCGTTAGCGAAAATCTGCGAACTGCTTAAGAAGCAGGGCGTTTACGAAGATACCGCGATTATCATCTCTGCTGACCACGGCGAAAACCAGGGCGATCTCGGCATATACGGCGAGCACGGTACGGCAGACCACGGTACCTGCCATATACCGTTCATCGTCAAATGGCCCGGTGCCCGGTCGGGTGTTTGTCGAGAGGCGTTGCATTATCACCTCGACTGGGCTCCCACGTGTCTAGATCTCTTAGATGCCGATTCTTCGAATCTGAAAGCGCCCGAAGCCTGGGACGGCCAGAGCTTTGCCACTTCCATAGTGGGTGATTGTGATCGCGGACGTAACGAATTGGTCCTGTCCCAGTGCGCTCACGTGTGCCAGCGCTCGGTGCGTTTTAATTATGGCAAATATCAATGGCTGTACATGAGGACCTACCACGACGGCTTTCATCCTTTCTCGAAACACATGCTGTTTGATCTTGCCCAAGATCCACACGAGCAGCGCGATGTCGCCAGGCTATATCCGCAGGTTCTCAAGGAAGCGACCTGGCGGCTCTTGAATTGGCATGACGAGGCGATGGCATCCAATGTATCAGCGGGATCAGACGTCACCGACCCCATGTACACGGTTTTACATGAGGGTGGGCCTTTCCATGCCCGTGCTTACGAGGGCGGACGACGAACGGACAGCTTTAGCGGTTATCTCGAAAGGTTGCGTCAATCTGGACGTGAGGTTTATGCGCGCGGTTTAGACGCGAGGTACCCGTCTCTATAGTAAGAAGTGTTTTTTAAGGTATTGCGAGTATCAGATATTGCTGGGTGCGCTGTACGGCTTTGAATCGTTGAAGGCTATAAACCGATGAGCATCGAATTTCCTGATGATTTTGTATGGGGTGTCGCCGCGTCTTCTTACCAGATTGAAGGCGATAGCGCGGGCAGAGGGCGTAGCATCTGGGATAGCTTTGCGCGGTGGCCGGGCAAAGTGGTGTCGGGGCATAGCGGAGAATCGGCTTGTGAACACGTAAAACACTACGAAGCGGACGTCGACCTCATCTCGGACCTCGGTGCGCAAGCCTATCGGCTGTCTATCTCCTGGCCGCGTCTGCTCCCGTCCGGCACGGGTGCTGTCAACAAAGAGGGGCTAGAGTTTTACGACCGGCTCATCGACCGGCTTCTGAATCAGAATATACAGCCTTGGGTCACGCTGTTTCACTGGGACTTGCCATCGGACCTGCAGCGGCAAGGCGGCTTTAGCAACCCCGCTATGGTGGATTGGTTCGCCCAATACACCGAAATCATTGCTGACCGCTACGGCGACCGTGTTCAGCACTGGATGACGCTCAACGAGCTAGCCTGTTTCATCGGTCTGGGCTTGAGCAGCGGGGTCCACGCACCGGGGCTCAAACTCCCCGATGAAGAAGTCTTTGTGGCTCAACACCATGCGCTGATGGCCCACGGGCGATCGGTCCAGCTCCTTCGCGAGAAATGCACCCTCCCGCCACAGATCGGGTGTGCCCCCACCGGCGTGCTTGGCATCCCAAGCACTAGTCGCCAAGAAGACATCGACGCAGCGTACAATTGGACATTCAAGCTTGACTTCTCCGCTGATCCGAACTTCTTTTCGTATCTGTGGACGACCGAGCCTACGGTCCTGGGGCGATACCCCGAAGGGTTCGATGACAAATACGGCCACGCCATGCCCAGGGGCTACGAAGATGATTTGTCGCTTATTAAACAGCCCCTCGATTTCCTGGGGATGAACATCTACAACGGAAAAACGATACGGGCCGGCGAAGACGGCAAGCCGATCGAAGTGCCGCACGCCCTGGGCCATGGGCAAACTGCGATCGGGTGGCCCGTGACCCCATCGTGTCTGGCTTGGGGCGCGCGGCATGCGTTTCGTCGCTATGGGCTACCCATCTACATCACCGAAAATGGTCTTGCGGGAACGGATTGGGTATCACTGTACGGCGGAGTCCACGATACGCCGAGGATTGATTTTATGGCCCAGCACCTCTTACCTCTGCAGGAGGCTATCGCTGAGGGGGTAGATTGCCGGGGCTATTTTCATTGGTCTTTGATGGATAATTTTGAGTGGGCCGAAGGATATCAGAAGCGCTTTGGGATTGTTTATGTCGACTTCCAGACCCAACAGCGCATCCCCAAAGACTCGTTCTGGTTCTACCGTGACCTCATCAATAGTAATGGAGGCAATTTAGATGAAGTTCATCAGCACTATGGTCAATGGGCTATATCTTCATCGGGCTGAAATGGAGCGATTTACTGCAATTTATATCGGTGTGTTCTCGTGTATATAAACAACCGTTTCTGAATCGGCAGGTTGAGCCCCTATATAAGTACCCCGGCCCGTTGATCGGAAGTGAGTCTACAAGTCGTGGGTGGGACACCAGGCCGTTATCCGACTTTCCTACACCAAAACACAAAAATCGATCGAGACAGATGGAAACCCTACAGTCGCATTCGACCATCGAATAATTAATTAAGGATCCTCGCCAATGTTCGCAACTAAGAATTCCTCCTTTATATCGTTCTGTTTCAGACTGTGAGACTACACATTCTTCATCACCAGTATGTGAAGAAATGGCGATTTGCTCGAAGGTACTTACGCATGTCTACTTACGCTGTATATCTAATGATTGGTGTCCTCCTCATGAGTTGTGTCGGAGTGGTTGCTCAGGAAACCCTCCGAGATGCAACCCCCGTTTCGGTCCATGGCCCTTTAGGAATCCATGGGAATCAAATTGTGGATAAGAATGGTGAAGTTGTCGTGCTTCGAGGGATGTCGCTATTCCACAGTCAATGGGGAGGGGAGTACTTCAAACCAGAGGTGGTCGCCTGGCTGGTTGATGACTGGAAGTGCCAGATTATTCGCGTTCCTTTGGGAGTACACTTTGGCGGTTATCTTGAGAACCCCCAACGCGAGATGGAAAAAATTGAACGTGTCGTGGACGCTGCACTTCAAGAGGGGGTTTACGTAATCGTCGACTGGCACGCGCACAAGCCCGAAATTGAGGCCGCCGTGGGCTTTTTTACTGGGATCGCACAGAAATACGGCCACCACCCTAATCTAATTTACGAAACATGGAACGAGCCGCTTGAACATCACGACTGGGCTACCGTCGTGAAGCCGTATCACGAGCGTGTGGTCGAAGCTATTCGCCACCATGATCCAGATAACCTGATCGTACTCGGAACACCGTTTTGGTCGCAGCATGTTGACGTCGCGGCCGATGATCCCGTGACAGGACACAACTTGGCATACACGCTGCATTTCTACAGCGGCTCTCATGGGGAGCAGCTACGGGAGCGTGCTGATGCAGCGATGCGGGCCGGCGTGGCTCTCTTCGTGACCGAATGGGGTACCAGCAAGGCCAACGGCGACGATGGCGTATTTATCGATGAGTCTGAAGTGTGGCTGGACTATCTCAGTGCCCACAGCATTAGTTGGTGTAACTGGTCGCTGTTCGATAAACAGGAAAGCTCGGCGGCTTTGAAACCAGACGCATCGACACAAGGCGGGTGGGACGAAAGTGAGCTTACACAATCTGGCCGATTTGTCCGCGATGTGCTTATGGGGACCAGATGACACCCTGGTTGGTTTGGTTTGAATCGATCAAGTAAGGCACCAACCCGGAGCGACAAGCAGTTCTCTTCGGATCTGCGGATGTTTGAACCAATCGTGATTATGGCTTATCTGCAAGCGTCGAAACTTCGATTGCGCGCCCTTGGTGTAGGAGATAGCTGTAGTCGAATTGCCTGGACATGCCGGAGCATTTTTAGTTGTGTTGGTGAAATCAAAATTCGTATTCGTTTCTTCTTCACTTATCTCTCACCCCTATTCCCCTTCGACAAAGGACATCCGAATGCAACCTGTGGCACAAACAACGACTCGCCGGTACATCTACCGCCGATCCATTTTCGCGTGGCTAAATAGTTTGCTGCTAGCGGTAGCCACTGGTTGCCTGCTGACCACGTCGCCCGTAGCGCATGCACAGCCGAAAGCAGACCGCCCCCCCAACGTGGTGTTCATCATCACTGATGACATGCTGCCGAAAATGTTTAACTTCCTCCCGGAAGCCCAGGGCAGGTACCTCACGCCCAACCTTGACCGTCTGGCCGCGGAAGGCACGGTCATGATGGGCCAGCACGTGGTCTCGCCCGTCTGCACCCCCAGCCGCTACAACTGCTTGACCGGGGAGTACGCCAGTCGCGCCCAGAGTCAGTGGTTCCTGAACCATCTGCGCGACAACGGCCAGACCGTGGTTCAATGGACCACCTTCATCGTGTCCGGCCAGGAAACGCTGCCTCGGCGGCTTCAGCGTGCCGGCTACGTGACCGGCATGGTCGGGAAAAACCATGTGATCGAAGTGATGGGCATCAACAAGCCGAAGTGGAAAGATAACCCCCGCGACCCCGAGGTGCTCGAACTCCTGCGTAAGAACGCGCAGCTTGTTGAAGCCGCGGCCAAGACGGCTGGCTTCGATTACGCCGAGAGCTTGTACCATAACAATCCCAACCATAACGGAATCGAGGCGTTGGCGGTGCATAACGTTGACTGGATCACCAAGGCGGGGCTGGACTTCATCGACCAGAACGCCGACCGCCCATTCTTCCTTTACTTCGCGACCACGCTGCCCCACGGTCCAGCGGACAGCCCGCGTTCGTGGAACGCCAACCCAGCCGCGACCGCCGAGGGCTACCTCGACCAGCCGCTCGACGTGCAGCCCGCCCGGGAGACGATCCCCCAACGCCTTGCGGAGGCAGGCTTGAACCCGGAGCATAACGTCGGCAACATGCTCTGGCTGGACGACGCGGTGGGTGCGTTGATGGATAGTCTCGAAGCGCATAGCCTCGACGACAATACCATTGTCGTCTTCTTCAACGATCACGGCCAGACCGCCAAAGGCACCGTCTATCAGGGCGGCGTACACAACCCCAGCGTCGTGTGGCGCAAGGGCGGATTCCCCTCCGGCGGCGTCAACCACGCGATGGTATCGAATATCGATTTCGCCCCGACGATCCTGGACTGGGTCGGCGTCGATTACGACGAGGCGGCCTTCGATGGCCGCAGCTTCGCGCCGGTCCTGGAAGGCCAGAGCGATGAAATTCATGAATCGCTCTACTTCGAGATGGGCTACACCCGTGGCGTCCGCAAGGGTGATTGGAAGTACCTTGCGTTACGCTACCCGACGCACATCGCCAACATGACGATCGAAGAGCGTCAGCGTCGCCTCGATAAGTTCAACAACGACTTGGCCGCGCGGGGTTCCAAAGGGTGGACCACCGACCCCAGTGCCCCGTTCAGCCACATCCAGATCGTCCCTGGTGGTGGGAGTGCGGAGCGTGCGTCTATCGGCAAGTACCCCGCATACTACGAGCCTGACCAGCTCTACAACCTGGCGTTGGACCCCAACGAACAGGTGAACCTCGCCGGCAATCCGGAGTACGCCCAACAGTTGGTCGAGATGAAAGCTGAACTAAAGCTGTACCTGAACGACCTGCCCGGCGATTTTGCCGAACTCGCTTCGCCGCAGATCGATAGCGCTGAGTAAAGGATTATAACAGTTGACGGATTCGATCCTGAGACGCAGCACTGGGTCGGTCTATTCCAATTTGTAGGTGCTCGATGAATCTCGCCGAATGACCCGAAGCTTGTGATCGATCCATGAATTTCGTGATGATCCTTCAGGGAAGGATACAGGATTAAGCCGCAACATCGGCTCGTCACGCAGGCAATTCAGGTTAATCCTTGAAATGTGAGGAGAAGAGGTCGGCAAGTGAGTTCAAGCGGCCGACCGGTAGTAGTGCTTGAGCAAACCGCCCAATTCCGATCGACAACCGATCTTACCAACGACCGCTTGTTCTTGAGCTAGACCCAATGATGGCATATCCGACGCGTCGAGCGTTCGATTCCCTAGGCTTTGGTGCGGCCGATGATCATTGTAGAACCCACCGAAAGTCTGCACGAGGAAATCTGAATGCTTGAGGCTGAAGCACGCGAAGTAGTCCAAGCACTCTCGCTTGATGGTTGAGATCCATGACTCTGCATATGCGTTGGCATTGGGCGCTCTTACCGGCGACTTCACAACGTCGATACCGGATGAATTCTCGAACAATGCGCCAAACGTATCCGTGAACTTCGTGTCCCGGTCGTGAATTAGATGCGTTGCTCTAAGGCGGCCTGTTCCATAATGTAGGCGATCGATGAGTTTTACCAGATCGCTAACGACATGCTGCATATTAGTCTGATCTTCAAAGATCAGGCCATAAGCGAAGTAAACATAACCCCGGTTCTCGCTAGCAATACATAGATAACTCATGACCGCAACACCTGCACCTCATGCTCCTCGGTGAACTGATTCGTATACAGCTCAAAATAACATTCACGACGAGCAATTAATTCTTGGTGTGTCCCTTGTTCGACAATCTGGCCCTGATCGATAAACAGGATCTGATCCGCATTCTTGATAGTCGATAGACGGTGGGCGATCACGAACGCGATACGGCCTTCCATTACACGGTCGAGCGCAGCTTGGATCAGGCCTTCGGTCTCGGTATCAACACTCGATGTAGCTTCGTCCATGACAAACACCTGCGGGTCGGACAAGACCGCACGAGCTAGCGCAATGAGCTGCTTCTGGCCGGTCGAGAGCTGGTTACCGCCTTCGCCGACCTTAGTGCCGTAGCCCTCGGCCAACCCCTCGATGAAGCCGTGAGCGTTGACCCACTGAGCCGCCTCGACCACCTGTTCGTCGCTGGCGTCGAGGTTACCGTAGCGGATGTTCTCGCGAATCGTGTCATTGAACAGCTGCGGCACCTGAAGCACGATGCCGAGCTGAGACTGATACCAGGCCAGCGAACGGTCTCGGTATTCGGTGCCGTCAAGCAGAATGTCTCCTTGCTGCGGCTCGTAGAAACGGCAGAGCAGCGAGACGATCGTCGACTTGCCGCCGCCGGTGGGGCCGACCAAAGCGATCGTTTGGCCCGCCTTGGCCGTGAGTGAACAGCCCCGGAGGATCGGCTCGTCGGAGGTGTAGGCAAACTCGACGTCTTGGAAGCTCACCTCGCGAATGGTGGAACGTAAGCCGTCGTCCGCCGTGCCGCTGTCCACATCAAGGTTCGTCTCGATTCGCCGCGATACTTCTTCGGAGTCTTGAATCGCGGGCTCAACTTCGAGGACTTGCTGGATCCGCTCAGCGGACGCCTGCGCACTCAAGATCATGGTCACGGTCCGCGACATCTCCTGGATCGGGTTGGAGAACTGGGTCGCCAGGCCGATGAACATCACCAGCTGACCGACGGTGAGCGTACCCTCGAGCACGTTCAGCCCGCCGTACCACAGTACGACCCCTGTAGCCGCAGAACATAACGTCAGCAATACCGGCCAGAACGCCGCGGTGTACACCGCGTTGCGCATCGAGTCTAGGTACATCGCGTCGGTCAACTGCTGGAACTCCTCGAGGTTGCGTTCCTCACGGACCAGAGACTTGGTCGTCCGCACCCCCTGAATCGATTCGTTGAACCCGGCGGTGAGGTGGGAGTTGGCCTTACGGACCTTGCGCGATGCACCGAGCAGCCGCCACTGGAACCACCGAGCGACCAGCACCAACGGCGGCACAACCGCCAGGACCAGCAACGCTAGCTTCCAATTAAGGATAAGCATGGCCACACTGATGCCGGCCAGCATGCACACGCCCCAGACCACGTCCAACAACGACCAACCCATGATCCGCGACAGCAGGTTGCAGTCGCTCGTCAGCCGGGCCATCAACCAACCCACCGGGCGCTGGTCGAAGTAGCCGAAGTGCAGCTCTTGGAGGTGGCGGAAAGACCCCTCGCGGATGTCGTAGCAGATCGCAATCGACAGCTTCCCGGCCAGCGCAATAAAGCCGAAGATCAAACCGGCGAACACCACCGACAACACCGCGAAACCGGCAGCGTAAGGCCAGAGCGTGGAATCCACGCCGTGCTGGGTCACGTGGTCGATGACGGCTCCTACTAACAACGGCATCGTGACCTCACAAGCTGCAACCAGCACCGCCACTACAGCCAGCGCCGCAAACAGCTTCAGGTAAGGTCGTCCAAACATCAGGATCTTCCGCCACAACACCCAATCGAAATGGGTATGTACAGCGTGTTCGTCTTCTGCAAACGTTGAATGAGACATCGAATCGTTCCTATCGTTTCGGCCGTCAATGAAATCAGACGGCAGTCATTTCTTGTTTCAAGTCCTCTTCGAGCGCCGTCTGGATGTGCCAGAGCCGGCGGTACAAGCCATCGGCCTGCAAGAGCTGATCGTGGGTGCCTTGCTGCATCACCCGGCCACGTTCCAATACCAGGATGCGATCGGCGTGCATCAGCGTGGACAGCCGGTGCGCGATCAGGATCGTCGTGGCTCGGCCCTGGCGCTGCCGCAAAAAGTTCACGATCATCGCTTCGGTCTTTGTGTCCACCGCCGAGAAGGCGTCGTCGAGGATAATGACCGGTTTGTCCTGCAGCAACGCCCGTGCGATGGCAACACGCTGCCGTTGGCCACCGGACAGCGTGACGCCTCGCTCGCCGACCATTGTGTCGTAGCCCTCGTCGAACCGCTCGATGGCGTCATGCACCGCCGCGCAATTCGCAACGTCGATCATGTCTTCGTCCGGCGCTTCATGTTGGCCGAGCTTCAAGTTGTCGCGCAACGATTTGGTGTACAGGAACGGCTCCTGCATCACTGCTCCGATTTGTGAACGGACGTACTTCCGGGGCAACTGGCCAAGGTCGTAGCCGTCAATCTCGATAACTCCAGAGTCGGGATCGTAGAATCGAAGTAGCAAGTTCACGATCGTGGACTTCCCGCTACCCGACGGACCGAGTAACGCCAGCGTCTGACCTGGTTCGACCTCGAACGACAAGCCGTCCAAGACTGATTGGTCATCCTGGTGGCCGAACACGACGTCACGCAGGGTGATACGGCCGGCCAGCCGATCGGTCAGCGAAGCAGGAGAGTCTGCCGCGTCCAGTTCCACCGGAGCGGAGAGCACCTCGTCGATCCGCTGCAGCGCGACCAATGCTTTGCCCAGCTCTGACAGCGTTCTCCCCATCTGCCGGGCCGGCCAAACCACCAAGCCCACGTAAAGCCAGAACGTCACCAATTCGCCGACCGGCATCTTCCCCGAGGCCACAAAAGCCGCCCCTGCGAACAACGCCAGCCCCATCTGCACAAACACCAGAAAGTCCGACACCGACCAATACACCGCAAACACCCGGTAGAGCGTCCAGTGCTTGGCCCGGTGGTCGGCGTTGCGCTTATCGAACTTCTCTTGCTCAAACGCCTGCCGGGCGAACGCTCGGACCACGCGGATGTTCGTGAGGTTTTCCTGCAGCCGGGCGGTCAAAGCGCCCTCGGCCTCGTCCATGTTCTTGAACGTGAACTGCACCACCCGGAAGAACACTAACGCAAAGCCGACGAGGATCGGCAGCACACACGTCGAAATCAGGGCGAGCCGCCAGTCCAGCCAAAACAACACGGGCAACGCAATGAACAAGTTCGCCAGCGCCCGAACGACCTCAACCACCTGCGTCGCGAGGAACTCGCGCGTCGTGTCGACATCGGAAGTGCACCTTTGCACGAGATCGCCGGCCTCGGCCTCGTCGTGGTACGCGCAGGTCAGGTGTTGGAGCCGGTCAAACAGCCGATCGCGCAACCGACGCACGATCGACTCCGACGCCTGGTTGGCCAGGGCGCCTTCCAAAAACATGAAAAATGAAGCAAAAACCGTCAGCCCAACGATGAGCAGGCCGATCCACCCAAGCCCGTCGCGCAGCGTTTCCGCTGAAATGATCTTGGCCAGCCAAGCCTCATTGATCGGCTCCCCACCGAGGCCGTGGTCGATGGTGATGCCGATGACCAGTGGCACCAGAAACGTGAGCCCGATCGCAAACGCCAAGGCGACCAGCGCCGCGGTGTAGCGCAGCCGCTGTCCCGCCATCTGCCGCCAAAGCATGAGGTATTTGTGAGTCCAACGCATAGAAATAGCCCAAAAGAAAGCATTGTTCAGGAAGAGGTTTTCCGAACGGCTTGCTGTCGGGCCACGGATACGCGTGGCGAACAACCAACAAAACAACCCGCTCGGGGACAAGCGGGTGTGGTCGTGATCCTCGATAGAGACTCGGAATTATCCGTAGTTGAGGAGTACATCACCCGCGACCGGCTCGTTGATGCCGGCGATGAAGCCGAATGCGATCGGCTTGATCATCCAGATGTAGGTTTCGCGGGTGTGCATAGAGTATTTCCTCGTTGGAAGACACAAGTTAAGGCCAGGGATCGACTGGATCAAGCATCAATTCTGCGAATCTCAAAAAAATCAAATCGCCTCGTCAAAGCGCACGGCAGGCCCGCCGGAGCTCATTGGCCAAACGCACCCGCCGGCCGATCACGACCTCGGCAAGGCCCAACCAATCGGCAAGCTCACGTAACGCCTGGGCCAATTCGACGGCGGTCTCGTCGGGGGCAACCGTTTCAACATGTGCCGCTTTGACCTGAAGGACACCCGATTGGCGATCAGCCTTCAGGTCCACGCGAGCCACAAGCGTCTCGCCCAGCAAAAACGGTAGCACGTAATACCCGTGCACCCGTTTCGCCTCAGGAACATAGATCTCTAAACGGAAACGCATCCCAAAGAGTCGCTCCGTGCGTTCGCGAGTCCAGATCAACGAATCGAACGGGCAGAGCAGAGCACGTGAAGCGACCTGTCGCGGAACCCGCAAGCCCGGTGCCGTGTAGGCGGCCGGCCAATCCTCGACAGAGACGGGGACCGCGTCACCTGATTCGATCAGCTCGGCAAGACGCGCACGGGTGTCCGCCAGAGGCAGCCGCAGATAATCACGGAGGTCTTTTTCGGTCGCCACACCGGAAGCGTCGAGCGCTCCGCGAAGTAGCTCACGTTGCGCCTCTTCGCGAGACGGCGCAGGCGCTTGCGTCACATTCCTAGGCAAGACTCTATCGGTGAGGTCGTAGACCCGTTCAAACGTACCGCGTCGAGTCGCGGTACTCACAAGGCCCGCCCAGAACAGCCATTCGATGGCTCGCTTCCCTTTAGACCATCCACACCAAGAGCCGCGGGAACGCCCCCCTTCCGTCAGCTCCCCCGCCGATAGTGGCCCCCTCATTTCGATCTCAGCCAAGACCGAATCGATGAACTTCGCATTGTCTTTTCGGAAACGTACGAGACCGCTGTAGATGCCTACCCCCGCGCGAGCATCGTCCATACGCCACCGCCACAGCGGATAAGACTCGACAGGAAGTAAAGACGCCTCGTGTCCCCAATACTCAAACAATCGACGATCTTTCCCCGAATACGCGGCTTGATGTAGAGCTTGGGGCTTGGAGGCACCAACTCGCGCGTACAAAGTCAAGCAATGAGCACGCGCCAGAACATTCACGGAGTCGATCTGTATTATCCCCAACCGACGGACGACATTGCTAATCTTAGGAGCCGTGACAGGCCGAGTTGAGGTAGCGGGAGGCTTACTCAAGCCTTGAGCGACGATGGCGACTCGACGAGCTTCTGAGATTGAAAGACGGCTACGCGGCATAGCCTATAGATTAGGCCTTTGACAATTCAGTTGCTTTCAGCATAGCTTTACACAACCCCCACTAGAGGAACATAGCAAGACTAGCTTCCAGATTAAAAAGATCACCGTCGAGCAGTAACCTCAGCCCTTAAGTCCCGACATCGAGACTCCCTCGACAAAAGTTCGCTGGGCCATAAAGAATAAGATCAAGACGGGCATTACGATCAAACAGCTTGCAGCCATCAGGAGGTGCCACTGCGTTCCCCCGTGCTGGCTTTGGAAAAACTGCAGGCCTAAAGCAAGAGTAAAATCACTTTGATCCGTCAAGTAAATCAATGGACCCAGGTAGTCGTTCCACGTAGCAAGGAACTGGAAAAGCGCCACAACCGTTAATGCGGGCTTCGCTAAGGGGAGGATGATCTGCCAAAAGATCCGCCATTCATTGCAACCGTCGATGCGCGCCGCCTCGGATAGCTCTTTGGGAATCGTTCGAAAAAACTGCCTCAGCAGAAACACGTTGAAAGCCGATGCGAAAAACGCAGGCACCCACAATGGTTTGAGCGTTCCGATCCAACCAAGCTCGCGGAACAACCCGTACAGCGGGACCATGGTGACCGGGAACGGTATCATCATGGTGGCTAACACGATCACAAATATTTTGTCTCGGCCAGGCCAATCGATCCTTGAGAACCCATAGGCCACCACGGCGCTCGAAAAAACCGTGCCTCCGACCGTTAGCACACAGAGGATTAGCGTGTTGGATAGATAGCGAGGAAACTGCCCCATCTCTTCTACTGCCTGACCGAAGTTGCCCCAGCGCACGTCTGCGCTAGATCGCAGTGATTCCAACGAAACAAAACGGGCCTCCGTCTCCGTATGGGCTAAGCGTTTACGATCATCCCAAGCGATGTATCGTTTTTCCAACGTCTCCATACCGACTTCGATTTCTCGGGCAAAGCTATAAGAACGCTGTGTGGCACGCTGAGTTTGGTCGTAGTGCAGCACAAGGTCTTTCCGCATCACTTTATGTGGGAAGCCCATGACCTCTGATTCGTAGATGTACACCCGGACCAAGTCTTCGTCGGCTATACCTTCGATAGGCTCCAAAATGCGGACAGGACGATCGTCGTGCGCAATACTCCGCCAGTGTGCGTTGATCTTATGAGTTGAGTTCAGGACCTTGTCCGAAACAAGCACGGGAACCGCATCGCCACCACGATCAACCACCCACTGGTATGCAAAGTTGACCTCGACAGAATCGTCGCCTGCCGAAACCGCGGCGTCGTAACTCTGCTGATCGACATGGACAAAAACTGTCTGGCCCGACTCTGCCACATCCCAACTCACCGGAATCCACTGAGGCGGCATTGTCATGGTTTGCTCGGCTGGTTTCACCGCGGTCACAAACATCCAAGCCAACGGCATCAAGAACACCAATGCGCCGATTGTGAGCAAGACGAATCTCAGGAGTTGTAAGCCTTTAAATCGCATATTATTCGCCTGCGTAATACACGTGGCGGCTTACGAGACGATTTGCCGCCCACGTTAATCCCAAGATGATGAGAAAGAGAACAACGGCCATCGCGCAGGCGTACCCCATGTTGCTGTACTGAAAAGCATTTTGATAGATGTAGACCGCGTAGAACAACGCCGAGCGATCCGGGCCGCCGTCAGGCATCATGACGAAGGGCTTCACAAATTCTTGTACCCCAGCAATGATGCCCATGATCAGGTTGAAGTAGAGGACCGGCGAAACCACCGGAACCGTGATGTGCCAAAACTGGTTAAACGGCCCCGCCCCATCAATGTCCGCCGACTCGTACAAGGAACGTGGCACATCCTGAAGGCCGGCGAGGAACAAGACCATCGATCCGCCGATCTGCCAGACGGAAGACATAATCAGCATCGGCTTGGTCCATGCGGGGTCGCCGGTCCACTGCGGCCCCTCAATACCCACCAAAGTCAACGCATGGTTGATTAATCCCAAGTCGCCATTGAAGAGCCAGATCCAGATCATGCCCACCGCCACCAGCGGCACGATTGCCGGGATGTAGTAGCAGGTGCGGAATACAGAACGGCCCAAGATCGGACGGTTCAATAGCACCGCCACAACCAACGACAAGCCCAGCGACATCGGAACCGCGAATAACGAGTAGACCATGGTGTTCCACAAGGCCCGCCAGAACACGCCGTCGACCACCATCTCGCGGTAATTCATACTGCCGACCCAGACGGGCTTACGTAGGACGTCGTAATCGGTGAACGAGTAGTAGACTGCCATGCCGATCGGGTAAAGGCTGAAAACCAGCGCGCCGATGACCCAAGGGCTCACGAATAGCAGGCCGGAGGTCAAGCGCCGGCGGGTATCGCGTGTCATTGCTCCGCCCACTCTTTCATCCGCTGTTCGCCAGTCAGGGCCCACCTCTGGCATTCCCGGTCGAACTTGCGCTGGATGCGCCGACCGGCATCCGACAAAGCCTCTTCCGGCTCAGCCAACCCCGTATACACACGATTCGCCGCCAGAGCCAACTCGTCGCGGTACTCGCTCCAGATCGACAGCTTTGGAATCGGTTCGGCGTGCGGGCTGCTAGCAAGTTCGATAAACACACCGATTGCTGGATTTGGGTGATCTTCAATAAAGCTGTCAGAATATGCTGCGAGTGGACTGAACTTGCGGTGGCCAAGGCAAAGCTTTTCGATAGCGGGCCGACTTGCAAGGTATTTCATGAACTCAAACGCTTCGTCGATGTTCTTGGCTCCGCGTGGAATGACCACAACATCGCTGCTAATCAGGCTAATGTTTTGACCAATCAGATCACCTTTAGCCGGAAACGGCGCGGCGCCCCAATCCAAGGCCGGGGCGTATTGATCGATGAAGTTGTACATCCACACCCCCTGCATCACCATGGCGACCCGGCCATCCAAAAATGGGTTCTGCGGCGAAGCAAATTCGCCTGTCGAGTCGCCGAAGCGTTGGTAGTTCACGATGCCGTACTTCTCGGTGTAGCTCCCAAACCAGCTCATTGCTTCGATGTTTGCTGGGTGTGTGGCGGTGACCACATCACCACCGTCCCAAAGCTCGGCCCCAAACCAAGCCCCCCACTGCTCGTTCCACCAGCCCGGCTCGTTTGGATTGAAGCCCACACGCAATAACCGAAAATCTTTTGCAGCTTTTTCTTGCTCGGTGAGCTCGGGGTAGTAAAGCTGAACCGGCTCGCCCCCACGGATCACCTCCACGTAAGTGAGTCGCTCGGCCATTTCGTCGAGCTCAGCCAAAGTGACAGGTGGAATCTCGGGGTCCAGTCCCGCTTCACGGAACATGGCTTTGTTCCAATGCAAAGCAGTGGTAGCCGGGGTGGTGGGCAAAGCCCACATGAATCCACGGTGCTCGCAAAGGCTCCATAGCGATGGAAGGTAATCTTGCTTTTGAATCCCGCCTTGTTCCAGTCGGCGGTTGAGCGGTGTCAGCGCTCCTTTTTCTGCCAGGGTCGCGACGTTGCGGTCCCACAAGCCTGCAAGATCGGGTGGGTTTCCTCCTGCCGTCGCCAAGAGCAGTTTGTGCTCGATCTGACTTACTGTAAGGCGTTGGACGAAGATGCGGTCTTGCGAGACATTGAAATCGTCGATGACCGATTGGATGGCGTCTCCCTCAAATCCTGCCCACTTCTCCCAATACGTCACAATGATCCGTCCGTCGGGCGTGTATTCGGGGTCTGAGCCACTGCAACCGGTCATAAAACAAGACAGGAAAAGGATATGTGTCAAAATCAAGCGCATGATTGATTCCTGCGTCTTGAATTCGGGATGGAGATCTACGGCTTGAAACACTTTACAGATGATAAAATACCACTTAACTAAAGTAAACCGATACAGTATAATTTTAGCATCCTGTGTCAACCCCTTCTCTTTTTGATTGGCAAGCCCTTGCGCCGACTCAGATTCAAGCTAGCAGTACTGGCCGCCTCTTTGGCCTGCCTACTTACAGTCAACAGCAGATCAAGCGAAGTACCCGCGCCGTTGTCGACAGATACCCAGGACTGGTTTGGCTGGAATGGAGAGAAGCTGGCCGAGCCCCACGCAAAGAAATCCGACGCTAATCGTGGTTTGCACATCAGATCAGGAGGGCTCAAGAATCATGCAGTCTTCCTGAAGCAGCCACTCGAAGGAGCTTTCGATTTATCGATCTCACTCGAGCCCTTTGATGGCACAGCAACCCATGGCGTCATCCTCGCGGAGAATCGCTCAGGCATGCCGGATCCAAGCAACTGGGTAGCCATCGAACGCCTGCCGTCTGATGGCCACGTCGCAGTGCGAATCCACGGGGTTCGCGATGGGCAACCAATCGAAATTCAGCCGCCGCGGCTGGCCCTCATTGAAGATGGATCGAGCGAGGACACCCTTCGTGATTCGATAGCACGCGGAATCCTATTCCCGCCTGACGATCCACCACGGTTGCGGGTCATGCGAAACACCCTGGGGGGGGTGTTTCATTTTTTGTTTTCAGACCACCGTCTAATTGATGGGGAGATGGCTCGTGGCTGGTCGGAGCTTCCCACCCTTAGCGACCGCGATGGAGCTGCGTATTTCTTTGGTGTATACGCAAGCGATCTCTCGCCAAACCAATACGCGGTGTTCTCTTCTCCAACATCTTCGCCGATGCCGGCTACCGATAACCATCCATCCGACCAATATTTTGGAGCCAATCGCCGCGGCTATACCTGGGCCGGCTACCACGGCGACGCGGTTGTGGTGAGTTTCGACGAACGGGCCGATTGGCCAGACGCAAAGTTCGTATTCTGGTCCGAAGCGAACTATATCCCGTGGTGGCATATCAACGATCACGTATCACTGACTTACGAATTTGTTGAAATTTGGGGAGGGGGTACGGTCGGCTGTAACGAGCCTATGTCAGACCACCTCCTGCGGTGGACCCGGGCTAAGATCATTGAATCTAATCCCGCCCGCGTGGTGGTTCAGTGGGACTACACCCTTATTACCAGCAACTACCAGTGGTGGAACAGCCACCCCAGCATCCGCCCCACAGTCCGGGAAACGTTCACGTTCTATCCCGATGGCGTAGGGGTGCGCAAGGTGACCTATCGGCCGCCTCTCGAAGACAAGGACACGCATCACAAGTGGGGCCACGAACTCGGCGAGATCATCGTCAGCTTCGGCGGAGGCAAGTTCAGTCACGATTTTCTCACCACCCCCTCGCTTTCGGTTTTCGACCTTAAAGACGAACGCCACGACTACAGTTGGGACACCAGCAAACCAACCGGAAATACTTGGACCCACCAGACCGAGGGGTGGCCCGCGGTCATCATCCAGAGCAACTTCAAGAAAGGATTGGCTAGCCCGTTTATTGCTTTTGCGCAAGATGAGAGAGTACACGAATTCACTTCACCCACTGTGCCGATTCAATTCGGCAGCGACTGGGAGCTCAACGCCTGGCCAGGCCCGGAAGAGTTCACCGACGATGCCGGACGCCTTGACCTCGGCGGCTTTTCACATTGGCCGGTCATGAAACAACCCTACGATTCGCGTAGCTGGATCGGCAGTACCGTCTTACGCGAGCCACGGCACCTCTCGCTTATCTCCGTGCTCAGCGGGCCCGGTGGTTACGAATGGCCTGTCGGCCCAAAGAAACGAACCTTCGCCATGCTGATCGGCCTGAACAACGATCCACAAAGCGGCGAGGCCAACGCCCGGAAGCTGACTCGATCCTGGATTTACCCCGGCCGCGTCTCAAACGTAACTACAGATTTTGAATTTGCCTCATTTGATTATTACGAACGGGCAATACGCTTCCGCGCGACCGGCGAATCCTCCAGGCTACAGTTCACATTGACCCCCGAAGCCGATATCCACCACCCCGTAATCATCGTCGAAGACTGGAAGCTCGCAACCCAAGAGGTCAAGGTTACGATCAATGGCACCTCGCTCTCAAAATCCAAATACGCTGCGGCCATCGAAAATGGCAGACTGATTCTTTGGCTTGATACGTCCATCCGGCAAGCCACATCGATCCAGATCGAGTAGTCACTGCCCAGAGAAGTACCAAGCCCTAGCCTGCTAGAGCCGACCAGCCCCAATAACGTTACAGATGTTCCCCTAATCGGCTCATCCGCTTCGAGCCATGTACACAAGAAAACCCTGACTGCATCTAAAGCGAACCGCTTCGTAGACAGTCAGGGTTATCTCGGAGGCCGGGTCCCCACCCGCGATGGCCTTACTCAGTTGGCATAGGTATTAAGAAGATGCTTAACCTCAAGCTTCTGAATGAATTGCTCATGATCCAAAGGCTGATTTACTTTGACATGAACTGTTTTGGGCTGCCCCCCTCGCAGGTGGAAGAAATTATCGCTGCATCGCAAATCAACCTCGGGATGCGTCAACCAGACCCAAGCGGCACACCGCTCAGCCTTAATTGTCACATCAAAACCACTCTTGTTTGCTTCACACCCGACGACAGCCAACTCCGGATTGCTTAGACCCATGTGCTTGGGGCGCTCAAAGAATAGATTGGCAGACAAGACATCTTGAGCGTCTTCCGGCTCGAATTCAAGCCAAAGTGCCACAGAACTTTTGCCGTATTCTGCCAGCTGATCCGCGAGATCGATCCAATACACTGGTCGGCCCATCATCGGCTTTGCGGTAATCTCGGCCTCCCCCGACTTAATGGCTTCGCCAGTCAAAGCTGTGAGTGTCCACGTCAGCCTACCCTTCACCCAACGAGATTCTTCGTGCGTGAGATGAACTTCCACGACACCATCTTTTGCGGAAACCACCGAAAGCAGGCGCGGAGCAAAACTCCGCCTCATCACATAATGAAGCCCCTTCCATCTCCCGTAATAGTCGATGGACGACCAACTCGGCCCGGGCCACACGTCGTTGAGCTGCCAATACAATGCACCCATGGTTCGTGGAGCACAACGTCGCCAGTGTTCAACAGCAGTTTGGACGCAATGAGACTGAAGGATCTGGGTCAACCACAGCGTGTGTTCAAAATCGTGCGGCAGCTTGAACCAACGCGCCAGATCATACATGATCCGCCCCGTGCCAGCTCCCGCGCGTTGGCGGTGGTCCACCACTTGCGAACACAGATTGCCGTCTCCAAGAGAGTGATCAATCACCGCAGCCATCGTCTTTGGCTCGGGGAAGCCCTGGAAGCCAAACTCGCTCGCAAAACGCGGTGCGGTTTCGCGATACCAATCGATATCTTCGCCAGAGTGCCATACGCCCCAGACATGGTTATCCCCACTGCGCTCGTCCATGACGTCGATGCGATCCCCGATGGTCTTGAGCGGACTACAAGGCCAGTACGTCGTATCGGGGGCGTTCTCCTTAACCACGGTTCCCAGCATGCCATCAAAATCGAAGAACGGAAGGTACTGCTCCCATGACATCTTGCCGTTACCCGGGGTATCGGCCATATTCAGCCATTCGAGCTCGTTGTTTCCGCACCACAGACAAATCGATGCGCGATGGTTTAAACGCTGCGTGGCTTGAATTGCTTCTTGGCGAACGTTCTCGATAAAGCTTGGATCAGTCGTCGGATATGGCGCACAGGCGAACATAAAGTCCTGCCAAACGCAGAGTCCGAGCTCATCGCAGATATCGTAGAACTCCTCAGACTCGTAAACCCCTCCGCCCCACACCCGGATCATGTTCATATTGGCATCGACGGCATCACCCAGAAGTGACCGGATACGGCCTTTAGGGATGCGAGAAGGAATCACATCGGCTGGGATCCAATTGGCACCTTTGGCAAAAAAACGCCGTCCGTTGGCTTCAAACGCAAAAGATTCACCCCATTCGTCGGCCTCCCGAACGAGCTTAAACTCACGAAGACCGATATGACGGCGAGCAACATCGAATACACCGCCCAATTCATCACGCAACTCTATCTCTACGTCATAGAGCGGCTGCTCGCCCATACCCGCCGGCCACCAGAGCTCGGGCTGCTCGATTAAAAGCTCGGCGTCCAAAACTCCATCTTTAGACTCAACATCACAGGAGGCAACCTCCATACCCAGTCGAGTGATCTTGATCTTCGATCGCAACGCTGAATAGCCCTCGAACTGAGACAAAGGCGCCTCAACCCTAACCACTACGCCCTTCTGGCTATGTTGCTGACGGACACCCACTCTTTCCAAACGAGGAGTATCAAGCGCTACGAGGCGAATCGGTGCGTGTATACCCGAGGTCACGATCATCGGACCCCAATCCCATCCAAACTGCGACTGCTGCTTTCGGATCCACGCACGCCCTTTCGCATCGGGCAAGTCCCAGAAAACATGCGGGATTGGAGCCTGCTTAATTTTTTCAAGACTGTAATTCACCGAAGATTCAAAAAAGACCTGAATCGAGTTTTCTCCAGCTACCAACGCCTGACGGACATCAAAGCGCCACCGACGGAACATGTTATTCGCGGCCCCGCACTCTTCCCCATTGACTACCACACGGGCGAGCGTATCCAAACCCTCGCAATCAAGTGCAACGCAGTTATACGACAGCCAGTCTTTGCTCACATCAAATACACGCTCGTAAACCCAGTCTGTCTTACCAACCCACTGGACCTGGTGCTCGTTCATGCGGTAATAGGGATCGGGCACCAATCCTGCGGCAAGTAAATCCGCATGTACACACCCAGGGACCTGCCCAGGGAGGTCGTACTGGCCGTCTTTGCTACGAAGAGACCAAGTGCCGCCCAAGTCAAGCACTTGGGCGGTGTCGGCATGAGACGTTAAGTTGGCTGTCATTCTTACTTATTCTTTCACGCGGGTTGAATCCCTCTGAACCAGCTTTCCCGGCACCCGCAGATGGACCAATGGCTGAGGCTTGTCTATGAGCTGCAAAACTCGATCAAAGGCATGAGCCCCGATTGCATGTAGGTCGATGTGGATAGTAGTCAGAGCCGGACGCAGGTAACGGACCGGCTCAATATCGTCGAAGCCCACGATGCTGAGGTCGCCCGGGATTTCAAGCCCCGCGTCATGAGCAGCATCGTAAGCCCCGATCGCCAGATAGTCCCCACCAGCAAACACCGCAGTGACGCCACTCGATCTCGACAGAACATTCGCTAGTGCGGTGCGGCCTCCGGGCGGTGAGAAGTCTTGGAACTCCACGAGATCTTCGTCCAACTCGATACCGGCTTCTTGCACCGCCATGCGATAGCCCAAATACCGTTCCTGAGCATCAACATTGTCAACGTTACCGCCCAAAAAAGCGATCCGGCTGTGCCCTAGTTCAATCAAGTGCCGGGTCGCCAGCCATGAACCCTCGATGTTCTCCGGGCGGACCGAGTCGGCCACCACGTGTGGCGTCGAGGGAGAAACCATCACCGTAGGCTTGCTCGATTTGGATATCGAACGCAATATCTCCAAGGAGGGGCGCCCCGTGATCAAGCACCCATCCAACGCATCAAGATTTACTTGAGGCGGCAGCTTCCCGGCTGTGTCGGGCTCGGGGACCTGGAAAAACGAAAGCCTGGCCCCGAGTTTTTGCGCATGAATCGAAGCCCCAGCCAAGACCTGACCGTAGTAGCTGTGGCTGCTATCCGCCCAGGCGTCAAACGCTAGAAATCCATATTGACCGATTTCCCCCTGAGAATCCCGTCCACCTAGACGACGAGCAGCGGTATTCGGTCGAAAGCCAAGATCTTTGATGGCCTTGCGGATCCGGTCACGTGTCTGATCCGAAACCCCCCGGCGGTTGTTGATGACCAACGAGACCGCCGACTTCGAGACACCGCAGCGCTCCGCAACTTCTTTGATACCTACTTTTTCCGACATATTGAACTCTAGATTTGTGCTGTGAACGCAAAGAACGCCCGGACCACTAAACCGCTAAAGTATGCTTGACTAGGACTAAAATGTCAAGCAAAACATCCCTTCGCCGCATGGGTATTTAGTGTTTTTTTCAATAAATATATATGTTTAAATTATTTATATAACTTTTTGCTCCCTTTATTCCGCTGAACTGCGCATTCATCATACGCTCTAATCCAAAATCGACTTTCGCCAGGCTGTTTTTTCAACCCCCAGGTTAGCCCATTAGGGATTAACTGAACACGAGACACACAGACAAGAGCAAGACCATTAAATGGCAGCCCGCACACTCTTAAGCGACCCCAGCTTGCAGGGCGTCTCGGTGGCCACGGAATCTTCGCTTATACGAAACAAGGCTGCTCGAGACACGAAAACCCGAAAGACGATCGATGGAATAGGCCTCGCGTACACCGCCATGAAAAGCCGCAGCCGAAAAACCCCAAGTCGGACGCTTTTGAAAAATACCCACAAAAGCCAGCCAACTAAACTTCATTAAACCGCATAGATTCACTTAAATAAGCATTTTAAGACCTTTTACACCATCGGCACTAACACATAGTGGGCAAAAACTTAAAATAATACTTGACAGTGCAGTATATTTTAGTAGAATTTGCGTACGTTTTAGTTCTAGGCCAACTTAAATTGGCATCATTTCATTTAATCACGAGGAAAGGAAGAGATCATGAACACTAAGTCTTTGCTTGCAGGAGTGGCTGTCGCCGCTGTAACTACCAGTGGAGCCTCAGCCGCAGTGCTTAGCGCGTCCAATACCCGCTTGGCGTTTGGCCCCGTCGCCAACGGTCAAAATGCGTACGACGTGAACATCACTACCGGCCTAGGAGGAGGTCTTACCTACGAAGGTGAAGGCAACATCGAAATGAACGGCATTCCCGATGCCGACGACGTCATGGGCGGTTCTGCAGGCGGCCAATACGTGGTTGACTACGCCTTCTACAACGGAACTCCTGGTTCCGACCGTATCGATAATGGTTCGGGCGGGACTTCGAGTACCTTCCTGTTCCAAGAATGGGCTGGCGGTGCCGCTAACGTCATTACATTCGATCCTTTAGATTTTGACGAATTGAACGAGAATGGTGAAGGCGGCAGCGACGGCGGCGACAACCGCATGGACCTTTTCGTTGATGGCTCCCAAGTACTTCCCCTCGGTTCCGGTGGAAGTCCTGAAGATGGTGCGGATAACACCGCCCGTCTCGCTGAGGGTTCTTTCACCATCGATCTTACGGGACTAACCTCCGGCTCGGTGTTCGTTTTCCACGGCGGTTTCAACAACGGAACCAACGACCAAGTAGTCACCGCAACCATTGGTGCGACCTCCATGATGTCCACGGTGGACCCGGCCAACGACTTGGAGCGGGCCCAGTACGTGTCCGTGTTCGAGTACGACACCTCGGCTGGCACCACCCTGGACCTGGACTTCATCATCAACGGAAACAGTGGTAGCCGTAGCCGCTTCGCCGGTATCGTAGTCACCGACGTCGTTCCTGAACCCGGCTCGTTGGCTCTTCTCGGAGCTGGTAGCGTGTTGATGGCCGTACGTCGCCGTTCGGCTCGCTAATACAAACTTTTGTACCTCCACATAAATACTCTTGTCGAAAGGCAAGAGTGTTTTTTTAGACGACTTACATAAAACTTTTCCTGCAGAGCCTCTGGTCAAGGCAATCAATAGCTTGATTTAGATTAGCCGCACATGATTACCGAAATTGTTTGCGTAACTAAGCCCAAAATTTACCCCGCCCTGGATAGTGCATGATGCCTAAAGCCATGAACCGTCGTAAATTCCTCAAAGCCTCTGCCGCTTCCGCGGTCGGCGCAGGCTTGGCTCCTAACATCGCAATGGGGCAATCCACACAATCCGCGAATGATAAGTTGAATATCGCCATGATCGGGGCGGGCAACATCGCCGGTATGGCCTACGGCCCTTGCAGCACAGAGAACCTCGTCGCAATCGCGGACGTCGACGAAAAAATGATGTTTCAGAAAGTAGACGAAGCACCCCAAATCAAAAAGGCTAAGAAATTCAAAGACTTCCGCGTAATGCTTGACAAGATGGGCAAACACATCGATGCGGTCTGTATCAACACTCCTGACCATACTCACTTCGTCGCCACCATCGCTGCCATGGAGCGTGGAATCCATGTCATCACTCAAAAGCCATTGACGCACAATATCTGGGAAGCCCAGACTCTCCAGAAAGCAAAGCATAAGTACAACGTCGTCACAAACATGGCAGTGCAAGGGCACACCTATCCAGGCATCCGCCAGATGCGTGAGTGGGTAGAAGCCGACGTCTTTGGCCAAATCACCGAAATTCACTCCTGGCGAAAAGGACCGCCATGGCGTCCGGACGATGGAGAAAGCAACTATTGGCGTAAGCCTTCAGAGTTTCCACCGCCCGCGACCCCTAAGCCAAGTAGCCTTGATTGGGACCTGTGGAAAGGTCCGGTCGTCACGGACCTTCCCTACAGCCGCTTCTACCACCCCAGCGGTTGGCGTGGACACTACGCCTTCGGAAACGGCCTGATCGGCGACTGGATGGTCCATATTGCTGACGGACCGGTTTGGATTTTAGATCTCTACGACCCAGTGGCAGTAGAGCTCGAATGGATCGAAGGCGGTAATAAATGGATAGCGCCGGATGCAAGCCGTGTCCGCTGGGATTTCGAGCGACGGGGTGACAAGAAACCATGCACCTTCTATTGGCATCACGGCCCAGATGTTGACAAATTAACGCCGAAGCCCGAAAACTGGAGCTGGGGTGACCATCTACCTGATCACGGCACGCTCTACTTCGGAGACAAGCAAATCGGCTATACGGACGAGCGTTCAAATAAACCTCGACTGGCGAGCCGCGAAGATACTCGCGATTTCAAGAGGTCTGGCTATCCAGACGAGAAATACCCCCGAGTTGAAGGTGGGCCGTATAAAGAATGGATTCGCGCGATTAAACAGCTTGGCCCAGAGCCAGGCGCCAACTTCGACTATGCAACCCCATTTACTGTTACTGCCCTACTTGGCGCATTAGTAACACGCTTCGGCGGGCGTATCGAATGGGATCCCGTGAAGGGCATCACCAACCGTCCTGAGCTCAACACTTATATCAAACCTGAAGTTGTACCCGGATGGGAATACGGCAACGAGTTATGGACGTAGCGATATGTGTAATTGACGCTGAGCTCTTGGAGCGATGCAATTTTCACCGCATTGAATTCGCCCTGCGAGGCAATACTCAATATGACAGTCTGCACATCGTTGATAAACAGATCCACGCCAATCGTACTATACAAGCGTGCCAAAGGAGACCTCCAGATTGCTTTCTTTCAGACTCCAGAATGACACTAGCAAAGACGCGACCGGCCCAAGTGTTGCCTACCTAGCCATATGCTTGGGACTCATCGCCCCGAATGTAACAGCCGATCCTGTGATTGACGGCACAGTCAAAAGCGAGGAATACTCTTTCTCAATTTCTGGTGTTGGTGACAGCTTTGCGGACTTCTTTGGCCGCAGCTCACACCTCCATCTACACAAAAATGAGAAGCTGCTTTTCGTTGCACTTGAATCAGGCGGGAACAATCAGGACCCAAATGCAGGCGTACTCTATCTTGACGTCAGAGAAGGAGGACCTAGCACGACATCCGAAATAGAGAATATTTCGGGAAACAACGATCAAACGTACATAGCAGGTAACGTCCGAGACTCCACACGCGCTGCAGATCTTGAATTTGCTCCAGGATTCAATCCTGACTACGCATTGCTGTTCGAGTTTACTGGATCTACGCGGCTGTACCCAATTATCCACGACGATGGTATCTACAAAGTCGGCAAAGCCGAAAGTATTGAGCTATTAGCCAGCGACGACATTCTGTACGTGCGAGAGCTAGCCATACCACTTGACGTTTTAGGTAACCCAGAAGAGATTAAATTGCTAGGTACGGTCATAAGCAATACCGCATGGCGGTCAAATGAGTTCTTCGGGGTATTCGATTGGAATATCCCTGATGGAAGTATTGGTCGCGCGGCATTCTCTCTCGAATCCGGTGACTACGAAACTTTTTCACTTTCAATATCTGAACCTGATTAAGCACTAAAAACTATCTTCAAGAATATCAACCTCCATTAGATCAGAAAATAGACCGGCATTTCTGAATAGATTGCATTCAATAGAATTGGATTGACAACGAATAGAAAAAGTTCGCAATTGATAACCGTAGTTCTGCGGCGTTGCAACAGCGCACTTGTAATTTTTTCCTTGCCATATGTACAGTCTGTTCGCAATGAATTTGGGGCAGAGCTAGGTATTGGGGCCATATCTAATAACTACATTATCCGGTTGAATCTGCAATCACCGCGCTTACTCAAAATTACAGGTAGAAGCTAATCTCGGTCTATTTCCATCGAATGGATAGGTATACTCAATCTACAAATGCAGGGAAATCAACGTGCCGCTGCACATTGATACCCGCATAAATCGAGTAAATTATCGATTGGACTGCGTTGGAAAATTACTGACTAACAGTGAAGCTGCCAAGTACTTCTGAAGTGTACTTGCATACCGCCTATGGTTTGCACCTGATATGCATGCCGATTTCAGGATATTGCGTAATGTTTCACTATATCTGAATCAACTCAGTCACAGCAGCTAGCTGCTAATCAAGATATCTGAAGCAAGGAAAGAGTGATTAGCGTACATATTTTGCAATCTGGACTGCAGCGAATAGGGTAGCTGTCGTTGCTCATTATGCATCTAGATTTCAGATCTTTATTAATCACGGGACACAATAAATAGCTTTATCGCCTGATTGACATAGCCCTAGCCTAGCATCGCTTCTCATCTTGTTTCCTGCACTAGACTCAGCGCCTATCCATACTCCAGATTCAGTGTCAGCAGTAATCAAGTCAAGTTCTTGCGAGCCCGTACCGAATCGATCTGTCGTTGTAGCAAAATAGACAACGGTAGCATCGACCGACGCCAACTCCTCAATTGACATACCGGCTCTGACATCGCTTGGGTCGCCGCAGGTATAAACGCCCACCTCGAGGACTGACCCAACAGTACCTAAGCCGACTAAATCGACGGTCGCATTATTTATGTTACTGGGAGATGCTTCCTCAAAGTCCGCAAGAATCAGACGGTTGGTATTAAGGTCATACATCCACTTGGCCTTAATACCCTCGCGGCCATCATCAGAAAAATGCTGATACACAAACCATCCTGCAATAATTGTCAAAATTACTGCTACTCCGCTTACGAGCTGTGGTGAATCATTGAGCTTATTTAGCATGACAAATGTTTCTTCGAAAAACGCGTTGATCGAGTCAACTACCTAAATTACGACAGACGTTTTCTTTGCCCATTAACTACATTTGTATTACTTGGATGCGTCATACATCGAAGTAAGAAATCCAGCTGCAGCAGCATCTGATTTCGCATGAGCATCATCGTTGTCTACAAGGGCTACGTGTGAGTCGACAAACAACCAGTTTGTAGAGATTTCCCCGGTAGCCAATAGCGATTCACGACCTTGCCGCGAATGGTGGAGGAACGTACGGACCGCCTCCGCGGGATCATTCGTCGAAGCCGCACGAATCTCTGCTCCGGCAAATCCACCGGCCACAGACCTAGAAAGTGAACTTGTTGTGTTCTGGAGCCGGATATGTTCACCCGTCATGAATGTATCCGCACCCTGATTGACAAAATCAATCCGGTACGAGAAACCTTCAGTCCCCGCAAGGCCCGGCGCATCTGGATTGATGTCTCCCGATATGGTGTTTGTAGTCGTCTCCAAACGATTCATGCCGTACGTGCGACCATGCACATCTGGTACTGTTTTCGCAAAATTATCAAGCGGGCACAAGTAGATCGCAGGTTCCGGTAAACGCTCAGGTATCCCATTTGACATGATGATGTTGGTACCACCATCATTAAATGCTGATATCCCTCCACGACCGTCATAGCCACCAGCTCCTAGAAGGTCATCAAAAGTTGCATGATTGGGGTTGCCGCCAACATCTCCTCCTGGCTGTGCTGGCGAGTTGGTCAAGTCGTTATAGCTTCGACTATTAGCCGGAGTAATAAAGCCGTCGTAGTCATTCGTGTATGCCGCCTGAGCACGCCCAATCTGCTGGAGCTGAGTCGCGCACCGCGTCACATTTGCCGTAAAACGAGCACCGCTCAAGGCCGGCAGCAAGATACTAATCAACAGCGCAATAATACTAATAACCACTAGAAGTTCGATCAGAGTAAATGCAGTCTTTCTACGGCGGTAGTTCGCAAAATGGTTTCGCATGAGATTGACTCCGTTTATGAATGTGTGCGAGATGCGTAAGAAGGCAGATTACAAGGATCAACGTGAAGCTAATTGGACTTAAGGTTTAGATACTTCAAGCTATCCACAAATGAGTGTTAAGTTCTGCTAAGCCGCGACATACCGGCAAGCGACTATATAGCTAGGCATTCATGCGACAAACGAGTGTTTCTACAACAGCACTTACTAGCCATACCCTAAAGTTTAGCTAAATTTTTAGTTCTGTCAAGTAGTATTTAGATTATTTTAGTGATGACTTCTATAGGGCTTCAACCGCACATCAACACCACCCGCACACGCGCTAGCGGACCTTTTGGCCGAAGCGACTAAAGCTTATGTTTGACGGAAACCTCACGGTAATTCGACCGCACCGGGCAAGCGCTCCCCCGTCGCCTTAGTTCTGGCAGTTCGGAATTTCGAGACGAACCCGATTTACTTCTTACAAGCCAATAGCCCACCCCTTTGCAGGCGCACACCAAGGTAGGCAATTAGCCGAGCACAAGAGGGCTACCCCTTACCGGCGGCTAGCCTAGCGACAAGCAGAAGACATCGGGATTACTCCAACAAGGGCACTCAGTTCAGTCACTCAGGCAACTACTTGAATCAACCACCGACAAGGGACGCTCGGGAAGACGCCGCACCCAAATATTTCGATACCGCACAGCATCGCCGTGTTCTTGAAACTGAATCGGCTCCTCATCGGCGTGTTTCCAGTAACGGGCACGCTTCTCAAAACGGGTCTGCCCTTCGAGATGCCAATTGTCTTGAATCAACACGCCGTTGTGCAGTACCGTCAGCGTAGCGGGGCGCAACACCTCGTCGCCATCGCCGAAAATCGGTCGGCGGAAGATAATGTCGTAGGTCTGCCAACGCCCCAGCCCGAGACCCGGGTTCACCAGCGGCGGGTTCTGCCCGTAGATCGCCCCTGCCATGCCGTCGGCGTAGGTAGGGTTCGCCAAGCTGTCGAGGATCTGCACCTCGTAACGACTCATCAGCTTAATTCCGGAGTTACCTCGGCTCTGAAAAAACTTCTCGTCGTAGCGTTCCGGCACCATCCATTCAACGTGAAGCTGAACATCACCAAACGACTCCTTGGTCAGCAGATTACTGGTGCTGCGTTTGACTTCGAAGTATCCGTCTCTAACAACCCATGAGTCAGTTGGATCCCCCTTCTCGGGCTTCTCAAACCGAAACGCAGAGAGATCCGCATCTGGCTGAGTTCCGTCAAAGAGGACGACCGCATCCGAAGGCGTCAACCCTGGGCGCTGCTGTAGGCTGGGGGTGGGTGGCTCGACCACCTCGGGCTGCGGCCGCTTGGGGTCGTGTACCTTCCATCGGTAGACTTCGTTCGCTCGCTCGCCTTCGGGGAACTTCTGAGACCTATACGGGGGGTGCTTCTTCTCCGGCGGGTTCGAGCGCACGTGGCCTTCAAGCATGCACACATCCGTTTCGGCGGATGGCTCGACCTCATCGGCCCCACCCGTCTCCACGACAAAGCTTGCGACCAGGACCCCAGTCAAAACAAAGCCACAACCCATTGAAGTCTTCATCAAACACCTTTTTAAATAGTAGAATTCTGACAATCCCACATCATGATTAGACGACGAATCTAAATCACGAACCGTACGAACCCATAGCTTCCAATCAGACCAGACTCACTTGATCACATCGCACCGTCGATAGGCCTCGATGAGTTTGCGCTCGCCCTCTTTACCATCGATGCTTATACCGTGCTCCATTCCTAAAACACCGGAATACCCCCTGCGATCGAGCTCGGCGAAGATATTGGCGTAGTTGATTTCCCCCGTCCCGGGTTCGTTTCGCCCAGGACTATCTCCGATCTGAAAATACGCTGTCCGCAACCACGTCTTGTCGATGTTTAACATCAGGCTGCCTTCCATAATCTGGGCGTGATACAGGTCATTCAGGATCTTGCAGCTCGGCGAATTTACAGCCTCACAAATCAGATAGGCCTGCGGAATGTGAGACAAGAACATCTCCGGATGGTTGGCCCAACGGTTTAATGGTTCCAGCGCCATGACAAGGCCAGCGGGCTCGCATACTTCTGCCATCGCCCGCAAACAATCGATCGCATTTGCGGTTTGATAGTCCCACTCCAAATCCTGGACGTACGGCCCGGGCACAATGGTGCACCACCGGGCGTTCACACGCTTAGCCACCTCCACCGCCTCGCGCATTTTCTGCTTAAGCTTCTCTCTCGCCTCCTTGCCTCCTCGGACGTAGATCGGCTCCCCCCAGAATGTCTTGGCCACAAAGACCCCCATAGTCATCCCAAGATCATCCAAGGCCGAGGCGATCTTATCCTGCACCGCCACCTCTCGATCCATCAGGTGATTGTCCTCCCAGGCCCGAAAGCCCGCGTCGTGACAGAACTTGATTTGATCCACCAGATCGTCTCCCGCGTGGTGCTTGAACATGCCATAGTGAGGAGCGAAAAGCATGTTGAATGGCTGTGAAGGCATAGACGGCCGCCCTTCTGTCAATTGACCGGCAGACGAGAGCGTAAGTCCAGAGCCAGTAGCGACGCCTGCCACCATGAATTCTCGCCGGCTGATCAAATCCACCCCCTAAGAAACACGGTAAACCCAATACTCGCAGGCGACACGTGATCAACATACATAATTTACTACATCGATCCACTAAAATTTTTCAATATTAAGCTAAATTTTGCTGAAAATACTTATTTTTGACTTGAAATTTAACTAAATCGTTTTATCATTATCCCGCATATTTGTGACCAGATACACGCTACACAGAATGAATTTATCTCCGTGATTCAACGACAGAAGCCAGTGGTGGCGTGGATACGACACCAGTTACCAGGGCCCACTTTTACGGCAATCGAATCTTTCACGGCCCATAGATCGCGGTCTATTACAGCCTCATACATGACTTCTTGACCGGCCCCACGCCTCTCCACCTCCATTTCGCGAGCCTCCATGACGCTGATCTCGTTTCTCTTCTTCACCGCGTTTGTCGCTGCGATCACGTTCGTCCTGACCCGTAAAGACGACCACGGAACCTCTGCGGGCTACTTCCTCGGCGGACGGCAGCTCGGCGGGATCGTCATCGCGGGTTCGCTGCTGCTGACCAATCTCTCGACCGAGCAGATGGTGGGCCTCAACGGCGCCGCGTTCACCGATGGGCTCGCCGTGATGGTCTGGGAGGTCGTGGCAGTACTCGCATTGGTGTGCATGGCGCTGTTCTTCCTGCCCCGCTTCCTGCGCAGCGGGATCGCGACCGTGCCCCAGTTCCTCGAGGCTCGCTTCGATGCAGGCACGCGGACGTTTACCGATCTGATCTTTCTCGCGGCATACGCCGTGATCCTCTTGCCGATCGTGCTCTACACCGGGGCGACCGGGCTAGTGGATATCATCAGTGTCAAAGCACTCATCGGGCTGGAAGCCAGCCAGGCCACCGTCTCGCTGCTGGGCGCGGAACTTGACGCCGACACTTTCGTACTCTGGCTGACCGTATGGGTCGTCGGGATCATCGGCTCGTGCTACGCCCTGTTCGGCGGCCTCCGCACCGTTGCGGTGTCCGACACGATCAACGGTATCGGTTTGCTCGTCGGCGGCCTGCTCATCACCGTGTTCGGCCTCGCCGCTATCAGCCACACCCTCGGCGATGGGTCGGGGGTCCTCGACGGCTGGTCGACCATGAAAGCCAACGGCGTCGAAGATAAAACTTTCAACTCCATCGGCACCAGTGACACCAGCGTGCCTTTCAGCACGATCTTCACCGGCATCGCACTGCTCAACCTCTTCTACTGGTGCACCAACCAGCAGATTATCCAACGCACGTTCGGCGCCAAAAGCCTGAAAGAAGGGCAAAAAGGCGTGTTGATCTGTGCCTTGCTCAAGCTGCTCGGGCCGCTCTACCTCGTGCTACCCGGGATCATGGCCTATGTGCTCTATAGCGACGACATCGGGTTTAAGGCCGACAAGGCCTACGGCACCCTCGTGGGCGATGTGCTGCCGCCCTACCTCGCGGGCTTCTTCGCCGCGGTCCTAGTCGGCGCGATCCTCAGCTCGTTCAACTCGGCCCTCAACGCGACCTGTACCCTCTTCTCGCTTGGCATCTACAAAAACTTCATCAACAAGCAGGCTGACGAGCAACAGACCGTCCGCTCGGGCAAGACCGTGGGCTGGATCATCGCGGTGGTGGCAATGCTCCTCGCTCCCATGCTCGCACAGACCTCGAGCATCTTCGGCTACCTGCAGACGATGAACGCTATCTACTTCATCCCGATCCTCGCGGTGGTTTTGGTGGGCATGCTCACCAAACGCGTGCCGGGCAAAGCCGCCAACATCGCGTTGGTCGTCGGCATCGTATCGCTGATGCTGGGCTATTGGGTTCCGATCGGCGAGAAGCAATCCGAGGGCACGTTCGTTGTGCCGATCGCCCAGAAAGCAGAGGAATATGCCAAATGGGAAAGCGACCCGCTCGTGGTCAGCGGCAAAGTCAGCGTCACATTTCTTGAAGAATTGACGATTGAACGCCGCGTCGTAAAGACCGGCTTCAGCGAACAAGCGCCTGCGGAACCCCCCGAATCGGTGACCTACGCTCAGTTCGCCAAGACCCAAACCGTAGCCAAGACATTCGCCCCCGATGTGATGCACCCGTTCCACTTCATGGGGCTGGTCTTCGGCTGCCTGATCGTTCTGATGCTGGCTATTGGCAAGATCTCACCCCGCCCCGAGGCTTGGGTGCACGAGCACTCGGGCGACGTCGAACTCACCCCGTGGAAGGGCGCCAAGACCATGGCCGTTGTACTTGTCATCCTAGTAATCGCGATCTACGCCTCGTTCGCGGAATTTGCTACCTAGGCCAACCCCCATATGTATCCGGAGGGTCAGTGGACCCGCAGCTGTTTGATCCCATAGAGGTAGTTACCCGTGACTGATTTTCTTAAGCGTCGCACTTTCCTGAAGACTTCGGTCGTGACGATGACCGGGGCCGGACTGGCCCCGTCCCATCTCTTGGCCCAATCCAAACCTCCCTATAGCCTCGACCCACACAAACCCATGAAGCCCCCTCTCTCACATGAACACGTGGTTACAAACCTCACCCTCGATGACGCGGGCTTTGCGGTGCTCGATGGTTCGACGGAAGCCCTCGAACTGCCCAGCCACGGCCGGATGATGGCGCTACGCCGCAACTCGCCTTACTGGACCGAGCCAGCGATGATTGGCCAGGGCGATGAGGTTCCCGAAGACACCATCCTTCTATTGTGGGAACGCCACGACCCCGCTGCACCGTTCGGCGCGATCCTGCCCTTGGCTTCAGGCAAAAGGCGAGCCTCATTGGCTGGCGGAGATGGTGGATTGCGTATTGTGGTCGATGGCCCAAGCGATGCACCAGCCGAACCAGTTGCAGCTATTGGTGCAGGCAGTAACCCCCGCAACTTGGTCGCCGAGCTTGCCGCCCGCGCCAGCGCTCGTCTTGGCACATTTAAGCTCCGTTCAGAAAAACCGCAACCCGCTTGGGCCGATCGTTTGGGTTGGTGCACCTGGAATGCGTTTTACCACGAGGTGACCGCAGAACGCGTGTTCGAAGGCCTGCAGCGGCTGCACGAGCAGGGAATCCATCCCAGCCTTCTCATCCTCGACGACGGCTGGCTGCAACACACCGACCAAAAGCTCACCCACTTCGAGCCCGATCCGACCAAGTTTCCCGATGGGCTCAAGCCGATGATAGATCGCTGCAAGTCTGAGTTTGGCGTCGAACAGTTCGGCGTCTGGCATACGCTGCAGGGCTACTGGCACGGCGTCCACCCCGACAGCCCGTTGGCCGACCACTACCGCATCGTCAACCGCCCCGGCAACACCCTGGACATTGAAAACCCAGGCGACTGGCTTAAGGGCACCCTATCCACGGTCCACCCCGACGACATCGGCCAGTTCTTCGACGATTGGCACGGCTACCTCGCCGACTCGGGCGTCGATATGGTCAAGGTCGACAACCAAGGCGGCATCATGTACTTCGGCGGAAACGAAACACAAGGCGGCTACAACCGTGTCCGCCTCGCTCACGCCTACCGTAACGCCCTGCACGCCAGCGGCACCAAACACTTCAACGGCGAAGTACTCAACTGCATGAGCATGAACAACACACTTGCCACCGCCGCCTTCCAGGGCAACGCCACCCGTAACAGCGACGACTACTTCCCCGCTCGAGTCCGCTATCAGGGCAAGCACATCCACACCAACGCCAAGAACGGCCTCTGGACCGATTGCTTCGCCGTCGCCGATTGGGACATGTTCCAGAGCGATCGGACCGAGGCGCACATGCATGCTGTCGCACGGGCGATCAGCGGCGGTCCCGTCTACCTTGCCGACAAGCCCGGCGAACACGACGGCAACCTCGCCCGCACGCTCGCAGACGAGCGCGGCCACGTCCTTCGCTACAACGCCGGATCGGGCATGCCCACCAACGACCGCTGGTTCGATAATCCAGAAGTAGAAAGCGTATTACTCAAGATCCAAAATACTCAACGTGACGCGAAGGGAAATGTACTGGTCGGCGCTATCGCGCTATTCCACTGTGGCTGGGAAGGTAATGACAGTACGCCTACCCACGAAATCGAGGCCGGCCGTGCCGAAATGCCTGCCAACGAAGCGCCTGCAATTACCGATCACTGGTCGCCTCAAGATATTGAAGGCCTAGAAGGCAAACGTTTCGCGGCGTGGTCCCCAACCAGCCAGAATCTGATAGTTCTACATGTTGACAGTAGTCAGGAAATCACGCTTAAAGGCGACGAGGCGGAACTATTCAATCTTACTCCGATACAGAATGGCTTCGCCCCGTTGGGCATCCTTGATCGCTTAAGCGGTGGCGCAGCGATTTTAGACAGAAGTCATCACAGCTGTGTCATCGGTTCCGCTGGGAGGTTCGGAGCGTACGTAGAGTTTGCGCCAAAGCGAATTGAGGTTGATGGTAAAAACTGGCAGTTCACTTATGACACTAAGACGAAATTGATGATAGTAGACTTGAATAGCTCACAATCGTTCAGTCTTTCGATCTTTGCTTCATGATCCGAATTTATACTCGGCCTATCCCGATTTGTAGGCGTTGGATAATTCCATCCTAATCACTCTCAATTTACAGCAGACAGTTGAATTTTAGAACGACCCGGTCTATTCCAATTTGTAGGCGCTCAATAATTCCACCCGAGTCACCCTCGATTTGTAACAGATGGTTCAATTTTAGAACGATCCTCCAAGTACTGGAGCGGTCTTGAATGACAACATCGATTCGCCGTACAGGCGATTCGATGTGATCTTTGAAATGCGAAGCCCAAAAGCTGAATAGCGAGTTCAAGCAGCCGACCGGAAGTAGTGCTTGAGTAAGCCACCCAATTCCGAACGACAAGTGATCTTGCCAGCGATCGGTGGCGTTTGGGCTGAACCTATTGATGGCTTATCCGCTGAGTCGAGCGTTCGATTATCGAGGCTTTGGTGAGGCCTATGGTCGCTGTAGAAAGCCACAAATGCCTGAACGATGTGATCGGCATGCCGTAGGCTAAAGCAAGCAAAGTAGTCTAGACATTCTCGCTTCACCGTCGCAATCCACGACTCAGCAAATGAGTTGGCGTTCGGAGCCTTCACCGGCGACCTCAAGACGTCGATACCCGCTAAATGCTCAAAAAGAGCATCAAAACCGGCCGTGAACTTCGTATCCCGGTCGTGGATGAGATGCGTCGCTTCAAGGCCCAGTTCTTCGAGCAACATCAATAGGTTCCGACCTTGCTGCAGTACCCACTCACCGTTTGGGTGATACGTAGCTGGAGACACCCAGACCTTGCGTGATCCCACATGGATAAAGGCTAGAAAATAGGCCTGCCGCTTACCCATCGGGGTCCAGATGCTTTTGCAGAAGAAGTCACAAGCCACCAGCGTGTTGAGGTGTAGCTTTAGGAACTGATCCCACGGCTGGAATTCATGTCGCCCCGATCGATCAGGTCTTGGCCGTGGGTTAATGCCTTCTTGCAGCAAAATCCGCCGCACACTGGTCTTACCGACCGGACACCGCAGCTTGATCAGCTCGCCCACGATCCGCAGATAACCCCAGCCCGGGTTATCCCTGGCCATCCGAGCAATCAAATCTCGAATCTGTTGCCCAATCTTCCGGGGGCGGCCGACTCGGCCCGGCTTTCGACCGCCCTGCTGCTCCCGAATCCATCGTTGATAGGTTCGGAACTGGACCACACTGATGAGATCTTTGACCTGATGCCGGAGCTCGGCCCCGATGGCTAAGAGTCGGACTCGCTCCTCTGGAGCCAAGATCAGCCGCTGCTGATCCAGACGAGATCGTAGAATCCGGTTCTCCTCACGGAGGAACCGAACCTGGGCGTCGCGGCGACGCTGCAACCACTCCTGAAGGAGGCCTATTAGCACAAACAAAGCGTGATTCACCCCAAACCCTCAAAACGCGTAACTGTAGAACTGGGAAGGCGCCAACAAATAGGAACACCCCTAGAACACGCCTCAAATGTGCTCGAATTCTACTCCCCTACAGCTCCCCCGATAGCCACGATATCGAGGGATACCCCTGCCCAACATAAGCGCGTCAGGGTCAAGCGGCCTGACATCACGCAACCTCAGATGGAGCAAATGCTTATCGATAACAACACTCTCTGACACCTGACAAAACAGACATTATTTAGCCGATTTTCGGCTGGTGATCGTGATATCTCGCAGGATTTACCCTGCCGAGTCAGAGACGGTTGTATGTATTTAAGGGAACACACCGGTGCTGTGTTTGCCAGTCCACATCCCGACCCGCCTCTATCAGGTGAAGTGATGTCGTTGAGAACGGAAACTCGCCGGCATGTCCCGCTTGTAGACTTCCGGCCCAAGGCATGTAAGCCGCATGAGTGTGAATTCGCATCCGGCCAACCCCAACCCGGACCGACAGCTCGGTCACCGTGATCCCATCGTCGATCTACGTCTCCCTCGATGAGTAGGCGGTCCCGATCGCTCGCACGATATGCGGCGGGGACACCGGCGCTAGCGATTGAACCAGATCACGCCCCTCTGGCGACAACAACACAACCTTACCCGCCAGGCGTCTAATTTGAAGCCACCGCTTCAGCCAAACTTACCACGTTTCGAGAGAACCTCTACTGCAGATGTATAGACAGAACATGAAATTGATCTCGCATGGCCCTGTCCCTGCGACAGCAGCGGCCATTTCATACAAAACACGTCAGATCCCACCAAATCATCTGTGGCAAACAGGCGATAAAACGATTGACGCTTGCCCCGTAAGTGCACAAGTAGATACCAAGAACATCAAACCATCGTTCGCAATCACCGCATGACCAGCGTATAGCGAAATCGCCATCTATTAAAGTCAAGTAGACAAGATTGACCTAACGGGTTAGCGGTAAGATATATGGCCAAACTTATCCTGACCGCATAATTATACAGCAACCATATCTAATACCGTAGCCCGCTTAAGACATTCAAAACATCGGCTACATCTCAGTATTTGTGTCGTAATACTTTGCCAAATCCACAATACCATTTCTCGGTATATACGCATATCACAAAGGATCTCATCATGCATCTACGCTTCAATACACTCGAATCAAAATCTGGATTCACCTTAATTGAATTGTTAGTGGTCATAAGTATTATCGCTCTGCTGATTGGGATACTGCTTCCCGCCTTGGGAGCAGCACGACGTTCAGGACGCCAATTGGCGAACTCCACTCAGCTACGAGGCATCCATCAAGGAATGGTCGTATTCGCACAATCAAATAAGAGTGGCGGTAAGGATGGATACTTCCCAAGACTCGATGTTGATGGAAAAGTAGCGATTACGCCGGCAGCCGTAGCCGGCCAAAGTTATGGCTTCGCCATCGCTGGTGATAAAGCGGGTCTACCACAAGCCGTATATGTAGAAATGCTCAATGCGAATGCGATTCCGCCTGAATACTGCCTAAATCCAGCTGATGCAGACGGTGAAGAAGCAACACTGGATGCCGCAAGTTCCGGCGGGATCATCACAGGGCGGAACTATTCATACGCCATGCTGGATTTCGGCGCCCCTCCTGGCGTCGGAAGCACACCAACCCGCAAGGATGTAGCACTCGAGTGGTCCGAGACGCTCAATACCAAAGCCGTGATTATGGCAGACTTCAATACCGGCGTTAATGCAAACAACAAAAGCTCCGTTTGGACCGAGCGAAATGACGGCACCGGCATCAACGAATGGATCGGAACGATTGTTCGCAATGACAACTCAACGTCGTTCGAAACTAGCCCAGGGGTTGAGCAAACTCAATATGGAGCAGCAAAATCTGTTCCCGTGGACGACATCTTCGCCAATGGCAATGGAGCTGGGGAGGAAGTTTGGACAAGCCCCGCTGATAACCAAAACAAAAACGCCTTCATGATCCTTAACCGACTAGCGATCTCCGCCCAAGGCAATTTCACCCGAGATGATTGATTCATTAATCAAATCAGTATCGTAAGACGTACACAAATCGTTTTAATCACTAATGGCCCACTTACTGCCGTTTTATTTATACAAGACTGTACCAAAACAATGAACCGTCGCGAATTATTACTTGCCGGTGCCGCTGCTTGTTTATACTCCCAAACCGCAAGAACCGAGGCGCAACCAGCCAATAAAGCAGACTTAAACAATAAGACAATTTTAATTACCGGAGCCTCGAGCGGATTCGGCAGGCTTGGCGCTGAGCATTATGCACGGCTAGGAGCCAAGGTGATTGCCAGCATGCGCAACATGCCACGGCCGGAAGCCGAAGCATTGTCAGCCCTAGCTGCGAAAGACAACCTTGACCTCCACGTAGTCGAGATCGATGTACTCGATGAAGAAAGCGTGACACGAGGCGTAAACGAAGCGATCGAGATCTGTGGCGGCGTCCCCGATGTGCTGATCAACAACGCGGGCATCGCGATCGTTGGCCCGGTCGAAGCGCAGGACGAGACGGCCACGAAACTCGCCTACGACACCAATGTCTTCGGGTATCAACGCATGCAACGGGCGGTGCTGCCGTTGATGCGTCATCGCGGGTCGGGCCACATCATTAATCTGTCTTCGCAATCGGGCCGGGTGATCTGGCCGGGCCTGGGGCACTATTGTCCGACTAAGTTTGCGATCGAAGCGATGTCGGAATCGCTCGCCTACGAGCTTTCGTCGTTCGGCGTCGAGGTCACGCTGATTCAGCCGGGCGGCTACCCCACCGAGCTATGGAATACGCGTGAAAAGCTCACGGCAGATTTGAAGGCACGATCCGAAGCGAAGTATCTGGAAGGGTACGGCGAGATGGCCGACAACATGGGCTCGGGGAACATCCCCAATCTGCAGGGTGACCTGATGGATGTGCCCAAAGCAATCGCTTCCGCCATCGCGGCGCCTTCAGGCAAGAAGCCGATGCGCGTGATGGTTAGCGCAAGCGGGCATCCCCAGTCATCCATCAATTCTGAGAACCGGGAAACACACCTTAAGCTTTTAGGGCGCGGTCCCTACAAAGACGCGGTTCGTTCGGTCCAAGACTAACGATTGGGCCGCTAGACTTTCTATAACACGTGAAGCAAGCGAATCGAATCCGGTCACGGGTTCTCTATCGTAATACTATCGTGTTTGATCATCCATCGGTTTGAGATAGCCAAGAGCCGGGAATTCATAATCACAGTGTTTTAATTATTTTCCTGAAATAAGTGGGGCTCCACCGGATCATTTTTGTGGAGCGATTACAAGTTTATTTCAGCGGTTATACCACTGTGTGGAATTCAAGCCGTTGCCGTTTCAGCGCCGGACAGGTCGAAGTTCTTGGTGATCAGCTGTACTCCGGCAGGAACTCACGTTCCGCGTCAAACATCTCCATGGTCATCATCTCGATCTCACGCGGTGTGAGCACCGCGGCACATAGAGGGTCTAACATGAGTGCGTGGGCGGCCGCCTGCTTGCTGCGATGGATGATGGATTGGGCCGCGAGGTCGAACATCGCCATGTTGCTTGCGCAGATGTGTGCCATCTGTGGCGGCAGACTACCGTAACGTGTCGGTTGGATGCCGTTCTTGTCGACGTAGCACGCCACTTCGACGCAGCCATCGCCCGGGAGGTTGGTGATGAGTTTGCCTGCTTCTCCGCGTGAGGTTTTGCCCAGAGCGGTAGCGTGGTTCATGACGTTGCCGTGGATACGCAAGGGGGCGTTCTTCTCCATCGCTTCGATGATCCACGAGCCGTACTCCCAAGATCGGTTGAGATCGAACGCCTCTTCGCCCGTCACCCAGCGGTTGCGTTGTTCATCCATGTGTTTGCGCCAGCTCGGCCAGTTGCTCGCGTAGAACCGGCTTCCGCCGTGGTACCCCAAACGCAGCAGTTTCTTCCCTTCCTCCGACTTGCGGTAGTACGGGAGGTATTCCGACAGGTGGCCCGAGCTCTCGGTGATGAAGGCACCGAAATGCACGCACATGTCCTTGCGGATGAGCTCCTCGAATTCATATTGCTTTTCAGCGGTTTCCCCGTTTGAGTCGCCGCGGTTATCAAACGATGCTTTGCCCGCCTCGGCCTCGGCGATCCCCGCTTCGAGGTCTCGGCGGAACTGTTCGAAGAGCCGACTCTCGTACAGATCCCGGCCGCGGTGCTCAAGCTTGGTGAACCACGCCAGGTGGTTGATGCCGGCACATTCCCAGTCGAGTTCGTCGTAGGGCACCTCGGCCAGGTCGGCCAAGAGGTGGCTGGTGCCCTGCACGGAGTGACACAAGCCCACCACCGGCACCTCGGGGATCGCGCGGCCGGCGGCGAGCACCATCATGTTCATGGGGTTGGTGTAGTTGAGCATGACCGCGCCCGGACACAACTCACGCATGTCGCGCAGGATGTCAAGAAACACGGGGACGGTCCGCAGGCCTTTGAACAAGCCGCCGGGGCCGATGGTGTCGCCGATGCATTGATCGACGCCGTACTTGAGCGGGATGTCGTTGTCCCAGGCCACGCAGTCGAGCCCCGAGACTTCGACACTACACACCGCGTAGTGCGCACCGGGCAATACCGCTCGTCGATCGGTCGTGGATTGAACCGACCATCCGCCTTGCTTTCCCAGATCGCTTATGATTTTCTCGACGACCTGGGTCGTGAGTGCCAAGCGGTCAGCGTCGATATCGACCAGCCGTAATTCACCCCGATCGGCGGATTCAATGGTCAGGATGTCGCGACATATCTTCGGGCAGAAGGTCGAACCCGCGCCAAGAAACACCACATTAATCGGGCGATCGATACGCCCGGGCAACGGAGTCGTGGACTCCGCCGCCTTGGTGTGTGCGTCGTGTCCTTTTGCGTCATCGTCAACCTCAGAGATCACAGGCGTGTCCAGGCTTGCGGGCATTGGAGGGCTCCATCTTTGTTTTGACCAACTTCATTCCAGCCAGCGAGAAGAAGTATGTTGCGCGGCATCCGACAAACCCGCCGCCTTAGTCTTTGATTGTGGTCAAATCGATCGACTCGTAAAGCTCGAACGCATCGGCAAGGGCGCGGTTGGTGCTGGTGTCGTTGGTAAAGAAGATTGTTGCGGTGTCGCTATCGGGGCCGGTCGTAAACTCGAGGCTGCTCCGGTAGAAGTCCGAGCGGAATAGCGTCCGGCGGATCGGCTCGCCGCCGTAGTCTTTCACGCCCAGCCAGGCGTTTTCCCAGACGTCTTTCCCGTTGGTTCCGGGCAGGCGTGCCCATGTGCTGAGGATGTACGTCGTGTTCGGCTGAACATTCACGGTCTGCGAAACCGTGCTGCTGCTCTCGCCGAGCGCCACGACCTTCCGGCCGTCCTGGGCTTTGTTTGAGATCACGCGGGTGTCGCCATCGAGGACCCAGCCGCGCGAGCCGGCTTCGAATGAGGGGTTGGCGAGTAGGTTTTCGGGGTTGTTCGGGACTGGAACCGTGGCATCCCCGCTACGCTGCCAGATGCGGACATAATCCACATTGAAAATCAGCCCCTCGCCCGGGAAGTCCTCGGCGGTGACGTCGGCGGGGTTCATCTCCCATGGGAAGAACTCACAGTCGAGCCAAACCTTCATCATCCCGTCTGCGACCCAGTTGTCGCCGATCTCGGTGCGCGAGATGTGGCGTATGAGTCGGCCGTCGATATAGATGCTGATGAAGTTCGGGTCCCACTCCAGGCCGTAGACGTGGTAGTCCTCGCCGATGCGGAAATCCAGGAGGTGGTCGTTGGTCCAGACGCGCTGCGACCAAGTCGGTGATTCGGGGTCACGCCAGTCGTGAAACGAGGTGTGGTAGCGCTGGTCCGATTCCGGGTTCTTGGGGTTTCGTCCGAAGTGTTCGAACACGTCGAGCTCGCCGTTGCCGCCGATCGCCCAGAAAGCGCTCGAGATCGGTCCGTCGGCGGCTTTGCATCGGGTCTCCATGTAGCCGTAACGAAATTCCGCTTTGGTGATGACCGCGGCGGTGGTGATGTTTTCGTATTTGTTGCCGTTGTTGATCTTGTCGGTGAACGGGAAGTCGGGTTCCCACTTGGTCACAATCTGCAGCTCCCCGTCGCGGACCCGGGCGTTGCGGGGGACGAACTGGGAAGGTGCTCGGCCCATGAAGTGGTTGTTGTAATGGTCGTCGGTGCCCTGGACGTGCCATTTCTCGGTATCAAGCGTCGGGCCGTTGAACTCGTCGCTGACCTCCGGGACCAGCACCCAGCCGCCTTTGTTCTGGGGGTCGGTGTGTGGGGTGAAAGACTGCTGTGGCAGGTCTGAATCCATGGGTTCTCCCGCGATCCCGTGGCAACCCAGCAAGACACAAGGCACCACCAACCCCATGATCTTGGCGAACCAGGGCTTCGAATGTGCAGTTTGATTGGCATGCATCGTGTTATCTCCGGGCGCTTTGTTCATCAGTATTTTGATATTCGTATCAGCCGACACAACAGGTTTATTCAACTTCCACCTGGGCCGTGCCGGGCTGAATACGCGGGTCGCTTGCACCCGCGGTGATCTGAAGCGACGAGGGGGTGTCGGTGGCCTGCAACATCAGCAAGGCCCGGCCGAAGGCGGTCGTAACCTGGTGGCGTTTGAAACTTTCGAGTTTTGAGGTGTCGCCACAATCGGTTCCGAGGAACGTGTGTTCGCCGTTGATCTCAAAGGTGAGTTCGGCGTCCTCGTATTTCACGTTCCGGCCTTGCTCGTCGATCAGTTGAGCGACAACGTGAGCCACGTCGGTCTTGTTGGCCGCCATGCGGTCGCGGTCGGGGGTGAGGCGAATGCCGACAGTTTGACCAACGGTTTGCAGAACGGTTTCGGTGCTCGTTCCGCCGAATTGGCCAACGGCTTTCAGCTCGCCCGCTTCATACGGGACCGCCCACTTGTAGATATGGTCGGCTTGATCCTCGAGGCGCTGCGTGCCACAGGTTTGCCCATTCAGGAAGAGCTCAACCGATTCGCAGTTGGAGTAGACCTCAACGACCGTGGCTTCGCCTGGTTCATAGTTCCAGTGTGGGTTGACCGCCTGCCACTCGCGGGGCGCGTTTTCCCAGGCGCCGGGTTCTTTCTCGACCGCCCTACCCGATTCGTCTCTGCGGAAGATCGATCGCGCTTCGGTCTGGGTGTACATCGCCAGCACCGGGATGTCGTCACGCCACAGCGATTGGTACATGTAGAACGAGCCGCGGGGGAAGCCCGCCACGTCGAGCGGGCCTTGCGGCGTGACCTTGACGGGCCAGTGTTCCTCACGGCATTCGCCCATGTAATCGACACCGGTCCAGAGGAAGACACCCGCGATGAATTCGCGCTCGGCGGCGGCCTTCCACTCGTACCACTGCGGGACGTTCTCGGTGCCCATCATGCAGTAGTCGCCGTAGGTTTCTTTGAAGTAGTCGTACTTGTCGGGCTTGTAGCTGAAGCCGACGACGTCGAGCACTTCGGTGTAGCCGGTCTCGAAGCTAGACGTGGGCAGGATGCAGTTGGCCGTGACCGGGCGGGTGGTGTCGAGTTCCCGGGTCCAGTCGGCGAGCTTGCGGGCGGTGTCGCCGATGTTGAATGTCTGCTCGGGGTAGTCGACCCAAAACGCGCGGACCTGTTCGACACTGTGCGGGGGGATGCTGGTACGCCACAGCGTCCAGTCCATTGTGTCGTTGGCGTCGGTGTTCTTGAAGATCCCCGTCGCTTCGCGGTTCCCGGGGTAGGTCCATTCGATCTCGTTGCCGATACTCCATTGGAAGATGCTGGGGTGGTTGCGGCTGGAACGCATGACGTTCTTGAGGTCGGTCTCGGCCCACGTTTGGAAGTGCTGTGAGTGGCCACGGGTAATCGTGTCCACCTGCTTGTCCTGCATGTTGAATCGCTTGTCTTTCGGCAGGTCCCACTCGTCGTAGAACTCGTTCTGAACAAGCAGGCCCAGCTCGTCGCAGAGGTCGAGGAACTCGTCGGACGCGGGGTTGTGTGCGCTGCGGATGGCGTTGCAGCCGCCGTCCTTGAGCAGCGCAAGGCGGCGCCGCCAAACATCTTTGGGAACGGCGGTTCCGACCACGCCCGCGTCGTGGTGCAGGCAGACGCCCTTGACCTTCAGGCTGCGCCCGTTGAGGAAGAACCCCTGGTCTTTGTCGAAATAGAAACGACGGATGCCAAAGCGGGTGACGCGGGTTTCGAGGGGCTGTCCGTCGACCGCGAGGTAGGTGTTCGCGGTGTAGAGGTTGGGGGCGTCAACATCCCAAAGCATGGGGCTGCTGACCTGGGTTTGCAGGGTGATCGTGGACGTGGCGCCGGCGGCAAGATCAAACGCCGACCGAGCGGTCGCCACCACCGTGCCGTTGGCGTCCAGGATGTCGGTCACGGCCTGCCCCTCACGTGCCTGGGGGTGGTCGTTCGCAACCTCGACGCGCACTTCGACCGTGGCGAGATCGGTTGAAACATCGGGCGTCGTGACGAAGGTGCCCCACACCGGGATGTGGAGCTTGTCAGTCACCAGCAGGAGCACGTCGCGGTAGATGCCCGAGCCGGTGTACCACCGCGAATCGGCGTATCGGCTGTGGTCGACGCGCACCGAGATCCGGTTGTCGTTGCCCGCGGGTTCGAGCAGGTCGGTGAGGTCGTAATAGGTCGGGGCATAGCCGTAGGGGTGGTCGCCGAGCTTGATCCCGTTGAGCCAGAACTCGGCGTTGTTGTATACCCCGTCGAAAACGATGTAGCACTTCTCGTGCTTTGTGGTCGGCGTGGAAAACGTCTTGGTGTACCAGCCGATCCCGCCGGGCAGGAAGGCGGTGCAGCCCTCGAGGTCCGGGTCGAAATCGCTTTCGATCGACCAGTCGTGCGGGAGCGTGACCGTCCGCCAGCCTTCGGGCTGATAGGTCGTGAGGGTATAGTCGTCGGAGTCACTGAGCGTGAACAGCCAGTCGTCGTTGAACTTGATCATACTTCTGAAAGAGGTTGGCTATGGGTTGGCGGTAATGGCTGACTGCTTCATCTGTTCGTGGGTCTGCCAAACGCGGACGTATTCAATCTCGTAATCGACCACACCATCACCGCGCAGCTCGGGCGGGCTCCCGGCTTCGAGTTCTTCCTTTGAAGTCGGTATCCCGACCCAGGGGAAGATCTCGTTATCGATCCAGAGGTGGATCGGCACCGTTGCGACGTAGCCGTCGTAGTCTTCTGGGACTTGGGGCATGCTTCGGTTTTCCAGTGCCCAACGGTGCGCATCCTCGGCGGATACATCTGAGAACAGCTTCCCGTCGATGAAGTACTTGATGCCGTCTTCGCTCCACTCAACGCCCCAGATGTGAAAGTCGTCCGCCACGTTGAAACCCACATCGCGTTTCTCGGTGTACGTGGGTTTGCCGTAGGGCTTCACCTTCCAGTCGCGGATGGACCACCACAGCAGGCTGTCGAGGTAGTCGTTCTTCTCGGGGTCGTTGCTGTGGCCCACGAGCTCGTAGAAATCGAACTCCAAGCCATCGCCCATCGACCAGAACCCCGAGGCGACCTCGGCGGGGGCGGCTTTGCTTTTGATCTCGACGTAGCCGTACTTGAACTCACGTCGACCGATGAAGCAGGCGGTGGTGATGTTTTCGTAGGGCACCGACGGGCCGAAGTGAGGCTTGGGGACGTCTTCAGAGAACGGGAAATCGGGTTCCCATCGCGTCTCCAGGATAAGCTTGCCGTCTTCCAATCGATAGTTACGGCCAGAGAATTGTGAAGGCGCTCGGCCCTTCCACACCTTCTTGTTTGGATTGTCGGGGTGGATGTATTGGGGGCGGCCGTCTTCGAATTTGCCGACGATAAACCAGCGGTCTTCATCGATGGTGTCGCCGTCGAATTCGTCACTTACTCGTTCGTTGTAGATCCACGCGCCTTCGTTGGCGGGATCGGAATACGGCAGCGGATGGGTGACGTCTGCTTGAGCCAGTACGCTGAACCCCACGAGAAAAACCGTCATGGCCAGATTGAGATGAGAGAGTGGGGTGCGCACAAGGGGCCTGCTTTCAAATGCAATGTGCCTGATGGTTCCGGTGGAATGACCAATGGCGGCCGAGCGGGTGAAGATCTATGAAGCCGTTGATCGACAAGGTGTCGGGGCTCTTTAGCGATTGCCCTTCATCTGTTCGCGGGTCTGCCAGACGCGGACGTATTCGACTTCGAACTCGACTTTTCCGTCGCCCTGCTTATGCGGGGGTTCGTTCTTCTCCAGGTCTTCCTGGCTTTCGGGGAGGCTCGCCCACGGGAAGGCCTCTTGGTCGATCCAGAGGTAGACCGGTGCCATCGCGACTTCCCAGCCGTCGTAACCCTCGTCGACTTCCGGTCGGTTTTTCAGAGCCCAGGCCCGGACCTGATCCGCGGAGACTTCGGAGAACAGCTCGCCGTCGACGAAGTACTTCACGCCGTGCTCGTTCCACTCGAAGCCATAGACGTGGAAGTCGTCCGCGACCCGGAAGCCCAGGTCTTTCTTCTCGGTGTACACCGGCTTGCCGAGCACCGGCCGTTCCCAGTCGCGGATGGACCACCAGAGCTGGCGCTCGTTCTGTTTCTTGTGCGGCTCGTCATAAGCGCCGAACAGTTCGAAGAAGTCGATCTCAAGCCCATTGCCCAGCGACCAGAACGCACTGGAGATCTCGGCGTCGGCGGCCTTGCTCTTGATCTCGATGTAGCCGTACTGGAATGCCCGGCGGCCGATGAAGCAGGCCGTGGTCAGGTTCTCGTAGGGCAGCGCGGGGCCGTGGTGCGGCTGGTGGATGGTCTTCTCAAACGGGAAATCGGGTTCCCAACGGGTCTCGAGGATCAGCTTGCCGTCTTCCAATCGATAGTTACGCCCCGAAAACTGGGACGGCGCTCGCCCCTTCCAGACCCGTTTATTGGGGTTGTCGGGATGCCGATAGAAAGGTTTGCCGTCTTCAAATTTGCCGACGATGTACCACTTGTCTTCATCCACGGCGGGTTCATCAAACTCGTCGCTGACTTCGCCGTTGTAGATCCATTGGCCTTGGTTGTTTGGGTCCGAAAGCGGCAGGAAATCGCCCTCTCCGGCGGACGCCACGGGGGCCAGGGCCCATGCCGAACAGTAAGTTGCGCTTGCCAATGCGGTCGCGATGAATCTCATGGAATTGCTTTCTGGTTTCGTGATGGGCCAACGAGGAATTGAGGCTCAAACCTTGGATGCCGTAGCTGCCGACGAATGGTCACGCCGGTTCAATTGAAATGCTCGTGGAGGAACTCACTCGGGTTCAGCGCTCGGCGTAGATTCGCCGGGATGGACCTCCAGCCTGACGGCATCGAAACGAGGGAAGATCGAGCGCCCGCCTTCGGGCGATTGAGGGTCGACGAGTTCAAGCCCCAGGAAAACGGTTTTGCCGATGTCTTGTTCGGTCGTCGTGTAGAAGCCATCGGCAGACACGGTCAGCCAGGTCCCTGTGATCATGAGCTGGGTCGACGCAACGATCTCGATGTCGGCGACCTCGGTGCTGGTGTTTAGATTTTTGGCCACCGTGAAGAGCACGGCGTTGATGTACTCGTCGCCGTGATAATTAGCGGTTCTGCCGAACTGATGCAGAGCCATCTCGATGCTGAAAGACTCCCCCGCCGACTGGATGGTGTAGCCCGTGTCGTTCGCGGCGTAGCGGTCGCCTTGCGAGCTGTCGTCGTTATCGAACAGGTACGCCGCCTGCCGGTCATTACGGCCGTCGGCCGCGCTGTCGGGGCTGCCGTTTGTTCCCTGGAGCGTGCCAAACGTGGTCGAGGTTTCATTGCCTCCGATGAGATGCCAATGGCTCACGTTTTTGTACGCCACCGCCTTTGAGCCAAACGCCTCGGCCTCGAAGTTACCGTTGCCGATCTCGTCGCCAATAATCGTCTCTCCATACATCGAACTGGTAATCGCAAGATTCGCCAGCAAGGCGTATGCAACGGACCGGGTAATTTTCATCTGAACCTATCCTTAATCGAGCCGTGGAGGGGCAAAGAAACAAAGTGGAGTCGGATGCGATCCGACCTAGATGCGTACAACGCGATGACTGTGCCATCGCGATGAACAGGTCGGTATTTCACCATTTGCAAGTTAAGGATTGGGGGCGACCAAGTCTTGGTCTTTTTTACAAAAAACGGGTGCTTTCCGTGTGGATTTACGGCTTTGGTATGTCGTATTTTCTATTTTTAGGCCTTGGCGGCCCGGCGAATGGCGTTGCCGCAAGGGCCTGCAATGCCTGAGCTTCTGGCGTGATGCGAGACGTCAGTCTGAAGCCGGGCCCGTCGAGCCGTAGCACCGGACTTCAAACAACTTGGCTTGGTCGGCCCCGTATGTCCGAAGCACGCATACCCGCAGCGCTTTGGTTGTGACCGGTTCAAACGAAAGGTGTATCCGCCGAGTCGGGTTCTGTTCGATTGATGCGACCCGCCGCCACTCCCCGTTGTCTTGCTGCACTTCGACTTCGAGGGCCTCGACCAACTCGATGGGAACCGTGCTGGTATGGTCCGCGTCATCCTTTGGCCGTTTGAGCATCATGATGTTGCGGTGAACGTTGGTGTCCGCTTTGATCAAGACGGCGTGGAGCTCGACGGGTTCGCTCCAGCTCAAAGTCACGTTTGCGGGCAGCTCTTGAGATTGCCAATGATGGGTCTCGCCGTGCTCGTCGCGGGGGACGCCGTCAATCAACAACGACGGATCGCCGCTTTGCGTTGAAGAGGCTTCGAAGTGCCTCGCCTGACGGGCCAAGTCCGCGCGATCGTGGGCCGGCCGTTGGGGTATGTAGGCGTCGTCGCGGAGCAGCTGTTCCTGCAGTTCGTCGATGTGTGCTTCGTAAACGCCGCGGGGATTGACGCCGTGACGTACGCAGAGCGCCGCAGCCGTGCCCACCGCTTGCCCCATCGTGGCGCACGTCGCCATCACCCTAGAAGACGACAGGGCGACGTGGGTCTGGCTGACATTCCGCCCGGCAAAGAGCAGGTTTTCGATATTGCCCGAATACAGACTTCGGAAGGGTATTTGATACACCCGGTCGAAGTGCTCGTGCCAGAAGCTCGGCGGGTCGCCGATGCGTTCGATGCCGCCGGGGTTGTGTTCGTCCAAGGGCCAGCCGCCGTAGGCCACGGCATCGTCGAAGTGTTTGTGCTCGAGTTGATCGGGCTCGGAGAGGATGTAATCCCCAATGAAACGGCGTGACTCGCGTCGCCCCGACAGCGATCCGACCCAACCGAGCGCGTAGTTCTCTGCCTCCGGGTACTTCCCCGAGTTTTTCACGTATTCCCACACGCCGTAGGCGTAGCCCAGCAGTTTGTGTCGAATCACTTCGGCGTCGGCGATGATGTCGTCGTCGCTGCCCACCTCGACCCACCAGAACCCCTCGACGAACGGCGTGATCCGGCGGTTGGGGTGGGCGTGATCGACGTCGAACGGGATCGTGAACGAAGGCGCCTTAAACGGAACCGGCTTGCCCATATCCTCCGACGAGAGAAGAATCGTCGGCCCCATCTGCCAGCCGTCAGCCTGTTCGGGCGCGAACTTCTCGCCGAATTCCGACGAAGCCTCCCGCCCGGTTCGGTACAACGCGCCGGCGGTTGCCGCTAAGAGGCCGTCGCCAGAACAATCGATGAACTGTTGTGCCCGCACGGTGACGACCGACTCGGTGGTGGCTTGCCAGCAGACCGCGCTGCGGATGCGGTTCCCCTCCATCTCGGCCCGCAACGCCTGGGTGTTGAGCATCAACTCCAGGTTGGGTTCACGAACGACAAAATCATACAGCACGTGGTCCCAGACCGGATAAGAATGCTGGGGGTTGTGGAAGCGGTTGTGCAGCAGGATCTCTTCAATGATGCCGGTTTCGCGCTCGGCCTTGCCGGTGTTGAGTCGGGTGACCCCGTGAACGATCACGCGGATTTCGCTCGATGCGTTTCCCCCCAGAACCGCCCGGTCCTGGATTAGCAGGACCTTGGCTCCGTTGCGGGCCGCGGAAACCGCGGCGCAGATCCCCGCCATCCCGCCCCCGAGAACCGCTACGTCAACCGCGTGCGTTTGCGAGCGGTTGGGCAGGCCCAGCTCCGCGGTGGCGAGCTTGAGCCATTGATCGCCCCGGCGATCCGTCAGCTGTTGAGTTGAAATCCCTTCCGACACGTTTGCTCTTTTCCTAATCTGGCTCGGGTTGATGATGACACGGTCCCGCCCCGCCCCAGCCCTGGCCGGCGGTTCGTTTACGGATGCGAAGGATTCAAGGGTCAGTTGCGATAGGGATTGACGTGCACCACCTGCCCGGGAGTCGGCCAGGCTTCGACGTGACGGATGGGGTCGTCGATCGCTTCGAGAAATTCGTCGAGTTGCCGAGAAAGAACAGCGAGGGGTTCGCGGTATCCGGGCGTGTCGATAAGGTTTTTTAGTTCGTGCGGGTCTTGGGTGAGATCGTAAAACTCGTCAACCGCGTTTAAGTTACGAACATACTTGTGTCGTGCGTCTCGGATAGCGCGGATACCGAACCAATGGCCGTTGTACATGTCGTACACGCCGTGGGCGTAGGTGCTGTCTTGTGGTTGCTGCTTGGTTTTGCCAAGCTCATCTTCCAAGCGTAAACCCTCTGTGGGTTCGTTGGTCCCGCCAAAAAAGCGGTTGAAGTAGCGTCCCAGATCAATCAGTGAGGCAAACTCGGCGTTTTCGCATGGCGCGACGCCGGGCATCGAAATCAAGAGGGGCACCCGCCAGACCTCGTCGTAGAAATAAGGTCCTTTGTCGAAACGGTTGTGAGCGCCGCACATGTCGCCGTGGTCCGAGGTGAACACGATGAGCGTGTCCTCCTCGAGTCCTGATTGCCGCAAGGCATCCAATAGCTTGCCGATCTGTGCGTCGACGTATTCGCGGTGACGCAGGGCGTAATCGAAGATGTGCTTCCAGTCGTTATCCGTTAACGTGTCGGTGTCATGGCAGGGCCACCAGTGACCGTTCTGAAACGCGGGCTTGTTGGAAAAATCATCATCGAAATTCGCGGGGTAAGGCAGGTCGAGCGAATCTCTCTGCGCCAATACATGCGAGGGTAGGTAATGCGGAAAATGCGGGTCGGCGATGGAAACCGTTAGGAAAAAGGGTTGGTCGTTATGGCTGTCGCGCTGTTGTTGGAGGAACGACAACCCAGAATCGACAGCCATGCCGCATTTCGAGGGGCCGGCGTCGGGACCGGTCTCGCCCCAAAACGGTGCGGTGCCCTGCTTGAGGATTTGTTGGCCGTGCTTGAGGTAATAGTCTTTGGTGTTTTCGTAGCTAAAGCCGGGGCGCTCGTCATAAGGCGTATGCACCTCGCCCGGATCATCGAATCCGTCTAAGCCGCGGTCTTTCAAGCCGTCCGTTCCCAGGTGCCATTTCCCGAAATAGCCGACGCGGTAACCCACTTCCTTGGCGTGGTCGAGCCAGGTGGCCGTTTCGTTGCGCATCCTGGGCTGATTGGAATAGCCGACGCCGCAGTTGTCGTAGACGCCGGTTTCGTGTGGCCAACGCCCGGTGAGCAAGGCGCCGCGTGCCGGCGTGCAGAGCGGGCAGGTTGTGAATGCGTTGACGAAATCTGTGGACCGGGACTTCAGCTGGTCGAGGTTGGGGGTTGCGCAGGAGCTCCCCCTGAATCCAAACGAATCAGCAGGCCATTGATCGACCAGCAGGAATAGAACGTTTAAGGGTTGGCTCATGGGGGTGATCTAAAATCAAAATCAGATCATCGAATCCGTGTGGCATCGACCGTGTTCGGCCACTTCGGGCAAGTCCACATCACTCGTGGTACCCGAATTGCACGATGCGGTCCACTTCATCGATGGTGATCGATTGCTGCTCGCCGTTGGTCCAGGTGACGGTCGCGCTATCGATCTGGTTGATCGGGCCCAGGCCGATATGCTGGTAGGTATTCAGGGGGTGAGAGAACGCCGCGGGTGTGGTGCCCACCGTTCGGGTGTAGGTGTGGCCGCCCGCTTCGACGACTATCTTGGCGCCCTGAGGTGTTGCTTCTTTCCTGGGCGACCACCCGATGTCGGCGATGAGGTAGTGGCGATCCGCCGCCGCTTCGAGATGGTTTTCGTAGAGGTACCACCGGCCCTTTTCGTTGTTGTAGACCAAGTCCAGGTCGCCGTCGAGGTCAAAGTCAAACACCTCCGCGCCGCCGCCGGTCGCCCCTAGTTCTTCGGAGACAATACCGTGGCCTTCAACACGCGTGAACGACTCGCCTTTCTGATTCATAAACAGGACCTGAGCCTGGGCCTTGGTCGGATCACCGTAGCGGACGACAAAGATGTCCGACCAGCCGTCGTTGTCGAAGTCGCCGACCGCAGCGCTGGTGGTCTGCTCCGGAAGATCGATTCCGAACTCTGCGGTCACATCGACAAACTTGCCGTCGCGGTTCTCAAAGAGGAGTGCGGGCATGTCTTCTTCGAGGATGATTTCGGGGGCGGAGATTACGTTGTGCACCACCGCGGAGGTACCCGCACGGGTTTCACCCGCGATACGCCAGCGCCCTTCGCCGGTGTGCCCGAGGTACAGGCCGGGGTCTGACCAATCCTCTGGGAAACCTTGGGCCTGGTCGGTTGTGAGGGTGAAGTCTTTATGGCCGTGTCGGTCGACATCGAACGTAATCAGGTCTTTTGCCTCACCCGAGAACACATCAAAGTGCGGATAGGCCATTTGGAGGTTTTCGACTTTCATATCGCCGTCGATCTCGATCCTCTCGACATCGAATTTCGCCCGGCGGAAATGGAAGTAGTAGGTGTGCTCTTCCCCGCAGTAGCAACGCTTTTCGGAGAACGGGTGCCCGGCTCGGGTCACAAACAGATCGAGATCGCCGTCGTTGTCGAAGTCGATCTCGGCCAAGCCTTTTACAAAGTTGGTGTGTTTCAGGTCGCCCAGGACACTGTCGGTTGCGTCGATGAAGGAGTGCGATTCTCCCCCTTGGGCCACCTTGATGTCATCCCCGCCATAGAGAAACACATCGACTTTCCCATCGCCGTTGAAATCGGTGGTGAGGATGCGGAACCCCATCCATTTGGTCTGCGGGAAACGGCTGGTCTGGAGGAATTGCCCGGTGCCGTCGTTCGTGTAGAGGATGTCGGCACCGTCGGCCTGCGTCTTCAACGGAAACGCGGTGAGGACAAGGTCCAGAACACCGTTGTTGTCCGTGTCGATGAGTTTCGCGGCTCGGCCACGGGCGCGTTCGAAGTGTTCGAATTCATCGCCCCCTTCGATCGTGCGGTCGCGGTTGACGTGGTACCAAACCGGGTTGCGAGGGTTGGAGCCGTCGCCCCCTCCCCGGGAGACGACCAGGTCGATACGACCGTCCTGGTCGTAATCGCCCGCCGCGATGCCGTGCGTATCCCCATTGACCAAGAGCTGCGGCTCTTCAGAGAACTGCCCTTCGTCATTCCAGTAAATCCGAGCGCGTTGGCTGTGCTCGGTGATGATGATGTCTTCCCACCCGTTCTGATCGAGGTCGGCGATCAACGCGCTGTCCCATTTCCGACGCGACCGGTCTTCAAACGTGATGTTGTCGGATTTGGCAAACTTCGGAGCCTTGTCCTCTTCACCCGCGACGGCGGCGGAAGGCGGCATCGCAAACGCCAAAGCAATCAGGCCCAGTGAACAGGTGGAGGTTTTCATATGAAGTTCCTGTATGAGTTTAATGGGAGTCGCTAGAGATTCGCCAGGAAATACAAGTGTGAATTGAGTCAGCGGGGCGTGGTTTCACAAGCCGAGCATCTTGGCTAGCAAAGAGGTGGCTCGGGAGTATTCCCGAGCCACCCGCATCATTTAGTAAAGACGTTACCGGTTCGACCGGCAGGGGAACCGGACCTTACGAAGTACGACGGCGGCTCAGCATGGCCAGCGAGCCCAGGCCGAGGAGTGCCAGCGAAGCGGGTTCCGGCACGGGGTTGACTTCCCAGGTAATCACATCGATGCGGGGGAAGACGTCGTTGCCGGTCGCGTTATCGACCGAGAAGCCCAGGTAGATCGTGCTGCCGACATCGCCAGCCGTGGTGGTGTAGATGCCGTCCTGGGTGTACTGGTTCCAACCCGAATCAATCGAGAACGTGGTCGTGCTGAGCACGGTGATATCGCCTTCGGTGGTGGTATCATCGATCGTCGAGGGGCCGGAGAACAGGATGACTTCAAAGCTCTCGTCGCCGTTGTACCCACCGCCGAAGCGGTTGCCGTAGAAGTCGATGTCGAACACATCACCGGCCGCGCCCACCGCATAGCCGGTGTCGTTGGCGCTGATGCGGTTCTGGAACAGGAACGCGCCGCGCGAGTTGACTTCGGGGCTGGCACCAAAGCCAGCGTCTTGACCGAAGTTGATCGAATCAGCACCGCTGACGTTGACCCAGTTGGCCATGCTGAGGTAGTTCAGGGCGCCGCTGGAGGCTTGCTCCGCCTCGAAGTTGCCGTTGCCCAGCGTCGGCGTACGGGGCGTCGTGTTAACCGCGGGTCCACCAACAATGATGGCAGCATCCACACCCACCGAGAAGCACGCGGCCAAACCAACCCCAAAAATACATTTAAACTTTGACATGATATTCCTCCAATTTGAGAAGTCTTGCGATTCAGTCGGATTGGTGATGCGGCACGGCCAAATTGATGTGCAGAGAAACTTGAAAACAGCCGTACGTTGCAGCCAAACCTTAACGATGGAGTAAATTTACAACACATATCGCCAGATAAAATGGCTGATCAGATAAACAAGCGTGCAGATATTACTTTGCTTTAAGCGGCTTTGTTTTATTGGTTTAGATGTGTGTTCAGCCTCTTCCGGCAGCGCGAGAAGTTTGTATTTAAGCCAGAATTGGCCATGAGGCTTTGGGGGTTTAGGCTTGGCGACGATAGTCGCGAGGACTATGCCCGGTTACGGCTTTGAATCGTTTACTGAAATTCGAATAGTCGCTGTAGCCCACCTTGAAACAGATATCCAGCATGCTGTCGGAAGTGCTGCGCATCAGCGACTTTGCTAAGTCCATGCGGAGGCTGGTCAGATAGTTGACGAAGGACATGCCGGTGTATTGCTTGATCAAAAGGCTGAAGTAGCTCACCGAAACATTGGCGACTTCGGCGACCTCTTCAAGCGTAATCGGTTCCGCCAGGTGCTCGTGGATATAGGCCAGGGCCTTGAGAAGCCCCGCGCGGTGGCGGGTTGCGGCCACTTTAATCGAGCGTTGCGAGCTTTCGACCGATTCCTTTTGCGTTGAGCTGTGGTCTGAGATCCCGAGCAGCAGATTGAGGAAGACACATTTGGACTTAGCGGTCGAAGCGACATCGTCGTGAGTGGCCAAATCGGCGAGCTGGATGAACAATTGCTCGAGCAATTCGATACTGTCTTGGGGGACCGAGAGCCGAACGGCCGAGACGTCCTCTTCGGCAAGCGGGAGCATGGCGTTGAAGAAGTAGTAGTTCGGTGATTTTGACGTCACGATCTCCTCAAGCCCTGAAACGCTTGAGTCGATCGCCCGGGGCAGGAAGCTGCAGGAATACGCTCGCGGGGCTGCTTTGGGCGACCACGTCTCGAGCTGGTGCTGGATAAACGGCTTGAGGATTAAGATGTCACCCGCCTCGAGCGACATCTCCATGTCGGCCAGCCGATTGTGCAGTGTTCCCTCGGCCACAAAAATGATCTCAAAGAACTCGTGTCGGTGGAGATCGCTCTGTGGCAGCGGACGTTCAGCGATGCGCGTTGCCGTAACGGGCAACACTTCGTTGTGGAACAACTCTTTTGCGAGAATGAGGAATGACACGTGTCAGCTCAGATAAAGATGGATACTCAGATTGAATTTGTGGTTAGCGAGTCTTAACTCATTATATCTCAGGCTCAAAATGGGCCGGGTATATTATGACCAGATGACCGGCATGAAGACCGTCATCTCGCTCTGTCCGCGGTTGGCCCAGGCGAAGTAAGGAACAAGCTGCGAAGAGTAATCCGACCAGTCGGTTTGGTTGACAGCCCGGTACATGCCTTCTGACTGATCGCGACGAAGCGTGAGGGTGCCATTCAGAACGGTCACGCCGCCGAGGAAATCAGGCCGGTATTCGGGAGCAAAATCATCACTCGCTTTGAGATAGACATCGAGAATACTGGTTTTTTCCGGTAGATCAGGCGATTCGATGCAGTACACGATCGGGCCGCGGGTCATCGCGATCTGGTTGCGCAGCTCTTCGATACGCGGGTGGCCTTCGATTTTTTGGACCGGCATCGGCAGTGTCAATTCGACAACGTCGCCCGCCTTCCAAGACCGGTTAAGGGTTAGGAATTGGCCCTGTGTGGTCTGCTCTGCCACGGCTTCGCCGTTGACGGTTGCCTGAGCGCCGTGGGCCCAGCCGGGGATCCGCAGCATCACCGCAAACGGTTCGGTTTTGCATTCGTCCACGGTGAACCGGACCTGGCCGTCCCATGGATACTGAGTTTCTTGACGCAGCTTGAGTGCGGAACCGTCTTGCAGCTGCGTGCTGAGTTCGTTGCCGCCATACAAGTTCACGGCAATGCCATTCTCGGCGATGCTGTAAGCCCAGGACGATGCTTTGCCGATCGTGCGCACCAGGTTGGGCGGGCAGCAGAAACACTCGATGTAGGGCAGGCGGCAGGGTTTCTCTGTCGGCGTGTGCGAGTAGTCGCGGCCGCCGTCCACCATCCGCAGCGGGTTGGCGTAGAAATATTCTTTCCCGCAAGTGCTGATGCCCGACAGGGAGCTGTTGAGCAGGGCGAGCTCCATGAAGTCGCCGTGCTTCGATTCGGAGTTAATCGACATCATCCGCCAGTTGAACATGGCGTTGGCGATGTTTGCGCACGTCTCGTTGTAAGCCATGCCGTTGTGCATCATGTATTCGGTGATGAAGGCTTCGTGTACAAAATCGACGCGCGGCGAGGAGCCGTGGTGGGTCTGGCCGATCGCGCCGGTCAGGTACATCTTCTTATCCACGACATCGGCCCAGATGCGGTCGAGCGCGTCGAGCAGCGCTTTCTCACCGGTCTCGGCGTAGACGTCGGCGACTCCGGCGTAGAGGTACATCGCCAACACGGCGTGGCCCACGGCTTGGGTTTCTTCGCGGATCGGCACCCGGTCTTGGCACATGTCACCGCGGAACGCAGCGTTCACGCCGGGCTCGGGCTCGTTCCATTCGTAGTCGCGGTTGGCCCCGCGCATATCGACGAAGATCTGGGCCAGCTCGAGATACTTCTGGTCCCGTGTTAAGCGGTAGAGTTCAACGAGCCCCATGATCTGCGATGGGTTGAAGCCGAAGCGGGCCAGCTTTGCCGGGCGGGGCTGGAAGACGGTGTAGATGTAGTCGGCGTTCTTGATCGCGATGTCGAGGAAGTTGGTCTTCCCGGTCAACCGGTTGTGGATGACCCCGCCGGTAAACAGGTGGCCTGCGTTGTAGAGCTCGTGCATCTGGCGATTATCAAACCGCTCGAACTTGTTGATGGTGACGTGTGTCGAGAGGTAGCCGTCGTCTTCCTGGGCCTGGCCGATGACTTCGATGATCTCATCCAACTCTTCGAGGATCTTTTCATCGCCGTTGAGGGCATACATGTAGACCGCGGCTTCCATCCATTTATAGAAGTCGCCGTCGTGCCACCATTCGCCTTTGTGCTCGCCTTCCTTAAGGCCCGCGGCGATCTTGAAGTTGTTGTATGCGTGGCCGATATCGCCTTTGAGGATGGTCCCCATGTGTGGCACCATCACATCCTCACAAAGCTTGACCTTGTCGGCCCAGAACCCTTCGGTCCAACGGCAATCGCGCACGCCGATCGAACGCAGCTTGACGTAGGGGCTCTCGCTATTGTCCATAACGGCGTGCTTCTGCGGAGGGGTTTGGCCCAGAGCGGTCGCAGTGGAGGATAGATTCGTAGAACTCATGGTTTGTTTCCTGGCTCGATGAGCCGTTTTGGGTGTGGTTCAAATAGTGTTGGGTGTTTACGGTGAATTGCCGAATGGACGCCGCTGGCCAGACATGAAAGTGAGTTACTGGCGCGGGCGTCGTCGGCCATAGGCCAAAGCCCCCGAAACGAGTATCGCCAAGGCGGTCGAGGGCTCGGGCACAACCCGAATGGTGCCCGAGGTCAAAAGGCTGTCCGCATCCCACGTTAAGCCTTGCCCAAGTTCTGGCAAGATCAAGACATCAAATTCACCTTGGGCCGAGTCGAAGCTTAACAAGTCAAAAACGTCGCCCAGATTTGCGTTGTATGAAGGGGCTGTTCTGACTTCAAGCGTACCTCCTGTCACCTGCAATTGCCCCAAAATTTCCAGTTGATCGTACGCGGTACCTGCCACACCCGATCCGTCGATTTCGAGGAGCAGTGTTGAGCCGTCTTCAAACGTCGTGTCGCCATCAATGGTCAAGCGGCCGGGGCTCGATCCGGGCTGCACGGTGGCACCCGATGAGATGGTTAGCTCGCCGACCAATGTTCCGGATCCGCCGATGGTTTGGCCGTCCATCAGCGTGAGTCCACCGGTATTCGTTGCCGAGGCGTCCAGCGTGGCCCCTTCAGAAATTTGGATCGAAGAAGTCTGATCCAGTGCCGCCCCACCGATGAGGGCCAAGGTGCCGCCCTCGACAAGCGTGGCGCCCGAGTGGATGGCTTGGCCGTTCAGGCTGACGGTGCTGGTGCCACGCTTGATGAGATCGCGAGACTCAAAATACTCTCGGACGGTGCCGTTGACGTTGACCGTGACGTCGCCGTCGCCGGTGAACGCCAGGTTGTCGTAAAGGATCAGATCAAGGTCGAGATCGTAGGTGAAGCGTCCGGTCGAGGAGTGGGTGGCGTCGACCGCAATCTCGGCCTGTTGGCCGGTGAGGCTCTCGGTGAACAGCACGGACAGGCCGTCGATCGTCGCGCGGTGGTTGTCTGCCTCGGTGTAATCGCCGCTGAGGACCATTTGGTTGAGCATAAACTCGAGGCCGGTGCGGCGGAGCAAATCGTTCGTGGCGGTGTAGTCACTGTCGTGTGTGCCAAACTCGAGCACAGCGCTCGCAAAGCCGTCGGCACGGAGCAGAAACTTTTCGTCGTTGGTCCCCGCTTCAAACCAGTTCAGCGTGCCGTTGGGATTGCCCGAAGCATCGAAATACGAGACGCCGTCGGCTTTCCCGCCCGACCAGGCGGTGCTCCCGGCATTGGGGTTGAACACGTGGTGGTCGAACACGTTGAGCGGCTCTTCTTCGAGCGTACGAGCCAGAATCGAATACCGCGGCTTATCGAAGAATGCTTCGTAGTCCGTTAGGTCACGCTTGAGTTCTTCGATCAGGTCGGCGTGGACGGCGTTGCCGCTCAGGTCATTCGATTCGTCGATGTCGTCGGCTACGTTGTACAGGCGGAAGCGGTCTTCCCGAGCGTTGGTCGTGTTCGTATTGACCAGTTTCCATTGATCGTCGTCTTTATCCTTGATGACCGCGAAAGTCCCGCGCCACCGGTGGACCAAGACCTCATGCGGATCGTCGCTGGTCTGGCCGTTGATGAAGGGCAGGAGGTTGACGCCATCGATCTGTTCCTCCCCTTCAATCGGTTGAGCCCCGGAAAGCGAGAGAACGGTGGGGAGGATATCGATCCCGTGTACGGGCTTGTTGTAGATCGTGCCCTGGGCCGATTCATCGATGCCCGCACCCGCGATGAGCATCGGGACCCGGATGCCGCCCTCTTTGGGTGAGCCTTTTACATTGGGAAACAGGCCGTTATCCGTGCCGTCGCCGAACGCATCGGAGCCCGAGACGCCGCCGTTGTCGTTCACAAACACGATGGTTGTGTCGTCGGCGATGCTGTCGCTGGTGTTCCCGTCCCCGTTGGGGTCTTCCAGCCGATCGAGGATCCGGCCGATTTCTCTGTCCATCGTGATCATCATCGACCCGACTTCCTTACGCACGCCTTGAAGGCCCGCAAGGCGGGGGTCGTTGAAGTCTGGTGAATCGTCGCTCCAGGGTTTGTGAGGAGCGGTGAACGACTGGTAGAGAACAAACGGGTCTTCGTTGGCGTGGTCTTCGATGAACTGAACACCATAATCGCCGAAAACATTGGTGATGTATTCGCCGCTGCGGGTGCCTTCGACCACGGTATCGGTCACCGTGCCGTCCGATTGGCGTACGGTTTCGCGCATGTAGCGCGGCTGCAGAGCACTGTTGGGGTTGTTGATCTGGTTCAGGTTGTAGCTGCGCCCAAGGATGTAGTCGCGCGAACCGTGCCAGTGGCCGTAGAACTCATCGACACCCTGGTCTTGAGGTCGGTTGATCCCTTCGATCGAGCCGAGGTGCCATTTCCCGACGGCGCCCGTGGCGTAGCCTTCGGCTTTAAACCGATCCCAAAGGGTGGGGGTGGCGTCGGGGATGCCTTCGAATCCAAACTCAGCGATCTGGCTCTGAAGAAACAGGTTGTTGCCGACACTCTCGTTGCCGATGCGTTGCTGGTACGCCCCGGTGATGATTGCCGCGCGGGTCGGTTGGCAGTTCGCGGCCACATAAGCGCGATCAAACGTCACGCCCCGGTTGGCCAACGCGTCGAGGTTGGGGGTGAGCGAAGTCGCAAATCCGGTTGTGGGGTCGGTCCCACTGATCCCGTTGTTTTGCATAAAGCCGAAGTCGGCATATCCCGCATCATCCGCAACAATCACAATGACGTTCTTGGCGTTTTGGCCCTGAGCGGGCATGCCCGCAAGCGCAACACACAAGAAGATTGGGCAGGCCGCAAATCTCAATTTTGTATGCCACTGGCTAGGAAACAGGTTGCGAGAATTGAAGGGAATCATGGTGATGCCAACTTTGAAACGAAAAGCGATGAATCAGTTGTGAGGTGTCTGCTTGCCGGAGAAGCACTCAAACCAGGCGACCACCTTAGCTTGAGAATCATTCTGAATAATGGTTATTTCTCTACAATTCTCGGCACAATAACGAGGGTTTTACCTCCAATGCCTAGATACGCATTGATTGAGAATTTCGCAGCATCTCTAAAGTTGTCAGATTTTCGAAACGCGAGACTTGCTAGGCCAGCTTGATGTGGTCCCAATGCTTAGGGGTGTTTTGGGGGTTAGAGTCTCGGTATCTTGCACGCAGTACTTGCGCAGCATGTCGAGGTCCGGCTCGACTCCGAGCCCGGGGCGGGTGGGTACCTGGATTTTCCCGTCGATCACGTCCAGGGGATTGATGTACATATCGTCCCGCATCGGGTTGGGGGTCCGGTCGACTTCCAGCAATAATTCGTTGGGGGTAAGTCGGCCCGGCTCTACATAACTTGAGGCCAGGAAGTGGGTGGCGGCCGCCAAGTTAAGCATGGTGCCCCAAACATGCGGGACCGCGCGGACCCCAAAAGAGGAGGCGATCGCTCTGATCTTCAAAGCTTCGGTGGGGCCGCCGCAGTAAGCCAGGTCGGGCTGAGCGATATGGACGCCGCCGTGATCCAGCAGGTCCTTGAAGCCCCATCGGGTTTGTTCGCATTCGCCGGTGGCGATGGGCACATCGATTTTGTTGGCGAGCTTGCGGAACTGGTCGGGGTGTTGGGGCGAGAGCGGTTCTTCAAACCATGCAAACGCGTTCTCTTCGAGGGCTCGACCGATCTCAATCGCCTCGGGCAGGTCGTAGGCGTGATTCGAGTCCGCCATCAGTTGGGCCTTCGGCGCAAGCTTGCGGAGTTCATGGATCTGCCGTTTGTCGAAGTCCAGGTTCTTGCCCACCTTGATCTTCAGTGCTTTGAAACCCTGGCTCAGGTACTCGCTCGCCTCATTCAGAATGGTGTCGAGTAGTTGCGGCTCGGGCTGATCTCGGAAGTACATGCCGGTGGCGTAACAACTCACGGTGTCTCGGAGCCGTCCGCCCATAAGTTCTGAGGCCGAGACGTGAAGCAGCTTGCCTTTCAGGTCCAGCATCGCCATATCCAGGCCCGAAATCGCCCCCATCATGATGCCCTTGCGGGCGAAGTCGAGAGAGGACCGCCAGCAGTGTTGCCAAGCGGCTTCATTACGCAACGGATCCATGCCGATCAGTTTGTCGGCATAAAAGGTCGAGATCGCGGATTGCGTGACCGCGGCGGGCCCGTAGCACTCGCCCCACCCAATGGTTCCCGAGTCGTCGACGATCTCAACCAGAAGGCCGTGCCGCGTTTTATAGTTCCACTGAGAAAAACCAAATGGTTCGTCTAGCTCATGTTCAATTCGGTAGGTGCGGATGCATTCGATCATGTTAAGAACTCAGGGAAAGATGAAAACAGAAAGGAATTGGCATGGGCCTCGTCAACGAACGACACGCCCTGAAGCAGCGCCGTGCATCAACGCTTCGACCTCGGGCCGGGTAGAGAAATTGAAATCGCCCTTGATCGAGTGTTTGAGGCAAGACGCCGCCACCGCGTAACGCACGGCATCACCGGGCGCTTGTAACGCCGGGGTGTTTAGCGCGAAAATTAGGCCGCCCGCGAATGAGTCGCCACCCCCGACCCGGTCGACAATGTTCTTGATCTCGTAGGGCTGATAGTCGGCGTTATCGTTGAGCGGCGCGAAGTAAGGCTTATCCTCGGCGGAGTCGTAGAGCATCGCACCCCAGTTGTTGTGATTAGCCGAGAGGCTTTCTCTTAGAGTGATCGCTACTTTCTGCACATTGGGGAACTGTTCCACCACGCGCCGGGCGACCAACGGATACCCATCGATCTCCAGCGAACCCGCCTCAACGTCGGTATCTCCCGCACGGATGTCCAGGACGTCCGCGCAGTCTTCTTCGTTGGCGATCACCACCGAGACTTGCGGCAGGATTCGCCCCATGACCTGGCGAGCCAATTCACGGCTTGGGAGATCGGGCGACCAGCCCCAAAGCTTCTTGCGAAAGTTCAGATCGATCGACACCGGGACGCCGGCTTGCTGGGCCGCCTTTGCCGCACGTTCGGTGGCATCCGCCGCAACTTCCGACAAGGCGGGGGTGATGCCGCTGAGGTGGAGCCAGCCGGCGCCTTCGAAGATGGCTTCCCAGTCGTACTGATCCGCGGGGGTGATGGCCACCGCGGCGTCGGCCCGGTCGTAGAGCACATTGCTGGGTCTCTGGTTGGCGCCCGTCTCTAAGAAGTACAGGCCCATCCGGCCGTGTTCGGGGCGGACAATATGGCTGGCGTCGATCCCCACCGCCCGGATGGTGTCCATCGCGGCTTCGCCGAGGGCATTGTTGGGCAGCGCGGTGACGTACCGGGCCGAGCCTCCGAAATTACAGATCGAGGCGCAGACGCTCGCTTCTGCGCCGGCGTATGTCACGTCCAGAGCGCGTGTCTGACGTAGCCGGAGACGTTCCGGGCAAGCCAGGCGGCACATAATTTCACCAAAACCAACGACGGGCTTCATCGAACCAAAACTCCCAAAACAATGTGCAATTCACACATCAACAAACAATCGTCACATACGGCTCGCTTGCCGTTGTTACGCGCTCCGTCTGTTATCCTGCCGCCGGGATCCATCACCGGGGCTTGGCTTGAGGTGGTCTTCACCTCAAGCAACTTCTGATAGCGCTAATCGCTCAACCGTGGCCCGCGCCTCCTCGGCCCGTCGCGTGATTCCCGCCCAATCACGCGCGGCAATCATCGACGCCGGCGCGATCCACGTGCCCCCCACCGCTGCGACCGCCGGAAGGCTGAGATAGTCGGCGACGTTTTCGTTCTTCACGCCACCAAACGGGAAGTAGCGGATGCCGTAAGAGGCAAACGGTGCCGCCAGGCTATTTAGATAGTCTTTGCCGCCTGCCGCCTCGGCGGGAAAGAGCTTGACGAAACGCAAGCCCAGTTCGATCGCCTGGGTCAGGTCGCTGGGGGTCATGACCCCCGGAGCGAAAGGAAGCTCCGCGTCACGTGCGGCTTGGATCACCTGGGGGCTGAGACCCGGGGCGACCCCGAAGGCCGCTCCCGCATCTTTCACTTGGTGGACTTGGTCTGGTGTCAGGATCGTGCCGACTCCCACCAACATCTCGGGCCGCGCTTCGGCGATCGCGCGGATTCCGTCGATCGCCGCGGGGGTTCGCAACGTCACTTCCAACGCATCGATGCCCCCGTCGTACAACGCGTTGGCCGTGGCGACCGCGTCGTCGACTTCTTCTGTCGAGAAGCCCGCCACCACGCGGGTGGATTCAAGCCGTTCGATGAGATGGTTGGGGAAGGCGTTGTGCATGGTGTTGTCGTATCGAGTCCTGAATCTCGGGTTGGTACTCCAACCGCTTGGGGCGAGCGAATAGGGTTACGTCGGATCGATCTGAATCGAAACACGCTTGAGCGTGAGGTATTCCTCAAGGCTGTACTTCGAGCAGTCTTTTCCGACGCCGCTCTGCTTGAGGCCGCCGTGCGGGAGTTGCACGCTGTAGTGCGGCTCGTTGATGCAAACGCTCCCGGCTTTGATCTCCCGTGCCGCACGCAACCCTTTGGTGAGGTTGGTGGTGAACACGTAGGCCGCGAGACCAAACTCGGTGTCGTTCGCCAATGCGATCTCGTTGTCGGTGTCGGAGAACGGCAGCACGGACAACACGGGGCCGAAGACCTCGCTGCAGGCCACCGACATCGAGCGATCGACATCGCGGAGGATGGTGGGAGGCATGAAAAAGCCCGGGCCGTCCTCCGCGTGGCCACCACAAAGCACCGTGGCTCCGCCCTCTTTGGCGGTTTCCACGAGGCCGAGTATGCGAGTGCGTGCCTCTGCGGAGACCAAGGGGCCGATCTTGTTCAGGCTGGTGGTGTGTTGAACCGCGGCGTCCAGAAATGCCTCGTAAATACTTTCGTGAACAAAGCAACGGTTGGGGGACACACAGACCTGGCCGGTGTTTGCGAACTTGAGGTCCACGATTTGCCGGGCCGCGTCTTCGATCGGGGCGTCGGGGTAGACGACGGCAGGCGAGTTGCCGCCCAATTCAACGGAGAATCGTTTCACGCTGGTGCACGAACGATCCATGACCTGCAGGCCGCCGCGTGTCGAGCCGATCATCGTCACCAGTGAGGGGATGTCGCTCTCGAGCAGGCCGCCCACGACGTCGTGGTCCGAACAGGTCACTATGTTGACGACCCCGTCGGGCAGCCCCGCCTTCTTGGCTAGGTAGCCAACTTCAAGCGAGGCCAGCGGGGTTTCCAGCGCTGGCTTGAGGATGACGCTACACCCCGCCGCGAGCGCGGGGCCCAGCTTGTATCCCAGGTTGAGGAGTGGGAAGTTCCAGGCCAAAACGCCGACGACAACCCCCAAGGGCTGACGCAGCGTGTAGTGAAGGAACCGGCCATCCGGATCGTGCAGAACGGGCTGATCCAGCCGCTCGGCCTCCTCCACGAAATACCGCAAGCACGTCGTGAGCATCCCGAAGTCGTACTCCGCGTTGTCACGCGGCTTGCCGGTTTCCGAGATCAAGAGATCAATCAGTCGATCTTTCTCGGCTTCGATGAGTTCGGCATACCGCAAGACGATTTCGCGCCTCGCCGCAGGCGACATCGTGGACCAGACCTGGAACCCCTTCTCTGCGGCAACGAGTGATTGCTGAATCAGCGCAGGGCTGATGTCGGGGACCTCGCCCGCCGGTTGCCCGGTGGCGGGGTTGATCACGGTTGCGGTGGCGTCGGCTTCGAGCTGTTCGCCGTTGATAAGAACAGGGTAAAGGGTGCTCAGCATGGTCTTCGGTTATCGCTTCCCAAGAGGTATTAATCGAGATCGGTCGAGAAGGTCTTCTCGTACTTGGGCATATCTTCTTTGATCCAGCGTTCGCGTGCTTCGGGAGCATGGAACCAGCCGGGCTCGGTGTGCTGCTTGGCCAACTCACGCATCTCGCCGACAATCTCTTTGATCTTTTCGGGATAGCGCTGACGCAGGTTGTTGTTCTCGCCGGGGTCTTCGGCCACGTTGTAGAGCAGCCACGGACGGTGGTTGAAACGCACCACCTTGAAGTCACCCATCCGGGCACCCACATCGCTGTAGCCGGCTTTGTGGTTCACGGTGTAGATAATCCGTGTGTCGCTGGGCGAGCTTCCATCTTGTACCGAGGCCATGATGTCCAGGCCGTCGAGTTCCTTGTCGCTGGGGATCTCGGCTTCCGCTAGCCCGGCGAACGTCGGGTAGAAGTCCAACGCGGTGACCGGGTGGCGATACGTCCGTCCGCCCTCGATCCCCTTGGGCCAGTGCATGAACATCGGAACGCGGAAGCCACCCTCAAAGGTGCTGCCTTTACCCGCACGGAGCGGTGCGTTGTTGCCGCCCTTATCCGTACGACCGCCGTTGTCGCTGAGGAAAACGATCAGGGTGTTCTCGAACTCGCCCTGGTCTTTCAGCGTGTCGACGATTTCGCCCACACCGCGGTCGACCGCGTACACCATGCCGGCGTATATCTTGCGTTGCTCGTCGGTGATGTCGGGGAACATGGCCATGTCTTCTTCTTTGGCCTGCAGCGGCGTGTGTGGTGCGTTGTAGGAAACAAAGAGGAAGAACGGTTGATCCTTGTCGCCGGCTTCACGGATAAACCGGCAAGCCTCGCGCGACAAACCGTCGGTCACGTATTCGGTTTCTCTGACTTCCTGGCCGTTGTGCTCCAGCGGATGGAGGTAGTCCCACGGGTTGTTGTTGCCGTTGGCGATCTGCAGATCGTACTGGGCGTGGAACCTGTCGGGGAAGTACTCCTTGCCGCCGCCCAGGAAGCCGTAGAAGTCGTCGAAGCCCCGCTTGTTGGGGTGGTACGGGGCCGTGCTGCCCAGGTGCCACTTACCGATCAGGCCGGTGTAATACCCCGCGTCTTGAAGGGTACTGCTCATGAGTTTTTCGGAGACGGGGATCCCCCAGTCGTTCGGGCCGTAGCGGTTCGGGGGCAGGTTGTAGGGGCCGCCGAATTCGTGGGGGTAACGCCCCGACAACATCCCCATACGCGACGGGCCGCAGAAAGGGTGGACCACGTAACCGGAGGTAAAGATCACGCCGTCGTGTGCGAGCTTGTCGAGTTCTGGGGTGATGATGTCGGGTGAGTCGTTAAAACCGACATCGGCGTAGCCCTGGTCGTCGGTGAGGATCAAGATGATGTTGGGACGGTCGTCTGCCCGCACTGCCGGGGAGATTGCGACAACAAGTAGGGTCAGTAGAAGTCGAAGATTCATGGGTATTTCCGCGATAACGGCCGAAGCCGGGTCAATAGCGATTACTAGATACGGATACGGAGCGATATTGCGATCAGCGAAATGCCTTGATGTGTCAACTAGCAATACCGGTGCGGGCGCTTATCTTGTCCGGGCGAGATTCAAGCCGACGTAAAGTGACTTCAAACTATGCCAGGTAGCCACCCGCTGTCCTGAAACCATCAAGGGTTGGGGTCGTTACGAAAGTCTTCCTGGTTGTTGCTTGTGGCGCTTCCGAAGATCAGCACCACGTCTTCACCCTTGTCCATACCGCCGTTGGCCGGAGCGGCCTGATTCGAGAAGATGTTGTCGGATTGGTTAACAGGCAGGTTTCCGAGTTTTGTATTTTCAACGATAGTCGTCGGCTGATAAGAAGTACTGTTGTCATTCTTCACGATACCGCCGCCCCACTCGCCGGAATTTTCTTCGGTCCACCAAGAGCTGGCTTGATCCCCGACGTTGTTGCCGGTGTTGATATCGCCGACGACAACCGCCTGGCTGTTCAGGGTTTCCTGCCACTCGGCTTTACGGCCTTCTTGGTTGGCCGGCAATTCGAGGCTGGCCGCTTGAGCACCGCCCAGCGTGAGCATGCCGTAGGAGTAGTGCTGGCAGGTGAAGAAGTCGGTCGGACCAACACCCGGCGACGCTTCCTCTGCTCCCGGGTCAGCGGGATTCAGGATGTATTCAGGTGTAAACAGGTTTTCGTTCAGCATGATCGCGAAACGGACCTGGGGCAGCTTCCGCTTGTTACCGCCGGTGTAGTAGGGGTCGCCGCCGCCCGGGAAAGGGTTGTTGGCAACGGTGCCGTCGGGGTTGAGCCCCGGGAAGTAGCCGTCTCGCGTGCCCGATTTGTTGCTCTGAGCAAACACAACCATCCCCTGCTGGATGCCGCGCAGCTGAGTGCTGCTAGCCAGTTGCCGCGCGGTTTTTCGCGCGGCCCCAAGGGCCGGAAGCAGGAGGCCGATGAGCAGGGCAATGATGCTGATGACAACCAGCAATTCAATGAGCGTGAAAGCATGCCGAGTACGACGGTTGGGAGTAGAAAGCATGGTGAGAAGTCCTTGGCAGAAGACTGAAGTGACGGTGGTGATGACGAAAGAGTCCGGGGCGGAGCTTCGACAAGCCGAAGCCGATTTTCGGGACAACGAGCTATGTCGCTGCCGCCGAAACGTGCATTCATAATCTAGGGAGGGTGCCCGATTCGATGAATAGCGGGATCACCAATCGACATGGTCGTTTCGACTTTTCGTCGCCATCACGAGCTCGTTCAGAAGCCCTGTGAACACATGGTTTCGGGCGTCGAAATTGGGCTACAACCCCCAGAAGGGGCGATTTTGTGGCACGCAGGGCTATTTCTTGGAAGAATTGCCATGTTGCGGCAATCGTGCCCCACCGGCGTGGCATTTGAGCCTAGGGATGGGGATTTGGACAATCCAGCGGGTTGTCACATGTGGGGGTTCTGGGTCAGCAGGCGCCTCCCAATGAGGCGTGGGCGCTTTGGCGTTGTTCAGATTTCAGGCGACGGCGGGTCGGATTGGTCGTTCCACGGTGCTTTGTGGCGAGGGCTGAGTCGCATGACTTCGTCGAGCAGCATGGCACGCATCGACTCGCGTTTTGCAAAGTGTTGTGGTGATGCCCATAGGTTGTTCTTTTCCCATGGGTCCGAGGCGAGATCGTAGAGTTCGCCGTAGTCTCGCTCGAAGTAATGGCTGATCTTCCAATCACCGACCCGTAACCCGCGGATCCGGCCGACTTCCATGTAGATCCGGTCGGGCTGTGCGGGCGGGCGGTCATCATTCGACGCGACATCCGCCAGATCGCGCCCCAGCCATTCCCCCGGCCGATCCAGTTTTGCCGCCGCCATACACGTGGGGGCAATGTCAACGAGGTTGACGAAGGCCGAGTGATGAACACCTGCCGCAGTGGGGCCTGCGGGCTTATAGATCAACGGGATCCGAATTAACACCTCAGCAAGACACTGCGATTTGCCCAGCTTGCCGAAATCGCCGAGATAGTCGCCGTGATCGGAGATGAACAGAATGAGTGTCTGGTCATACAGGTCCTCGGCCTTGAGGTAATCGATCATTCGGCCGATTTGCTCATCAATCAGCGAGACGTTCGCGTGACTTGAAAGCCGGGCTTGGCGGATTTGTTCATCGGATAAAGCGCCAGGTTCCGTGGTGCCGTGGGCAACCATCTGGTGCGGCGGCTTATTTTTCAGGTCTTCAACCGTTGTTTGGGGCATGTCGATTTCTGTATCGTCATACCAACGTTCATGCGGAAGGCCCAGGCCATCGAAAGGCATATGCGGCCCCGAAAACGAACTGAACATGAACCAGGGTTTGTCGTGAGGGCGATCTTCGCGGAGCCATCGCAGGGTTTGCTGGCCGATATGCGTGTCTATATGAAAACCGGGGTCCGCCTTCCACCGCTGCACGAACGGAAACAAAGGCTCGGCCAAGTCGTTGAGTCCCGACACGCCGTTTGCTGCCAGGTAGTCGAACCAGCTGTTTTCGCCAAGGTGTTCCGCGAGATTGTCCGGGGCGAAGTGCGGATCGATGATCTCTTCGTAGTCGTAGCCCTTGTCGATGGCGGTTGGCCCAAAGTGTTGTTTGCCGACCACGGCCGTGGTGTATCCGCCGTCGCGCAGGCGAGTCATGAATGTCTTTTCATGGTCGGGTAGATAGGTGACGTAGGTGGGCACGCCGCACTGTGACGGGTACTGCCCCGTCATCAGCGATGCCCGTGCCGGCACACACGAAGGGTTGGTTGTGTATGTGTTCTCAAAGAGAACGCCGTCCGCCGCAAGCCGATCGAGATTGGGGGTATGCAGCGAGGGATTGATACAACCCAGCTGATCGAATCGCTGCTCATCGGTCATTAGTATCAGGATGTTCGGTCGTTGATCCCTCATAACTGCCATGTGGCCAATACCTTCTTGCACCGAGCAATAATTAGGGGGATTCGATTGCGTAGAAGTTAAAGCTTATTTATCTCGAACTCCTGAACGTATCCGGATTAACGCCAATAACCAGTATTTTTATTCTGAAATACATGGCATATCTCGTTCGGTCTACACCTATACGTCGCCGTACAACAAACTCTGCCAAATTTGCTGGGAGTAGCTCCGAATCCGCGATACACGCCAATGAAGAAATGACAATGCACCGACTATTCGGAACACCTCGAAATGCTGTCCATACAAACCCAGATATCTCCCACCACTACCTCGGGCGGTTCGGTATCGAGGGATTCCACTGCTTACGATCAACGTGCCAGTGGCAACCGGGACGGCATCACTCAACCTCAATTGAAGGAGTTGCTTATTGAAAACAACTTTCTCTGACACCTGACCGAGCAGACATCACTTAGCCGCATTCGGCTGGCGATGGAGATACCGCATAGGACTTACTCTGCCGACCCAGAGACGGTATGTACTTAAGAAAACACTCCGCTTCGATCCGGCACACGACGGACCGATCCGCAGCGTGCAGATAAACCAACACATCTGATCTCGGTGCTCCAAGTCGCCCCAAACTAAGCGAATTGCTTACCGCTTTGTTGTGCTTTTTATCCCTTAACGGCGCCGGCGGTGAGTCCGGCGATGAAGTCTTTTTGGAGTAAGAGGAACAGGGCCAGGACCGGGCCGATGGCGACGAGGGTGCCGGCCATGATCATGCCGTACTCGATGCTGAACGGGCCGCGGAGTTGGGCGACCGCAACCGCCAGCGGGTACTTCTCGGGGGTCTGGATGATGATCTGCGGGCCGATGAAGTTGGTCCACGTGCCGAGATAAGTGATCAGCACGAACGCCCCCACCATCGGCTTGACCATCGGCAGGCCCATCTGGAAGAACATCCGCCACTCGCCACAACCGTCGATCCGCCCCGCCTCCATCATCTCGTGCGGCAGCGACGAGATGAACGCCTGGCGGAACAGGTACACCCCGAACGCCGGGGCCACCCCCGGAAGGATCAGGCCCGCGTAGCTGTCGAGCAAGCCCAGCTGGAACAAGAGGAAGTAGCCCGGCGCGATCAGCAAAGCGCCGGGGATGACCAACGCGCCGAGCACGACCGTCGTGATGAACTCCCGGCCCTTGAACTTGAACATCGCCAGGCCGTAGCCCCCCATCGCCGCGCCCAGCGTGCCGACCACGCTCATGACCGAGGCGAAGAAGAACGAGTTCAGCACCGCCCGCATGAACGACGCCTCGCCGATCTTCACCTCGCTCCACAGCCGGGTGAAGTTCGTGAACGTGAAGCCCGACCAGTCCACCGCCCACCAACCGCCGTCTTCTTCCACCGGCCAGAACGGCCCGCTGAAGAACGCCTCCTTGGTCTTGAACGCCGAGAACATCAGGTACGCGAACGGCCAACCGATCGCGCTGGCGTACCCCAGGTCCCCCGCGTCGAAGCCCTTGCTGAACAGGTGCATCACCGGCGTCAGCCCCTTCTTGCCCGGCCCGCCGTCGGGGCCCACCAGCAGGTACGGCAGCTCGAACAGCTGCACGCTGCCGATGAACGACAGCAGCACCACGAACGTTCCCACCGGACGGATCGCCGGCACCGTCACGTTCAGGAACCGCTGCCACGGCCCCGCCCCGTCGACCTCGGCCGCCTCCATCAGGTCCTTGCTCACGTTCTGCAACGCCGCCAGGAAGTAGATCATGTTGAACCCCACGTACATCCAGAACGACGCGATGATCATCGCGATGGACCGCGCGGTGGGCCGGATGCACGAAAGCCTCGAAGCCCACGGCCTGGTGGACAACACGCTCATCATCTTCCTCAGCGACCACGGCGGCGTCGTGCAGAAAAAGAACAAGCCGGCGTGGGCGGACAACGGCCCGGTCCGCGCGGGCAAGGGCACGCTCTGGGAAGGTGGCCTGCGTACGCCCCTGTTCTTCCGCTGGCCTAACGGCCTGCCCGCCGGCGAAACCCTTGAGGGCACCGTGTCGAGCCTCGACCTCGTGCCGACGCTCGTGAGCGTTGCGGGCGGCGAAGTTCAATCCGATTGGGAACTCGACGGCATCAACCTGCTGCCCTACCTCACCGGCGAACGAAACGCAGAACCCCTGGCGGAACGCACCCTGTTCTGGCGACAAAACGCGATGTGGGCGGTGCGGTCCGGCTCGTGGAAACTCATCCAGGACCGCGGCAACAACCCGCCCCAGCTGTACAACCTGGATGATGATCCCCGGGAGGCCACCGATGTGGTCAACGCCTACCCCGAGGAAGCGGCCCGCCTGCAAGAAACCTTTGACGCCTGGCAAGGCACCGTCGAATCCCCGCGTTTCGGCTGGTGGTCGGAGATCGGGCCCAAGGTCGAGTAGCCGCCAACGATCAACTCATCCCGGCCGGCTTGGAGAAGTGGGCCCGCTTGGCTCACCGCCGGGTCCTGTCGCGGTGCACCATTGATATGATCGCAAGGCAGAAGGTTGTTGCGATCTCACTGAATCATTGTCCGGAGTTTTTTCACCGATGACCCGCATTCTTTATCTCGACCTCGATGCCCTCAACCCGACGCATCTGGGCTGCTATGGCTATCACCGCAACACCTCGCCCAACATCGACGCGATCGCGCAGCAGGGCATCCGTTTCGACAACGTCTACTGCTCCGACGCCCCCTGCCTGCCGTCGCGGACCGCGTTGTATCAGTGCCGCTTCGGGATCCGCACCGGCGTGGTCGGGCACGGCGGCACCGCGGCCGATCCCAAACGGCAGGGCGAGACGCGCGGCTTCCGCTCCGTCCTCGAAGAGCACAGCTTCCCCCGCATGCTGCAGAAGCGCGGCTACCACACCGCGATGATCTCGCCGTTCGGCCAACGCCATGCGGCCCACCAGTACTACGCGGGTTTCAACGAGATGCACAACACCGGCGAGGGCGGGCAGGAACCTGTCGAAACCGTGCAGCCCGTGGTCGAGCGCTGGCTAGACGCCCACGCTGCTGAGCCGTCCTGGTACCTGCACCTGAACTACTGGGACATCCACACGCCCTACCGCACACCGCTCGATTACGGCAACCCGTTCGACGATGTCCCGATCGCGGACTGGTACACGGATGAGTTGATCGCAGAACACGTCGCCCGCGGCGGGCCGCACTCGGCGCAAGACCTCGACATGTATCACGACGCCGATTCCGATCGGTACCCGCGCTTGCCGCGGCGGATCACCGACCGTGCGTCCCTGAAACAATGGATCGACGGCTACGACGTGGCCATCCGCTACGTGGACGAGGCGGTCGGCAAACTCGTCGACCAGCTCAAGCGGGCCGGCGTGTACGACGACACCGCGATCATCATCTCCGCGGACCACGGCGAGAACCAGGGCGAACTAGAGATCTACGGCGAACACGGCACCGCCGACCACGCCACCTGCCACATCCCCTTCATCTTGAAATGGCCCGGCGGCCAGGCCGGCGCCACCGACGACGGCCTGCACTACCACCTCGACTGGCCCGCGACCTGCCTCGAGCTGCTGGGCGAGTCGGATGAACACGAACCGACCCCCGCGGGTTGGGACGGGCGCAGCTTTACCCCGACCGTTACCGAAGGCAAAGCCCAGGGGCGCGACGAGCTGGTCCTGTCGCAATGTGCTCACGTGTGTCAGCGCTCGGTCCGGTTCGACGAAGGCGATCACCGCTGGCTCTACATCCGGACCTACCACGATGGGTTCCACCCCTTCCCCGATCACATGTTGTTCGACCTGGCCAGCGATCCGCAGGAGCAGCACAACCTAGCCGATGCGCATCCCGAGGTGCTGCGTGAGGCGAACTGGCGTTTGTCGGGGTGGCACGACGAGGCGATGTCCAAGATCGCCCGCGATTCTGCCGACGTGACCGATCCGATGCGCACGGTGCTCCGCGAAGGCGGCCCGTACCACGCGTGCTCGTACATCCACGGCCGACGATCGGAAGAACTGACGCGGTACCTTCAGAAGCTCCGGGACTCGGGCCGAGCAGCCGCCGCCGAGAATTTAGAACGCCGCTATCCGCTGGTGAAGGGGGCCTAGGACTCCACGACTCGCCGACGGCAGATTCACCGCTCACCTCACGCTTCACGGCGCGTGGATCGCGATTCATTTCGGCCACGCATCCATTCCTATCCCCCGCCCTAACCGACTCGTCACCAACGGTTTGGCGTCGCGGCCCACGTGACCCAAATACCGTAAAAAATACGACAAAGAGATAAAAAACCGCGTTTTCTCGGCAAAGATGTGGCCGAATCAAAATATGATGACTATCATATTCAGCCATGCCCTACCCCGCCGAACACAAACTCGAAACGCGCGAACGCATCCTGCGGGCCGCCGCCCGCCAGTTCCGGGAGAAGGGGTTCGCGGCGGCGTCGCTCTCGGCGATCATGAAGGAAGCCGGGCTCACGCACGGGGGGTTCTACGCCCACTTCGAGAATAAAGACGCGCTGGTCGCCGAGGTGATCCGCTCGGGGTTTGACCACGTCAGCGAGAAGTTTGAATCGCAGTTTGCCCAACTCGACGGCGAGGACTGGCTCCACGCCTGGGTCCGCGGCTACCTCGGCGACGCCCACCTCTCCCACGCCGACCAAGGCTGCCCCCTGCCCACGATGTCTTCCGAGATCGCCCGCATCGGCGAACAGGCGGTCGCCGCGTTCACCACTTTGTTTTACGAACGCCTGGCTCACACCTCGAGCATGGTGCAAGCGCCCCCCGAGGAAGCGCGTCGGCGTGTGCTGGCGGCGTTCTCACAGATGGTGGGCGGACTCATGCTGGCGCGTGCGGTCGAGCCCGAACTTGCCCGCGAGATCCTCGAATCGGTTGAAGCCCAGGCGATCGAAACGCTCTGCCCCCAAACCCACGACACCCCCGCAACCAAAGCCGTAAGGACCGGCCAACTATGAAACGCTCCGCTCTCATCACAAACCCGCGCGTGGTTTCGCTGGCCACGATCACCACGGTGCTCCTCGGCGTCACCGCGTTGGCGATCTTTGCGCAGAAAGACGACACCGCCGTCGCCGACGGGCCCGGCTCCCAAGCGCTCACGGTGCGTTGGCAAAGCATCCAACCCGAGCCGGGCTATTCGATCACCCGGGCTTTCGTGGGCCGGGTGGAAGCGCAGCAGGAAAGTCAACTCGGCTTCGAGGTTCCGGGGAAGGTCAAACAGCTCCTGTACCGCGAAGGCGATCGGGTCACCGCCGGCCAGATCTTGGCCCGGCTGGATACGCAACTGCTCGAAGCCCGCCGGGAAGAGCTGCGGGCGGCGCGTGATCAGGCCCAGGCCGAGCTCGACCTCGCGGATATCCGCCTGGAGCGCATCACACGGGCGCACAAACGAAAAGCCGCCACCGACGATGAGCTCGACGAAGCCCAGCAGTCGCGCCTCGCCGCCGCGGCCAACCTGGCGCGGGCCAGCGCGGGCATCCAAACCCTGGAGGTTGAACTCGAGAAAAGCGAATTGGTCGCCCCGTACGACGCGGTGGTGGCCGCCAAACACATCGACGCCGGCCAAGTGGTCTCGGCGGGGACCACCGTGATCGAGCTCTACGACATCGAGCGCCCCGAGGTACGCCTGGGCGTCGGCGGCGGGTTGCTTGAAGACCTCGCCATCGATCAAACCCACGAAGTCTCGGTCAACGGCCAAACCCTCACCGGCACCATCCGCCAAATCCTTCCGGCCCGCGAGCGCGTCGGCCGGGACGTCGATGTCATCCTCGAATTCGACGCCCAACTCGACGGCATCCGCCGCGGCGACCTTGCTCGGGTGCAGATCGAGCAAGCCATCGAGCAGCCCGGCGTGTGGCTGCCGATCCAGGCACTCACCGAAGGGGTACGCGGGCTGTGGTCGGTCTACACGATCGAGCGCGGGCCCGACGACAACGGCACCGCGGTGATCCGGCGGTCGGACGTGGAAGTCCTGCACCCCGAATCCAACCGGGTCTTCGTGCGTAGCGCGTTGCCCGCGGGGACCGAGGTGGTGGTGGGCGGCCTCCACCGACTGGCGCCCGGCATGGAAGTTCGCCCGGCCGACACGGAGATCGACGCGCCGTGAACACCGACGCCCCTCAACCAACCCAACCAACCGAAGAACCCGCCCGCGGCATCGCCACCCTCTTCTTCCGCAACCGCTACCTCTTATGGCTGAGCATCGCGGTGATCGGCGTGGCGGGGCTCTCAGCAATCCTCAATCTGCCGCGCCTCGAAGACCCGCGCATCGTGAACCGGGGGCCGTTGATCGTGACCGCGGTCCCCGGAGCGAACGCCGAGCGTGTCGAGGCGCTGGTGACCGAGGTGCTCGAAGAAGCGCTCGACGAGATCGAGACGATCAAACACATCAGTTCGACTTCGCGGGCGGGGGTTTCCGTGGTTTCGATCGAACTCGCCGACGACGTCCACGCGGGGAACAACGAGCAGATCTTCGCCGAGGTCCGCGACAAGGTACGCAGCGCCACGCCGCTGCTCCCCCCTGAAGCGCAGACCCCGGTGGTGGACGACAAGCGCGAGGCGGTGGCCTTTACGCTGCTGCTTGGGGTGACCTGGGACGGCCCCGGCGATCCGCAGCTGGGCGTCATGGCCCGACTCGCCGACGAACTGGGCGATCAACTCCGCAACCTCCCGGGGACCGAACTCGTCCGCGTGTACGGCGAACCCCAAGAAGAGATCGTGGTCGAGGTGGACCGCGACGAACTCGCCGAAGCGGGCATCGACGTCCGCAGCCTGGCCCAGCAGATCGGCAACGCCGACGCCAAGCGCCCCGCCGGCACGCTCCGCGGCGCGACCTCGGACCTCATCATCGAGGTGGATGGCGAACTCGACACGCTCCGCCGGGTGGCCTCGCTCCCTATCGCCACTGGGCTGGGCGATTCGCTGCTCACGGTCGGCGACCTCGCGACCGTCGAGCGCGGCTGGCAGTCTCCCGAGGGAGAGATCGGCCTGTACAACGGGCAGCGCACCGTCTTCGTCGCCGCGCGGGTCGGGGCCGCGGTCCAGGTGACCGACTGGGCCGCCGCCGCCTACGAACTCACCGACCGCTTCGCCGCCGAGCGTGGCCCGAGCATCCGCATCGACCGCATCTTCGAGCAAGAGCCGTACACCACGACCCGTCTGCGCGAACTGGTGTTCAACCTGTTGGCGGGTGCGGTGGTCATCATCCTCGCGGTCATGATCATCATGGGTTTGCGTTCGGCCGTGATCGTTTGCGCCGCCCTGCCGTTGACCGTGGCGCTGGTGATGTTCGGCTGGCAGCTGCTGGGCGTTCCGATCCACCAGATGTCGGTGTTCGGCCTGATCATCGCGCTGGGGCTGCTCATCGACAACGCGATCGTGATGACCGACGAGGTGTTTTCACGCAAAGCGCAGGGCGATTCGTCGCTGGCCGCGGTCGGCTACGCGGTCGGCCATTTGTTCCTGCCCCTGCTCGCGTCGACGATCACCACCGTGCTCGCGTTCGCTCCAATCCTGCTGCTGCCCGGCGGCGCGGGTGACTTTGTGGGAACGATCGGGCTCAGCGTGATCCTGGCGATCTGCGCCTCGTTCCTCGTGGCCATGACCATCACGGCCTCTCTCGCGGGGCTTTTCACCAAGCCGACCCCGGCGGATGAGAAGCGGCGGTGGTACCGGGACGGTGCAACGCTGGGGCCGGTGAGCCGGGCGTATCCGAAGCTCTTGCGCCGGTTGTACGCGATGCCGATCGCCGCGATCTTCGTCGCTGCGGCACTGCCCTTCGCGGGGTTTGCCGTCGCCCCGACCTTGGGCAGCCAGTTCTTCCCGCCGGTGGACCGCAACATGTTCGAGCTGCGGCTGTGGATGCCCAGCGACACCGCGATCCACGCCACACTGGACGAAGCCCGGGCGGTGGAGCAGACCCTGCGCACGCTCGACGGAGTCGAAGAGGTCTCCTGGCTAGTGGGCGGCAGCCACCCCACGGTGTACTACAACTTGGTCATGGACCAGGACCGGTCGGCCAACTACGCCCAGGCCGCGGTCACCACCACGTCCGCCGCCGCGACACGCCGGCTAGTGGAAGAAGCGCAGCAACTGCTCGACGAGAAACACCCCGGGGCGCAGATCCTCACGCGGAACTTCGGCCAGGGCCCGCCGGTGGTCGCCGACCTCGAATACCGCATCTACGGCCCCGACATCACCCGCCTGCAACAACTGGGGGACGACCTGCGTGTCGTGCTGCAAAAACACCCGCAGGTGCTGCACACGCAGGCCGCGATGCCGCGTGGTGAACCGAAGCTGTTTTTCAATGCCGACGAAGACGCCGCCCGACTCGCGGGGTTGTCGCTGGCCGACATCGGCAACCAACTCGAAGCCGGCCTCGAGGGCGGGGTCTCGGGAAGCATCCTCGAAAGCCCGGAAGCGATGCCGGTGCGCGTGCGCTTCCCCGAATCCCAACGCGCAGAGCTTGACGATATCGCCAGCTCACCTTTGGTGGTGCCCGCCTCGAACCAGTGGGTCAACGCCGCGTCGCTGGGGCGTTTCGAACTCCGCCCGGAGCTGGGCGGGATCGCGCGCTTCGACGGCCGACGCACCAACACCGTCTCGGCCTACACCCGCAGCGGCTCGCTGCCCATCGACATCAGCAACGAGGTGATGAGCAACCTGAGCGACCGGGGCTTTGTCCTGCCCGCGGGCTACCGCCTGTCGCTCGGCGGCGCGTCCGAGCAGAGCTCCGAGGCCAACGCCAACCTCGCGCGCTACGCCCCGATCCTCGTGGTCATGATGGTCGCCACGCTGATCCTGACCTTCCGCAGCATCCGCATGGCCCTTATCCTGGGCGGCGTCGCGTTCTCCGCGGTGGGCCTCGCGCTCCTCGCGACGTGGTGCTACTCGTTCCCGGTGAGTTTCAACATGATCCTGGGCACGCTGGGGCTCATCGGCGTCGCGCTCAACGACAGCATCGTCGTCCTGGCGGCACTCAAGGCCGACCCGCGCATCGCTCAACGCGACCTCGACGCAACGGTCCAGACCGTGGTGGGATGCACCCGGCACATCATCTCGACCACCGCCACGACCGTCGGCGGGTTCCTGCCGCTGCTCGTCCTGGTCGGCGGAGCGTTCTGGCCCCAACTCGCCATCGTGCTGGTGGGTGGCATCATCGGCGCCACGCTGGTCGCCTTGATCTTCGTGCCCGCCGCGTTCCTGCTGCTTCAGCCGGGCGCTAAGCGAACGACACCAAGCCCCGCGGCGTGATCCAACGTATACCGCTCAGATTCGGCCAACCGTTTTCTTCGACAAGCAGATTTCTCAACGCGCCCGCGATTCGGGAGACGCCATCCACTCCGGCAGTTCGCCCAGCCGCTGCAGGACTTGATACTCGAACAACGACTCCGGCTCGACCGGTTTGCCGTGGCAGTGGATGTGCGAACAGCTCTCGGGCTTGAAGGTGGTGCGGATGCCGTGGTAACCGACGATGCGTGGGTAGACGACTTTGGTGCCCGAGTACTTCTGGTCGCCACGGCGGGCAGACCACCAGTCGTAGTTGTCGTAGCGCTTGTCGTGGGTCTGCTTGAAGTTCCAGAACGTGAGGTCGTGGAGGTGGTTGGGCAGGTTTTTGTAGTTGCCGCCGCTTCCGAAGATCCCGCCGGTGTTGACGTCGATGAGCGTGGCGTAAGCGATGGCCGTGCCCGAGTGGTGGTCGAAGCCGCGCTTGGAATTGACGTTGCGATAGATGACCGTTCCGACCGCGCCGTGGCTGGAGCCGAAGCCGTGCCACTGGCCTTCTTTGGTGAGGTCCTTGTTGAACGCGATCAGGGTGCCGTAGCTACCGCCGCCGGAGCTGATCGAATAGTGGCCACGCCGCCCCAGGACGACGTTGTCGATCGCGGTCCCGCCGTAGCTGCCGTTGATGAACGCGCCGGTGGACACACTGACAAACTTGCACCGGCGGATCACCGGCGCGAAGCCGCGATTGAAGCCGATCATGGTCCAGCCGCTGTCGTGGTCGGCGTTTTTGTGGTGGACCCAGGGCGTGGGCACTTCACCGACAAACGTGATGTCCTCGACCACCCAGCCTTCGGCCATCGGGCAGGACCTCACCTCCCAGCCGTGCTCGGCAAAGACATCAATCATCATCGGCTCGTGGAAGGTGACCGTCGATCCGTCGATGGCCACGATGCGGTGGCGTTCGCCGTGGACGATCGGGCCGTTCTCGATGGTGTTGGTCCAGATCGACCAGGGCTCCAGCCCCGCGAGCAGCGTGCTGGTCGCGGCGGGGTTGCGCATGTAGAGCGTGACGTACTGCCCGACCTTCAGCTTGCCGGGGTCTTTGACGCTGATCTCGAAACCGCCCTTCTCCGAGTCCGACACGATCGAGGTCAGCTTCTTGCCCTTGGTGGGGTGCTGGAACTTCAGGAGCGGCGGGCAGGAGTACATCTTCTTCGGGTCCGCCGGGGCCAGCGAGTGACGCATGTACAACACCGTGCCCTTAGGCGCGCTGGCGGTGGGCTCGGCGCCGCGGATGACGATGTTGGGGCTGGTGATGAAAAAGCCTTGTTTTTCCTGCTTTTTCTCGCCGACCCAGTACTCCCCGGCTTCGAACTGAATAATCGCCCCGCCCTTCTCTTCGCCCGCACGGATCGCTGCGGCGATCGCCGCCTTGTCGCTCTTGCGGTCGTTGGGCTTCGCGCCGTGATCACCCACATGCACCACGGGCAGGTCTTTCGGCTCGATCGATTCGGGCACCAGCGCGTAGCCCGCGTATGAGTAGTTGGGCAGCTCCAGCGCCTCCATCCACTCGGGCACGTCGTCGGCGCCTTGCGCCAACGCGGTGGATGACACCGCGGCAATCGCCAACACCGACATTCGACCAAGCAAACTACTGAAACCCATGGGTCGAGATCCTTTCTGAACGTTCGCCGAGTGGGCGAACCGAAGCATAAACCAGTTCACTACTCCGCCGCGGACGAGTGGTCGCGTGGCGCTTTCCATCCCTTCGGGGCCGAGGTGCAGTACTCCTTCGCGGAGACCACTTCCGGGCCGCGTGCCTTGAGCTTGCCCCAGAGTTCATCGACGAGCTCGGGGCGTTGCTTGGCCAGGTTCTTGGTTTCGTTGGGGTCCTCGGCGATGTTGAACAGCAACCCGTGCAGCTTGCCGCCAGGGAGCGGGACGCTGTCCTTCGGGGCTTTGGCTTTCTTGATCGCCATGAACTTCCAGTCGCCGCTGCGGACCGAACCTCGGCCGGAGGTGTCGGCGACGTTGTGGTAAATAACGCGTTCGGGCAGCGTTTCGCCGGTGGACAGGGCCGGCCAGAAATCCAGGCCGTCCAACGGCTGGCCCAGCGTCGTGTCCCCGCCCGCCAGGCCCACGAACGTGGGAAACAGGTCGACCACGTGCAACGGCGTTGAGAAGCGTTGCCCCGGCTTGAGTGTGCCCGGCCAAGTCACCGCGGCGGGAACCCGCACGCCGCCCTCGTACTGCGATCCCTTGCCGCCCCGCAGCGGCTCGTTGCTCGAGGCGTTGCTGCCCGCCCCGCCGTTGTCGCTGAAGAAGATGACCAGCGTGTTGTCATCCACCCCGCGCTTCTCCAGGGCATCGAGCACCCGGCCGACCTGAACATCCGTCGCGTGCATCATCGCGGAGTAGGTCCTCCGCCGGGAGTCTTTCACGTGGTTGAAGCGTTTGACGTCCTCGGGCTTGGCCTGCATCGGGGTGTGCGGCGCGTTGAAGGAAAGGTAGAGAAACAAGGGCCTTTGGTCGAAATCATGCTCGCCGATCAGCTTCACCGCCCGCTGCCCGAGCAGGTCGGTGGTGTAGCCCTTTTCACGCAGCGGCTGCTTCCACACCGAGCGGTCGGCGTGGAGTTCCTGCCAATCGAGCGTAACCTTGTCGTTGATGTGCGTGAAGTAGTCGAGCCCGCCGCTGAGCAGGCCGTAGTGCATCTCGAACCCGCGCGACGTCGGCCAATACGCCTGGCGGTACATACCCAGGTGCCACTTACCCAGCACCGCGGTGTAGTAGCCCACCTCCTGCATCGCTTCAGACATAAACCGTTCGTCGAGCGATGCGCCGTGCGTGTGGTGCGAGCGCAGGTTACAGATGTGGGCGCCATACCGATAGGGGTACCGCCCGGTCATCAGGGCGTGCCGCGTGGGCGAGCAGGTCGGCTGAACGTAGAACTGTTCGAGGATCACGCCGGTGGACGCGATGCGGTCGATGTTGGGCGTGGGGATGTCCCCGCCATGAAAACCGACGTCCGCCCAGCCCATGTCGTCGGTCAGGATCACCAACACATTGGGCTGGGATGCCTGCACCCGAAAACAAGCCAACAGAACCGTCACGAGAATCAGTAGGAGCGGGGTACGGCGCAAGAGATGCCCTCAAAGATGGATACGAAGGGATGACGACGGACGACAGGAGCACGGATAATCTGAACCTCACAGTTTATCGGCCCGCCGATTGAAATCAAGCCTCAATCCATTTTCTTCGACCCCGCTGGCCGAATCAAGCAATTTGCATTGACTAGACAATGCCTAGGTGATCAAGCCTGGCAAGGATTTGCTCTCGACCGCGAACGGGGCGTATAAATTCTGATCAAAAGCCTTGCCGTTTTGTGAGGTTCAGTTTAAAGTCACTTCCCCGGGCGTGAATCCCAGCTCCACCCCCTCCTTTCCCAAGACTCCAATCATGAAGCGTCGAGAGTTCAACAAAGCCATGGGGTTCTACGCCGCCGCCGGCCTGGCCACCCCCTCAGTCCATGCCGCCAACAGCAGCCCCGCCGCCGCACCAGGCGATCGGCCCAACCTCCTCTACATCTTCCCCGACCAATACCGCCTCCACGCCCTGAGCCTGTGGCGCGACCCCGCGTTCCGGGACGCGATCCGCGGCGTGTCCGACCCGGTCGAGACCCCCAACCTCGATGCCCTGGCCCGCGAAAGCGTCGTGCTCAACCAGGCCTGCAGCACCCACCCCGTGTGCAGCCCCCACCGGGCCATGCTCATGTCCGGCATGTACCCCAGCCAGAACGGCGTCATGCACATGAACTGCAAGGCCGGCCGAACCCTGGGACTCAAGCACAGCATCACCTGCTTCACCGACGTCCTCGCCGCCGAGGGATACGAAACCGCGTACGTCGGCAAGACCCACTGGGAACGCACCGAACCCTTGTTTGACACGGAAAATCGCTACGTCGGCACCCCGGAAGACCCCGGCGGACACTACGCCAACCCCTTCGACACCTACATCCCCCCGGGCCCCGGGCGGCGCGGCAACCGTTATTGGTTCCAGAACATTGGAGATAACCACAAAAACCCGCTGTCGTACTCCAACCGCCCCGAGCTGGTCAACGGCAAGCCGGACGGCCACCCCCACCGCCACCGCCGATTCACCCCCGAGCAAGAAGCCGACATCGTCGTCGACTACCTGAAGAATGAGTCCGGCCAACGCGACGAGAGCAAACCCTTCAGCCTGATCTGGTCGCCCAACCCGCCGCACAACCCCTACTCCGACGTCGATCGCGACTGCGACCGCGCGGTGTACGAACAGTTCTACGCCGACATGCCCCTGGACGAGGCGCTGAACCGCCCCAATGTCGCCCCGACCAAGGACAACCTGGCCGAGCGTGCGGCGCGGATCTACTTCGCCCTAGTGACCAGTATCGACCAGCAGGTCGGCCGCGTGCTGCAGGCCCTGGAAGATGCCGGGCAGGCCGACAACACGCTGGTCGTGTTCACATCCGACCACGGCGAATTGCTCGGAAGTCACGGGAAAATGGGCAAAAACCTCATTTACGACGAGTCGTTCCTTGTGCCCTACCTCATCCGTTTCCCCGGCGTGCTGCAGCCGCGCGTGGACGACCTCCTGCTCGGCACCGTCGACATTATGCCGACCATGCTCAGCCTGCTGGGGCTCAGCCAATCGATCCCGAGCTCGGTCCAGGGCTACGACTACGCCAGCGGCCTGCGCGACGGCGTTTACGACCAAACCCCCAAGCCGCAGTCGGCGTTGTACCTCAACGGCCGAACCAAAAAAGGCGTTCGCACCAACCAATACACCTACCTCGTCCACGAGGACGATCTGCCCGAGCTCTACGACAACACGACCGACCCGTATCAGATGACGCCGATCGCGCTGGACGCGATCGATCGTTCGGACCTCGACATGCTCCAGGGCGAGCTCGGCCGCTGGCTGGTGCGCGCCACGGATGATTGGGTCAAGACCAAAAAGTGTGCCGAGCTCATCCAATACCCCGCTTAGCCCTCACGAATCGATTTCTGCATCCCTACGATCCCATACCCGCTGCAGTTACGGCCGGGCCGATGGGACCGCTCACCATGGACCCACGCATGCGCATCCTTTCTTTGTTCACACCCGCCCTGCTACTCGCCATGAGCACCGCCCACACCCAAGCAGCCGCCACCACTTCCGACCCGTCTCCCCGAAAGATCATGGAGAGCTTCGAAGACGGCATCCCCGCGCACGTCACCAGCGCAGGCGGCACACTCTCGATCAACCAGGACCGGATGAAGCACGGCAACCAATCCCTGAAGTGGGACTGGCAGGGCAACGCCACGCTGGTGTACGACGGGCACCTGGGCTACCGCAAGCAGCAACCCATGAAGCCCGGCGACGACCCCGAAGTCCTGATGTCACGGGCCGACCCCAGCCAGGGGGTGCTCGAACCGCCCCGCGCGTTTTTTGCCTGGATTTACAACGAAAAACCACGCCAACAACGCCTCCGCATCCAGTTCGGTCGGGGCGATCAGGCCGACTGCGAATTCGACTACAACCTGAGCTTCAAGGGCTGGCGCACCATCGTCGTGGGCTACGACCGCGGCGACATGCGCGGCACGCCGCACCCGGACATGGACCGCATGACCATCAACGCGCCCGCCACCGGCTCCGGCACGTTCTACCTCGACATGCTCGGCACCTCGGTGCCCTCCAACCCCCGCACCGTCAACGCCAACCCCCAGCTCCCCGAGATCGATCGCCACCCCCGATTGGTCGGCCAGTACCCGCACCTGCTCTTCGAGTTCAGCAAGCAAACCCCCACGTTCGACCTGCTGCCGCTCGACGAGCAATCGCTCCGCGACATCCGCACGCTCGAGCAGCGCGTGGAAGCGATCTGGCTGCCCGATTCGACCCGCGCGGCATGGAACCCCTCCAAGATCGAAGGCATCCGCAAAGCGTTCGCAAAATTTGAGATCCGCCGCGATGGCGACCAGATCTTCGGCCGACCGCTGATGAACAAGAACGTGTTCGGCGACCACTTCTCCGAACTCGGCTTATCGCAAGACGAATGGCGAGAAGACGTCCTCACTTGGCGATGGGACTTCAACGCGATGCTGCTACGCGTCGCCCGCGCCTGGCAGTTCAGCGAAGACCAAGCGATCCGCCTGGAACTCGAGCAGATGTTCATCGACCTTTTCGACTACGGCGTCGACCAGGGTTTTGCCGAGGGCGCCGGCCTCGGCTGGATCCACCACTATTCCTACGTGATCCGCGAATACGCCCCGTCGATGTTTTTCATGCGATCCGTGCTAAAAAAACACGATCGGCTCGACGAGGCGATCGCCGTTTCGAAGTACCTGCACGGGTTTAACCGGATCTACCGGGAAGACGTGGTTTACGACGTGCCCGGCCGAATTTCCGCCAACGCCGACGACCTGCAGGGCCTGCTCACGCAACGCCTGCTCTGCGCCCTGCTCATGGACGACTCGCCGGAGAAGCTGCGCGACCTGCGCCACTACAGCTCCTACCTGTCCAACATCAGCACGGGCTACACCAACGCGCTCGACGAAACCTTCAAGCCGGATGGCAGCCTGTTCCACCACGCCGGGCACGCCTTCGGCTACGGCGGACGGGCGTTGTATTCCACGGTCCGCACGCTCTACCTCCTCCGCGACACGTCGTTCGCCGCCTCGCCGGAATCGGTCGCGCGGATCAAGAAATGCGTGGATTCTTATGAGCAAAGCTTGTTCGGCCCCGCAAAGGTTGCCTCAAAAGCGTTTGCGACCTGCCGATTCAGCAACTACGAATCTCCGAAGAACTTCGCAGACATGGCCGACATGATGGAGGCGGTTCTGGGCGGCGATGTGGTTCACGGCCCCGACTACGAGGGCTTCCGGATGATGTCGTACAACAGCGTCGGCCTGAAGCGAAGCGGGGACGAATGGATGACCACCGTGCGCGGCCACGGCAAGTACGTCTACCCCTACGAGAGTTGGGGCACGCACTTCTTCGCCTACCCGCTGTTCATCGCCAACGGCTACCTCGACGTGACTTACCCCGATAGCATCGACAGCCTGACCCCCGAGAAAGGCATCTGGCACCCCGGGCTCGACTGGCGACGCTACCCCGGCACGACCGCGGTGCGGCTCGACTACGACCAGATCATCTGCCGACTCAACCAGGTCCGCGACGAGGGCGGCGAGTACCTGTTCAGCGACCAGCCGTTCGTCGGCGGCGTCGAAACCTCCTATGGCGCAGGCGTTTTCGTGTTCCCCTTCCGCGGCCACGACAAGTACGGCCTCGAGTCGTTCGCCGGCAAGAAGACCTATTTCTTTATGGACAACATGGTCGTCAGCCTCGGCTCGGAGATCACCAGCGACATCGCCGGCCACGCGGTCGAAACCACACTGTTCCAGAACGCCCTGACCGAAGGCCACCGCCCCGTCGTGCTCAACGGCCAAGCCATCACGGCCTACCCGCACCAACAAGACCTCAACACCGAGCAGGCGAACTGGATGATCGACGCGCGGGGCACCGGCTTCTGGACCCCGCCGAGCCGCGACGACGCCACGCTCAAGCTGAGCCTGGGCGATCAAGAAAACCCCGGACCCCACGGCAAGGAGATGACCACCGGGAGCTTTGCCACCGCGTGGCTGGACCACGGCGAAGTGCCGTCTAACGCCAGCTACCAGTTCGTCATGCTCGCCGACACGGACGCGCAGGCGATGACGCGCTTCGCCCAAGCGATGGCGTCTGACTCAGCTCCCGCACAAGTCCTCCAAGCCGATGCGAACGCCCACGTCGTTGCGTTTCCCAAAGCCAAGGCCACCGCCTACGCCGTCTACGCAACCGAGGGCGCCACACTCGACCTCGGCGTCGTTCGCCAGGTCAGCAAACAAGCCACGCTGATGACCAAAGCCGAGGGCAAGCAGCTGCGGCTGTCGCTGGCCGACCCCGACCTGAACATCTACGACGGCCAAGAGGACCGCCTGCCCGATGGTTCCCGCATCGAGCTTTCGGTGTATGAGCGCGAATGGTTCTTCTGGCCCAGCCGACCCAGCGCTGTGCGGGTCACCCTCCAAGGCGAGTGGGACATCCAGAGCCTGGCCCAACCGATGGAAACCGCGACGACACAACCCCGCATTATCCTTGCAGAGCAAGGGAAAACGGTCGTTGAGTTCACCTGCCGAGACGGGCTGAGTGCCGAGCTCGTGCTGACCCCCAAAGACTAAACGCAATACCCGCACCACCGAGCCGAGCAACCCGACCATGCCGTTCAATTCACGGCCCCAACTCCTAGCGTTAGCCCTAAGCTTGGTCGCAACCATATTTGCCGACCGCCCCGCAATGGGCGAGCCGCCCCTTTCGTCAGAGTCCCCCATGGATATCTTTCAAGAACTCGACTCAATGGATTGGCAACCCGTTTTCTTCGACCCTTGCACCGAAGACTGGACCGAGCATTGGTCGCTCGACGGGCTGAAGGCCACGATCACCCATGACGCCCAAGGCATGTCGTTTTCGGCTGGGCCGGTGGAGGGCGAAGACGCCAGCCACGCGGTGCTTTGGACCAAGCCCAGCTTCGAGGGCAGCATCAAAGTCGAGTACGAATACACCCGGCTCGACGACGCCGTCTCCGCGGTCAACATCATCTACCTCTTGGCCAGCGGAAGCGGAGTGGGCCCTCACGACGAAGACATCGCCGAGTGGGCGGACGAACGCGGTGTGCCAAGCATGCGGTTGTACTTCAACCACATGCACACGTACCACATCAGCTACGCCGCCTTTAATTTGGACAACGACGACCGAAGTCAGGACTACGTCCGCGCTCGCCGCTACCTGCCCGAACGCCCCGAAGGACTCAAAGGCACGGACCTCCCCCCCGACCACTTCTCGACCGGCCTCTTCCAGACCGGCGTGCCCCACCAGATCACGCTCATCAAACACGGGGACGAGCTGGTCATGCACGCCACCAACGCGGAGCAGGAGCAGACGTTCCGCTGGGACACCTCGATCTACCCCCCCATCACGGCCGGCCGCATCGGCCTCCGGCACATGTGGACCCGGTCCTCGCGGTACCAGGATTTCAAAGTCTCGGTCCTGACCGTGGACGACTAAGCCCGACAAGCATCACGAATGGCAAGCCCCCGTTTCGCCACATCGGCAGGCGGTCGCTGCCTCACGCCCCAACCCTCCACACGACACGGAGAGGGACGCCATATCTACAAAAATATTTTGAACCTCACAAAACAAATTTACCTACAGCTCCCCATGAATACCCAATTAAAACCGACCACACATGAACAACCTAAACGCAATTAAATTGTAAACATATCAATTTAAGCCATTTAAATCTATTTATCAGCTTCGAACATCAAAAAACACCCCCTCCGCACACATATTTTCACTTGGCGCACCCCAACCCTCGATCTATACTGTGAGGTATAGTTTTGGCGGGGCGTCCGCCATACGATTCGCGACCGACAGGCCCTATCTCATCTTCAGCCTGCACCGCTGCTTCACGCCACCCGCGTCCACACCTGAACCCGAGGGGCTCGAATCCTGGCCCAACCAAGCAGCGGCCGAATCCACGTCATGTCCATAAGGAGGAACCCATGTTTTCGAAATTCAGAACCGCATCTCAACAAGGAACACCCGCCGCTATGAAACGCATCTCATCCCGATTCGGCACCGCCGCCCTGCTCGCCGCGCTCTGCGCCGCACCCACCACCCACGCCGCCCTGATCGACTCCACCGTCGATACGTTCAGCAACGACGGCACCACCGGCGTGGTCCCCGCGGCCTACTCCGCCAGCGGCACCGTGCAACGCAACGAAACCACCTCGGCCGCATTCACCAGCGTGCAGTCCCTGGTTAACCCCGGCAGCGACGGCGACAGCCTCGACGCCGCCAACGACGGCTACCTGCTCATCGTGCGGGACGGCAGCTCCACCTCCGGCTTCACCCGTGACCTGGGCACCATCGAAGCGGGCGACGTCGGCAAGACCATCACCATCGACTTCGACATCCTCAAACCCGGCAGCAGCGGCGTGAACTCGTTCTACATGCTGCAGCTGGTCAACCCCGACACCACCCTCGAGAGCGCCGTCGCCGAGGTCGCGGTCGGCTTCAACGACACCGGCCTGTTCTCGACCCTCACCGGCAGCAGCCTGTCGTACACCGTCGAAGCAGGCGACGTCGGCAAGACCGCCCAATTCGCCGGCCGGGCCTTCGTCAGCAGCAACCCGCAACGCCAACTGGGTATCGACGCGGTCTCCATCAGCGTGATCCCCGAGCCCGGATCCCTGGGGCTCGCCGCTTGCGGCCTGGGCCTGCTGCTCGGCCGAAAGCGTCGCGAAGCCTAAGCCCTTTCCATCCAACGCTATTACCTCCAGAAATCGCGGCCCCTCGTGGACCGCGATTTCTTTTTGCGCGCCCAAGCTGGCCGCACAGACCTACAGCAAGCTCCGCTACCAAACTCAAGAGATTGAGACACGAAGCCACGCAAACACGAAGCCCCCGATGGTCTTCACATACCAGCATCCACACAGCGAGACCATGCCACCGCAAATGGCCATCACCCTGACATCCCGGACCACACCCAAGCCCACGAACCCCAACGCCCCAACCCTAAGCCCCAACCCCACCACACGATCGAACCCCAAGCCAAAGAACACCTCACCCCCCTAAGAAAAGCCTGGGTAAAAGAAAAGCCTGGGTAACGGCACTTCACGCCATTACCCAGACTTCCCCCACACTGCATTTGATGGAGACGCGACTAGTAGAGAATCATTCTTCCACGCTCGCCGTCACAGAGCGTCGAAATGGCGCCGAAGATCGCCTCGCCCTGGCTTGAACCCTCCCAGACCCATTCCTCGCCGGTAGCGTCAGAATACAGGACCGGCGGCTCGGGCATCGCCTCGTAACCCTTGGCCTCGAGCTCAGGCAACACCGAATCGGGGTGTCTCGAAAGAAAGACGATGCGCACACCTTTATCGCCCATGGATTCAAGAGACATCCCGTCCTTCAGCTTTGGCGTGCCCCCACACGCGTAGAGCCCGACATCAACAACCGCACCCGCCTCGCCCATGCCTTTGAACTCATAAACCCCCGAATCCATGACCAGGGGCGATATCGAAGACCGGGGGGCCTGGACGAGGACCTGCCGATTGAGGTCGTACATCCACTTGTAATCTGGCAACTCGGTCGAGCCTTGACTCATGATGCGCCAGCCAGCCAGAACCAGCATCAGCATCGAGACCACCAAGACTACCGCTGAGTTTTCTTGTATCAGTTTTTTCAGGCCCATCGCGGGCACCACCATTTCGATACTGAAGACACGACAAGCCAGAAACAAATCAAGGCAGCCAGGCAGGCTTGATTTAAACCAAACCCCGGGTACACCCAGTCATTTTTTCATGGGGTCCCAGTGCGTCTCGTACTGGTTATTGGAATTGAGCGTGCCATCATCTTTCCGATAGGTTTCGATTGGATCCAGATTCTCGACGTGGCCATCGGTATAGGCATAGTTGGGGCGGAACTCCGCACGCGACAACTCGCCAACCAGGTGGTGACGGATGCTTCGGATCTGCCGGTCAGCCCGATCGGGGTGATGCATGCCGCAGAACGTTGTCGACCCCGTGTGGTGACCCAGGCCGTTAGAAGAGATCACACCTCCGCCACCCGGTAAAGCTACGTCCTCAACAAACAAAAGCGTGGCTGCTGTCTGAAAAACATCGGTATCACGACGGCTAATACTTACGCCTGTGTCGCTGTTTATCCCGGTAATCCCGATGTAGTTGCCCGAGCGGTCCGCTCCACCCCGGATCTCCCACCTAGTCAAACCATAAGACCTTTTCGCAAACTCAACCCCATCCACAGGGACATCAATGCGTTGAAAATCATCGAGCGGACACGCATATATATCACCGCCGGTCTCTTCGTCGACCGAAAACCCGCCCGGCTGGTAAGTCAGAGCATTTCTTGTTGTCCCACCTGGAAGCGAACGCCCGTCGTAGCCCCCGATCATGAATTGGTCGTCGTAGCTCATGTAAGCCCCGGGGTTATTCGGTCGCTCCAAGCCGATGACATGGAAACCGTCATAGTCGTTTCGGTAGGTCGCCTCCGCCCGGGTGAGTTGCTGGAGCTGCGTCGCACACTTAATGGTCCGCGCCGCCTGCCTCGCACTACCCAACGCGGGGAGAAGGATGCTAATCAGCAGCGCGATGATGCTGATGACCACAAGCAACTCAATCAGCGTGAAGCCGTACAAACGAGCGGGGCGGACGACAGAAGACTTGGACGAAGAAGGAAAGTTATTCATTTGAAAACGAGCTTTCAAAAACAATAGAGATGACGAGAAGGGATTGATGGAGCCAAGACCACGAAATCATTGAGCAAGCCAAACCGGCCCAATGTGAACCTCACAGATAAATGCTATATCCCCGCCGCCCTCAATGCAAGACCTTTGTTGAGAAAAATTCTGACGGACACTGACGCCAAAGAAAAAGCAGCCAATACACCATAAAACACGACACAGACCATCGCTCCGAGCCCCATACCGCCGAATATCTGGCCGGTATTCGTAAGAAATGGATTGACGGTCTTGATTTGTGAGGTATAGTTTTACCTGTCGTTCGAGCATCTCGGAATCGCCATCCCCTCCCCCGTGGCCCCGAAACTCGTCTCTCCCGCCGGGCCCCGCCCCGGCGGCCCACTCCGTACACCCTCGGCTCTCCACATGGTCAATCACTGGGACTGGACTGTCATCGGGGTCTACTTCGCGTTCATGATCGCGATCGGGGTGGCGTGCAAACGGCTCAACAGCAACAGCAGCGATTACTTCCGCGGCGGCGGGCAGATGCTCTGGTGGATGAGCGGCACCTCGATGTGCATCTCCAGTATCTCGCTGTGGACCTTCTCCGCCGCGGGCGTCCGGGTCTACGAGACCGGCTTCTACCAGGTCATCGCGTACCTGGTCGCGATCCTCGGCATCCCGCCGCTGTACTTCTACTTCGCCAAACGCTTCCGGCGGATGCGGGTCATCACCTCGGCCGACGCGGTCCGTCGGCGGTACGGCCGGGCCTCGGAACAGGTGTGGGTCTGGATCACGGTGCCCATCAACGTGTTCTACTCGGGCGTGGGCCTTCACATCATCGCGCTGTTCGTGGCGGCAGCGCTGAACATCGAGGTGCACTACACCGCGATCGGCCTGGGTGTGGTCATCACGTTCATGGCGATCCTCGGCGGGGCTTGGGCGGTTTCGGCCAGCGACTTTATTCAAGGCCTGGTCACGATGGTGGTTGCCACGCTGGTCTGCATCAAGACCATGCTCCTGCCCGAAGTCGGCGGCCTTGGGGGGTTCGCCGACAAGCTCCCCGAGGAATTCGTCAACTTCAACCTGTGGAGCCGTGAGATCATCTGGGTGCCCTGGCTGATCACCCAGGCGATCACCACGATCTTCCGCGTCGCGAATATCAACGACACCGGCTCCTACTTCCTGAAAGTCAAAAACGACCGCCACGCCCAGTGGCAGGTGATTCTTTACGCTTTCACGCCCGTGCTCCCGCTGCTGGTGTTCCTACCGATCATGGCCTCGGCGTGGGTGATCCCGAACATGGAGGCACTCTTCCCGACGCTCAACCGGGCGGAGGAAGGCGCGTATGTCGCCATCGCCACCAAGGTCTTGCCGCAGGGCATGGTCGGCCTGCTGGTGTGCACGATCTTCGCCGTGCAGATGTCCAGCCTCGACACCGGGCTCAACAAGAGCGCGGGCTTTGTGGTCTGCAACTTCTACCGCGACATCCTCCGGCCCAAGGCCTCAGAGAAAGAACTGCTCTGGGTGGGCATGCTGTTTACCTGCTTTTTCGGGGTGCTCATCATCGCGATCGCGTTGCTGGTTACCGCGCAGCGCGACGCCAACATCTTCGAGTTCACGCTGCTGCTTGCTCCGATCCTGCAGCTGCCGATGGTCATCCCGATGATCATGACGGTGGTTATGAAAAAGACGCCGGGCTGGAGTGCGTGGAGCAGCGCACTGGTCGGCATCCTCGCGGGGGTCCTGGTCAACCTGGTGTGGCTCGACAGCGACCAGAAGGTCTCGGACTTCGCCGGCATGCTCGGGCTGGCCACGCCGTTGTCACGCATCGAGGCGGCGGACTTCCGGTTCATCATCGCCTACACCTCGGTCATCTCGAGCACGCTCGTGTGGTTTGTCGCGACCCGGTTCTTCTGGAATCTCACCACCGAGGCGTTCAAGCTCGAGGTCGATCGCTTCTTCGCGGACATGAACATCCCGATCGGCGAACACCCCGAAGACGCCCCCGCCGAGGCGCCCGGGGCCGACCTCGCCCTGGTCACGGAAGACCGCGACCGCGATCAATACACCCTGATCGGCTGGATGACCGTCGCCTACGGCGTGATCATCACCGCGGGCATCGTCATCCCCAACGATCTGAACGACCGGCTGTTGTTTGCCCTTTCCGGAGGCATCATCACGCTGGTGGGCGCGGCGCTGCTTTGGCAGCGCAAGCGCCGCACCGGCGAAGAGATTTCTGCTCCCCCCACCACACAACCTCTCCCCGCGGTTGCCACGCAACGGCTGAGTGAAAGCGAGAACGTATGAATGTGTTACTGACCGGTGCCGCTGGATTCCTCGGCCAAAAACTCCACCTGCCATTTTTGAACCGCGGGCACCAGGTACTGCGGACCGACATCGTGCCGATCGATTGCGACGAGCCGTTCGTGCAAGCCGACCTGTCCGACCCGCAGGCCGCCAAAAGTCTGACGCAGGGCGTCGACGCAATGGTGATCGCGCACATGAGCCCGAAGAACGAGCAAGACCCTTCGCGGGTGTTTACCACCATGGGCGTGGGGACGATCAATCTGTTCCAAGCCGCCGCGGACGCGGGCATCCGCAAGGTCTGCCTGATCTCGAGTGTGGATGCGGTGCGTGGCTACCCCAAAGACACACGCCGGATGCGCAGCTTCCCGCCCAAGGCCGACGAACTCTACGGCCTGGGCAAGGCGTCGCAAGAACACATCGCCGAGTACTACGCCCGCCTGCACGGCCTGGAAGTGACCGTGCTGCGCATCGGCTACGTCATCGACGCGACCACCCTGACCAACAAATACGACGTGGTCGAGAAGTCCTTCGCCCCCAACATGGTCGACCGCCTCGACGTCGGCGAGGCCTGCGCCCGGTGCCTGCAACGCAAGGGCAAAGGCTACGAAGTCTTTTACGTGCTCGGCATCCGAGAGAACGGCAGGTTCGAGGTCGAACCCACGTGGGAAGCCCTGGACTGGCACCCCCAACACCTCGCCAAACCAACGCCCATGCCGCAGATCAGGGTCAAGGCCAAGAACCCGAAAGGATTCGCACAACCCGCGACCTGATCGTTTTACGTTTGGACGCGTGTTAAGCCTTGGGCGAGAAATCGCTGGACGCACGCACCAGGAGCTCGGGGCGGATGGTTTCCGAAGTGGGGTCATCGCCCGCCTCTAGCTGCTCGAGGATCTTGATCACCAGATCAACGCCCTCGTAGGCCGAGACGCGAACGCTGGACAAAGGCGGGTCCATGTACTCACACCACACCATGCCGTTGACGCTGACCAGGGCGAGGTCTTTGCCGACCTCCAGGCCGTTATTTTTGATCGCGTCGTAGACGTGTTTCCCCTGCCGGTCGCCCGACAACACGATGGCGGTAGGGCGATCATCCGTGGCGAGCACCTCGTCCACCGCCCCGGCGATCAACTCCGAGCTGTGCCCCACGTAACGCATCCACTCGGGCCGAAGGCTGACCCCGAGGCGCACCGCCTCTTCGTGGAACGCGACCCAACGCATGTGTTCGGCACGGACCCATCTCGCCTCGTCGTAGCGGTGGAGGTAGGCGATGCGCGTGTGGCCTTGCTCAACCAGGTGCTGGAGCTGCAGGCGGATGATCTCGCGGTCGTCGATATTCACCGAAGCGGGGATCTGCCCGATCATATCGGGCAAGACGTGGACCACGGTGTAGTTCACACGATCGCGGTTCTGGGTGTATTCGAGGTCGCTCGACTTGATGCCGAAGGTGAGGATGCGCGAGTTGGTGCTGCCGATGTTGCCCAGCAGATCGACAAACTCGTCGCGGTCCGCGACCGCGTGGAGGCGGACCGCGTGGCCGTGCTCGGAGAGCCCGAGGATGAGCTGGCTGATGAACTCGCCGTAGAACCCTCGGCCGCGGAGGTCTTTGGTCTTGTGGCGATACACGACGTAGATCGGCAGCTCGTGCGGCTCGGAGCGATAGCTGCCGGACTTGGGCTTGACGACGATCAAGCCTTCATCGCGGAGCTTGGTCAGGATACGCACCACCGTGGCCTGCCCCAGGCTGAAGCGGTCACGGAACTCGCGGATCGAAGGCAATCGCCCCCCCACGGGAACCGAGCGAACGGTCTTGCGTATCGCCTGCTCGGGGTCTACAGGACGTTGTGACGCGGCACGATCTTCATTCATAGTCACGGCCAAGCATACACTCCAATCTGCATCACTTCACACCGCCCAAACCACGCCGTCCCGAATTCCTCAGGCCGCCGGCAGCTTGCCCGAGGGGACGCGTCGCGGGTATTCCGAAACAAAAGCCTTGAATCACAAACTGAACCTCATAAAATAAGAGCCCCGCCGATCGATTCAATATACCCTCGAATCAAAATAAACCCTATATCTAATTGCAAACAATATATTTTCGGCTGTTTTTTCACTTTCGTTTATCAGCTTCCGGACACCGGTTCTTTTGTCGGGTTCAATTCAATTACCCGCCTTTACGGCTCAAATCGGCCGCCCCATCGTAACCCGCACGGGACCCGGCCCCCAGGTTTCATTTAACAGTAAGGATTCATATGTTCGAATCTCGGTCCATGGTCTGCGGCCTGCTGGCGTGCGGTGTGTCGGTTTCTGCGATGGGCCAGTCGCAGTGGGTCAGTCAGGGCCAAACCGGACTCCTGTATCAGATGGATAGCCGGGGCGACCGCGTCCTCGACTACAGCGCCGCGGGCTACATGGGCGGGGTCGCGTTGCCCGACCCGTTGTCGCTGGTCGATGCTTCACGCATCGTCGACCTCACGCCCATCAGCGGAGACAACCTCGCACAGATCCGTGCCGCGATCCAACAGGTCTCGGGTATGTCGCAGCAGGCCAACGGCTATCGCGGCATCGTCCGTTTCGCGCCGGGACAGTACGACATCTCCAACTCCCTGCGGATCGAAAGCAGCGGTGTCGTCCTGCTGGGCGCGGGCGACGGGGCTAACCCCGCAAGCAACACCATCCTCCGATCGACGTCGACCAACGACATCGACATCATCGACGTCGGCGACCGCGACGCGTCCAACGACATCAGCCGTGTGGGTTCGCCGATCAACATCCTCGACAAGGTCGTGCCCGCCGGAGCGACGAGCCTGCGTGTTGCCGACGCCTCGGGCTTCTCGGCGGGCGACTGGGTCAACGTCAAGCACACGCCCACGCAGGCCTGGTTCGATGCCGTAGGCGTGAACGATCCGGAGTGGAACACTTCGAACGATCGCTTCACCACCCAGCACGAACGCCGGATCACCCGCGTGGAGGGCGACCGCGTCTTCTTCCACGCCCCGATCTCCCACAGCATCGACAGCCGACTCGCACAGGGCACGGTCGAGTTCTACTCCGACGACCGCGTGGACCACGTGGGCATCGCCAACATCCGCGGGACGTCGGTGTACAACGCCGCCGAGACGGGCACCGCCAGCGGTCGGCCGATCTTCACCGACGAAGACCACGCCCGCACCTTCATCGCCTTCAACCACGCCGAGGAGAGCTGGGCCACCGGCGTGACGGGCCAGCACCTGATCTCCTCGGCGGTTTCCGTCGGGGTGGTGTCGCGTTCGATCACCGTGGAAGACGCGACGTACATCGACCCGGTGTCGCAGGTCACCGGCGGGCGGCGCTACGCGTTCAACACCCAGGGCGGCCTGGTGCTTATGAAAGACCTCGAGGCCGACTCCGCCCGGCGGGCGTTCATCAACAACTCCACCTTCAACGGCTTCAACCGCGGGCCCAACGTGTTTCTCGACGGCGAGGGCACCAACTCGTTTGTCCGCAGCGGGCCCCACGCCGGCTACTCCACCGGCGCGCTCTACGACAACATCTCCGACGACGGCGGCTTCGAAGCCCGCAAAGCCTCCAGCCCCAGCGTGCACGGCTGGCGCGGCGCACACACCGTCGTCTGGAACTCGGCCGCCAGCGAGTTCCAGATCGCCAACCCGCCCTTCGCCCGCAACTTCCTCATCGGCAGCGAGGGCGCTCTGTCCAGCAGCACCACCGCGAGCGGCGCCACCCTCGACTCCCACGGCCAACGCATCGCGTTCAACGACCCCGACAACCCGCTCGACAGCCTCTACGTCCAGCAGTTGCTCGAACAACAGCGCAACCCCAACATCGAAAAACGCGAGTACTGGCTCGGCGATTTCGATCAGTTCGAGGTGGACGGCCCGGGCAGCGCTGACGACCTCTACGTCGATGCGGATTGGCGCACCCAGGTCGAGAACATCACCGGGTGGCGCAGCGGCATGCCGCTGGTCGGGACGGACGACGAGGGCATCAACCGCCTGATCCCCTTCTCGTTCCAATACGAACTCGCACCCGACGAAGAAGTCGTGTCCGCAGTACTCACCCTCGCCACCCGTCGGCTGGGCTCCCACAGCGACAACGACACCCTCTTCCTCGACGGCCTGACCGAATCCCACCAACTGCTCTTCGGCAGCCAAGAAGCCTGGGGCATGATGTTCGACGACGACATCCAGGTCGTCTCCATCGAACTCCTCGGCGACATCGACTTCATGCAAGACGGGCTGTTCAACGTGCTGGTCAGCGACGACCGCCCGGTCGACTGGGCCCACCTCCAATTGAGTGTCGCCACGATCACCGACATCCTGCTGGGGGACTACAACGGCAACGGGATCGTCGATGCGGCCGACTACACCGTCTGGCAAGACTCGTTCGGCAGCACCACCGATCTGGCCGCCGACGGCAACGGCAACGGCGTCATCGACGCCGCCGACTTCACCATCTGGCAGGACAACTTCGGCAACACCCAAGCCGCCCCCACCAGCAACATCCCCGAACCGACCAGCGCGGCGACGATCATCGCCGTGTTCGCGCTCGCCGGCTACCGTCAGCGGTAGACCATTCGCTCGACCAGCAATCTCTTACGACCATCACATCAAGGCTTCGTCACAGGCACCAGAACCGCCGCGCGGTACTTGCCCAACGACAGCGTCAGGGCTTGATCTTCCCCAGCGACAAGCACCTCGGCACCTTCCTTGATCGCCAGGGTCAGCCGATCTTCGGGACGCTCGGGCTCGACGATCTCGGTATTGCCGGGGGTCAGCACATCGACGTATTGCCCCTCGGCCAACGGCAGAGAGACCTTCCGGGAACGGTCGCTGTTATTGAGCACGACGTAGATGCGTTCATCGCCGAGCACGCGTTCGTAGGCCAGCACACCCCGCGCGTCGTCGGTGTAGACCGGGTGGAACGCGCCGAGGCGCAGGGCTTCGTAGGTGTGGCGCATCGCCATGAGGTGGCGCACGTCATCGAACATGCCCTGGTCGAACGTGACCTGCGGGTTGTCGTACGGCTCGAGGTCGGGCCAGGTCATCGGCTGGCGGTTGCTCGGGTCGTCGGGCGACCACATGCCCGCCTCGGTGCCGTAGTAGATCATCGGGGCGCCGACGAACGTGAACTGGCAGACCATCGCAAGCTTCATCCGCTGCTTCTCGACCTTGTTGGGCTGCCGCGGATCGTAGTTCGGGCCGGTGTCCTGGAGGCGGTTCTGCCCGTCGTACGATCGGCCGGGGTTGACGAACATCGAGGCCAGGCGATCGGTGTCGTGACTGTCGAAGAGATTCATCTGCGCGAGGCTCACCTGCATCGGGTAGCTATACGCCACGCGGTTGAGCCGCTGGGCGAATTCCGACGGCGTGAGCTGCTTGTCGACGAAGAAGTCGACCGCGGGCATCGCGAACTGGTAGTTCATCACCGCATCAAACTGATCGCCCTTGAGCCAGGGGTGGGCCCACGGCCAGATCTCGCCGGTGATGTACGCGTCGGGGTTGATGCCCTTCACGAGCTCCCGCCATTCGATCCAGAACGGGTGGGCGATATCGCCGGGCACGTCGAGCCGCCAGCCATCGACGCCGTCGGACGGGTCGCCGTCGCCGTTGGGATCGAGCCAGCGTTCGGTGATGGCGAAGATGTGCTGACGCGGGCCGTCGCCCAGCCCTGTCTCGTGGTCGTTCTTGAACACGGGCAGTGCGCCATTGGGCCCGTCCCAGGCCACGTAGCCGATGCCGTGGGGGTTCCACGCGTTTCGGAATTGGTCGTTGTCCCAATCCGTGATCTCGAACCAGTGGACGTACCGGGATTCTTTGCCGTTTTTCAGGACGTCCTGGAAGAACGGGTGCGACGTGCCGACGTGGTTGAACACGCCATCGATCACGACCTTGAACCCCATCGCCTTGGCTTCCTGCAGGAAGTCGAGGAACACCTTGTCGGACTCAGACCAGCCCCAGGTCGCGGGGTCGTCGGTTTCGCCGGCCACCTGATCGAAACGCTTCTTCGCTTTCACCCCGAGGTTGTCGTCGACATGCCGGAAGTCGGCGGTGTCGTACTTGTGCATCGAGTCGGCCTCGAAGATCGGGTTGAAGTAGATCGCGTTGACCCCGAGCTTGCGCAGGTAAGGCAGGGCTTCGCGCACGCCCTGGATGTCGCCGCCGTAGCGCCGCCGCCAGACGTTGCCGTGGCCGGTGTAGAAGTTGTCGTCGCCACGTACCTCGCCGACATCCGTGCGGACCTTCCACCAGTCGGACGTCCAGGGCAGCAGGGTTTCGAACTCAGCCTCCCCGGGATCGTTGGACGGGTCGCCGTTACGGAAGCGCTCGGGGAAGATCTGGTACCACGTGGCGTGCTTGGCCCAGTCGGGCGTAGTGAAGGTCGGGGTTAGCGAAACCGTGAAATAGCTCGCTTCCTCTGAGTCCATATCCGGAGCAAGCACCGCCTCGGCATCGCCATCCGATATCAGGAAGTGATAGTTGATGTGTTGATTCTTATGCCGCGATACCGGGACCAGGCCCACCCAGAAATCGCGCCCAAGCTCGGTTTTTTCGTGCTGCAGGGGATAAGTCACCTCGGTGCCTTGCCAGAAATACACTAAGACCTCTTCGACATCGTCGGCCTGAGTTGTCAGACCAAACAAGACCAGGTTCTCATTCACAACGCTGAGGTGCGTGAAGTCGTCGGGGTTGTGGCTCAGCGCTTCGACGCGGATGTGGTTGGGCTCGGGCGCGGGAAGTTTGCGGGCGTCTTCGCCGATGAGCACGGCCGAGTTCATCCCGCCGTGGCCGTCGGGCTCTTCGAGTTCGGGGTCGGAGTGGACCTTGTCGTTGATCCAGTTGCTGCCGTTGACGACAAACTTGTAGAGATAGATGCCCGGGTCGAGATCGACCGTGGCGGTGTAGAGGCCGTCGCCGTTGCGCTCCATGGGGTGGGTGGTCATGCTCCAGCCGTTGAACGTTCCGGCCACCGCGACACTCTGCGGGACCTCGTGCCAACCCGTCGGGTCGAGCTCGAAAGTGTGCTCCACCGCAACGGCAGAGAAGGCGAAAAGCAGGCATGCAGACAGCAGCAACCGATGGAGGAGAGGGCGTGGATTCACGGGAAAACTCGCAGAACAGGCGTTAAGGGAAGGGACGTTGAAGCGGCCGGCCCCGAGGGGCCCCGCGTTGAGCTGGATCGAAAAATAGAGTCGGCACGGGCACGTGGTGGCCCGCTTGATGGAATAACGATGGCAGCGCAAAACGCGCTGAAGGTCAGGCCCGCGGGACAATGCCGGTGGATTCGCGGAGGACCAGGTGGGTCGAGAGCGTTTCGTTGATGCGGTCGTTCTTGCCGCGGATGCGTTGGATGAGCCGTTCACACGCCAGGTCGCCCGCCTCGTAGAACGGCAGGTGCACCGTGGTCAGGGCCGGCGTCACGAATTTGGAATACGGGATGTCGTCGAAGCCCACGACCGAGATCTGCTCGGGCACCTTGATGCCGCGCAGGCTCAGGGCACGCATGGCACCGAGCGCCATCTTGTCGTTGCCCGCGAAGATGGCGGTGAGGTCGGGGTGACGTTCGAGTAGTGCGTGGGTCGCAGCGATGCCGTGCTCTTCGGTGAAGTGGCCGTCTTCGAGGAAGGTGTCGTCGAGTTCGGGCGTGCGGTGTTTGAACACATCGATGATGACCCGCGAGGTAAACACGTCCGGCGAGCCGTGGATCAAACCGATCTTGGTGTGGCCCAGCTGCTGGAGATAGGTCATGACCTGGTCCGTGCCCGAGCGGTAGTCGCACACCACCTGATCAACGCCCCAGGAGTCGAACTGGTTATTCACCACAACCATCGGGTGGCCGGCCTTGGCGAAGTCTTTCAGAAAGACGTGGCGGTCGTTGAAGCCGATGCACAACACGCCGTCGACGAATCGCCGGTCGAATAATTCGAGGTGCTTCTTCTCACGGATGAAGTCGGGCTTGGCGGATTCGAGCGTGACCTTGTGGCCCAGGCGTGCGGCGCGGTCGCAGATGCCCGAGATCAGCTCGCCGAAGTACGGGTCGGCCAGGGCGTGGCGGAGCGTCGGCAGCAACACGCCCAGCACCCGGGTGTACTTGCCCGAGAGCGACTGCGCGATGCGGTTGGGCTGATACCCGGCCCGGTCGATGACCTTGCGCACCTTCTCGCGGGTGGCCTGGGTGATCTTGGGGTTGTCGTTCAGGACCATCGAGACCGTCGCGGTGGAGACGCCGGCCTGGCGGGCGATCTCGCGGATGCTCACGCGCTTGGCGGGCTTGGCGCGGGTGATCGGCTCGGAGGGTGCGGCCACCGAAGCACGGGGCGACGCGGGATTTTGGCCGTTGGTAAAGGCTGAGGATGGAGAGGTTGGAGACTTGGCCAAGGCGGGGGCTCACGGGAATCGGTAAACAGGTCGTTTAACAAAAACTTAGGTCAAACCAGCGGTAAATCGAGGGCGGATCGGCCATTAAGGCTTAAAAATTCTCGATCCAAGAGGTCAAAAAATGCTCTATTTCACCTATTTTGACAGAAATGGACTTCAGAAGGGTCGGTATTCAAGAAAAAAACGAAAGGGGTTGACATTTCATTTAAACAGTTTACCATCATGGTTAACAGATTCAAGGTGTTGTTTGAAATTTCTGTGCCCGTCTCATCGAGACCTTTCCGAACGACACCCTTCTTTAAATGGAAGCAAGCGACCTGGATTCGGCAAAAATCTTTTGACTCACCCGTGAGTCCGCCTATAATTCACATACGCTTGGCAACGAATCACTTTCTTTTCTTTTTTGCGTATCTCTGTTCCCTGTTTTTTCATCTTCTGTTGCTAACCGCCCCGCCTCCTCAAACCCACCGTGACACGAACTTTTATCTTCGGCATGCACGGTTAACCGTTTAAATCACTGGACGACACCATGATCACTTCTCCCCCCGCCGCACGTCACATCACCTCGAAGGCATTCACCCTCATCGAACTCCTCGTGGTCATCTCGATCATCGCCCTGCTCATCGGTATCCTCCTGCCGGCACTCGGCGCAGCGCGTAACTCAGCTCGCGATTTAAAGTGTTTGTCCAACGTACGTCAGCTTGGAATCTCTGGCTTTACGTTCGCCACAGAACACAAACAACGCTTTCAGGCGACCAGCGAAGATTATGTGGTCCGCAACACCTCGTTCTACAAATACCAAGACATCAGCCCGACGACCGGCATTATGAAAGACTGGGCCTCGGCGTTAGTTCCCTACCTCGGCGGCAGCCCAAGCTTAGCTTTCGATCAACTCGACCCGGATATGGCTGATTTTTATCTCTGCCCCAATGACCCAACACTCAATGATCAGTTTCCGGGTTACGAGGTGATCATCAATATCGGTTTTAATTACAAGCCGATTTCCTACGGTGTCAATGCGGACCTGTGTTCAATCCCAATGCCGGGCTCAAGCACCGAAGGCAGCTTCGCTGGCGGTGCGGGAATCGGCGTTCGGAAGGCCGACAATTCCGCGACGTTTCCCTCGCTGGGAGGAAACCTCGATCAAGTGGCCAAGCCTTCAGAGACCCTTCTCTACGCCGACGTTGGAACCCGTCCTGCAGGCTTTACACCTGGCGGAAGCGTACAAGACCGTAACGACACCACTTACTACACCACCAACTATGGAAATGGCGGATCATTGGGAGATGTCTACGACACCCCTTGGCTCCGCGGTCGAATCCCTGTGGATCGCCCGGGCATCACGGTTAATGGCGGAGAGCTTGTTGGAGTCGAACGCCACAAAGAATCGATCAATATCGCCTTCGCCGATGGTCACGGTGCAAACGTGAAAGTTGACGAATTTGACGAAGTCCGTGTCTCGCCCCTGAATTACTAAACCATTCACCAATTCCGCTGTGATGATCGCAGCGGATTGGTTAACCCTTCCGTACCGTGTTTCTAGTTTCGACTCATTCCCATCGTTTTCACCTAGGAGGATTCTCATCATGAAACAAGCTTTGTTTAGTCTCACCGCGGCCGCGTCGGTCGCCTTGACCGGGGCCGCGTCGGCGGCCATCACCGTGGACGGCTCCCTCGGCGGGGGCGAATACGGCCCGGCACTGTCCGTGCAAACCATCAACACCCAGTTCGGCGACAACGAAACCGAACTGAACGCCGCGTTCGGCCAGGTTGCGAGTGGCGCGCTTGAGTTGCTGGTCACCGGCAACGTTCAACAGAACGGCAACCGCATCTACCTGTTCCTGGACACCGCCGCGGGCGGATCGTCGACCCTGGCTGCCGCCGGTGGCGACTTCGACCTGGACCAGATTCAGGGCAACGTCCTGGATATCGCTCCCGAATTCATGTTCGTGATCAATGAACAGTTCGGCAGCGTCAACGCACGGCTCATCGATCTGTCCGACGGTTCGCAGGTGTTTGCCTCGGACCTGACCGGTGACGTCAACGCCGGTGCGGGCACCGCCAGCGGTGCGGGCTTCTCGGTTGCGCTGAACAACACCAACTCCGCTGGGGTGGGTGGCGGCAGCGGCGAACCCGATGCCAACGCGCTGACCGCGACGACCGGCCTCGAGCTGTCGATCGACCTGACCTCGCTGGGCAGCCCCACTCAGGACATCAACATCACCGCGGCCTCGGGCAGCTTCGACGGCTTCTTCTCCAACCAGGTTCTTGGTTCGCTTCCGGATAACACCGGCAACCTCGGCAATGGTGGCTTCGACCTGAGCACCATCGCGGGCGACCAGTTCTTCACGGTTGCGATCCCCGAGCCCGCCAGCCTCGCGCTGGTCGGCATGGGTGCCTTGGCGATGCTTGGCCGTCGCCGCTCGGCCTGATCGGTCCTCCTCACTTGGTCGACCCGTCGCGTCATCCGGACCGACGGGGCCGACCAATTCGGATTCTCAACCTCCGGTAGCGGGGTGGCGTGGCGACGCCGCTCCACCCCGCTTTTTCCGCTCTTTTCCAGCTGACTCCCCCTTGATTTCAGGGATCCGGCCAACCGCGTCGGAACACCCACCAGTGTTTCTGCGCCTTCTCACTCGACACTTATTTCTCCGCCGAGGCCTGTGTGATGATTGTCTTCTCCGCCCCACTCCGTACCGCCCGACGCGTCGTGACCTTTTCGACCGCGGCCCTGCTCACCGCCGTTGGCCTGAGCTCGACATCGCTCGCGCAAGACGCCTCGGCCCCGGCGATCCTGCAATACTTCGAATCACGTTGGGACACCATCGAAGACCGCACCATCGACAGCTTCTACGCCGGCTACGGCGGGATGTGGGTGCCCCCGCCCGGCCGGGCCGACTCCGGCGGGTTCTCCGTGGGCTACGACGTCTTCGATCGCTTCGATTTGGGCAGCGCCAACAACGAAACACTCTACGGCACGCAGCGCTCGTTCAAAGCCATGACCGCCCAATCCAAGAAGGCCGGCGTCGCGGTGTACGCCGACTTCATCCTCAACCACAACGGCTTCAGCGACAACAACCGCCCCGGCTTTATCGAAGCGGGCGACTACCCCGGCTTCGTGCTTGAACTGCCCGACGATCCTTACGGCGATTTCCACCCGCCCATCTTCGACGGCAACGACGTCAAACGCTTCCGCCTCTCGGGCCTTATCGACCTCGACCAATCCAAGAACTACCAGTTCATCCGCCACCCCGTCGATCCGAACGACCCGCGCAACATCCCGGGCGGCACGTTCACCGATCAGGCCGACCCCAACAACGCCCGCTTCTACACCGACATCGACCTCGGTGGACAGACCGTGTGGGACCCGGACCTGAATCAGAACGTCACGATCTACGACTTCAACCTCGACAACCCCCTCGCGGGCGACGCGGTGACCGAGAACGCACTGGGGCTGATCCTGCGTAACGCCCGCTGGATGATCCAGGAAGCCGGTGTGGATGGGTTCCGCCTCGACGCGGTGAAGCACTTCGACCCGTTCGTGCTTGAGTTCTTCGACCAGGCGGTGCACGACGCGGCCCCGCGGAACCTCGACGGCTCGCAACGCCGGGTGTTCGCGTTCAGCGAAGTGTTCGACGGCGACTTCGGGCTGATCCAGTCCTACGTGCAAGACATCGATCGCGGCGACAATCAGGTCGGCGGCAACCGCGATGCGCTGGACCTGCCCTTGTTCTTCGCGCTCCGCAACAACCTGACCGGCAATGGCCAGGCGAACGACTGGCGCAACATCAAGAACGCCAGCTTCGATATCAACGACGACGGCTTGGCCAACAACGGCTCGCAAGGCGTCGGCCACGTGTCGAGCCACGACGAACCCGGAGCCGAGCTGTCCAACGTCGCCCACGCCTTCATCCTGATGCGGCCCGGCAACGCCAACGTGTACTTCAACGCCAAGCAGTTCGGCGAAGGCCGCGACTTCCCCAAAGACGGCCGGGGCGATGCGCTGGGCGGGCAGTTTGGCGACGCGATCACCACGCTCGTGGACATCCGCAACACCCACGGCCGAGGCAACTACCTCGACCGTACCCCCGGCGGCGATGAGAAAGAAATCCTGATCTACGAACGTGAGAAATCGGCGCTCGTGGTGCTTAGCAACCGCGTGGACGCAGGCTTCGACAGCCGGACGGTGCAGACCTCGTTTGCCCCCGGGACCTACCTCGTGGAACTCACCGGCAACGCTTCGGACAACAACATCGACCCGTTCGACGACTTCCCCGAAGTGCTTCAGGTGAAAGCCGACGGCACGGTCGACCTCCGCGTGCTCCGCAACGTCGCGCCTGACGGCGATCGCCACGACTCGGGCTACCTGATCTACGGCCTCGCCGGCCCGCAAGGCACGATGAGTCTGAGCAACGTCGATTCGGTCCTCGCCGGTGGCACGGGTACCACGCTCGAAGAAAACGCCACCGTCCGCATCAACGATGTCGACGTGATCACCGCCGACTCGTTCAACCTGACGCTCAACACCAATGCGGTCAACCTCTTGGGCAGCATCCGCGACCGCGACGCCGACGGCGATGCTGCTTTTTTCAAGATCGACGGCGGCATCGACGCCAACGGCAACGGCGGGGTCGATTTCGTCACCCCCAACTCCGTGCTCTACGGCTTCGAAAACTTCACCGACGTCAACGACGCGGGATTCTTCAACGAAGACGGCAACGGCACCTTCCAGCAAAATATCGACACCACCCAACTTGAAGAGGGCTACCACTTCATCACCACCCGCGCCTTCCGTCACCGCAACCCCGGCACAGGCGGCGACGGCGGCCCCGCGGTCTTTGAAGACTTCCGCCGAGCGATCTATGTCGACCGTCTCGCCCCCGAAGCCCAAATCGAAGCGTTGGTCGCCTTCAACGAATCGGGCAGCAACCTCGACTTCCAGGTCGCCAGTGTTGATCAGACCGCCACCGAGATGTTCACCTTCCTGAACCTCGGCGCCGCCATCGACGACGAGACGATCCTGGGCTTCGTCGAAGACGACCCCAACGGCAGCCAGACCACGCAGATCGATCGCGACCTCTTCCAACGCGGCTACTTCGACGTGCAAGACGGCCACAACGTCCTCACCGTCGTCACCCGTGAAATCACCGGCAACACCAATATCCAACGCCTGATCATCGACATCGAAAACGGCAACGGCGCGGGTATCGGCGACGTCAACAAGGACGGCGTGATCGACTCCGACGACCTGACCAACAGCCCAAACAACTTCGAGACGTTCCTCTACTCACGCAACGCGCTGTTCAACCCCGCGGCCGACACAAACGCCGACGGAATGGTCGACACCTTCGACCTGCTCGGGCTCGAGATGGTGCTATCCGATGCGGGGGTTAGCCAAGCCACGAACGACACCTACCAGGTCATCAAGAACCGCCGGGGCAACCTCAACGGCAACGGTAATGTGGATTCGTTCGACCTGCTGTTCATGCGGGACAACCGCTTCACCGCGGATGAAGACCTGCTGTGGAACCTCGATATCAACCCCGACGGGACCATCGACGGCGATGACGCCGAGCTCTTCGTCACCGCGTTCCTCGGCGAGATCACCGGCGACCTCACTCGCGACGGCGACATCAACCTCGACGACGCCAACGCCTTCGTCCTCGCCCTGGAAGACGTCAACGCCTACCAGACCCAGTACGCGATCGACGCGCTCGTCACCGCCGACGTGAACCGCGACTGGGTGTTCGATGTCAACGACATCGAAGCATTCCTCGGCCTGTTCGACGATCCGAGCGCCGCGGCGCAGATCTTCCTGGACGCGGGCCTGCCGATCCCCGAGCCGGGCACCGCGGCGTTGCTGGTCACGGTACTCATGGGCCTGCGGCGGGTGGATCGCCGGCGGTAAGGTTCACGTAAGCGGTCACTGGCTCTGCGCGAGCCCGATGATTTCGCCGTTCGGGCCGACAAAGAACGTGTACTTGTCCTGTGCATAGTTTTCGTTCTCGAGCTCGTACCCCTCCTGCTTCAATTGATCGCCGATGGTCGTGATGTCGTCGACGTAGAGCATGAAGTGGTTGTGGTTCGTGTTGCCGATCGGGCCGATGGTGTCGAGGTACTCCGGCGCGGTCAGCGAGAGATGGATCCGGCAGTCGTTGGCCTCGAGGCCCATGACGAGCATGCCTTCGATCCCCTCGCCGTGCAGCACCTCGGCATCAACCAGCGTGAACCCAAGGATCTCGCGGTAGAGCCGAAGCGTCTTCTCCAGCTCGAGGATATGCACACAGATGTATTTCAAACCCACAACTTTAGCCATGACACTTTGCTCGCTTTGATTATTCTTCAGAGTTGATTTCGATCGCCCGCCACGGTGCGGCGGTCAGTCCTGTAGCCCCGCGCGGACATCGTACATGCGGTAGCCGATGTCACGCATGCCTTCGATGAGGCCGGCGTGGGGGTAGTCGGTGAGGCTGACGATGCCGACGTTCCAGTTCTCCCCGTCGGGTCGGCCGGCGGGGGACTGGTCGATGTACTGGAACCAGTGGGCTCCGACGATCTGCGGGTTTTCCAAGCCGCTGCGGATGTATTCAACGAACCGTTCGCCGCGGTGCGTCTGGTCGGTGGCGCTGATCATGAGTCCGCCGAAGCCGCGGGCGTCGGCCGCGGAGAACGTGAACTCGCCGATCATCAGCGGGCGGTCGATGCCTTCGGGGAGTTTCAGGTCGCCGATGGTGCCCTGGTACGCGTTGTAGCTGACCACGTCGCAGTACTTGGCCGAGGCCTTCACGACGATGTCGTTCCGCCAGGCAAACCGCACGCCGAGGTAGAGCTTGTCGGGGGCCTGCTTCTTGAGCTCTTCCTTGATCGTGCGGAAGTAGGTCTCGCACAGCTTGCGGTAGAACGGCTCGAGGTCGGGCCGGGCACGGTCCAACTCCGGCGGCGCATCCTGACGTTGGACCATGTCGTCCCACGATTCGTAATCACTGCCCCACGCGGCGTTGAGCGCTTCGATGTTGCGGTGGTTCACCTTCAGGTCTTCGATCAACGCGAGCTTGGCGGCCTGATCGGCGGGGCTGGTGAGCGCCGCCACCGCGAGGTCGGTGGTGTTGCCCCAGCTCATCTCGTTGTCGATGTAGTAACCGATGTTCCACGGGTCGGTGCGCTCCTGCTCGTACTCCGCGATGGAGTCACGGGCCGCGTCACGGAAGCCCGGGTCGAACACATCGGGGAACTGGCCCCAGTAGCCGCTCGAGCCCTCGATCGGCCGCGAGCCGCGGACCCAGACGTGGGTGGTGTACGCGGTTTTCTGTTGGCGGTAGATCAGCGGGTCGCCCCAGGCCGCGATCGTGTTCATGCCCCAGCTGCGGATGCGCTGGTGAGCGAGGTCGGCGAACGACTCACGCCACGTCTCGCCGTACTTCCGCTGAAGGTTGGCGTTGTGGAAGTCGTACATCATGAACGGCAGCTTGTCTTTGTAGAAGCCGTGCGGCGCCCAGCCGGCGTTCTCCATGTAGTGCTGGGACAGCGGATCGCCTTCCTGCGGCGGCAGCCAGGCGAAGTAGTCTTCGCGGTATTGCACACCCGTGTACCCGCCGAAGCGGACGTCGATGCAGTCGGGACCGTTGGACCAGAACAGCCGGCCATCCGGATCGACCAGCCACCATTTGCCCTCGTGTTTGGTGACGCGGAAGTGGCCGGTGGCCTCGAGCTGCGGGCCGTCGGCCCAACCGCCGTACTTGTTGAAATTCGACGGGCCGGGGTTGGAGGCGAGGTCCTGCGCTTCGGACTCGATCTGCGCGATCAGGTCTTCGTCCGTATGGGCTTTGCCGTCCCACTCGGCGTGGACGTACTGGCCGAACTTATCGATGAACGGCAGGAACTCCGATAGCTCGAGCTTCTTCACTTCGCCCACCGCCCGGAGGTTGCTGACCACCAACGACTCTTCTTGATAGGGCCGAACCGAGAACAGGATGATCTTCACCACCTCGCTCGGATCGATCTTGCACTGCCCCGGCGTGTCGCGCATCCCCACGAGCTCAACCGAACGATCGAGCGCCCAATTGGTGGAGTAGATCGGCAGAGAGATTGTCTGCTTTTGGCCGGCGTTGACATCGATGATCACGTGCATGCGTCGCTTGTCATCGTCGTCCGCCCCGGGGTTGTCCGCCCGCAGCCCGAGCCGCACGTTCTTCGCCCCGGTGTTCTCGACATCCAAACGTATCCAACGCCAAGACGACAAGTCCCACGCCCCATCGGGTGCATGGAGCTTGATCCCCGGATACCCATTACGTGCTGCGGGCCACCCGGCTTTGAGCGCCCCGTCCTCGGCCAACAAGGACACCGTCGTGTTCTCCCCCGCGACCCCGTCCAGCGAGAAGTCGGCATCGAAGGCGATCATCGGCATCGACTTGGCGGAGTCGTCCACGTTCTCAGCCAACCCCATCTCCAGGAGTTGTTGGGCTTGGGTTTTGGGAGCGGCGAGAAAGGCGAAGACGAACAAGCCGAGCAGTCCGATCAGTGGCTGAATGTTCATGATGGCGGGGGTCCTTGGTGGAGGAGAGGACGTGGCGAGGGTTGTGGTGGTCTGGTGGATCGACCGCGATGAATCTGTTTGGGAGTCGATTCGAATGAAAATGGATTCAGAAGTCTGAGAGGACCTTCGCGGCAATTTGTAAACAATATACATAATTTTGGTGCGGTCAAGCTTCATCTGAGGTTTGACTAAATTGTCTTATTTCAATTAATTGCAAGTAGATACGGGCAAGAAACTCTCAAATCGACCACCCCTCAACAGACCCCTGTTATTCGTCCAATCCGTAGGTCAGGTCTTCGACCTGACATTCTCATAAGTCAAAGATGCACGCGTCAGGTCGAAGACCTGACCTACAAAACGACCCGCGTTGCGAAGCAACGTCGCTACCTCAGAAAACGTTCGGCGCGCAGCCCAAGCCCCTAAGCCCCCAACACCCATTTCCCAACTTGCCAAAGAGCGAACGCCCGGCTCAACCCCGCCACACGCATCGGCCCGTGTCGCGCAGTTCACTTCAAGCCAACGTCCTCGACCCGCGTGCTGGGGGTGGCCGCGCGATTACGCCACGGTCCATCGTGTCTGTTGCCGGCAAGGTAGCTCACCGACGAACGCCGAAACCCCCACGCTTTACAACGCGAGCCCGGCCTTCCCCACGCATCTCACGGAACGGTCCTTGCCTGAAACCGTCCCGCCGCCGCAGGGTTGTACCCCCCTAAGCAATATGGCAATCGGCGGCGAAGCACGGCAAGAAACGGCGAGCGGCCGAATCTCCTATGAATCCAAGGGCTTAGCGATCTGAGGCCCAGTCACGGGCCTTGCGTGCGCTCCAAATCAAAATGGCAACGCCTCGCCGATCGCTCAATCGAGTGACGGCGATATGGCAAATTGATCCCGCTTCACGGCCCCGTTAAACGGGTTTCGAGCGGCCGCTCCCTGTGCGCTGTGCGCGCAGCGTGCGCAGAGGTGACCAATCTGTAACCACGGAGTTTCCGACATTCTTAGCCCAGGTCCACGAAAACAAGCCCACACGTTGGAGGGCTTTTCCGAGGGTGAAGATGTCGCCGGGTCGTTCGGCTCGCTGCCGACCCGGTTTGGTTCAGTCAGAACAGGCTGCGCTGACCGGCCGCCTCCTTGCTCGCCGACGATCGGCGGGAACGCGACCGGCTCGCCAGGTGGGTCAGGCCCATCCGGCGGAGCATGTCTTGGTAACGGGTAAAGTCTTCGGGGACCTTGGCGATCCAATAGCCGCTGAAGTCTGAGCTGATCGGCACCCCCTTGTCGCGCATCGATCGCACCAATATGCGGACCCCCTTCTTGCGGGAGTCGTCGGAGCCATTTACGCGGACCTTCAGAGCCTTGGCAAGCATCAGCGCATTGGCCTTACGCGCTCCGCGGCGGTGACGTCGGTCCTCCAAGAAGCGCAGCAGGTCGTGCTCCTGGTCCGTGAGGTCGTGATGTCTGCCGTCGCGTCCTTGCTCGGGCATTGGGCGTCTCCTAGATCACGAGTTCTTCCGGGGCGAGTCGTTCGGCAAGCCGGACCTTGAGCAGCTCTAGCTCCCCGCCCATGTGTTTCAGGCGGCGGGCGTTCTTGACCAGGTCCATCACGGTGCTGTGGCTGTCGAGTTCCAGCTCGACGGCGATTTCCTGGTAGGTGAGGTCTAGCTCTTCGTACATGAGCACCGCGGCGTAGGTCCGGCAGCGGACGAATGAGCTGCCCTGGCTATTGCTGGTGATGATCTTCCGGGGCCACGTCGTGAAGCCCTGGATTACCGCGAAAACGCACGTAATCTGCTCTTCCCGGATCATGCAGCCACCAGTCTGGTCGTCGAACGAATCCCATTCCCGATTGTTTTCTGCGTCTCCGATCCGCTGTATAAAACAGGGGATAATCTCCAAATTTTTCTGGGATCAAATTCAAAATGCCTAAAGACGAATCCGAACACACCCAAGACAAGTACATCATCAAGGTCCCAGGGGAGGGTGAGAATAGAGAGTACGTTGTCGATGGAATCGATGAGCTTAAAGAGTTCCTGGTAGCACAGAAGGAATTCGTTCGCCTCATTACTGAGAGTAATCCTCAAGACGGCCGAGATCGGGGCTATGTCAGCCACCCCCTGGTAAACCAGGTCGTCCGGAGGATGCAGTGGATACAACGGTTCGATCGCGACGAGTTCGAGCAAATGCAGGACAAAGGCGACGGAGACGCCCTGAGCACATACGTCAAGCGTACTCTTATCGAACTTAACTCCTGGCTTAGTGAAACCAAGATGCCAACTAGGGACTCGCTGCTGGGTGAGACCCTCATCGATATACATGATCGGGCAGGCTTGCCGGGAACGATCAACGCGCTGGCTTATCTTTTGAACGAATCGACTACGCCAATGGTTGCCCACGGAAGACCGTTGGCCGCCTCTGAGATGACTCAGTGGGCTGCTGATGGCGTCGCTTCCATCAAACTTGCACAAATGGGGCTGTCTGAGTCGCTGACTTTGGAGCGTATGCTCCATCAAAAGCTTGATGATTTTGCGAAGAGAAGCGATGAAGCACTTGGCTCCATTGAGCAGAGCAAAGACACATTTAACGATTTCTATGCCACCTCGGTGGAGCAGATGAAAGACTTCGGCCGAAACGTTGGCACGGCTTTGAATAATTTCAACAGCGTTTTCGAGGACGAAAAGAAGGCCAGGGCCGATGAATTTCAGGCAGCGTCTTCCAATTGGCAAGTGGTTCTCGAAGATATGCAAAAGACACAACAAACTGCCATTAATGACCTCGATGCCTTCATGAGGCTGAGCCCGGCTACACGGTTTTGGAATCGCCGAGACAAAGAGGCCAGGAAGATTGCGAAGAAGATGTGGAGGGTCTTCTTCGGGTGGCTGGGTGGTGGTGGCTTCATCGTCCTGAGCGTGGTCATCCTCCTGATGATCGAACACACCATTGCCGACTGGGGTCTCCACATGCTCTCGGGCAGGACCCATACCGAAGTTCCCGAGAGTAGCTACACCACGGCTCAGCTGATCCAACGCCTCGGCGTGGTCGGTGTTTTTGTGACCGTGTATGTGTTTGGGCTCAGAGTCTTCTCTAAGTTGGCGATGAGCGCTGAGCACGCAGCGGTTGATGCCCGGGAGCGGGTGTCGCTGATCCGCACCTATCAGGCGCTCGTTCACAAAAACACCGGGTTCAGCGAGGCCTCGTTCGATGCGGTCGTTAAGCGTCTCACGCGGCCCGTGCCAACAGGCTTGGTGAAGGCCGATCCGATTTCGCCGATCAGCTTCTCGGGCTTCGGCGGCAAGCCGTAGGCGGTTTTGAATTCTTAAAGGCATCCGTGCCTCTGTTTTCTCGGTCTTGGGGAAGTTGCTGAGTGTTTGTGTAACGCGGGCTGTGCGTAACCTGGGGTTCTCGGTCGGCCGTGGGGGTTAATTCCTATCAAGCGGCGAGATTTCCCTTGTGGCCGACGCCACGCTGGGCTATGGTCGAGTTATGGACCTCTGGACCCTGCTCACCGAGTCGCAAGACCTGCTGCACACACTGCTGGAAGTAGTGCTGGGTGCCGCTTTGGCGGTCTGGGTCGTGGATTCGGTAATAAAAAAACGCCATGCAGATGACAATTTTTCCACACCCAGTGGTCAGGTGTCGGGCTATAACGGCAGCCAGAGCAACAAGCCTCTTTTGAAAAAGTCCCTTAAAAAAAAGAACCGAAAACAAGAAGCCCCCGACGAAAAAACCCCAGAACCGTACCCACAAGCGGATCATCGATATTCGCCCGACGGCGTATGGCCCCCTCAAAAAAACAAAGTGCTTGTGCACGGTCCGTAAAAATCCTACACTTATCGGTTCGCCTTCTTCCGGTTTGTAGAACCTGCTGAAATTCATTGAATCACCTCCGTGGATATCGCGGAGGTTTTTCTCATGCCCGCGGCAAGCTGACGGGTAGAATCTAGAAAACCTTCGCGGTCACAACCAAAAGGAACAGTCCTATGGTCGAAGTGATCGCAGCTACGCTCTCGATCACCGCTTCCATGCTCGCCATCGGCCGATGGTGGGTGACTCGGAAGCCGTGAATGAACTCGCCAGCGGCTTGTTGACCTACGGGCCTGACCCAAGGGTGATCGAGATGAATCAGGCCCGTGGACACTTGCCCGCAACTGAAGCAAGTCAGGTGCGGAGGGAATGTTTGCTCTGTTCGCACCCGGCCGCGAAGGTTTTTTTTCATCAACTACAACCCCGGCGTGCACGGGGTAGGCGTGCGACATCCTCGCCAGCTTGGGCTTGGGCCGGCGAGCCTTCGCCCGCAGCTCATCGTCGATTCGTTTCTTGGCGACGGCGAAGTTCCCCGGGTCCAGCTCGATCCCGATGAAGCGATAGCCGTGACGCAACGCCGCCACGCCGGTGCTGCCGCTGCCCATGGTCGGGTCGATCACGATGCCCCCGGAACGGCACAACGCCTTGATGAGGTACGCCATCACTTCGACGGGTTTCTCAGTCGAGTGGTGACGCTTGCCGGGCGGGATGTTGGCGCAGCGCAGGATGTTGTCGGGCCGTCCGTTGGGTAGGCGCCACCGCCCCTTGCTGGCGATCCACGCCCGTTCGTCACACGGAGCCAACGCGCGGGCGGTGTCGCCCATGCCGCCGTGGCCTTTGTCCCAGATGAACTGGTTGTGGCAGCGGAAGCCCGCGGTCTCGATCGCCATCTTCCACCGGTCCTGCAGGCGTTCGACGTGGAAGCACGCCAGCGCCGCCGAGGGTTTGAGTACGCGGAACGTCTCGCCCAGGAACCAGATGTAAGGGTGCTTATCGTTGGCGATCGCCGACCGCTGATTCTCAAAGCCGCGGTAGTCCATGCCGTAAGGCGGATCGACCGCGCAGCAGTCGATCACTTCCGGGGGCATGGCCTGCAACGCTTCGAGGCAGGAGCCGTTGATCAACAGGTGACGTCGTCGGCCCGCGACTAGGTCTTCAAAATGGGAGCGCCATCTCGGCATCGGCTGGGGAGTCCTTTCCCGTAGTGGTGTTGGTGTTGTGCCCGTCGCGGTTGAGGGCGTTGAGGATGTGTTCGAGCTGTCGGGTGTCGCAGTTGTCCAGGTCGCCCGACCAGGGGCCGATCGCCTTGCGTATGACACCGTCGACATAAGCAGTGCCGTAGGCGTTGGCGAGTTCGTCGGCGCGTTCCTGCACGCAGAAGCGTTTGCGCTTCCAGTCGCCCTCGCGCTCGGCGTGGTGCCAGTAGAACGGCGGCTGGCCGCCGACGCGGTCGTCGTCCGACGCCTCTTCGCACCGCGCCATGAACCACTCGAAGTCGCTGTTGGTCAGCTCGCTGCAGCGCGTCGAAAACCGCTCGGCCCGGTCATCCCAAGCCCGGCCGTCGAGCTGCCGCAACAGAAGGTCCTTGCGCGAGGTGTCTTTGCCTTTGACCAGGCCCGCTTCCCGCGCGGCCTGGTTGGCGATCCGGACTTGTTTGGTCGTCCATCCCATCAGGCGGCCCCCTTCAATGCGCCGTTGCTTGTGCCGCCGATCGTCTCCAGGCGGTGACGCTGCGGCTCGGTCAGGCGCTGCCAGGTCGGCATCCGCCGGACGTGGTCGAGCAGGTTGGCGGGATGGATCAACGCGGCCTTCTGCCCGGCGGGCTCGTGACGAACCGGCAGTCCCCCGGAAACGATCCAGTAGCGAATCGCCTGGACGCTCACGCCACAGAGCTTGGCCGCCGCGACGGTGGTCAACAGCCCGTCGGCACTACGCGGGGTGATGCCGAGCTGCTTTGCCCGGCTCCGCACCGCGTTGGCACTCCGACCGAGGTGACGGCCGATGGTTTGATGCGTCGCCTTCCCGAGGCGGTCTTCGAGGTATTGGTCTTCCTCGACCGACCAACGCCGCTCGCTCATAGGCTTGTAACCCCTGGCGGCCTTCAACGTCTGGTCGAGCGGCCAGGCGGTCAGCACACCGTTGGGGGCCTTGGAGCTGCGCGGCACTTTGAAGCGCAGCGGTGTGATCTTGCCCAAACGAATCCAGCATGTCTGACCGCCCGGCCCGATGCCGATGATCTTCGACGCCACCGACGCGCGGACGTAGCGCACCCCCTCGTGCAGCACCGACGCGTCGGTGAGCCGCTGCTCGATCATCGTGATGTCGCGGGTCGGTGTGGTCATGGTCAGGCGGTCATCTGGCGGAGGGACTGCGGGCGTTCGATCGCTTCGGCCTGGGCGAGGATGTCGTCGGCCTCGTCGGCGGCTTCGTCCAGGACCTGGGCGACGAAGTGGTCGCAGCTCACGACCTCGTCGCGGCCCCAGGCGTCGACGATGCCTTCGAGTACCGCGTTGGCGAAGCCCAAGGCACCCCAGTCCAGGAGGTTGGCCACCGACCAGACCATCGCCAGCACGTCGTCGTCGGCCAGCTTGATCTGCTTCATCCGCACGAACTCGCGGATCTCTTCGACTGAGTAGAGCGGGCGGCCAATCCGATTCGGGTCGTCGGGGTGCGCTTCCCGCGCCATGCGGTCGACGATGTTGAGCTTCTTGCAGCGTCGGTGGAACTGGCCACCGCCCGACGCGCGGTCGTCGATGAACTCGAAGATCTTGGCCGAGCCGAACATCAGCACCGGGACCTTGGTCTCGTCGTGGATCGCCCGCACGATGCCCGCCGCTTCCGGCGGAAGGTTCTGGGCCTCGTTGAGGATCAGCGTGCAGTTCTTGTTCCGCAGCTCCTCGCAGAGCCGGTCGATCATCTCGGCGCTGCCCCGCCGTTTCTGGGGCATCCCTACCTTGGTGAAGATGGTGCGGACCAGCGCGGTGCCGGTCATCTTCGAGTTGCAGTTCACCACGTAGCCGTTGAGTTCCTCGGCCAGGTAGTCGATCACCATGTCCTTGCCCGCGCCCGAGGGGGCGACGATCGCGGCCATCCGTTCGAGGCGGTGGGCGGCGCGGGCGGCCTGCATCATCAGCTCGCAGACCCAGGTGGGGACGTACTCGCGAGTGCTCTTGCTGACCCGGCGTCGGGCCTCGCGTTCGAGCCAGAGGTTCACCGAGTGGGTGACCTTGTCGACCTTGCCCTTGTACTTGTCGGCCAGCCACTGGCTCAGCGTCGAGGGCTTGTAGTCGATCTGATCGGCCAGGGCCGTCAGCGTCACGGGGTCGTCGGTGCCCTCGGTGTCCTCCATCATCTTGCGGAGGCGCGAGCGGACGGATTCGGTTTCGTAACGGGTCAGTTTGCGGTTCTTGGGCAGCATCCGTGCCTCCACGATGATTCGGTCGTTCTCGACCAGGCGTTCCTTCACCTGGTCACGCAGTCGCGCGTAGGGGTCGCGCGGGTTCATTCCTCGGCCCCTCGTTTCGGTCGTTTGAGGTTGGGCATGGCCACCCGGCCCCCGGAAGTGATCCGCCCAGCAGTGCCTTTGGCGGCGGACTTGGCCCGCGTCTGTTGCAGGTGCGAGACCACATTGCCCCCGGAAACCACCCCGGAAGCATCGGCGGGATCGGGGGCGGCGACCTCAGCGCCTGCGGCTTGCTTGAAGTCGGGCTTGAACGGGTCTTTCGGGGGCGTGTCGAGGGGCGTTTGAATGCCCTTCAAAAGGTCGGGCTGGGCCTGGGGCTTGCGGTAGGCTTCGAGCGCCAGCGTCTGCTCGGGCGTGGCGACCCGCCGCGCCGGGCCACGCTTGTTGACCACCTTCATCGCCTTTTCGTACTCGCGCTTCTCACGCATCAGCTCCTTGACGTTGCTCTCGGCCACCGGGCCGGGCACACCGCCCAGGCGGTTGCTGGCGATGGTGCCGACCAGCTTCATCTGCTGCGTGTAGACGTTGACCGAGCGGACGTCGGCCGGGTCGTAGGTCACCAGGACCTTCTCGCCGCCCGCCTTGAACTTGCGGAGGCGGTGGTCGTTCATGCCGTAGCGTATGGTCATGCCGCGGACGCGGATCGACACGCCGCCGCGCCCGACCGTGACCGGGCGGTGCCAACGCTGAAGCAAGAGGTCCAGCACCGACGGGTCGGCCAGGCCCCGGAAGTGCGTTGTCCAGTTCGCCAGCGCCTGAGCCGGTGACAACAGGCGGCGTTCTTCGTCGCGCAGGTCTTCGATGGTGTGCTCGTTCGAGCGGTTGTAGCCTTCGATCTGCAGCGCCATCGCCTCGACGACCTCGTCGTAGGCCGGAACCATGCCGGGGGTCTTGAGGATCTTCGCCAATCGCTCGGGCCGGTTCTCGGGCGTGTTGCCGCTGTAGCTCGCCCAGCTCTTACAGAAGCGTTCGTGCAGCGGGCGGTAGAAGCTCTCCTGGCGTGGCTTGCCGGTCGGGTTGTAGGGCAGGCTGAAGTGGACCTCGATCCCCAGCATCGCGTAGATGCCCTGGAAGCTGGTCTCATCGATATAGCCCTTGGGGACGACGGTCTTCTGCCGCTCCTGCTTGGTCTGGCCGTGGAAGATGTACCCCGCGTAGTCTTTGCCGTTGTCGATCCACGCGACGCGAGGCAGCCCCGCGTCGGGGTTGTCGATGATCGCTCGCCGCAGCGCCGCCAGGATCGTGCTGCCGTCGGGCCCGGTCGAGACGGCATAACCCATGATCTTGCGGGTACGCCAGTCCTGCCAGGTGGTGATCCACGGCCGGACCAGCTCGTTGCCGAACCAGCACCACATATCGAGTTGGCTGTGGTCGGACACCCAGCACTCGTTGGCCGAGAAACGTTCGGGGTGCTGCTCGATGTACGGGGAGGCCGAGTTGCGCCACTTCCGGGGCTCGCGGTTCTTGAGCGCCGTCTCCCGGTCGAAGTGTTCCCACATCCGCCGCCGCACCACCGCGAGGCTGGGCCACTGGAGCTGCTCGGCGCGGGCGTGGTCGCGGACCATGCGCCAGCAGGTCGCGGCGTGGCGTTTGTTCTCGTCGAGGTAGAGCTGCTTGAAGTAGTCCCAGCACGCCGGGTCGCCGCCGCTGCGGTTGTCGCCGCCGCGGGTGTCGACCAGCGCCCCCATGCCCTTGTCCTTCTTCTGCTTCTCCCACCGCAGCAGCGATCGCGGCGAAACCTTCAGGCCGTGCTGCTGGCTCAGCTGAGCGCACAGCGGGCCGATCCAATCCTTCTGCGGGACGCTTCGCGTGGACCGCTCGCGGTTGAGCGCCTCGATGCAGATCAACCGGATGCCCATGTCACGGCGCTGCTTGGCGGTGAGCTGGGCGACACCGTCGGGCATCTGCTCCCCCACCGGGGCTTCGACCAGCGCCGGGTCGTAGCGGCGATCGATCCACCACCGCACGTTGCCGCCGCCCGGGGGCGGGGCCTGGAACGCCAGGGCCTTGCCCATCAGCTCGCTGGCACACTTGCGTCGCAACGCGCCGGGGTTCATACCCAGCAGCGGCGCGGCGTCGGCCACCTCGATGAGGTACGGCCAGTCCGGCATCGCGTGGTCGGGCTTCGAGCTGAGGGGTTGAAGAAGGGACATCGTGGGGCTTAGGGTCTTCCGTGGTTCGTGGCTACCGGGGGTCCGGGGGGGGGTTAGTCGGCGAGGCGGAGGGTTTGGTCGAAGGTGCGGCGGTGGGCTTGGAGCTCGCGTTCAACCTTGTGGCTTCGGTAGCGTTCGATGAGGGTGTCGGTGGCGATGTAGACGATCAGGGTGCAGCCGATGAGCGTGAGCACGAACGCCTGGGTGAAGTTGCCCACGCCCAGGCGGTGACCGCCAAGCCACATCAACAGGAAGGTGAGGTTGAGCGCCCACACCGCGAGCGACAGACCGAGGAGGAAATCAACCAGCCTTTTCATGTTTGGGCTCCTTCTGAAGAACGGGTAGGCGTTCGTGGGGTTTGGCGATGCGCAGGATCTGATCGCGGGGGATCGGGCGGATGTACTCGTCGAAGCAGCCCGGCCAGGGCAGCCACGCCTTGGCGTACACCGCGTCACCTTCGACCGAGTCGATCTCGAAGTACTCGACCGGATCGTCGGGCCGGAGACCGGCGACGACGATGGTCAGGTTGGGACGCAGCTGGCTCAGCACATCACCCCCGCGGCTTCGGGGTAGGCGTTCAGAAAGGTCTCGACGGCCTTGGGGTCGCTGTAGCGCAGCGGCGCGGTCAGGCGGACGCCGGTGAGTTCGCCGGTCTCGTCGCACTGCTCGAACCAGGAGGTGACCGTCTCGCAGTGGGGGCAGTAGAAACGCCGAACCACCACCCAGCACTTCGCCTTTCGGTCGAAAGTCGGTGCGCCGTCGAAGACCGCGCCCGGCGCGAACTTGCGCCCGCAGCCCCGGCCGTTTCCGTCTTCCAGCCCGTTGCAGTACACGCCGAACGGCGTGGCCTCGGGCAGGTGGTTGCGGCGCTGGGGTGCTTCGGTGGTTTCGACTTCGTCGATCGGGTGGTAGGTCAGCTCAGGCATAGCGGCTCCGGAAGGAATCGGGGTTAGGGGTGCAGCCCAACCGGACGCCGGACACACTTCCGGCGCGGGGGGTTGAGCTTCTTCAGTTCGTTGACGATGTTGCGGGTGATGACCGCTTCGGAGATCAGGTGGTCCAGCTCGAAGCAGATCTCTTCGGCTTCGCCGTGATCGATGCGGCCGTCCTCGACGGCGCTGTGCAGGCGTCGCACGGTCTCGGCCGAGCGGGCCATCTGATCGATGCCCGCCTTCAGCGCGTCGTTGGTGTCCACCACGCCGTCACCGTTGATGTCGCGAGCGCTGTCGACCCACTGCACAAAGCAAGGCAGGCCCTGCAAGAGGTTGGCCAGGAAGACTTCGCGGACGGCGTCGGCTTTGGCCCGGCGGAACAGCGTGCGGAACTGCTCGAAGCTGAGGCTGCTGCGACCGAAGTAGTTGTAGCCCGCGCCGGTGCTGATGTTGAAAAGGTCGGCGAGTTCGGCGGCGTCGATCGCGTGTTGTTCACGGAGCTTCTGGAGGAGTTCTGCGCTCATGGGCTGCGGCGGGCTTTCGTTGTTGGTACTGCGCGGGTCCATTGATTCGCATCCATGCTGAACGGGGTGGGGTTAATCTCAGGGGGTGGAATCCGTCACACTCCCAACTACAAACAAAGGTGGTCATCGCTTAGTCCAGGAAGTACTCCAGAAAGCAGAAGACGCCGTGGACCATGCTGTTGCTGCCCGGACACCCGTCGATGTGCGGCTGGACCGATCGGGCCAGGCGGAGGACGCTTTCGCGGCAAGAGGCAGGTGCCGAGTGCTCGACAGTGATCTTGCCCTGGACGTCGTAGACGTGGACGGTGATGTCGGGGCTGCCGATCTCGCGAAACGCCTCGACCCGGTCCTTGCCGGATGTGTTCCATTCAAAGCGTGTGAGTTGCTTGGCGCGGGGCATGGGGTCAGTTCCTTTAAAGAGACGGGGGCGGCCGGGAGGCCAACCCCCATCCTTCCGGGGGGCGGGGCCAACCCCGTTAAGGGTTGGGTAATGCGCGACAGCTTCAGTCTCCGAGCCCGTCGCACGATGAAGGCCGGTGGGCCTCAAAGGTCTCGGCAGGTGTCGGCCCGCCGAGGCCGGGGCGGTGTCGCCCGTTTCAAACTCGCGCCCGGAACGTCCGAGCGCTGGAAAACAAACTCACGCGGTGTCCCGCATAGGTGTGGTGGATTCGAGGTTGTCTCGACGTTGGCGGCCGGTCGGGGTCAGGCCAACCAGACGGATGTGTTCGCGGGTGGTGTGCTCTTCACGAAGCTCGCCTTGATCCAGCAGCCGAGCGATCGCGGCGCTGATGGGTTCGCCGCTGATGCGGAAGCCGTAGGTTCGTTGGATCTGGAGGACGAGGTCGCCCCAGGCGACAAAGGTTCCTTCTCCGCGAGGAGCTGCAAACAAGACAGCACTGTCGAAGGTTGCGTCGGTCGAAGGTATAGAGAGACTGTTCTGAGACTGAGAGCAATCGAAGAGGTGAGCATATGGAAGGACGCGTTCATCTATGCCCAGTTCTTCGCAGAGTCGTAGCACATATCTCTTTTGCACCCCCGCCATGCGATCAAGCGAGCACCAGCGATTGACTGTTGTCGACTTGGTTCCGAGGCGTCGGGCAAGTTCTCTTTGCGAAATGCCCTGGCTCTTTAGCAGTGCAACCAGCCAGCTACCCCACTTGGGGGGATTATTATTTTTGATCTTTAAAATCAAATTTTGCATTGCATCGATGTTTTACGGCCATTGCCGCTCGATTGCAATAGTTTTTGATCTTTAAAATCAAAAAACCCTCACCCCGAGTTTCGAGTGCAAATCCGTAACTGTTGAATCAAATGAGGCTTGTGGTAAAAACAGACTGTGACTGAAGGCGAAAAAAAAGATTGGGGCCAATGGGCGAAAGCCCGCCTACGTCACCTTGAGATTGCTCACGGTGATTTAGCAGATCAATTAGGCGTGCAGCGAGAGACAGTAAGCCGCTGGTTTGCGGTTCCAAAGTATTACGCCAGGGACAAGTACGACGCACCCCTGGCAACTATTCTTTCTGTCCATCCTGATGACCTCCCCTACGCCCACCTCCTCTTTCAACCCGACGCCGACATCGACCCCACCGTCGCTGCCCACCAACACCTTCAGCCCCTCGACAACCTGAAAACCCTTTCCCAACGGGAGTCACGGGGCGGAACGACCTACTCCGGCACCGGCCCACTTGCCGAAGCCTCGCTGCCCGAGTTGCTCTACGAAGCTGCCCGGCGGCTCATGTTCGACGCCGACCGCACCCGCGAGCGGATCAACCGGGCTGTCGCCCATCCCTGGTACGCCTACGTCCGGGCCATGATCGAGAGCGACCCGCCCGAGCCCCAGAAAGACGATCTGCTTCTTCCCGGCGAGATGACTCCTTTGGTGCGAGAGGCCGAGGGCTTGGCCCGCACTTTTGACGTGCCCGGCCTGGCGACTTCAATGCGTGGCGAAGACCCCTTGGACGGTCTGGTCGACACGATCCGCGGGTTGTGTGGCTCGAAGATCTATCAGCTCTACGATGACCTGATGAAAGCCCGCTTGCGGCTCCGCGTGGGCACGATCACGCTCGCCGAATACCACAATGCCGTGGACCCCATCAAGGCCGAACACCGAGAGTTACTGCAATCCCAGAGCCACGCTGAACTCGATAAAGCGCAGCGGCAATTCGAGGTACACACAACCGGCGAAGCCGAACAAGACGCCCCCGGCACCGGCAGCTTCCGGTTGATGATCGACCAGAATACCGAGGGGCGTAAGGCCGCGAAGCGGGCTTTGGAAGACCGTCATTTCCCTTCGAAATAATGATTTTTTGATTCCGAGGAGTCCGAGGCATGTTCAAACATACACCGCGCCGCGTGACGGTGGAAATGCCTGTAAACGAGGAAGATGACAGCACATTTCTCGGTGTGCTTAACAAGCTCGCCCTACCTCTTTCTATCGTTGCGGTGCCGCTGATTCTCGGATTTGCTGGTTACATTTATCAAGAGCTGGGGTCGAAGCGTGAGTCAGAACTTCAAGCAGTAATTTCAAAGCAAGAGATCGCGCTCCAAGAGTTGATCTCAAAGCGTGACGTTGACCTCCAGGAATTGATCTCGAAACGTGAATCTGATCTCAAATATGTCGACCTTTCGCTAAAGATTTTGGCGGAAGACGCCGAACGGGTTGATGGCCAAATAACTCCAGAAGATCAAAAACTGCGTGAATGGGCCGTATCTGTTCTGGCAAAAACGTCTCCTGTTGATTTGCCTGAAGGTCTGGCAGAGATCTTCTCTACGGGCGGGGTTTACCTGCCTCTCACTGAACCCCCGTCCTTTGATCAATCTTCTGAACAGGATAAATTCGAACATATAAAAGAGTTTGCTATGCAAGCCGCGAAGTCACTTCCGGCTCTCGATGATTTGCCTTGGGGGCACACAGATTACTCTTCTGCTCTTCGTTTTATTGCTGGCGAGCGAGGGGGCTTGCGTTCTGCTTCTGGATCTCTAGCATCACTGAGGGCACGGGCGAGAATAACTCTAAAAAACGAAGACTTTCTGCCGGAGCACCACCCGGTACCTTCTCATCAGTACTATCACGCAATTATCTACAAGCTGTATCACTCGGAAGAGGTGAAGGTTGAAGCCGCAAAAACAGTTGGCTTCTCTACACTTGAGTAGGCCATAACCGAATAGTCAGCAGCAGCACACCATCGCTCTTCCCCGCATTGGACTCAACGCGGCCATATGGGATGAACTCATCGCGTGAAGCGGCGTATTGGCAAACGGCTTTGACCAAGTTTTCGGGGGTCAGTTCCACGACACAGGTCGCATCGACGTTGTTCTGAGTGTGGGTAGAGTTCGGCGGAAAACACTTATATTTCAAGGGTAAACGATCCTTCCCCGGATTCTTTAGCGGTGTTATGTGGCCGGATGAAACGCCGTCTTGTCGGGGTTACGCTCGCAGAACGCACGCGTCTCTTCCGGGGTGAGGTATTCGGGTTCGAGGCAGCACACGCCGGTCGGATTCCCCGCGGTGTTCGCAAGCTCACCCCAGTGCTGGACGTGGTTGCAGTTATCGCAGTAGAAGGCGAGCCCCACCATCGATGAGCCGAGCGTGGGGTGTGGGCGTGGACTGGTCAGAAGCACACTGCCGGGACCGACGGGTTGTTGGCAGACGTTGCACGCGTGGCGTCGATCAAGCCCGCGTTCCACGAGGGTACCGGTGAACTTCGCCGGGTCGAAGTCGGTGAGCACGTCCATCTCCATCGCCAGCAACATGCCGGGGCCGCCTTGATCCATGATCTGCTTCAGGATGCAGGCCGTCATCGCTGCATAGTGGTCGGCGTCGCCTTCGTCGTCGTGTGGCCGAGGGAAGCGATCGTTCCAGGCGTGTCGTAGCTCGTGCAGAAGGACATCGAGCCGTCGGCCGGGTGGGCACTTGGGGCAGATCTCGATGAGGTTGCGGTCGCTGTGGTTGAGGCCCCAGCAGTGGTGGCCGTGGTGTTCGAGCGGCTCCTTTGCGAGGGTGGTCTTGATCGTGTCGTGGCCGATTTTGAAGCGAGGCAGGTGCATACGACAGCTCTCCCGGTGAGCAGTGAAGGGTGTTTGAAAGGCCCTTCCGTGGGCGTGTGATGTCCGTTCGGTAGAACCTTACATTAACCTTACAACATGTCAAGCCTTACTCCAAAGTACGGAGGTGTAGTGTGGCTGTTTTTCCTTGACCCTACGGCGGGGCAGCGCTTATGGTGCTTTCTCTGTCGGGCTTAACTCACCCGACTGCACCCGGCCGCCATCCGCCGCCGAACCCCACCCGTTTCAAACTCACAACCGTGTCCCCCGGGCCACGGATCGCAACCACGGGCAGTGTCGACCAGCGATCTGTGCGCTCAATTTTGGGCCAAGTTGTGAACCCCTCACCCATCCAACCCCCGGAACTCAGCCGCGACCACGTCGCATTGGCGGCTGTCTCGGCCATCGTCGAGGTCACCTCGCTGGTGGTGGCAGACGGCGCGGATGCCGAGGCGATGCGGCTGGCCCAGGACCTGGGCATGGACAGCGCCCAACGGATCGAAGTCGCGTTGGAGGTCGAGGACGACTTGGACGTCGCCCTGGATGACCTGCGCGTGGGCGAGATTCGAACCCTCGGTGAACTCATCGACCACGTCTGCGCTGCGGTGCTGAACCCCGTCGCGAACGCCGCCTGACACCAACCCAAACTCCACACCGGCAAGGACGCCACCGTGAAGAACTCTCCCGCAAAACAAGCGATCAACGCCAAGCCCGCCGTGGTCACACCCGGCGCGGCTTGTGTGTATTCGCAGACGGGAGACGTCCGCCACGACGGCGAGATCGTCACGGTCGACAGCACGCCGGACACCCGTATCGCGGCCAAGCGTGCCCAGTTCATTCCCCTCGGCGAAACACTCTCGCCCGACGCCATGATCCTCAAGGACGGCGACGTTTTGCTGGTTCCGATCTACGACGAGAGCCGCGAAACCCTACTCGGTCACGTCGAGCAAATCGTTCACGTTGTGTTCTATCCGCGCGTCAATGTCAGCTCGCTCGAAGCCGATCCAACCCGCCCCGAAGGCGAGCGCGACGAGCTATCGCAAACCGCTTACGTCCACCACCTCGCCACCGCGCCGCAAGCCGAGCGCAGCCACCCCGTAACCGGAGCTTTGAAACGATGATGAAACGACGCCCTCCCTGGAAATCCTTCTCTCTTGTCGCCCTCGCGTTTACCGCGTGTCTGTCTCTGACCGGCTGCAATTCGCAGCAGCTGGAAGATCTGAAAGCCGGTCTCGCCGAGATCCAGCAGGTCTCCACCGAACTCGATGGCACCATCGCCAAGATCGAGAAGCAAATGCAGGGCGCACCGATCGATCAGGACATCCAGCCATTCATCGACGCGATCGCCAAGGCCCGCGAAAAGAAGGCGGATTACGACGCGATGGGGCAAGCCTATCTGACCAAAATCCAAGACATCGAAGACCCCGGCGTGTTGTTTGGCGAAACGCTCAAGAGCGTGGGAACGGTTGTGCCTGGGCCATGGGGAGCGTGGCTTGGCATCACAAAAACGGCTATCGCCGGGATCGCAGAGACACGGCGGCGACGAACGGTCAAGGCCGCTGAGAACATCGTGATCTCGCTGGAGCGGTCCAAGACGCCCGACGGTGTGGTCGACTTCCATATCGGTGCCGACGAGCTGCGTAGCCGTATGACCCCCGACGCCAAGGACCTGGTCGAGAAGGCACAGAACAAGGCGCGACCCCAAGGGCCGGTCCTCGGTGTCCTTGGTGATGTCTCCACCGAGCCGCCCCAAGACATCGCCGCGTAATTCACTTTCTTGCCCCACGCCGCGAACGTGGAGGCGTTGATCCAGCGGTCGGCTTAGCGGCCGACACGCTGGTTTGGTGACCACCCGAGCATTCCGGAATCTGCCCTATGTACCCGACACTAGCCATGGATACAGCCCTCACCATCTCGATGTTCGCCGTGAACCTCGTGGTCTCGATCGTGATGGCGATCGGCTTGATGTGGGTCAGACACCGCACTAGCAAGATCGACGGCCTAGAAGCCGAAGTGAAGCAGTTCACGGCCAACCTCATCGACACGAAGTTCGAAGCGATCGAGGGATCGATCAAGGCCATCGAGAAGAGGCTTGAAGCTGGCGACCACGCGTTCCGCCAAAACCTCAGCCGAGACCACGAGCTTGAGCTGAAGACTCTCCAGGCCGTCACGGAGATCCAGCGTGACATGGCGACGCGAGAGGACCTGCAGGTCCTGGGGGACAAGGTCAACGAACTCAACAGCCGTGTCACCGTTCTTGAGCAACGCGGGGGTGCCGCATGAGCGAAGCAGCCATGAAGCGAGCCCGCCACGCGATCTTGGTGGTCTTGGACGCGCAGAAGATCAACGAGCACGGGGGATGGGTGACCGGGCGTTTCCTCAGTGATATCGTTGGCAAGCCTCTGACCAGCGCCTCGCCTCGCCTGGATGACGAGCAGATGCTCGGCCTGCTGCGGGATCTGATCGCGGCAGGATACATCGATGAGGAAGACAACCGCGAAGACCACAGCCAGCCGTTTGGGCTGGATTACCTGACCTACAAAGCCACCGACAAGGGGCTGGGGTTTGTACGCCGGACCGAACCCGCGGACCCGGATATCGACGACGGGAGGATCGTGCGCTAGTGAGCGAACGCCTCACCGAGTACTGCCGCCTGGCCCGCCGACGTCACGAGCTCAAAGCGAAGCTCGCTGATGTCGAACGCTTGATGCAATCGTCGCGTCCCGCCGTCGTCGATGAGGTCGAACACCTTCGAGCTATGGGCCGCCCGCGCTTCAGTCGACACGGTATGGAGCTGCGGCTCACCAACGAAACCAAGGTCAAGGCCATTGGCGACACCGACGATCTGGTCGATGCGCTGCGTAAAGACAAGAAAAAAGAACTGATCGGTGTGAACTGGCCCGCGTTGATCGCTTGGGCGAAACGTGTACGCACCGTCCCCGATGCCATCGCCAAGGTGCTGGACGTTCGTGTGGTTCCGGGCGTCGACGCCAAGCGCGTGAAGCGGGGTGGCAAGTGAGCGATAGCAGCACCCCGATCATGCCTGCGGCCGAGGAACTCGCGGCCCGCACCATCAGCTTCCTGGCGGCGGACGGTTACACGTCCAGCGTGATGAAACTGCCGCGCCCACTCCTAAACGAGCTAGGGCGTCGACTGGTTGAGCCGGGTGCCAAGCGAAGCAAGATCATCGACTGGCTGCGTGAGGAAGAGATCGATACGCCCGAGCGTAATCTCGATCGCTTCGCCCAGCGATTCCGCGAAGCCTACAAGGTCGAGTGGGGCAAGGCCGCCGACGAGTTGCTCATGGCCGAGCGAGCCGCAGCGGGAGACTTTGATCGGCTCAGCTACGAGCGTGTCACCCGCAACCGCGGTGCCGTCCTCATCGCACAGAAGCTGGCCACAACCAACGTCGCGGATTTGGACATCGGTGATATCCAGCGCATCACCAACGTGCTTTCGTCGATGGACCACGGCGACATCGAAGCGGCCAAGCTCGCTCTGCAAGAGCGTCAGGCCGATGATCGGGCAACCAAGCTGCAAGCCGAGGTCGATCGCATCAAGCTCGAAACCGAGCAGAAGAAAGCACGGATCGAAGAGCGTGTGAAGGGGCTTCAAGCCCGCATCGACGATCTGGAAAACCGAGCCAAACGCGGCGGCTCGATCGATCCGACGATCTTCCAGCAGATCCGTGAAGAGCTGACGGGGGTGGCCGCCTGATGGTTGCACCTGCCGCCAACTCGATCGGGGTGATCCTCGACCCCGCACAGCAGCGTTTCTTCGCCGACGACTCGCGGGTTCAGGCGGTCTGTTGGCACCGCCAAAAGGGCAAGGACTTCACCACTGCGGCCAAGGCGGTGCTCAGTGCGATGGAGACCGGCGAGAGCTGGTTCATCGTCTCGCTGACTCAGCGGCAGGCCGACGCGACCTTCGCCAAGTGCAAGGAATGGGCTCACCGTTTCCGCGACTACATCGGCAACGTGCGTGAGGTCAATCACGAGGAACGCGAAGAGTGGGACAAAGAGCTGGAGCACATGTTCACGTTCAAGTCGCGTGAGCTGCTCCTACCCAACGGCGGCCGCGTGGTGTCGCTGCCCGGCCGTGACCCCGACGCCCTGGCGGGTTTGACCGGCAACGTGATCTTCACCGAGTTCGGACTGTTCCCCAAGGGTGGGTATGACCACTGGCGTGTGGTGTTCCCCTTGGCCACGCGTGGCTTCCGTGTCATCGCGATCAGCACGCCACGCGGCAAGGAGACCAAGTTCTACGAGCTGGTCAGCCAGCCCAAGCTATACAGCGTGCACCGCTGCGACATCTACGAGTCGATCGCCGACGGTTATGTCCTCCGTGACCAGAACGGCAAGCCCACCGATGTCGAGACGTTCAAGGCGCTGTACGGCGACGACATCGGCTGGAAGCGTGAGTATGAGTGTGAGTTCATGGGGGCGCTCGATGCCTTGATCAAGTGGGCATTGATCGAGCAGGCCGCCGCCCTGGGCAAGGACCGGCCTTTTAACTTCCTGCGCGTGGACAACAACGAGGGCTGGGACGATTCATTCTTCGGCTTCCTCCGCGGTTCCAAGCAACGCGGCGAGCACGGCTGGGACGTGGCCCGTCGCGGTGACCTTTCGGTGCTATGGACCAACCAGGCTCACGGCGACATGCGGCAGCTACGCAGCCTTGTGGTTATGAGCAACACCACCTTCGCGATGCAACGCAAGATCGTGAAGGCGGGCATGGACGCAAACCACGCGTCGGTGGGGTGTGGCGACTCGACCGGCCTGGGCATGGACTCCAACGAAACCCTCGAAGCCGCCTACCCCGATCGATGGGAAGGCGTGAACTTCGGCGGCAAGCGCAAGAGCGATCTGGGCAGCGGCCTCGCCACCGCGTTCCGCGACAACAGCCAGACCCTGCCCGGCATGGATGAGTTCAAGTTCATCGCCACCGACGTCTACGCGGTACAGCGTGACTCGACGAAGGAAGGATCAACCGGAGTCGACGGCAAGAGCACTCTCAAGCTTGTCGAATCGCAGAACCCGCTGCTTGACGAGTCGCACTGCGACATCGCCTACGCCGGAGCCTTGGCGATCCGCGCCGGTCACAACCAACACCTACCGACCCCGCAGATCGGCTTTAGCGCGGAGGTGGCCGCATGAGATACCTGAACCGCCTGGTCGCCGCCGCCCAGCTCCTAGTCCGTGGCCCGGTCCCGTTCAGCCGTTGGCTCAGCCAGGTCGCGGCCGGTGGCAAGGACCGACCAACCGAGGTCTACAACCAGGTCGCCCCGGTTCGCGTATGCGTTCAATACATCTCGCGGATTGTGGGCTCGATCCCGTTCCGCATCTCGACGCCCGACAGCGAGATCATCGAGACCGGCCCACTCGCACAGCTGGCCGTGCGGCCGAACCCCAAGCAGAGCATGGGCCAGTTCATGCGGGACAGCGCTGCGTTCTGGTTGATCTACGGCCGGGTTCATTTCTGGACCACCGGCCAGACCGTCAACGAACTCGAAAGCATCACGATCAACCCCCTCCAGATGGAAGCCATCGAAGAAGAGGGCGAGCTTGTCGGGTGGTGGTACTCGCCCCTGGGTAACGGCGAGCGCGTCCGCCTGCCTCTCGACGAGGTTCACACCTTTGTCGATCCCGACTACCACGCCCCGGACAAGGCCTGGAAGGGGATGGGCGCACGCGAAGCGGTGGCCATGGCGATCGCTCAGTACTACAAGGCGGACCTCGCCAACGAAGCCAGCCTGGACAACGATGTCCAGCCGAGCGGAGCGGTCAGCACCGAGCAGAACCTGTCCCCCGATCAAGAGCGGTCTCTGCTGAAGCAGATCGACGCCGAGTACGCGGGCAGCCGCAACCGTCGCCGCATCATGCTCCTACAGGGCGGCCTGAGCTGGCAGCAGATGGCCGCCAACTTCACCGACATGGAGTTCATGGAAGGCCGGGCGTTCAGCCGCGAAGAGATCTGTGCGGCGTTCGGTTTGAAGGCCATTCTGTTCTACGGCCAATCGGGCAGCGGCCTCAATGACGACCAGGCCCAAAGCGCCGGGGTCACCGCCCACCAGGGCGTGATCCGTCCGCTGATGCGGATGCTCGCCGAAGAGTTCAACTGCGCGGTGTTGTCGCGCCTCCAGAACGATCGGAGCATGACTCTCCGCGATGGCTTGAAGCGTGGCGACTGGTCGCGTCGCAAGATGCTGGACCGACAACGCGGCAGCGACTGCTACCTCCGCGTGCGTGATGCCGCGGTGGCTCAGGACCTGCTTGCCGTCTCGTGGTTCGATGACACCGGCGAGGCCGTCACCGTTGAGCTGTGGCAGCATCAGGCAACGGGGGCCAAGACCTGGTTCGACATGGGCGTACCGCTCAACGCCATCATCGACGCCACCGACGCGCCGTTCGAGAAGCTTCCGCACGGCGACATCCCGCGGATCGCGATGGGATTGGTCGCTGCGGATGAGACCGGTGCGGCCGAGCCCGGCTTCGATGATCCCGATGGCTCGATCTCCCCAGGCGATGAGCTGGGCGACCCGCTGACCGAGCCCGAAGAGGCCTCGGCACAGCCGGTGCAGCGCGAGCTTTCCGAGTCTCAGCTGACCGCGATGTGGCGGAACCTTCGTGCCCAAGTGACGGGAATCGAGAAGCAGCTCCTGAACCCCTATAAGCGTCACCTCATGCAGCTCCGGGCCGAGAGCTTGGGCAACATCCGGCGGCTTGATCCCGGCCGCCCCGAGGTCGATCGGTCCGCGGATCTGAAGAACGTCGTCGTGTGGTACGACGACTTCGACGGCCGCGAACGTCAGGTCAAGGTCCAGCTCAGCCGACAGCAGCGAGATCTCCTCGGCGATCTTCTCTTCGATCTCCGCAAGGCGACCGACGGCCGCTGGGCGATCGTCGCCAAGTTCATGCGACAGGGGTTGGCTATCGGGGGCAACCAGTCGATGGCTGAGGCCGCCTCGGCCGAAGATCGTGATGAGCCCGATCCGTTCTCCCTGGATGATCCGGGTGTTACCGAAGCGCTGCGCCGCCGAGAGTTCGACATCGCCGGGCTCACCACCGCCCAGCGTGATCGTCTCCGCGCGGTCTACGCCCAAGCCCTGGCCGATGGCAAGACCACCGCCGAGCTGGTCGAGATCGGACGCAAGCAGTTCAACATCGAGTCGGGCCGCGCCAAGCTCGTTGCGTTCCAGGAGTCGTCCTCGGCCGTCGAGGAAGGACGGCAGCTCGGTCGTGAGCAGGCGGGCGTTCCGGCGAAGAGCTGGCTGTGGAGCCGCAAGGAAACCGGGCGATCGGCCCACGCCGCCACCGAACGCGCGACCCTTGCCGACCCCGTGCCCATTGACCAGGACTTCACGATCGCAGGAACCTCCATCACCTGCCCCCACCCGCGTGCCACCGGCATCGCCGAGCAGGACATCAACTGCGGCTGCACCACGATCAGCCGCTACCCCGGCGATCGCGTCCGTGATCTGGCGGTGCTTCGTTTCATAGCCACCGCTCGAACCCCAATGGAAACGAACACCCCATGAAGAACCGCACCCACATCCTGTCCAACGGAAAGCTGGCCGACGCTCCCGAAGTGAAGTCGAAGGCGTTCGGATACACCGAGCACCGCATCTTGAGCGTTGACCCTGAGACCCGCACGGTCGAAGCCATCGTGAGCACGGCCGCCCTGGACAGCTACCGCGAGAGTGTGCTGCCCGAGGCGTTCGCCAAACGCCTGCCCGATCGTTTCAACAAGAACGCTCCGCTGCTAGCCGGGCACGTCTACCACGCCGAAGACGGCACCCCGGGCAAGATCGGCGAGTGGACCGAGATGTCGGTGAAGACCGTCGAAGGTGTCGGCAAGGCGCTGGTCGGCAAAGCCACGATCTTCTCGGGTTACGAGCTGGCCGACACCTGCTGGATGATCATCTCGCAGAGCAAGTCCGTCGCGTTCAGCGTGGGCTGGCTGACCCACGCCTCGGAGCTGCGCGAGATGGACGTCGAGGGGCAGAAGACCAAGGTCCGCGTCTACACCGACGTCGAGCTGGTCGAGGTGTCGTTCGTCACCGTTCCCGCCAACCCCGAGGCCGTCGTTCAAGCCTCGATCAAAGCTCAACGGGACGTCACCGTCGCGTGGGGAGCGCCCGAAGAACTCGCCCAATTCATGGCCGATTGGAACCAGCGTTTCGATCAGCTGACCCAAAGCATTGAAGAACTCCAGGCCGACTTCGACTTCGAGCCCGGAAGCAAAGCGCACGAGCTGGTGAGGCACACCATCCGACAGATGCGCAGCTCCGGACACCAGGAAGCCGACGACGGCGGTGTGCCACCCACGTCGCACCCGGTGCTAGAGCACCTGGCGCAACAGTAACCCTTCGCCCCGATCGGGCGTTGCTTTCCCCCACCACCCAAACAGGAATCCACCTATGAAACTCTCTTCCGCCGCTCAGAAGTTCCTCGACTCGATGATCGAAAAAGTCGAGGACGGCGACACCTTCCTCGATGTCGTCGGCCGCGCCGTCGGCGAAGTCGAAGACGTCAAGGACCTCGGCGACATGCGTTCTGCGATCAAGCAGCTCGAAACCAA